>NZ_CP099466.1:0-1200000 GCF_023921125.1 Arthrobacter caoxuetaonis
ATGAATGAGTGCAGATAGCAGACACAAAGGACTACTCAACGTTAGGTGAGACCCTGAATCCAGTCAAACCGGGCTTCCACGGCCTGTTTGTACAGAACTGCCCACACCTGTGGACAACTGCCCTGGCCGCGGTCCTGCCGTGGCATTGTGAGTGATGTCCCAAGTGGCACGGGGGCGCAGGAATCCAGCTACCGAGAGCCGAAATGATGATCTAGGCTTGGCGCTGGGTGTTTTATCCACGGGTGTGCATAACTCTGTGGATGATCCTCCGGAATCCAGGCCTGGTTTCCGGTTTCTTAGATCGCCATGCGGCGTCACGAGAGGTTTTTGTGGGTACGGACGAAATCAACGATGTCGGCAGCTCCTGGCGCAAGGTCATCCGAACCCTGGAGACCGACGACAGGGTCTCTCCCCGTCAGCGCGGTTTCGTGGTCCTTGCACAGGCGCAGGGACTGATTGGAACCACTCTGCTGGTCGCTGTTCCCAACGAACTCACCCGGGAAGTACTGCAGACGCAACTCAAGAACATCCTGGATGAAGTACTCAAGACGGTTTTCCAGGCAGATATCCAATGCGCATTCGTCATTGATGCGGATCTGACGCCGGTTGCCCAGGCCGAGCCGGAACCCGAGCCCGAAGAGCCTGCCCCGTCTCCGGTACCTACAGGAGAGAGTGCTCCGTCCCCGACGCCGCCCAGCACGTCACAGGAATTCGGCCGGCTGAATCCGAAGTACGTCTTTGAGACGTTCGTCATCGGCTCATCGAACCGGTTTGCCCACGCGGCAGCAGTAGCCGTGGCTGAAGCTCCGGCGAAGGCCTATAACCCCCTGTTCATCTACGGGGACTCCGGACTGGGCAAGACCCACCTGCTGCACGCCATCGGCCACTATGCCCGGCACCTCTACACCGGCATCCGCGTGCGCTACGTGAACTCCGAGGAATTCACCAACGACTTCATCAACTCGATCCGCTACGACGAAGGCGCCAGCTTTAAGCAGCTGTACCGGAACGTGGACATCCTGCTGATCGATGACATCCAGTTCCTGGCCAATAAGGACGCCACGCAGGAGGAGTTCTTCCATACCTTCAATGCGCTGCACAACCACAACAAGCAGGTTGTGATCACCTCTGACCTGCCCCCGAAGCAGCTCTCGGGATTTGAAGAGCGGATGCGCTCCCGCTTCGAGTGGGGCCTGCTCACCGACGTCCAGCCGCCGGAACTGGAAACGCGCATTGCGATCCTCCGCAAGAAGGCCATCGGGGATTCGCTCAGCGCCCCGGACGACGTCCTCGAATACATCGCTTCGAAGATCTCCACGAACATCCGGGAACTGGAGGGTGCCCTCATCCGGGTTACCGCCTTTGCGAGCCTGAACCGCCAGCAGGTCGACGTCGGCCTGGCCGAAATCGTGCTGAAGGACCTGATCACCGATGACGGCGCCCAGGAAATCACGGCAGCGTCGATCCTCGGACAGACAGCGGCGTATTTCCAGATCAGCCTCGAGGAACTGTGCAGCAAGTCGCGGACCCGGACGCTGGTGACCGCCCGGCAGATCGCCATGTACCTCTGCCGTGAGCTCACTGACATGTCCCTGCCGAAGATCGGCCAGGAGCTCGGCGGCAGGGACCACACCACCGTGATCCACGCCGACCGGAAGATCCGCGAACTCATGGCGGAACGCCGGGCCATCTATAACCAGGTCACCGAACTGACAAACCGCATCAAGCAGCAGCAGCGTGAAGCCTAGAAAACCCCGTCCCTCCGCGGATGTAAGGGCCCCGAAGGGGCTCGAAATTAACAAGTGTGGACAAGGGTGTGGATAACTCGGTGGACAACTCGTCGTTAGGGCGTTCAGCCTGTGGATACGCGGAACTGTCAAAAAGTTCCCAACAGGGTCCATCAGCGCGTAGGCTGACTGTCCACAAGTTATCAACAGCCTTAATCCGCCAACCCGGCTCGGCAGAGCGAGTTATCCACAGTATCCACAAGGGTTATTAACACTACGAATCTTAAGAATTTGGGTTCCACCAAATAACATCTGACCTTCCAGCCCAGACATCCGATGTTCCAACGAGCCCTTCTTTCAACCTGGCAGGTGCCCATTGGGCAACAGCACAATCGCTCCCGGATGCCCTTCTTGCGGCCCATGCAGCCAAGCACCGCTGAAGGTAAGCTGGCACAGGGTATTGTGGTGATTCCCAGGCGGACAGCCGCGCGGCCCAGCCGCACGCAATGCTCCCTCACGTTCATGAAAGTTCAGTAGTACTGATAAGTACGTTGTGAAAGGCGGCACCCTGCAGTGAAGTTCAGAGTTGAGCGGGATGTCCTGGCCGAGGCGGTTACCTGGACGGCACGGTCCCTCTCACCCCGCCCGCCGGTTCCTGTCCTTTCCGGCCTGCTGATCAAGGCCGAGTCAGGTTCGTTGAGCATCGCGAGCTTCGACTACGAGATCTCCGCACGCCTCCAGATTCCTGCTGACATCTCCGAAGAGGGCACGATCCTTGTCTCGGGACGGCTCCTTGCCGAGATCTGCCGCAGCTTGCCTTCCGCTCCGGTCGACGTCGAAACCGACGGGTCGAAGGTGACTCTCACCTGCCGCAACAGCCGCTTCAACCTGGCCACCATGCCGGTCTCGGAATACCCGGAACTCCCGGTACTGCCCGATGTCAGCGGCGTCGTCGACGGAGACGCGTTCGCCCAGGCCGTCTCCCAGGTCATCATTGCCGCGAGCCGCGATGACACCCTGCCGATCCTTACGGGCGTCCGCATGGAGATCGAAGACGACCTGATTACCTTCCTTGCGACTGACCGTTACCGGCTGGCACTGCGGGAGCTTCCCTGGAAGCCTGCAACCCCCGGTATTTCAACGAGTGCTCTGGTCAAGGCGAAGACCCTCAACGAAGTTGCCAAGACCCTCGGCGGCGGAGGCGACCTGAACATTGCACTTTCCGAGGACAGCGAGCTGATCGGCTTCGAAAGCGGCGGCCGGCGCACCACCTCGCTGCTGGTCGACGGCGACTACCCGAAGATCCGTTCCCTTTTCCCGGACAACACCCCGATTCACGCCACCGTGGAAACATCCGCTCTGGTTGAAGCGGTGCGGCGTGTGTCGCTCGTTGCCGAACGGAATACTCCGGTGCGGCTGGCCTTCACTGACGGCCAGGTGACCCTCGATGCCGGCACGGGAGAGGACGCCCAGGCATCCGAGGCACTTGAAGCTTCACTGATTGGTGACGAGATCACAGTCGCCTTCAACCCGCACTACCTCAGCGAAGGCCTTGGCGCCTTCCCGAGCAAGTACGTCCGTTTCTCCTTCACCACCCCGCCGAAGCCTGCTGTGATCTCCGCCCAGGAAGAACTCACCGGTGACGACCAAGAGGATTACCGGTACCTTCTGATGCCAGTCCGGCTGCCTAACCAGTAAGGCTTCCACCGGAGCAGTTCGGGAGCCTTTCCGCCCACCTTCGTGGACAGCAGAGAGGAACCGACATGCACATTGGCCTCATTGGACTGGGCAAGATGGGCTTCAGCATGCGCGAGCGGCTGAGGAACAACGGCATCCAGGTGACAGGGTTCGACAAGAACCCCGTAATCAGCGATGCCGGATCCCTTGCCGAACTCGCTGCTGAACTGCCTGCACCCAGAATCGTATGGGTCATGGTTCCCAGCGGGGCCACCACGGCAGCGGTCATCAGCGACCTCGCCGAAGTGCTCGACGGCGGGGATCTGGTCATCGACGGCGGCAACTCCCGCTTTTCTGATGACCTGCGCCATTCCGAACTTCTGGCGCGAAAGGGCATCCGTTACCTCGACTGCGGCGTGTCAGGCGGAATATGGGGCCTCGAAAAGGGATACGGCCTCATGGTCGGCGGTTCCGCCGCTGATGTTGACCGGGCGTTGCCGCTTTTTGACGCGCTGCGTCCTTCCGGCCACCGGGCGGACAGCTTCGTCCACGCCGGCGGAACCGGAGCCGGACACTACGCCAAAATGGTGCACAACGGGATCGAATACGGCCTGATGCAGGCCTATGCCGAAGGGTATGAGCTCCTAGCGGCCCAGGAGATCATCGACGACGTTCCAGGGATCCTGCGGGCCTGGCAAAGCGGAACCGTCATCCGTTCCTGGCTGTTGGAACTGGCGGTCCGGGCCCTGGAGGAGGATCCGGGACTGGAGAGAGTAGCGGGATTCGTTGAGGATTCCGGGGAGGGACGGTGGAGGAAGCAATGGCCGCTGAAATTCCGGCTCCTGCCATCGCGTCGGCTGTCTTTGCCCGGTTCGCCTCCAGGCAGGACGATTCTCCTGCCATGAAGCTGGTTGCTGCCCTGCGCGGACAATTCGGCGGCCACGCAGTGAAAACGGCCCGGCAGGAACAGGATCCGGGACGGGGAGGGGTTCCGCTGAGCGCAGCGGAACAGGCCATCCGCGATGCCGGGACGCCGGAGTAGCCGGCGGTAGGCTGTTCAGGACGGATGCCTGGCTTCAGGGCCGGCAGTGATGGCATTGAGGAAGACGGACAGGACGGATAGACCAGGTGGCCCAGCGTGTACGTTGATTACCTTTCGCTGACGGGTTTCCGCAGCTACGGGCAGCTTGACCTGAGTCTGGAGCCCGGAGTCAGCGTCTTTGTCGGCCCCAACGGCACAGGCAAAACCAACATTGTGGAATCGATTGGGTATCTCGCGTCCCTGTCCTCACACCGGGTCAGTTCCGATGCTCCGCTCGTGGCGTTCGACGCCGACCAGGCCCTGGTTCGGGCACGGATCGTGCGCGGGTCCCAGGCCACGGCGCTGGAAGTGGAAATCAATCCCGGCCGGGCCAACCGTGCACGGATCAACCGTGCCAATCCCGTAAGGGCCCGCGACATTCTCGGCATTTGCCGCACGGTGCTCTTCGCCCCTGAAGACCTGGCCTTGGTCAAAGGGGATCCCTCCGCCCGCCGCAGGTTCCTCGATGACATGATCGTTTCCCTCGTTCCCCGGCATGCCGCGACCCGCGCCGACTACGAACGCGTGCTCAAACAGCGCAATGCACTGTTGAAATCGGCCCGGATGAGCGGGCGTTTCACTTCTGCGCATGAAGCAACCCTGGACGTCTGGGATCACCACATGGCCGCTGCCGGAGCACAGCTCCTTGCGGCCCGGCTGCAGGCTCTGGACCGGCTGAGCCCGCACCTTGCCGGCGCCTACGCAGACCTGACCGACGGCTCGAAAGCCGCCAGGGGCGTGTACCGGTCAACTTTGCTGGGACAGGTAGAGGACGACGGCGCCGCTGAGGGACCTGCAGATTCTGCAGAACTGCTGGGACTGGGACAGGAGGAACTGCAGGAGCGGTTCCTGCAGGCCTTCGCCGCCAACCGCAAGCGCGAAGTGGACCGCGGAATTTCCCTGGTCGGTCCGCACAGGGATGAAGTTGAACTGCTGCTGGGGCCGGCGCCCGCCAAAGGCTATGCCTCGCATGGAGAAACCTGGTCCCTCGCGCTGGCCATGCGGCTGGCATCCTACTACCTGCTGCGGGACGACGACGATGCTCCCGGCAGCGGCCCGATCCTGATCCTGGACGATGTCTTTGCCGAACTCGATGCCGGCCGGCGCCAGCGCCTGGCAGCCATAGTTTCCGGCGCCGAGCAGGTGCTGGTGACGGCTGCCGTGGGCGAAGACATTCCGGCTGCCCTCTCCGGCCGGCAGATTCCGGTTATCCCTGGAGGCGTCAGTGCTGCCGCCGGCTAATTCTCCGGAGCATGCCGGGCCGGACGGAGGGGACGACCGCCCCGATGCTGCCCGGGAACAGCTGAATCGGATGCGCCAGGCTGCGCAGGCGCGCGGCAACCAGCGCGTTCCGGCGAGCCGGCGCAAACAGGGACAGCGCCGGCAAACCCCTTTTGTTCCGGGCGAATACACCGGGCGCGACCCTCAAGGCCTGGGCAAAGTCTTCAACCGGTTCGTCAACGAACGGGGCTGGAATTCTCCGGTGGCCGTCGGTTCCGTAATTTCCCGCTGGGAGGAGCTGGTAGGCCCGGACGTTAGTGCGCACTGCAAACCGGAGTCCTTCTCGGACACCACCGTCCAGGTCCGCTGCGATTCCACTGCCTGGGCCACGCAGCTGCGGCTGCTTCGGGAGACGCTGATTGCCCGTTTCGAAGCGGAACTGGGTCCCGGCGTCGTCACCCGGATCGAAGTCATTGGCCCGGCAGCACCCAACTGGCGGAAGGGACTGCGGAGCGTCAAGGGCAGGGGACCGCGGGACACCTACGGATAAAGCACGCGCGGCCGGAAAAAAGTTGTTGAAAAATGCCGGTTTCTGTGCTCGCGTTCACACCCGCTGCACCCGCCATAGACGGCTGAAAACCCCATCGGACGTATCCGGCCTCGTCTGGGGCCCGGAAAAGCGCGTGGAACCCGCTTTAGTGGCCTCCTAAGGGGTGTTTTGGCCAGCAAAGGTACCCTCAGCACGGTAGAATTGCTAGGAGAGGTGCCCTCTCCGCTGGTCAGGGTGCCAAATTCTGACCGACACAAGAGGAGTCGACAGCACCTGTGGCTAACGACAATGAGCTAGACAACACGGAGCCCGCCCCGGAGGATCACAACGACGCTCAGGCGCCCCACGAATACGGCGCCAATGAGATCACTGTCCTGGAAGGCCTTGAAGCCGTCCGCAAGCGTCCGGGCATGTACATCGGCTCTACCGGCCCGCGCGGGCTGCACCACCTGGTCTATGAAGTGGTGGACAACTCCGTTGATGAAGCGCTGGCCGGCTACTGCGACCGCATCGATATAACGCTCCAGGCCGACGGCGGTGTCCGCGTCTCGGATAACGGCCGCGGCATCCCCGTGGACATGCACCCGACCGAGAACATGCCCACCGTCCAGGTGGTCATGACCATCCTGCACGCCGGCGGCAAGTTCGGCGGCGGCGGCTACGCCGTTTCGGGCGGCCTCCACGGCGTGGGCATTTCCGTAGTGAATGCCCTTTCTGCCCGGGTGGAAACCGAAGTGAAGCGGCAGGGCTTTGTCTGGCGCCAGACCTTCGAAAACGGCGGCGTCCCGGTCGGAAGCCTGCGCAAGGGTGAAGAGACCGAAGAAACCGGTACCACGCAGACGTTCTACCCGGATCCCGAGATCTTCGAGACCACGGAATTCGATTTCGAGACACTGCGCGCACGCTTCCAGCAGATGGCCTTCCTCAACAAGGGACTGCGCATCGTCCTGACGGACGAACGCACCCTGGACGAATCCGCTGAGGAGATCGCGGAGGACGGCGCCGAGACCGAAGAGAGCGCACCCAAGCACCGCACCGTTGACTACATGTATGCCAACGGCCTGCTGGACTATGTCCACCACCTGAACAGCTCCAAAAAGGTCGAGGTCATCCACGACGACATCATTGCCTTCGAGACCGAAGACAATGACAAGAAGATGGCCGTGGAAATGGCCCTGCAGTGGACCACCGCGTACTCGGAGAGCGTCCACACCTACGCGAACACGATCAACACGCATGAGGGCGGCACCCACGAAGAAGGCTTCCGTGCCGCCATGACCTCGCTGATCAACCGGTACGCACGCGAGAAGAACATCATCAAGGAAAAGGATGACAACCTCACCGGTGACGACATCCGTGAAGGCCTGACCGCCGTCATTTCCGTGAAGATCGCCGAACCGCAGTTCGAAGGCCAGACGAAGACCAAGCTCGGCAACTCCGAGGTCAAGGGCTTTGTCCAGCGTGTTGTCACGGACCAGCTCGGCGACTGGCTGGAACGCAACCCCGGCCCTGCCCGTGATGTGATCCGCAAATCGATCCAGGCCTCCCAGGCGCGGCTTGCAGCCCGCAAGGCCCGCGAATCCACCCGCCGCAAGGGCCTGCTGGAGTCCGGCGGCATGCCGGGCAAGCTCAAGGACTGCTCCTCCAAGGATCCCTCGCGGTCGGAAATCTACATTGTGGAGGGTGACTCTGCAGGCGGCTCCGCCGTCCGCGGACGCAACCCCGAAACCCAGGCCATCCTGCCGCTGCGCGGCAAGATCCTGAATGTGGAGCGCGCCCGCCTGGACCGCGCCCTTGGCAACGCCGAAGTCCAGTCCATGATTACGGCCTTCGGCGCCGGCATCGGTGAGGATTTCGACGTCGAAAAGGCGCGGTACCACAAGATTGTGCTGATGGCCGATGCCGACGTTGACGGCCAGCACATCACCACGCTGCTGCTGACGCTGCTCTTCCGCTACATGCGTCCGCTGATCGAGCAGGGCTACGTGTACCTGGCGCAGCCCCCGCTGTACCGGATCAAGTGGTCCAACCACCCGCACGACTACGTCTACAGCGACCGCGAACGCGACGAAACCGTGGCCCGCGGGCTGGCCAACAACCAGCGACTGCCCAAGGACAACGGAATCCAGCGCTACAAGGGCCTTGGCGAAATGGACTACACCGAACTCTGGGACACCACCATGGACCCGGACCACCGCACTCTCCTGCAGGTAACCATGGACGATGCCGCCTCGGCGGACCAGATCTTCTCGGTGCTTATGGGTGAGGACGTCGAATCCCGCCGCAATTTCATCCAGCAGAATGCCAAGGACGTGCGCTTCCTCGACATCTGATCCTGCCGGCGGCTTCGCGCCGCCGCAGGACAGGGTCGCCGGTGGTCGTGCAAACGCCCCGGGAAACGTACACGGACTTGAACTTAGAACGGAACAGAATTAAATGAGTGATGAGACCCCGGAGGTCCCCGGCGGCGAACTCGAGCCCCTGAGCGGGAACGTCCTCTCCGACCGCGTCGAGCAGATCGACCTGCAGACGGAAATGCAGCGTTCCTACCTCGACTACGCCATGGCAGTCATCGTTGGACGTGCCCTCCCCGATGTGCGTGACGGCCTGAAGCCTGTGCACCGCCGCGTCATTTACGCGATGTACGACGGCGGCTACCGGCCGGACCGTTCGTTCAACAAGTGTGCGCGCGTGGTCGGCGAAGTCATGGGCCAGTACCACCCCCACGGCGACTCCGCGATCTACGATGCGCTGGTCCGCCTCATCCAGGACTGGGTCATGCGTGCCCCGCTGGCGCTCGGCCAGGGCAACTTCGGTTCCCCCGGAAACGACGGCGCTGCCGCCCCGCGTTACACCGAGACCAAGATGGCGCCGCTGGCGATGGAAATGGTCCGTGACATCGACGAGGAAACCGTCGACTTCATGGACAACTACGACGGCCGTAACCAGGAACCCACCATCCTGCCGGCCCGGTTCCCGAACCTCCTGGTCAACGGATCCTCGGGCATCGCCGTCGGCATGGCCACGAACATCCCGCCGCACAACCTGCGCGAAGTTGCCGACGGTGTGCAGTGGTACCTGGAGCACCCGGAAGCCAGCAACGAGGAACTCCTCGAAGAGCTGATCAAGCGGGTGAAGGGACCTGACTTCCCCACCGGTGCGACGATTCTTGGGCACAAGGGCATCGAAGATGCTTACCGGACCGGCCGCGGCTCCATCACCATGCGCGCCGTGGTCAACGTCGAGGAACTGCAGGGACGCACCTGCCTGGTTGTCACCGAGCTGCCGTACATGGCCAACCCGGACAACCTGGCCATCAAAATTGCCGAGCTGGTCAAGGACGGAAAGATCACCGGCATCGCCGACATGCGCGATGAGACCTCAGGCCGCACGGGCCAGCGCCTGGTGATTGTGCTCAAGCGCGACGCCGTCGCGAAGGTCGTACTGAACAACCTGTACAAGCACACCCAGCTGCAGGAAAACTTCGGCGCGAACATGCTCGCAATCGTCGACGGCGTGCCGCGGACGCTGAGCCTGGACGCTTTCATCCGTCACTGGGTCACCCACCAGATGGAAGTTATCGTCCGGCGTACGCGCTACCGGCTGCGCAAGGCCGAGGAAGTTGCGCACATCCTGCGCGGCCTGCTCAAGGCACTCGACGCGCTCGACGACGTCATCGCCCTGATCCGCCGCTCCTCCACCGTGGAGGAAGCCCGGACCGGACTGATGCAGCTGCTGGACATCGATGAACTGCAGTCACAGGCCATCCTGGATATGCAGCTGCGCCGCCTGGCCGCACTGGAACGGCAGAAAATCCAGGACCAGCACGCCAAGCTGGAACTGGAAATTGCCGAATACAACGCGATTCTCGCATCGGATGAACGCCAGCGGCAGATCGTCAGCGAAGAACTGGCCGAAATCGTTGCCAAGCACGGTGATGACCGCCGCACCAAGATCCTGATGGGCTACGACGGCGACATGAGCATGGAAGACCTCATTCCCGAAGAGGAAATGGTGGTCACCATTACCCGCGGCGGCTACGTGAAGCGCACCCGCAGCGACAACTACCGTGCCCAGCACCGCGGCGGCAAGGGAATCCGCGGAGCCCAGCTGCGCGGGGACGACGTCGTCGAACACTTCTTCGTCACCACCACGCACCACTGGCTGCTGTTCTTTACCAACTTGGGCCGGGTTTACCGGGCCAAGGCGTACGAACTGGCCGAGGCCGGACGGGATGCCAAGGGCCAGCATGTGGCCAACCTGCTGGCCTTCCAGCCGGGAGAGCATATTGCCCAGGTACTGGACCTGTCCGACTACGACGTCGCTCCGTACCTCGTCCTTGCGACCAAGCGCGGACTGGTGAAGAAGACCCGCCTGCAGGACTACGACACCAACCGTTCCGCCGGCATCATCGCGATCAACCTGCGTGAAGGCGATGAACTGGTCTCGGCCCAGCTCGTGAGCGAAACAGATGACCTGATGCTGGTCTCCCGCATGGGACAGTCGCTGAGGTTCACTGCTTCCGACGAAGCGCTTCGGCCGCTGAGCCGGGCAACCTCCGGCGTCACGGGCATGAAGTTCCGTGAGGATGATGAGCTGCTGGCTGCCGACGTCGTCACCGAGGACTCCTTCGTCTTCATCGTGACCGAGGGCGGCTATGCCAAGCGGACATCGGTAGACGAATACCGGGTCCAGGGCCGCGGCGGGCTCGGGATCAAGGTCGGAAAATACAACGAGGAGCGCGGCCATCTGGTCGGCGCCATGGTCGTCCAGGAAGAGGACGAAGTCCTGGTGGTCATGCAGGGCGGCAAGGTTGTCCGCTCCGCTGTTTCCGGCGTTCCGGCCAAGGGCAGGGACACCATGGGAGTCATCTTCGCCAAACCGGACAAGAACGACCGGATCATTGCGGTAGCCCGTAACTCCGAACGCGACTTGGCGGTCGAAGAGGTGGACGGCGATGAGAATGCCGAGTCTGTGGAGGTGTCTGTGGATGAAGTACCGTTGTCTACAGATGAAACGGCTGGGCGCGACGCGCAGTCTGCTGAAGATGGAGGTACCGAGTGAGCTCGACCAACTCTAACGCCAGGTCCGGCGGCGGTCCGCGGGTAAAGGCCCCGGCCCGGCCCGCCCAGCGGCCTGGTACGGGTCAGAGCGCGTCAGGCAACCGGCAGCCACTGGTCAAGCCGGCACCCAAGGCCAAGGCCCGCAAGGCCCGGCTGCTCGTAAGCAAGATCGATCCGTGGTCGGTTCTGAAGATGTCCTTCCTCCTGTCCGTGGCCCTGGGCGTGGTGACTGTTGTCGCCGCCATCGTGCTGTGGACCGTTTTGGACCTCACCGGAATCTTCGACCAGGTGAACCGGCTCCTGGGCGAGATCGCAGGGTCCGAATCCGGCGGCTTCGACCTCCGCGAGTTCGCCTCGCTGGGCCAGGTAGTCTCTTTTGCGACCATCATCGCGGTGGTCAATGTGCTCCTGCTGACGGCGCTTTCCATGCTTTCAGCGGTCCTGTACAACATCGCCTCCACCTTGGTGGGCGGCATCGGCGTCACCCTCACGGACGACTAATTCCGCCGGTGTTCCGGCGCGGACTCCAGGTCCGCGCCGGAACATTGGGATCCGGATTTGGGGAACGGGTCGAGGGTACGGTAGAGTCTTATCTCGGCCCGGTGAGGTATCGGGGCGTATAGCTCAGGCGGTTAGAGCGCTTCGCTGATAACGAAGAGGTCCCAGGTTCAAGTCCTGGTACGCCCACGGAAGACCACGAAAGTGGTTGACCACAACGGCAAGGAGACACTGTGAAGAAGTTGTTCGCACTCGCGGCAGTAACGGCAGCAGGCGTCTTCGCCTTCAAGAAATGGCAGGAAACTGCTTCGGAGAAATCCGACTGGAAGGCTTCAACCGATAAGGTTGAGTAGCTCCGCAGGAACCGGCTTGGTTTGAACACCCGCCAGGGTGGGATATACTGGAGCAGTTCCAATTCGGGGGCATGGCGCAATTGGTAGCGCACCTGCTTTGCAAGCAGGGGGTTCGGGGTTCGAGTCCCCGTGCCTCCACCGAAAGAAAGTCCCGGCCCCTGCGGCCGGGACTTTCTGCGTTAACGCGCATGGTCTCCTCCGCCATGGACCATGCTCCGGCGCGGCCGCCAGCGGGCGCCGGGAGCAGGCCCTAATCTCATTGAGTGACCTTTTTCCTTGCCCTCGTCGGCGTACTGGGTGTCTCGGCTTCCGGGCCCATCATGGCTGCCACTGCTGCCCCTGCACTGGCGATCGCTTTTTGGCGCAATGCGCTGGGCGCACTGATCATGGGAGCGCCGGCAGCGCTGCGGAGACCGGCTGACTTCCGGCGCCTCACCAAAAGCGACCTGCGCTGGACCGCGCTTGCAGCTTTGGCCCTGGCACTGCATTTTGCCTGCTTCATCACCGCGCTCCAGCTGACGTCCGTCGCTGTCGCGACCGCACTGGTATGCCTCCAGGCGGGCTGGATTGCCCTCTTTGGGGTGTTCCGCGGGATCCGGATCGCACCAGCGACACTGGCTGGCCTCCTGGCTGCCTTCGCCGGCGTCGTCGTGATCACGGGTTTTGACGTGGCACTCTCGCCGCAGGCACTTCTCGGGGACGCCCTGGCGCTGGCCGGAGGTGCGCTGGCCGGCTTGTACACGATTGCCGGCGGCAGGGCTCGCCAAACCATGACCACCGGAACCTACACGACCCTCTGCTACGGGGCTTGCGCGGTCATACTCGCACTCATGTGCGCCGTCTTCCGGCAGCCGGTCATCGGCTTCGAGCCTGGTGCCTGGCTCGGGATCCTGGCGGTCACAGTGATGGCGCAGCTTCTGGGGCACACCGTGTTCAACCATCTCCTGGCAGTGATCAGTCCACTCGTGGTGTCCATGATCATCCTGCTTGAGATCCCGGGTGCGGCCATCCTGGCAGCGGTCTTCCTTGGCGAGGAACTGCCCGGCGGGACATATCTTGGGCTGGCGGTCATTATCGCCGGACTCGCCGTCGTTCTCTGGGGACAGGCTAAACGCCGGGGGAAGGAGCCGAATGGTGCGGCGGAGGATCCGCTGCCCCCTGCCCCGCCGGTCCTTGGCGGTGACGTGGATCGTTAGGAGAAGCTCCCGCAGGTCCCGGATCCGCGGCTGCCGTGCAGGCCAGGCCCAAACGAAGGAAGGGACCCCGGATTACCGGGGTCCCTTCCTTCGGTCCGGCCGGAAGGCCGGATTAATGCTACTTCTCGTTCTTGTCAGCCTTGGCGCTGGAATCCGCGTGCGCTCCGCCGGACTTGGCGGACGTGGATGCTGCTTCCTTGCTGTGCTTGGCGGCCTCCGTGGCCTTCTCGCCTGCCTTGGAAGCGGAGGAAGCAGCAGCTTCCTTCACGGTCGCAGCGGAGTCCTTGGCCTTGCCGGCAGCGGCAGAGACTGAGTCCTTGGCCTTCTCGGTGGCCGAAGGAGCGGACGGCTTGGTGGCTTCGGCCGCGGGAGCGGGCGCCGGGACCGGGACTGTTGCCGGCTTCGGCTGGGCCGGAGCGGGAGTCTTCCACGGGTCTTCCACCGGACGCGAAGCCCGCCATGCCGCAACAGCGGCAACTGCCGCAGAAACGATGATGCCGAACACAAGCCAGCCCTTGCCGCCGCGCTTCTGCTGCTTCTTCAGTTCCTTGGCAGCCTTGGCAGCGGCTTTCTGGGCCTGCTTCATGGCCTTCTTGTTGCCGGTCGCCTTGGCCACGGCTGCCTGCACCGGCAGCGAGGCGTTGCCCAGTCCGCGCGAGACGGAGTCTGCAGCGTCTCCGATACGGGAGGACAGGTTGGGGATGTAGTCGTCGACAACCTTGTCCTTGGCATGAGTCAGGGCCGGGGTCGCGCGGTCAAGCGTCGTCTGGATCCTCGGCGTTGCGTCGTCGACGACCTGGCTGATTCTCGGTCCCACCTTCTGGAGGCCGTCCTGGATCCGCGGGGTCACCACGGCAACGCCCTGCGCGATCTCGTCGGCAGCACGCTTGAGCCCATCCTGGATCTTGGGCGAAGCGGTCTCGATTCCCTTTTCGATGCGGGGAACCGCCCATCCGACAGCTGCTTCTACTTTGGGGGTTGCCCAGTCACGCGCCGATTCCACGCCTGCGGTGACATTCGCTTCGAAGTCACGGGCAATGCGGTCCTTCTTGTTCAAAACTACCTCCCAGGAAAGTGACGGTTCAGCCTTAGCCTACGTGCAATGACAGTTCTGTGCTATCAGAGGGCCAGGGGCGGCGAAGTTTTCACTGTGCGCTGAACAGGCCGTTTTCCCCCCACGCCAAAGTCGGCCGTGGAAGAATGTTGTTATGACTGCTATTCCTACAGCACAAGCAACCGTCCACACCTCCAAGGGCGATATCCGCATCAACCTCTTCGGCAACCACGCCCCGAAGACGGTCCGGAACTTCGTCGGCCTTGCCACAGGTGAGATCGAATGGACCGATCCGGCGACCGGCGAGAAGACCAGCCGCCCGCTCTATGACGGCACGATCTTCCACCGCATCATCAAGGACTTCATGATCCAGGGCGGCGATCCCCTGGGCCGCGGCACCGGCGGACCGGGTTACCAGTTCGACGACGAAATCAGCCCCGACCTGGACTTCACCGCTCCGTACAAGCTGGCCATGGCCAACGCAGGCATCCAGATGGGCCGCGGAACGAACGGATCGCAGTTCTTCATCACCTCTGTGCCGACCACTTGGCTGCAGGGCAAGCACACCATCTTCGGCGAGGTGGCAGACGACGAGTCCAAGGCCGTCGTTGACGCGCTGAATGCTGTCGATACCGACATGCGGGACAAGCCGACCGAAGACATCGTCATCAACAACATCACGGTCGAGCAGCTCTAACCTGACCGCCGAATGTACCCCGGCCGGGATCCGGCCGGGGTACATCCATAAGCACTCATCGGAGCCGAACACCAATGTCCTACGGAGTACCGGCCGGAGAGCCGGCCCATGATGTACCCGTCTGTCCGCGGCACCCCGACCGGGTCAGTTACATCCGCTGCCAGCGCTGCGGCAGGCCGGCGTGCCCGGAATGCCAGCACAGCGCGCCCGTGGGCATCCAATGCGCGGACTGTTTCCAGGAGAGCCGGGCCGGCACGCCTGCCTACCGGACGTCATACGGCGGCGCGGTCCGTTCCGGTAAGCCTGTAGTCACGATCACCCTCATGGCCCTGTGTGCCGCCGCCTATGTCCTGCAGTGGATTGCACCGGGTTTCACCGAACTCTTCTGGTTTGCTCCCGTCTACACGGACATCGAGCCTTGGCGGCTGCTGACAGCTGCTTTCCTCCACTCCCCCGGGTTCATCTTCCACATCGCGTTCAACCTCTATGCCCTCTGGCTTCTGGGAAGGTCACTTGAGCCGCTGCTTGGCAGGCTGCGCTTTACGCTGCTGTACCTGATCTCCGCGCTGGGCGGCTCAGTCGGCGTAGTCCTCCTGGCGCCGGCCTTCCAGGCAGTTGTGGGTGCATCCGGCGCAATCTTCGGCCTCTTTGGTGCTCTCTTCGTGATCCAGCGCCAACGCGGAGGCGAAGTCAAAGCCCTGCTGATCCTGATTGGCATCAACCTGGTGCTGGGCTTTGTCTATCCCAACATTTCCTGGCAGGCACACCTGGGCGGGATTCTCACCGGTGCTGCCTGTGGGGCTGTCCTCGCCTACGCCCCCAAGGGTCCCCGCCGGGCGTTGGTTCAGTTTGGCGGCTTGGGCGTTATCGCCCTCATCCTGACAGCAGTGGCCCTGCTGTGGACGCCTAACTTCTAGGTTCCAGTTTGGCAGCGGCCCCCGGATTTCCCGGGGGCCGCTTTTCCTTTAAACGGAGCGGGGCCCGGACCGGATCGCACACGGCCCTGGTACTGAACGGCGACACTCTCCACAGGGCATAGCAGTCTTATCCACAGAGATACCCACATTGTTAATAACTTACAGGCGTGTAACTCATGGTCCTGCGGGGGTGACCTGGCTATCTGACGCAGCTCCCGGAACCCTACCTCAGGGTTTTCCACAGAGCATTCGTGAAGTTGTGCACAGGCGGTGCCCAAAGCCGTTGAAGAGTTATCCAGTGTTGTCTCCGAGTTACACACATGTAATTCCACAGGTGTGGATAACTCGGATCCCTAGGCTGGCGCGGTTTGGCTCCTGAAGGGGCCGAAAGTTCTCCACAGTTGTGGACAACTCTGTGCACATGTTGGGTATAGGGTCCCGGTTGTTAGCTCCCGGTTATCCCCAGCTTATCCACGTTGAACTGTGGATAACCCCCTTCGGGGGACACCTTTCTCTGTGCAGGGTGCCCCTGCGTTCTTGAACAGGTTATCCACGGCTGTGGATAAGTGTCTGTGGATAAGTAGGGTGCCTGTGGGTAAGCCTGTTTAAAACAAAACTCCCGGTGTGGCAGGCACACCGGGAGTTTGAACCAGTCGCAGGTCAGCGCCACCGGGTCGTCATCAGGAAGCCCACGATCGCAACGCCGAAGCCAACCAGGATGTTACCGCCACCGAGGGCCGGAATCGGGTACACACCCTGGGAAATGTAAAACACGATGATCCAGAGCAATCCGATGATCATGAGGCCGAACATTACCGGCTTGTACCAAACGGGATTCGGCTTGGGGGCTGCCTTTCCCTTGGCTGCAGCGGGCGCCGCTGCGGCTGCTGGCTTCTTGCGGGACTTTGACTCGGGCACGGATCCTCCTAGCGGAACCGGCTCACTGGACGCCGGTGCGGGTTATTGTCTCTGGGAGCCCCGAACTTCACTCGCCCGGCAGGGCCTGGGCCTATATCCTGTCTGGGTATCGGCGGTGGGCTGGGCAGCTGTTGCAGGGTCCCTCTCTTCAATCGTAGCGAATGACCAGTTCCGACGCGGCAGTACGCCGGATGGATTACCGAGAGGACCAGTGACAGTATGACGGGTGCGGTGGACCAAACGGCCGACTCCGCTTCGGGAAGACTCACGGAAGACAGGCCGGAAAACCGGCGGAACAGGAACGGCAGGCCGCGCAGCCGCGGTTCCATGGCCGTGCAGGTGCTCGGGGAACTGCTTATCACTGCCGGACTGGTGATCGTACTCTTCGTCGTCTGGGAACTGTGGTGGACCAATATTGAGTCTGACCGTTTGCAGGACGCCGCCATGGAAGAGCTCTTTGACGGTTTTGAGGTGCCGCCCATGTCCAGCGAGGCTCCCCCGCCGGAGGACTACGGTGATCCGGCGGTGCTGCCCTCACCCGAGTCGGACGGCACTACGTTTGCGGCCATTTACATTCCCCGTTTCGGTCCCGACCATGCGAGGCCCATCACCGAGGGAATCGGACCGGAAGTGCTGGACACTCTCGGCTTGGGCCACTATCCAGAGACGGGAATGCCGGGGGAAATAGGAAACTTTGCCCTTGCCGGACACAGACAGACCCATGGACAGGTGCTGGACGCCGTCGACACCCTGGTCCCGGGTGACCGCATCTACGTCCAGACGGCGGAGGGGTACTACACCTACGTGTACCGCAACAGCCAGATAGTTCTGCCGGAGCAGGTCGACGTGCTGGCAGCCGTCCCGACGCAACCGGGTGCGGAGCCGCAGGAACGCATCCTGACGCTGACGACCTGCAATCCACGGTTCGGGTCGCAGGAAAGATTCATCGCCTACGCGGTCCTGGACTCGTGGCAGCCCGCCGCAGCCGGGCCCCCGGAAGAAATACGGACTGTGGCATCGGCCACCGCGTCAAGACAGGGATAAAATGTACGCTTGGATCTTCCGGCATTTGCCCGGGCCGCTGTGGATACGCATCGTCACTGCGGTGGTACTCGTCGCCGGTGTGGTGCTGGCCCTTATGACCTATGTCTTCCCCTGGTTCTCGGAGTTCAGTTTCCTGAGCCCCCTGACCGATTCAACGATTGGCGGTTCCTGACCCAATGAGCACCCGTATCCTCGTTGTCGATAACTACGACAGCTTCGTCTACACGCTGGTCGGCTACCTGCAGCAGCTCGGCGCGGAGACTACCGTCGTACGCAATGACGATGTAAGCCTGGATGAGGCAAAGGAACTCGCAGCATCCCGGGACGGAGTCCTGGTGTCTCCGGGCCCGGGAGCGCCGGCTGACGCAGGGGTCTGCATTGAGCTCATTCGCTGGTGCCGCGACAACGGCAAGCCGATGCTCGGAATCTGTCTTGGACACCAGGCCCTCGCCGAAGCATTCGGCGGAACCGTCACCCACGCACCGGAACTGATGCACGGTAAGACCTCGGAAATTGAGCACCACGGAACCGATGTCTTCGCCGGACTTCCCAGCCCGCTGACCGCAACGCGCTACCACTCCCTGGCTGCGGTGGCGGAACAGATCCCCGGCGAGCTGGACGTCACCGCCCGAACCGCCAGCGGAATCATCATGGGGCTCCGGCACCGCACGGCGCCTTTGTCAGGGGTGCAGTTCCATCCCGAATCGGTCCTGACGGAAGGGGGCTACCAAATGCTGGGCAACTGGCTGGAGAGCCTCGGCCTCGAAGGGGCAGCAGCGTACGCGGCAACCCTGAGCCCGCTGATCAGCTCCCGTTCCTAACCCCGTGGGTTAGTCGCCCCCGCGACGGTTGCCCGGTTCCGACGGTGACTCGGAAGTACTGGGCGAGGGTGACGGTTTGGCTGGTTCTTTGGCAACCGTCAGTGTGATGGTGCTGCCCTGCGGAACATCCGATCCGGGGGCTTCGCTCTGCGCAGTCACCGTTCCCGGCTTCACCACGCTGTTTTCCACTTCTTCCACCGTCGCCTGCAGCCCGTACGCAGGATCCGCCAGATACGCCTTGGCTTCTTCCACATCGATATCCACAAGGTTCGGCACAGTGACCTTGCCTGTCGAAAGCACCAAATCTACGGTGCTGCCGACCTGCACCGAGGTACCCACACCGGGCTTTGTCTCGATGACATGCCCTTCCTGCACATCAGGGCTGTTGGCTGTGGCTGTGTTACCGCCCTGAAGGCCCAATAGGCGCAGGGTGTCCCTGGCCTGGGCCTCGCTCATTCCCGGAAGGGTATCCGGAATGAGAACAGCCGATGGTCCCTGGGAAACTAACAGCGTGATGTCGCTGTCGAACCTGACGGTACTGCCGGCACCGGGTTCTGTGCCGATCGCCAGACCGGGTTCCACAGTGTCGCTGTACTCCTGCTCGATCACGGGAGCACGGAATCCATCAGCAGTGATGGTGTTGATGGCATCCGTCTGGCTCATGTTAGCTACATCCGGAATAGCCCCGGTCACGGGCGGGGGCGGCGGCTGGTTGGCCCAGTTGTAGGCAAAGATGCCTCCGGCAGTCAGCAGCAGGGCCACCGCCGTAAACAAGGTGATGATCCAGGCACGGCTCCGGGACTTGTGCCGGGGGTCCCGCTCCTCCCGGGTGCCGACAGACAGTGGGGACTGATCATTGTCGTCTTCGAGCGACTCATCCACGGGAGTTGAGGTGAGCGGTCCGCCCTCGCGCACCCGTGCCATGGCCCGTGTCTGCGGTTCTTCCTCCGGAACTGGCACTGCTGGAGCCTTGGAGACCGCAAGGGCCTCCGTGGGAGCGGTGTCGCCTGAGCGCTGTGGCACGGCGGAAGTCCCGTTGCGGGCTGCTTCAAGGGCGTCCCGGAAGGCATGAGCGTTCTGGAACCGCTCGCTGCGGTCCTTGGCGAGGGCATGCTCCAATACGGCATCAAGGGCCGCAGAAACTTCAGGATTGAAACTGCTGGCTGCCGGTGGAGCTTCCCGAACGTGCTGGTAAGCCACCGATACCGGGCTTTCGCCCACGAACGGCGGCCGTCCGGCGAGCATTTCGAAGAGCAGGCAGGCAGCTGAATACAGGTCACTGCGTGCGTCCACGGTCTCGCCCCGGGCCTGCTCCGGAGACAAATACTGCGCCGTGCCAATGACCGCCTGGGTCTGCGTCATGGTGGCAGCGGAGTCGGCGATGGCGCGTGCAATGCCGAAGTCCATGACCTTGACGTTTCCCTCGGCGGTGACCATCACGTTCGCCGGCTTGATGTCCCGGTGGACAATGCCTGAACGGTGGCTGTACTCGAGGGCAGAGAGAACGCCGAGGGTGTAGGTGATGGCATCGTCCGTGCTGATCTCCCCCGCCTTGATCAGGTCACGCAGCGTCCGCCCGGAGACATACTCCATGACAATGAAGGGCAGCCGGACGTCGTCGGGAGATCCATTGGCGATTTCCTGGTCGCCGGTGTCATACACGGAAACGATTGAGGGGTGGTTCAACCCCGCGACAGCCTGCGCCTCACGCCGGAAGCGGGACTGGAACAGTGGATCCCGGGCCAGGTCTGGGCGCAGCACCTTGATGGCCACTGACCGGCCCAGCCGGGTATCCCGGCCAAGGTAGACGTCGGCCATGCCGCCACGGCCAATCAGTTCACCGACGTCGTAGCGACCGTTGAGGATGCGGTCGGTGTTCAGTGTTGGGTGCCCTCTCAGGAAATCCGCGCTCATGGTTGCCTACGGGGTGTCCGCTTCGGGGGATT
This sequence comes from Arthrobacter caoxuetaonis, assembly GCF_023921125.1. Classification (NCBI taxonomy): domain Bacteria; kingdom Bacillati; phylum Actinomycetota; class Actinomycetes; order Micrococcales; family Micrococcaceae; genus Arthrobacter; species Arthrobacter caoxuetaonis. The sequence goes on from NZ_CP099466.1 coordinate 20,764, forward strand.
CGGGACCCGGACCGGTGGAGACTACGACGGTCACAGCCGAGCCTTTGGCTACAGTGGCACCCTGCTGAGGATTGACGCTGATGACGCGTCCCTCAGGAACGTCGTTTGAAGGCTGTGAGACAACGTCAGGCATGAGTCCAGCGTTGACAAGCTGCTGGCTCACAGCGCTTTCAGGTTGGTTCAGCAGGCCGCCGGGCACGGTTACCTGTTCAGGACCGGATGAGTACGTAACCGCGACGGCATCGCCGCGGGACAGCGTACCCACGGGATTGACGTCCAACACGGTGCCTTCGGGCTGGTCGGACGGTACGGGGTTCCGGCTGACAGCCAGGCCCAGGGAGCTCAGCTCCTGGGAAACAGTGTTCACGTCACGGCCCTGGTACTGGGAAGCGTTGACGGTGATTTCTTCCTCCGCAGCCGACGTGGTGGGGCTGGCTGAAGTCGTTGTCGGGGACGCGGAGCTGGATGTCGGCGAGGCGCTGCTGCGCGTGGGGCTGGCCGACGTAGAACTCGAGGCCGACGGCGACTGTGTGGTCCGGTCCCCGGCGGGATCGGAGTTTAGGTTCACTGCGATGAGGGCGATGATCGCGACCAGGACAAGGGAAAGGACCACGATCAGCGGAATGAGCCACTTCTTACGCTTGGGCTCGTCGTCGTAGCCGTCGTCGTTGCCGTAACCGTCGTCGTCGACGTCGTCATCCGTCCATTCCCGTGAGGCAGCCACCGAACCGGTGTCCTGGCCTGCCGAAGCGGTAACGGGAAGGGCCGAGGTGGAGGGTGAAGCATCCACTCCACGGGTTGCAGAGGTATCCCCCTGCATAGGTACGGGAGCCGTCATCGTTCCCGTGGCAGCGCTGTCTCCTGAACCGAAAAGCAGCATTCCGGGGACTGCCTGCTCGGCCGCGCTGATGTCTCCGCGGCGAATAGCTGCGACGGCACGGGCAAGGGCTTCGGCGTCGGCCGGGCGGTCCGCAGGGTCCTTGGCCAGCATGGACATGATCAGTGCCCGCACCGGAGTGGGGATGGATTCGGGCAGCGGCGGCGGGGTGTCATTGACCTGGGCCAGTGCAATGGCGATCTGGGACTCGCCGGAGAACGGACGCGTTCCGGCGAGCAGCTCGTACCCAATGACGCCGAGGGCATAGATATCGCTTGACCCGGTAGCCTGCTGGCCCGTGGCCTGTTCCGGGGCCAGGTACTGGGCCGTTCCCATGACCTGGCCGGTGGCGGTGAGGGGCACCTGGTCGGCAAGGCGCGCAATGCCGAAGTCGGTGATCTTCACCCGCCCGTCAGGCAGGATCAGGAGGTTGCCGGGCTTGACGTCGCGGTGCACGAGCCCCTGCCGGTGGGCAACGGCCAGCGCGGTGGCAGTCTGGCCGATGATGGACAGGGTACGGTCCGGAGACAGGACCTTTTCACGCTCAATGATGGTGGAGAGCGGCTGGCCGGGGACCAGCTCCATCACGAGGTAGGCGGATCCCTCTTCCTCGCCGTAGTCGAAGACGTTGGCGATGCCTTCGTGATTCAGCAGGGCCGTGTGGCGTGCCTCGGCACGGAAACGGTTCAGGAAGCCCGGATCGCCGGTGTACTCCTCCTTGAGGATCTTAATGGCGACTATCCGGCCCAGGACGAGGTCCCGTGCCTTCCAGACTTCGCCCATGCCGCCGATAGCAATACGATCGGTCAGCTGGAACCTGCCGCCTAAGGTGATTCCCGAAGTAGGCCTCACTTATTCAACACCGCCTCTAGGAGTTTTTGCGCGCTTGGAGTGGTCAATTGGGATCCGGTGGTCAGGTCAACGTTTTCCATCACGATGGAAATGACCACTTCGGGGTCGTCTGCCGGGGCGAAGCCGGTGAACCAGGCATTGTCGCCGCGGTCCTGGACTTCGGCGGTGCCGGTCTTGCCTGCCACCTTCACGCCCGGGATGCGGGCTGCGGAAGCTGTGCCGTTCTCGACTACGCTCACCATCCAGTCGGTCAGCTGCGCGGCGGTGCCGGGGCTGATGGACTCATTCAGGACGGTGGGTTCAGGTTCGTCGAGTACTGACAAGTCCGGCGCCCGCACCGTTTTGATGAGGTTCGGGGTCATTTGGACACCGTTGTTGGCAATGGCGGCGGAGATCATGGCCACTTGGAGCGGCGTCGCGGTGACGCTGCCCTGCCCGATGGAGGACAGGGCGAGCTCTGCCTGGTCCTCGGTCTCCGGGAACTGGCTGGCAGTGACTTGCGTGGGGATGCTGAACGATTCCCCGAAGCCGAACTTCTCTGCCTGCTGGGCCAGGGCATCCTGGCCCACGTCCCACGCAATCTGCGCAAAGACCGTATTGCAGGACTGTTCCAGGGCGAACTGGATGTCGGCCTCGCTGCGGCTGGCACAGGCACCGTTGGTGAAGTTCGGGAGGGAGATATTGGTCCCCGGCAGGGGCAGGGCCGCCGGATTGGGGATCACGGAGTCGGCGTTGAACTTCCCGGTTTCCAGGGCCGCCGCCGCATCCACCAGCTTGAACGTGGAGCCCGGTGCCAGCAGGGACTGGGTCGCCGGGTTCAGATACGGGGACAGTCCCGGGACGGTGAGCAGCTGCTCCATGTTCGCGTTGGCGATTTCGGTGTCGTGGCCGGCCAGCAGGTTCGTGTCATAGGACGGTTTGGACACCATGGCCAGAATGTCACCGGTCTTGGGATCCATCATGACGATCGATCCCTTCTGGCCCTCGGGAATGAGGTCATAGGCAAGCCGCTGAAGCTGCGGATCGACGGTGAGTTCAACGGATGCACCCTCGGCCTGGGCGCCGGAGAACAGCTGGACCAGCCGGTCGTAGAACTGCTGGTCAGTGTTGCCCGTCAGCTCGTCGTTCATCGCGAGCTCGAGCTGGTAGCTGCCCTGGGAGAGCGAGAAGAACCCGGTGAGCGCTGAATACAGCTCAGGATCGTTGTAGACCCGCTGGTAGTTGAACTGGTCATTCGACGGCACCGACTCTGCGATCGGAACACCGTCAACCAGGATGGAACCCCGGTTCTTCCCAAAGTCCTGATACAGGCTGCGGCTGTTGATCGGATTCTTGTTCAGGTCATCTGCGGCAAAGAACTGAACGTAGGTCAGCGAGCCGAGGATGGCCAGGAACATTGCCAGGGCGACGATCCAGCTATTGCGGATTGCTTGGTTCACGAGCGTCCTCCCTCGGCATCATTGGTGGTGTGGCGGCGTGGCCCGGCTGCGGCCGGAGCGGCCAGAGCCGGCTCCATATCCAGGGGCAGCCCGGTGGCCGCCGGGCGCCGGGCGGCGTCGGAAATCAGCAGGAGCAGGGCCACGATGATCCAGTTGGCCAGCAGTGAGGAGCCGCCGGCCGACATGAAGGGTGTCGTCAGGCCGGTGAGGGGGATCAGGCGGGTGACGCCGCCGATCACGACGAAGCACTGCAGCGCGATCGTGAAGGAAAGGCCGACGGCGAGCAGTTTTCCGAAACCGTCCCGGGTGCCGAGCGCCGCGCGGAACCCGCGCGAAACGAGCAGCACATACATGAGGACTATTGCGAAGACACCGATCAGTCCCAGCTCCTCACCGAGGGCAGCAATGATCATGTCCGAGTTCGCATACGCCACGAGATCCGGCCGGCCCTGCCCCAGGCCGGTGCCGGTCATGCCGCCGCTGGCAAGGCCGAAGAGGCCCTGAATCACCTGGTAGCTGCCGCCCGGTGACCGCTCGATCACTTCAGGATCGAAGGCGTTCAGCCAGCCGTCGATGCGCAGGGCAACGTGGCTGAAAATCTGAACGGCAACGAACCCGCCGGCGCCGATGAGCGCCAGGCCAATGAGGACCCAGCTCACGCGGCTCGTCGCGACGTAGATCATGGCCATGAAGAGACCGAAGAACAGGATGGAGGAGCCGAGGTCACGCTGGAACACCAGGACACCGATGCTTACGGCCCAGGCGGCCATCATGGGGCCCATGTCCTTGAACCGGGGGAGCTGCAGCGGCCCGACCTTGCGTCCTGCAAGCAGGATCAGGTCACGGTTCGTGGAAAGATAACCTGCGAAGAATATGGCCAGGGTGATCTTGGCGATTTCGCCGGGCTGGAACGTCCCGCCTCCCACACTGATCCAGATCCGCGCCCCGTTGATCGTCACGCCCAGCGGGGTGAGGGGCAGAAGCAGCAGGACCGCGCTGACGATCAGGGAAATGTAGGTGTAGCGGCGCAGGATGCGGTGATCCTTGATCAGGAAAAGGACAGCTATGGCGGCGGCTACGGCTACGGTGCTCCAGAGGAGCTGCCGGTCTGCGGCATCAGAGCCCTTCGCGATGTCCAGGCGGTGGATCATGGCCAGGCCAATGCCGTTCAGAGCGGTCACGATCGGAAGTATTACCGGATCGGCATACTTAGCCCGGAACCGCAGGACGACGTGGAAAGCCAGTACCAGCGCTACGAGCGTTCCGCCCTGGAGCCAGAAATCCGAGTCGAAGGCACGGTCTTCATCGATTCCCACCAGCATGTTTGCCCCGACGCCGACGGCGAGGGCCACCACCAGCAGGAGGGCTTCGATGTTGCGCCGCGGCTTGGCCGGGGCTGCGAGTTCTGACATCACTGTTCCCCTCCGCACGGGTTGGCGGGTACGGCCGCTCCGTCGTCGGTGGACTCGAGCGCGTCCGCCAATGCCGTGGCTGAGGGCGAGGGCGAAGGATTCGCCGGCTGCGGGCACAGGATCGCCTTGGCGGTCCCCCGCAGCTGGTCAACGATTTGCTCGGCGTGCACCAGGTCCCTGGCTGGAACGGTGTCGTTGACCCGGCCGCGCCAGTATTCGGGGAGGCTGTCTACCGGAATGTTGCTCGTCTCCGCCACGTGGGAAAGCTTGATGGGACCCAGCGTCTGGGAGACCCCGTTGAAGATCGCCACCCGGTTTTCCGATGCGCCCACGTAGTAGCGGGTTTGGGTCCAGGCATAGCCGACCCACAGTACCGAGGCGAGCAGTGCTGCTATGACGGCCAAGACCACCACGAGGATCCAGCGCCTGCGCTTCTTGGGTTCCTGCACTTCTTCCGGCTGGTCCCCAGTGTCGTCGTCGGCCTTGTGCATCAGCATGCGCGCTGCTCGGCGTTCCGCTGAGCGCTCGGTGACGATGGGAATCTGGCCGGTCTCGGTCGCCAGCGCAGCAGCACCAACCAGCTGGTGCGGACGCGAAGCCAGATCGCGGCGGATGATCTCGGCGCGCACAGGATTCGCAGCGTCGCGGTCCTGGTCCGGATCTTCGGTATCGGCGTCGTCCTTGGCTGCGGTTTCGGGGCCTGCAGCAGCCGGAACAGTTCCGGCAGCGTCCCGGGAGCGGGAAGCCGAAGCGGCTTCCTGCACCGGGTTTCCGCCGGTAACGGGTGCGGGTTCCCGGGCAGGTGACGGAGCGGGCGCGCGCTCCTCGTCAGAAATCTCGGCCACTTCGATGATCGCGACGGTGACGTTGTCGGGGGAGCCTCCGGCGAGCGTGAGTTCCACCAAAGTGTCGACGGCCGTGGCGATATCCCTGGATCCGCGCAGGACGGCTTCAATGTCGTCGTCCCTTAGCACTGCGTTCAACCCGTCGGAGCAAAGCAGCCATTTCTCCCCGGCGGCTACCTCAAAGGTTGCCAGATCCAGTTCGGGACTGGCGTCGACGTCCCCCAGCACGCGCATCAGCACGTTCTTATGCGGGTGGGTCTCGGCCTCTTCCGGGCGCAGACGGCCTTCGTCGATCAGCCGCTGCACGAAAGTGTGGTCCACGCTGATCTGCTCGAAGGTATCGTCCTTGAGCCGGTAGGCACGGGAATCGCCGATGTGGGCGAGGGCAACCTTATTGCCTTGGAGCAGCATGGCTGTGACCGTGGTCCCCATTCCCGAGAGCTCAGGAGACGTGGTCACCAGTTCGGAGAGCAGGGAATTTGCTGCCTGGATTTCGTCTGCCAGCACGGTAACGGCGTCGTCATCGAGGTCGGGACGGTCCAGATGGACCAGGTCCAGGACCGTCGAGGCCGATGCCACGTTGCCGCCGGCGTGTCCGCCCATACCGTCGGCAACGACGGCAAGGTAACGCCCGACGTAGGCAGAATCGTCGTTCTTGAAACGAACCATTCCTACGTCGGAGCGGGCAGCGTACCTGAGGGCAAGCGTCACTGCTAGGCCCTCAATTCGATGACCGTTTTGCCGATGCGGATCGGCATTCCCAGGTCAACGGGTTGTGCGCGGGTGAGCTGGGATCCTCCGAGGAAGGTTCCATTCGTCGAACCGAGGTCCTCGATGAACCAGCGGCTTCCCTGCGGGAACAGGCGTGCGTGCCGGCCGGACGCGTAGTCGTCCTCCAACACCAGGGTTGCTTCCTGGGCGCGGCCGAGCAGGATGGGGCTTGCTGCCAGATCAAGGGTGGTGCCGCGGAGCGGACCTTCCGTGACAACCATCTGGCGGGCCTGGACCCGCGCCGGTGCCGGCGGGGTGCGTTCCAGCTCTGGATTCTTCCGTACCTGCCGGGCGGTGGGTACTCCGGTTTTGTTGCGTGCCCCCAGGACGAGATCCCTGCGAATGGCACCCACAACGGCCAGGACCATCACCCACAACAGGAGCAGGAAGCCGTAACGCAGAAGCGTGAGAACAAGGGTGCCGTCCACTACCGACCCCCGGGCCGTACGGGCAGCAGCCGGAAGACAATGCGGGTGCGACCCATGGCAATAGTGGAACCGTCGGTGAGGATGGTTTCTCCTTGGACTTTTTGGCCGTTGACGTAGCTGCCGTTGGTCGAACCGAGGTCTACGGCCCGGACGGTGGAACCATCAGAGCGGATCTCGAGGTGGCGGCGGGAGACTCCGGTGTCATCAACGAGGATATCTGCCTCGGACGATCGGCCCAGGACAACCGATGAAGCGTTCAGCGAATAGCGCTGCCCGTCTATGTCCAGCACCGGCTGCATCCGGGTGGGACCCTGCCGGGGAGCAGGCGGCTGCGGAACGCGTGCAGCAGGTCCCTGGGACTTCTCGGTCTTCGAATCGATTTCGAGGGCGCCCGGCTTGAGGGTGGAGTCCCTTGTGAAGGAGACACGTACGGGGCCCTGGAGAGTGTAGGTCTGGCTGCGCGCATGCTTGATGACGACGTCGCACAGCTCTTCGGCCAGCGGAGCGCCCCACTCCTGGGCGCGGGCGAAGTCAGCGTCTGAAAGGCGTGCGGTGAAGACGTTCGGGGCCAGGGTGCGTCCCTGTCCGACCGTCATGGACTTCTCATCCAGTTCCCGGCGAAGGGCTATTGCCAGTTCCAGCGGTTCAACACGCCCCGAGGAACCGGTGGAAAAAGCTCCACGGACCATTCGTTCAATGCCGCGCTCAACGTTGTCGAGTAGACCCATCTCCGCCTCCTTCCCTTGTCTGGACGTGCCCGCTGTTCGGTTTCATACCTTGCTCCGTCCCGGCTTGGCGCACAGGGCGGTAAGGGAAACAATCTCCGTCGGCCCGTGCAGGGCTGCAGGCAGCCGGAGAGGTTCCAATCACTCCGATACTACTGGGGTCCGCTGAAAATTGTCTTAACACCCTGGCGGTGGGTTCAGATCGCTGATTTAGGTCCCGACGGGTGCGGGGGAAGCGCATCGCAGCCGCAAAAGGGCGATATTCGGAACGCTCAGGCCCTGGTCCGGCGCCGCATGCTGCGGGAGCCAGCGGCCGTGGCGGGGCCCGCCGGCCCCGTTTAGGTGTTTCGCAAAAATGCCGGTATGCTTGATTCTGCTGTTCCCGAGGAATAGGAATGCTCAGGTCTCACCGCACGATGTGAGAAACAATGCATCCGAAGCTGAGGGAAATCACTTTGCGCGAGTGGCGGAACGGCAGACGCGCTGGCTTCAGGTGCCAGTGTCCGAAAGGGCGTGGGGGTTCAAATCCCCCCTCGCGCACCAAACAGAATCACCCCGGCTGGATGGCCGGGGTGATTTTTTTATGTCCGGTACACGCCCTGGGGCCAGTACGGCTGGTTGGGAGGCCCAACACGCCGTGACTGGCCCCTGGGTGGGTGCCGCTTGGGTTTAGCTGCTGGGCTTCTTAGCCGCTTCTTCCTTGACGCGCTTGGCCTCAGCGCGGACAGCGGCAAAGCTGGCACGCTCGGCAACGAGCCAGGCCGGGGGAGCGGCCAGCAGTTCAGTGATCTGCGCGGTGGTCAGCGGATCCGTGATGCCGCCGCGGGCCAGGCCGCCGATCGAGATGTTCAGCTTCTGGGCGACAACCGGGCGCGGGTGCGGACCGTTGCGGCGGAGTTCGACCAGCCATTCCGGCGGGGCAGCCAGCAGTTCGTCGAGCTGCGCGCGGGTCACAGGATTGTCCTGGAACTCCTGCGGAGCTGCGGGAAGGTAAATGCCCAACTTCTTTGCAGCCGTCTCAGGCTTCATGGACTGGGAGGATTTTTCGGGGGTCATGTATCAAGGGTATCCGGCCCTCCACCCGCCCGGCGGTGGGCTACTGTGAACAGGTGTCCCACGAGTCCTCCCAGCCGGTCCGACCGGCAGCTGCACCGCTGAAAGTCTCCTATGTTCCCGGTGTGACGCCGGGCAAGTGGATCTCGCGCTGGAATGAACGCCAGGGCCGGTCCCTGGAGGCACAGCAGGTCGACGAAGCGGCCGTTCTGGAAGAACTGGCTGCCGGCAGGGCGGACCTGGTGTTCCTTCGTATCCCGGAGGACGGCTTCCAGCGCCCCGAGGGCCTGCACGCGATCCCGCTCTACCGGGAGCAGCCCGTGGTTGCCGCGCCGAAAGACCACCCGGTGGCCGCGTTCGAGGAACTGGCCCTGGCCGACCTTGCGGGCGAGAACGTCATGGACCCCGCTGACCTTGGGAGCGTTGCCATGGGGCTGGAAGTGGTTGCTTCCGGCGTCGGGCTCCTGATCCTGCCGATGTCCGTGGCGAGGATCCACTCACGCAGGGACATCATTGCCCGGCCCGTCCAGGACGCACCGGGCACCCGGATAGCGGTGGCCTGGCGCGAAGACTCCGAAGACCCCGACGTCGAAGAGTTCATCGGCATTGTCCGTGGCCGCACGGCCAACAGCTCCCGCCAGCCGTCGGCGCAGGCCGAACCGGGCAAGAAGGCCAGGCGGGGTTCGTCCGCCGGAGAACGATCAGGCCAGGGCTCCGCAGGGAAGACCCAGTCCGGCTCCAAACCGGGCCGGGGCAAGGCAGCACCCGGCAAGCAGGCAAGGCCCGGCAAAGCTGCAGGGACTAAACCGCCCCGCCGTCGTCCCGGCAAAGCACGCTAACCGGGGCGTCTGCGCAACGGATCAGGTGATCCAGCCCCGGAGGGCGTTGAATCCGCCCTCAATGACACCGTAGATCGCGTACACCGAGACGGGCACCATGATGGCCCACTCCCGCCATGACCCTGCGCGGCCGATGACCGGCAGCGACAGGCAGCCGCTCGTTTTCCACAGCTTCGCAACCAGCGGCATCGAAGCGATTTTCCGGGGGCGCTTGATGCGCAGGGGCCACAGGATCATCACCCCCTGATGAGTCAGCAGGTCACCAATGATGTGCACGCCAACGCCCAGCCCGACGGCGAGGGGCAGCCAGCCGTTGTTCTCCGGGGCGTAGAGCGCAATAAAGAGCGACAGGCCGACCGCCAGCAACCAGCTGCGGGCCGCACCTCCCGCAATTTTCAAGGCCTTCAGCGCAAACCCCATCAGCAGCACCGAGAGCAGGCCGGCTCCGATCTCGATCGTCCCGAAGCCGCGGACCTCCGTTGTCATTTCACCCAGCGCACCGGCCAGGGCTACAAAGACAGCCAGTCCCAGCAGGGAGTGGGTGCCCCGGCGGTGGCCGCCGCTGACCCGTTCCGTGATGCGGGCAAGGATCTTGGTCACCGGGGGCAGCGAGTTGGCGATCGTGCCGCTGTGGTGGTCCAGGTCCGGAAGCAGGGCAGCTCCGGCGGTCAGCAGGGCTCCGCTGACTATGCCAAGCGGGCTCACGGGGTACCAGCCCAGGGCATAAGGCGCAGTGGAGGCTACGGCTACCCAGGCTGCAGCGCCGCTCGCGGCGTGGTGGCCACCCATCATGGTGTCGTGCTTTCCTTCCGGGCGGTCAGTTCGCCGGAAATCCGGCAGTTATCCATCTTGCCACCCGGCACTGACAGAGCTGCGGTGATCAGCGGGCCCACACGGTGGAGAAGACCGGAATCACCACGGACTGGAAAGCACTGACGGCCGCGGGCCCGCATTTTCGCGGGCCCGCGGCCGTCAGTTAATCGTGGGGGGCAGCCTAGACCGTGGCGGCTTTATCTGCACCCTTCGGGTGGACAACGTTGGCGGTGGGCGTCAGGTTCTCAGCGTCGACCATCCAGGCGTACTGCTCGAGCTTGCCGATAAAACCGTGCAGGATGTCCGCGGTCGTCGGGTCCTCTTCGTCTACCTGGTCATGGACGTCCCGCATGGTCTGGACAGTTCCACGCAGCAGTGCCACTACCAACGTGACGGTGTCCTTGGTGTCAACCAGGCCCGCGGGGAACGGCGGCAGGGACGTGCCTTCGGCGACGGCCTGGCTGCGGCCATCGGGGACGGCTTCAAGGGCGCGCATACGTTCGGCGAGTTCGTCCGCGAAGAGACGGGCGTCGTCGATAATCTCGTCCAACTGCAGGTGGAGGTCGCGGAAGTTCTTGCCCACCACGTTCCAGTGCGCCTGCTTCCCCTGCAGGTGAAGTTCGATCAGGTCCACAAGGACGGCCTGCAGGTTGGTGGTCAGCTGCTTTGATGCCTTCATATTTCCTCCACTGTTGACGAGAAATGGCCGGTTCGGCCGCGGCGCCGTGCGGGATCTCCGTTTCGGGCCGCGACGGGATATAAGCAAGCTTACCTTCAGCTTGTGATCTGTTGTCCAGTTGGTTACGGTGGGGCCGGGGATGAAATAAGGCCCCTTAGTATTGGGGACTGTTTCACACAGAACAGTGCCACCCGCGACTGAAGGGACACTATGCACACCGTAGAAGAATCCATTGACGTTGCTGTACCTGTGACCACGGCCTACAACCAGTGGACGCAGTTTGAGTCTTTCCCGCACTTCATGAAGGGTGTGGAGTCCGTCACCCAGATCACGGACATGGAATCCCGCTGGACCACCAAGATCGGGGGCGTCGAGCGGACGTTCGACACGAAGGTCACGGAACAGCACCCGGATGAGCGTGTTGCCTGGAAGAGCATCGACGGAAAGTCACACGCCGGCGTCGTGACATTCCATCGCCTTGGTGACGCCGAGACCCGTGTCACTGTTCAGCTGGATTGGGATCCCGAGACGTTTGCTGAAAAGATCGGTGCTGCTGTGGGTGCCGATGACCACCGGGTCAAGGGAGACCTCGCAAGGTTTAAGGAATTCATCGAGTCAAGGGGATCTGAAACAGGCTCCTGGCGCGGAAATGTGGACGCTGCCCCAACAGCGGCCACGGGCGCCGGGGGCCTGAAGGCCGCCCCAACGGCCGACCCCTCACTCGATGATCCGGAGTCGGGCGGCCCCAGGGCGAGCGGCGTTTAGCCGCATCCCTGTCCGATCCGGACATAAAGCCCGGTGCCCCTCCCGTCTAGAGGAGGGACACCGGGCTTTTTGTGTCCTGGACACGGCCGTGCGCGCCCGCTTACGCCGGATCCAGTCCCCGGACCGCGGGTCCTTCCAACACCTCGCCCGTGGCTGTGAAGCGGGAGCCGTGCAGCGGGCAGTCCCAGGAGGCCTCGGCGTCGTTCCAGTTCAGGATGCCGTGGAGGTGCGGGCAGATGGCTGAGCGCCGGGTCGTGACACCGTTGACGGTGCAGACTGCCACCGGCGTACCGCCCTCCCTGACCACGACGCCGAGACCTTCGGACGGGACAGAATCAGCCGTGCGGGCGAGTCCGCCGGCCCAGCCGCTGATCATCTGGAGGCCTACCTCGGCGTTGTCCTTCACAGTGGACATGGCGTCGGGCACGCTGATCTTCGCCTTGTACAGGTCCTGGGACGGATCGGGTTCCCCGAGGATCTTTGCCGCCAGCGACAACGCAGCCGCCACAGCGTTGGTCATGCCCCACTTGTTGAATCCGGTGGCTGCATAGATGTTCTTGCCGAGCAGGGGCAGTTCCCCCACGTACGGTACTGCCGACGCCGGTCCGTAATCCTGGGCAGACCAGTCATAGCGGGCCTCTGCGACATTGAAGTGCTCCTGCGTCCAGCGGAACAGGTCGGTGACGCGGTCACGCGTATGGGAAGCACGGCCCACAGGATGGCCGTTGCCGCCGGAGACCAGATATTGTGTGCCGTCCACACTGGCCGTTCGGAGTGAGCGCGCCGGCTGGTCTACGGACAGGTACATGCCGGTGGGAACCTCACCCGTCACGGGAAAAGCAGCTGCGTAGGAACGAAGCGGCTTGACGACGGCGAAGTAACCTCCGCGGTCCAGGATCGGTATTCCGGTGGCAAGGACTACGGTGCCGGCCTCGATGGATCCGTCCGCAGTGTCCACGCGGACCTTCCCCTCAGGCGTGTGATGGACTTCGGTGACCCTAACGCCCTCAACGATGACCCCGGTGTGCTGACGAATTTCACGTGCCAGGGCTGCCAGTGCCTCCAAAGGGTGGAACTGCGCCTGGCCGGGGAGCTTCAGGGCAGCCCTGACGGCGAACGGCAGCTCGGTTTCGGTCATGCTCTGCACCGGAAGTCCGGCCGCAAGGCAGGCGTCACGCTCCTCGGCCAGCGAGGACGCGCCCGCTTCGGTGACGGCGTAGGTCCAGGCGTCCCGGACCTCGTAGTGCACACCTGCCTCGGTGCAGAACCGCAGCAGCCACTCCTGTCCGCGGCGGTTGGCGTCGACGTACGCGGCGGCTGTTCCGGTGTTGTGGTGCCTGGCAACCGAGGAGATGACAGTGCCCTGCAGGAGGCTGATTTTCGCTGTGGTGTTTCCAGTCGTGACAGCGCCGGTTTTCCGTGCTTCGAGTACGGCAACGCGCTGTCCCTGCCGGGCAAGGAGGAGGGCAGTGGTAAGCCCGGTGAGTCCCGCACCTACGACAACCGTGTCATAGCTGTTTCCCGGGACGAAGGTGTCAGAGGTGATTGCGGGAGCAGTATCCAGCCAGAGCGATTGCATGGCGTTCCTTCCTGTGGACCGGGCTCCAGCCCACAGGCCGTGAGACCGTTCGTCAAGGTCTGTTGAGCACTTTCGCGTACACGTTAACACTGGATAGTAAGCCTACTTCCCAAGGGCAAGCCGCTGTGCCACAGTTTAAGGCGTAGGTTTACGGGCCTCCGTATGGCCGGAGTCCACGACTCTTCGCCGGAGCTAAGGAGTTGGCCATGTCTTACGCAAGCAGCAGCCGGGGACTGTCTTCCCACAGAACCAGCACCCAGATAGCCGCGATTGTCTTTGGCGTGATTTTCCTGGCTATTGGTGTACTCGGTTTCATCCCCGGAATCACCACGAACTACGGCGCGCTTTACTTTGCCGGGTATACATCAGAGGCCGCACTTTTAGGCCTCTTCCAAGTCTCCGTACTCCATAATGTCGTTCACATGCTGCTCGGATTCATTGGCCTGTGGATGGCCAGAACCCACTCGTCAGCCCGGACATACCTGATTGGTGCCGGTGTCCTGTACCTGCTTCTGTTCATTTACGGATTGATTGTGCCCCTGAATGGAGCAGGTAATTTCGTCCCGTTCAACTGGGCTGACAACTGGCTGCATCTGGGGCTGGCAGTCGTCATGATCATTCTCGGTTTTGTGCTCGGCCCTGAACGGGCGCGCGGAAGCAGCGGCAGCCGGGGATCCCCTGGTGAAGGCAGTATTCCAAACTGAGGGTTCCAGGAAGGCACGGCATGCCGCCGTGCCTTTCGCATGTCCGAAGCGTGTCACTCGAGAAAGCGAGTATGACGGCAGATTCCCGTACTCGGCGCGCAGGCTGTAATTTAGACAGCATCCTTATGAAGGGAGTGCTGCCGTGCACCTGCAACACATCGATGATGGCCGACCCTCCGCCAGGACACTGTCCGCCGGCATCCGCCGATGACGGGCGCAGTCCGGCTGGCATCCGCGTTCCGGGAGCCCTCAACCGATGCTGCCCTCGCCGATCTGGCGAGCCTGGCAGGGGGCATCAACGGTTCGGCCGTGTCGGCGCTCTCGATCCTAAAATCAGCGGCCGTGGAAGCTCCGCTGCCGGGCCATGGGTCAACGCGGTATCTGTGGGAGCTGCTCGCCACCCTGGGCGCCGCCGATCTGACGGCAGCACGGGTGGTCGAGCCTCATCTCGATGCTCGCGCCATCCTGTCCGAGTCCACCGCCCACCCCGAGCATGATGAATATGCTGCTAAGGGCATATCTTTCGACGCCGGGTCATGGGGCGTCTTCGCGGCAGAAGCGAGCGGGATGGGCCTCGAAGCAGAGCAGCAGGACGGTGAGTGGACAATCACCGGCCGCAAGCCGTGGTGCTCCCTGGCCGACCAGTTGGATTATGCGGTGGTGACCGCCCGTACCGGCGCAGAAACCCGCCGGGCGTTCGCCGTCGACCTTCGGGACCCCGGCGTAGTGGCCTGCCAGGGGCCCTGGATTAGCCGGGGGCTGGCCGCCGTGGACAGCGCGCCGGTCGATTTCTCGAACGTTCCCGGCGTTCCCGTCGGGGCAGACAACTGGTACTTGCAGCGCAGCGGCTTCGCCTGGGGCGGCATGGGGGTGGCTGCCGTCTGGTACGGCGGAGCCGTAGGCGTTGCACGCCGTCTGCTGCAGGCGAGCCGTGAACGTACGCCGGACCAGATTGCGTCGATGCTGATGGGGCAGGTGGACACCGCCCTGTTCGCGGCCCGCACGGCGTTGGCCTCGGCTGCGCTTGAGGTTGATGCCGGCCGGGCAGACGGCCCTGCCGGCGCCGTTTTGGCGGCCCGAGTCAGGAGCGTTGTCGCCGGGGCAGCGGAACGGGTGCTCGTCGCGGCTGCCCATGGCATGGGGCCGGGGCCGCTGGCGACGGAAGAGGAACATGCCCGGCGGGTAGCCGACCTGCATGTGTACATACGCCAGCACCACGCCGAGCGCGACGACGCTTCGCTGGGCAGTGCCGTGCTGGCTGGAGGAGCAGATCCTTGGTGAGTTTTACGCACTTGGACCAAACCCGCAGCGAGCCCGCCTGGCTGGAGGTGCTGCGGGACGTCCAACCGCTGTCCGGTGACCTTCCCGGCGTGCCGTCCCGGCTGGTGGTGCTTGCCGCGCACCCGGATGACGAAACCCTGGGAGCCGGCGGGCTGATTGCATCCCTGGCAGCTGCGGGGACCGCAGTCGATGTGGTGGTGGCAACCGCCGGGGAAGGATCGCATCCAAACTCAAAAACGTACTCACCTCAGGCGCTGGCTGCGCTCCGGAACAAGGAGCTGCACGACGCCGTCTCCCGGCTTGCGCCCGCAGCGCGGGTCCATCTGCTCCCTTTGCCGGACGGCGGACTGTCCGCACACCGGACGGAGCTGGACCGGATCCTGGCGGAAGTGGTCGGGGAAGACAGTGATGATCTGTGGCTTGCCGCACCGTGGCGGGGCGACGGGCACACAGACCACGACACTGCCGGCCAGGCGGCAGCTGCATTCGCCGCAAAGGCACGCATACCGCTCCTGGAGTACCCCATCTGGCTTTGGCACTGGGGGACGCCCACCGATGTGCCGGCTGAACTGCGTGTGTTTCCGCTGGGGCAGGACGCTGCCGCGGCAAAACGCGATGCCATGGCCGCCCATTCCAGCCAGGTGAATCCGCTCTCCGGCCTGCCCGGGGACGAGGCACTGCTCGCACCGGAAGTCCTGGCACATTTCGAGCGTCCGTTCGAAAGCTTCGCCGTCACGGTTCCCAAATCCCAGAGCAGGGTCTTCGAGGAGCTGTACGCCCGCTCCTCCGATCCATGGAACTTCGAGGGAAGCTTCTACGAACACCGTAAACGCGCCCTGACGCTCGCCATGCTGCCCCGGGAACGCTTTGGACGGGTCTTCGAACCCGGGTGCTCCATCGGGGTGCTGACAGCGGAACTGGCCCGGCGTGCTGACTCAGTAATCGCCATGGACGTCTCACAGCGGGCGCTGGACCTGGCCGGGGAGCGGCTGGCTGCCGAGCCGGGGGTCCGCCTGGTCCGGGGCAGCATTCCCGGTGACTGGCCCGCAGGAGAATTCGATCTTTTGGTCATCTCCGAAGTTGGCTATTTCATGTCCCCGTCCCAGCTTCGCGAAGTTGTGTCGCAGGCTGCCGGAACGCTCGCGGAAGACGGTGTGCTGCTGCTCTGCCACTGGCGGCACCCCATGGCCGACTGGCCGCTCGGCGGTGACGACATCCATGAGGCGTTCCGGGACGGCAGCGGCCTCGACATCCAGGCCGAGCACATCGAGGAAGACTTTCGGATCGACGTCCTGGTGCATCGGCCGGCAGTATCGCCCGCCCGCCGTGAGGGCCTGCTTTGACCCTGCGACGGACCGGCGTTGTCATTCCTGCACGGAATGAGGAAGAACTGCTGCCGCGGACGCTGGCCTCGGTAGCGGCGGCCTGCTCGCCGGAAGCCGGGGTGACCGGCGCCGTGAGTGTCGCCGTCGTGGTGGATTCCTGCACCGACGGCACCGCTGACGCCGCACACCGGGCGGCGTATGAACTGGGACTTCAGCTCCACCTGCTGGAAACCGGTACCGGGAACGTTGGAGGGGCACGGGCCGCCGGGGTCGAGGCACTTCTGGACGCCGGTGCCCAGTGGATCGGCAACACAGATGCGGACACAGTAGTTCCGCGCAACTGGCTGCACACCCAGCTGCAGTTCGCCGCTGCCGGCTACGGGCTGGTGCTGGGGACAGTCGTGCCCGACGCCGCCGACCTCACTCCGCGGCACCTGGCCCTGTGGCACGCCCGTCATGAACTGGCCGAGGGGCATCCGCACGTTCACGGGGCGAATCTTGGTTTTTCTGACCGGGCCTACGCGGCGGCAGGTGGTTTTTCGCCGGCCGCGGAGCACGAAGACGTGGACCTGGCCAACCGGATGAAAGCCGCCGGCGTGCCGTGGGTTGCAACGGACTGGAACCGTGCAGTCACATCGGGCCGTTCCCAAGGCCGGGCACCCGGCGGTTTCTCGGGCTTCCTCCGTCAGCTGCCCGGATGAAAACCGGCGTGCGGGTGTGGTGCCGGTGCGCCTCGCTGAGTACCGTGGGCCCATGGATACCGAGCAGATTCAGTCACGCATCCAGGAACTGGTGGACCAGGAGCAGGCCCTGCGGGAGGCGGGGCCCAACCAGGATCCGGATCAGCACGCTCAGCAGCTGCGACGGGTAGGCGAGCAGCTCGACCAGTGCTGGGACCTGCTCCGGCAGCGCCGGGCCCGCATTGATGCCGGCGTGAACCCGGACGAAGCATCAGTCCGGCCTGTCAGCGAAGTCGAAGGCTACCGGCAGTAGTAGCCTCCTCCCTTCACCGCCTCAGCGAACGCATCAGCGTGGCGGCGCCAATCGTCCGGCGGAAGGGGCTGCGGCCGCGGAACGTCTCACCGGCGGCCCACCACATCATCGATCCCTGGCTGGCCCGGTGAAGCAACGTCCGGTAGCGGGGCGTGAGCGCCATCGAAGAGGCCGCCCCGAAACCTGCCCAGGCGAGGAGCGGAAGGTTGGGGCGCTGGAAAACGGTCTGCTTGCCGCGACGGTCACGGAAATAACTCGTAAAGCTCATCCCTTACGCGCCTTTCTTGGTTTTCCGGCTGGAGGATTTCGCCGCCGGTTTTTTCTCGTCTGGTTCCTTCTTCGTGGCGGTTCCGCTCTTCTTGCCACGGTTCTTCTCGACGCTGCGGCGAAGTGCCTCCATCAGGTCCAGGACCTTTCCGCCCTCCTCCTCCGCCTCTTCGCCGAAGGTTTCCTGCGTGTCCAGCGCTTCGCCCTTTTCCAGCTTGGCCTCAATGAGGGTCCGCAGCTGTTCCTGGTATTCGTCGGTGAATCCCGACGGGTCGAAGTCGGAGCTGAACGAATCGACCAGCGCGGAGGACATCTCCAGCTCCTTGGCCGAAATGCGGACGCTTTCCTCCAGGGAGGGGAAGGCAGCCTCGCGGACCTCGTCTTCCCAGAGCAGGGTCTGCAGTGTCAGGACGTCGCCGCGGACCCGCAGTGCACCCAACCGGCTCTTTTGCCGCAGGGAGAACTGCACGATGGCTGTCCGGTCCGTCTCTTCGAGGGTCCGGCGCAGGAGCACGTAGGACTTTGTGGATTTGGAGTCCGGCTCCAGGTAGTAGGTCCGGTCGAAGAGGATGGGGTCCACCTGATCGCTCGGAACAAACTCCACGACGTCGATTTCACGGCTTTTCTCCACCGGCAGTGATGCCAGGTCCTCATCCGTGAGCACAACTGTCTGCTCGCCGTCGTCGTAAGCCTTGGCAATGTTCTTGTACTCGACGACTTCGCCGCAAATTTCGCAGCGCCGCTGGTAGCGGATCCGCCCGCCGTCCTTTTCGTGTACCTGATGCAGGCTGACGTCGTGGTCCTCGGTGGCGGAATACACCTTCACCGGCACGTTGACCAGCCCGAACGCTATGGCACCCTTCCAGATCGCTCTCATGTACCCAGTGAACACCAAGCAGGCTGAGAGTTTCCAGACTTCGGCACCGCGGCCGATTTCCCGAGGGTCCTTGGCGCTGCGGTGATCCGCCTTTAGCCTATGAGCAGTTATCCGGCGCTCGGGGCGGTAGCTGACCCATAAGGAACAGCCAATCCGGGAGAAACCCCATGATCCAGGAACAAGACCTAGAGACGCTGCGCGGATTGGTCAGCGGGATTATCGGCCTGCCGGGCGAAGCCGCCTACGCCGAGGACACTGCGGCCTATAACCTCTCGCAGGTGCACCGGCCGGATGCCACACTGGGAGCGCTCGATGCCGGCGACGTCGCCCGGGCAGTCGGATGGGCGGCCGAACGCAGCATTCCGGTGGCCGTCCAGGCAACAGGACATAACGCCGCTGCGCCCATGGACGAAGGACTGCTGGTCAACGCGTCGCGGCTCCAGGAGGTTGCCGTGGATCAGGAAGCCGGGGCCGTCACGGTTGGGGCGGGCGTTCGCTGGTCCGCGGTGCTGGAGAAGCTGCTGCCGCTGGGCCTGACAGCGGCGCACGGCTCCAGTTCCAGCGTGGGCGTGGTGGGCTACACCCTCGGAGGCGGGCTGCCTTTGATGGGCCGGACGCTCGGCTTCGCATCGGACCATGTCCGGAGTTTCGATCTGGTCACCCCCGAAGGCCGGCATCGCCGAATCGATCCGGAGACTGAGCCGGAGCTCTTTACCGTGCTGCGAGGGGGCAAGGGAAATTTTGGAATTGTCACATCCATGACACTGGGAGTGGTTCCGCTGGGGGATTTCTACGGCGGGCAACTCGTTTATGCGGAAGATTCCTCTGCCCGGGTGCTGGAACTTTTCCGGCAGTGGGCACCGACGCTGCCGCGGGAGGCTTCAGTGTCGCTGGCATTCATGCACCTTCCCGACCTTCCGTTCCTTCCGGAAGAGGTGCGGGGTACGGCCCCGGTCATCCTGCGCTTCGCGTTCTTTGGGGAAGCACGGGACGCTGATACGCTCCTGGGGCCCATGCGGGAAGTGCAGACCCTGCGGGACACCGCCGGCCCCATGGACTACCGGGACGTCGATGCAGTACACGGCGACCCCACGGATCCCGCTCCCGGCATGGAACGGGGAGTGCTGCTGACGGAGCTCAGCGACGAAGCGGCCGGCGAACTGCTGCAGCAGATTGGCCCGGGTTCCGGGACACCACTGGTCATGGCCGAACTGCGCCTTCTTGGCGGGGCGCTGGGCGAAGCCCCCGCATTCCCGGATGCCGTGTCGGGACGCACTGCCGCCTTCCATCTCTTTATCCTCGGCGTCGCGGGCCAGTCCGACGGCGATCCCGTCCAGGCTGCACTGACAAGGCTGGCTCTAGCGCTGGAGCCCTGGGCAGCCGGCAGTCTGATCAACTTCCACGGCCCGGCGGGGGACGAGACCGACCGTGCCCGGGCCTGGGAACCGGAGATGTACTCCCGGCTCCGGGATGCCAAAGCCGCCTGGGACCCGCAGAACCTCTTCCGCTACGGCCACGCCGTTCCGCCGGTTGGTTTAATGGAGACGGCATCCGGCTAATTTTCGGCCGGTCCGGCGGGGAGAGGCAGGAATCACGGTATGGACTCTCAATCCCGGGTACGTGATGAACTCACAGTGGGACAGGTCGCTGAGCGAAGCGGCGTCGCCGTCTCCGCCCTGCACTTCTATGAACGCCAGGGCCTGATCCGCAGCCGCCGGACCGGCGGAAACCAGCGTCGTTTCGACCGCTCGGTGCTGCGCCGGGTCGCGGTGATCCGGGCCGCCCAGCGGGCGGGAATCCCGCTCTCCCATATCGCCGCGGTTTTCGCCGAGCTTCCCGACGACGGTGTGCCCGACCAGGATGACTGGCGGCGCATGAGCGCCGTCTGGCGGACCGAACTCGATGACCGGATCCGGCAGCTGGAGGCACTGCGTGACCGGCTCGGAGGATGTATTGGCTGCGGCTGCCTGTCCCTGGCCGAATGCGGTTTCGTGAATCCGGAGGATGCTTCGGGGCTGCAGGCACCGGGAGCGCGGATGCTGGAACCGGGTCTCTGATTTGACCTCAACTATTGTTGAGGTTCTAACGTTGAGGCATGACTTCAACGGCAGTAACCCATCCCCTCGTTGATGACTTCAAAGACGCCTTCCGCGGCCATCCCGCCGGAGTCGCCATTATTACCGCCGAGGGGTCGGAAGGTCCCGTCGGACTGACGGCATCTTCCGTGAGTTCGGTATCCGCCGTTCCGCCGATCGTGGCCTTCTCCCTGGCCTCGGCGCAGGGATCAGCCGGCGTCATCGGGGCTGCGGAAACCGTGGTGGTGCATCTGCTCGGTGCCGACAACGCAGAGCTGGCAGCTGTTTTCGCGTCTGCCGGCTCCGAGAGGTTCGGTCCGGACCGTGCCTGGACTCGTCTTCCCGGGGGAGAACCGCTGCTGCACGGCGTGCCCCGTGCTTTGGTGTGCCGCGTCATGTCACGGATGCAGGCCGGAAGTTCAATCCTGTTAGCCGCCGGCGTGGAGGAGATCGTGACCGGCCCGCCCGCAGCACCCCTGGTTTACCATGACCGCACCTTCCACCATTTGGGTGACCACTCGGCCCTCTAGCTGTTAGCTCTGGCGGAGGTCCCGCCCTGCGGCCCGTGCCAGCGCTTCCGCCACGCGCTCGAGTGCCGGAATCTCCACTCGCCACTGCTGCCAGAAGAGGGGAACATCCAGGACCTGTCCTGGATCGAGAAGTACCAGGGAGCCGTTTTCCACCAACGGGTCGCTCTGGAGGTCCGGAAGCATGCCCCAGCCCAACCCCAGCCGCACCGCCTGCAGGAAGTCTGAGGACGCAGGAACGTAGTGGCGCGGCGGCATGACCCCGGACCCGAATCTCTCCTCCAGGAATCTTTCCTGGAGCGCGTCCTTGCGGTTGAAGACGATCATGGGTGCCAGGGCGGCTGCCTGGGCCGTCCACCCTTGGGGAAACCAGCGGCGGCAGAACGCAGCGCTGGCCATCGGCCGGTACCGCATGACCCCGAGCGGTGTGGCGGAGCAGCCCTGTACGGCCGCCGGGCTTGAGGTCACGGCTCCCATGGCAGTCCCGTTCCGCAGGCTCTCCGCCGAATGGTCCTGGTCCTCCAGCGTGAACTCCAGGCTCACGTCCGGCAGTCCCGCCAAGGCCGGAAGCACCCAGGTCGCCAGCGAGTCGGCATTGACCACCAGCTGCACACTGGGTGGCCGTCCCTGCTCCGCCAGTCCCAGCCGTTCGACGGCGTCGCTCTCCAGGGCGGCGATTTGCCGCGCCAAACGCAGCAGGACGGCGCCGGGCTCCGTGGCCGCCACCGGACGGGTACGGCGGACCAGGATACAGCCGGCCCGCACCTCAAGTGCCTTCACCCGCTGGCTGACGGCGGACGGGGTGAGGTGCAGTGCGGCGGCAGCGGCGTCGAATCCGCCGTGGTCAATGACAGCGCTCAGGGCGCGCAGCTGGTCCGCATTGAAGTCCATGTTTAGAAATACTAATGTTCCGTGAAAATAATTAGCTAGGAAGCACGTTCGCGGCCCCCTAACGTAGGGAGCATGACCCCCGATCTCGTTTCCCTGCTCACCGGCTTCGGCAGTGGACTGGCACTGATTGTCGCCATTGGCGCGCAGAACGCCTTTGTCCTTCGGCAGGGAATCCGGCGCGAACATCTGCCTGCAGTGCTCGCTGTCTGCATCCTCAGCGACGCCGTCCTGATCCTCGCCGGAACAGCAGGCATCGGCAGGCTGACCGAATCTGCCCCCTTCCTGGTGGAGGTGCTGCGCTGGGCGGGAGCAGCATTTCTCCTGGTTTACGCAGGACTGTCCCTTCGGCGGGCTATCCGGCCTTCAGCGCTGCATGCAGCTGGATCAGGGAGCGGATCGATGGCGGCGGCTGTCCTCACGTGCCTGAGCCTCACATGGCTCAATCCGCACGTGTACCTGGACACGGTGGTCCTGCTCGGTTCGCTTGCAGCCACCCACGGAGCGGACGGCCGCTGGATCTTTGCTGCCGGCGCCGTGACAGCCAGTGCCGTGTGGTTTACCGCCCTGGGTTTTGGGGCCCGGCTCCTGGCGCCGGTGTTCGCCCGGCCCAGGGCATGGCGGGTGCTCGACCTGGGGATCGCCGTCTTCATGGCCGTACTTGCCTTCAGTCTTCTCCGGACCCCTGTGTAGGCGCAGAAGGCCTGCTTAGGCGGAGCCCGCCCGTACCTGTGCGTCAATCAGGATTTCCGCGGCCCGGCGTGCCTGGTGGGCCGGTTCTGCGGATCCGCAAATCGCCGCCGTCGTCTGTGCTCCCTCGGCGAGCAGGGCCAGCTGGGGGCCGAGCCCCGGAGCCCCGCCGGCTGCCGCAACCAGTTCGTCCATTACGCGCTGGAAAGACTCCTTATGGGCCCGCGTACGCTGTGCCACGTCGGGGGACTGGCTTCCCAGTTCGCCAAAGGTGTTGATGAAGGCGCAGCCGCGGAAAGATTCCTCCGCGAACCAGCCGGCAAGGTAGTCGTAGACGGCCAGCAGCTTCTGCCGCGGTTCCGCTGCTTCTTCGATCCTGGCCTGCAACCCGGTAGTCCAGGTGGTATGGCGCCGGTCCAGCACGGCGAATAGTATGGCCTGCTTGGACGGGAACAGGGCATAGAGCTTCTTCAGCGGGAGGCCAACCTCGCGCCGAAGTTCAGCCATGCCGACAGCCTGGACGCCGCGCTCATAAAAAAGGCGGTCCGCGACGTCGATCACGTGTCCACGTTCGTCCGCTAAGTTCATAGACTCCATTGTACTTCTCTGAGAACGATCGTTCCCTAGAGTGGTCACCGAATGGAGAATGATGATTCTCACCGCTTCACGAGGAGGAACAAGAATGGGACGCATCAGTGTTGGTACGGAAAACAGCACCTCGATAGACCTCTATTACGAGGACCACGGCTCCGGGCAGCCGGTTGTCCTCATCCACGGCTACCCGCTGGACGGGTCCTCCTGGGAGAAGCAGACCGCTGCACTGCTGGCGGCGGGCTACCGGGTGATCACGTACGACCGCCGCGGTTTCGGCCGATCAGGGAAGCCGGCCACAGGCTACGACTATGACACCTTCGCAGCGGACCTCAACTCCGTGCTCAACACCCTGGACCTCCAGGACGCCGTACTGGTCGGCTTCTCCATGGGTACCGGGGAAGTCGGCCGCTACCTCGGTACGTACGGTTCCGGCCGCGTCGCCAAGGCCGTGTTCCTGGGCTCGCTGGAACCGTATCTGCTGAAGACGGACGACAATCCGGAAGGTGTCCCGCAGGAGGTCTTCGACGGGCAGCTGGAGGCCGTCACTGCGGACCGGTATGCCTTCTTTACCGAGTTCTTCAAGAACTTCTACAACGCCGATGAACTGCTGGGCACTTCGCGGCTTAGCCAGGAGGTCATGGACGCCGGGTGGAACCTGGCCGCCAGCGCCAGTCCCGTCGCCTCAATTGCGGCACAGCCCACCTGGCTGACCGACTTCCGCCAGGACATTCCCAAGATCGACGTTCCCGCCCTGATCGTCCACGGCACAGCGGACAATATCCTGCCTATTGACGCAACGGGGCGGCGTTTCGCCAAGGCACTGCCTTCGGCCGAGTACATCGAGATTGAGGGAGCGCCCCACGGCCTTCTGTGGACTCACGCAGACGATGTCAACGATGCACTGCTGAAGTTCCTGGCGCAGTAGTCCCAAGTCCCCGGCCCGACTGCCGCAGGGATGGACTACAGTGTGCTCCATCAATGGGGGAGGGCCGGGGAAAGCGGCAGGTCCGGCGGCCAGGACGCGGCCGCCGGCTTCCCCCCGGACAAGCTAAGGGGACACTGCCCATGACCAGCAGGCAGAGCGACTTCGATCCGCGTTATGACGCCGCCTTCCAGCGTGGAGGCGGGGACGGCGGGACAGGCATCCAGCGGTTTACCGCCGAGGCTCCCCAAGTTGTGGAGATCAGTGACGTCCCGGCAGTATCGCACCCCACCAGCGCTCCTCCGCAAGTCTGGGTGGAACTTGAGCGGCGCCAGCGCAAATACCGTCTCGCGGCCTGGGGCCTCGCGGGCGGACTGGTGGTGCTGGGCCTCTTTGGGCTGTTCGCGGACCTCATCATCCCGCCGGAACCGGCAGAGCCGCAGATGAACTACAGCGGGTATATGAACGAACCGTGGACCATGAGGCTCCGCTATGCGGCACCGAACCTGATTATGCTGGGGGTAATAACCGCCATCGTCCAGGTCGTCATCGAACAGATGCAGGCTTTCCGGATGCGGATGGGCCGCTGAAGGCCCAAGCCGGGCATGGCAAGCCAAGCGAGGAGAATCAATGAGCGGGAAAAAGTCTTTCCAGGACCTGACGTCCGACCAGAAAAAGGGTCTCGGGATCCTCTCGAGCATCCAGTTCCTGCTGGCAGGCGCCGCGCTCGTGGACATCTGGCGCCGTCCGGGCAGTGAAATCAACGGTCCCAAAGCTGCCTGGAGCGCAGCCTGTGCCGTGAACTTTATTGGCCCGATCGCCTACTTCGTGTTCGGGCGCCGCCGGAACTAGCTCTTCGCCTGCGTGGAATATTCCGTCCACGGAACATTCCAGTCCCCGTAGCCGTCCCACATGGCTGCGGGGCCAACGCCGGTGTTCAATACCTGCACCAGGTCCCCCGGTTCGAAGGTGTCGTAGAAGTACTTCGCCCCTTCAGGTGACATGCCGATGCAGCCGTGGGAGACGTTGATGACGCCGAGTGCGCCCATGGCCCCGGGCAGCGCCTGATGGACAAAGACGCCGCTGTTGGTCAGGCGGCTTGCCCAGGATGCGTCGAACGGTTCGTAGTAGGCGGGGTCTCCCGGCTTCAGCCCAATGCTCTCGGCCCGGAACGGCAGCGTCGAATGCTGGGACATGACCACCTGGTAGCCGCTGGGGGAAGGCCATTCCGAGTCGCCCAGGGTTACGGGGAACGAACGGGTGAGCTGCCCGTCAATAAAGACCTGCATGGTCTTGGTCAGGTTATCCACGACGGCAACGCGGCTGTTATGGACCTGGAAGGTCCGCTTTTCGTTGAAGTTGCCGATCATCGAGTTTCCGAAATCGACACCGAACAGCTTCATGTCCACGGTCACGGTGGAGTTTGGTTCCCAGAATGTTTCCGGCCGGTAGCGTGCCTTGTTATCCGAAATCCAATAGAAGGCGCCAACCTGCCCGCTGGTGCTGGTGACCGTGATGGCAGCTTCGACGGCTTCCTTATTCAGCACAGGTTCACTGAAATTGATCTCGATCGGATGCCCGACGCCGACGACGGACTGGTCCAGCGGACCCATAAAGGCGTTGGCTTCATTCGGCGGGGTGACGGTGTGAAAGGCCTGCGATGAAGTCTTCGTCTCGCCGTTGGAATCCGCCAGCGTGAACGTGAAGGTGTACCGGGTGTTGAAAGCCAGGGGCTCTGATGCTGCCCATTCTGTCCGGTTCCCGGCGAATTCGCCGGGAACGTCCTCACCGCCGGCTTCCGGGGCAAGGCTCACGGATTCGATGGTGCCGTGCTGGACCTTCAAGGTGGGGACCGTTACCGGATTGACCTCGACTGCGGCATCTGCGGGTTCGGCGGTGAATTCAACCGGGATGGCAGGTTCGGCCGGCTTACTGGGCGACGGAGCGGACCCAGGTGCCTGCGCGGTGGTTCCGCCGTCGAACGCGCCGGTGGCAGCTGCCACGCCGGCGGCGCCGCCGATGACCAGGACCCCGGCCGCAGCGGCCAGGATCCACCGCTTACGGCTGCTCTTTTCCTGCAATGTTCAATCCCCTTGGTTCTGTTTGGCTGAAGTCATACTACGTGAGCGAGACTGTTCGGCGGCATGGCTGCGTCATCCCCGGACCTCGCCGGCCGTTTCCCCGGACAGTGCGTGGGCCACCAGCGGTCCCAGGGACACAGCACCGGCAGCGGACAGATGGTAGGCATCGGCGTAGAGCGGTGTGCTGCCCACGAAGGAGGGGCAGCGTCCGTCAACGCAGAACCACGCGGTGGTGTCTATCCACCGAACGTCGGGGTTTCCGGCCGTGGCGGCGCGGGCTTCGAGCGCCGCCCGGTCACCGTGTCCTTCCGGAAGGGCCTGCTCGCAGTCCTTCGGGCTGCTGAACCTGGTGGCGCACTGTGCCGGATCCTTTGCTTCCGGCGGTGCCCCCAGGACCAGGGTCCGTTGCGCCTTTGACGCCAGCCGCTCATGGATTCGCTGCGTTCCGCTCTCCCACTCGGCGTCGGCGGCTTTCCCGGTGGCGCCGCTGGAGAGCGCCGGCTCGTAGCGGAACGATGCCATGAGCAGCACCTCCGGGCTCAGCTCGCCGATTCTCTGGACTGCCCAGTCCCGGAAGACCGGGCACTCGGGATAGGGGGCGCCGCCGATCCGCGTTTGGGCAACCTCGGCCGGAGTGCAGCCCGCAGCGGTGTAGACGTGGATCCGCCATTGTCCGGGGTCAAGGACAGCCCTCAGCGCGGGAAGATAGGCCATCGCCACCGAGTCCCCGTACAGGACAAGGTCCCGGGATGCGCCGGGGTCCCCGTAGACGCAGTGCGCCGTGTTGGCGACGGGATCCGGGTTCCTGGCCTCATTGCTGCCAAGGCAGCCGTCCTGGATCCACTCAACCGGTTTCGCGTTGCGCCCGCCCTCGGTGAAGGATGCAGGATCCGGTGAGAGGGCCGGCCATTCCGGGCTCTGAAGGGCTGCGCGCAGGGCCGCGGTGTGGGCCGTCAGGGGATCCTGGGGTGCGGGGACGGTTTCGCCGGGAGTCTCCGCGGGAACGGGGGACTCCACGCTGGACGGCGCCGGAATCGGTACGGGCCGCTGCAGTGTTTCTGCCGCTGCCGGCGGCAGGCTGTCCTGCAGGGCAGTATCGATGGCGACCGCCGCCAGACCCGATGCCAGCAGGCCCGTTGCGGCGGCCATGGCGGCCAGCCGGGCCGGACGCGGTGCCGTGGCCGGCTGGAAGTAGCGCCGGCCCCGTTCACGCGCGGTGTACCGGGGCATCAGCCAGCGCGAGTGCCGGACGGGATCCTCTAGGAAGTGGAAGGAGAGACTGGCCAGCAGCAGCGACACCAGGAGGGCGGGCAGGGCAGGGGATTCCGGAAAGAGGGCGGTGAAGAAGACGATGACCGGGAAATGCCAGAGGTAGAGGGAATAGGAAATGCGTCCAACGTAGCGGCTGGCAGGATTCGTCAGGGGCCACATGATCCGGTTGTAGCCGTGCCCCGGGACACCCGTTCCGGCCGCGATGAGCAGGACGGTGGAGGCTACGGGAAGCAGTGCCCAGGGTCCGGGGAAAGTGCTTTGCGACGACAGGACAGCGAAGGACAGGGCGAGGCCGCACAGTCCAATCCATCCGGCAACTGCCCGGAAGAGACCCGGCAGGCGGACAAGCCACGGTGCCGCGACCGCCAGCATGGCTCCGGCACCGAGTTCCCAGGCCCTGCTGAGGGTGGAGAAATACGCCGTCGTGGGCCGGTGCACGGTTTCCCACAGGGCAAAGACGAAGGTGAGCGCGCAGAAACCGGCGATCAGGGCGAGCAGCAGCACACGCATTCCGCGGTCGGTGCAGCGCAGCACCGCGGCCAGGGCGATGCCTGACATCAGCAGCCAGGGCCAGGCAAGGTAGAACTGTTCCTCAACGCCGAGGGACCAGAAATGCTGCAGCGGGGAAACTGCCGCTCCGGCGTTCAGATAGTCCGTCCCGGACGCCGCAAAGCGCCAGTTGCCCAGGAAGAAGAAGGACCATACGGCGTCTTCGAGGATCGCCGCCGCGCGTCCGGGCCCAAACACCACGAAGGCGGCCGTGACAGTGGTTGCGAGGACGGCCACCGCGGCGGGAACCAGCCTGCGGATCCGGCGGCGGTAGAAATCGCCGAGGGAGAGCCTCTCCGGAGAGGTAATGTCGCGCACCAGGATGGTGGTGATGAGGAAACCCGAAATGACAAAGAAGACGTCCACGCCGGCATAGCCGCCTGCCGGCCACGCATACAGGTGGTTTCCGAGCACGGCAGCCACCGCGACGGCGCGCAGGCCCTCGATGTCATACCGGAAGGCAGGGGCCGACCGTTGCTGCCGCGCCTGTGCACGGGTGGACGGTGGCAGGGACACGTTGGACGCTTTCGGCAGGGGAGCGGGATTGGAACGAATCTAGCCCGCTGACCGGCTGCGCAGCCAATCCCCGCGCGGAGCAGGGAAAACTGGAATCAAACCTTGACAAAGGGCCTGGGTGAAGCATTACCCCAGTTCCGCCAGCCTGGCCGCCTGGCGGGTAATGTTCTTCGCCATGGACGGGAAGATCAACCCGTGGAAGGGATAGATCAGCCACCAGTACAGCCGTCCCAAAAGCCCCCGCGGAAAGTAGATGGCGCGCTGGCTGTAGACGCTTCCGCCGCCGTCGGGATCCACCCGAAGCTCCAGCCAGGCTTTGCCGGGGACCCGCATTTCCGCCCGCAGCCGCAGCAGCGTCCCGCGTTCGAGGAACTCCACCCGCCACCAGTCCACGACGTCGCCGGTAAAGAGTGTGGCCGGGTTCCGCCTTCCGCGGCTCAGCCCGGCACCGCCCACGGTTTTGTCCAGGACGCCGCGGATGGCCCAGGCCATCGGAAGGGAGTACCAGCCGTTGTTGCCGCCGATGCCTTCGATCACTTTCCATACGTGGCTGGAGTCAACATCGGAGCGGCGACGGCGCTGGTCCACGTAGACCGTCTGGCCGGCCCAGTCGGGGTCTGACGGAAGGGGCTCCGACGCGAGATCGGCCGCGCTGGAGGCGCTGGCCCACGTGGTCTCCACCTCGTTGCGTGCCTCTCTGCCCAGCGCCCGGGTGACGGCGTCGTGGTAGTTCGTCAGTCCGTTCTGCGGTTCCGGGATGTAGCCGTTGATGTCCCGTTCCTTCGCCACGGCATCGTGCTGGAGGGATTCAACCAGGGGCCGGGACATGGAGAGCGGGATGGGCGTTACCAGTGCCACCCACAGGCCGGCCAGCTTGGGTGCCGGGATGGGCAGGGCATAAATCCGCCGCCGGGGCAGTCCTGCCACCTCCGCATAGCCGTTCATGATGTCGGCGTACTCCAGGACGTCGCCGGAGCCGAGGTCGAAGGTGCGGTTCAGGTTTTCGGGCAGGTCGACGGCGCGGGTCAGGTAGTGCAGGACGTCCCGTACGGCGATCGGCTCGATTTTCCGGCGCACCCAGCTCGGCGCGGGCATGACGGGCAGGGTCTCGGTCAGGTGCCGGATCATTTCGAACGACGCCGAGCCGGAACCGATCACCACCCCGGCCTGGAACACCACTGCGGGAACGGCCCCTCTGAGCAGGATCTCGCCGACGGCGGTCCTTGACGCCATGTGGGGTGAGAGCTCGCCCTCGGAGGGATGCAGGCCGCCCAGGTACACGATCCGCTTGACGCCGGCGGTCTCAGCGGCTTGGGCCACGATGGTGGCGATGTTCTCTTCCTGCGCGGCGAACCCTTTGCCCGAGGCCATGGAATGGACCAGGAAATACACCGTGTCGATGTCTTGGAACGCGGAGTTGACGGAGTCCGCATCCGACAGGTCGCCCTGGACGATCTCGACGTCGTCGTGCCACGGGACATCGTTCAGCTTGTCGGGTGAGCGGACCAGCACCCGCACGTCGTGCCCGTCCGCGAGGAGCAGCGGCACCAGCCGCCCGCCGATGTAGCCGGTTGCTCCAGTGACCAGGACCCGCTGCGTGTCAGTCATTTCCCCAACATACACACGATGCCTGCGTGCCGGAGGTCCCTGCGCGAACCCGTCCCAAAAGCCCCGCAACATTTTGTAAGCATGCTGATGGCTACTGGAAATCGGCTGCTAATCCCGGTAAGACTAGGGGGCATGGCAACTACGGGAACGGCCCCGAAGCAGCGGGAAACAGTCAACGTGGACGGACACCGCCTGCGCCTGACCTCGCTGGACAAGGTGCTCTACCCCGAAACCGGTACCACCAAAGCGGATGTGCTGTCCTACTATGCCGCCATTGCGGACACCCTGATTCCGTACGCCCGCAACCGGCCCGCCACCCGCAAGCGCTGGGTCAACGGCGTCGGAACTCCGCAGAAGCCCGGGCAGGTCTTCTTCCAGAAGAACATCGACGACTCCGCGCCCAGTTGGGTGAAGCGCAACGCCATTGAGCACAAGGAGAGCACGAACGTCTATCCGCTGGTCAATGACCTGGCCACGCTGACCTGGCTGGCCCAGCTGGCTGCCCTGGAAATCCACGTCCCGCAGTGGCAGTTCGGGCCGCGGGGAGGAAAGCAGAATCCGGACCGGCTGGTCCTGGACCTGGATCCCGGGGAAGGCGCCTCGCTGGCGCAGTGCGCCGAGGTAGCCCGCCTGGCCCGGGGCATCCTCACCGACATGGGGCTCGACGCCCGCCCGGTCACCAGCGGTTCCAAGGGCATCCACCTTTACGCTGCCCTGGATCAAAAGCAGACGTCGGATGAGGTGAGCGCCGTCGCGCATGAATTGGCGCGGGCGCTGGAAGCTGACCACCCGGACCTGGTGGTGAGCGACATGAAGAAGACGCTGCGCAAGGGCAAGGTGCTGGTGGATTGGAGCCAGAACAACGCCAACAAGACCACCATTTGCCCGTACTCGCTGCGCGGACGGTTCCGCCCGACGGTCGCCGCGCCGCGGACCTGGGCGGAACTGGAGGACCCCGACCTGGCGCAGCTGGACTATGAGCAGGTCCTGGAGCGGGTGGACACCCTGGGGGATCCGCTGGCCGGAATGCACTCCGGACAGGCGGATGCCGGCGACCTTGACGCGTCGACGGCACCGGACAGGCTCCACAAGTACCGCAGCATGCGCGATGCCGCAAAGACACCGGAGCCCGTTCCGGAAGAAGCGCCCAAGGCCGTGGAGGGCGACGGCAACAGCTTCGTCATCCAGGAGCACCACGCCAGGCGGCTGCACTGGGACTTCCGGCTGGAGCGCGACGGCGTCCTGGTCTCCTGGGCAGTTCCCAAAGGCCCGCCCACTACGCCGAACAGAAACCACCTGGCGGTGCAGACAGAGGACCATCCGCTGGATTACGGCGGCTTCTCAGGTACCATTCCCAAGGGTGAATACGGTGCCGGTGAAGTGACGATCTGGGACCACGGCACCTATGACACGGAAAAATGGCGCCCGGACAAGGAAGTCATTGTCACCGTGCACGGCCAGCCCGACGGCGGCCTGGCCCGGGACGGTGCGGCGGACCGGCGATTTGCCTTCATCCATACCGGCGGCGAGGACGGCAAGAACAATTGGCTCCTGCACCTGATGAAGGACCAGCGCCCGGCGGAAGCTCCGGAGACAGGAGGGGGCTCGGAGTCTGCGGCCAAGCGGACCCCGTCCACGAAACGCGCCACGTCCACTCCGAACCCTGCAGAGGCAGTGAAGACCGCGGCCAAAGCCCGGCCGGACCCGCTGCCGCTTCCGGACGCTTCGGCGGTCAGGCAGGACATCAAGGACTCCGGCATGCCGTCCCTGAAACCCATGCTCGCCACGCTGGGTTCCAAGGCGGATATCAACGACGACGCCGACTGGGCGTTCGAGATGAAATGGGACGGTGTGCGGGCGATCGCCGAAGTGACCCCGGAGGGCACCCGGCTGATCAGCCGCAACGGCAACGACATGACCGTGGCGTACCCCGAACTGCAGGAACTCGGCCGCTCGCTGAACGGTGGGCGGGCGGTGCTGGACGGGGAGATCGTGGCACTGAACAAGGCAGGACGCCCGGACTTCGGCCTGCTCCAGCCGCGCATGCACCTGACCCGCGCCCGCGACGCGGAAGCCGCGGCAGCCAAGACTCCGGTGCAGTTCATGATCTTCGACCTGCTCTGGCTGGACGGGAACTCCCTGCTGGAGCTCAGCTGGGAACAGCGCCGCGAAATCCTGGAACAGGCCGTGGAATCCAGCGACGACGGCGGGCATATCCAGGTTCCGCCCGCCCTGGACCTGGGCATGGAGGACGCCGTCGAGGCCAGCAAGGAACTGGGGCTTGAGGGCGTCATGGCCAAGCGCCGTTCAGCGGACTACTCAGCCGGCATCCGTTCGCGCAGCTGGATCAAGCTGAAGAACCAGTTCAGCCAGGAAGTAGTCATAGTGGGCTGGCGGCCGGGCCAGGGCAACCGGGCCAACAAAGTCGGGTCCCTGCTGGTGGCAGTGCCGGACGGAACCGAGCTGCAGTACATCGGCCGGGTCGGCTCCGGGCTGAGCGAGAAGGACCTCGCCCTGGTGGGCTCCCGGCTGAAGAAACTCTCCCGCAAGACCGCTCCGCTGGACGACGTGCCCCGGGCCGACGCCTCCGACGCGCACTGGGTCCGCCCGGTCCTGGTGGGTGAGGTGACCTACGCGGAGCGGACGGGCACCGGCAAGCTCCGGCACCCGGTGTGGCGCGGGCTGCGGCCGGACAAACGGCCCTCCGACGTCGTACCGGAAATTCCCGCACCGTCCTAGGGCAACCGCCTGGGACAGCCAAGAACGTCCACCACCCCCAACCGGGAGGAACGCAGCAATGACCGATACCCGAACCCCTGAAGATCGACTGCCCGGAACGGCACTGCCGCCCCAGGACCAGCTGCAGGCGGTGGATGCGTGGTGGCGGGCGGCCAACTACCTCTCCGCCGGCCAAATCTACCTGCGGGACAATCCGTTGCTGCGCCGGCCGCTTGAACCGGGCGATGTGAAGGCCCGCCTGCTGGGACACTGGGGAACCACCCCCGGCCTGAACTTCATCTACGCGCACCTGAACCGGCTGATCAATGAGACCGGCCAGCAGTTCCTGTTCATTACCGGCCCGGGCCACGGCGGCCCGGCCAATGTTGCGAACGCCTGGCTGGAAGGGACCTACTCGGAGATCTACAGCCACGTCGGCGAGGACGAGGACGGGCTGCATACGCTGTTCAAGCAGTTCTCCTATCCCGGTGGTGTGCCCAGCCATGCGGCGCCGGAAACGCCCGGGTCCATCCATGAGGGCGGCGAGCTGGGCTACTCGCTGGCGCACGCCTATGGCGCCGTCTTCGACAACCCGGACCTGGTGGCGGCCACGGTCATTGGCGACGGCGAGGCCGAGACCGGGCCGCTGGCCGCTTCCTGGCATTCCAACAGCTTCCTGGACCCAGCCGCGGACGGAGCGGTCCTGCCGATCCTGCACCTGAACGGCTACAAAATCGCGAACCCCACCGTGCTCTCCCGGATGCCCGAATCCCAGCTGGTGAAGCTGCTCGAAGGCTACGGTTACCGCCCGCACTTCGTGACCGTGACGGACCCGGACGCCATAATGACCGCGCATGAGGACTTCGCCGCGGCGCTGCGCACCTGCCTGTCAGAGATCCACGCGATCCAGGAGCCGTACCGGTCCGGCGAGAAGCAGGCCGTTCCGGCCGACGCTCCGGTTGCCGGCGACGTCGACCCCCACGCCCCGCGCTGGCCCATGATCGTTCTCCGTTCCCCCAAGGGCTGGACCGGTCCGCGGGAAGTGGACGGCAAACCCGTGGAAGGCACCTGGCGGGCGCACCAGGTGCCGCTGTCCGAGGTACACGACAACCCGGAACACCTCACCCAGCTTCAGGACTGGCTGCAGTCCTACCGTCCGGAGGAACTGTTCGACGGCGACGGCCGCCTACGCGGCGAAATCGCGGCCCTGGCCCCGGCCGGCAACCTGCGCATGAGCGCCACTCCGTATGCGAACGGCGGCCGTCTGCTCCAGGACCTGCGCCTGCCCGCCTACGCGGACTTCGCCGTCGCGATTGAGGAGCCGGGCGGGGAACGCGTGAGCCCCATGCTGAACCTCGGAAAGTACCTGGCAGAGATCATCCGGCTAAACCCGGAGAACTTCCGGATCTTTGGCCCGGATGAGACCGCCTCCAACCGGCTGCAGGAGGTTTACGGGGTCACGGACAAGGTGTGGCAGCAGCGGATCGAGGCTGTGGACGAACATCTGGCCCGCAGCGGCCGGGTGGTGGAGGTGCTCAGCGAACACCTCTGCGAGGGCTGGCTGGAAGGCTATCTGCTCACCGGCCGGCATGGCGTTTTTAACTGCTACGAAGCCTTCGTCCACATTGTCGATTCGATGTTCAACCAGCACGCCAAGTGGCTGAAGGTCAGCAGGGAGCTGCCCTGGCGGCAGCCCATCGCGTCACTGAACTACCTGCTCTCCAGCCATGTCTGGCAGCAGGACCACAACGGGTTCTCGCATCAGGATCCGGGGTTCATCGACCACGTGGTGAACAAGAAAGCCGACGTGATCCGGGTGTACCTGCCGCCGGATGCCAACACGCTGCTGGCCGTCACGCAGCACATCCTCGGGACACGGGACCGGGTGAACGTGGTGGTCTCCGGCAAGCAGCCGGCGCCCGTGTGGCTGGATCCGGAAGAGGCCAAGCTGCACGTCAAACGCGGTATCGGCGTCTGGGACTTCGCCGGCAGCGAAGATGAGTCCCCCGGCGTGAAGCCGGATCCCGACGTAGTCATGGGCTGTGCAGGGGATGTGCCCACCCTTGAAACCATCGCTGCCGCCGCACTGCTGAAGGAACGGCTGCCGCAGCTGCGGATCCGCGTGGTGAACGTAGTGGACCTTATGCGGCTGCAGGATTCCACCGAGCATCCGCACGGGCTCTCCGACCGGGACTTCGACACCCTGTTCACGAAGGACAGGCCCGTGGTTTTCGCCTATCACGGCTATCCGTGGCTGATTCACCGCCTGACGTACCGCCGCACCAACCATTCCAACCTGCACGTGCGCGGCTACAAGGAAGAGGGCACCACCACCACGCCGTTTGACATGGCAATGCTGAACCAGATTGACCGGTTCCAGCTGGCCATCGACGTGCTGGACCGCGTACCGTCGCTGGGGTCCACCCAGGCCGGCTTCCGGCAGTGGCTGCAGGACGAGCGGCAGCGGTGCCGCCAGTACACCCGGGACGAGGGGCAGGACCCGCCGTTCATCAGCGGCTGGACGCTCGAAGAGGCCCAGCGTTCAACGCAAGACTAGGTTTCCCGCGGGCTACCGCCCGCCGGGATGGCATGATCCGTCTACACGAAGGAGCACTATGTCCAACGAACAGTCGACCATTTCCGTATCCCGCGTCATCGACGCACCGGCAGGGGACATCTTCCACCTGCTCTCCAACCCTGAGCGGCACCACGAGCTGGACGGTTCGGGCATGGTGGTTTCGGATGAGAAGACCGACCGCATCGCCAAGGTCGGCGATGTGTTCACCATGAACATGAACAACTCCAAGATGGGCGAGTACAAGACGGACAACCACGTCACAGGCTTCGACCACAACAAGCTCCTGGCCTGGAAGACTGCCGTTGCGGGCACGGAGCCCGCTGGTTGGGAATGGATGTGGGAGCTGGCTTCCATGGGGCCGGATTCCACCGAAGTGACCCTGACCTATGACTGGAGCAAGGTCACGGACAAGGAGACCCTGAAAAAGGTGTCCTTCCCGATGGTCAGCAAGGAAGAGCTGGAAGCCTCGCTGAACAAGCTCGCGGCTGCGGTTTCCGGCTCCTGACCCCCCGCCGAGAGGCCAGTTACGGCTCTTATGAGGCGTGAAACGAGCCGTAACTGGCCTCTCGAATGACGACGGCGGCCGGTTCCCTTCCGGAGAAGGGAGCCGGCCGCCGCCGTTGTGTTTGGTGCGGTTAGCCCGCGGACCAGCCGCCGTCAGAGGGCAGGATGGCGCCGTTGATGTTCACGGAGTCATCGCTGAGCAGGAACGTGATGGAGGCTGCCAGGTCCTCGGCCGAGGCCAGGCCGGGAATCATCACGCGGGCCGGCGTCAGGCGGGCCTCGCCGTACTCGGAGGTCTTGCCGCCCATCGGAATGCCGGTGGCAACGCCGCCCGGAGCAACCGCGTTGATGCGTATGCCTTCCTTGGCATACATGAAGGCGGCGCTCTTGGTGATGCCAACAACGGCGTGCTTGGAGGCCGTGTAAGCCACACCCGAGGCGGAACCGCGCAGGCCTGCTTCGGAGGTGACGTTCACGATCGTGCCCTTGCGGGCTTCCAGCATGCCGGGAAGCACGGCGCGGGTCAGGCGCACCAGGCCGTCCACATTCACGGCAAAGATCTTCTGCCACATGGCGTCGGAGACCTCGTGCAGCGGGCTGAAGTCGTCATTGATGCCGGCAACGTTGGCCAGGCCGTCGACCTGCCCGCCGGCAGCAGCGATGATCCGGTCCACGGCGTCGAGGTCCGTGAGGTCGGCGGCTACCGGGACAATGGCGTCACCAAGTTCCTCGGCCAGTTCCTTGATCTTCGTTTCGGCGATGTCCACGGCAATCACCCTGCCGCCTTCGCGGGCGATCCGGGACGCGGTCGCCCGGCCGATGCCGGAGCCGGCGCCGGTGACGATCACGGTCTTGTTCTCGAAGCGGCCCGGAACGGTGGGAAGCGCAGTCTCTTCGAGCTCCGGCATGACGCCGCCATTGGCCGCCTTCACCATTTCATCGACCGCTGCCTGGGGCATCTGGCCCTGGCTCAGGTCCACGAGCT
Source organism: Arthrobacter caoxuetaonis (assembly GCF_023921125.1). Taxonomy (NCBI): domain Bacteria; kingdom Bacillati; phylum Actinomycetota; class Actinomycetes; order Micrococcales; family Micrococcaceae; genus Arthrobacter; species Arthrobacter caoxuetaonis. The sequence continues at coordinate 57,795 of NZ_CP099466.1, forward strand.
GCTGGAGCTTCAGTGCCTTGGCCGGACCGAGGGAAGCTTCGTCGCTTCCGGTCTGGGCCAGGAAGCCGCGCAGGACCGGGCCGCCCACGGGGTGGTTGAGCCATTCCTCGATCGTGTTGCCGGCTGTTAGGGGTGTAGTGGACATAGAGGGTAGTCCTTTCGTCGGTGCGGCCGGGGTACAGGCCGCACGTGGTTACACGTGTAAGTAACGCGTGTAAGGTCAGATTAGCTCAATACCGGGGCCCCATCGCAAGAACCGCGGGATCCCGGTCCGTGAAACGAAAGGCTGGGCGCTCAATGGCATCACGGGTGACGTCGGAGGACGTGGCACGGGTTGCAGGGGTCTCCCGGGCCACCGTCAGCTACGTCCTCAACGGACGTTCCGGGCAGAGCATCTCGGAGGCTACCCGAGAACGCGTCCTTGCTGCCGCACAGGAGCTGGGATACTCACCGTCGACGGCTGCACGCACGCTCCGCCGCGGGCGCAGCGACCTGGTTCTGATGCTGCTGCCGCCCGAACCCCTGGGACGTGCCCTCGCGATGGTGCTGGACAGCGCCTCGGAATATGTTGAACAGGCCGGTCTGCGCCTCATTGCGCACCGGCTGCCCGACGGAGGTGCGGCCGCCCCGCTGGTCCGCTCACTCGTTCCCGCGGCGCTGATTGTGGCGACACCCTTGAATGCCGAGGACCTGGATTCGCTGCAGGCCAGCGGTGTGCCCATGGCGTCGCTGCAGCAGGACCACGCGGATCCGCTGGGAGCGGACCTGGGGATCGGCGCCATGCAGGTGCAGTACCTGTCCTCCGCCGGACACCGCCGCATTGGCGTTGCCCTGCCGGCCGGCCCCGGCTACCAGTGGCGCGCGGACGCCCGGCTGGCGGCCATCCAGGAGGCCTGCTCCCGAAATGGTTTGCTGCCGCCTGCCGTCGAGCGGATTGGCCTTGATCCGGCGGCTGCAGCCGCGGCCATTGACCGGTGGCGCCAGGCACGCATACCCGTGACCGGGGTCTGTGCCTTTGACGATGAATACGCGTTTGCGCTGTTGGCTGGACTGTCCATGCTCAACCTGTCCGCGCCGTCGGACCTGGCTGTGGTCGGCGCAGAGGACATTCCGCTCGCCCGGCTGGCCATCCCCCCGCTGACCACCGTTAGCGTGCATGCACGCAGGATCGGGGTCCTCTTCGCGCAGTTGGCAACTGCGTCGCTGGTGCCCACCGATAGTTCCGCCGGCACCACAGCGGAACCGGCGGAGAGCCTGCCCCCCGTGACCCTGGTCCTCCGCTCTTCCGCGTAGGAGTCGGCTCCGGTTGGCAGGAAACCGGCGGGTTCGCAGTTCTGCTGCCGGTTACAACCGGCAGCAGAACCTGCAAACGGCAGCAGGCCTTAGTTCTCCCGCGCGCGGTAGAGCTGCATCTGCCGGTAGCGCCGGCCCAGGGATTCACGCCTCGGCTGGGACGGAGCGTCCTCCGGCTCGGCCGTCAGGTCGATGTGCTTCTTGCCGAACCTCCAGAGCAGAAGGTCGTCCAGCAGGCGGTCCGGTCCCGGAGAGTAGCGGTGGTCCAAGGCCGCGCGGACCTTGGTGATGGCCTCGGCCTGGAGCAGCCCGGCCAGGTCCATGGTGGTTTTCAGGCCATGCGCCGCCAGCAGTTCCGCGGCCCAGCCCCAGTCGTCACCGGCCTTGCGGTTCACATGGGGCAGCAGGGTCATCCAGACATGCCGGATCCGGTTGGGAGTCAGCGGCGCCGCCCCCTCACCCTCGTCGTCCCAGAAACCAGTGACCGCCTCATAGCGTTCGTGCAGCTCGGCGAACTCGTTCTCCACAGTCTCCAGCATGGCGGCCGTGGCAATGAACTGCCGGTCGAAGTACGGGCTCCAGGCCCGCGGATCCCCGGCTTTGAACCGGATGTCGTGCTCAATTTCAGACCACGCATGAGCGAGCACAGTGCGGATCTGCACCTCGAAAAGGTAACTGCCGTTGGGTTTTTGCGCCGGTTCGAGCAGGCGGTGGAACTTGCGCACCGTCTCGTTCTGGATGGTGCGCAGGATCAGGTGCCGGCTGGAGTAGCCGTAGGTTCCGGACTCGATCGAGCCGATGTCTTTCTCCCGGTCCCCCCGGCAGTCGAACTCGGCCCGCTGGCGTTTGATCAGGTTCGCTGCCTCATCCACCTCGTGCGGCAGGGTCATGATGACGCGCACGCCTACCAAGTCGGTCAGGTTCCGCAGCGGATCCGGGAAAAGCAGGCTCGGCACTTCGTCCGGGTTCTCGGAGGGCAGCGTGCGGGAGGCCTTGTCCCGGAACGACTCCACCGATTTGGTCCGGGAAGCGATGAACAGCGGCTTCACCGGGGTGTCCTCGAACACGGCCCGCAGGCTGGCTTCCATTTCCGCCGTCACGGATTCCAGTGCCGGGCGCACCCGGGCATACTCGTCCGTGCTGGCCTGGACCACCGGGCGCAGCCGGTCATCCAGGGTGTCCCACGCGCTCACTTCTGTCCTTTCGCAGTTTCTGCCAGCCTAGGGCACGCCGCAGACACTGGACGGTCCGGCGGCGGTTAGGCTCATCTCCAGATTAGGACGACGGCGGCCCGCCGCGTGCAGGCAGCCGCAGGCACCTCTCCCTGACGAAGGACCATCCATGCCACAGCGGTTCACTTACGGCAGCCATCCTGAACAGTTCGGCGAGCTGACACTTCCGCCGGGAGGCCAGCCTGTCCGTGGAACCGTGGTCATCATCCACGGCGGATACTGGCGTTCAACGTACTCGCTGGAACTGGGCCGGCCGCTGGCCGCGGACCTGGCGGGGCGGGGATGGGCTGCCATGAACCTGGAGTACCGCCGCGCGGGAAACGGCGGCGGCTGGCCGCAGACCTTCGCTGACATTGGCGCCGGCATCGATGCGCTGGCGGCCCTTCCCGAACCCGGGGGCACCGGCCTGTCGGGACCGGTGATCGCCCTGGGGCATTCCGCCGGCGGGCAGCTGGCGGTCTGGGCGGCGGGACGGCAGGCGCCCCGGGTGGCGCTGGACGCCGTCGTCAGCCAGTCCGGGGTGCTGGATCTGCGCCGTGCCCACGAGCTGGGACTGAGCAGCGGGGCAGTGGAGAACTTCCTGGGCGCGGGCTCGGAAGAAGACCCGGAGCGCTGGCAGGCGGCCGACCCGGTCCGGTCCGTGCCGGTGCCGGTGCCGGTGTTCGCCCTGCACGGCAAGGAGGACGCAACAGTGCCCCTGGAACTGGCCGAGTCCTACGTCAGGGCTGCGCATGCGGCGGGCGGATCCGCGGAGCTGCGCCTCATTCCCGGGGACCACTTTGAGATGATCACCCCGGGAACGGCGGGCTGGGAGGAGGTGCTGCGTGCGCTCGACGACGCGGCTGAAGCGAATCCCGGCTAGCGCCGCCCGTGCCGCAATCGGTAGGTTGAGGGCGTGATCACAGTCATTGGCGAAGCCCTCATCGACGAAGTCCTCAGTGATACCGCGCCCCGCCGGTCCCACCCGGGCGGCAGTCCGCTCAACGTCGCGGTGGGAGTGGCCAGGCTGGGCCGGCCGGTGCAGTTCGTTGGCCGGTACGGCAGTGACGCCCACGGCGTGCTGATCGCCGAGCACCTGAGGAACAACTCGGTCCTCACCGCCCTGCCGGCGGATGACCGGCCCACCAGCGTTGCCACGGCGACCCTGGATCCAGCCGGCGGAGCAAGGTACACCTTCGACCTGGAGTGGGCGCTGCCCGGCCTGGCGGAGAAGCTGCCGCGGCTGCTCGAGGGAACCACGCTGCTGCACACCGGCTCTATTGCCACCATGCTCTCCCCGGGGGCGCACGAGGTGCTCGCCGCCGTCGAACGCGCGCATCCGCAGGCCACCATCACCTTTGATCCGAACTGCCGGCCGACCATCATCACTGATGTGTCATATGCGCGGGAGCAGGCGGAAAAGTTCGTCCGCCTGGCCGACGTCGTGAAGGCCTCCGACGAGGACCTCGCCTGGCTCTACCCGGACCAGTCTGCCCAGGACGCGGCCCGGGCATGGCTCGGCATGGGGCCGGCGGTGGTGGTCGTGACGCGCGGTTCCCGCGGACCCTGGGGCGTGGCTGCGTCCGGGAGCTGTGAGGTGCCGGCGCCCGCCGTCGCCGTCGCTGACACCGTTGGAGCAGGAGACTCTTTTATGTCGGCGCTGATTGCCGGGCTTATGGACCGCAATTACGACGGCGCTGCCCGCCGCCCGGAGCTGCGGAAGATAGGCGTCGGGGACCTCGAAGCCATCCTCGCCTATGCCGCACGGGCGGCAGCCATGACCGTGTCCCGTCCTGGTGCAGACCCGCCCCGGCGGGATGAGCTGTTCTAGGAGAGCGCCCGGTTCCACAAGGGACCGCCGAACCGCGGCTGGCGGCAGGGGCGTGCATTCCCGCTAATCTGGAAGCTGATGGAAAGGCGGGGCATGCGGCTGGTAGCAAGTGACCTGGACGGAACGATAGTTGGCCGGGACAACCGGATCAGTGACCGGACCGTCAACGCGTTCCGCAAGTGCGCCGACGCCGGCATCAAGATTGTCTTTGTCACCGGCCGGCCGCCGCGCTGGCTGGGCCCGATCCGCGACCAGCTGGGCCACACCGGCACGGTCATCTGTTCCAACGGGGCAATCCTCTATGACCTCAAGGCCGCGCGGGTGACGTGGTCCAGGGCCCTCGGGCTGGACGGTATGTTCCAGGCTGCAGGGATCATCCGCCGCCTTTATCCCGCCGTGCGGTTCGCCGCCGAAACCGTGGAAGGTTTCCACCTGGAGCCAGGGTTTTTACAGGACGGCGGTGCTGACCTGCTGGGGGAAGTCGCCCCCGCACCGCTGGTCCAGTCGCTGGGGCCGGGAAGCCGAGTGGTGAAGTTCCTCGCCCGGGTCCAGGACGTCCATCCGGACGAATTCCTCCGGACGGTCCAGCCCGAGGTGGCGCATCTGGTTTCCACCACCCATTCAGCCCCGTCGGTTCCGCTGCTGGAAATGTCCGCTCCCGGCCTGGACAAGGCCGTGACGCTGGCGGAGTACGCCGCTTCCCTGCAGATTGAGGCGGCGGACGTCGTCGCTTTCGGTGACATGCCCAACGATTTGGGGATGCTGGGCTGGGCCGGACGGGGTTACGCCATGGCCTCCGGACATCCTGCCGTGCGTGCTGCCGCGGCCCGCACCGCGCCGCCGTTCGAGGAGGACGGCGTAGCCCAGGTGCTTGAGGACCTGCTGAGCGGCCGGTAGCGCTACGGCGCCGGAACGTTCCGCAGCCGGCGGGCGTGCAGCAGCTGGTGGACCGTTATGAGGATGGCCAGCCAGGCGAGTCCCAGGAACCAGGCCACCAGCACGTCCGTCAGCCAGTGATGTCCCAGGTAGACCCGGCTCAGCCCCACGGCCGCAATGAATCCGGCGGCCAGCACCAGCGTGATGATCCTGGCCCACCGGGAGTCCAGATAGAGGAACAGCAGATACGCAACCGTTCCGGTTACCACCATGGAGTTCAGTGAATGCCCGCTGGGAAAGGACGCGGAGTACTCATACGGCGGAACGGCGTCGGAAAGCGCTGGCCGGGACCGTCCCACCAGGGCCTTGCCTGCGATGGTCATCAGCAGGGAACCCGCAGCAGCTGAGGCGGTAAGGATCAGGGGAGTCCAGCTGCGCTGCCACCGGCACAGCACGGCCACTGCGGCTGCGGCCAGGAGCGGCAGTCCGATGGTCCCGCCAAGGTTGGTCAGCCAGGTCACCGCGGTGTCCAGTCCCGGCGAACGGATGGACTGCGCGGCAGTGAGCACCGGCTGGTCCAGGGCTGCCACACCGTCCTCCTCCGCGACGGCGTCGTATACGCCTCCCGCCAGCAGGGCCAGCAGCAGGGCCGGCACCAGGCCGGCAGTCAAGGTGAGGAGCAGGACTCCGTGCTTCCCCAGCGCCTGGGCAGCACGGGAGACTTGGTGCTGGAGCCGGGCGGCAGGGGCGTCGCTCATGGTCCCAGTATGCCAAGCCGGTGGCCCAGCCAATCCAGGTTGCCGGCGAGCCCTTCCTTCCACACCTGCCAGGAGTGCCCGCCGGGCAGTTCCTGCAGCTGTATGTCCATGCCCGCGGCCTGGGCTGCGTCATAGACCTGCCGGCCCTCCCCTTTGTACACGCCGTCGTCCTTTCCGATGACCACTATTCCTGCAGTATCCGGAAAGGACTGCTGTTTGAGCACGTCCAGGGCGTTCTGCGCCGCGAAGGCTCCGGCGTCGCCCCCAAAGTAGGTATTGAGCAGTGACTGCATTCCGCCGGGAATCGTTGGTTCGTTCTCTCCGGCTATGTCGATGAACGTTGGGAAGGTTTCGGGAAAGTTCACGGCCAGCTGCAGGGCACAGGTTCCGCCGTAGGAGTAGCCCGCAGCGGCCCACTGCCGCGGGCCGCTGAGTCCGGCCGAAAGGTTTTCCTGAATCCAGCGGGGCACATCCTCAGCGAGATAAGTGGCTCCGCGGCCCTGTTTCGAATCAAGGCAAAGCGACCAGTTGGAGTTGGATCCGCCGGAGAGATCGGGAATGACGACGACGGGTGCCAGCCCGTGATGCTGCGCCGCGAAATCGTCCATCACCTGCTGGAGCTGGCCGCCCGCGAACCAGTCAGCAGGCCCGCCTGGCTGCCCGTGCAGGGCAAGCAGCACCGGAAGGTTCTGTGCGTGGGGCGTACCCAGGTAGGCGGGCGGCAGGTACACCAGGCTGGGCCCGGCGGCGTACCCGGAGCCGGACTCAGGGATCGGCACCTTATAGACGCCGCCCTCCGAGGGCATGTCCGACGGCGGCGTCCAGTTCGCTTCCGTGCTTGGCGTCGTGTCCTGCCCCGGAACCGCTTTCCGAAGAGGTACCTCGCCGCTCGATTCTCCGGGCCGCTCCACCAGGGACTGGATCGTGGGGTACTGCCCGTAGGCAACGTTTGCGGCTGATGCCGAACCAAGCAGCACGGCGGCGGTGGAAAGCACCGTCAGGATCCGCGCGGTGACGCCGCGGCTGAGCCGCCAGCGCGGGACCACAAGCAGTACAGCGAGTATTCCTGCAGCGGAATACAGGTACAGATACCGCGGAAACGAGGCATTCCACCAGGACAGCAGCAGCTCGGCGGCCACGAACAGCCCTACGGTTCCCGCCAGGGCGCCCATGAGCGCCAACGGAACCACCCGGGTGACATACCGCGGCGGCCCGGCGCACAGCCAGCACAGCCCGAGCACTCCCAGAGCGAAGGCTGCGAGAGGGACTGCTCCCGTAGTCAGCGCCAGGTTCATCGCTGCGGGCCTATGATCCTGCGGGCGATCGTGAGCGTCTGGCCCATGGACACGTGTGGCAGGTAGGCCCGGGCCAGCGCGTTCGCTATCGCCGGCAGGGACGCGGAATCAAGGTAGGTCATGTAGAGCGGAACGTACTGCGGCTGGAACTTGGCCTTGTAGGCCAGCAGGGAGCGGAAACCGTAAACCGGTTCCAGGGTGGCTCCCAGCCGGTCCATCAACCACTCAAGCGCAGGAGGCGTCGCAGCGGTCCGCCGCCCCGCGGTGTCTGCCCCGGTCCCGGCAGCGGTTCCGGCCCCGGATGCTGCCGGGGAGGAGGCCTCGTTCCGGGCCAGGGGTGCACCGGAGAGGCTCAGGAGGCGGCAGCCTTCATCCTGCAGGGACAGTGCTGCCGAAGCGATGAGGAAATCCATGGCCACAGGAAATCCCTGTGCGCGCCGGCGCATAAAATCCAGCGTCCAGCCGATGATTTGCCCGTCCCGGTAGATTGGCAGCCAGGAGGTCACTCCGTGCACCGTACGGTCCTGGTCGACGGCCAGCAGAAGCCGTACGCCGTCGTCGTCAAGCTCTTCGATCCCGCCGAGGGTGAAACCCATTTCCGGCATGTTCTTATCCGCCACCCACTCCTCGGAGATGGCGTTGATTTGGTCCAGGACGGACAGCGGAGCGGTGCGGTAAGTGCTCCACTCGGCACGGATCCCGGCCTTCCTGGCACGGTTGAACGCTGTCCGCACGTCCTGGAACCGCCTGCCCCGGAACTCGAGCGACCCCAGCGGAAGCAGTGTCTCCTCCGCGACCTGCAGATCGGTGTGGCCCAGCCCGGCCGCCGCGTCCCGTGTTGCTTCATTCACTGAGTAGAAGCAGGCCGTCACCCCGGCGTCGGTGCAGTAGGCGGCGAAGCCCTCCACGCTGCGGTTCAGTTCCTCCGCTGGGCCAACGGGGTCTCCCACGGTCAGGGCCACGCCGGAATTCAGGCGGTAAGCCACATAGGAGCGGCCCGTGGGGGAGAACCAGTAGGAATTCCCGCTCCACAGAGTCATCCACGCCATGGTGCTGCCGCCGCTGGAGGCCAGCAGGCCCCTGGCCCGTTCCTCATCCGCAGCGAACCGGCTGTACGCCGGTTCAAGGAACGAACGCAGGAGCAGCACGCAGGTCAGCGCCCAGAACGCCACGCCCACGCCTTCATACAGAATGATGGCGGGAACGGACTCCGGAAGCAGCTGCGGCGGGGCCGAGATGATCTCGAAGACCGGAAGGAAGCGAAGCGGCAGATCCGCCAGCAGCGTTGGCAGGCTGGCCTGCGGGGTGAAGCCCGTGCGCAGCACCAGCCCGCCGGCCACCCAGAGAGCGGCAAGCAGTGCCCCTGCCGTGACGCAGACCAGGAACAGCTGCCGGTAAGTGCCCGGCGGGGCTGACACGGCAAACAGGCGGCGGCCGGTGGCGGCCAGCAGCACGAAGATGAGCAGCGGCAGCAGCATGGGAAGCACCAGCGCCAGGGGCTGCACGCGTCCGTCCACTCCGTACACGCCGCCGGTGTGGCCTGCCAGGAAGAAACCCGTATGGACGGCCGCGGTCAGGGTCATGAGCCCCTGCAGGACCAGCGCACCGATCCAGGCGGACCTGCGCCCGCGACGAAGTCCGGCGGCGAAGACGACGAGCAGTACCTGCGGCAGTACAGCGAGGAAAAAGCCCGCCAGTCCGGCGCTCTGCTCCAACTTGGCAGTCCGGCATTCCGCCTGCATGCCCGGATCGGCACAGATGGTGGTGAGTGCCACCGGATCCAGCGTCTCGGCGTTGGTGAACAGGTAGGCCAGGACGGCCAGGGGTCCGACGGCGCGAACGTTCAGGGCGGCGATGACCGGCCCCACTGCGGTAGCCACCACGGCCAGGGCCACCAGCACCCGGGCCTCGCGGCGGCTGGAAACCAGGCTCCGGGGCAAGTGCGGCCGCCGCCCGAACAGATATGGTCCCCACAGCCCGCCTGCCAGTGCCGCCGCCAGGGCCACCACATCACGCAGTGCACCGGAGTACAGCGCCAGCACCACCAGCAGGGTAAACAGGAGCAGCCTCACCCTGCGGCGCCAGAGGGTTCCAACTCCGGCGGAAGCAGCGGCGGCGACTCCGCAGAACACCGCCACCGGCCCCAGGAAGGTATCCGTGCTGAGCTCACGTCCCCAGTTCTCAAAGGCGCCCCGCAGGGCGGCCGCAAAGCCAATGCCGGCCAACGCGCCGGTCACCTGTGTTCCCGCTGCTGCGGCCAGGAAGCGCAGGCTTCCCAGCAGCCGTTCCGCCGGAAGGCCCACCACCAGGGCCAGGACCGTCCCGCCGATGTACCCGGCCAGTCCGTTGGCCCACAGGGCCGAGAGCACCAGTGCAGGCCAGTGGCCGGGCAGCGTATGGACTGACACGCTCACCCACCCAAGCAGGGGATTTTCCGGACCCCGCAGGATTGAAGAGGTCAGGATGCCCAGGAACCAGAACAGGGTGAGGAAGACGAGGGTCACCGGCGACTTCGCCAGGGCGCCGCGCAGGCCGTCCGCAGGCCAGCGGAGATAGCGTCCCGCCGTCCGCCGGGCAGAACCGTGCTGCATGCGGCCACCTCCATGGCTTACCGGCGCGGTGGGCGAAGGTGCCGTCCCCCGGGTGCAGCCAGTCTAATTCCGGCAGTGCTTCCGCGGACCCGCCAGCAGTGCAAGTCGGCCTGCGGCAGGCGATAAAGTACAGCTTGTGAGCGCACCCCTGCCGTACTTCACCCCGCCTTTCCTGCCGCAGCACTCAGGCGCCGCGGCCCCGCTGGGCCTATCCCACCGGGGTTTCAGCCCAGCCGGACTGGAAAACACCATGGCAGCCTTCCAAGCCGCGGTGGACCTGGGTTTCGGGTACCTGGAAACCGATGTCCGGACCACCAGTGACGGGGTGCTCATGGCCTTCCATGATGAGACCCTGGACCGCGTCACGGACGGATCAGGCCCGATCAGTGCCCGTAGCCTGCGTGAACTGCGCGGGGTCCGGGTGGGCGGCACCGAGCCGATCCCCACGCTGGAGGAGGTCCTGGTCCGGTGGCCGGACGTGCGCCTGAACGTGGACATCAAGGACGCTGCGGGAGCAGGGGCGCTGGCCGCCTTGATCGAAAAGCACCAGGCACATGACCGGGTGCTGGTGACCTCCTTTTCCGACCGGAGGCGGCTGGATTGCCTGCGCCGGCTTTCCCGTCCAGCGGCTTCCTCCGCCGGTTCCGGCGGCACCGCTGCGATGCTGCTGCTCTCTCCGCTGGGACTGGGCGGACTGGTCGCACGGCTGGGCCGGTTTGGCTGCGTGCAGGTCCCGCTGAACTTCCGCGGAATTCCGGTGGTCCGCCCTGCCTTCCTGCGGCGCTGCCACCGCGCCGGCATCCAGGTGCATGTCTGGACCGTCAACACCCGCCCGCTGATGGAAGGCCTGCTGGACCTTGGAGTGGACGGCCTCGTTTCGGACCGTGCGGACCTGCTCTCCCAGGTGCTCTCTGCGCGCGGCGCCTGGCCGCAGGGTTCCGGAAGCGCCTAGCAGTCTCAGTACACCTAGCCCAGGGGGTCTGCGGGAGCGGCGTTGGCTGCCGAGCGCAGTTCGGCGATGCGGAGCCTAAGGAAAATGATCAGCAGGACCAGCGCCCAGACGGAGAGTACCGCCACCGCGACAATCACCAGCACGTACAGAATTGCAAAGACCGCACCCACGCCTGAAACAGCCATCATTTTCTCTTCCCCCATCGTCTGGACTTCCGGCGCCCGCCGGACCTGCCGGAAGTCTATAGGTCCTGTGCAAACGCACCGCGCAGTGCGGCCGGGCTGAAGCCGGGCGCTGGAGCTGTGCCGCCGGCTGCAATCGCTGGCAGGATGTAGTCCATGCGCGTGCTCATAGCCCCGGACAAGTTCAAAGGCAGCCTCACCGCCGAAGAGGCCGCTGCGGCCATGGCCCAGGGGGTGCTCTCCGTCTACCCGGACGCCGACGTCACCCGAATTCCCGTCGCCGACGGCGGGGAAGGCACCCTCGAAGCCGCCCTCGCCGCCGGAGCGGAGGAACGCACCGCGCGGGTCCGGGGTCCGCTTGGCCGCGAGGTCACCGCGGTTTGGGCGATGGACGGCACGACGGCGGTCCTGGAAACTGCACGCTCCTCCGGCCTGATGCTCGTGGAACCGTCCGTGCAGACGTCCCTGGCGGCGTCGAGCTTTGGCAGCGGTGAACTGATCACGGCGGCGCTCGACGCCGGCGCCCGGGAGATCATCCTGGGTATCGGCGGATCAGCAATGACCGACGGCGGCTCCGGCGCCCTGACCGCCCTGGGCCTGCGGATCCTTGACGCTGCGGGCGACCCGGTTCCCCCGGGCGGCGCAGGACTCGCACTGGCCGCCGCCGTCGACGCCTCGGGACTGGACCCGCGGGTGAAGGACACCCGCATCCGGATCGCCGCGGACGTCACCAACCCGCTGACCGGCCACAACGGTGCCGCCCACGTCTTCGGCGCGCAAAAAGGCGCGGATTCCTCCGCCCGGCTGCTGCTGGACGAGGCGCTGGGAAACTGGGCCGGGGTCCTCAAGGAAGCGACCGGCGTTGACGTCGACGTTCCCGGTGCCGGTGCGGCCGGCGGTTTCCCCTCCGGGTTCCTGGCTTTCACCAAGGCGCAGATTGAACCGGGGTTTGAACTCATTGCCGGCCTCGTGGGGCTGGTGCAGGCACTGGACCAGGCGGACCTGGTGCTCTCCGGGGAAGGCTCGATCGATGAGCAGTCCCGGTACGGGAAGGCGCCGCTGGAGGTGGCTCGCCTGGCGGCTGCCCGGGGCATCCCGGTGGTGCTGGTGGCCGGAGCCATCACGCTGAGCCCGAAAGTTCTTGCCGAGTACGGCGTCGAGGCTGCGGTGAGTGTGCTGGACCTGGCGCAGGGGCCGGAAGACGCGATGGCGCGGGCAGAGTTCTACGTTGCCCGCGCCACGCAGGCGGCCCTTGAAGGGGCCTAGGCTCCCGAACGGTTCCTAGCCGAGGCTGGAAGGCTTGGAACCGACATCTTCCTGCGGTTCGTCCGGCACGGTGCCGCGCCAGCGGGCAATCGCCATCATGCCGTGGTAGATCACCAGGGTCGCTGCAGTGCCCAGGGCGATGCCTTCGAAGGTCAGGCCCGCGACGTTCCAGGTGTAGTTGGCGATTCCGACCACCAGGGCGACGCCGGCCACGGAGAGGTTGATCGGGTTGGAGAAGTTCACCCGGTTGTCGACCCAGATGCGGACACCGAGGATGCCGATCATGCCGTAGAGCACGACGCCGGCCCCGCCGAGCACGCCCGGGGGAATGGTCGCGATGAGCGCCCCGAACTTCGGGAACAGGCTGAGCAGGACAGCGGTGATGCCGGCGACCCAGTAGGCCGCGGTGGAGTACACGCGGGAGGCAGCCATGACGCCGATGTTCTCCGCGTAAGTGGTGGTACCCGAACCGCCGCCGGCTCCGGCGAGGACCGTGGCAACGCCGTCGGCCATCAGCGCGCGTCCGGTGTACGGGTCCAGGTCGCGGCCGGTCATTGCGGCCACGGACTTCACGTGGCCGATGTTTTCGGCAACCAGCACCAGGACAACAGGGACGAACAGTCCAATGACGTTGAAGTGGAAGGTCGGGGCCATGAACTCCGGCAGGCCGAACCAGGCGGCGTCGTTGATCGTGGAGAAGTCGACTTCGCCCTGGATCACGGCCGCTGCGTAGCCGGCCAGGACGCCGACCAGGATGGACAGGCGGCCGATCAGGCCCTTGAACAGCACTGTCGTCAACAGGATCACGACGACGGTAACCGTTGCCGTAATAGGTCCGGCCTCGTAGTTGGTCCGGGTGGTGGGCGCCAGGTTCAGGCCGATCAGTGCCACGATCGCGCCAGTGACGGTGGGCGGCATCAGGACCTGGATCCAGCGGGTGCCGGCCAGCTGGGCGGCGAGGCCGATCAGGAACAGGGTGGCGCCGGCCATGATGATACCGCCCAGGGCGCCGCCGGGTCCATGCTGGTTTACCGCAGCGGCGATCGGCGCAATGAAGGCGAAGGAGGAGCCCAGGTAGCTGGGCACCTTGCCCGCGGTGATGATCAGGAACAGGATCGTCCCGACGCCGGAGAAGAAGAGGGTGGTGGCGGGCGGAAACCCGGTCAGGAGGGGTACCAGGAACGTTGCGCCGAACATGGCTACAACGTGCTGGGCGCCGATGCCGATGGTCCGCGGCCAGCTGAGCCTTTCATCCGGAGCGACGAATGAGCCGGGAGTAACTGTCCGGCCGTTCCCGTGGAGTTTCCAGTCTGTGCCGAGCCTGCTCATGCGTGTGCCTTCCAAAGGGACATTGGGGGATTGATTCGTGGAGAATGTTACCGGCGGGGCTTCTGTGCCACGCTATGTTGCACGCACGACCAATTTTACCGGGAAAGCTGTGAGGCCGAAGGCGGCCTGTGACGGACGGAATACACGTGGGAATGACAGTTTCGGGACGAACGGTCCTCATTACCGGCGCTGCCATGGGCATGGGGCTCCTGTACGCCGAACGGGCGGTGCGCGAAGGTGCCCGGGAGGTCCTGCTCTGGGACCGCAACACGGTAGCGCTCGAGGCGGCGGCTGCGCGGCTGCGCGGCCTCGGCTCGTCGACCGTGCGTTCCTGGAGCCTTGACGTCTCTTCGCTGGCTGAGGTCACCGAAGCCGCCCAGGCCGTCCTGGCTGAGGCCGGCACTCCGGACATCCTGATCAACAACGCCGGAATAGTCCGCGGCAAGTATTTCTGGGAGCACTCGGACGCCGACATAGACGCCGTGATGGACGTGAATTCGCTGGCCCCCATGCATATCACCCGGGCCTTCCTGCCGGGCATGATCGACCGCCGGACCCCGGCACGGATCCTGAATGTCGCTTCCGCTTCCGGAACGCTGTCCGTTCCGAAGATGAGCGTTTACACGGCCTCGAAGTGGGCCGTGATCGGGTGGAGCGATTCGCTGCGGCTGGAGCTGGAAGAGGCCGGTCACGGGCACGTGCAGGTGACCACGCTGATCCCGAGCTACATCAAGACCGGCATGTTCGAAGGCGCCCGCGGCCCGCTGATGACTCCCCTGATGGAACCCGAATATGTGGTGGACAAGGCCTGGAAGGCGCTGCTGGACGGCAAGGCCCGCGTGCAGCTGCCCTGGACCGTTCCGCTGGGAAGCGCCCTGCGCGGACTGCTGCCGCAGCCGGTTTGGGACGTTGTGGCCGGCAGGGTTTTCAAGGTCTACCAGTCCATGGACCATTTCACCGGCCGTCCGGCGGCGGGTTCAGCCCCTGCGGGTCAGGGCACCCGAACCGGAGGCGACGCGTGAGCGCGGATCTGGCTTCTGCCGAGGCGGGCATGGGGGCCATCCCCGAGCAGGTCGCAGCCGTCCGGAAGACCTACGACTCCGGCCGGACCCGGGAGCTGGCCTGGCGCCGCGGGCAGCTGCAGGCCATGCTGCGGCTGCTTTCCGAGCGGGAAGAAGAGCTGGCTGCTGCGCTGCACGCCGACCTGGGTAAGAACGCGCTCGAAAGCTACCTCACCGAAGTGTCGATCACACGCTCCGAAGTGGAGTACACCTTGAAGCACCTGGCGGCGTGGACCCGGAGCCGCAAGGTACCCGTCCCGCTGGGCCTGCAGCCGGCGTCGGCGCGCACTGAACCCCAGCCGCTCGGCGTCGTGCTCATCATTTCGCCGTGGAACTATCCCGTCCAGCTCCTGCTGGCGCCGCTGATCGGAGCCCTGGCAGCAGGCAACGCCGCGGTGCTCAAGCCCAGCGAACTGGCCCCGGCCACGTCCGCAGCCCTGGCCAGGATCCTGCCGCACTACCTGGACCCGGAGGCCGTAGTGGTCATTGAAGGCGCCCAGGAGGAATCCGAGGCGCTGCTGAAGGAACGCTTCGACCACATCTTCTTCACCGGCGGGGAACGGGTCGGGAAAGCCGTTATGCGCGCGGCGGCGGAACACCTGACACCGGTCACTCTGGAACTCGGCGGCAAGTCTCCCGCCGTCGTCCTGGACGGCAACCTGGCCGCCGTCGCCCGCCGCCTGGTCTACGGCAAGCTGATGAATGCCGGGCAGACCTGCGTCGCGCCGGACTACGTGCTGGCCACCGGGGACGTGGCACCGAAACTGGTGGCAGCCCTGGGCAAGGCCATCCGGGAATTCGTGGGCAAGGACCCGTCCCGCAGCCCGGACTTCGGACGGATCATCAATGAACGGCACTTCGACCGGCTCACGGCCTACCTTTCCGACGGCACCGTGGCATCAGGAGGGCGCAGCGACCGGCAGGCCCTGTACCTGGAGCCAACGGTCCTGACCGGCGTCGCGCTTGAATCCCCGGTGATGCAGGAGGAAATCTTCGGGCCGATCCTGCCGGTCATCACTGTCCCGGACCTGGACGCTGCCATGGACATCATCAACTCCCGGCCCTCGCCGCTGGCGTCGTACCTGTTCACTTCTTCAGCGGCCAACCAGCGGAAGTTTGAACAAGGAGTCCGTGCCGGCAGCGTGAACCACAACGCGGCAATCGTGCAGCTGGCCGTTCCGGAGCTGCCGTTTGGCGGCGCGGGTGCCAGCGGAATGGGCGCCTATCACGGCAAGCATTCCTTCGACACGTTCAGCCAGCTGCGTCCGGTCTTCTCCAAGGGCACGCTGCTGGACACCCTGCGGGTGGCGTATCCGCCGTACAACGGGTTCAAGTCCCGGATCCTGCGCCGCCTGCTCTAGCTCGGTGCGATGGACCTAGGAGATCACGGCGTCCACGATCGCCTTGGCCTCCTCCTGGACCTTCCGCAGGTGCTCCTCGCCCTTGAAGGACTCGGCGTAGATTTTGTACACGTCCTCAGTGCCTGACGGCCGAGCCGCGAACCAGGCGTTCTCGGTGGTGACCTTCAGGCCTCCCACGGCAGCACCATTTCCGGGTGCCTCGGTCAGGCGTGCGGTGATCTCCTCGCCGGCCAGGGTCGTGGCGGTGACGTCCGACGGCGCCAGCTTGGACAGCGCTGCCTTCTGGTCGCGGGTGGCCGGAGCATCCACACGGGCGTAGACGGGGTCCCCGAAGCGGTTCGTGAGTTCGCGGTAATGCTGCGACGGCGTCTTCTGAGTGGCTGCGGTGATTTCCGAGGCGAGCAGGGCCAGCAGGATGCCGTCCTTGTCCGTGGTCCAGGCGGTGCCGTCCAGGCGCAGGAAGGAGGCGCCGGCGGATTCTTCCCCGCCGAAGGCCACTTCGCCGGAAAGCAGGCCCGGAACGAACCACTTGAAGCCCACGGGAACCTCCATGAGCCGGCGGCCCAGGCTGTCCGTGACCCGGTCGATCATCGAGGAGGAGACCAGGGTCTTGCCGACCATGGCATCGCTGCGCCAGCCGGACCGGTTCGCGTAAAGGTACTCGACGGCCGCGGCGAGGTAGTGGTTGGGATTCATCAGTCCGGCGTCCGGGGTGACGATTCCGTGGCGGTCGGCATCGGCGTCGTTGCCGGTGGCGATGTCGTACTGGCCGGCCTGCGAGATCAGGGATGCCATCGCGTTCGGAGAGGAGCAGTCCATGCGGATCTTCTCGTCCCAGTCCAGGGTCATGAAACCGAACTGCGGGTCAACGCTCGGGTTGACCACGGTCAGGTTCAGGCCGTACTGCTCGCCGATGGCGCCCCAGTAATCCACGGATGCGCCGCCCATGGGATCCGCACCGATGTGCAGGCCGGAGGAGGCGATGACGTCCATGTTCAGGACGGAACCGAGGTCGGCGACGTAGTGCTGCAGGAAATCATAGGAGCCCACGGAATCCGCCAGGCGGGCCTGCCCCAGGGGAATCCGCTTTACCCCGCGCAGCCCGTCCTCGAGCAGTTCGTTGGCCCGGTTGGCGATCCACGATGTGGTGTCCGAGTCCGCCGGCCCGCCCGAGGGCGGATTGTACTTGAAGCCGCCGTCGGCCGGAGGGTTGTGCGACGGGGTAATCACGATCCCGTCCGCCTGGTCCGTGCGCGACGCGTTGTGTGTGAGGATCGCGTGGCTCAGCGCCGGCGTCGGCGTGTAACCGGTGCGCGCGTCGATCAGCACCTCGACGCCGTTGCCGGCCAATACTTCCAGTGCGGTGTTCTGTGCCGGCTCTGACAGGGCGTGGGTGTCCTTGCCCATGAACAGCGGGCCGGTGATGCCCTGTCCGGTGCGGTATTCCACAATCGCCTGGGTGATGGCAGCGATGTGCGGCTCGTTGAAGGAACCCTTCAGTGAAGTCCCGCGGTGGCCGGACGTTCCGAAAGCGACGCGCTGCCCCGGGTCGTCCAGATCTGGTGCGACGTCGAAATAGGCGTCCAGCAGTGCCGTCAGGTCAACGAGGTCGGATGGTTGGGCAGGTGTTCCGGCGCGGTTAGACATAGACCCAAGCATGCCAAAGATTCGGATGATCCGGCAGGCATCTGCCGTCCGTGCCGTCCTCTCCGGTTCCCGCCGCCCACGCGAGAGGCCAGTTACGGCTGGTTTGAGCGTTCAAAACAGCCGCAACTGGCCTCTCGGCGGAATGGAAAGGGGACGAGGGTTACTGGAGCATTGTCCGGTCGTCCAGGCCGCCCTTGATCTTCTCGAACTCGTGCAGCAGGTCCGGTACGGTCATGGCGCTCTTCTGGGCGCTGTCCAGGTCCAGGATGATCCTGCCTTCATGCATCATGATCAGCCGGGTGCCCAGGTCCAGGGCCTGCTGCATGTTGTGAGTGACCATCAGCGTGGTCAGGTTGTGGCGGGCCACGATCTCCCCGGTGAGGCGGGAAACCAGGGCAGCACGCTGCGGGTCCAGGGCAGCGGTGTGCTCGTCCAGCAGCAGGATCTTCGGCTCGCTGAACGTCGCCATCAGCAGGGACAGCGCCTGGCGCTGACCGCCGGAGAGCAGGCCGACCTTCGCCTTGAGCCGGTTCTCCAGCCCGAGTTCCAGGGACTTGAGCTCCTCGCGGAACAGCTCGCGCTTCTTCGGGGAAACACCCCAGCCCAGGCCGCGGCGCTTGCCCCGTTCGTAGGCGATGGACATGTTCTGCTCAATGCTCAGCTGCGGGGCGGAACCGGCCATGGGGTCCTGGAACACCCGGCCAATGAACCTGGCCCGCTGGTAGTCGGCCAGCTTCGTGACGTTCTTGCCGTCGATGAGCACCGATCCGGTGTCCGGACGGAGCTTGCCGGAGACCATGTTCAGCAGTGTCGATTTTCCGGCGCCGTTGGATCCGATGACGGTGATGAACTCCCCGGCGTGCAGTTCCAGGTCGATTTGTGCCAGGGCCACACGTTCGTTGACGGTGCCGGCGAAGAAGGTCTTCTGTACGTTGTCGATTTTCAGCATTGTTCTGCTTTCCGGCCTAGCTGGCTGTGGTGGCGTTGGACTTGCGCAGGCTGCTGAAGGTGGGCAGCCGGCGGAACAGTTTCCACTGCGGCAGGATGAGTGCGAGCACCACCAGCACTGCGGAAATCAGCTTCATGTCGTTGGGCTCGAAGCCGAGGTCCAGCGCCAGGGCAATCACGATGCGGTAGACAACCGCGCCAAGGACCACGGCCAGGGTGGAGACCACGATCAGGCGGCTGCCGAAGATGGCCTGCCCGATAATGACCGAGGCCAGGCCCACAAGGATCAGGCCGATGCCCATGCCGATGTCAGCGAAGCCCTGGTACTGCGCCACGAAGGCACCGCACAGACCGACGAAACCGTTGGAAAGTGCCAGGCCGAGGATCTTCATCCGGTCCGTGCTGACGCCAAAGCTGCTGACCATTTCCTGGTTGTCGCCGGTGGCCTGCATGGCCAGGCCGAGGTCGGTGTGCAGGAACCAGTCGAGGAAGAGCTTCACCCCGAGGGCCAGCAGCGCGAACAGGGCAATGGCGACGGCGCCGCCCAGATAGCCGTTTTCACGCAGCGGGGTGATGAGGGTGTCCTCGCGGAGCAGGGAAAGGTTGGACGTTCCCATAATCCGCAGGTTGATGGAGTAGAGGGCAATCATCGTGAGAATGCCGGCCAGCAGGCCGTTGATCTTGCCCTTGGTGTGCAGCAGGCCGGTGACGCAGCCGGCCACGAGGCCGGCTCCGAACGCGGCTGCCGTGGCGGCCAGGGGCGGAACCCCGTTGGTGATGGAAATGGCCGCCACGGCTGCGCCGGTGGTGAAGCTGCCATCCACGGTAAGGTCCGGAAAATCCAGGATCCGGAAGGTGAGGTAAACGCCCAGGGCCATAACGGCGTAGATAAGCCCCAGTTCAACAGCAGTGATCATGGAAGTTCTGTTCCTTACAGCAGGGTGGGAAAGGCAGCTTCGAGGATTACTCGATGACCTTGTCGGCCTTTTCGAGCATCGACGCGGGAATCTCGATGCCCATGTTGGCGGCTGCGGTCTTGTTGACCACGAGCTGCACTTCATCCAGGGTTTCAATCGGCATGGTGGCCGGGTCGGCGTCCTCTTCCAGGATCTTGATGGCCATCAGGCCGGTCTGGTAGCCGAGTGCTTCGTAGTCGATGCCCCAGGTGGCAACGCCGCCGGCCTCGACGGCACCGGCGTCGCCGGTGACCAGCGGAATCTTTTTGGTCTCGGCGATCTGGACCACGGAGTCCAGTGCTGCCACCACATTGTTGTCGGTGGGGATGTAGAAGGCGTCAACGTCCAGGGACTCAGCGGCCTGCTGCACCTCAGCGGTGTTGCTTACAGCCGCGAGCTTCAGCTCCAGGCCGAGCTCCTTGGCTGCTTCCTGGGCCAGTTCGATCTGCACCTCGGAGTTGACTTCGCCGGAGCTGTAGACGATCCCAACGGTCTTGGCATCGGGAGCCAGTTCCTTGATCAGCCCGAGCTGGTCTGCGACCGGGTTGAGGTCGCTGGTTCCGGTGAGGTTGGCGCCGGGGGCGTCCCAGGAATCGACCAGTCCTGCTTCTTCCGGTTCGGTGACCGCGGTGATGAGGATGGGAGTATCCGTGATGGCCTGTGCGGCGGCCTGAGCCGTCGGGGTGGCGATTGCCAGCACCAAATCGAGGTCGTCCGAGGCGAACTTTGAGGCAATCGAGGTGGCAGTTGCCTGCTCACCGGCTGCGTTCTGCTCGTCGTAGGTGATGTTCTCGCCCTCGGTGTACCCGTTTTCCGCCAGGGCCCGCTTGAACCCTTCCTTGGCGGAGGTGAGCGCATCGTGTTCGACGATCTGCGTGATGCCGACCTTGATCATTTCGGAATCGCCGGCTTCAGCGTCGGCGCCGCAGGCGGTGACTGCGAGTGATGCACTCAGCAGAAGGGCCCCCAGTGCCCCTGTCGTAGAACGCTTCATCGTTGCCCTTTCAATGCGCTGCCCAGCGGCGGACGGCGCCGGGGGGCAGGGTGACGTGGTGCCGGGCTTCCCTGGCCCGTTCCTCGGGGGTCGACGTCGGCGTCGTTCCGGAGGATGCACGGGTGTCGTTTCGCACCGGCTGGTTCACCGATACTAACTGTGAGGACAGTCACATTGTCTAATGGTTACGTCACTGCGAAGACAATTCTCCCGGGAACGGCGCTCTCCGGCGACGAACCTGCACCAGATAGGGAGGTCCGCCGTCATAGTGTCTAGTGCGGGCAGACGCTTCGTGGGTATGACCGGATAGCAAAAAGTGCCCGTTTGGTAACCAAACGGGCACTTTTTGTATCGATTTATAAAGGGTTAGCGAACGCCGCCCATGAGCTTTTTGATCGCCGGAGCGAACGCCGCGAGAACGATGCCGAGTGCGATGGCAGTGAGGCCCAGGAAGGAGAAGTAGCCGACTTCGGTCTCCCGGTTATAGAACTGCGCGAGCCAGCCCGAAAGCGTGCTGCCCAGGGATACCGACAGGTAGAACAGGGCCACCATCTGGGTGGGGAACGCCGCCGGAGCGAGCTTGGTCGCCGCGGAAAGCCCCGTGGGGGACAGTGTCAGTTCCGCGAACGTGAAGAGCAGCAGGATGCCTGCCAGGGCAAGAAGCGGCGTGCTGGCGGGGCCGCCGCCGGAGAACGGGATGAATGCCAGGAACGCGAGTCCCATGACGGCCAGCCCCATGCCGAACTTCAGCGGTGTGCCGGGCTGGCGTGTGCCCATCTTGGTCCACATGCTGGCGAAAATCGCGGCGAACACGATGATGAACACCGGGTTGATGGACTGGACGAAGCTCGGCGGCATCTCCCAGCCGAACAGGTCAAGGTTCAGTGAGGTATCCGCATAAAGCGCGACGACGGTGAACTGCTGCTGGAACAGGGCCCAGAAGGCCGTGCTGGCAACAAAGAGCGGCATGAAAGAGAAGACCCGCTTGCGCTCGATGGCGCTGACCCGCTTACTCGACAGGATCACCACGAAGTACGCGATGGCAGAGAGCAGCGCCACCACGGCCATCAGGGCAACAAGGTTCTGGCTGTTGATCAGGCCGAAGGCAATTGCGGCGCCGACGGCGGCGAGGACGAGTACGGCAAGGCCGCCGACGCGGGCGAACTGGGCTTTGGGCAGCGGGTTGGCCACCAGGTGGGCGGACTCGGGCAGGTACTTCCGGGTGGCGGCGTACTGTGCCAGGCCGATACCCATGCCTACCGCGGCCAGGCCAAAGCCGACGTGGAAGCCGAAGGAATCCCACAGCAGGCCGGTCAGGATCGGGCCGATGAGGGCGCCGATGTTGATGCCCATGTAGAAAATGGAGAAGCCTGCATCACGCCGCTCGTCGGTCTTTTCGTACAGCGAGCCGACCAGCGCGGTGGCATTTGCCTTCAAGCCGCCCGAACCGAGTGCGATGAGGACCAATCCGATGGCCAGGCCCGCGTAGCCGGGAACCAGCGACAGGGAGATGTGGCCGATCATCACGATCATGGCCGAGTAGAAGAGTGTCCGTTCCGAACCGAGGATACGGTCCGCGAGCCAGGCTCCGGCGATGGAAGAGAGGTACACGCCGCCGCCGTAGGCTCCGACGAGGCCGGCTGCGACTCCTTCGTCCATGCCCAGGCCGCCGTCTGTGACGGAGTAGTACATGTAGTAGAGCAGGATTCCCTGCATGCCGTAGAACGAGAACCGCTCCCAGAGCTCAACGCTGAAAAGGTTCGCGAGCATGCGGGGGTGGCCGAAGAACGCCTTGCGTGCCGGCAGTGCGGCAGCGGGTTCGGTAGTGGTGGGACTTGGACTCATTGTCCAATAATCCCAAAGGGCCAAGGGGCCCTAACGGCACATTTCCGCCAAAACCGGGGTGATCCGTGGAAGAACAATCAAGGGTCTGTGACAGGTATCACCGTGCCATGGCCAGTTTTGTCCACATGCTGGACAAAACTGCCGATCATTAAGCGTCGTCCTGTTAGTGGGCCTCAAGCTGCGCCGCCACGGAAAGCAGCTCTGCTTCCGCTCCAGGGCGCCCGATGAGCTGGATGCCCATCCACAGTCCGTCCGCATTCCGGTAGGTGGGCACTGTGATGGCGGGAAGGCCGCACACATTCACCATGGAGGTGAACGGAGAATACTGGCACTGCAGGGCGTAATCTTCGTCGGCGTCGCCGGTCCAGTACCAGCCGATGGGACGCGGCGTCATGCCCAGTGCCGGTGTGAGCACCATGTCCCACTGCGAATACTGGGAGATGGTGTCCTCCTCGAAACCGCGCAGGATGTCGACGGCGGCGGCCAAGTCTGCTGCGGACCGCTGCAGGGCCCGGCGCCGCATGGTTGCCGTGAGCGGGGTCAGCAGCTCCTCGGCGCCCGGCGGGAGCGGAATGTTCGCCAGCGGTGCGGTCCAGACCAGGCCGAAGGCATCCGGATACCGCTCGTCATATCGGACCTCGGCTTCGGAGATGTCATGGCCGGCGTTGGTAAGTGCCACGATGCCCGCCTCCAGGGCCAGCCGGGCGTCAGGGTCCAGCCGGATCTCCAGCCGGGACTCAAACGGTGAGCGTGCGCTGACCCCTATGCGGAAGCGGCCCTCGGCGCGCTGTGCGGCCGCCAGGAAACTGCCCGGGACGGCGGGTGCACTCGTGGCGTGGAAGTTCGGCTCGCCGGTCATGGCATCCAGCAGCAGGGCAGCGTCGGCAGCCGTCCTGGCCAGCGGCCCGGCGACCACAAACTGCCCGAGGTCGCGCTGGCCCCCGCCGGAAGGCACCCGTCCGCGGTTCGGCTTGAGGCCGGTCAGGCCGGTCGCCGCTGCCGGGATCCGAACTGACCCGCCGCCGTCGGTGCCAGGCGCAAACGGCAGCATTCCC
Source organism: Arthrobacter caoxuetaonis (assembly GCF_023921125.1). Taxonomy (NCBI): domain Bacteria; kingdom Bacillati; phylum Actinomycetota; class Actinomycetes; order Micrococcales; family Micrococcaceae; genus Arthrobacter; species Arthrobacter caoxuetaonis. Next base: position 81,246 of record NZ_CP099466.1, read on the forward strand.
GCAGCGACCGCAGCCGCGCTGCCTCCGGATGAGCCGCCCGGACTCAGTGAAGGATCGAGGGGATTGCGCGCAGGCTCGCCGATGAGGTTCTCGCTGTAGCTGCTGAGGCCAAACTCGGGCACCTGCGTCTTGCCCAGGCTGATGGCGCCGGCCCGCCGGAGAATGGCGGGAAGCGGCCCGTCCTGCGCCGCGGGTTCGCGCGGTACCGCCGCACTGCCCATGGTGGTGGGAACACCCGCGACGTCGGTGAGGTCCTTGTGCGCCAGCGGCATGCCGTGCAGCAGGCCAAGGTTCCGGCCGCCGGCGTGCTCAACATCGGCCCGTGCGGCTTCGCGGAGGGCCGGCTCGGCGGTGACTTCCACGAAGGAGCCCAGCTCCGGATTCAGCTCCGCGACCCGGCCCAGATAGTACTCGGCAGCTTCCCGCGCCGATATTTCACCGGCGGCAAGAGCGTCCCGCAGCGCAACGGCGGTCATGCCGCCCAATTCTCCGGCGGAGGAGTTGGCGCTGTTGCCGGTAGTAGGACCAATGGACATTTGTTACCTCCGGGGCCGGGGCTCTTCGGTTCTCTGGCGGTGCGTCCCACTATAGGCTTGAAGACAATGTGGGAAAGACCTGACGGCAGGCTATCGCGTGCCTTGTCAGACCCGGCTATGACAACTGCGAGGAAGCAATGAGCGAGATGGAAAACGTGTCCGTGACGGCCATTCCTGAAGGTGCCCGGATCCTTGATGTCCGCGAGGACTATGAATGGGAAGCAGGGCACGCCCCCGGCGCTTTGCACATTCCGCTGGACCAGCTTCCGGAGCGCCTGGATGACCTTGACCCGGACACCGACCTTGCGGTGATCTGCCGCTCGGGCGGCCGCAGCGCCCGGGCTGCCCAGTGGCTCGAAGCCCATGGATATTCCGCCGTCAACGTCACCGGCGGCATGGGCGCCTGGCTGGAGGCCGGCCAGCCGATGGTCTCCGACAACGGGAAAGAACCCACCGTCGTATGAGCGGCTCCGGCAGCGCCGGGACGCCGCGGCTGCCCGGCACCATGGTCTACACCTATCTGGGCCCGGAGGGAACGTTCACCGAAGCGGCCCTGCTGCAGGTTCCCGGAGCCGACCAGGCGGTGCGCATTCCGTCCGCAAGCGTCAGCTCGGCCCTGGAAAAGGTGCGGTCCGGGCACGCCAATGCCGCTGTGGTGCCGATCGAGAACTCGGTAGAAGGCGGCGTCAGCGCCACGCTTGATGCGATCTCCGTAGGTCAGCCGCTGCGGATCCTGCGCGAAATCCTGGTTCCCATCACCTTTGTCCTGGCGGTTCGGCCCGGCATGGAACTGGCAGACATCCGCCGGGTTTCCACGCACAGCCACGCCTGGGCGCAGTGCCGGGACTGGGCGGAACAAAACATTCCACATGCGGAATATTTGCCCGCCTCGTCGACGGCGGCAGCCGCCGTCGGACTCCAGGATCCGGAGTCCGGCTTCGATGCCGCCATCTGCGCGCCCCTGGTGGCTTCGCGGCTGGGGCTGAACGTTATTGCCCGGGACATAGGGGACGTAGCGGACGCGGTCACGCGGTTCATCCTGATCAGCCTGCCCGGACTCCTGCCGGAACCGACCGGCGCGGACAAGACAACCGTGGTTATTCCGCTTCCCGAAGACCGTCCGGGCGCACTCATGGAAATCCTGGAACACTTCTCCACCCGCGGGGTCAACCTGAGCCGGATTGAGTCCCGGCCCACCGGAGCCTTCCTTGGTGACTACTTCTTCAGCATCGACGCCGACGGGCACGTCTCTGACGCAAGGGTGGCCGACGCACTGAAGGGCCTGCACCGGGTCTCGCCGGGGCTGAGGTTCCTGGGCTCCTATCCACGGGCGGACCACCGCCGTGCGGAGGTGCCGCCGCATACCTCCGACGAGGCGTTCGAGGCTGCGGACCAGTGGCTCGCATCGTTGATTGACGGCTAGCCGTGCCCCGCCTGCGCCGCAGCAACTGCGAACATCCCGGATACACCCGCCGCCGCTGGGGCAAGGGGTTCAGCTACCGCGGCCTGAGGAACGAGGTGCTGCGGGATCCGCGGGAACTGAAGCGCATACGATCACTGGCCATCCCGCCCGCCTGGCAGGATGTCTGGATTAGTCCCTACCCCAACGGGCACATCCAGGCCACGGGCCAGGACGCGGCAGGGCGGCGGCAGTACATTTACCATCCGCACTGGCGCGAGATGAAGGACCGGGAAAAGTTTGACCGTGCCCTTGAGCTGGCCCAGGCCCTCCCTGCCGCCCGCCGGATCATTACGAAATACCTGCGGAGCAGCGAAAGCACACCGGAGCGGGCCTTTGCGGCAGCGCTGCGGATCATAGACTCCGGAGCCCTGCGGGTCGGAGGTTCCCGGTACGCCGAAATGAACGGCTCCTACGGAACCACCACGCTGCGGATCGAACATGTCACGGTCCAGGACACCCGGCTGATCCTGGAATTTCCGGGCAAGCACGGCCAGGAATGGTACGTGGAGCTGGATGACGAGGACCTGGTCGCTGCCCTGGTGCCAATGCTGGAGCGGCCGGATGCGGACACCGCGCTGGCGTACATCGGCGTGGACGGGCAGTGGCACAGCATCGACGCCTCCCAGCTGAACGGTTTCCTGCGCGAGGCGACGGCCGGAGATTTCACCGCCAAGGACTTCAGGACCTGGCAGGCAACGGTCTCTGCGGCAATGGGGCTGGCCCGGGCGCACTCCGAAGCCACAACCAGGCGGGCGCAGCAGCAGGCCGTGGCCCGGACCGTGCGTGAGGTGGCGGAGCGCCTGGGCAACACCCCCGCCGTCGCCCGCAAGTCCTACATTGACCCGCGCGTGGTGGACCGTTTCCTGGCCGGGGAAGTGATTCCAGTGGCCGGCTACTCAGCCTCGGAGACGGCAGTGCGCGAGATGCTCGGGGATTAGCCGAGCATTTGCTCCCGCCTTATGGTAAGTATGCTTATAGACCCGTGCCGCAAGGCAGCCGGGCAAGCCATCGAAACGAAAGGCGGACTATGAGCGAGCACCCGAATGAAGAAGAGCAGCTGACGGATCCCAAGCCAAGCGGCCAGTCCACCGGCGACGATAACTGGCGCGGTGACGTCGGCGACCAGGGTAACGACATCCGCTTCGCTGAGGAGCAGGAACTCATCCGCCAGCAGGCCTCCCCTGCTTCGCTGAAGAAGGATGAAGGCGAGTACACGGACGCAGACGGCTCAAAGGAGCCGCCGTCCCGCGGCGGGGCCCGCGACGAAGAAGGCGGTTACACCGACTCTGAAGGCACCCAGGACTAGCACTTTAGGACCTTTTCCGGCGGGAATCAGCCGGTTGGCGGCCGTCTCCGCAGCCTTGACCGGGCTGGGGAGGCGGCCGCTGTGCTTCCGGCCCCTCCGCCGGGCGGCTGGGGGTCAGCAGCCCGGACGCGAAGGCACCGCGGGTCCACCGTCACACTGACGCTGGTTGCTGCGCCCGTCAGGTCTCCGTCCAGCTGGGTGATCGTGGGTTCCTCGGTGCTGACGGTGACCCTGCGCGCCCGGCGGTATTCGATCAGGGGAAGGTCGCGGCGGTTGCGGGTGACGATCTTGCCCACCACAGCTGCCCAGCCCAGGACCGTCCGGGGGCTCAGCACCACGATGTCCAGCATGCCGTCGTCAACCGCGGCTGACGGGATGAAGTCGATTCCTGCCGGCAGCCTGCCGGTGTTGGCGAAGAGTACGCTCCGGACCTTGCGCACCTGCGCCGGCTCGTCGTCGAGCTGGATGCGCATCCGCCGCCGCGGGCCGGGCATGAGACGCACGCCGGCTTCGCTGTAGGCCAGCCACCCCACGCGTCGTTTGAGCTCGTCACGCGTAGCCGCGATGACCTCCGCATCAAGGCCGATTCCACCCATGACCAGGAAGTTGCTGGTGGAGCGGGCCCCGGTGCGGGCGTCCTCCAGCACCAGCCGGCCCATGTCGATCCGCCGCTCCGAACCGTGCAGCGCCGCCTGGACGCTGCCGGCCAGGTCATTGAGGGGCAGGCCGAGGTTCCGGGCGAGCAGGTTCCCGGTGCCAAGCGGAATCAGGCCCATGGCCGCGGGTGCGTTTGCCAGTGCGCGGGCCACCTCGCGGACAGTGCCGTCCCCGCCGGCTGCCAGTACGACGTCGGCTCCTGCTTCCAGCGCCTGCTGCGCCTGCTGGTGGCCGGGGGACTCCACCGTTGTCTCGAAAATCAGCGGAGGTTCCCACCCTGCGATTTCGCAGGCTGCGGCGAGGATGGTGCGGGCGGAATCTGCCTGCGACTTGATCGGGTTGATGACCATGGCCACCCGCTGGTCAGCTGCGGCTACCGGGCGGGTGACGCGTGCGGCGAGCAGGCGGCGCTCCCGCCGGGACATCACCTGCCAGGTCGACACGGACGCGATAACGGCAGTTGTCAGCAGCAGGATGACGGCTATTTCGGCAGGCATGGTGATTTCCAGACTAGTCCAGCCCTGCGTGCGGGGCGGCAAGGTGGTTTTCGGTACTCTTGAACCGTGATCGATGTTAATGAGCTGCGAGAAAACCCTGACAAGTTCCGAGCTTCCCAACGGGCACGGCTGGCTGAACCCGAGCTGGTGGACGCGATCATTTCCGCAGACGCCCGCCGGCGCGAGGCGCGGACCCGCTACGAGACGCTGCGGGCCGAGCAGAATGCGTTCGGCAAGCGTGTCGCCCAGGCCAAGGGCGAAGAGAAGCAGGCGCTCCTCGCCGAGGTCAAGGAACTGGCTGCAGCCGTCAAGGCCGCCGGAACCGAGGCAGACGCCGTCCAGGCGGAGCAGGAGGCGCTGGTCCGGCGCGTCGCGAACGTCGTTGAAGACGGCGTCCCCGCAGGCGGCGAAGACGATTTCACCGTCCTCAAGACCGTAGGTACGCCCCGCGACTTTGCGGCGGAAGGTTTCACCCCACGCGACCACCTCGAACTTGGCGAGCTCCTGGGGGCGATCGACATGGAGCGCGGTGCGAAGGTATCCGGTTCCCGTTTCTACTTCCTGCGCGGCGTCGGCGCCCGGCTGGAACTGGGCCTGCTCCAGATGGCCATGGACCAGGCAGTCAAAGCCGGCTTCGTGCCGATGATCACGCCCACGCTGGTGCGCCCGGAAACCATGCAGGGCACGGGCTTTGACGTGGCCCACGACGCCGAGATCTACCGCCTGGCCGAGGATGACCTGTACCTGGTGGGCACCTCCGAGGTTCCGCTGGCCGGCTACCATGCCGACGAGATCATGGACCTCACGGGTGGTCCGGTACGTTACGCCGGCTGGTCCTCCTGCTACCGCCGCGAAGCCGGTTCCCACGGCAAGGACACCCGTGGAATCATCCGCGTGCACCAGTTCAACAAGGTGGAAATGTTCACCTACACCTCCGTTGAGGAAGCAGCGGCCGAGCATCAGCGGCTGCTGGCCTGGGAAGAGGAAATGCTGGCGAAGGTCGAGCTGCCTTACCGGGTAATTGAAACTGCCGCCGGAGACCTGGGCATGTCCGCAGCCCGCAAGTACGACTGCGAAGCCTGGGTGCCCACCCAGAACGCCTACCGCGAGCTGACCTCCACGTCGAACTGCACCACGTTCCAGGCCCGGCGCCTGAACATCCGCGAACGCCAGGACGGCAAGACCCGCGCCGTGGCCACGCTGAACGGCACCCTGGCAACCACCCGCTGGATCGTCGCTATCCTCGAACACCACCAGAATCCGGACGGTTCGGTCAACGTGCCGGCGGCGCTTCAGCCCTACATGGGTGGCCTGGAAGTCCTTCCGGTCCTCTGATCCGGCCCAGTCCCTCTGATCCGGCCAGTCCCCTGCTGCCGCATTCGGTGCAGCGGCGGGGGCCGGTAACGGTTCACCCGCGGTTCACCCGGAGTGTGAACCGCGTCCTACCGCTATTTACCTACGTCTGTTTATATGAGTCGATGACAACTCTCACCTCCGCCGGCATCGAAGACCGGTTCAACACAGATAGCAAGCACCTCATCGCCCTGGACGTCGACGGAACCCTGGTGGACCACGACGGGCACATGTCCCCCAATGTCCGGTCCGCGGCCAGGGACGCGATCGCCGCCGGCCACCACCTGGTGATTTCCACCGGCCGCTCCTTTGGCGCCGCACTTCCGGTCCTTGAGAGCATTGGCCTCACTGACGGCTTCACCGTCTGCTCCAACGGCGGCGTCACCCTCCAGATCGACACCTCCCTGCCGGACGGCTACCAAATTGTGGACCGGGTGGTCTTTGATCCCCGCCCCGCGCTGGACGCCCTGCGCGTGTCACTGCCTACCGCCAAGTTCGCCCTGGAAGACCACGAGGGACGTTTCCTGTCCACCGAACGGTTCCAGGACGCCAGCTTCGGCGCGGAAGCACAGGCCGTGGACTTCGAATACCTGCGCGAAAGCAAAGCCGTGCGTGTGGTGGTGTTCAGCACCGACAGCACTGCCGAGGAATTCGGCGACGCCGTGGCCGCCATCGGCCTGCACGGGGTGACGTATTCAGTGGGCTGGACCGCCTGGCTGGACATCGCCGCAGCAGGCGTCACCAAGGCATCCGCGCTGGAACAGGTCCGCCGCCGTCTGGACATCGACCCCCTGCACACCGTTGCCGTGGGCGACGGCCGCAACGACATTGAAATGCTCTCCTGGGCCGCACGCGGTGTCGCTATGGGTCAGTCCCCGAAGGAAGTGCTGTCCGTTGCCTCCGAAGTGACCGGCTCGGTCTATGAGGACGGCGCCGCGAAGGTCATCCGCAGCCTGCTCACCCCGCGCTGACCGGCCGCGCCTTGCCACCACACGCTGACCGCAAGGTTCTGGTCAGTGGCGCTTCGGGGCAGTACGGATATGTGGGGCAGTGCGGATATGTTCAGTACGGATATGTTCAGCGCAGATAGGGAAGCGGCGCCGGCGGGAGGGCAGCAGGCCCCGCAGCCAGGTCCAGCAGGCGGGCAGCAGCCGGACGGGTTGCCCACTCCTCGACCCAGTGGGCGCGCACCACTGCCTTGCTGACCGCCTGTGCGCTGATGCCCAGTACTTCGGCCACGTACTTCTGCTGCCCCCGGGCTCCGGGCGTCAGCAGGTCCAGAACGTTCCATTCCGCGGTGGTGCGGCTGGCCACCAACTGCCCCAGCAGACGCAGGACAGCCTCGGCTTCGGCAGCAATTTGGGTATCGGGTCCTTCAACGGCCAGCGGTATGCGGTCTCCGGTGCGCTGCGCCCGTTCCACCGCGCGCCTGGCGTAGACCAGCCCGAATCCTTCAGCCTGGAGCACATCCTGCGGCAGGGGACGGCGGATTTCACCAACGCCGAGGCCAACGTGCCAGCGCCGGGCCCGCACGGCAATCAGGGCGGCGTCCACCGCTGCAGCGGGATCAGCAAGGATCCCCTGGACCTCATCCCCCACGGAGCGCTGGAATCCAGCGGCAGCAGGAATGTGCCGCAGGGAGCGCAGCAGCTCCGGAACCTGGTCGCCCACCTCGCGGGAGTCCCGCTGGTTGATGGTCAGCACAAAATGCATGGCCTCAGCATGCCAGAGCAACCGGCGAAACAACCGCTAGGGGTTGATTGGGCGTGCCGCGTCCCAGATAGCAGAAACTGCACGTACCAGCGCTGGTACGTGCAGTTTCTGTAATCTCGTTGGGGGAGGAAGTCCCTAGTTGTTTTCGGGGTTCGCGTCGACGTCGCGGCCCTGCGGCTCGTCCTCTTCGCTGGCCTCGCCCTGCGCCTTGAAACGCTCGAGGGAAGCTTCGACCTCTGCTTCGGCGGCTTCGCGGCCTTCCCAGTCAGCGGCCTCTACCCACTTGCCCGGCTCAAGGTCCTTGTACTTGGTGAAGAAGTGCTTGATTTCGTCCAGCAGGAAATCCGACACGTCGGAGATGTCCTGGATGTGGTCGAAGCGCGGGTCCACGGGAACGCAGAGGACCTTGGCGTCTCCGCCGCCGTCGTCCACCATGTTGAAGACGCCGATCGGGCGGGATTCAACCAGCACACCCGGGATCAGGTCGAAGTCCTGCAGCATGACCATAGCGTCCAGCGGATCGCCGTCCTCGCCGAGGGTGTTTTCGAAGTAGCCGTAGTGGGTCGGGTACTGCATGGAGGTGAACAGCACGCGGTCCAGCCGCAGGCGGTGCGTCTCGTGGTCAATTTCGTACTTGACGCGGGATCCCTTGGGGATCTCGATCGTTACGTCGAGTTTCATATCGGCTCCTTGAAAACGGCCCGGGCGGACCGCGCAAACGGACAGACGGTTTAGTGCACTTTAGTGCGCAGATGGACAATGGGCGCAGCCGGAATTCCCCGTCCATTTGGGAATGTCCGTTTGGCTCACCGCGCCGGTCTAGTGTTAAAGATATATGTCCGCAGGCGTTGCCGGGTCCGCCCCGGCGCTGGAAGCCTTGCAGACGGCCGCCGCTGGGGCGGGACCTGAGGCATCAGGGAAGCGACGAAACAGAAGATGGTGGCCCTTGGCGAGGATGTTCTCCGGGTTGGCGCTGGCGCTGGCCTTTGCCGTCCTGCTGGTGCCCCTGGCTGTGTACGCCGGTCCGCCCCTGCTCCGGGAGCTGGACGGTTCCGCTGTCGAACGCCAGAGCGTGACGCCTTCCTACCAGCGTCCCCCCGCAGCACTGACGAAGAATTCCTTCGTCAGCCCGCTCGACCCTGCCGCCCCGGTTCCGGATCCGGCGGTCCTGGCCGGCCTGCTTGACGCCGAGCTCGCACTGGAAGGTGCCGGATCGTTTTCCGCCGTAGTCACTGATGCCCTTACCGGGCGGGTTCTGTACGAGCGGAATCCGGCGGTGGCCGGGATGCCGGCGTCGACCCTGAAAGTCCTGACCGCGGCGGCCGTAGCCTCGGCCCTGGACCCCGGGTCCCGCTTTGAAACCACCGTCCATGCGGCGCCGGCAGCCGCGGGAGAGACCGTCGTGGTCCTGAGGGGCGGCGGGGACGTGCTGCTGGGCACGGGAGAGTCCGCCGACGATGCCGTCGTCGGCCGGGCCGGACTGGCGACGCTTGCCCAGTCTGCCGCCAAGGCCCTGGGTTCCAACGCCGGGACTGTCCGGGTCCAGGTCGATGATTCCTTTTTCACGGGTCCTGCGCTCTCCTCCGCTTGGAACGAAGCGGACATCGACGCGGGGGAGATCGCTCCCGTCTACCCCCTGGCCGTGAACTCCGCCTGGACGGACGAATCCCGGCAGGGCGGTCCGCGTACCGGGGACGCGGCGATGGCTGCGGCAGAAGCTTTCCGGAACGCCCTGGCCCAGGCCGGAGAGAAAGCCGGCTTCAGTGTGGCCGACGGCGTGGAACGGGGAACCGTGGCGGCGGGAGCCCGCCGGCTTGCCGTCGTCGAGTCGGCCACGGTCTCCGACCAGATCCAGCAGATGCTGATGGTCTCGGACAACTATCTTGCAGAAGCCCTGGCCCGCTCGGCGGCTGCGGCAACGGGACACGAGCCGTCGTTTGAAGGCGCACTGGACACTGTGGCTGACCAGGCATCAGCCCTGGGGATCGATACCGCAGGCATGGTGCTGGCGGACGTGTCCGGACTCGCGGCCGAAAACGCGTTGACCGCGCGGCAGCTCACGGATGCCGTCCGGCTGGTCCTGACCTCCAGCGACGAGGGGCTGCGTGCGGTTGCCCGCGGCCTGCCGGTCGCCGGGCTGAGCGGAACCTTGGAGCGGCGGTATGACGACGGCGGCGCCGCAGCCGGTTTGGTCCGGGCGAAGACCGGAACACTGTTTGCCGTCACCGCGCTCAACGGGTACGTCACCGACGCCGATGGCCGGCTTCTGGCGTTCGCGCTGGTGGCACGGGGACTGGACGGAAACACGCTCGAGGCCCGGGAAGCCGTTGACGCCGCTGCAGCGGTTCTGGCCGGTTGCGGCTGCCGCTGAACACCCGCGCAATTGGAACCGGACGGAACACTTTGAGCTGCGCCTGTGATCGAATGGTGCCATGGAAAGCAACCAGCAGCACCTGAGTGCCGCAACCGCCAGCCGTTTGGTGAACTGGGACTTCGCAGCTGCCACGGCCGCTGCCCTGGTGGCCCCCGGACCCAAGATGAGCCGCCGCGAAATCCAGGCCGCCGTAACTGACCTGCGCCGCCTCGCGGATGAATCCGTGACCCACGTCCACCGGATTACGGGCCTGGATGCAGCGGAGGACCTGCGTGACTCGCAGGTCCTGATTGTCGACCGTGCGTCCTGGGCCAAAGCGAACTCACAGAGTTTCGCCGCCCTGATGAACCCCATGCTGCAGCACCTGGCCCAGACGCGCCCGGAGGCAGTCAACGCCACGAATACCGCCGTCGCCGGGACGCTGACCGGTGCCGAACTCGGTGCCGTGCTGGCATTCCTGGCCAGCAAGGTGCTGGGCCAGTACGACCCCTTCGCAGCGCTGGCAGCGGATAACCCGTCCAAGACCGGCGGCCGGCTGCTACTGGTGGCCCCGAACATCATCAGTACCGAGCGGGAACTGAATGTTGAGCCCCGGGACTTCAGGCTCTGGGTCTGCCTGCACGAACAGACCCATCGGGTGCAGTTCGCTGCGGCCCCGTGGCTGCGCGACCATATGCTGGACCAGATCCGGCAGCTCAGCAACGGACTGATGGACAAGGCGCAGGGCTTGCCGGAGCGGATTAACCAGCTGGCCAAGCAGCTTTCCGCCGCTGCCGGAACAGGGAAGGCCGTTGAATCTTCGGACGGCGTTCCCGCACGGCAGATGGACGTGCTGACCCTTCTGCAGGATCCGGAAGACAAAGCCCGGCTCTCCCACATCACGGCTGTCATGAGCCTGCTGGAGGGCCACGCCAACGTGGTGATGGACGCAGTCGACTCCAGCATCATCCCGAGCGTGAAGACCATCCGCCGCCGCTTCAATGACCGCGGTGCCAACCGGGGCTGGCTGGACAAGTTCTTCCGCAGGGTGATGGGGCTGGACGCCAAGATGCGCCAGTACGCGGACGGATCCAGGTTTGTCCGGTCAGTGGTGGACAAAGCCGGCATGCAGGGCTTCAACCGGGTCTGGGAACGTGCGGAAAACCTGCCCACCGAAGCGGAGATCCACAACCCGGACCTCTGGATCCAGCGGATGGGGCTGTAACCCGCACGTGAATGATTCCCAAACGCATCCCCTCGTTCCCGCAGTACGCGCCCGTAAGCGGCTGAACCCCACGCTGGGCAAGGCCCGGGCCATGCTGCGGGAATTCCTGCTCGACGCCGGCCTGTCCCCCGGCGGCGAGGCCCCGCCCGTGCTCCTGGTCGCGTGCAGCGGCGGCCCGGACTCCCTGGCCCTCGCCGAGACGGCGTCCTTCTTCAACCGGCGCGGTGACTATCGGGTCGGTGCCGCCGTCGTTGACCACGGGCTTCAGCCCGGATCTGCCGAGGTTGCCGCGCAAGCTGCTCAGAAGCTGGGTGCCATGGGACTGCACCCGGTCACCATCCACCGTGTCCGGGTTCCCGAATCCGGCATGGGACCCGAGGCTGCCGCCCGCAGCGTCCGGTATGAAGCACTTGATGCCGCCGCCGAGGCGGCCGGAGCCGACGCCGTCCTGCTCGGCCATACCCTGGACGACCAGGCCGAGCAGGTGCTCCTTGGCCTGGCCCGCGGATCCGGGACCAGGTCCCTTGCCGGCATTCCGCCCCGCCGCGGCCGTTACCTCCGTCCGTTCCTGGGGCTGCGCCGCGATGAGGTTGAAGAGATCTGCGCCGCCCAGGACCTTGACCCCTGGCACGATCCGACCAACGCGGACCCGGCCTACGCACGGTCCCGGGTGAGGACCGAGGTGCTTCCGTTCCTTGAACAGGCGCTGGGGCCGGGCATTGCGGAGGCGCTGTACCGCAGTTCCCGGATCCTGGCACAGGACGCCGATTACCTGGACGGGCAGGCCGCCGAAACCTATGCGCGGCTGCGCAGCGAAGCGCCGGATTCGGGCAGCCCGGATGAGATCCTCCTCTCGGAAGACGGCCTTCGGGCGCTGCCCCCGGCACTGAGGCAACGGGTGCTGGCCCTGGCCGCCGCGGAGCTCGGAGCCGCCCGTCCCAGCTGGGAAAGGGTGCGCGCAGTGGAGGCGCTGCTGCGCCGGGAGGGCTCGGCCGGGCCCGTCCAGCTGGTGGGTAAGGTCAGCGCTTACCGCCAGGTGCGCGGCAAACCGGTTCCCCAAGGTGCCTCAAGCTATGGCAATCTTGTTTTTAGGAAAAAGAGCAGCGCCTAAGACCAGCTGCAACATCTCGTACCCGGGAGCCATTCGTGGATTCACACGACGTCCAGTCAGACCTCAAACACGTTCTTTACACCAAGGAACAGATTGCCGAGCGGATCAAGGAGCTGGCGGCGGAGATTGACCGCGACTACGCCGGACGCGATGTCCTGCTGGTTGGCGTCCTGAAAGGCGCCGTCATGGTCATGGCGGACCTCTCACGCGCCCTGCACAGCCACGTCTCCATGGACTGGATGGCAGTGTCCTCCTACGGCTCCGGCACCCAGTCCTCCGGCGTCGTCCGGATCCTGAAGGACCTGGAGACCGACCTGCTGGGCAAGCACGTCCTCATCGTCGAAGACATCATTGATTCCGGCCTCACGCTGTCCTGGCTGCGGACCAACCTGCAGTCCCGCGGACCGGCAAGCGTGGAAATCTGCACCCTGCTGCGCAAGCCCGATGCTGCCAAGGTCGAAATCGACGTGAAGTACGTCGGCTACGAAATCCCGAACGAATTCGTGGTTGGCTACGGCCTGGACTTCGCTGAGAAGTACCGCAACCTGGACTTCATCGGCACCCTGGCTCCGCACGTCTACGAGTAACCTGCACGCAGGTGCCCTGACCCGCCGCCCCTGGTGCCGATTCCCCTTTGGGGGCCGCAGCGGGGGACGGCGGGTTTTTTGTTCCCGCCGGCATGAGCGGAATCACGGCCGGCGGCTACGCCCTGAGGGAACTAAAGCGTCTTTCCGGCCGTGTCTTTTGGGGAGACGGTGTATAGCTAGACATTGCTGCAGCCATCAAGACGGTGCCAGGGGCAGCAAATTCTCGCGCAAGACAAGCGTTGTTGATCAGGAGGGACGGGGCTTTGGCCCTGACGACGAATGAAATCTAAGAACTTCTTCAAGGGACCGATCATTTGGATTGTGCTGGCTCTTGCCGCACTGCTGATCATCCTTCCCAACCTTGCCCCCTCCGGCGCTTCCCAGGTTGACACGAACGTAGGCCTGCAGCTGCTGGCTGACAACAAGGTGGAACAGGCAAAGATCTACGACGGCGAACAGCGCGTGGACCTGACCCTTCGCGAGCCTTATGAAGACAAGGGCGAAAACGTCCAGTTCTTCTTCGGTACGGCCCGCGGCGAGGACATCGTCAAGGCGGTGAACGACTCCGACGTCGACGGCTTCACCGACCAGCCGGTCCAGACCAACTGGTTCACGAGCTTCCTTGGACTCTTCCTGCCCATCATCATCCTCGGCGTTATCTTCTGGTTCCTGCTTACCCGTATGCAGGGCGGCGGGTCCAAGGTCATGCAGTTCGGCAAGTCCAAGGCCAAGCTGACCAACAAGGACATGCCGCAGGTGACGTTCGCCGACGTCGCCGGGGCGGATGAAGCCGTGGAGGAACTCCACGAAATCAAGGAATTCCTGAAGGAACCGGCCAAGTTCCAGGCTGTCGGGGCGAAGATCCCCAAGGGTGTCCTGCTCTACGGCCCTCCAGGCACCGGCAAGACCCTGCTGGCCCGCGCCGTGGCCGGCGAGGCGGGTGTTCCGTTCTACTCGATCTCCGGTTCGGACTTCGTGGAAATGTTCGTCGGCGTGGGCGCCTCCCGCGTCCGCGACCTCTTCGAGCAGGCCAAGAACAACGCGCCGGCAATCATCTTCGTTGATGAGATCGACGCCGTCGGACGTCACCGCGGTGCCGGCGTGGGCGGCGGCAACGACGAACGCGAGCAGACCCTGAACCAGCTCCTAGTGGAGATGGACGGTTTTGACGGCAACACCAACGTCATCCTGATCGCCGCCACCAACCGCCCGGACGTCCTGGACCCGGCGCTGCTGCGCCCGGGCCGCTTCGACCGGCAGATCGGCGTGGAAGCCCCGGACATGCAGGGCCGCCTGCACATCCTCCAGGTCCACGCGAAGGGCAAGCCCATGGCTCCGGGCGTCGACCTGGAAACCGTGGCGAAGAAGACCCCCGGTTTCACCGGCGCGGACCTTGCCAATGTGCTCAACGAAGCTGCCCTGCTCACTGCGCGTTCCAATGCGCAGCTGATTGACGACCGCGCCCTGGACGAGGCAATCGACCGGGTGATCGCCGGGCCGCAGAAGCGCAGCCGCGTGATGAAGGAACTCGAGCGCAAGATCACCGCGTACCACGAAGGCGGACACGCACTGGTAGCCGCGGCGCTGCGGAACACCGATCCGGTCACCAAGGTAACCATCCTGCCCCGCGGCCGGGCACTGGGCTACACCATGGTGCTGCCGCAGGATGACAAGTACTCGATCACCCGGAACGAGCTGCTGGACCAGCTGGCCTACGCCATGGGCGGGCGCGTCGCCGAAGAAATCGTGTTCCACGATCCCTCCACCGGCGCGTCCAATGACATCGAAAAGGCCACCTCCACGGCCCGCAAGATGGTCACGCAGTACGGCATGAGCGAGCGGATCGGCTCCGTGAAGCTTGGCTCCGGCGGCGGGGAACCGTTCCTGGGCCGGGACATGGGCCAGGAACGCAACTACTCCGACCAGGTTGCCTACGTGGTGGATGAAGAAGTCCGCCGGCTGCTGGATAACGCCCACGACGAGGCGTACCAGATCCTTACCGAGAACCGGGATGTGCTGGACCGTCTGGCCCTGGAACTGCTCGAGCGCGAGACCCTGAACCAGGCCGAGATCGCGGTGGTCTTCAAGGACGTCCGCAAGCGTGACCTCCGGGAAGTCTGGCTCTCCAAGCCCACCCGTCCGGTGCATGACATTCCCCCGGTGGTCTCTCCCCGCGAACGGGAACAGGCAGCGGCCGCCGGCGAACCCGACCCGGACACCGTGGCCCCGCAGGACCAGATTGCGGACGCCGAGATTCCGCAGGACTTCGATGTTTCCGCGAACGGGCTTCCCGAGCCCGAGAGCAGCGGGCGGGGCAGCCATACCGGCTCCTCCAACCGCAGCGAATAGCGCAAGAACTGACGGCCGGGGCACCTGCTCCGGCCGTCAGGGTACCTTCAGCGTCCACGGTAGGATCGTGCAGTGACGGATTTCGACGACGAACTGACTTTGGCCGAGTTGAATGAGGCCGCCTCAGAAGTGGACCAGCCCCGCATTGAGCGGGCGGTGCGCGAAATTCTCCTTGCCATTGGAGAGGATCCGGACCGCGACGGCCTCAAGCAGACGCCGTCCCGGGTGGCCAAGTCCTACGCGGAGATCTTCGCCGGGCTGCACCAGAGCCCAACGGACCTGCTCGCCACCACTTTCGAGCTGGACCATGAGGAAATGGTGCTGGTCAAGGACATTCCGTTCTACTCCACCTGCGAGCATCACCTCGTTCCCTTTCATGGTTCTGCGCACATCGGCTACATCCCGTCCCACGACGGGAAGGTCACCGGGCTGAGCAAGCTTGCCCGGCTGGTGGACGTCTACGCCCGGCGCCCGCAGGTCCAGGAACGGCTCACCACCCAGATTGTTGACGCCCTGATGGACAACCTGCAGCCCGTCGGAGCGATCGTCGTCATTGAATGTGAACACCTGTGCATGTCCATGCGCGGAGTGCGGAAGCCGGGGGCCAAAACGGTAACCTCGGCCGTGCGCGGCCAGCTGCGCGAGACCGCCACGCGCGCTGAAGCAATGAGCCTGATACTCGGACGA
Organism: Arthrobacter caoxuetaonis; assembly: GCF_023921125.1. Taxonomy (NCBI): domain Bacteria; kingdom Bacillati; phylum Actinomycetota; class Actinomycetes; order Micrococcales; family Micrococcaceae; genus Arthrobacter; species Arthrobacter caoxuetaonis. The sequence goes on from NZ_CP099466.1 coordinate 97,082, forward strand.
TAGGACGACTCCATGGATTCGCTAGCCGCCACTCCCGGAACCGGGCCTGCCACCAACCCGTTGCCGGTGATTCGCCCCGCTGCGAAGCAGCGCCGCTTCGAGGACCTGCCCACGGGACGGACCCTGGTGATGGGGATCCTGAACGTGACCCCGGATTCCTTCAGCGACGGCGGAGACCACGCCACCACTGACGCGGCGATCCGCGCGGGACTCAAAATGCACTACGACGGCGCTGACATCATCGACATCGGCGGGGAATCCACCCGTCCGGATGCCGAGCGGATCAGCCCCGAGGAAGAACAGCGGCGGATCCTGCCCGTTGTCCAGGCGCTGGTGAAAGCCGGAGCGCTGATCAGCGTCGACACCATGAACGCCTCCACCGCCGCAAAGGCCATTGAAGCCGGAGCCGGACTGATCAACGACGTTTCCGGCCTGCAGCTCGACCCGGAGATGCCGGAACTGATTGCGCGCACGAAGGTTCCCTACGTCCTGATGCACAGCCGCGGAAGCGTTCGCAGCCAGGATCCGAAGGCGGACTACGGCGACGTGGTCGAGGACGTCATCGCTGAGCTCACCACACTGCGCGATACGTTCTACGACGCCGGCGTCACTCCGGAGCAGATCATCCTGGATCCGGGACTTGGCTTCGCAAAGAACGCAGAACACGACTGGGCACTGCTGCGAAACGTGGACCGCCTTACCCTGCTGGGCCACCGCGTGCTCATCGGAGCCTCACGCAAGCGTTTCCTGGGCTCCCTGCTGACAACGGCAGGCAAGGCCGCGAAGCCGGCCGAGCGGGACAACGCGACCCTGGCAACCACTGCCCTGGCCGCCAGCCAGGGCGTCTGGGCTGTCCGGGTTCACGACGTCGCAGCCAACGCGGACGCCGTCAAAGTCGCCGCAGCCTGGCAGGGCTAACCCGTGGCCGACGCGCTCCGCGACCGGATCCGGCTCACCGGGCTGAAGGCAACGGGCTTCCACGGAGTCTTCGACCACGAACGGCGCGACGGCCAGGAGTTCACCGTTGACCTGGTGCTGCACACGGATCTTCGTCCGGCGGCCGCCGCAGACGACCTCACCCTGACAGCGCATTACGGCGAACTGGCGGAGCAGGTCTGCGCCATCATTGCGGGTGATCCGGTAAACCTGATCGAGACGCTTGCCGAACGCATTGCATCCCATGTCCTGGAGGCCTTTCCGGTGATCGACGCGGTGGACGTTACCGTGCACAAGCCCCACGCTCCGATCACGGTTCCCTTTGGCGACGTCGAGATCCTCATCCACCGGGAACGGGCATGAGCGCAGCAGTGCGGACCGTGCTGGCGCTGGGCAGCAACCTGGGCGAATCCCGCACCACCCTCTCCGACGCCGTCGCCGCCCTCGCGGACCATCCGGCCATGAAGCTTGTGGCGGTTTCCCCCGTGGCGCGCACCAAGCCGGTGGGCGGACCCGAGCAGCCTGACTACCTGAACCTTGTTGCGGCCTTCGAGACAACGCTGGACCCGCACCAGCTCCTTGAGCACTGCCACCAGGTGGAAAACCTGCACCAGCGCACCCGAGAGGTGCGCTGGGGTCCCCGGACGCTCGACGTCGACATCATCACGTACGGCACCGAGCATGTTAACGACGACGACCTGGTGATTCCGCACCCAAGGGCGGCAGAGCGGGCTTTTGTGCTGCAGCCATGGGCGTGGATGGATCCGGACGCGGTGCTGGAAGGGGAACCGGTGGCAGAATTGGCCAGCCGGGCGCAGGACCATTCCGGAGTAGAGCTTTTCGAGGGGGAGTGAACCCAAACGTGAGGACCATTCGGTACCGCTGGCTGGCAGTCGTAGCGGTGGTCTGTGGAATCGCCGGCTGGCAGGTCAATGCCTGGGCCACACGCAACGGCTTCCCTTCACCGGTCCTGGGTTTTTCCGCCCTGCTCACGCTGGCTTTCATCGTGGGATTCACCCTCTTCCTGGGCCTGCGCGTGCGGCGCTGGCGGGACGGTGACCGCGAGAAACCGCTTGACCCCATAGCCGCAGCCCGCACGCTGGTGCTGGCGCAGGCCACGGCCTATGCCGGAGCGTTGCTGCTGGGATGGCACGGAGGAATCTTCCTGGACCAGCTTGGCCTCTGGGAGATGCGGCCAAACCACGCGCCGACGTGGGCTTCGCTTGCCATGTCAGCCGGCGGGATGGTCATGATCGCCACAGGACTGGTGGTTGAACGGTTCTGCAAACTGCCGCCCGAGGACAAGGACGGCCGAGAAGACAATATGCCTGACGGCGGGGGAGAGTATGCATAGCCAAGCAATTGATCCGGAGGGACTGCAGTGGCAGCGGGTATCACCGCGCTACCTGACCCTGCGCCTGCTCTCCCTCGCGATAGAAGCCGTCATCACGCTTGCCGTGTTCAGTGTTCCCCTGGTGCTGCGCAGCCTGGACATCTGGGGCGGCTTCCCCGCCTGGATCGCCTGGGGACTCCCCGCCGTGTTCCTGGCCGGCTTCGTGTGGCGCGGCGTCCTGCTGCCCCGCCAGGTCCGCGCCATTGGGTACGCGGAACGGAACGAGGACCTGCTGCTGCGCTCCGGAATCTTCTTCCAGCGCACTCTGGTGGTGCCCTATGGGCGGATGCAGTACGTCGACGTCGCCGTGGGACCCCTCGAGCGGCTTTTTGGGCTCTGCACGCTGAAGCTGCACACTGCGTCCACGGGTACCAACGCCACCATCCCCGGTATCCCCGGCCCTGAAGGCGCCCGGCTGCGCGAGCACCTCTCCGCGCGCGGCGAGGCGCAGCTGGCGGGACTGTGACTTCCCCGGAGGACCCCGGCGCTTCGGACGGCCCGGAGCTGCCCGCACCGGGTCCCGGAGCCGAATGGAAGCGGGTCCACCCTGTCTCTCCGCTGGTCCGCGGTTGGATCGCACTGGCGGCCATTGCCTATTTCGTGGGCCGCGACCAGGTCGAAGGACTTTTCCTGCGGGAGGAGTCCTCCGGCCCGCTGCCTCCGGGAACCCCCCTTCTCTGGGGTGTCCTGGCCCTCGTCGCCGTCCTTGTGGTCATTTCGGTCGTCTTCTTCCTCTCCTGGTGGTTCACCCGCTACCAGGTCACCGCCGAACATGTGCGGGTCAGGTCCGGCGTGCTCTTCCGCCAGCACCGGCAGGCACGCCTGGACCGGGTGCAGGCCATCGACATCAGCCAGCCGCTGCTTGCCCGGCTTTTCGGGCTGGCCGAACTCCGGTTCGAGGTTGCGGACGCCGGAGAGTCAGCCGTCCGGCTGGCCTTCCTGCGCCTGGACGACGCCCGCACCCTGCGGGCAACCATCCTTGACCGTGCGTCCGGCGCCGAGCCTTCCGAAGCCGCGCCCGGTGAGCCCGGCATGCCCTCGGAAGCTCCGGAACAGCCGGTCCTGGCGCTGACCCCGGGACGGGTTATCGGCGCCACGCTCCTGTCCGGAAATACCGTCTTCCTGCTCATCGCGGCAGCGGCCATAGCCGTCGTCACTGCCCTGACCGGGGAAGGCATTTCCCTGGCGGCCCTCATCCCGGTGGGGCTGGCCGTCGCCGGCGGTTACTGGTCGACGTTGAGCGGTGCCTGGAACTTCCGCGCAGCGATCTCCCGTGATGGAGTCCGGATCCGCTACGGACTCCTGGATACCCGCACCCAGACTGTTCCACCGGGACGCATCCAGGCGGTGGCCGTCAACCAGCCCCTGCTCTGGCGCCTGACCGGCTGGTACCGGATCTCGATTAACGTGGCCGGATACGGCGCCGCGGCCGGGAACGACGCCGCCCGGACCCGCCTCCTGCCGGTGGGAACCCTCGATGAAACACTTCGAATCCTCGCCCTGGTGCTGCCGAACCCCGGAACCGCGGACCCGGTGGGACTCTTCACCGCCGGGATCCAGGGCAGCGGGGAGGACTACGGCTTTACGGTTTCACCCCGCCGCGCCCGCTGGGTTGCACCCCTGCAGTGGCGGCGCAGCGGCTATGCCCTAACCGAGACAGCCCTGCTCAGCCGAAGCGGCCGGCTCTGGCGCAGCCTCGCCGTCGTGCCGCATGAACGCATCCAGTCCATGGCACTGGAACAGGGCCCGCTGGCCCGGAAACTGCGGATCGCAGACCTGCGCCTGCATTCGACGCCAGGGCCCGTTTCCCCGCGGATCCGCCAGCTGGAGGACTCCGTGCTGCTGGAGCTCTTCAGTGAGCAGTCTGTACGGGCAGCCGATGCCCGCCGCCGGGACCGCACCGAACGCTGGCTGCACCGCGAAACGGCAACCGGACCGGCAGGTCCCGGAGCTGGGCTGCCGACTCCGGCAGCACCGACAGCACCCGCAGGACCCGCAGCACCGGCGGAAGCGGAGCAGCCTGGCGAGGCAGCGCATCCCGCACCACAGATGGAGGAAAACTGGAATGAACACCGCTGATCAGCGCCGGCGCGGACGGCTGGGAATCGGCGTCATCGGCGCAGGCAAGGTCGGCGCCGTCCTGGGAGCCGCACTGCGGGCGGCCGAGCACGCCATAGTAGGCGTTTCGGCCGTTTCTGATGCGAGCAAGGAACGGGCGGAGAACCTCCTGCCGGGTGTTCCCATCCTGGAGATTCCAGACATTGTTGAGCGCGCGGAACTCGTGCTGCTTGCCGTGCCCGACGACGCCCTGGAGCCGTTGGTCTCCGGCCTCGCCGCAACTGGTGCCTGGCAGGCAGGCCAACTCGTGGCACACACGTCCGGACGCTTCGGCACGGCAGTCCTGGAACCGGCACGGCAGGCCGGAGCGATTCCGCTGGCGATCCACCCGGCCATGACGTTTACCGGCATGAGCCTGGACCTCACCCGCCTGGCGGACTGCTCCTTCGGCGTGACCGCTCCGACCGCTGTGCTGCCCATCGCCCAGGCCCTGGTCGTGGAAATGGGTGCCGAGCCCGTGGTCATCGATGAAGCCGACAGGGTGCAGTACCACGCAGCCCTGGCCCACGCCTCGAACCATCTGGTGACCATCGCCGCGCAGTCCTCGGAACTCCTGCGGGGCCTCGGCGTGGAACAGCCCGAACGGCTGCTCGGACCGTTGATGCGCGCGTCGCTGGAGAACGCTCTGGCGTCCGGGGAACATGCACTGACCGGTCCCGTAGCCCGCGGAGACACTGGAACCGTAGCCGCGCACTCGGCTGCCCTGCGCTCCGGCGCTGCTCCGGACCTTGCCGCCGCCTACCAGGCGCTCTCCACCGCAACCGCCCGGCGGGCTGTTGCCCGCGGACTTCTTACCGAGGCCCAGGGAGAGGCCATCATAGAAGTATTGAATTCCCAACCCGAAGGACCCCGGTGAACCACCCCCGGCTGGCAACAACCCCAGCAGAGCTCAGCAAGGCAATCACGGAACTCCTCGAGGCGACCGGCAAGGACCGGCCCGCGCTCGGACTGGTTCCCACCATGGGAGCCCTGCACCAGGGGCACGCAGCCCTGGCGCAGGCCGCCCGCGCAGACAATGACGTAGTCGTCGCCAGCATCTTCGTGAACCCGCTCCAGTTTGACGATCCCGATGACCTGGCCCGCTACCCACGGACCCTGGAAGCGGACCTCGCGCTGCTGGGGGAGGCGGGCGTGGACATCGTCTTCGCGCCGGCCGAAGAAACCATGTACCCCGGAGGGGCGCCCCTGGTCCGGGTCAGTTCCGGGGACCTGGGGAACCGGTTTGAAGGAGCCTTCCGGCCCGGCCATTTCGACGGCGTCCTCACCGTCGTCGCGAAACTGCTGCACTGCGCCCAGCCGGCGGTCCCGGCGGAGTACCGGGCCTACTTCGGGCAGAAAGACGCGCAGCAGGTAGCCCTCATCCGGCGCATGGTCGCTGATTTGAACTTCCCCGTGCAGGTCTTTCCCGTCCCGATTGTCCGGGCCGAAGACGGACTGGCAGAGTCCAGCCGCAACGTTTTCCTGGGCCCGGAACAGCGCAAAGACGCCCTGGTGCTTTCGCAGGCGCTTTTCCAGCTGCAGGAACGCGCAGCCGCGGGCCGGCCGCTGGACCTGCCTGCCGCCGTCGAACTCATCACTTCACGCGGCGGCGTCGAACTCGACTATTTCGAGGTCGTGGATCCGCTTACCCTCGCAGCACTGCCGGCCGGCCCCTCGGACACCCTTTCCGGCCCGGCGCTGGCGTTGGTCGCGGCCCGTGTGGGCAGTATCCGCCTGATCGACAACGCGGAACTTAGCGGCTAAGGACCGGGGCTGCCCGCTGCGGGTCCGGCGCAGCGCGCACGGCTGGGTAGACTTAAGGACCGTGACCTCCTCTAATCCCGTTCCCGAAGCAGCAGACACCTCCGAGCAGATGCGCATCCGCGCTGAAAAGCGCGCCAAGCTGCTCGAGCGCGGTGACGAAGCCTATCCCGTAGGAGTCGCACGAACGCACTCGCTGCGCGAGGTCCGGGAAAAGTTCGGGCACCTGCAGGCAGACGAGGCCAGCGGCGAAACTGTCGGCGTCTCCGGCCGCGTGGTGTTCATCCGCAACACCGGAAAACTATGCTTCGCGACCCTTCAGGAAGGCGACGGCACGCGCCTGCAGGCCATGCTCTCGCTGGCCTCGATCGGCGAAGAAGCCCTGGCTGACTGGAAAGCCACCGTAGACCTGGGTGACCACGTCTTCATCCGCGGCGAAGTGATTTCTTCCCGCCGCGGGGAGCTGTCTGTGATGGCGGAGTCCTGGTCCATGGCCTCCAAGGCCCTCCGGCCGCTCCCCGTGCTGCACGCCGGCCTGAACGAGGAAACCCGTGTCCGCCAGCGGTACGTGGACCTGATGGTCCGTGACGAAGCCCGGGAGATGGTCTACAAGCGGGCGTCGATTATCCGTGCCGTCCGCGACACCCTGCATGACCACGGCTACGTCGAGGTCGAGACCCCGATGCTCCAGCTCATCCACGGCGGTGCGGCCGCACGGCCGTTCGAAACACACCTCAACGCGTTCGACCAGCCGATGACCCTGCGCATCGCCACCGAGCTCTACCTCAAGCGCGCCGTCGTCGGCGGGATCGAGCGCGTTTACGAGCTGGGCCGGATCTTCCGCAATGAAGGTGTGGATTCCACTCACAGCCCAGAATTCACCACCCTGGAGTGCTACGAGGCCTACGCCGACCAGTATGTGATGGCGGACCGGATCAAGGAGATCATCCTTAACGCCGCGGATGCGGCTGGAAGCCGGCAGATCGAGACTGCCGAAGGCGTGATCGACCTGGACGGTGAGTGGCGCTGGCTCTCCGTCTACCCCGGCCTGTCCGAGGCTGTGGGGGAGGAGATCACTCCGGACACGGACGCTGCGACCCTGCGCCGCATCGCCGAAGAGCGCGGCGTGAAGGTCGACCCCAAGTGGGACGCCGAGAAGCTGGTCATCGAGCTCTTTGGTGAGATCGTTGAGCCCACACTGCTGCAGCCGACTTTTGTGTACGACTACCCTCCGTCGGCGCAGCCGCTGGCCCGCCCGCACCGGGAGGACCCCCGCCTGATCGAAGCCTGGGACCTGATCATCGGCGGTATGGAGCGGGGAACTGCCTTCTCCGAGCTGATCGACCCGGTCATCCAGCGTGAGCGCCTGACTGAACAGTCCCGCCGCGCTGCCGCCGGCGATGATGAGGCTATGGCACTGGATGAGGACTTCCTCCGCGCACTCGAGTACGGCGCTCCGCCCATGGGCGGCATCGGCCTCGGCATCGACCGCTTGGTGATGCTTTTCACGAACGCAGGAATCAGGGAAACAATTCTGTTCCCCCTGCTCAAGCCGGAAATGGGTTAGAAGATGGAATACGTCGAAGTCCTGCTGCCGTCAATTTGTGTTGCAGCTCTCTTTTATTTCGTCATGAAGGCAGTACTGAACGCGGACCGCTCCGAGCGAAAAGCACTTGCGGAAGCGGAACGTGAAGCCGAGCAGGCCCAGCTGGCAGCGGAACCCAAGAATGATGCTGCCGACGGAGCAGATAAACAATAAAAGTAAAAAATTACCTCCCCGGCTTTGACGAGACATTGCCAATTGCGCCATACTCGAAAGCGGTCCCGTTATTTTAACGACATTCGCCGCTTGTACTGCATAGGAGCCTGACATGGCGCAAAAGGTAAAAATCATTCTGGTTGATGATGTTGACGGTGGAAGTGCGGATGAAACCGTGCGTTTCGGCCTGGATGGGTCACAGTACGAGATTGACCTCTCGACTGACAATGCGAAGAACCTGCGGGCTGCTTTGAAGCCTTATGTTGATGCCGGACGCAAGACCGGAGGACGCACAGGCCGTCCCCGCGGCACCGGCGCATCCCGGAGCAACGAAGCCGCACAGATCCGGGAATGGGCACGCAGCAACGGCTACACCGTTTCGGAGCGCGGCCGCGTCAACAGCGAGATCATCGAGGCTTACCGCGCAGCCCAGGGCTAACTGCCCCCCAGAGGTCACGCCCATGGCGAACACGGCCCTTAACCCGGGCCGTGCGCCGTAGCATCGAATTACGCGTTAGCTAGGAGTGTGCCTCATGTTTGAAAGATTTACCGACCGTGCCCGTCGCGTTGTCGTGCTTGCCCAAGAAGAGGCCCGCATGCTCAACCACAACTACATCGGGACCGAGCACATCCTGCTTGGACTCATTCATGAGGGCGAAGGCGTAGCCGCTAAGGCCCTTGAATCCCTGAGTATTTCCCTGGGTGCTGTGCGCGAACAGGTGCAGGAGATCATCGGCCAGGGCCAGCAGGCTCCGTCCGGCCACATCCCCTTCACCCCGCGGGCCAAGAAGGTACTTGAGCTCTCGCTGCGGGAAGCCCTGCAGCTTGGGCACAACTACATCGGCACCGAGCACATCCTGCTCGGCCTCATCCGTGAAGGCGAAGGCGTTGCGGCGCAGGTCCTCGTCAAGCTCGGGGCCGACCTGAACCGCGTCCGCCAGCAGGTCATCCAGCTGCTCTCCGGCTACCAGGGCAAGGAGCCCGTCTCGGCCGGCGGCCAGCAGGCCGAAGGCCAGCCGGCAGGCTCGGTGGTCCTGGACCAGTTCGGCCGCAACCTCACCCAGGCGGCGCGTGAAGGAAAGCTTGATCCGGTCATCGGGCGCGAGCACGAGATGGAACGGGTAATGCAGGTGCTTTCGCGCCGCACGAAGAACAACCCCGTCCTGATCGGTGAGCCTGGCGTCGGCAAGACGGCCGTCGTCGAAGGCCTCGCGCAGTCGATCGTCCGCGGTGATGTCCCTGAGACCATTAAGGACAAGCAGCTCTACACCCTGGACCTCGGTTCACTGGTGGCCGGTTCCCGTTACCGCGGTGACTTCGAGGAACGCCTGAAGAAGGTCCTCAAGGAAATCCGTACCCGCGGTGACATCATCCTCTTCATCGATGAGATCCACACCCTTGTGGGTGCAGGTGCCGCAGAAGGCGCCATCGACGCAGCCTCTATCCTGAAGCCGATGCTGGCCCGCGGTGAGCTGCAGACCATTGGTGCCACCACGCTCGACGAATACCGCAAGCACATCGAGAAGGATGCAGCGCTTGAGCGCCGCTTCCAGCCGATCCAGGTCAACGAGCCGTCTGTTGCCCACGCGATCGAAATCCTCAAGGGCCTGCGTGACCGCTACGAAGCCCACCACCGCGTCTCCATCACGGATGCCGCACTGGCTTCGGCAGCGACCCTCGCCGAACGCTACATCAGCGACCGCTTCCTGCCGGACAAGGCCATCGACCTGATCGATGAGGCCGGTGCCCGGCTGCGCATCCGCCGCATGACGGCTCCGCCTGAGCTGAAGGAAATCGACGAGCGCATCTCCGCTCTGAAGATGGAGAAGGAATCCGCGATCGACGCGCAGGACTTCGAGGGCGCTGCCTCGCTGCGGGACAAGGAGCAGAAGCTCCAGGACCAGCGTGCGGAGAAGGAGCGCCAGTGGAAGTCCGGCGGCCTGGATGACATCGCCGAGGTGGACGAGGAGCTGATCGCAGAGGTTCTCGCCAACTCCACCGGCATCCCCGTGGTTAAGCTGAACGAAGAAGAATCCACGCGGCTGCTCAAGATGGAAGATGAGCTGCACAAGCGGGTCATCGGCCAGGACCAGGCCATCAAGTCGATCTCGCAGGCCATGCGCCGTACGCGTGCCGGCCTGAAGGATCCGAAGCGCCCGGGCGGCTCGTTCATCTTCGCCGGTCCCACCGGCGTCGGTAAGACCGAGCTGGCCAAGGCACTGGCTGAGTTCCTCTTCGGAGACGAAGAGGCACTCATCACGCTGGACATGTCCGAGTACTCCGAGAAGCACACGGTCTCGCGGCTGTTCGGTGCTCCTCCCGGATACGTCGGTTACGAAGAAGGCGGGCAGCTGACCGAGAAGGTACGCCGCCGTCCGTTCTCCGTGGTCCTGTTCGACGAGGTGGAGAAGGCCCACGCTGATCTCTTCAACTCGCTGCTGCAGATCCTGGAAGACGGCCGCCTGACCGACTCGCAGGGCCGGGTGGTGGACTTCAAGAACACCATCATCATCATGACGACCAACCTTGGCACCAAGGACATTTCCAAGGGCGTCATGACCGGCTTCCAGTCCGGCACCGACACGAAGACCGGCTACGACCGGATGCGTGCCCGGGTTACGGAAGAGCTGCGACAGCACTTCCGCCCCGAGTTCCTCAACCGTGTCGATGACACCGTGGTCTTCCCGCAGCTGACCCAGGAAGAGATCGTCCAGATTGTGGACCTGTTCCTGGAGCGCCTGGGCAAGCGCCTGGCAGAAAAGGGCATGAGCATCGAGCTCACCCCGGCTGCCAAGGTTCTGCTCGCAACGCGCGGCTACGATCCCGCCATGGGTGCCCGGCCGCTGCGCCGCACCATGCAGCGCGAGATTGAGGACCAGCTCTCCGAGAAGATCCTCTTTGGGGACCTGAAGCCCGGCGAACTGGTTTCGGTCGACGTGGAAGGCGAGGGAGACGAAGCAACGTTCACCTTCACCGGACACGGAGCCCCCCGCGCCATCGAAGAGGCCCCCTCGGCCATTGAAGCCGGTGTGGGCGACGCAGGCAACGCAAACTAGAGCACTAAAGCAAAGAAGCCCCCGGGATTCCGGGGGCTTCTTTGTGTCTTCCTCCGTGCCCGCCCGCAAGGGAGTCCGTTGCAGAAGTCCTAGACTGAACAAATGACGCTTACCGCACAGACAGCACAGGTCACCGTCCGCCGAGCCCGCACCTCCGACGTCGCTAAGATCCGCGAAATGGTGGCGCCGCTGGCCGAGGAGCGGGTGCTGATCGCGAAAGAAGCGGTGGCGTACTACGAAGGGCTCCAGGAATTCCGGATCGCGGAGGACCCGGCAGGCAACGTCGTGGGCTGTGGTGCCCTGCATGTGATGTGGGAGGACCTGGCCGAGGTCCGGACGCTGGCAACGCACCCCGGTTGGCGCGGGCGCGGCGTCGGACACATCCTTCTTGAACAGCTGCTTTCGGACGCCGCGGAAATTGGTGTCACGCGGGTTTTCTGCCTCACCTTTGAAGTTGACTTCTTTAAGCGCCATGGCTTTGTCGTGATGGAAAACCAGTCCGCCGTGGATCCCGAGGTGTATTCGGAACTCCTGCGCTCCCACGACGAAGGTGTGGCGGAATTCCTCGACCTGGCCCGGGTGAAGCCGAATACCCTCGGTAATACGCGCATGATCCGCACTGTTCGCGCATAGAAGAACTGAGCTTGATAAGTGGCCGCATCACCCCCAAACCGCTAAGCTAAGCATACTTAGCATCACAAATGCAGGCGGTCATTCCTTATCCGGAAGGACAGCCTGCCGATCAGAAAGCGGGTACCTCTTATGGGCGCAGACGACAAGATGCAGAACAAGGGCGAAGAAATCGGCGGCAAGGTCAAGGAAGGCCTTGGCAAAGTCACCGGCGACCGCAGCATGGAGGCTGAAGGTCAGGGGGACCAGACCAAGGCGAACATGAAGCAGGCCGGCGAACACGTCAAGGACGCTTTCAAGGGCAAGTAGCCCGCTCTCGGGATAACCTCCCGCCTACGCTCCCGGTCGCTGTTGTCGCTGCTGGCCGGGGAACACTGAAGGAAGGGCGTAACGCCCTTCCTTCAGTGCGTCCGGGGGAAGTTTCCAAGCCTGTGCAGCGTCCCTGCAGAGCGGTAGTGTGGCTCTCAGTCAGCGGGCGTGGGCCAGCGTGGATGCCGGTCCCGGTCTTACCCCGTTTTGTGGGCAAAGGAGAGTTCGGACAATGAAGAAACTCATCAATGATCCCCGCTCGGTGGTCGCTGAATCCCTGGAGGGTTTCGCGCAGGCCCACGGCGACATCGTGAAGGTGCACGCAGATCCTGCCTACGTCCTGCGCGCCGATGCTCCCGTGCACGGCAAGGTCGCCCTCGTTTCCGGCGGCGGCAGCGGCCATGAACCGCTCCATGCCGGGTATGTCGGCAAAGGCATGCTGGACGGCGCCGTGCCCGGGGCCGTCTTCACGTCCCCCACACCGGACCAGATCCTCCCCGCCATCACGGGGACAGACTCCGGCGCGGGCGTCCTGCTGATCGTCAAGAACTACACCGGGGACATCCTGAATTTCGAGACTGCAGCCGAACTGGCCCAGATGGAGGACATTCAGGTCCGCACGGTGGTGGTCAACGACGACGTCGCGGTGGAGGATTCGCTCTATACCGCCGGACGGCGCGGGGTTGGCGGCACTGTGCTGCTGGAGCGCATTGCGGGTGCGGCGGCGGAACGCGGAGACTCGCTGGACTCAGTGGCGGCCATTGCCGAACGCGTCAACGCCAACGTGCGGTCCATGGGAGTCGCCCTGAGCGCCTGCACGGTTCCGCACGCCGGTGAGCCAAGCTTTGAACTGGCCGAGGACGAAATCGAACTGGGGGTGGGCATCCACGGCGAGCCCGGCCGCCGTCGCATGCCGATGGCCGCTGCTGACGCCATCACGGACCAGCTCCTCGAACCGGTTCTCTCAGATCTAGGTACAGGCTCGGGTGAGCGTGTGCTGCTCTTCGTCAACGGAATGGGCGGCACTCCGCTCAGTGAGCTCTACATCGTGTACCGGCATGCAGCCAAGGTCCTGGCGGACCGGGGCATCCATGTTGAGCGGTCCCTGGTGGGCAACTACATCACGGCCCTGGAAATGCAGGGCGCGTCGGTGACGGTGCTGAAACTCGACGACGACATGATCGATCTGTGGGACTCTCCGGTTCATACCGCGGCCCTGCGGTGGGGGGTGTAGGAATGGAACTCGATGCCCAGTGGGCTGCAGCATGGATGCGGGACGCGGCTGTGTCCCTCTCGGATAACCGGCAGCGGCTGATCGACCTTGACCGCGCGATCGGCGACGCCGACCACGGTGAGAACATGGACCGGGGATTCAGCGCCATCGTCGAGAAGCTCGACGCTGACGGCGTGCCGGCCACGCCCTCGGACGTCTTCAAGACTGCCGCGATGACGCTCATGTCCAAAGTGGGCGGCGCCGCCGGGCCGCTCTACGGCACGGCGTTCCTGCGCGGAGCTGCGGCTGTGGCCGGGAAGGACGCCCTGACCGCGGACGACGTCGCAGCTTTCCTTGCAGCGGCGCGCGACGGCATCGTGAGCCGGGGGAAGGCCGAGCCCGGGGATAAGACCATGGTGGATGCTTTCTCCCCGGCGGTGGAAGCTGCGCAGACAGCCGCCTCAGCAGAGGCCAGCGGCCCGGAGGCCTTGGATGCAGCTGCCAACGCGGCCGAGGCGGGGCTGGCGGGCACCGAACCGCTCATCGCCCGGAAAGGCCGGGCAAGCTATCTGGGTGAGCGCAGCGCCGGGCACCTTGATCCCGGTGCCGCCTCGACTGCGCTCATCCTCAAGGCCGCTGCCCGTGCGGCGGGGGAGCAGGCATGAAGGTAGGACTGGTCATCGTCTCCCACAGCGAGAAGCTCGCTGAGGGCGTCTGCGACCTTGCCGGACAGATGGCGCCCGATGTGGCGATCATTGCTGCGGGCGGAACGGATGACGGCGGGATTGGCACCAGCCTGGAGAAGATCACGGCAGGCATAGCCCGGGCCGACGGCGGTGCAGGGGCCGCCATCCTGGCGGACCTGGGGTCTGCGGTCATGACCACGGAAATGGCCCTGGAGTTCCTGGATCCCGAGCAGTCAGAGAGGGTGCGCCTGGCTGACGCTCCGCTGGTCGAAGGTGCGGTGGCGGCAGCAGTGGCTGCCCAGACCGGCCAGCCGCTGGAAACCGTGATCCGGGATGCAGAGGCCACAGCGGCCTCCATGGCCGGGGCAGCGGCCGCCCCGCCGCAGGACAGCGGCCAGGCGCCTGCCGACACGCTGGACGACATAGACCAGGACGACACCGGGGTGCAGGAAGCCTCCTGGGAACTGATCAACCCGATGGGCCTGCATGCACGGCCGGCAGCAGCCGTGGCGCAGGCGATGGCCGACCTGGACGCAGAGATCACCATCAACGGCGTTGACGCTAAATCCGTGATGATGCTGATGACGCTGGGGCTGAAGGCGGGGGACACCCTGACGGTTTCGGCGCATGGGCCGGACGCCGAGCGGGCCATCGAGATGCTCGGACTCGAGGTCCGCAACGGGTTCGGCGAGATCTAGGAAGCCGAGATTTAGGAAACAGAGCCCCTACGCCGGCAGCCGGACACCCGCGTCTGAAAGTTCTGCCAGTCCGTCGCGCAGCAAACCTGCCAGAGCGCGTTCCAGCTGCTCCTGCGGTGCGGAAAGCGCATGCAGTGCCCCCAGCGGGCTCAAGGAGGAGTCTGCGGCCGGAGCGCCGAGATCCACCGGACCGGTGAGCAGCAGTTCGCGGAGCACCGGACCCTCGGCCTGCCGCAGGACCGCCATCATGGCGCCGCGCACCTGGCGGTCGGTCCCGTGCCAGGCCTGGCCCTTGGGGATGTAGTGCGGCTCCGGGCGCCCGGCCTGCACCCAGGCGCAGTTACTGAGCACGGGGCACTCTTCGCAGCGGGGACTGCGGGCCGTACACACCATGGCTCCCAGCTCCATCACCGATGCGTTCCAGGCGACAGCTTCAGCGTCGGCGTCGGGAAGCAGCGAGTCAGCCAGCCGCATTTCCGCAGCTGTCAGGGACTGGGAAGGAAGGGCATTGCCGGTGATCAGCCGGGCATGGACACGGCGGATATTCGTATCCACTACGGTTTCCCGGCGTCCAAACGCGAAGGACGCGACGGCGGCGGCTGTATAGTCCCCGACGCCGGGAAGGGTGAGCAGGGCGGCATGGGTATCCGGGACCTTGCCGCCGTGTACTTCCGTGATCGCTGCGGCGGCTGCATGAAGGCGCAGCGCCCGGCGCGGATACCCCAGCCGGCCCCACGCGCGGACGGCCTCGCCGCTGGGTTCAGCCGCGAGGGCGGCAGGCTCGGGCCAGCGTTCCATCCACTCGTGCCACACGGGCAGGACGCGCACTACGGGCGTCTGCTGAAGCATGACCTCGCTTACCAGGATGCCCCATGGGCTGCACTCCGGATCGCGCCAGGGAAGGTCACGGGCATTTTCGGCGAACCAGCCGTTAATGCGGGCATGGAGCTTCCGTTTGTGCTCCGGTTCCATCCGCTGCTCCCTCTGTCTGACCACCAATACTCTACTGACCGGCGTGGTGTGCGCAGTAATCCGCCGCTGCCTCCCTAGCCTTAACGCATGGCGGGAAAAAAGCCCCAGGGCAAGCCGGGCCGGGGAGGCACTGCCGGCGCGAAGGCCAAGCCTCGCGGCGGCAGCGGCTCCCGTATGCCTGCGCGTCCCAGCAAGGCTGTCGCCCGCAGGCGGCGCCTGGTGCTGCTCCTGGCCCTGCTGCTCGTCATAGCGGGCGGGGTCTGGGGAGCCACAGCACTCGCCGGAGCCCTTTCGCGTCCCGGCAACGCGGATGCCGCAGAACCTTTTCAGTCCGCGCCGACTGCCTCGCCGTCAGCTGCGGAGAACGACGGCGGCAAGGCCCCGGAGGAGCCGGACGCACCTGCCGAGGGTGAAGCGGATCCCGCTTGTCCGGCCGCGGCAGTCAAGGTCGAAGCAGCCACCGACGCGCCGGTCTATGCCGCCGGGGTGAATCCGGTGCTGAGCCTCACCGTGACGAATACGGGTCCGGAGCCCTGCGAGATCAATGTGGGGACCACACAAATGGAGTTCTCCGTCACCAGCGGTTCGGACCGCATCTTCTCCTCGGTGGACTGCCAGGACGGCGGCGAAGACCTGGTGAAGGAGTTCGCGGCGGGTGCGTCCGAAACGGCCAATTTCACGTGGGAACGGCTGCGCTCGGCGCCCGGCTGCACGGCCGTAGCGAGCAATCCCAACCCCGGGTGGTACGTGTTCACGGCGAGCCTGGGCGGAAAAACCAGCGAGAAAGCTGTCTTCCAGCTGGATTGACGGCCGTTGCCGCGGAGCCTGAGGGGATTACATGAACCGGTCGAGCAGGCTGGTCTCCGCTATCCGGGAAAGTCCTTCGCGCACGGTCCGCGCCCGCTGTTCGCCGATGCCGTCAACCTGCATCAGGTCCTCGATGTTGGCGGCCATGAGGTTCTGCAGGCCGCTGAAGTGGTCCACCAGGCGGTTCGAGACAGCCGGCGGGACGCTCTTGATGTTGCTCAGGAGGCGGTAGCCGCGGGGCTGGACCACTGCTTCGAGGGAATCCTGGCCTGGCTGGAAACCGACAACGGCAGCGATCTTGCCCAGGTCCACCATGTCGGAAGAGCTGAGGTTCTGCAGCGTTGCGACCTGTTCGTCCACATTGCCCGGAGTGCTGCTGATGTCGGCGTAGTCGCGGACAATCATTTCG
Organism: Arthrobacter caoxuetaonis; assembly: GCF_023921125.1. NCBI lineage: Bacteria > Bacillati > Actinomycetota > Actinomycetes > Micrococcales > Micrococcaceae > Arthrobacter > Arthrobacter caoxuetaonis. The sequence continues at coordinate 113,808 of NZ_CP099466.1, forward strand.
CTTCCCGGGCCCAACCCGGTTGTGAGCTCTTCGAGCTGGAGGGAGAGCAGGCGCCCGTCGACTCCCAGTTCAAGCACGTACTGCGAGATCTCCTCGGAGATCCGGCGCACCATTTCCTGGCGCTGGAGTGTGACGGCGACGTCGCGGACAGTCACCATCGCCTCGATCTCCAGTGCGGAGAGTGAATTGGTCACCTGGTCCAGGCGGGTGCGGTAGCGCTCCAAGGTGGCCAGAGCCTGGTTGGCGCGGGCCAGGACGGGTTCGGATCCCTCCAGGACGTGGCGCAGGCCTCCGACGTAAAGCTGGATGATCTGCATGGACTGGCTGACGGAAATCACGGGGAAGCCGGTCTGGATGGCAACGCGTTCCGCCGTGCGGTGGCGGGTTCCGGACTCGTGGGTCTCAATGGTGTGGTCCGGCACCAGCTGGACGGCGGCACGCAGGATGTTCGCCCCGTCCTTGTCGCAGACGATCGCGCCGTCCATCTTCGCCAGCTCACGAAGGCGCGTGGAGGAGAACTCAATACCGATGTCGAAGCCGCCGGAGCAGATGGAGTCCACCGTGCGGTCGAAGCCGAGGACAATCAGCGCGCCGGTCCGGCCGCGGAGGATCCGTTCCAAACCGTCGCGCAGGGCGGTTCCGGGCGCCACTCTGGCCAGAGTGGCCTTCAGCGCATCCTCGGGGGTGCGTGCCATTGTCACTTCCTTCCGGCCAGTCCGGCCCACGGGCGTTCTGGGCGTGGGGTGCGCAGACACTTCACCATAGTAATGCGCCAACAGGCCACATTGGCCCCATTGTTCCCGCAGTATGACAGCGAAAGCTCACACCCGCGGGACAGGCGCGCCCTAGAAGAGCAGTTCCAGTGCCTCGGAGAGCGTAGTGACCTCACGTACCTTGAAGCCGGCGGGAACCTGGCCCGGACCGTTGGGGGATGCCGGAACTACGGCATGGCTGAACCCCAGCCGTTCGGCTTCCTGCACCCTGCGGGCTATGCCGGGTATCGGACGGACCTCCCCGGCCAGGCCGACTTCCCCGAAGGCTATGAGCCGGGCAGGAAGAGGCTTGTTCATCTTGGCCGAAGCAACGGCCAGGGCGACGGCGAGGTCGGTTGCCGGTTCGGACAGTTTCACTCCGCCAACGGTGGCAACGTAGCTGTCGTCCTTGGCGAGGTTCATGGAGGCGCGCTGCTGCAGCACGGCAAGCAGCATGGCCACTCGGGCCGAGTCCAGGCCGCTCGTGGCCCGGCGGGCCTGGGCGTTTCCGGTTTCAGCCAGCAGAGCCTGGACCTCGGCAACGAGCGGACGCCGCCCTTCCAGGGTTACCGTGATGCAGGTTCCGGACACGGGTTCCTTGGTGCGGGAAACGAACAGGCCGGACGGGTCAGCCAGTCCTACGATGCCGTCTTCAGTGAGATCGAAGCAGCCCACTTCGTCCGTGGGGCCGTAGCGGTTCTTGACCGCACGGACCAGCCGGAGGCGCGAGTGGCGGTCGCCGTCGAACTGGCAGACCACGTCCACCAGGTGTTCCAGCAGCCGGGGGCCGGCGATTGAACCGTCCTTGGTGACGTGGCCGACCAGCAAGGTGGTCATGTTCCTGGTCTTGGCCGCATTGATGAGCGACGCCGCGACCTCACGGACCTGGCTGACACCGCCGGCGCTGCCGTCCACCGCGGAGCTGCTCAGCGTCTGCACCGAATCCACGATCAGCAGGGCTGGCTTGACCTGCTCGACCTGGCCGAGCGCCTGGCCCAGGTCGGTTTCCGCACTGAGGTAGAGGCTCTGGGACACCGCGCCGATCCGTTCAGCACGCAGCTTTACCTGAGCGGTGGATTCTTCGCCGGTGACGTAGAGAACGTCCTTGCCCTGCCCGGCTACCCGTGCGGCGACATCCAGCAGCAGCGTGGACTTGCCGACACCCGGTTCCCCAGCCAGCAGGATGACGGCGCCGGGGACGAGGCCGCCGCCCAGCACGCGGTCCAGCTCGCCCACCCCGGTGGGCTGGTAAGCGGCAGTGGTGGCGTCGACGTCAGCGATCCGCTGCGCCGGGCGGGCGACTGTTGCGGCAGGCGTGGTCCGGGCCAGTACTTCCCCGGCTTCCTCCACTGTTCCCCAGGCCTGGCACTCACCGCAGCGGCCCACCCACTTCACGGCGGTCCAGCCGCATTCGGTGCAGCGGTAGTTGGCAGTTTTTGCCCGGGATGTCTTGGTGGCCATGCCAACAGGCTATCTGGCGGCACTGACACGGCCGGCCACGCAGGCCGGCTGCCGCCGGGAGGCTAGACCTCGGAAAGGTAGCTGACCGCTTCTTCGTGAGGCAGGCCGGTGGCTTCGAGGAGATCGACCACCAGCGGCCGGAAGAGCATCACCAGGGCATCGCCGTACAGATCGGTGACCTCCAAATTCGCGGGGTGCAGCCGGGACGCGACGGCGGCAAGTTCGTTGCGGGCCTGGCGCAGGTGGCGTTCGCGCATGGCTGCGGATTCCCCGCCGCCCAGGGCCCGGGCCAGAACATCAACGGCGTCGGCGGTGTCATTGATGACTTCGGAGACTTTCTCCAGCGCTGAATCCGACAGTGCTGCGTGGTTGATCACGGAGGTGGACCGGCGGGCGAAGACCCGGCTGTTGCGGATCGCCAGGTCCAGGTAACTGACGGATCCGCGCAGGTCGCCGAGCTCGGCGAGGTACCGCCGGTAGGCCGGAGAAATCCTCGCGACCTCGCGGGCATCACGGATACTGCGGGCCAGAAGGTCCAGCTGCGGCTGGGTATTCCTGGCCCGGACCAATGCATGCCAGGCCAAGGTCGAGTCGCTGCGGACCAGCGCGTCAGCGGTCTGGCGCAGCACGGCGGAGAGTTCGCTGAGCAGTTCCCGAATGTTGGATTTCGGTTCGCGCCGGGGGTCGCGCGGCGCCAGCATGGTGACGATCAGGGCGAAGATGCCGCCCACCACCGCGTCGGCGCTGCGGGTGAAGACACCGCCGTCGGGCGCCGGAAGCAGCACCACGAGCAGGGACTGCAGTCCCAGCTGGGTGGTGAAGATGACTCCGCGGTCCAGGAAACGCGCCAGCATCAGGGAAGCAAAGAGTACGACGGCGGCCTGCCAGAGACCGGTGCCAAGGACATGGAGCAGCGCCTCACCGATCGTGATGCCCAGCGTGCAGCCGATTCCGACCTCCAGCACCCGGCGGGTCCGCGGTTCCCGGGAAAAGCCGAGCGATATCAGGGCAGCGGTCGCTGCGAACAGCGGACCTTCGTGGCCGAGTACATATTCAGCAAAGGCATAGGCACCCACCGCGCAGATTGTCATCTGCAGTGCGGGGATGACCGAGGCTCCGCTGCGCTTCACCCCTACCCGGAACCGGTCCCGCAGGAACCCGCGGCTGGCGGCGATACGGTTACGGGCTGGCATGGGATTAGTCTAGGACGGCTCCGCCGAAGTGCCGACCCGGCGAGTCACTATGACCGGCAGATGGCCGGCTGGATCTATGCCCGCTTGTTTCCGGACCCTGTGGAAACAAGCGGGAGGCCTGAACGCTACGGGAATTCCCCCAGTGCTTGGCCCCAGTTCACTTTTTGTTCACTTTGGGAGGGCACGCTCAGTTGCGGGACGGGAAATCCGCCCAGGAACACGGTCTCCCGGCGCTCTTGGCGCCGGAAATGCCACCACACCCTTGAAAGGGAACAACAACGTGAAGGTATTGAGCTTGGGCCGCACCGCGGCCGTTCTTTCGGCATCCGCCCTGGCCCTGGCCGCCTGTGGCTCTGACAACGCCACCGGCGCCGCCGCCGGCACAGATGCCGCGGCCTCCGCCTCGACCGCCTCCGGAACGCTTACCGGGGCAGGGGCCAGCTCGCAGTCTGCCGCCATGGACGCCTGGATCGCCGGGTTCAACTCCGCCAACCCCACCGCCTCGGTCCAGTACTCACCGGACGGCTCGGGCGCAGGCCGCGAAGCCCTGCTGGCGGGAGGGGTGCAGTTCGCTGGAACGGACGCCTACCTGTCGGACGAGGAAGCCGCATCGTCCCTTGAAGTCTGCGGTCCCGACGGTGCCCTCCACATTCCCGCCTACATTTCCCCCATCGCCATCGCGTTCAATCTCGAGGCTGTGGAGGAACTGAACCTCGACGCTGACACCCTCGCCGGGATCTTCCGCGGCGAGATCACCGTGTGGAACGATCCGGCCATTACCGGCCAGAACGAGGGCACGGAACTGCCGGCCACCGCCATCACGGTGGTCCACCGGTCGGACGAGTCGGGAACCACGGAAAACTTCACTGAATTCCTCGCCGCTGCGGCTCCGTCGGTCTGGACCGATGAGCCCGACGGCGAATGGCCAGCCGCGCTAAGCGGCCAGGAAAACGCCCAGGGCACCAGCGGCGTCGTATCGGCAGCCAGCGCTACAGAAGGCGCAATCACCTACGCGGACGCCTCAGCCGTCGGAACCATGGGCACGGTAGCCGTGAAGGTGGGTGATGACTACGTTGCCTACACCCCTGATGCGGCGGCGAAGGCCGTGGAGGCTTCGACTCCGGTAGAGGGAGAGGGACGTCCGGAGCTGGATATGGCCATGGAACTTGCCCGGGACACCACTGAATCCGGTGCCTACCCTGTGGTGTTGGTCTCCTATCACCTCTACTGCACTGCGTATGAGGACCAGGAAACTGTGGACTTGGTGAAGGCTTTTGGCCACTACGTGGTCAGTGCTGAGGGCCAGGCAGCCGCGGCCGATGCCGCAGGCAACGCCCCGTTGTCCGCTAACCTGCAGGAACAGGCTTCGAAAGCTCTCGATTCCATCAAGGTTGCTTCCTGAAACCAAGAGCTGAAGGGACAGTCCCCGCGCCGCGCCGCGGGCGCAGCGCGGGGCATTCGCCCGGTCCGGGCCCAGCTTGAATCTCATCGATGGACAGTGAAAACTGGCGAGTGCGGTGTCTTGTCCACAACGTAATGCAAAAGTGCCAACAAAGTTCGAAGGGTTGTGCAGTGTCAAGCAAGTCAATACAGGGCACCGGCGGTGCCGGGCGCGCGGGGGACAAAGTCTTCTCCGGCATCACGCTCCTGGCAGGATGCCTCATCCTGACTGTCCTGTTCGCCGTCGCAGCCTTCCTGCTGTGGCAGGCACTCCCCACCTTCACCGCATCCTCATCGGACATCTCAGGCGGCTCGGGCTTCCTGGCCTACATCTTCCCGCTGGTGATCGGCACGGTCATTGCCGCCACCATCGCACTGCTGATTGCAACTCCCGTGGGAATCGGCGTCGCCCTGTTTATTTCCCACTATGCGCCGCGCAGGCTCGCCCAGACCCTTGGCTACGTCGTGGACCTGCTGGCCGCCATTCCGTCAGTGGTCTACGGAGCCTGGGGCATGACCGTGCTGGCACCCGCACTAGTGGGCCCGTACAACTGGCTTGCCGATAACGCAGGCTGGTTCCCCCTCTTCACCGGACCCGCGAGCCAGACGGGCAAGACCATGCTCACCGCCGGCATCGTCCTTGCAGTCATGGTCCTGCCGATCATCACCTCGCTGAGCCGGGAGATCTTCCTGCAGACTCCCAAGCTCCATGAGGAAGCAGCCCTGGCCATGGGCGCCACCCGCTGGGAAATGATCCGCATGTCCGTCTTCCCCTTCGCGCGTCCGGGCATTATCAGCGCCGTGATGCTGGGACTGGGCCGCGCCCTCGGAGAGACCATGGCCGTAGCCCTGGTGCTGTCCTCCGGCGGCCTCATCGCCAGCCTGATCCGGCCCGGCAACCAGACGATCGCCGCGGAAATCGCACTGAATTTCCCCGAGGCGTACGGCCTGCGCCTCTCTGAGCTGATCGCCGCAGGCCTGGTCCTCTTCGTGATCACGCTGATCGTGAACGTCATTGCCCGCTGGATCATCAGCCGCCACAAAGAATTCTCGGGAGCCAACTGATGATTGACACCACTTTGACCCGCTCCTCATCACTGACCAAGAACCGGCTGCCGGGCTATGCCATGTGGGCCGTCCTGGCGGCCTCGGTCATCCTGGGCGCTGCGCTTTCCGCTCTCCTCGGCTTCCATATCGCATCGTTCGCGATCTTCTCCGCCGTCCTTTTCGTGGCTGCCGGAACAATCCTCACCCGCGTCGTCGAAGGCAGCCGCCGGGCCGCGGACCGCTTCGCCACGAACCTGATCTACGGTGCCTTCATCCTGGCGCTGGTCCCGCTGGTCTCGGTGATCTTTACCGTGCTGGTGCGCGGCATCCCCGGCCTCAGCCCGGACTTCCTGTTTACTTCCATGGGCGGCATGACCGGCACCGTGGACAACAACACCGTGGAGACCGGGGGACCGGTCCTCGGCGGTGCCTACCACGCGATCATGGGCACCCTGCTGATCACGCTGTGGGCGACGGTCATCTCCGTGCCGATCGGCCTGCTCACCGCCGTCTACCTTGTCGAGTACAGCAAGGGCGGCCCCCTTGCCCGTGCCATCACGTTCTTTGTCGACGTGATGACCGGCATCCCCTCGATCGTCGCGGGCCTGTTCGCCGCCGCGTTCTTCGGCCTGCTGTTCGGGCCGGGTACCCGCACCGGCTTTGTTGCCGCCGTCGCGCTCTCCGTCCTGATGATCCCCGTGGTGGTGCGCTCGACGGAGGAAATGCTCAAGATCGTCCCGAACGAGCTGCGCGAGGCCGCCTATGCACTGGGCGTGCGCAAATGGCGGACCATCCTCAAGGTCGTGGTGCCCACTGCCATCTCCGGCATTGCCTCCGGCGTTACCCTGGCGATAGCCCGCGTTATTGGCGAGACCGCACCGCTGCTGGTGACGGCCGGCTTTGTGAACACCATCAACCTCAACGTGTTTGCCGGCTGGATGGCCAGCCTTCCGACCTTCATTTACCGGCAGCTGATGAGCCCGACCTCACCGACCAACACCGACCCGAGCACGCAGCGTGCCTGGGCCGCCGCCCTGCTGCTGATCGTGATGGTCATGCTGCTGAACCTTGCCGCACGGCTGGTCGCGCGAATCTTCGCGCCGAAGACCGGCCGCTGACCTCCAGACCGACCCGGCCGCTGCTGCGGCACAGGACATCCGTACGGATGTCCACCGGAACAGAACAGAAGGAAACACATGTCCAAGCGAATCGACGTCAAGGGCCTCAACGTCTACTACGGCGACTTCCTGGCCGTCGAAGACGTCAGCATCAAGATGGAACCGCGCTCGGTGACCGCGTTCATCGGCCCGTCCGGCTGCGGCAAGTCCACCTTCCTGCGCACGCTGAACCGGATGCATGAAGTCCTTCCCGGTGCCCGCGTGGAGGGTGAAGTCCTGCTCGACGGCGAAAACCTCTACGGCCCCGGCGTCGATCCCGTGACCGTCCGGAGCCACATCGGCATGGTGTTCCAGCGCCCGAACCCGTTCCCCACCATGTCCATCCGTGACAATGTGCTGGCCGGCGTGAAGCTGAACAACAAGCGGATCTCCAAGTCCGACGCCGATGACCTGGTGGAGAAGTCCCTCACCGGCGCGAACCTGTGGCGCGAGGTCAAGGACCGGCTGAACAAGCCCGGCTCAGGCCTCTCCGGCGGCCAGCAGCAGCGCCTGTGCATTGCCCGGGCGATTGCGGTCTCACCCGAGGTGATCCTGATGGATGAGCCCTGCTCGGCCCTGGACCCCATTTCAACGCTGGCCATCGAGGACCTCATCGAGGAGCTCAAGAGCGACTACACGGTCGTGATCGTCACGCACAACATGCAGCAGGCCGCACGGGTCTCGGACAAGACGGCGTTCTTCAATATCGCCGGCACCGGCAAGCCCGGCAAGCTCATTGAGTATGACGACACCACGGTGATCTTCAACAATCCGTCAGTGAAGGCCACGGAGGACTACGTCTCAGGCCGCTTCGGTTAACCCGGAGTTTTTGCAGGCGGAGGCCGGCCTCAGAGCAGCGGACTGAGCGCCAGGAAGAAGATCCCGCCCAGCAGGGCTGCAGCCGGTGCAGTGATCAGCCACGTGACCAGGATCTCGCGAAGCGGAATGAACCGTACCGCGGCAAAGCGGCGGTTGGCTCCCGCACCGACAATCGCGGACGTCATGGTCTGGGTGCTGGAGAGTGGAATGTGCAGCCACAGCCCGCCCAGGAAGAGCATCGCCGTGGCTACGGCCTGCGCGCTCATGCCGCGCAGCGGATCAATGCGCACCAGCCGGTAGCCAAGGGTGTGGGTGATCCGCCATCCGCCGAACAGTGCGCCCGCAGCAAGGGCGCCTCCGGCGAACAGCTGCACCCCCCAGGGGATTTGGCCGCCGGTCGAGTAGCCCGCAGCCACCAGACCCAGGACAATCACTGCCATGGTCCGCTGCCCGTCCTGCATGCCGTGACCCAGTGAAAAGGCCGCGGACAGCACGGACTGCGCAATCCGGTTGCCGGCGTCCCCCCGGCGCAGCGAGCTGTACCGCATCAGCCACATCACGGGATACACCAGCAGATAGGCCAGAACAAAGGCAATCACGGGGGAGAGCAGCAGGGGCAGGGCGATCTGGTCCCAGAGCACCCGGAACGACTCGGAGATGCTCTGCCCGCCAACGAGCGTGGATGCCGCTCCGGAACCCACAATGCCGCCTACAAGGGCGTGTGTGGAGGAGGATGGCATTCTGCGCAGCCACGTCCATAAACCCCACGCACAGGCCGCTGCCAGCCCGGCTATGAGGATCCCCAGCCCGCTGCTTCCGGCGGGCAGCTTGATGAACAGATCCGCCAGGACCAATGCCAGGGTGGTACTCATCAGCGCGCCCAGGAGATTAAAGACGCTGGCCGAGACGACGGCGGCGCCTGGGGTCAATGCCCGGGTCCGCAGCGCGGCCGCAACGGAGTTGGAGACGTCGTGGAAGCCGTTGATGAAGGCGTAGCAGCCCGCAAAGGCGATCACGGCGACGAGCAGGGCGGTGGTCACCTACGATTCCCGCACCAGGATGTTGCCTACGTAGGTTCCCACGCGGCGCAGTTCCTTCGACGCCGCCGCGAGCTGGTCTGCGAGGTCCCGGTGGCGGATGTAGGAGAGGGCTTTGTGGTCGTTGGCGAGCTCCGCCAGCCACATGCGGTGGGTCCGTTCCACGCGTTTGCTCAGGCGCAGCATCTCAATCCAGTAGTCCTCGAGGTCCTCCAGAGAGGCGAGGGTCCGCATGGCGGCAACCGTCAGCTCGGACTGCCGGCCAACGACTTCGAGCTGTTCGGCCGCCCTGCGGGAGACGTTCGTCAGTTTGTAGAGGGAAATGATCTCAGCCGCACTGTCGAGGCGCTCCATTGCCGCCAGCAGAATGAGGGAGAGGTCGTACAGGTCTTCGCGGGGGAGCGGGTTGATGAAGCTGGTCCGCATCTGCGTCATCAGCGCGAAATGGAGCTCCGTTGTCTCCGCTTCCAGCGCGTGGAGTTCCTCGGCCAGCCGGGGAAACTCCGCCGGCTCGGCACCAAGGGCCTCGGAAAGGGTGGCCGTACCGCGCACGGCCTGCGACGCCATCCGGGACAGCAGGTCAAGGCCGGCATTCTCCTGCGGGAAAAGGCGGAGCTTCATCGGGTGGACCTGGGCTGCTGGGGGGTCGTCACACCGGTAAGAATATCCGATGGAGGAAAGAGTAACGGTGCCGAACCGGGAGCGCCTCTCGGCGGAAGGCCGCTCGAAGCGGCTCTAAGTTGAAGCCCGGGGGTTCCGCGGTCCGACACCAGTTTCAGTTTTCTACTCCCCGTCTCCGATGTCAACTGCGCTGTCCACAGGCCCGGAGCAGCGGGTTGATGGTCAGTCCAGCTCGCCGCGGCGCCACGCTTCAGCCGAATGTTCCAGGTCTTCAGCGGTCAAAACCAGCTGCCGGGCGTTGCGGGTCAGCTCGGTGGCACGCTCGCTGTTGGCCGTCTCAGTGGAGTCCGCGTGATGCGTTTCACCGAGGGCCACCACGCGGCAGAAAGCGGCGAAGCGTTCCAGGGCGACGTCGAAATCTCCCTCGAAGGCACCGGAGAGAATCGTGTCGGCCATGGCCCGCACTTCGTCAGCGCCAAGGGGCTCGGCGACTCCTGCCACGACCTTGGACACCTGCGCGGCTTCCTTGCCGGCCGCATAGTAGGACGCGACCCGCTCAGGATTCTGCTGGACCGCGGCCCGCAGTGCGTACAGGCGCCAGAGCGCGCCCGGAAGTGACCGTGCCGGACTGGTGGCCCAGATCTCGGCAATGGCTTCCAGGCCCTGCTGGTCAGCAAGCTCGACCAGGCGCCGTGTAACCTCCGGATCATCGCTCTGCCTGCCATGGTGGACCAGTGCCTGGGCGGCCAGATGGGCAGCTTCCGAGACGCGGGCCGGGTCTGCGCCGCCGGGGTGGTTGGCGAAGTCCATGGGCGCGTAGAGCTTTGGCTTGTGGTGACGGGGAACCGATGCATTCGACTCAGTCATATTTTGAGAATACTCCCGCCGGAACCGGGAATCGAGGCGGCTTCCGGCAGGCGGAAACGCTGCCAGCCGCGCCTTGGCCCAGCACGGCCTGCGAGGGGTTTCCACGATTCGTAAGCCGTGCGATAAAGTGGAAAAGTCGACACGCCCGGAGTATTCCGCGGCCAGTTGGCGGGGGGCCTTTAGCTCAGTTGGTAGAGCATCGGACTTTTAATCCGTGGGTCGTGGGTTCGAGCCCCACAGGGCCCACCCTGCGCCGAACGGCGAAGAAGCACCCCGGTTCATCTGAACCGGGGTGCTTCTTGCTTTTGTCCACCTGCGGGGCGTTATTCCTCAGCCTCTGCCGCCGGGCGCTTGAGGAGCTTATGGGTGCCGTCGCACCACGGCTTGATCTTGGATCCGGTGCAGCGGCACAAGGCCACGGTTTCCCGGTTCTTCGGAATTACCGTTCCGTCGTCGGCCTGCACCTCGAAGTCTCCACGGACCAGCAGCGGCCCTCCGGGGCAGGATGTCAGGCTCACGGCGTCAGGGTCCGCGCTGTCCCCTGCTGCCACGACCCTGATTCCAGTGCTCTTGATGGTCGCAGCCGGGATGGTCGCAGCCGGGCCGGACGGCGCGGCACTCATGCCGGGACCCCGACGGCGGCGGCATCGGCCGCGAGGGCGGCCGCGGCACCGGAACCCTGCCCCGGGAGCTCGCGGAGGGCCGAGCAGCCTTCCGTCCAGGCGGCAAGCTGCTCCTCGCCCTGGAGGGCGTCCAGCGTCAGCACGGTCGAGGCGCCAAACAGAATGTCCGCCAGGAGTTCCGGCTCCGCTTCGGCAAGCCCTCCGGCCAGGTCCCGGGCAGCAATCTGCTCATGGACCGCATCTGCCTCGACGTGCTCATCGAAGTAGAACGTGACGTCCTCCCCGTAGCCCGCGCGCTTGAATCCCCTGGCGTAGAACGAGTTGGGGATCGAGGAGGTCATCTCAAACGCAGCCAGGTGCCCGGCGATCGAACCGCGCAGGCGCCGGTTCAGGCCGAAGAGGGACATGGCGTTCGATGAGGCCAGGACCAGGGCGGAAACACGGTCCAGGTAGTAGCCGTAGCGCGTATCCAGTCCCAGCCCCTCCATGGTGCGGGCGAACAGCAGGGAATGCATCCGCTCCGGCCGCCCGCCCCCGTATTCATCGGCCTGGATTTCTACCAGCGCAGCCTTGGCCCGCCCAACCGCCAGGCGGGGAATCGCCCAGCTGTGGGGATCCGCTTCGCGCAGTTGATAGACAGAACGCAAAACCAGGAACTCCCGCAGCTGGTCCTCGGTCGCGTGCCGGGCGATGAACCGGGAAACGCTCGGTCCGTCGTCATCCGCGGCCATGGCGAACAGGGCCTGGGCCACCTGCTCTGCCTCGGGGGCGGGCAGGGCGGGTACGTGCACTTCCTCCCGCAGGGCCGCCTCGAAGGCCGCTTCGAGCAAGCGCCGGACCTTGATCAGCTCCGGCTGCCATTCCATGTCGGGATCCACCCCGTCCAGGCCGCTGTAGTGGAGCTCAAACAAGCAGAACAGCGCCAGCTGCACATCATCGTGCCGAAGGATGTCCCCGGCCGCGTCGAGGACGTCACGGGCGGTCGCCTCCAGCCTCCGGTACGCGTCCGGAGAAGCCTCCGGGCCAGACTGAAGGACATCCAAGAGTGCGGAGGTGAGCTCTCCCCGCGGAGCAGGTACCAACATGTAGTTCCTTAGGTGTGAGGCGTCATGCGATGCTTGATTTTTACGAAGAAGACTTCCGAAAACGTCGTCCATCAGCATACTTGGTATTTTGCGGCACTGTCCGCCGCACAGTTCGCAGCCCGCTCAGCCCGCTCAGTCAGCACCGTGAAGGGAGCACTCCGCCTATGCCAGGCATGGATAACGGCTTCCTGGCCGCCTTCCCCGCCCTCCTGCTGGCTGCCGCGGCTGTCCTCCTTGGTGTTCCTGCGATGGATTCGGCACTTCGGAGGGGCGACGGCGAACGGCTCTTCTGGATTGGCCTCACGGGTGTGCTCACTGCCGTCGCCGCCGTGGCGTGGGCAGGGGTCTCAGGTCCGGGTGCTGCTGCCGTCACCGGGCTGGCCGTGATGGCGGGTTCAGCAGCCGGAGGATTATGGCTGCGGCGCAGGCACGTGCGAAGGCTGGCTGCCCGCCGCAGGAAACTGCGGAAAACCCGGATCCAAGCGCTGGCGCAGCGGCGCCAGGCTGTGCTGCTGGACTGGAGTTCCTACGAACTCGATCCCTGGAAGGGCAGTGAGTATCCGGGGATCTCGGATGTGCGGGAAGTTGAGACCAGCAGGCTTGCCCGGGCAGCCGCCGCGGCAGAGGCTGCGCAGGCGGCGGCGGAGTCAGAGCCCGGGAGCGACGAAGCAGTGCAGCTCTGTGCCTCGGCCGTGGATCAGCTCGAGGAAGCCTGGGAAGAGGCACGAGCTGCCGCACGCCGGCGGGCCGGGTAGCGTCGGGCCGGCTGTTCAACGCAGGAATTCGGATCGCAGCACCGGTTAACCGGAGTTAATTGGGGTTAATTGGAGCTGGCTCCCGCCTCTGCATATGGGGGGAACGCAGAGAGGGGAGCCAGTCATCACAGTATACTGATGCCTGTTCGAAGAATCCAATCAGGGGGAAGCAATGGGGATTGCCGCCAAGGCATTCCAGACTTGGCGCACCTCTGTGGCGCCAGGGGAATCTACGAGCGACCTCTGCCGGAAGACCGGAATCAAGCGCTCGACCCTCGCACAGCAGCTGGTGCGCGGAACAGTGTCGGTAGACACCGTGGTGCGCGTGGCCCGCGCCTTCGACGAGGATCCGGTCATCGCCCTGTCTGCTTTTCCCGAATTCGAGGGACTGGCTGAGGGCCGCCGTGCGCCCACTGATGCAGAGCTCATCAGCCAGGTGTCCTATCCCTGCATTCTGCGCACCCTCCTGACAAGGGCCGCATCAGAGCCAGAATCCGGCCTCCAGCTGGAACAGTGCGTTTTTCCGTATGCCGGTTCAGTGCGTCTGTGGTTCGAAGCCATCGATGCAGGGGACCTGCGCCAGCGGCTCTCGGCCGCCACGGGGATCGCCCCGCAGAATATTTCTGCCCAGCTAAGCGCGGAACGGCTGGCGCCTGACGTCGCAGTCCAGGCGGCGCGCCTGTCAGGCGTTTCCCTTACCAGCGGACTGGTTGTCACCGGCGTGCTGCAGCCTGAAGAAGGCGGCTGGCCTCCGGGGGCCAGGGAACAAGCTGTCGCAGGTTTGTCCGACGTCGAACTGGTCACCCTTGCGCGGGACCGGCTGGATGCACTTGCCAAAGTTTTGCGGAAACGCGAACACGACGAAAAATATGACCACGCACTTTTGGAGAACTTGGGATGACCGCAGGAGTTGCCGTCCAGATGACGGCTTTTGGGATCAGTTCCCTCTTCGCACTTTTCCGCCTGCCGGACGCAATCCGGGGGCGCAACCGCATGATGTTCGCGTGCATGGTGCTGATATCCGTGTCCGTGGGTTTGAGTCTGCCCGCAATCTATACCGCTGTTGACCCGCTGGTGGGAGGCGTGAACATTGCCAACCTTTTCCTAAGGATGGCGCTGTACGGTGTCTTCGTCATCCTCGGCGTGCGCGGCGCAGCGGCTTTTGGTGCCGACTGGGCGAAGAAGCTGATCATTGGGCCGGTCGGGCTGGTGGTCCTGGGCATCATCGTTGCGCTGACCGTCGGATTCTTCGTCGCCAGTGACCTGCCTGCCACGTCTACCAGCCTGTACGCCTATGACGACCAGGTTTCCGTCCAGGTCTACGCCATGCTGGGGCGGCTCTACCCTGCCTATGTCGCGGCTTGTGTGTGCGCTCCGGCGCTCGCCGCATCCCGCAATACCTGCTACCGCCTGCCGCACCGAATCGGGGCCGGACTCATGGGTATCGGACTCGCCATCGTCGTGGTCTTCACGGCGCTCGCCCTCGTCGCCGATCTCGGGGCCTTCATGCTGCTCCTGCCATTTTCTGCGGTCATCCTCGTCACGGTGGGTCTTGCCATCATGTGGGCGTCACACCGCCGGCAAATGATCCGGCCCCGGCCGAGTCCGCTAGCCGAAAGTTACAGAAACGTGAGTTGAATTTCACAGATTTTGTTCACATATTCATGCTGGTGTGCCAGACTAATGAATATGTAACGTCCGCTGCCTGTGGGGGGTCAGCGTGAAGTTGCTAATGAAGCCAGCGGCCCAACAGGCCGCTGGCTTCACCTTTTTCCATCCTGTTGGAACGCGCAGGCTATTGGGCGTCCAGGTCCGTTTCCAGGATCTTGACCAGCTCGTCCAGCGCAGCGTCTGCGCCATCGCCTTCCGCCCGCAGGACAACCACGTCTCCGTGTGACGCGCCCAGGCTCATCAGGGAAAGCATGGACGAGGCATCCATTGCCTCTTCCGCAGAATCGCCTTCCATGGCGATCGTTACCTCCACCGGCTGGGCCGCGGCTGCTTCCGCAAAAAGTGAGGCGGGGCGGGCATGCAGTCCCACCCTGCTGGCGATGGTTGCTTGGCGTTCAGCCATTGGTATGTCCTTCCATTAGGTCATCAGGAATGCTTTACAGGCCGAGCTGCTCCAGGATGGGTAGCTTGCGCCTCACCTGGGTACGCCCCTCGGCTGCGGTTTCGGCGGCCAGGGCGAGTGCCGCCAGCTCCTGGGCCTGGGGGAGGGTCACGGAGGCCAGGACCGCACCCACGGTAGAAAGAGCCCGGGGAGTCATGGACAACGTGTTCACGCCCAGCCCGGTCAGCACGACGGCGAGGGCCGGGTCTGCCGCTGCTTCCCCGCAGACACCCACACTGCGCACAGTTCCGTCCACGTCCCCCGCTGCGGCACCGCCGGCCACGGTTGCGGCAATGAGCTGCAGGACAGCCGGCTGCCAGGGGTCGTTAAGGGACGCCAGTGTTCCGAGCTGCCGGTCGGCCGC
This sequence comes from Arthrobacter caoxuetaonis, assembly GCF_023921125.1. Classification (NCBI taxonomy): domain Bacteria; kingdom Bacillati; phylum Actinomycetota; class Actinomycetes; order Micrococcales; family Micrococcaceae; genus Arthrobacter; species Arthrobacter caoxuetaonis. The sequence goes on from NZ_CP099466.1 coordinate 129,142, forward strand.
CATGGTGTACTGCGTCAGGTCATTGGTGCCCAGGGACGCAAACTTAACCCGCGACAAGACTGCCCTGGACATGATCGCAGCGGCAGGCACTTCGATCATGACGCCCGGCGTTGCCAGCCCTGCGGCGCCGCACATCACCGCGAAGTCGGCCGCTTCATCGGCGGTGGAAATCATCGGTGCCATCACCCATACATCCGATTCATGGGAACCGGCCGCCGCGGCAATCGCCTCCAGCTGCCTTGTGAGGACTCCGGGGGAGGACCGGTCCGTACGGAACCCGCGGACCCCAAGTGCCGGATTGGGTTCGGTGGCGTCCGTCAGGAACGGCAGCGGCTTGTCCGCCCCGGCGTCCAGTGTCCGGATCACCACCTTGCGGCCCGGAAAGGCCTCAAACACTGCGCCGTAGGCGGCGACCTGCTCCTCAATGCTTGGTTCGGTGTCGCGGCCAAGGAAACAGAACTCCGTCCGCAGCAGTCCCACGCCTTCCGCCCCGGCCGCGGCTGCCGCTACGGCATCCTTGCCCGAACCCACGTTGGCGAGCAGGGGGACGCGGTGGCCGTCCGACGTCGTACCCACTCCGTTGAAGGCTGGAAGGGAGCCCCGTGAGGCGTACTTCTGTGCTGCCTCGCGTTCGGCAACTCCGGGGTTCACGACGACTGTCCCCGTGGCGCCGTCCAGGTAGATTTCTGCACCGTCAACGATCGAATCAGCGCTCGCTGCTCCCACGACGGCGGGCAGGCCGAGGGACCGGGCCAGGATGGCGGTATGCGACTGCGGGCCGCCGCCGCTGGTGACGAGTCCGATCACCAGTGCCGGGTCGAGTGTCGCAGTGTCCGCCGGTGCCAGTTCCTCTGCGGTCAGGATGAAGGGAACGTCCGACGCCGGTATGCCGGGCGCCGGCAGGCCGTCCAGCTCGGCGACGATGCGGGCACGCACGTCCAGCACGTCCTGGGTCCGCTCTGCCATGTACCCGCCCAGGCTCTGAAGCATGGAAGCGACCTCCAGGCCTGCTTCCCAGATGGCCCGGTCGGCTGCCATCCCGTTGTTGATGTGCTTCCCGGCTGCCTTGAGGAGCATGGGGTCCGTTGCCATCATCGCGGTCGCATCAAGGACGGCCTTGGCATCGCCTGAAGCCGCTGCGGACCGGCGCTTGAGGTCTTCGCGCACGTTTTCCGCGGCGTCCTTCAGGCGTGCCTTTTCCCCGTCCACGGAACTGCGGGGCCCGAACTTGAGGCCGGCATCCGGTTCCGGAACGGGCGGCGGCATCCGCAGAGACGGGCCCAGCACCCGGCCCGGGCTGACTCCGATTCCCTTGATGGTGCGCATTAAAGTACCTCTCTGTGGGTCCCGCGGCGGTTCCTAGGCAACAATGGGTTCCGTCGTGTTCTTTGGCGATGTTGCCCGTTTCAGGCCGACCAGGACAAGCGCGCTGACGACCATGCCGGCGAGGATTGCGACGATGAACATCAGGATGTTCCCGATTGCAAAGAAGACGAAGATCCCGCCGTGGGGTGCCTGCGACGTTACTCCCGCGGCCATGCAGATTGCACCGGCAGTAGCTCCGCCCAGCATGGTGGAGGGGATAACCCGCAGCGGATCGGAGGCTGCGAAGGGAATCGCGCCTTCCGAAATGAATGCCGCGCCCAGCAGCCAGGCGGCCTTGCCGTTCTCCCGGAGGGCCATGCTGAACTGGCTCTTGTCCAGCACGGTCGCCAGCGCCATGCCCAGCGGCGGAACCATGCCTGCGGCCATGACCGCGGCCATGATCTGCCAGGGTGCCTGGTTGTCGAAGGCGCCCTCGCTCAGCCCGGCTACGGCAAAGGCGTAGGCCACCTTGTTGATCGGTCCGCCGAGGTCGGCGCCCATCATCAGGCCCAGGATCACGCCCAGCCCCACAGCGGCGACGCCGGTCAGGCCGGACAGCCAGTCGTTCAGGGCAAGTGTCAGCGCGGCGATGGGTCCGCCAAGGACCAGTAGCAGCAAACCGGACGCTATGAGGGAGGCGAGGAGCGGAATGATAACCACGGGCATGAGTCCGCGAAGCCAGCTTGGGACCTTCCAATGCCCCACCCACATGGCTACGTAACCGGCCAACAAGCCGCCGGCGATGCCGCCGAGGAAGCCTGCATCCATGTACACGGCCACGGCGCCTGCCGTGAACCCGGGTGCGATGCCCGGGCGGTCCGCCAGGGCGTAGGCGATGTAGCCGGCCAGGGCCGGGACCAGGAAAGCCAGGGAGATGTTGCCGATCTTCCAGAAAACCGCTCCCAGATAGGCCACCAGCCCCTCGGGCGGAAGGTTGAAGAGCCCAGTTCCGTCAAGCATGTTATCGCCGTTGGCAACCCCGGCGTCGTCGGAGAGTGAGAGCTCATAGCCGCCGAGCAGGAAGCCGAGGGCGATCAGCAGGCCGCCGCCGGCGACGAAGGGGATCATGTAGCTGACGCCGGTGAGCAGGGCCCGTTTGAGCTGCCCGCCGAAGTTCTCTCCGCCCGAAGATGCCCGCTCCTCGCCGCCGCCTCCGCCTCCGGAAACCTTCCGGGAATTGGGGTCCTTGGCGGCTGCCAGGGCTTCGTCGATCATCACGCCGGGCTCGTCGATGCCTCGCTTGACGGGGCCGCTGACCACAGGCTTTCCGCCGAAGCGGCCCTTGTCCCGGACATCCACGTCAACGGCGAAAATCACCGCCGAGGCGTTCTTGATCACCTCGGGGTCCAGCGGGGTGGAACCGGCCGATCCCTGGGTCTCGACCTGCAGGTCTATGCCGCGTTCAGCTGCGGCCGCAGCGAGGGAATCCGCAGCCATGTAGGTATGGGCAATTCCTGTGGGACAGGCTGTGACTGCCACGAGGCTCTCCGGCCTGGGACCGGATGCCGACGCCGGTTCGTCTCCTGCTGTTGCGGTTCCGCCGCCGCCGCTCACGGTCCCCGCGGGGTTTTCCGAACCTGCTCCGGCGCCTGCGGGGGTGGCGCCTGCTGCGGCACCTCCGGCAGCCGCTGCAGATGCTCCGCCTGGATGGTCTGCGGCGGATGCACCGGATCCGGCGTCCGTGGAGCCGGTGGCGGGAGCCGGGGTTGTCCGGGGTGCCGGTCCCAGCCCCAGTGCACCGTCCACGAGTTCCACGACCGCCTGAGGCGTTGCTGCGTTGCGAAGGGCTGATGTGAAGTCCTTCTTGATCAGTGACCGCGCAAGTTTTGCCAGCAGCTGCAGGTGTTCCTGGTCGGCGCCTTCAGGAGCGGCGATGAAGAACACGATGTCCGCCGGGCCGTCCTTGGCGCCCCAGTCCACCGGAGGTTTCAGCCGTGCCATGGCCAGGCTCGCCTGGGTGACGGCGGCGGATCGACAGTGTGGAATGGCTATCCCGCCCGGTACGCCCGTGGCGGTTTTCTGCTCACGGGCCATCGCATCTCCGAAGAGCTCGTCAAAACTGGTGGCCCGGCCGGTGGCCACGACCTTTTCGGCAAGGTGGCGGATGACCTGCTCACGCGTTGTGCCCAGGTCCTGGTCGAGGGTTACCAGGTCTGGAATGATCAAATCTGACATCAGTCTTGCTCCTTAGGCATGGTTGATGCAGGACCGCCCCGGGGAATTACGGGCGGAACCGGATGCAGTTCGAGTGGACTGACCGTCACCGCCCCCGGTTCGGTTTGCTCCATCGAAGGCACGGTGGAGCCAGGAAGGGACGCAGCTGCCGCGCCGTGGGCGACAGCTTGGCGCAGGCAGTCAGGAGGAGCCTGTCCCGCCGTCGCCGCCAGGAGGTACCCGGCCAGCGAAGAGTCACCCGCACCGACCGTGGACCGCGCAGCCACGGGCGGACGGGTAGCCAGCCAGGCGCCGTCGCGAGTTACCAGCAGGGCGCCCTTTGCACCCAGCGTGGCCAGGACAGCGCCGACTCCGCGCTCGATCAGTGTCATGGCGGCGCTCGCCGCCAAGGGAGGGTTCGCTTCGAGTTCCTCGCCGGAGGCGATGCCTGTGACCTCGGAAAGTTCCTCGCCGTTGGGTTTGAGCAGGTCCGGGGCGGCATCATGGAGCAGTGCTCCCAGCAGGGGAACGCCGGATGAATCGAGGGCAAGCAGTGGTGCCGCTGCACCGAACCGTTCGCGGACGGCGCGGGCGGCGACCGCGTAGAAGTCCGCCGGAAGACCCGGTGGCAGCGAGCCGGCCAGCACCAGCCAGCTTGCCGGCATGGAATCCCCGGGGCCGGCGCAGGCATCCACTGTGAGGGCCACAAGGCTCTCCAGCAGGGACGTGTCCAGCTCCGGTCCGGGAAGGTTGACCTTCGTGGTGGTGCCGTCCGGCTCGGTCAGCGTCAGGTTCGCCCGGAGAGCAGTACCGATGGGGAGGTTGCGGTAATCAATGTCCGCCGCACGGAGCCCGGCCATGACGGGATCCGAGTCGTCACCGGGCAGGACTGCAATGCAGTCAGTGCCGGAGGCTTTCAGCGCCCGGCAGACGTTTACGCCCTTGCCGCCGGATTCCTCGTAGCTGCCAGCGGCCCGTTGGACAGCCCCGCGCATCAGGGTGCCGGCGAGTTCAATCGTCCTGTCGAGGCTCGGGTTGGCGGTGAGCGTCACTATGGCGCCCCGGTTCATTGCTGCGTACATGTGCCCCCGTAATCAGTGGCCGCGGCGCACGGGTATGCGCTGTCCTGCAACGGTAGATTCCTGTCCAACCCATTTGCAATGGCTTCCCGGAAGGCCGGTCCGCTGCGTCCCCAAACGCCGCGGCGAGCACTGGCGGCCCCTAGTGTGGAGTCATGCACCACGTTCTCTGGTCCGCTCCCGAAAACGAGCGCACCGGCACCCACCTGCTGGTCATGCTGCACGGGTACGGCTCTGACGAGGCTGCCATGGCCGGGCTCTTTGGCCGGCTGCCCGCCGGAATTACCTGTGCTGCGCTCCGCGGGCCGTTCGACGTCGGCGGGCGCTTCGGCTGGTTCCTGCTGGATCCGCTGCTGGCATCGGATCCGGCTGAGGTGCTGGCGGCCGGATCCGCACTGCTGGCGACCATCACGGAGCTGCAGCAGCAGGGAACGTTCACCGGCGTCTCGCTGCTGGGCTTCTCACAGGGGATGGCCATGGCCGTGACAGCCTTGCGGTTGAGGCCTGCGGCGTTTACCTGCGTTGTCGGCCTGTCCGGGTTTGTGGTTCCCAGTGAACTGCTCGCCATGGCGGAACCCCTGGCGGACCCCGTGCCCTTCTTCTGGGGAAGGGACCGCGAGGACTGGGTCATCCATCCCGACGCCGTGCTTGCGGCCGAATCCTGGCTGGCTGCCAACACCTTCCTGACTGCGCGCACCTACCCCGGCATGGGGCACCGGATAGGTGCGGACGAAGTGCGCGACATAGGTGTTTTCCTGAACAGATTCGTGCGGAACACAAAAAAATATAAGCTCCCTGATTAAGCCTCTGACTAGGCACGATGTTCCTAGCGGTGGTTATTTTGGGGCGATTCGAGTTCGCGTAAGGTTACTTATGAAGTAGGCTTAGGGAAAGCGTTGCCCACAGGCAGCGCGGACTTTCACTAGTCACTCACACAGCAAGGAGTATTCACATGGGTATCATTGCTTTCCTTATTCTGGGACTCATTGCAGGCGCCATTGCGAAGGCTCTGCTTCCGGGACGCCAGGGCGGCGGATGGATCATCACCTTGGTCCTCGGTGTCGTTGGCGCCCTGCTGGGCGGTTTCATCGGTAACGCGATCTTCGGCATTGGTCTTGAGGAATTCTTCTCGATCCAGACGTGGATCGTAGCCATCCTCGGCTCCGTGATCGTCCTGCTGGTTTACGGCATGATCACCAAGCGCGGTGCTCGGGCCTAGTAAGGCACGGCTGCGGGTTCTGCCCGCAGCCAGAAAACGGGCCCACGGATTTGCTTCCGTGGGCCCGTTCTCTTTTAAGTCCGCTCGCGTAGGCTGATGGGCGGACATCGGCGATTGTAAGGAGCGTTCATGGGCTTCAAGACCAACAGTGCACTGCGGCTTGCAGGCGGTGCCGTCTTCGACCGTGACGGCAGACCCAAATCACACATTGCCCGGGGCATCGAACGGGCCGTGGAAGTCCAGCGGCCACTGGTCCTTGCCAACATCCGCAGGCTGCAGCGCAGGCACCCCGACGCGTCCGCCGCGGAACTCGTGAAAATCCTGGAACACCACTACCTCGCAGCCGTCGCCGGAGGCGGAGCGGCAGTGGGTGCGACGGCTGTAATCCCGGCGGTTGGTACTGCTGCCGCGCTGGGCCTCTCCGCAGCCGCGACCGTTGGCTTCCTCGAAGCCACGGCCCTGTACGCCCAGTCTGTCGCTGAGATCCACGGCGTTAGGCTCCAGGACCCCGAGCGCTCGCGGACCGTGGTCATGGCCATCATGCTCGGTGAAGAGGGCACTGCCATGATGCAGCAGCTCGGCAAGGGCCAGCCGTGGGGCAACGCCCTCGGCGGCGCCTCCTCCGGGATGCTGGGCAGCCTCGGTGCGACCATCCGGCGCCAGTTCATGAAGAAGATGCTTGCCCGCCAGGGATCCGTCATCATTGGGCGGGCGCTGCCACTGGGGGTTGGCGCCGTTATTGGCGGGGCCGGCAACTACACGATGGGCCGGTCCGTCATCAAGGCAGCCCACCGCGCGTTCGGTGAGGCACCCGAGTCCATTCCGGGAGAGCTTGCCGAGGAAATCCAGGCGCTCCCTGACAAGCGGCCGGCCTAGCCGAAAACCGCGTGCGCGACGGTAAAGATGGCCAGGCCGGCGAGTGAGCCGACCACTGTGCCGTTGATGCGGATGAACTGCAGGTCCTTGCCGACCTGCAGTTCAATCTTTTCCGAGGTCTCCTCGGCATCCCAGCGTTCCACCGTTTCCGTGATGACGCCGGCAATGTCCTTGCGGTAGGTCCGGACCAGGTAACCCGCGGCATCAGCCACCCAGGCGTTGACCTTGGCGGCCAGCTCCGGATCGCTGACCAGCCGCGTGCCAAAGTCCTGCACGGCTGACTTGAAGTTGGTGGTCAGTTCGCTGGCCGGATCGTCAACGGCCTCGGCCAGGGCGTTCTTGATGGTGCTCCATGTCTGGGTGACCAGTTCCTTTACCCGCGGATCATCCAGCACCTGTTCCTTGATGCGCTCGGCCTTGGCCATGGCTTCCGGATCATGCTGCAGGTCGTTGGCCAAGCCGCGCAGGTAGTCATCGAGCGCCCGCCGTACCTGGTGGTTCGGATCGTCCTGCACAGCTTCGAGGAAGCGGGTGAGCTCTACCTGGACACGTTCACCGACCAGGTCGTCCAGGAAGCCGGGAACCCATGAGGGCGAGCGTTCCGATACCAGCCGCGAAACTACGTGGGGATTCTGTTCAACCCATTCGGTGAGGCTGTCCACGAGCAGGTCGACCAGTTTGTGGTGGTGCCCTTCGTCGAATACCTTTTCAGCCATCCGTCCCACCGGAGGCCCCCACGGGACGTCAACCACGTGCCTGCGGAAGATGGACTCAAGGACTTCCCGGACTGCCTCGTCGTCGAGCACCCGCAGGAGCCCGCGGATCGCCGCCGCGCCTTCAGCGGCCACCCGCGCGGCGCTCTCGGGCCGGGACAGCCAGGCTCCGGCCCGTTCGGCAACTCCGATCGAGGCCAGTTTCGCTTCGACGACCTCGTCCGAGAGGAAGTTGTCCTCCACGAAGTCGCCCAGCGTGGCACCGATCTGGTCCTTGTTGCGGGGAATGATGGCCGTGTGCGGGATTTTCAGGCCCAGGGGATGCTTGAACAGTGCAGTGACGGCGAACCAGTCCGCCAGGGCACCCACCATGCCGCCCTCGGCGGCGGCACGCACGTACTGCAGCCAGGGGTACTGGTCCTGGAGGGCGAATGCGAAAACGAAAATGATGCCCAGGATCACCAGCAGGCCGGTGGCCACCAGCTTCATCCGCCGCAGGGCAGCGGCTTTGACGGCGTCCTTTTCCAGCAGCGGCGTGCTCATGGGCGCACCTCCGGAACAAACCGGCACCGCAGGGGCGGGAGAACACGCCGGGCAGTAGGGTTCAAGGACGTCAGGCAAGCGGACATTCAGGCAACTCCCAAAACTTAGGTGCGGTCCTGCGAAGTCCAGGCACCGGGGTTTTCCCGCAGTGCCTGTGTGGACCGGCACTGCCATCTAACCAGCCCCGGGTCCCTGCGCGCCACGCATCGCGCCGGGTGCGGACCGCCCGGGGACTGTCGGTGATCTCGCGTAGGCTGGATCCAGTTCCCGAACAGCGCACCGGAAGGTCCTGCATGCGATCCCTCATCTATGCCCACCGGGGTTCCAGCGGCGAGTACGCCGAGCACACCCGCGCCGCGTACCTGCAGGCCCTGGCCGACGGCGCTGACGGGCTGGAGTGCGACGTCCACCTCAGCAGTGACCGGCAGGCCGTGCTCATCCATGACTCCACAGTGGACCGGACCTCGTCCGGCTCCGGCGCCGTCGCGGGTATCTCCCTTGACCAGCTGCGGCTGCTGGATTTCAGCGCCTGGAAGGGCGTTGTCCTGCCGGAAGGGTTCGGAACGGCAGCAGAGCAGCTGCTGTCCCTGTCCGATCTGCTGGACCTGCTCTCCGGCGTCGAGCGGGAAATCGGGCTGGCCATCGAGTTCAAACAGCCGGGTCCGTTTGGCCTGGAACTGGAGGACACCGTCCTGGCGTTGCTCCGCTCACGCGGCTGGGACCCTGAAACCTCGCGGCTGGGATCGGTCACTGTGAGTTTCATGAGCTTCAGTCCCGAATCCGTCCAGTATCTGCTGGGAAATGTTCCCGCAGGGTTCGTATGCCAGCTGCTGTCCGACGTCGACGACGCCGCTGTTGCCGAGGCCGCGGCGCTGCTTCCCGCAGGATCGGATGCTGCCGGCGTGCTGCACGGCGCGCTGGCCGCCGGCGAGCAGCTGCTCACGGACGGCAGTGCCGGCATCGCCGGGCCGGGCGTGGAGTACCTGCGGGCCCACCCCGAGCGGGTAGCGGCCTGGGCGGACGCCGGCCGGACCGTACGGGCCTGGACCGTGGACACCGAAGCCGATGCCACCGCCGCCTTCGCGCTGGGAGTCCGCGAGTTCACGACGAACTATCCGGCACGCCTGCGGGAGGTTCTTTCCAGGCTCGACGCCGCCGTGCAGGCACACTAAGGCTGCGCACCGGACCCATAGGCGGCTGCCGGGAGCGTGTGGTTGAGTGGTGCAATGGCCACTCCAATCGAGGACTACGCCCTGCTTTCGGACCTCCACACCGGCGCCCTGGTGTCGCGGAACGGAAGCATTGACTGGCTCTGCCTTCCGCGGTTCGATTCGCCCTCCGTCTTCGGTGCCCTGCTCGGCAGCAAGGACCACGGCCGGTGGCTGGTGGCACCCTCCGCTCCGGGCGCACGGGTGCTGCACCGGGCCTACCTGGATTCCACCTTCATCCTGCAGACCCACTGGCGGACTGACTCCGGGGAAGTCCTCGTCACGGACTTCATGCCGGTCAAGGACCGCAGGGCCTCCGTGGTGCGGCGGATCGAGGGCCTGAGCGGCCGCGTAGAGATGCGCCAGGAGCTCGAGGTCCGCTTCAATTACGGCACCACCGTCCCGTGGATGCGCCGCGACAGGCAGGGCGGTGCCGAGCGGCTGCTGGCCATTGCCGGGCCCGGTGCCATGGTGCTCCACGGAGGCAACATTCCGCACGGCAGCGACCATCACCACACAGGAAGCTTCATCGTCGGAGAAAAGGAGCAGGTGGACCTGGAGCTGGTGTGGTATCCCTCCCACCGGCCCGCCCCCAAGCGCAACGACATTGACGCCTGCCTGGCCTCCACCACTGCCTACTGGCGGAACTGGTCGGGGCTCTGCGTTGACAGCGCCCGCTACCAGGAACCGGTGCTGCGCTCACTGCTGGTGCTCCGGGCGCTGACCCATGAGGACACCGGCGGCATAGTCGCTGCTCCCACCACGTCACTGCCGGAGGAGTTTGGCGGTACGCGGAACTGGGACTACCGCTACTGCTGGCTGCGGGATGCGGCCCTCACCCTCGAAGCAATGATGACCCACGGGTACTCGGAGGAAGCCCTGCACTGGCGCAACTGGCTGCTGCGGGCGGTGGCGGGGGATCCGGATGACCTGCAGATCATGTACGCGGTGGACGGCGGCCGGGACCTCCCCGAGCGCATCCTGACGCAGTTCACGGGCCATGCCGGTGCCGTCCCCGTGCGGATCGGAAACGGAGCAGTTGACCAGTACCAGGCCGACGTCGTCGGCACCGTCATGGTGGCCCTCGCCCGCCTGCGGGACCGCGGGATCCAGGAAGACGGTTTCTCCTGGCCGCTGCAGCGGGCCCTGCTCGGGTTCCTGGAACGCCATTTGGAGGACCCGGACCACGGGATCTGGGAGGTTAGGGGGGAGCCGCGCTTCTTCACCCATTCGCGGGTGATGATGTGGGCTGCCTTCGACCGGGCTGCACGCGCTGCCAGCCAGGACGGGCTGTCCGGGCCGGTGGAAATCTGGGAAGCCCTGCGGGACGGACTGCGGGCGGAGATCATAGACAAGGGCTACGACGCCGGCCGCAATACCTTCGTGCAGTCTTACGGGAGCTCGCTGCCGGACGCCGCCCTGCTCCAGCTGCCGCAGGTGGGGTTCCTGGACTATGACGATCCACGGATGCTCGGGACCGTGGAATTCCTGGAACAGGAACTTCTCAATCCTGCCGGGCTGCTGCTTCGCTACCGCAGCGAGTCCGGCGTCGACGGTCTGGAGCCGGGCGAAAACCCCTTCCTGGCCTGCAGTTTCTGGCTGGTGGAGCAGTATGCCCGGACTGGCCGGAGCGCCGATGCCGGGGCCCTGATGGACCAGCTTGTAGGGTATGCGAACGAGGTAGGGCTGCTCAGCGAGGAATATGACACCAGCGGTGACCGCATGGCGGGGAACTTTCCTCAGGCGTTTTCCCATCTGGCCCTGGTGCGCGCTGCCGACGCGATCCAGTCGGCGCCGGCCGCCGCTCAGCAGCCGAGCCACCAGCCGGTTCCACCGATGGAAAGAAGCTTATGAACAAGCAGTCCGCCTCAGCCGCTGCCCTGGCCGCGCTGCTCAGCGTCAGCGCCGTCAACCACTTCCGCAGCCCGGGGTTCTACGCGCAGGTGGTGCCGCGGAGCCTCTGCCGGGACAAGCAGGGCCGGTTTGGTGTCCTGACGCGGAGCCAGTGGATCAGCACCAGCGGTGCGGCAGAGATTGCCGCCGCAGCGGGTTTGCTGGTTCCGGCCACCCGCCGGGCCGCGGCCACAGGCACGGCACTGATGTTCGCCGCGTTTATTGCCGGCCACGTCAGTGCGCTTGAGCGTGCCTTTGGGGAGCGGGGCTCGGACCGAGAGCGGGTCATCCACAGCCTGCGGTTGCCCCTCCAGCTTCCGCTTATCCGCTGGGCCTGGAGCCTCAGGAAGGCTTAAATGCTCCCGCCCGCCCCTGGAAGGGACGGACGGGAAACGCGGTGGGGAGCTAGTTCAGCCCCGGCTGGAAGACCACCTTGATGCAGCCGTCTTCCTTCTTCTGGAACTTCTCATACAGCTCAGGGGCTGCCTCCAGCCCTGCCCGGTGGGTCACCAGGTCCAGTACCCCCAGCGGATCGGCGGGGTCCTCGACCAGCGGCAGCAGGTCATCCACCCAGCGCTTCACATTGGCCTGGCCCATGCGGAAGTTGAGCTGCTTGTCGAACATGGTCATCAGCGGCATGGGGCTTGCCGTGCCGCCGTAGACGCCGCTTAGCGAGATCGTGCCGCCGCGGCGCACGGCGTCGATGGCGCTGTGCACAACGGAGAGGCGGTCCATTCCCGCAGTCTCCATGGCTTTCTGGGCCAGCGCATCAGGGAGCAGGCCCACGGCTGCCTGGGCGAAAGCGCCCACGTGGGAGCCGTGTGCTTCCATGCCCACGGCGTCCACCACGGAATCCGGGCCGCGGCCCTGCGTCATCTCCCTCAGCTCATCGCCAAGGTCCTTGGAGAAGTCCAGCACTTCAACGCCGTGGCGTGCTGCCAGTTCCCGCCGCTCCGCCTCGGGTTCGATGCCGATGACCCGGTAGCCCAGATGCGTGCCGATCCGCGCCGCGAACTGGCCCACCGGGCCCAGCCCGTAAACGGCAAGGGTGCCGCCGTCGGGCACGTTGGCGTACTGCACGCCCTGCCAGGCGGTGGGAAGAATGTCCGAAAGGAAAAGGTACTTGTCGTCCGGGCCTTCGGAGCTGACCTTGATGGGGCCGTAGTCGGCGTGCGGGACGCGCAGGTACTCGGCCTGCCCGCCCGGAACGGAACCGTAGAGTTCGGAGTAGCCGAACAGCGCTGCGCCGGAACCCTTTTCGCGGACCTGGGTGACCTCGCACTGGGTCTGGAGGCCCTGGCGGCACATAAAGCACTGGCCGCAGGCGATCTGGAAGGGGATGACCACGCGGTCGCCGGGCTTGAGGTTGGTGACGGCGCTGCCGACCTCTTCGACAATGCCCATGGGCTCGTGGCCCACGATGTCCCCGGCGTTCATGTACGGGCCCAGGACTTCATACAGGTGAAGGTCCGAACCGCAGAGTGCGGTAGAGGTGATGCGGATGATGGCGTCCGTTGGCTGTTCGATCACCGGATCCGGTACTTCTTCGACGCTGACCTTGCGCTTGCCCTGCCATGTGACTGCCTTCATGCTGCCTCCTGCTCGTTTGCTGCGGGATACGTTGCCCCATCCTGCCAAATTTATAAGGCTGCTGACAATTAGGCGGCGTGGCGTGCGGAAACCCGGGGGGACTGCAGAAGGCAGGCTGCGCCCTTAGCTCAGCCGGCGGAACGCTTTCGGATCGCGCTGCAGGAAGGCCATGTCGAAGGCCTGGTCGTTGGTGAGCGGCGGGCCCTGCTCGGGGGAGGCGGCATGCCCGCAGGCGGGCAGGCGGGCAGGCAATTGGATCGAGACGGTGGTGTGTCCGGTGCCCAGGGGTACTGAGGGGATTTTATCCGCGAGGACAAGCAGTTCATCCAGTGCGGACGCGTCCAAATGGTGCGCCTTGGACAGGTTGACGGTCACATGGGCACCCAGCGAGGCGGTGTTCCGGAGGATGTCGAACAGGTCCAGGCACGTCTCCGCGGCCAGGCAACCGCGCACTTCGACGCACGCTGTTGAGCTCTTAGTGTCGATTCTTACCAGTACCCGCAGGCTGTGCTCCATGCCAACTCCACGCACGAGGGATTCCGCGGCTTCTGCTTAACCTGTCCTGAAATATAGCAATGCTTATGGTCACCTGTCGCCCCCCGGGAGGCCTTCGGGAGTCTTTGCCTAAGTACCCGCCGGTAGGTTTGATCCGCTGGTCAAAGCGTGGTTCTTATTCCCGGCCCGCTGCGAGGACTGTCTCCGCTGTTGCCTCGGCAATGGCTTCCTCCTCATCGGTGGGGACCACCAGTACCTCAATGGCCGAGTCCGCTGTGCTGATGCGCCGGGTGTCCTTGGAGGGCGAGGCGTTCGCCTCTTCATCCAGCCGCACGCCGAGCGCACCAAGATGCTTTAGGACCCTGGCCCGGTAGGGGTCGTCGTTCTCGCCGATTCCGGCGGTGAAGACGATCGCCTTGGCGCCGTCCACGGCCACGTGGTAGGCGCCGATGTACTTGGCCAGCCGGTACGCAGAGATTTCCAGCGCCAGCTCAGCCTGCCCGTTTCCTCCGTCAGCCTCAGCCGTAAGTTCCCGCATATCCGCCGCCCCGCCCAGGGCCAGGAGCCCCGACTCGCGGTTGAGCAGGTCATCCAGCTCTTCGGCCGTGTACCCCTCTCGTTCCAGGAACACCAGGACCGAGGGGTCGATGTCCCCACTGCGGGTTCCCATCACAAGTCCGGCCAGCGGGGTGAAGCCCATGGAGGTGTCGATGCTGCGCCCCTCCTTCAAGGCGGTAACGGACGCGCCGTTGCCCAGGTGCGCCACGATGCCGTCGAACCGGTCTACCGGTATGCCGAGGAATCCCGCCGCGATTTCACTGACGTACGCGCAGCTGGTGCCGTGGAAGCCGTAGCGCCGGATGCCGTACCGGCGGTAGAGGGTCTGCGGAATGGCGTAACGCCACGCGCGCTCCGGAAGTGTCCGGTGGAACGCCGTATCAAAGACGGCGACCTGGGGGACACCCGGGTACTGTTCGGCGACTGCACGGATTCCCATGGCGCTCGCCGGGTTGTGCAGCGGCGCCAGGGGGCTGAGGCGCTCGATTGCGCGGGTGATTTCGTTGTCTACCAGTACCGGCTGGCTGAAGCGCTCGCCGCCGTGCACCACGCGGTGCCCTACCGCATCGATCCGTTTGTCACCCATGGCATCGCGCACCTGCTCGCTCAGCAGCAGCATTGCCGTGTGGTGGTCCGGAACGTCCCCTTCGCCGATCCGGGCAATGAGGCCCTTGGCCAGGACTTCACGGGTGTCCGTGTCGCGGACCTGGTACTTGAGTGAAGATGAACCTGAATTGACCACCAGAATCAGCATTTAGTCCTCCTGTGCCTGTACGGCTGTAATAGCCACGGTGTTCACGATGTCTTCAACCGTGCAGCCGCGGGAGAGATCATTGACCGGTTTGCGCAGGCCCTGCAGGATCGGTCCGACGGCGACTGCGCCGGCCGACTGCTGCACCGCCTTGTACGTGTTGTTGCCGGTATTCAGGTCCGGGAAGATAAACACCGTCGCCTGGCCCGCGACGGTCGATCCCGGTGCTTTCGACGCCGCCACGGACGCGTCCACAGCGGCGTCGTACTGGATTGGTCCCTCCACCGGCAGGTCCGGGCGCTGCGTGCGGACAATTTCGGTTGCCTGCCGGACCTTTTCCACAGCGCCGCCCTTGCCCGAGGACCCGGTGGAGTAGGAGAGCATGGCTACCCGCGGGGTAATGCCGAACTGTGCCGCGGTCGCAGCGGAAGCCAGGGCGATGTCAGCAAGCTGTTCGGCATCAGGCTCCGGATTCACTGCGCAGTCGCCGTAGACCAGGACCCGGTCCTGCAGCAGCATCAGGAAGACCGAGGAAACGATCTTCACTCCGTCCTTGGTGCGGATGAACTCCAGCGCCGGGCGGATGGTGTTGGCCGTTGTGTGCGCCGCACCGGACACCATTCCGTCGACGCGGCCCAGCTTCACCATCATGGTTCCGAAGTATGCCCCCTGGAGCATACGTTCGTGGGCGTCCTCCAGCGTGACGCCCTTATTGGCGCGCAGCTGCTGGTACTCCCGGGCGAAGTCGTCCCGCAGTCCGCTGGTTGCCGGATTGATGAAGGTTATTCCGCTCAGGTCGATGCCTTCGCTGGCAGCCAATTCCCGGACCTGCATCTCCGGGCCAAGGATGGTCAGCGCGCAGACATCGCGCCGGCGCAGGATCTCCGCGGCGCGGAGGATCCTCAGGTCCAGGCCCTCTGGCAGGACTATATGCTGCCGGTTTGTCCGGGCGCGGACAATGAGCTCGTTCAGGAAACGCAGAGGAGTGGTCTTCTCCGGGCGGGGAAGCTCCAGCCGCTCCAGGAGTTCCTTCTCATCCACGTAGCGCGACCAGACGCCGAGTGCGGCAGCAACCTTCCGCCGCTGCCCGGTGGCGATCTCCCCGCGTACCTGGCTCACGTCGCGGGCCGCCGCGTAGGTGTCGCTGTCCACAGCGAACACCGGGAAGGGTGCCTGCGCCAGCAGGGCCAGGATGCCGGGATCCACGGGAAGCCCGCCGGTGAGGATCATGCCGCTGGGAACAGGGAACTCGGAGGAGAAGGAGGACGCGAGGGCGGCCACCATGACGTCCGCACGGTCGCCCGGGGCGATCACGAGCGAACCGTCCGCTAGCTGGGTGATGAAATTCCCCACGGTCATGGCTGCGACTTTGACGCCGGTCACGTCCCGCTCCAGCGACGTGCTGCCGGCAACCTGCCGGGCATTCAATGCCTTGGAGACCTCAGAGACGGATGGCTGCGAGATCTCGTTCAGCTCGGGCAGCACGTAGACCGGGCGGTGTGACGCCCCGGGCCGGACATGTGCCCGGATTTCATCGACGGCGGACTCCGCGGCCCGGTTGACCATCATCGCCAGGATGTCGCATTTCGCGGCAGTCAGCTCGCGCCGTGCCACGTCCACCGCGTCCGCTACTTCTTCGATGCCTACGTCCAGGCCGTTGACGACGGCGATGACCACTGCCCCCAGGTTATTGGCGAGACGGGCATTGAGGTCAAACTCCAGGGCGACGTCGTGCCCCGAGAGGTCCGTCCCTTCGACGATGACGACGTCGCAATTCGCTGCGATTTCGCTGTAAATTGCCATGCACCGCGCGTCCACTTCGCCGCGTTCACCGGCTACCAGGAGGGCGCGGAGTTCCGGGCGGGTCAGCCCGCCGCGGCAGTTGGAAGTGCTGAGGTTGAAGCGGCGCTGCATCAGGCGGACCACCGGATCGTCGTCGCGGTCCGTTCCCTCCACGATCGGGCGGAAGAATCCCACCCGGTCTGCGTGCCGGTGCAGCATGTCGGCCAGGCCCAGGCTGATCAAAGACTTGCCGGATCCGGGAGTCATGGCGCTTACATAGATACCTCGGGCCATGGAACTGTCCGATCTCTAGGACGGCACCCGCACCGGGGACTTCTGCACGGGCTGTCCCCATCCTCCCAAAGCGAAGTGCACTTCGCTACCGGCCTTCCGCCTACACTTGTATCGTCCGCACTTCTTGCGGCCCGCGAGCCGCTCCCAAGCAACCGCTAAGCAACACAGCAAGGACGAAACGCAGTGAGTCTGTTCCGCACCAAACCCATTGAGCAATCGCTTGCCGACGCCGATGAGGAAGGCCGCCGGCTCAAACGGTCCCTGACCACCTGGGACCTGATGATCATGGGCGTAGCCGTCGCGGTGGGCGCAGGCATCTTTTCGGTCGGCGCCAAGGCAGCCGCACAGTTCTCCGGACCGGCAGTAACGCTGTCCTTCATCCTGGCCGCGATCACCTGCGCGCTGGCCATCATGTGCTACGCCGAGTTCGCCACGGCCATCCCCGTGGCCGGTTCTGCTTACGTGTTCACCTACGCCACGATGGGTGAGCTGATCGCCTGGATCATCGGCTGGAACCTGATCCTGGAACTGTTCACGGCCGGGGCAGTCATCGCCAAGTACTGGGGCATCTACCTCAGTGAAGTCTTTGCGCTGATCGGCTGGAACATCCCGGCCACGATTTCCCTTGGCCCGGTAGACATGACGTGGGGCCCGTTCCTGATCGTGGCGCTGTTCACCGTCCTGCTGGTCATGGGAACCAAGCTTTCCGCCCGGGTCGGCAACGTCTTCACCCTGATCAAGATCGGCGTCGTGCTCTTCGTGATCGTCGCCGGTTTCTTCTACATCGACTTTGCGAACTACACCCCGTTCATCCCGGACTCCGTTTCCACTGAGGCCGCCGGTTCCGAAGGCGTGATGGCGCAGTCGCTGTTCTCCTTCTTCACCGGGGCCGCACCAGCGCAGTACGGCATGCTCGGTGTCTTCGCCGGAGCCGCAGTCGTCTTTTTCGCGTTCATCGGGTTCGACGTCGTTGCTACGTCCGCCGAAGAGGTCAAGGATCCGGGACGCACGCTTCCGCGCGGCATCTTCGCCGGCCTTGCCGTCGTGACCCTGCTGTACATCGGCGTCTCGCTGGCGCTGACCGGCATGGTGTCCTACAAGGAACTCGCGTCCGTGGAGGCCCCGAACCTGGCCACGGCATTCGCTCTGGTCGGCAATACCGGCGCCGCCCAGGTCATTGCGATCGGCTCGCTGATCGGCCTCACCACCGTCATCATGGTGCTGCTCATGGGCCTGGCCCGGGTGGTCCTGGCCATGTCGCGCGACGGCCTGCTGCCGCGCGCGCTGTCCAAGACCAGTTCCAAGCACGCCACCCCGGCCCGGCTGCAGATCCTCTGCGGCGTCCTGGTGGCCCTTGTAGCCGGATTCACCCAGGTGGACCTGCTCGAGGAAATGATCAACATCGGCACCTTGTCCGCGTTCGTTGTGGTCAGCGCCGGTGTCCTGGTGCTGCGCCGCAAGCGTCCGGACCTGAAGCCCGCCTTCCGGGTACCTTTCGGGCCCGTGCTTCCCGTCCTGTCGACGCTGCTGTGCCTGTACCTGATGACGAACCTGTCCGTGGAAACCTGGATCTACTTCATGTTCTGGCTGGCGGCCGGCTTTGCCCTCTACTTTGTCTACGGCCGCCGCCGTTCACGCCTGAACCCGAAGAACCAGGTCCCCGCAGCGGCTGCCGATGGAAAGCCCGGGGAGCAGATCACGGACTAGGGGAGGTCTGCGCCCGGAGCCTGCGATGTTCTGGTTTTCCGCCGTCAGTGGCAGACTGGGCGCATGCTTGTAGCCTTCTCAGTTGCTCCCTCCGGCACCGGCCCGGAAACCGGCCCGGGCGGTCCTTCGGCCGATGCTTCGGTCCACGACGCCGTTGCCGCGGCCGTGAAAATCGTCCGCCAGTCCGGCCTGCCGAACCGCACGGACGCCATGTTCACCACCATCGAAGGTGAGTGGGACGAGGTCATGGATGTGATCCGCCGCGCCACGGAAGCGGTCGGCCGGTACGGCAGCCGCGTTTCCCTGGTCCTGAAGGCGGACATCCGGCCGGGGCACACCGGGGAACTGACCGGCAAGGTCGAGCGGCTGGAACAGGTCCTCGCCGAGGAGGACGAATACCGGGGGCACTCCTAGCCCGCCGGACCGGAAACAACGGGCTCTCCCGAAGCCTAAGCTGGATACATGAGCTTTATGCGCGTCCGGCCGGCGGAGAACTGAATGGGCAGGAAACGTCCCGGCAAGGCGGCACCGAATGAGGTGCCGGATGCCGGCACCGGGCCGGTGCCCGGCCGCCACGAAATCGATACCGGGACCTGCGAGCTGCTGCCTGACCAGTATTCCTCCACAGGCTGGCTGCTGAAGATCAACGGCGTGCATTCCTCGCACATCGACCTGGCGAACCCGCGCGAACTGGACTTTGAGTACATGCGCTGGATTGCGGCGGTGGTGGAGTCCCGCTTCCCCGAAGAGACCCGGCTGCGGGCCCTGCACCTGGGCGGCGGAGCCTGTTCCTTGGCGCGCTACTTCGCCGCCGTCTATCCGGAAGCCCGGCAGGTCGTCGTCGAACTGGACGGCAAGCTGGCTGAACTGGTGCGCGGGTGGTTCGACCTGCCCAGGGCTCCGCTGATGCGGCTGCGCGTGGGAGAGGCCCGCGAAGTCACTGAATCACTCAGCGAAGACAGCCGGGATGTGCTGATCCGGGACGTCTTCGCAGGGGACAAGACCCCGCTGCCGCTGACCTCAGCCGAATTTCTGGTCCATGCCAAAAAGGTGCTGGCAGCGGACGGCCTGTACGTGGTCAACTGCGGTGACTCCCCGGACCTGCGGATGGCCCGCCGCGAAGCCGCGACCATTGCCGCCGCCTTCAGCCACACGGCTATCGTCGCTGATCCGGCGATGCTGAAGGGCCGCCGCTACGGAAACATCATCATCGCCGGCTCGGATGTCCCCTTCGCCCAGGACGCGTCACTGCCGCGGCGCCTGCTGGGCGGCGCCCTGCCTGCGCAGCTCTGGGACGACAAGCTGGTCCGGTCCTTCGCCGGCAGCTCCAAGGTGATCCACGACGCCGAGGCCCCGCGCACGGTGCGGCCGGCGTAGCTCCCTGCCTGCAAAAACGGGTGCCCCGGCCGCATTGGCCGGGGCACCCGTTTTTTGTGCGCTTTGTCTGCGCTTTGTGTCCGGCAGGGACTAGATGATGCCGAGTGCGGCTTCGATCGGTCCGACGCAGAAGAACAGCACGAAGGCGGCGGAGACAACCCACATCACCGGGTGGATCTCCTTGGCGCGGCCCTGGAAGATGCGGATCAGCACGTAGGAGACGAATCCGGCGCCCAGCCCGTTGGCGATCGAGTAGGTGAACGGCATGAGCACGATCGTCAGGAAGGACGGCAGCGCCAGGCCAATGTCGGTCCAGTCAATCTTGGCCACCTGGGAGACCATGAGGTAACCGACGACTACGAGCGCCGGTGCCACGGCTTCGAACGGCACCAGGTAGATCAGCGGCGTCAGGAACATTGCTGCGAGGAACAGCAGGCCCGTGACGATCGAGGCCAGCCCGGTTCGTGCACCTTCACCGATGCCGGCGCCTGACTCCACGAACAACTGGTTGGAGGACACGCTGGCACCGCCGCCGACGATGGCGCCGGCTGCGTCCACGAGCAGCACCCGCTCGGTATTCGGGATGTTGCCGTCCTTGTCGATGCTGCCGGCCTCGGTGGAGAGTCCGACCATGGTGCCCATGGCATCGAAGAAGATGCTGAGCAGGATGACGAAGGCCAGCAGGGAGGCGCCGATGACGCCAAGCGTCTCGAACGATCCGAACAGGTTGAAGTTGCCGATCAGGGACAGGTCCGGAGCAGCCCATTCGGGCATGCTGGGGGTGACCAGGGACCAGCCGGTGGCAACGCCTGCGCCCTGGTTTCCGGGAGGCGCGACGGCTTCGATGATGACGGCCAGGACCGTGGAGGCCAGGATGCCGATGAGAATGGCGCCGCGTGTCCTGCGGGCCATCAGCACGATGGTCAGGACCAGTCCGAAGACGAAGACGAACGTGGGCCAGCCAAGCAGCACTCCGCCTGCACCAAGTTCGACCGGAACGGTGGTCCCGGCGACGTCGGGGATGCGGCGGACGAAGCCGGCGTTCACGAACCCGAGCAGGGCGATGAACAGGCCGATGCCCGCCACGATGGCAGTCTTGAGGCTCGCGGGGACTGCCTTGAACACCGCCGTCCGGAACCCTGTCAGCACCAGGATGAACATGGTGATGCCGGCGAGGACCACCAGGCCCATCACATCCGGCCAGGTGAGGTTCTCGTTGGTGGCAACGGTAGCGGCTACGAAGGCGTTGACGCCGAGGCCTGTGGCCATGGCAAAGGGGTGCTTGGCCCAGGCGCCCATGACGATGGTCAGGACACCTGCCACGAGTGCGGTGGCCGCGGCAATCGCCGGCCCGCCAAGGGCACGGCCGGAACCGTCCTCGCCGCCGAGGATAAGCGGGTTCAGCACCACGATGTAGCTCATCGCGAAGAACGTGGCCAGACCGCCGCGGACCTCGGTAGCTACCGTGGAACCCCGCTTGGAGATCTCGAAATACCGGTCCAGCCTGGAACCTTGTTTGAGCATGACGGCTTTCCCTCTGAATATGTTCTGGTTGGGACGGGAGAATCCTGCATTTTCGATAGTAGTCCTGCTGGGGGCTTGGGCTTTAACCGGCTGGGCGCGTGAAAGAAATCTGCAGCAACCGAGCGCGTCGGACGAGTAGTCTGGCACTAGGAGCGCAGCCGACGGAGGCTGGGCACGTGCATCCGAAGGGAGCCGGTATGTCCGATTCTGAATGGGAAGCGGCCTCGGCCCGGGCTGGGATCGTCGTGGGAGTTGACGGGTCGGACCAAAGCATCTGCGCGTTGACCTGGGCAGCGCGCGAAGCCCGTCGCCGCAGCGTTCCCCTGCACGTTGTCACCGCGTACACAGTTCCCATTTTTGCCGCCTCCTCGATGGACGCCGGCTACACCGCCGTGGACGACGCCGTGATCCGTGACGGTGCACGCTCGGTCCAGGAGAAGGCGCTGGCCCGCATTTCACGGGACGGCCTGGAAATCGTGCCGCGGGTTGAAAGCGGTGATGCCTCGGCCGTGCTGCTGGAACTCTCGGAGGACGCGGACCTGATGGTGGTCGGTTCCCGCGGCCGCGGCGGTTTTGTGGGCCGCCTGCTGGGCTCCGTCTCGAGTGCCCTGCCCGCACACGCCAAGTGCCCCACCGTCGTCGTCCCGCTCCGCACTGCCGGAAGGCTGCCCGAATCCGGTGTCCAGGCCCCCGCAGGCAGTCCGGTGGCCGATGATGTCCACCAGGCGGTCGTGGTGGGCGTCGACGGATCGGAGCAGGGCCGCGCCGCCTCACTGGTTGCGGCGGAACAGGCCAGGAGCACCGGGTTGCCGCTGCGGATCGTGTGCGCCCTCCCGCCGTTCAGCGGCTCGCTGGCTTGGGTTCCCGCCCCACTGGATCTTGACGCACTTCACGCGGAAGTGATGGAACAGCTCTCCGCGGGCCGGAACTGGCTGCAGAGCCATTTCCCGGACGTGGAAATGAGCGTGGAACTGGTCGACGGACCCCCGGCCGAGGTGATGGTGGCCCGGACGGCCAACGTCGAACTGGTGGTGCTGGGTACCCGGGGCCGCGGCGGGTTCACGGGCATGCTGCTCGGCTCGACCAGCCAAAGCGTGCTGCACCACGCCAAGGGGCCGGTCATGGTGGTTCCGGACCGGGATGATTCCCGCCTGGCGGACCGGGAGACGTTCGGCCCGATGGCCGAGGAGTAGCCGAAGTCCTCAGGCGTGCCGTTCACCTTCGTGGACGGCATGCCGCTCCGGCTCCAGCTGGAAGGTGCAGTGCTCGGTATCGAAATGGCTGGCCAGGCAACTGCCCAGCCGGTCCAGGATCGTATCCATCCCGCCGGGGGTCAGGTACGCCTCGTCCACCACCACGTGCGCGGAGAACACCGGGACGCCGGAGGTGATGGTCCAGATATGGATGTCGTGGGCATCGCTCACGCCGTCAACCCGGACAATGTGCTCCCGGATCATCGCGACATCCACCCCCTGCGGTGTCGCCTCCAGCAGGACGTCGATAACCTCCCGCAGCAGCGACCAGGCGCGCGGCAGGATCATCAGCGCGATGAGGAACGAAGCCCAGACATCTGCCTGCTGATAACCGGTGAGCATAATCACGACGGCGGAGACCACCACAGCGGCCGAGCCCAGCAGGTCGCCCAGGACCTCCAGATAGGCGCCGCGTACGTTGAGGCTCTCCTTCCGCCCGCCCTGGAGGATGAACAGCGAAACCAGGTTGGCCAGCCCGCCGACGATCGCCGCAAAGAGCATGATCCCGGTCTGGACCTCGGGTGCGTCCCCGATCCGGCGGACCGCCTCGGTGAAGATCACGACGGCAATGACAATCAGCAGCACTGCATTGGCCAGGGCGGCCAGCACTTCGGCACGCTGATAACCGTAGGTCCGCCTGTCAGTTGCTGGCCGGCCCGCGATCCAGGCAGCCAGCAGCGCAATGGAGACGCCGGCGGCGTCGGAAAGCATGTGCCCAGCATCCGCCAGCAGGGCCAGGGAGCCGGAGGCAAGGGCTCCGGCGGTCTGGATCAGCACCACCGACATCGTGATCAGGAAGACGGCAAGGAGCCGGCGGCGGTGCCTGCCGGTTGCCGTGCCGGAAGGCAGGCCGTGGCTGTGGCCGGAATGATCGCCCATACTTACAGGCTAGCCCCAGCCGAGTTCGTGCAGCCGTGCGTCGTCGATCCCGAAGTGGTGGGCTACCTCGTGAATGACGGTGATACGGATTTCATCCACAAGCTCATCCCGCGTTTCACACATGCGGGTCAGCGGGCCGCTGAAGATGACGATCCGGTCCGGAAGGGAACCCGCACCCCACCAGGAATCCCGTTCGGTCAGGGGCGTGCCGTCATAGAGCCCCAGCAGTTCCGTACCCGGGTCTTCGTGCGGGCCAGGAACGTACTCGTCCTCAATGAAGACCGCGACGTTGTTCATCGCCTTGGCGAGGTCCTCAGGAATGGAATCCAAGGCGTCGTCGACCGCGGCTTCGAAGTCATCAAGGCTCATCTCAATCGGCACTTTTCCACTGTAGTCTGCGCTGGGCGGCCCGGGTCTGTGCACCGTCATTCGGCGCTGCCGGAACACGATTTTGGAAATCGCCGAAGTAGGCCCTATAGTTTTATAGGTCCGCAGCCGGGAAATGCGACTGGAACCGAGAAGCCTCGGAGCCAGCCAAGTTGAACGCTGCGTGTTCTGAGCCCCCATCGTCTAGCGGCCTAGGACACCGCCCTTTCACGGCGGCGGCACGGGTTCGAATCCCGTTGGGGGTACTCACGGAAGTGGTAAATCACCGGCCGAAAAGCTGGTAGAGTTGACACTCGTGAAATGCAAGGCCCTGTAGCGCAGTTGGTTAGCGCGCCGCCCTGTCACGGCGGAGGTCGCGGGTTCAAGTCCCGTCAGGGTCGCTCAGATTTTCTGAAGCGATTTGGAAGATCTCGGTGATCATCTTTTCGATGATGCCCGGCTCTGTAGCTCAGTTGGTAGAGCGTTCGACTGAAAATCGAAAGGTCACCGGATCGACGCCGGTCGGAGCCACCAGCTAAAAACCCCGTACTCAGTGAGTGCGGGGTTTTTCTTTGCCCGGGACGAGTCCTGGATTCTTCTTCCTTCGCGTTGGCGGCTGTGGTTTTATGCGAAGGGGGAATCAAACCGCCGGCGGGCCTGACAGGGCCGCCAGAGGAGGCGAAATGCCCGGTTTGCAGGCGGCCCCCGGCACACCGGGCCCGGAAAAGTCCCAGCCATGAAACCGGCGCACGGCGACGGCGCCCAGGAGGCACCGTTCAACGGGCGGCTTGCACTGCTGCTGGCCATGGCAATGTTCGTGCTCGTGGTCGACACCTCAATCATGAACGTCTCCATCTCGGCGGTGGTGCACGACGTCGGCGCCACGGTCAGCGGGCTGCAGTCGACCATCGCCCTTGAAGCGCTGGTGTCTGCTGCCTTCATCCTGATCGGCGGCAAGATCGGCGACCTGTTCGGGCGCAAGCGGGCCTACCTCATTGGACTGGTCTGCTACGCGGTCGGAGCCGTGGCGATGACCCTGGCCCAGAGCCTGCTGCCGATCATTATCTTCTGGGCCGTGATCGGCGGACTGGGGGCGTCGCTGCTGCTGCCCTCCATTCAGTCCCTCATCCACGGCAACTTCGAGGGAGCCGCGCAGCAGCGGGTCTACGCCCTGGTTGGCGCCTCGGCGGCGATCGCCGCAGCGGTCGGGCCGCTGCTGGGCGGCTTCATCACCACGTTCCTGTCCTGGCGTGTGGCCTTCCTGCTCGAAGCCCTCGTCATCGCCGTCGTGCTGGCCGGCATCAAGCTCGTTCACGATGTTCCCTATGAGGGGCCGCGGACCCTGGATGCCGTTGGATCGCTGCTGTCCATCCTGGGGATGGGCGGTATCGTGCTGGGCATCCTCGTCTGGCAGGAGGGCGGTGAAGCGGTAGGGGCGCTGCTGGCCGCCGGCGTCGTCGGGCTGGGCTCGCTCGTCTACTGGCTGGTCCGGCGCAAGCGGCGGGGCAGGCCCACCCTGCTGGACCCCGGCCTTTTCCGGTCGAAAGGCTTCCGGTTTGGCGCCACCGGGCAAATGCAGCAGCAGATTGCCCTGGGCGGCACCATGATTGTGCTGCCCATCTATCTGCAGATGGTGCTCGGCTACAACGCCATGGAATCGGGGCTGTCCATTGCCCCGCTCTCACTGACCATGTTCGCCGTCGCACTGCTTGCTGGAAAACGGGCGGCGAAGCGGCGCCCTGCCAGCCTGATCAGATGGGGTTTCCTCCTCCTGGTTGCCGGACTCGTGCTGCTCCTTCCGGTGATACCGCGTGCGGACTCCGGGTGGTGGCTCCTTCTCCCGCTGCTCATCGCCGGAGCCGGGCTGGGGCTGCTGGTCTCCCAGCTGAACAACTACACCCTGTCTCCGATCTCCGACGAACGGGTCAGCGAGGCGGCCAGCGTGAACTCCGCCGCCGGTTCCTTTGGCCTGTCCTTCGGGCTCGCGTTTGCCGGCGGCATCATGCTGGCGGCTCTGTCCATCATCTTCACCGGCCTGGCGGAGTCCAGCACGGTACTCCCGGCCGCTGAACAGCAGCAGGTGGCCCGGGTGCTCGAAGACGACGCGCAGCTCCTCAATGACACCCAGCTCCAGGAGCTCCTCACCGGCCAGCCGGAGCAGATCCGGGAGGAAATCCTCCGTATCAACACGGAGGCCAGGCCCCTTGCCCTGCAGATCGCGCTGTCCATCCCGATACTCGCCGGCACCCTGGGTCTGCTTACGTCTTTCCGGATGCAGCGGCTCCGGGACCCCGGGCCCAAAGGCGGCGGAACCGTCCAGGACTGAGGAAAGCGGTCCGCTGCGGGGGAGTATCCGGCGGAGCCCTTTCCTTCGCGTGCCGTCCCCGGTTCACTGGTAGGTCCGATCAATTGGAGGACAAAGATGTTTCCAAGCACCGAAAGATACGAATGGGATTCCGTGGGCCCGCCCGAAAACCTGGAACTCAGCGAAGCCGAGTGCTGGTCACTGCTCGCGGGAGCGGACACCGGACGTGTGGCGTTCCTGCAGGACGGCCGGCTGATGGTTTTCCCGGTGAGCTACCTTGTGCATGACCAGTGCGTGTATTTCCGCACCAGTGCCGACAGCGGACTGGCTCTGCTTCCGGGGGACCTGAACACATCTTTCCAAACCGATTCGCACGACGTCGGCCGTATGGAGGGCTGGTCGGTGCTGGTGAGCGGGCCGGCCAACCGCGTGCAGGACGAAACGCTGCTCACGACTTTGTGGGGGCTCCGTGCGCAGGCACCCTACGGCGGAGGCGCGCGCAACATGTTCGTTGGCATTGAGCCGTCCGTGCTGACCGGCCGCCGGGTGCGGATGGGCTGACCCCTCCCTGCCCAACGAAGCAGGTGAGGGGCTAGGCTTGGCTCTTATGGATGATGCCCAGAAGAATCCCGGGTCCGGTCCCGCCGATCCGGCAGGAATCCCCGCTGTGCCGATGCCGCCCGCGCCGTCGGGTGCGCACCCAGGGTCCGGCGTATCCGCTCCGCCGCCTGGCCCCGGGCCCAAGCGGCAGGAACCCGCCTCCGCGGTCCCTGCCGCCCAGGGCACGGGAACGGGTGCCACGGAGGTGGCCTCCCCAGGCGGCGGCAGAACGGCCATCGCCGAGCAGGCCGTGGCTAAGGTCGCCGCCATAGCCGCGCGCTCCGTGCCGGGCGTTCACGCCCTTGGCACAGGCGGTGCGCGGACCCTCGGTGCCGTGCGTGACGCCGTCGCCGGTTCTGACAGCAGCGCTACCGCCGGCGTGCACGTTGAGGTTGGGGAGACGGAAGCCGCCGTCGACGTGACCCTCGTTGCGGATTACGGCCAGCCGCTGACCGGGATCGCCGACGCGGTGCGGACCGCGGTGTACGCAGCGGTAGAGGACCTCGTGGGGCTGAACGTGGTGGAGGTTAACGTCTCCATTGCCGACGTGCACCTGCCCGAATCCCTGGAAAACCGCGGAACCAAGCGTCCCGCCGGTTCCCCCAGTGCTGAATAACGACGAACGAAGTAAGGCAGGAACAATGAAACCGACTGTGGTGGGCATGGCCGTAGGCGCCGTGCTGGCCTTCACTGCCCTGTTGTTCGACTTCTGGGGCTTCCTGCTCATGGCCCTGTTCATCGCTGTGGGGGCCTTTTTCGGGCGCGCCGCCGAAGGCAAGGTTGACTTCCGCAGCGTACGGGACGCCCTGACCGGACGCCGTTCCTCCTCGTGAGCGCTTCCGTCATGACGCCGCGGGCAGCACAGCGCACGGCGCGGGGGCTGGCCGGGCACAACCGGATCAGCACCCAGGCCCTCACCAGCACGGCCCAGGCAGTTGCTGCAGAGCACTTCGGCGTCCCGGCGTCCCTGGTGCGCGTCACATGGAGTGACGACGAGGGCCTGCTTGCCCTGTCCCTGAGCCTGCCCGTCACCATGCCGCCGCTCGAAGCAGTGGTTAAGGATCCATCCCTCGTGGCACGCACCGGCGGGTCCGTCTGGGATCGCGTGCACGGCGCCAAACCGGTCCTGCTGCAGCGGATTACCTACCTCACCGGTTCGATTCTTTCCCTGGTCGATATCCGGGTCACGGGTGTCCGCGTTCAGGAAGGGAGCCGGGTTCGATGAGCCACTTGGCGGACGCCGGTCCCAACACTCTCTCCAGCGCTCCCTCCGATGCCGCTGCCAAGCGGATCGTTCGCCGCGAAACCCATGCCGCCCGCACCGTGCCTGCAGTCATTGCAGCCGTCCTCGGCATCCTGTTATGCCTGTACGTGCTCCTGGAATCGGTGCTCCAGTCCCTCGGCCAGGAAGAATGGCTGATCGATCCGCCCACGTTCGCCCATTGGCTGGCGGGCCTGCCGCGGGACTCCGATCCGCTCATCCTCGGCCTGGCTGGCGCCCTGATCTTCCTCTGCGGACTCTGGTTCTTCCTGATGGCAGTGATGCCCGGACGCCGTGCCCGGTACTCCATTCCCAATCCCCGTGCCGCCGTCGTGGTGGATGCCGAGGTGCTCGCGGCCTCGCTGGCACGCCGCAGCCGTCTGGCTGCGGGCGTCGCCGCCGGCCAGGTGCTGGTGACGGTGGGCCGCACCCGGGTCGAAGTGCGCATCCGGCCGACCTCCGGTATTCCGGTTGATGCTGACACCGTGCGCTCCGCTGTAGAGGACGAACTCGCGCTGACAGGTTTGGACCCGCAGCCCAGCGTCCAGGTCCAGGTCTCGACTATGGGGGCGATCGGGCAGTGAACCGCACACCCCGCACCCTGAACCGTGCCCTGCTGGGCCTCGCCGGGCTGGTCCTGCTTGCGCTCGGCACCGGCCTGATTCTCCTGAGCACCGATCCGGCAGCGGCCCGCTGGTGGTGGAACACCGGTCCTGCCCTGATGGCCGACGGCGGCCGGGTCCTTGCAGACACGGCCATGCCCGGTCAGTCCCAGAGCTGGCTTTGGCCGCTCCTGGCGCTGGCCATGGCTGTATCCGTGGTCCTGCTGGTGCTGTGGATCTCCGCCCAGGGCAGGGGACGGGTGGACACGCTGGTGGAAGAGTACGACGACGACGGCGCCCCGGGCCGGATCGCCATCAGCGGTGCGGTCCCGGAGCAGGCGCTGAGGGCTGCCCTGCTGCAGGATCCGGACGTCACCTCGGTGGCCGTCAGTACCTGGTCCCTGGGCCGCGGCGGCAACGGGCTTCGCGTACGGATCACTCCGCGGCAGGGGGCCGCGCCGCACCTGATTGCCGCCGACGCAACCAACCTCGTCGACGCACTGGACAGCGCCCTCGGCCGAAGTTCCACCGTACTGATCAGCCTGGATGCAGGACGGCGCTACCGCCTCGGCCGCGAGGAGCGGGTCCGCTAGGGGCTGGTCCGCGGGGCCCGCTTCGGGCTGTGCGGTTGTGGAGGCTAGGAGGCTAGGAGGCTAGGAGGCGCGGGCGAGCTGGCGGATGGGAATCCAGCGGCCGGCCAGCCGGCGGTAGGCTGCAGCGGCACCTGTCATGTCGCCGTCGGCCAGTGATTCGATGCCCAGCCGCACATCGGACGGTGAATCGTCCGGATAGACCAGCTCGGCAACGGGCCCGTAATCCAGCTCCAGAACGGCATCCGGCGAAAAGACTTCCAGCCAGGTGACCAGGTCCGTCAGCTCATCCAGCAGGTCCAGTTCGGGTGCTGCCAGCGCCAGGGCGGCCGCAGCGTGCCGTGCCCGGTCAATGCACTGCGGGATCGGCGCGGACATCCGCACCGTGAGCACCCTGCCGTCGTCCTCCACGACATCGGTTGCGTCGTCCTCGTGGATCAAAATGAACCAGCCGAACGGCACTCCCCAGGTCGCTGAGCGGGTGTGCAGCTTGGCCAGCGAATCAGCGAACGAGTCGGGGTCGATACGCGCGGCGTGGGCTTCCCGGGCCACTTCGGGCAGCAGGACATCCACCAGGGGACCGTTGACCGTCTCGCCCAGGGACTCCGCAGCCAGCGAGGTCCGCACGGCCAGCTGGTTGGGGCAGTACAGGCGCGTGGTGCTGCCGTCCGGCCGCGGATGGTGCAGCACCCGCACCAGGTCACCGGAGGTGTGGGGAAAAGGATCCGACACCGGGCGGACGAGCCGGCGTACGGCGTCGCTGCGCTCCAGGACTTCGGTCTCATGCCTGGCGCGGGAACGCTGGTCAAGGATGCGCAGCTGCTGGGCGTCGTCGAACGCATCCAACGGTTCGTAGACGCGCAGATAGGACACGTACGGGAAGGTACGCCACACGGTAGCCTCCGGCGCCCCTGCCATCGCTAGTCCAGTTCCACGATCACGGGTGCATGGTCGGAAGCGCCTTTGCCCTTGCGTTCCTCGCGGTCGATGCTGGCGCCCGTGACCCGGGCCGCCAGCGCGGGGGAGCCCAGCACGAAGTCGATGCGCATGCCTTCCTTCTTCGGGAAGCGCAGCTGGGTGTAATCCCAGTAGGTGTAGACGCCGGGACCCTCGGTGTACGGGCGGGCCAGGTCGTGGAAGCCGGCATCCAGGAACGACTGGAAGGCAGCACGTTCCGGTTCGGTCACGTGCGTGGCGTTCTGGGCGCGGAACCAGTCAATGTCCCAGACGTCCTCATCCCGCGGAGCGATGTTCCAATCGCCCATCAGCGCCAGGTTCAGCTCCGGATCGTCCTTGATCCATGAGGCAGCCTGGTCCTTGAGGATCTTCAGCCATTCCAGCTTGTAGGGCATGTGCGGATCGCCGACAGCGCGGCCGTTGGGAACATACAGGCTCCAGACCCGCACTCCGCCGCACGTGGCGCCAATGGCCCGGGCTTCGGCCACAGTGGTTTCTTCGGTCTTGCCGAAGTGCGGCTGGCCCGGGAAGGTCCGCTCGACGTCCTCGAGTCCCACCCGGGAAGCGATGGCGACGCCGTTCCACTGGTTCAGGCCGAAATGGGCCACTTCGTAGCCGTTGAACTCGAAGACCTCCCACGGGAAGTTCTCATCCTTCGCCTTCGTCTCCTGGATGGCCAGGACATCGACGTCGGAGCGCTGCAGCCAGGCTTCAACGCGGTCGGCACGGGCGCGGATGGAGTTCACGTTCCAGGTAGCAATCTTCACCCTTGCTACGTTACCCAATCAGGGCAAGGGGGTCCTACGGGAGTGCATGTGTCGTTTACCCCTTGTGGGTGGTGCTGGTAGGTGCTTCGTGCGGCACCCGGGTGCCGCCCGGGCGCCGCCCGGCGGGCGGACCGGAACGGCGGCAACGAAATTCCTGTGCTCGCAGGGCTCTCAAGGAATATTAAAGCCGCCTAACCCGGCCCGTCCGCCGGACTGCTTGGGTGCGTGACGGGCCAAGTGGGTGCCCACTTGTGGAAACCCGAACGGTCCGCCGGAGGGGTCGGTCGGCGATTGGTCCGCTAGCTGTAGGTTGCATGCCGGGTGGCAGTCATCCTCTGGTTGCGCATCCTTTGGGGAGATAACGCTGGATGGGGAGGGGTCCGCAAAACCATTGGGGAGATAACGTCCCTTAGGGGGCCGAATAAGAGCGTTATCTCCCCAAAGGATGACGGAGGACCCCTCTAAAGAGCGTTATCTCCCCAATGGATGACCGGCTTGCGCCAAGGCATCGCCCGGGTGGCCCGACCCCCCCCCGGGTGGCCCGACCCCCCCGGTTGTCTCGGCATCTCAGGGAGCGCCGTGGGAACGGAGCTGCGTGGTGAGAGCGTGGGCGTGCTTCAGGAGGAGGCGGCCGAGTTCGGGGCGGCGCTGCTCGGTGAAGCGTGAGCCGATCCCGGTGAGGCTCAGGGCCCAGGCTGGCTGGCCTGCACGATCGAAAACCGCGGCACCCATGCCCCAGCTTCCTGTGACGATGAGTTCCGGGTTCACTGCGTAGCCGGCGGCACGGGTTTCGGCGATCCTGTCCCTCAGTGCTTCACTGTCGTGGGCCGGGCCGAACTCCCGGGAGAGATCGGCAGTGGACAGGTAGCGTTCCACGGCGTCTTCCCGTAGGAACGCCAGGATCGCAAGCCCGGCCGACGCAACACCGAGGGGAAAGCGCTTGCCCTCGAACAGCACGAACGAGCGGATTGGAAACGCGCCGTCCTCGCGCAGCAGGCAAACAGTCTCGTCACCGCGGCGCACCGAGAAAAAGGCGCTCTCCCCGGTCGCTTCAGCCAGTGCCTTCACATGTTCACGGGCGACGCCGGTGACGTCGTAGCGCTCGGCTGCCACAGACCCCATCAGGTACAGTTCCGGACCCAGAAGCCAGCGGCCGGCTGAATGGTCGTGATCCAGGAAGCCCTCCTCGGCGAGGGACGCCAGGAGCCGGTGGACGGTCGGCCGCGGCAGGGAGGTGGAGCGGGCGACGTCGCTGGTACTGATCCCGTGCGGCATGGCCGCACTCACCGTGCGCAGCACCTCGGAAAGGCGCCGGACGACCTGTGCGCCCTGGATGCCGTTTGTCTTGTCCATATTATGAACACCTTCCCCGGTGGTGGTCACCATCTGAGCACTTTCGCTCCCCAGACACTAATCCATTGACCTTGATTTCCACGTCAGGCTAGCGTCCAAGGATCCACGGTCAGTGGTCCACATTATGGTCGAAAGGATGTCCTATGGGGTCGAAAGTGTATGAGAGCACGGCGGAGGCCCTGGGCGGCACCGTCCGTGACGGTATGACGATCGCCGTCGGCGGGTTCGGTTTGAGCGGCATCCCCGGCAACCTCATCGCGGCGCTGCGGGACAGCGGGGCTACCGGGTTGACCATCGTTTCCAACAACATGGGTGTGGACGGCAAGGGGCTCGGCCTGCTCCTGGAAAACCGGCAGGTCCGAAAGGTCCTGGGGTCCTACGTGGGGGAGAACAAGCTCTTCGCGGAGCAGTACCTTTCCGGCGATCTGGAGGTGGAGTTTGTTCCGCAGGGCACCCTTGCGGAGCGGCTGCGTGCCGGTGGGGCCGGCATTCCGGCGTTTTACACTCCTACCGGAGTCGGCACGCCGGTGGCTGAGGGCAAGCCCGAAATGGAGTTCGACGGCAGACGGGCAATTCTGGAGCGCGGGATCGTGGCGGACTTGGCCTTGGTCCGTGCGCACCGGGCGGATCCAGAGGGGAATCTCCGGTACCGGATGACGGCGCAGAACTTTAATCCGCTGGTGGCTGCTGCCGGACGCGTCACCATAGCCGAGGCGGAAGAAATCAGCCGGGACTATCTTGAGCCCGACCGGATCCACACACCTGGCATCTACGTGCAGCGTGTAGTGGCCGTGGAGGATACCCATAAGCACATCGAGCAGCGGACCGTCCGGGTCCGGGTGGAGGCCTAGAACATCATGTGGACACGGGACGAAATGGCGGCCATCGCCGCAGCAGAACTGCAGGACGGGCAGTACGTCAATCTCGGCATCGGCATTCCCACCCTCGTGGCGAACCACTTGCCGTCCGGCGTCAGCGTTTTCCTGCAAAGCGAGAACGGGCTGCTCGGCATGGGCCCCTTCCCCTATGAGGGTGAGGAGGACGCCGACCTGATCAACGCAGGAAAGCAGACCGTCACGGTGCTCCCTGGCGGCAGCTTCTTCGACTCGGCGACGTCTTTCGGAATGATCCGCGGCGGGCATGTGCAAACGGCTATCCTCGGAGCGCTGCAGGTTTCCGCCGCCGGAGACCTGGCGAACTGGACCATTCCCGGCAAGCTCGTCAAGGGAATGGGCGGCGCCATGGACCTGGTCGCCGGCACCCCTCGGGTCATCGTCATCACTGACCATCTGGCCAAGGACGGGTCCTCCAAGATCGTCCCGGAGTGCGACCTCCCGCTGACCGGCGTCGGCGTCGTGGACCGCATCATCACCGACCGCGCCGTCTTCGACGTCGAGGACGGCACCCTGATCCTCCGCCGCCTCGCGCCCGGCCTGGAAGTGTCCGACGTCGAAGCCATCACTGCGGCCACTTTCACCACCCAGTTGGACTCCCTCAGCCCGGCCTAGGCGCTCAAGCGACACCGGGTCCGGACGGGCCGGGTTAGGCGGCGCTCTACCTACTCAACGGACGGGGAGGCAACGGGTCCGGACGGGCCGGGTTAGGCGGCTTTAATACTCCAAGCGAGCTCTGCGAGCGAGGAGTTTCGTTGCCGCCGTTCCGGCCCGACCGGACCCACCCCAGCCCACCGCGAAGAAACCTACTTCCACCAACCGTCAAGCAGCGAAACAGGCGTCGTCCGCTTGTGGCGGGTCGCCAGGTACCGCTTCTCGATCTTCTGCGCGGTTTCCTCGGCGACTTCACGGCCTTCGAGGTAGTCGTCGATCTCTTCGTAGGTGATGCCGAGCTCGGTCTCATCGGTCTGGCCGGGAACGCCGTCGAGCAGGTCGGCCGTGGGCACCTTGCCGACCAGCTTCTCCGGAGCACCCAGGGCCGCGAGCACTTCCCGCACCTGCCGCTTGTCCAGAGTGAACAGCGGCAGGACGTCCGCGCCGCCGTCGCCGTACTTCGTGAAGAAGCCGGTCACGGATTCGGCGCCGTGGTCGGTGCCGATCACCAGGAGGTTGTGTTCTCCGCCGAGCGCATACTGCGCCGTCATGCGGACCCGGGCCTTGATGTTGCCCTTGTTGAAGTCGCTGATGCTCTCACCGCCCATGGCGGAATAGGCCTTCTCGAAGCCGTCCACGGCATCTCCAATGTTGAAGGTCCGCAGGGTCTTGGGCTGGATGAAGTCGAGTGCGGCCTGCGCGTCGTCCTCATCGTGCTGTACCCGGTAGGGCAGGCGCAGGGCGATGAAATCGGCGTCGATGCCCTCAGCGTTGAGTTCCTCAACGGCGAGCTGCGCCAGGCGTCCGGCCAGGGTGGAATCCACCCCGCCGCTGATGCCCAGGACAAACCCTTCGGTGCGGGAGGCACGCATGTAGTCCTTGAGGAAGTCCACCCGGCGGCGGATCTCAGCCTGCGGATCGATGCTGGGACGCACGCCCATTTCGGCAATGATCTGTGCTTGTAGTTCGCGCATGGCGTTCAGCCTATACAAGTCGGTCTTTTGCGGGGGAGGCCTTCTGCACTCTGTGACGTGCTGCGGGCTCCCGGACAAGGGCCGCCGCCGGGCGCTCCGATAGGATTACGGGCATGACTTCGCCGCAGACTGCCGCCTCCCGTGCCCGCCTCCTGGAACTGATCAAGGAGCTTGCCGTGGTCCGGGGAAAGGTCATCCTTTCCAGCGGAAAGGAAGCCGACTACTACATTGACCTGCGCCGGGTGACCCTGCACCACGAAGCGTCCCAGCTGGTTGGCGAAGTCATGCTGGACATGATCAACACCGCCGGGATTTCCTTCCAGAGCGCCGGTGGACTCACCATGGGCGCCGATCCCGTGGGCACCGCCGTGATGAACGCGTCCGTCCGTGCCGGCGGCACCGTCGACGCCTTTGTGGTCCGCAAGGCGCAGAAGTCCTACGGGATGGGCCGACAGGTGGAAGGTCCGGATGTTGCCGGCCGCGACGTCGTCGTGCTGGAGGACACCTCGACTACGGGTGGCTCCGCGCTGACCGCCGTGGAGGGTGTGCGCAACGCCGGAGGCAACGTGGTGGCGGTGGCCGTGATCGTGGACCGTGACACGGGCGCCAAGGAGCGTATCGAAGCCGAAGCCGGCATTCCGTACCTGTTCGCTTTCGGCAAGGACGAGCTCGGACTCGACTAATTCCTAGACGCGGTAACGGGAGCCTATGACCGACGATCCAGCTAAGCTCCTCCGCACTGCGGAGAGCCTGGGACGCTTCTCCCGGCGGCGGTTCCTTGTCGGGGCCGGTGCAGGCCTTGCACTGGCGGCCGACCTTTTTGTCACCCGGCTGATCCAGGAGCAGCGTGAGCGGCTGGAGATCATTCCAGTGCGCGACGACGCGGCGGCCTCGCGCTTTCCGCGGGCCATGTGGTTCCTCTTTCCGGGCTACAAAACGAGCTGGGAAGAGGCAGTCTGGGTCCTGAATTCGCTGCGCCCCGCGCTGGCCACCCGCGGCCAGATGGCGGCAGTCGGTTATTCGAACAACGGCCTGGACGTGGATGTCATGGAAGCGGAAGTGTTCCGTTACATCCGCACCCGGCGGATCAACCGGGTGTACTTCTACGGCCACAGCTTCGGCGGCATGCTGGCGGTGGAGATGGCCGCGCGGCTGCTGGCCCGCGGAGTGCAGGTGGAACTCATCATCCTGGACTCCAGCCCCTCCGGGCGTTTCGACGTCCTGGATGCCCGGATGATCGAAGGCGTCGTCCTGCTGTACGAGGCCGGCTACCGCATCCCCAGCGCCTTGCGCGGCGGCTATGAGCTGGGCGAGCGGATCCTGCACAAGGACGAACGCAGCTGGAACACCGTGGTGGACCAGACGCTGGAGCAGCTCTCCCCGCTCGCGCCGTCGAGCACCCTGATCCAGTCGGAATCGTCCTATATCTACCATTACGACGCCGCGGCCTACGCGGGTGCCATCGGGAACGCCGACCTCGCGTACATAGGCAACCCGGACGACGCGACAGTGAACTACTACACCGCGCGGGCCCGCTGGACGGAGCTGTTCGGGCCGAACATGGTGGAGAACTCGCTGATCACCCGGGGAGCCCTTCCGGCACATGCCAGTCCGCAGTGGAATCCGCTGGTCTACCAGGAGGTGGTGGATCAGGTGCTCACTGCCTACGCCCCGCTCCCGGCGGTCGGCGGCGACGGGCAGAAGAAGCCCTTCTAGCGCACGGGCTCAGATGGTCCCGATCAAGTCTGCGACTGAGTCGAGGACCTGGGTGGGGCGGAAGGAATAGCGGGCAATGTCCTCGCGCTGGGTGATCCCGGTCAGCACCAGCACGGTGGTCAGCCCCGCCTCGATCCCGGCGATGATGTCGGTGTCCATCCGGTCCCCGATCATCCCGGTGGTTTCTGAGTGGGCATCGATCTTGTTCATGGCTGACCGGAACATCATGGGGTTGGGCTTTCCCACGATGTACGGTTCGCGGTTGGTCGCCGCGGTGATCAGTGCCGCGATGGCTCCGGTAGCCGGGATCGGCCCTTCCGGGGAGGGGCCGGTGACATCCGGGTTGGTGGCGATGAAGCGTGCGCCGTCCAGGATGAGCCGGATGGCCTTGGTGATGGTGCCGAAGGAGTAGGTCCGCGTTTCGCCCAGGACAACGTAGTCCGGTTTTGTGTCGGTGAGGATGAGGCCGGCCTCATGCAGCGCCGTCGTCAGTCCCGCCTCTCCGATGACGAAGGCGCGGCCGGGGGAGGGAGCATTCTTGAGCTGGTCCTTCAGGAACTCGGCGGTGGCCAGGGCCGAGGTCCACAGGTTTTCCTCCGGCACATCAAGGCCCGAGGCGTGCAGCCGGGCCGCGAGGTCGCGCGGTGTGTAGATCGAGTTGTTGGTCAGGACCAGGAACCGTTTTGAGGTGTCCACCCAGCGGTTGATCAGGTCCGACGCTCCCGGGATCGCCTGGTTCTCGTGGACCAGCACCCCGTCCATGTCCGTCAGCCAGCACTCGATGTCTTCGTTTTCGCCCACGGTGTCCTCTTCCAGGTCTGGTTCGGCACGGCAGCCCGCTGCAGCAGTCCGGGGCGGCGGCAGTCTCCTCCCGGGCCCGGATGCGGGCGGGCCCAGTCTTTCACCTTAGGCTGGAAGGGTGATAGAGAGCCCTGAAACATTGCCCGCAGCGGAGCCCGGTCCGGAGCTCTCGGCACACGAGGTCGGCGTCGGACCGTGGGAGGGGCCGTGGCCCGAGGGCGATCACTGGGACCCCGAGCTGCTCGCCGCCGGAGACCGGCGCAACGTCGTGGACGAGTACCGCTACTGGAAACACGATGCGATCGTCGCGGACCTCGACACGAAGCGCCACGAGTTCCACGTCGCCATCGAGAACTGGCAGCACGACCTCAACATCGGTTCCGTGGTCCGGACCGCCAACGCGTTCATGGCCAAGGAAGTGCACATCATCGGACGACGCCGGTGGAACCGGCGCGGTGCCATGGTCACCGACCGCTACCAGCATGTCCGCCACCATCCCACCGTCGAAGACTTCACCGAATGGGCCCGGTCCGAGGGGCTGGCCATCATCGGGATCGACAACTTCCCGGATTCCGTTCCGCTGGAAACCTACGACCTGCCGCGCAACTGTGTGCTGGTTTTCGGGCAGGAAGGGCCGGGACTCACGCCCGAGGTGCACGAAGCCGCCGAGGCAACGCTGTCCATCGCCCAGTTCGGCTCCACGCGGTCCATGAACGCCTCCGCGGCGGCAGCCATCGCCATGCACGGCTGGGTCCGCCGGCACGTGTTCGGCCAGAAGGTGTCCTGACCCTTTTCGCAGCCGGTGTCCGCTCCGGCGGCCGGGACCGCCGGTGAACGCTTCCGGAGACGTCAAGAACCGGCACACCCTGCTCTACGCCGGTGACTTGTGGCTAGGATGGGGGAAGCCACAGAGGGCCCGGCCCTGCCGCATTTTTATCTTCGCTAAGGAGTCAGCATGCCTATTGCAACCCCCGAGATCTATGCAGAGATGATCGACCGGGCCAAGGCGGGGGGATTCGCATACCCGGCTGTCAACGTCACGTCTTCACAGACCCTCAACGCTGCGCTCGCAGGTTTCGCTGAGGCCGGCTCGGACGGCATTGTCCAGGTCTCCACGGGCGGTGCCGCGTACTGGTCCGGCGCATCGGTGAAGAACATGGTTACCGGTTCGGTGGCTTTCGCCGCGTACGCCCGCGAGGTAGCCAAGAGCTACGACGTGAACATCGCCCTGCACACCGACCACTGCCCCAAGGACAAGCTGGACGACTTCGTCCTTCCGCTGCTGGCCATCTCCGAGGAGCGGGTCAAGCGCGGCGAAGACCCGCTGTTCAACTCCCACATGTGGGACGGCTCCGCGGAGACGCTGGAAGAGAACCTGCGGATCGCCCAGGAACTCCTGGCCCGCACGGCAGCTTCCAAGATGATCCTCGAAGTCGAAATCGGCACTGTCGGCGGCGAGGAAGACGGCGTCGAGAACGAAATCAACGAAAAGCTGTACACCACCGTTGAAGACGGCATGGCCACCATCGAAGCTCTCGGTGACGGCAGCAAGGGCCGCTACATCACTGCCCTGACCTTCGGTAACGTGCACGGCGTCTACAAGCCCGGCGGCGTGAAGCTGCGCCCCGAGATCCTCGAGGAAATCCAGCGCGCCGTCGGCGGCTCGATCGGCAAGGAACGCCCGTTCGACCTGGTGTTCCACGGCGGCTCCGGCTCCTCCGCCCAGGAAATTGCAGACGCCGTGTCCTACGGCGTGGTGAAGATGAACATCGACACAGACACCCAGTACGCCTACACCCGCCCGGTCGCGGACCACATGTTCCGCAACTACGACGGCGTGCTCAAGGTGGACGGCGAAGTGGGAAACAAGAAGCAGTACGACCCGCGCGTCTGGGGTGCCTCTGCCGAAAAGGGCATGGCCGCCCGCGTGGTCGAAGCTGCGCAGTCCCTCGGATCAGCAGGAAAGCACCTCTAATGTCAGACGAATTCCGCAAGAACCTGCTCGGCCCCGAGCCCACGTACCTGCCCGAGGAGACCGACGTCGTCGCCCGCCTTGCCGCCGGTGACGAGGCAGTGGACCTGGCCGCCAAGTTCCCCACGTCCTCGCAGGTCTGGGCGGCACTGGCTGATGAGGCCTTTGCCGACGGGCGTCCGGTGGAGTCCTACGCCTACGCCCGGGTGGGTTACCACCGCGGCCTGGACGCGCTGCGCCGGGCCGGATGGCGCGGGACCGGACCCATCCCGTGGGAGCACGAACCGAACCGCGGTTTCCTGCGTTCCCTCTACGCCCTGGGACGTGCGGCCGCAGCTATTGGCGAGGCCGATGAGGTCGACCGCATCGAGAAGTTCCTGGACGCTTCCGACCCGGCTGCCAAGGCTGCTATCGAAGCCGGCTAGGGCTCACACGGATTGATCCGAAAAGGCGTCTCCCGCTGGGGCGGCGCCTTTTCGCTGTCCGGCGGCGGCCTACCAGCCCCAGGTGCCGGGTGCTCCCTTGAAGGGGCCGGTCACACGGCTGGTGATCCAGCCGCCGTAGAAGTCGCCCTCCTGGGGCTGGACTTCTTCGCCGTCCACCAGGACTGAGTCCATCAGCCCTGGATACAGTGCGGCGGTGGCTGCAAGGGCCTCGTACCCCGGCGCGGGGTGCGGGTAGGTCCACGCGCCGCGGGCGGCCCGCGATGATCCGGAGACGACGTCGTAATAGGAGGCAGTGCCTTTGTACTCGCAGTGGGTGACACCGGAGACCGGGTGCAGGGTATCCGGAGCGAACGCCTCCAACGGCAGGTAGTACACCGGCGGATGGCTGGTTTCCAGCACCCGCAGGGCCTGCCGGGTTTCGACTATCCGGGATCCGCCAAGCCAGACCTGGACGAGTTCGCTGCTTGGTTCGACGCGCGGCGGACGGGGGTAGGACCAGACGGACTCGGCATGCGGGTGATAGCGGTTTTCCATGCGGTTCCTCTTTCACCGGCGGCGGGCCTCGCCGCGATAGTAGTCGTGACGGCAAGAATTTGGGGGCGGGCCGGGACTGAGGAGAAACCGAACCTCACCGGCGGGCGGACCGGTGCCAGCGGGCCGAGGTCCCGGCCGTTCCAGAAGCACGATGCCGCGGCGATCCGGCGGATGGAGCGGACCCCGTAGAACTCCAGCCGGTCCCCCGTAGTGCCCGCTGTCCGCACCCCGCGCACGATCAGCCGGGCCAGCGGATTGACGGCCTGCAGCCACAGCGGGTGCACCGCCAGCGGCGCCGGAACGGATCCCAGCATCCTGCCGAGCAGCGTCACACCGCCCAGTTCCGCACTCAGCCGCAGGGGGCCGCCGTCGACCGTCAGCCGTCCGTCAGCGAGGTACGCGCTCACCGGGACGACGTCGATTGCGTCGAAGGTGTAGGTGGAGGAGACGTACCGGGCTATGGCCTCGCTGGGGGCCAGGAGAAGCCGGGAACCGAAGCGGTTTTCGACCATGACGTCGGTAAACGGACCAAAGGGGGAGTCCGGCCAGTGTCCAACAACCAGGCGGGTTCCCGAGGAAGTGCCCAGCCCGGCGATATAGCCGCGGAAGCGCTCCATCGTCCAACCGTACGCCTGGATCAGGCCTTCCAAACCGGGTTCGGCGCAGATCGGCTAAACTTGACAGGTAAGAGCCCCGCAGCTCTGCGCCGGTGCCTTTGTGGCCTACCTCGCATGAGTGCAGGGGCGTTCTCATGCACGGTAGCGGTTCAGCGCCTGGCGCGGCTCCCTAGCGTAACTAATGGGGGAGGATCCCATGCCAGCAATTGTCATCGTCGGCGCCCAGTGGGGCGACGAAGGTAAAGGTAAGGCCACCGACCTGCTCGGCGGCCGCGTCGACTACGTCGTCAAGCCCAACGGCGGAAACAATGCCGGCCACACCGTCGTCGTCGGCGGTGAAAAGTACGAGCTGAAGCTCCTGCCCGCCGGCATCCTGAGCCCCAACGCGATTCCCGTGATCGGCAACGGCTGCGTGGTGAACCTGGAAGCACTGTTCGCTGAAATCGACGGACTCGAAGCCCGCGGCGCGGACACCTCGAAACTGCGCATCTCGGCCAACGCCCACCTCGTGGCACCGTTCCACCAGGTGATGGACAAGGTTACCGAACGTTTCCTGGGCAAGCGTGCCATCGGCACCACCGGCCGCGGCATCGGCCCGGCCTACATGGACAAGGTCGCCCGCCTGGGTATCCGCGTCCAGGACATCTTCGACGAATCGATCCTGCGCCAGAAGGTTGAAGGTTCGCTGCGGCAGAAGAACCAGCTGCTGCTGAAGGTTTACAACCGCCGCGACGTCGACATCGAAGAGATGGTCCAGTACTTCCTCTCCTACGCGGACCGGCTGCGGCCCATGGTCATCGATTCGACCTATGAGCTGAACCGCGCCCTCGATGAGGACAAGGTGATCCTGATGGAGGGCGGCCAGGCCACGTTCCTGGACGTCGATCACGGCACCTACCCGTTCGTGACCTCCTCCAACCCCACAGCCGGCGGCGCCTCTGTGGGTTCGGGTATTGGCCCGACCCGCATCACCCGCTCGGTGGGCATCATCAAGGCCTACACCACTCGTGTTGGTGCCGGTCCGTTCCCCACCGAACTCTTCGATGACATGGGCCTGTACCTGCAGAAGACCGGCGGCGAGTTCGGTGTGAACACCGGCCGCCCGCGCCGCTGCGGCTGGTACGACGCCGTCCTGGCGCGCCACGCTTCCCGCGTCAACGGCTTCACGGACTACTTCGTGACCAAGCTGGACGTGCTCACCGGCATCGAGAAGATCCCGGTCTGCGTGGCCTACGACGTCGACGGCGTGCGTTTTGACGAGATGCCGATGACGCAGACCGACTTCCACCACGCCAAGCCGATCTTCGAGTACTTCGACGGCTGGACCGAGGACATCACCGGGGCCAAGACCCTGGAGGACCTGCCGGAGAACGCCCGGAACTACGTGCTGGCCCTGGAAAAGATGTCCGGCACCCGGTTCTCCGCGATCGGCGTCGGTCCGGACCGCGACCAGACCATCGTGATCCGCGACCTGATCAACGAGTAGTCCCGCTCTTCCGAAAGCCCCGCAGCCACCTGGCTGCGGGGCTTTCGTCTGCCCGGAAGGCACGGCCGTTCGGGGTGCCTGCAGCTGCCGCCCGGACACGTTCCGTACAACCCTTGCCCGGATCCGTGGTTGCGTTCACGATGTCTTGTAAGCGTCGCCGTGTCGAAACGGTTCTGTGCCCCGCAGCTTCGGACAGCGAAACAACTCAAGCGTCTTGGAGGCCCGGCATGAGTATGCAGCACTCAGCAGCTTCAGTGGTCGAGACAACCGTAGGGCCTTTGACTGTTCGGAGGATGGGGTCCGGCCCGCCGGCCATTTTGTGGCACAGCATGTTCGTCGATTCGGAGACGTTCAGCCCCCTGGTCGATGAGCTGGGCCGGCACCGTGACCTGTTCCTGGTGGACGGGCCGGGGCACGGCAGCAGTCCCGGGCCGCGAAGGATCTACAGTCTGCAGGATTGCGCTGTGGCAGCCATCCAGATTCTGGACGGGTTGCAGCTCGATTCCCCCGTGGACTGGGTCGGAAACGCCTGGGGAGGGCATGTGGGAATTCTCGTTGCCCAGGGATGGCCCGGCCGGTGCCGGACATTGACGATGATCGGGACGCCGGCTTACCCGCTGTCAACGGCTCAGCGCCGGAAGACAGCACTGCTGGTGGCTCTTTACCGGGTGCTGGGGCCCGACCGGTTGAGCCCGCTCGTGGTGAATGCACTGGTGGGGTCGGAGAAGGCCACGGAGGAGGAAATCGCCGCGGCCGAATCCGTGGACCAGTCATTCCGCAGGGGGGACAGGCAAGGAAAGTACTGGGCCATGCGTTCGCTCATGCTGCGCCGTCCGGACCTGCGCGCCGTCCTGGAGAGTCAACAGGTGCCTACGCTCATGATGGCAGGACGAGATGACCCCATGAACGATGCACAGGAAGCGGCGCGGCTGGCCTCCCTCATGTCCCGTGGCGGATTCAAAGCCCTCCCCGGCGGTGGACATGTGGCACCGTTATTCGTAGCCGCAGACGAGCTGACCCAATCGGTCCTGGATTTCTGGGAGACCCTGCAGCCTCCCGGCCGGTAATTTCCCCGCCGGTAGGTTCACGGACGGGAGTGAGGCCAGTCTG
This sequence comes from Arthrobacter caoxuetaonis, assembly GCF_023921125.1. Taxonomy (NCBI): domain Bacteria; kingdom Bacillati; phylum Actinomycetota; class Actinomycetes; order Micrococcales; family Micrococcaceae; genus Arthrobacter; species Arthrobacter caoxuetaonis. The sequence goes on from NZ_CP099466.1 coordinate 172,406, forward strand.
CAGGAAAGTCCCGGCTGTACCGGACTTCGAACACCGGAGGGGTGAACCGGGTGTCCTCGAGGACACCGCCGTCGTTCATCCAGCCGTGTCTATCATAGAACTGCCGGGCCCTGCGGTTCTCCTTGGCCACCCAGAGGAAGGCACGCGAGCAGCCCAGTTCGGCCAGGCCGCGTTCCGCTTCCGTGAAGAGGGCAGAACCTGCTCCCCGGTTCCACCAGCCGGGGTGGACGTTGATGGCGCGGAGCTCTCCCGTGCCGGCGTCGTCCTCGGGCGCGGGATCGAAAGCGGCGAAACCGACCGGGCGGCCGGCAACAGCGGCGACCAGGTACGTGGTGCCCGAATCCGGTGTTCCGAGGTTGCGGCGCCATCCGTCAGCCACGCGTGCCACGTCCATTCCGTCGAGGTATTCATCGCTCATGATTCCCCGGTAGGCAGCACGCCATGCAGCAACGTGGAGCTCGGCGAGGAGCTCGGAATCCTGGTCGACCGCTTGGCGGATCGTGATGTCCGTCGTGTCCATACCAGGGCTATCCACGCTCCTAGTCCCTGGCCGAGAGGATGCAGAACTCGTTGCCTTCGGGGTCTGCCAGGACAACCCAGGGAACATCCGGGCCCTGCCCGACGTCGGCGCGGACAGCGCCGAGGGCAAGCATCCGGTCCACTTCCTCTTGCTGGGTGCAGCCTTCGGGAACCAGATCGATGTGCAGGCGGAGCTTCGCGGTCTTCGCGTCCGGAACGGGAATGATGTCGATTGGCGGTCCCAGCACGCCGTCTTCGGGCATCAGGCCGAGCCCGCCGTCGAATTCTTCGGCAATCCGGTACCCGAGGGCCTGGGTCCAGAACTTGGCCTGGCTCTCCACGTCGACGGCATCAAGGGCAAGGGAGGAAAATCTGCTGCTCACGGAAGACTCCTTCGGCTCGGGCGGGGTCGCTACGAACCTAGCAGCGGATTACGCAATGGAACACCCCTGGCCGCGGGGACTGATCGGGGCATCTGCCGGCAACCTACCAGCGGTTCCGGGCCTCTTCGATCCAGCCCTGGAGGCCGTCGAGCCGGTGGCGCGTTCCGTCCGGGGCCACGGCCCAGCCTGACCAGGAGCCAAACGCCTGCCAGGTCTTCGCGGCCACGAGGACGGCGTTCGTTGCCGCCAGGCGCCGGTGGAACGGCGTCAGCGTGGCGTCGATCCAGTCCCCGCGCACCTGCCAGGGAGCCAGCGGATCCGCCAGGTCGTAGCTGAACTCCAGTTCGCCGTCGTAATGGTGGAGCACCCCGTCCACGATCAGCGCGTTTTCGGTAGCCGGAGTTCCGGCGGTCCACAGGCCGCCGACCTGCAGGCCCAGCCGCGTGCCGTCCACGGTCCCGAACCCGGCAGCCCAGTTCCAGCGTTTGGAATACGGCCAGCGGCCGCGGCCGCGGTCCAGTACCGCAAAGGACTCCGGCCCGCCGACGGAATACTCCTGCCCGTCCACCGTCACGGTCCCGCTGACCGCCCGAGCCACGTCCTTCAGCGTGTACTGGTACCGCGTATCCGACCACGGCACCACCACGCCAAGCACGTCCCCGCCCAGCGGAGCATAGAGTTCGACGGCGACACGCTCCGCTTCGGCGCGCAGGTGCGTGCCGCCGGCGTCGTCATGGAACCGCAGGTGCAGCCCGCCCATGGAGCCCACGGCTGTAAGGGGCGGCAGCGTGTCCGGCAGGAGGGCTGCCGAGCCGGCAGGCAGGGCCAGCGGGTCGCAGCGGATTTCCTTGCCGGTGGCGCGTTCCAGGACGTACAGCTGAAGCGTTGCGGCGTAGTCCAGGTGCGCGATCGTCATGCCGACGACCAGCTCCGGGGTCACGACGCCCCAGTACTCCCACCGCTTGCTCCGCCAGCCGTGCCGCAGGCCGGACGGCAGGTGCCCGAAGGCGTGCAGCGGACTGCGTGTGTAGCCTGTCGCCGCGGGGTTGAGCTTCCCGCTGGGCAGGGCAAGCTGCACGGGTTCCTTGATTTCGTCCATGGCGCCACAGTCTAGGCCGCTTGGGCGAAGTCATCCTGTACCGCCGCGGTCTTCGCGGCGGTGTTCCTGACGGTGTTCCTGACGGAGTTCCCGGGGGTGGACTTACTGGGCGCAGACTTACGTCTGGCCTTTTTGCAGATCGGCGACTTGGTGGATGGCCGCGCGGCACTCCGGGGACCTGCCGGGGCCGGGGCCGGGGCTGTGGCCGAGCGGGCGGGCCTGCCGGTTGCCCCCTCGGGGAAGAGCGCCGCACGAATCTCGGCCCGGGCGAACTCCGCCGCGGCGAGGAAATCCCGGGCAGCTGCGGCGTCCCGCTTCTCTGCAGCCCGGCGGGCGGCCCGTAACCGCAGTGCTCTGAAGGCCAGCCAGCCCACGACAGCCAGGCAGGTCCCTGTGCCGTAAAGCAGCACCGCTGCCAGGACCAAAGACGTGGTTCCGCCGGAGAAGAAGCCGAGGCCCAGCAGGGCGGCAGCTACCCAGAGAACGCTCAACCAGCAGGTCGCGTCCAGGACAGGGGAGGGAGGGGAGCCGGCAACCCGGCTGGGGAGGGACAGGAGCCGGGCGGCGCCGGGATGGCGCCGCCGGAAGTCTGCGGGGAGGGACACGTTGACCTGCTTCCAGACAAGTTTCGAATGAAAGACGGCGGGACGGAGTGATCCGCCCGGGGAAATCATAAGGGGCCCGAACTAAGACTGGCACTCTCATGCTTCGAGTGCTAATCTACTGCCGAAAGTTGAGCGAATCCAACTCAACTTTCCTCAAACAGCAGATCAGCCCGCTGAATGGAGCAGCGGAGGCGTGAAGGAGTTGATTGTGTGATGGCTACCCGATTTGACCCGTTCCGTGAACTGGACCGTTTCGCCCAGACCCTGCGCAGCGAAACCCTGCGCGGGATGCCGATGGACCTCTACCGGCAGGACGACCGGTATGTCCTCAGCGTCGACCTTCCCGGCATCGATCCGGGCTCCGTGGACATCGACGTCGACGGCCAGCTCCTGACGATCCGTGCCGAGCGCACCCTGCGCGGCGCCGATGGCGTGCAGTGGCTGACCCGTGAGCGCGAGGGCGGCTCCTTCCTGCGCCAGCTCAGCCTTGGCCAGGGTCTCGACACCGAAGGCATCACCGCCCACTACGAAAACGGTGTGCTCACTGTCCTGATCCCGGTCAGTGAAAAGGCCAAGCCGCGCCGTATCGAGGTGCAGTCCGGCTCCTCGGCATCGCTGGGCACCAGCGGCGAGCACCGCGAAGCCGAGGCGGTCAGCGCCTAGAGGCACCATGTCCATTCGGGGCGGCAGGCGGAGTTCCCGTCTGCCGCCCCGATCCGTGTCCGGGCACTGACGCGCGGGCACCGGGCCGCGTAGCGTGGGCACATGACTACCCAGGCGCGTGCCGCGATCCTGCGCGGCGTCCATGAACAGTTTGAAATCACCGACGTCGTTCTTGACGACCCCCGTCCTGACGAGGTGGTGGTCCGGATGGTCGCAGCAGGCGTCTGCGGAACCGACCTCGGTGTCCAGGCCGGCCACATTCCGTTCCCGCTGCCCGGCATCCTGGGCCATGAAGGAGCCGGCGTCGTCGAGGAGGTGGGCAGTGCCGTGACCTCCGTGGTTCCCGGCGACCACGTCCTGCTCAGCTTCACCAGCTGCGGCACCTGCCGGAACTGCCGCAGCGGCCATCCCGCCTACTGTGTGGACTTCCTGGACCTCAACCTCCTGGGCGGCTCGCGCATGGACGGCAGTGCCACCATCACCAAGGAGGGTAAGGGAGTCCACGGACATTTCTTCGCCCAGTCCTCCTTCGCGAACCTGGTCCTCGCGGATGAGCGCGGCGTCACGAAGGTGGATCCTGACGCAGACCTGACCCTGCTCGCGCCGCTGGGCTGCGGAATCCAGACCGGAGCCGGTGCGGTCCTGAACGTGCTGCGCCCCGAGCCGGGTTCCACCCTGGCGGTCTTCGGGGCCGGTCCCGTGGGTCTCTCCGCCGTGATGGCTGCGGCCCTCAGTGGCTCGACCCGGATCGTGGTCATGGACCTGGTGGACTCGCGGCTGGAGCTGGCCCGGCAACTCGGAGCGACCGACGTCGTCAATTCCGGCAGCACCGATGCGCTGCAGGCGCTTTTGGAACTCACGGACGGCGCGGGTGTCACGCACGCACTGGAGACAACGGGAAGCACCCACGTCGCGGCGGCTGCAGCGGACTCCCTGGCTCCGCTGGGCAAGCTCGGCCTGATTGGCGCACCCGCCTCCGGATCAACCGTGGAGCTGGACGTGAACTTCCTGCTCAACGGGCGCCAGGTGCTCGGCATTACGGAAGGGGACTCCACTCCGCAGCTGTTCCTGCCCGCGCTGGTGGACCTGGTGCAGCAGGGACGGTTCCCGCTGCAGAAGCTGGTGACCCCCTACCGTTTCAATGAAATCAACGATGCCGCCGCCGCCGCGAAGGCCGGAGAGGTGCTGAAACCTGTGCTCCACTTCGAGGACCTGCACTAGGCTGGAGAAAAATCCGGTCCCGAGCAAGGCGGTCATCCGATGTTGGTCAGCGTAGGTCAGTTCAGCCCCGGCGGAGACGTCGAGGAAAACCTTGCGGCGATGCGCTCGCTGGCTGAGAAGGCAAAAGCCGAAGGGTCCGAGCTGATCGTCTTCCCCGAAGAGTCCATGTTCAGCATCGGCAAGGTCGAGGGGACCCTCGCATCAGCGGTCGACGCCGGCTGGACCAGGTTCGTCCAGCAGCTCTCGCTGATTGCCGCGGAACTGCGTATCGCCGTCGTCGCCGGCGGGTATGAATCCTCAGGGGAAGAACGGCCCTACAACACCCTGGTCGCCATCGATAACGACGGCAGGATTGCCGCGACGTACCGCAAGCTGCACCTGTACGACGCTTTCAGCTACCAGGAATCAACCCGGATCAAGGCCGGGGACCGCGGCATCCAGGTGGTGGAGATCGGCGGCCTGCGGGTGGGGCTCATGACCTGTTACGACCTGCGGTTCCCCGAGCTGGCCCGCGCCCTGGCCGTCCAGGGAGCGGACCTCCTTGCCGTGCCTGCCGCCTGGTTCAAAGGTGAGCACAAAGTGGACCACTGGGAGACGCTGCTGAAGGCCCGGGCCATCGAGAACACCGTGTGGGTGGCAGCTGCCGGCACCTCGAGCTCCCACACGATTGGCCACTCCGTGGTGCTTGATCCCCTGGGCATCCCGCAGGTCTTCCTCGGTGAGGAGCCGTCCGGCGTTGTTACTGCCAACGTCGTGCGCAGCCGCATTGACGAGGTCCGGGAATTCCTTCCGGTGCTGCAAAACCGCCGGTTTGCCGCCAATGAGCAGATTCTGGAGGGCTAGCGCGCGTTTGGTTCCGGCAGTTCGATCGGCTGCCGCCCCGGGCCCTTAACGAGGTACCGGTAAGCGGCGAGCATCAGCAGCAGCCACACCCCGCCGACGGCCAGGGCTGTCCGGCCGGGTCCGGTGAAGGCCAGAATGACGGTCACCACGCCCATGAAGGCCAGCGCGGCATAGTTCAGCACCGGCCATCCCGGGAACGCAAAGCCGGCCGATGGCGTCCCCTCCCGGCGCATTTCCAGTCTCATGCGGTGGTGGCTGAGCAGGATGGAAGACCAGGTGAAGAGCGTCGCAAACGTGGCAATCGAGGCCACCACCAGGAACAGCTGGTCCGGGATCCACAGATACAGCCCCAGCCCCGCGACCAGGCTGGCCATGAGGATGCCTACCGGCCAGACGGGCACACCAAAGCGGGACACCCGGGTGAAGCTGTTCGGGGCGTGGCCCTGTTCGGCGAGCCCGTACATGGTGCGGGCGGCGGCGTAGAAGATCGAGTTCATCGCCGACAGTGCGGCCGTCAGGACCACGGCGTTGATGAGGTGTTCAGCGAACGGAATGCCCAGGCCCGCGAAAACCTGCACGAAGGGGCTGCCCTCGGAACCGATCCGGTCCCAGGGCAGGAGGCAGAGCATGACGCCCAGGGAGAGGATGTAGAAGAGCAGGATCCTCACCGGTACGGTGTTGACCGCTTTGGGGATGGCCCGCTGCGGGTCCCCGGTTTCGCCGGCGGTCACCCCAAGTGTCTCGATACCGCCGAAGGAGAACACCACGATTCCCAGGCTCATGACGACTCCCCACACTCCAAAGGGTGCGAAACCTCCGTGGTCCACCAAATGGTGCACGCCCGGTTCGTAGCCGCCGGTGCTGATGCCGAAGACGATCAGGTACAGGCCGCCGGCCACCATCGCGATGATGGTGGAGACCTTGATCAGGGTGAACCAGAACTCCAGTTCCCCGAAGACACTCACGCGCATCAGGTTCAACCCGCCGATCACCAGCATCGCGGCGACCATCCACAGCCAGCCGGGGGTGTCCGGGAACCACAAACCCATGTACATGCTCACGGCGGTCATGTCGGCGATGGCAACAATGATCATCTCGAAGGCGAACGTCCAGCCCGTGAGGAAACCCATGCGGGGGCCAAGGTAGCGGCCGGCGTACTGCGAAAACGAGCCGGCGACGGGATGGCGTACGGCCATTTCTCCCAGTGCCCGCATGACCAGGAACACCGCGCAGCCGGCAATGAGATACGCGATCAGCACGGCTGGTCCCGCCGCTTGGATGGTTTGGGACGAGCCGTAGAACAGCCCGGTGCCAATGGCGGAACCAAGCGCAATGAAACGGATGTGCCTTACGGACAGGCTGCGTTGGAGCCCGGTGTCGCTGCGGCGGTCAAGGGGGGTGGTGAGGGGCATGGTCTTCCTGTGCCGGGGCACTCGGCCGCCGGGGTTGCTGGTCCGGTGCGGGGCTTGGAGGCTTGTTGATCCCGCTTGCCGCGCGGCGCGCACCAACGGGGGCGGGCGCCGCTCAAGTCTCCCACATTCACCGGCGCCGCCGCCTCTCCGGAGACCTCTCCGGACCGTCCCGCAGGGGCCGAACGGCCGGCGGCGTGCAGGTCCGGACCGAAGTGAAAAGCGGCCCGGAACGGAAGGGAAATGTTTTTTCGCAACCGCGTAACTTTTCCCGGTCTACGGACGATTACCTCTGTGTAATGGCCGCGCCGGGGTTTATCCCCCCAAAAAGCTTCGGCGCGGCCATTTCCCTGCAGGATCAGCCTGGGCGGGGTACGATTTGGTTCGCCCCAACGTTCTGGATCGAAGGACCCCGCCTTGGCTGACCCGCTCACAGAGCAGATGGTCGCTGAGGCGCGTGCAAACAGCCCCGCGGCGCTCCGGGCCGTATACGAGTCCCTGGCGCCGGCCGTCCTTGGCTACCTGAAGTCCAAGGGCTGTGACGATCCTGAAGCCCTGGCACAAGAGGTCTTCCTGACGGTATTCGGCAAGCTATCGACAATCACCGGCGGAGCCGCAGGTCTGCGAACCTTCACCTTTTCCGTTGCCCACGCCCGGATGGTCGATGACCAGCGGCGGCGTGAGCGCCAGCCCGCCCCCGCCCCCTATGACCCGCTGGCGGATATCCGGTATTCGGAATCGGCTGAGGACACCGTGATGGGGAGTTCCCACATGGTTGCCCCCCTGCTGGAAGGGCTCACGGACCAGCAGCGCGAGGTGATTCTCCTGCGCGTCGTCGCGGATCTCTCCTTGGAGGAAGCAGCGCAAATCATGGGGAAGACGGAAAACTCCGTCAAACAACTTCAAAGAAGGGCACTGGCGGCCCTCAAGGAACGCTTCGCAGGAAAGGAGGCAGCGGAACTATGAACGGGATGTCCAGCAACCCCGGCGACGAAGAAGCAATCCGGCGCCTCTTGGATGAATCAGGTGTCGAAGCAACACCGGAGCTCACAGACGCGCTCCGGAAGCTGCGCACCGAGTCCCGCGGCGAGGCGCCGGCGCCGTGCGCCGAACTGGAGGCCCTCTTCACGGCAGGAGTCACCCCTCTTCGCAAGTCCCGGCGCCGTGGTTTCCTCCTGGGCGGAGCGGTCATTGCGGCCATGGCTGCCGGCACTACCGGCGTCGCTGCGAACGGCGACTTTTGGGTGACTGCCGAAAACTCGCACGAGTTGCCCGCGCCCGTGCACTACGAGCAGATCCCGGCCCCGGCGCCGGCTCCGGAGACCCCGGCGCCAACCGATCTTCCGGATTCCTCCGCCGATCCTGCACCTGCTGCCGAAACCATCCCGGACCCGGAGGCGGTTCCGTCCGCCGAAGCCGAAGCCGAAGCCGAAGCCGATCCGTCCGTGCCGTCCGCGCCGGCCGCGCCGGCCGCGCCTACGGATGGCGCTGCGGAAGGCCCTTCGGAAGATTCTCCGGAACGTGCTCCCGAACGTTCAGAGCAGCGGAGCGGCCGGGACTGGAACCAGGGGAACCGGGGCAACGGTTCAGAGAATGGCCAAAGGCAATCCGGCTGGGAGCATGAAAAGCGTTCCGGTACGTCGAAAGACGGGTACGGCAAGGACCACGGTGAGCGCGGCAAGAGCCAGGAAAACCGGGCTAGGAGCGGCCGGGATGATGACTGACCGGGCCGCGGACTTCGGCTAACCCCGTCCTTTTTCACACGAGAGGCCAGTTACGGCTCGTTTCAGACGTGAAACGAGCCGTAACTGGCCTCTCGGTGGTTTTGGCGGCGGAGAGGGCTAGACCGTCAGCTGGCGCTTGGAGGAAATCACTCCGGTGTTGAAGCCGGCCAGGTTCAGGCCGCCGTGGAACCGGGCGTGCTCGATCTTCACGCAGCGGTCCATCACCACGTTCATTCCTGCCGCTTCGGCGCCGCGGGCCACGTCCTCATGCCAGGAACCCAGCTGCAGCCAGAGCGTCTTGGCCCCCACAGCCTTCGCTTCCTCGAGAACCGTCGGCAGGTCCTCGTGCCGCCGGAAAACGTCCACGATGTCCGGGGTCTCCGGAAGGTCCGCCAGCGACGCGTACACAGGCTGGCCCAGGATTTCCTTGGCCACCGGGTTCACGAAGTACACCTTGTACGGCGAGGAGGAGAGCAGGTAGGTCGCCACGAAGTAGGACGCACGGGAGGGCTTGTCCGATGCTCCGACAATCGCGATCGACTTCGCCGAACGCAGCAGGGCCAGGCGTTCCGGGGCGCTGGGGCTCTGCCAGGTGCGGGTATCGGGTGTTTCAGACATTGGCGGACTCCTGGGTCTGGGCAGCGGTCGCGGCGGGCACGGAGCAGGACGCCGGTTCGACGGCGGCAGCCGGGGACGCTGCGGCGGCCGCAGCGGCGGTGAGGCCCTGGTCCAGGTCCCACAGGATATCGTCGAGGTCCTCCAGCCCCACGGAGATCCGGACCAGGTCCTCCGGCACACCGGCAGCAGCCAGCTGTTCGGGGGAGAGCTGCTGATGTGTCGTGGAACCCGGGTGGATCACCAGGGTCCGTGAGTCGCCGATGTTCGCCAGGTGCGAGGCGAGCTGCAGTGACTCGATGAAGGTCTGGCCTGCGGTCCGGCCGCCCTTCACGCCGAAGCTGAACACGGAACCGGGTCCCTTGGGCAGGTACTTCTTGGCCCGTTCATGGTGCGGATGGGACGGCAGCCCGGCATAGGACACCCAGGCCACGCGCTCGTCCGCTTCCAGCCATTCGGCCACGGCCTGTGCGTTGCGCAGGTGTTCATCCACCCGCTGGGCCAGGGTTTCCACGCCCTGCAGCAGCTGGAACGCGGACTGCGCGCTCAGCGTGGGCCCGATGTCGCGCAGCTGCTCGGAGCGGAGCTTGGTCAGGAAGCCGTATTCACCGAAGTTCCCCCACCAGGAGATGTTGCCGTAGGAGGGCACCGGTTCGGTCATGGCCGGGAACTTGCCGTTGCCCCAGTTGAACGTGCCGGCCTCCACGACGACGCCGCCGAGGGTGGTGCCGTGACCGCCGATGAACTTGGTGGCGGAGTGGATGACGATGTCCGCGCCGTGCTTGAACGGCTGCACCAGGTAGGGAGTGCTCAGCGTGGCATCGAGAATCAGCGGCACACAGGCGTCGTGCGCCACCTTGGCCAGGCCCTCGATGTCGGTGACCTCGCCGCTGGGGTTCGCCACAACCTCGGCATACACGGCTTTGGTGTTTTCCTGGATTGCAGCCGCGTAGTCCGCAGGATCCGTTCCGGGAACAAACGTGGTTTCGATCCCGAAGCGGCGCAGCGTGACGTCCAGCTGCGTGACCGTTCCGCCGTAGAGCTGGGAAGCGGCCACGATGTGGTCCCCGGCGGAGCAGATGGCCGCGAAGGTCACGAACTCCGCTGACATGCCCGATGCCGTCGCCACGGCTCCGATTCCTCCCTCGAGGGACGCGATGCGTTCCTCGAACGCGGCGACCGTGGGGTTGCCGATCCGGGAGTAGATGTTTCCGTACTTCTGCAGCGAAAACAGGTTCGCGGCGTCGGCGGTGTCCTTGAACACGAACGACGTCGACTGGTAGATGGGCACGGCACGGGCGCCGTGGATGGCGTCGGGGGTTCCGCCGGCGTGCAGGGCACGGGTGCGGAAGCCGAACTGGCGGTCACTCATGGAACTGAGTGCTCCTTCCTTGGGGGAACCGCGGGTAAGCGGTTCTCCGATGGTTGCTTTATTAGGTGCGGAAAACCAACAATGTGAAGAACAGATGCGACGAGGCGACCCGGGGAGCCGGCATGGAACAGTACGTGATCGTGGTCGAAACGGGATACAAACTGGCCTCGGCGAACCACAAAATCACACCCACGGACCCGATGGACCGGGTCGAGGCGCAGAAGATGTTCACCGAAATGATGGACAGCCGGCATCCGGAACTGCTGCCGCCGAAGCACAACACCACCATCCTGGAAGTGTCTCCGGTGGAGTTCGTGCGCCTGCACCGTGCCATGGGCGGCGCGGTGGAGCTGGACCGGGTGACGCTGGCGCGCGTTCACTAGGCAGCGCTCCCGGCACGCCGTTCCTCGCACACAGCGTGGATCGCGGGAATGCACGGCTCGTTCTGCAGGCTGGTGGTGTCTCCAAGCGTGCTGCCCTCGAACAGCTGCGTGAGCAGGCGGCGCATGATCTTCCCGGAACGGGTCTTCGGTACATCGGGAACCACGACGACGGCGGCCGGCTTGGCGATCGGCCCGATCTCCTTGGCGACGTGGTCCCGCAGGGCCTTCGTGACGGCGTCCCCGTCCGTGGCCGCGGCATCCGTCAGGACCACGAACGCGGCAATCGCGTGCCCGGTCTTCGGATCCGCGACGGGGCAGACCCCGGCCTCCACGACCCAGGGGTGGGAGACCAGTGCCGATTCGATTTCGATGGTGGAGAGCCGGTGGCCGGAGACGTTGAGCACGTCGTCCACGCGGCCCAGGATCCAGGTGTCTCCGTCGTCGTCGTACCGTGCGCCGTCCCCGGCCAGGAACCAGCCCTTTTGCGCGTACTGCCGCCAGTAGGAGGAGAGGTAGCGCTGCGGGTCGCCCCAGCAGGTGCGGGCCATCGACGGGCCGATCCGGTCCACCACGATGAAGCCCTGCACGTTCGGCGGAACGTCGTTGCCGTCCCCGTCGACGATCCTGGTGGAGACGCCGGGCAGGGCGCGGGAGGCGCAGCCGGGCTTGAACGCGGTGTCGGTCTGGCGCGGAGACAGGATCGTCGCGCCGGTTTCGGACTGCCACCAGGTATCGATCACGGGGACCTCACCGCGGCCGATGTTCTCCCGCATCCAGCGCCACGCTTCCGGGTTCACCGCTTCGCCGACCGTGCCGAGCAAGCGGATGGAGGACAGGTCCCAGGTGTCCGGGACGCCGTCGGGGAACCAGCCCATCAGGGACCGGACCAGGGTGGGGGCGGTGTAGTAACTGGTGACCTTGTACCGTTCGATGATTTCGAAGTGCCGGCCCGGGTGGGGGGTGTTCGGGGTGCCTTCGAAGATGACCTGGGTGACGCCGTTGGAGAGCGGGCCGTAGATCTCGTAGGTGTGCGCGGTGACCCAGGCCAGGTCGGCAGTGCACCAGTGGACGTCCTGCCCGCGCGCGGATTCGTCCGGATTGGCGAAGAGGAACTCGTAGCTCCAGGACGCCTGCGTGAGGTAGCCGCCCATGGTGTGGACCAGGCCCTTGGGCTTTCCCGTGGTGCCGGAGGTGTACATGATGAACAGCGGCGTTTCGGCGTCGAAGGATTCCGGCTCGTGCACGTCGGAGGCCGTGTCCACGGTGTCGTGCCACCAGACATCCCGCCCTTCGGTCCAGGCGATGTCGCAGCCGGTGCGCTTCACCACCAGGACATGTTCGATCGCGTTTTCACCGGACACTGCTTCATCCGCGTTGTCCTTGACCGGAACGGCAGTGCCGCGGCGGAACTGCCCGTCCGTGGTGACCAGCAGTTTGGCCCGGGTGTCTTCCACCCGGAACTTCAGTGCCTCCGCGGAGAACCCGCCGAACACCAGCGAATGCACCGCGCCGATCCGGGCGCAGGCCAGCGTGATGATGATGGTCTCGGCGATGACGGGGAGGTAGATGACCACCCGATCGCCCTTTTCGATGCCCAGGGCCAGCAGCGCGTTGGCAGCCTTGGAGACTTCCTTCTGCAGCTGCGCGTAGGTGATGCTGCGCCGGTCCCCGGGCTCGCCCTCGCAGTGCAGGGCAACCTTGTTGCCGCGGCCCGCGGCAACGTGGCGGTCCACGCAGTTTACTGCGACGTTGAGCCGGCCCCCGGCGAACCATTCGATCTCCGGGACGGTGTACTCGGCGTCGGCTTCGGGAACGTCCGGGCCGCTGAGCCGCTGGGGCGGGGTAAAGCGGTGCGCGGTGTGCCACGGCGTCTCCCACTGCAGCCGCCGGGCAGCCTCCTCCCAGAACGCGATGCGCTCTGATTCAGTGGCGAACTCCGGTTCGGCTGCTGTCTGGGTTGCTGTGCCTACGCCCATTTCTTCACTGCCCACTTCTCTGCGACGCCCAGCAGGGCATCCGTTGTTTTACCGATGACCGCCAGCAGCACGATTGCCAGGAACATCCGGTCGGTGCGGCCGTTGTTCTGCGAGTCGGTGAGCAGGAAGCCCAGCCCCATGGAGGAGGCGATCAGTTCCGCGGCCACCAGGAACAGCCAGGACTGGGCCAGCGCAAGGCGCAGGCCGGAGAAGACCGAGGGTACGACGGCGGGCAGCTGCACCGTGGTGAGCAGCTTCAGTCCGTTCAGGCCAAAGGCACGGGCTGCTTCCACGAGGTTCTTGTCCACGTGCCGCAGAGCCAGGGACACGGTGGTGAAGACCGGGAAGAACGCCCCGATAGTGATCAGCGTGACCTTGGAGTCCTCGCCGATGCCCATCCACAGGATAAGCAGCGGAACCAGGGCCAGGGACGGAACGGCCCGGACGGCGCCGAACAGCGGGCCCAGCAGCACATCTGCCAGTTTCGAGAGGCCCAGTACCGCGCCCAGGACCAGGCCCAGGGCGGCGCCGAGGGCGAAGCCGGTGAGGACCCGCTGGGTGGAGATAGCGATGTGCGTGCCCAGCTCGCCGCGTTCCATCAGGTCAGCGGCGGAGGTCAGGACCGCGCCGGGGGAGGGCAGCTGCACGGCACTGAAGAGGCCGAGCACGGACACCAGCTGCCAGAGGGCCAGCAGGAGTACCGGAACTACGAGGCCCAGGGACACGCGGACCCAGGTCCGGGAAAGGGCGCCGGCGGACGGACGCCCGGTGACGGGCGGGACAGCCGCGGACGGGCCCTGCGGACCCACGGCCACGGGAACGGAAGTTTGCTGGGAATTGCTGCTCATCAGGATTCCTTAACGGCCGCCGGATCGGCCTTCTGCACGAAGGAGTCATCCAGCAGGGAGGCAACGGCGTCGTCGATCGCCTTCTGACTGGCGACGTCGCCGGTCTCGACGAACACGGGTCCCACCTTTTCCAGGACCTTGCGCTGGGCGTCGCCCGGGGCGGCGTCGACGTCGAGGTTGCTGCGTTCCAGAATGACGGTGCGGGCCACTTCGAGGTCCAGGCCGGCGACGTCGGCGAGGATCTGCGCGGTTTCTTCCGGGTTCTCGGCTGCCCAGGCACGCGCCCTTTCATAGACGTTGACCACGGTCTGGGCTACTTCCGGCTGCTCTTCCAGGAAGGACTCGGTGGCGTTCAGGAAGCCGTAGGTGTTGAAGTCCAGATTGCGGTAAAGGAACTCGGCACCAGCGTGCTCGGCGCCGGCCATGATCGGGTCCAGGCCGGACCAGGCGTCCACGGCGCCGTTTTCAAGGGCAGTGCGGCCGTCCGCGTGCTGCAGGTTCTCAACCGTCACGTCGGAGGTGCTCAGCCCGGCCTCTTCCAGCGCCTGGACCAGGAAGAAGTACGGGTCGGTGCCCTTGGTGGCGGCGACGGACTTGCCGGCCAGGTCAGCCACGGAAGTGATGTCCGAGTCGGAAGAGACGAGGAGTCCGGCCCATTCCGGCTGCGAGTAGATGCTGATGGTCTTGATCGGGGAGCCGTTGGACCGGGCCAGCAGGGCAGCCGAACCGGCGGTGGAGCCGACGTCGATCGCTCCGGCACGCAGTGCCTCATTGGCCTTGTTCGATCCGGCGGACTGCACCCAGTTCACGTCCACGCCCTGCTCTTCAAGGGTGGCTTCCAGCCAGCCCTGGTCCTTGATGACCAGGCTGAGCGGGTTGTAGGTGGCGAAGTCAATGTTCAGGGTGCCGCCGTCGGCTGCATCATTGGCGGCAGCGCCGGAGGAGTCTTCGCCGGCAACGCAGCCCGTGAGGGCCAGCGAGAACGCTGCGGCAGCGGCGGCCAGGACGGCGAGGGGACGGCGGGAGAAGCTGGGCGGGCGGCGGGAGAAGCTGGGCGGGCGGCGGGAGAAGCGGGAACGGCTGTTCATGGGGAATTCCTTCAGGAAGTGGAGGGCAGGGAAGAAGGGCGGTGCGGGCACGGATCGCCCGCGGCATCCGCCGCGGGAATGCCCGCGGCGGTGGGGGAGGAGGGGTCGCCTAGTGGCGGTCGACGCCGAGGCTCGCCAAGAGCTCTCCGCGCATTCGTGCCAGTTCAGCCGAGGCACGGTCCCGCGGACGGGCGCCCGGGACGGTGATGGTCTGCGTGATGGTGGCACCGGGCTTGCCCGGTTCACGGCCGAGGATAATGATCCGGTCCGCGAGCTGCAGCGCCTCGTCGACGTCGTGCGTGACCAGCAGGACAGTGGCCGGAGCTGCGCGGTGCACGTCCAGCAGCAGGTCCTGCATCTTGAGGCGGGTCAGGGCGTCGAGGGCGCCGAACGGTTCGTCGAGCAGCAGCACGCCGGGCTTGCGGGCCAGCGCCCGGGCCAGCGACGCGCGCTGGGCCATGCCGCCGGACACGGCGCGGGGCTGGTGCTTCGCGAAGCTGTCCAGCTCAACCAGCTTGAGGAGCTCGGCGACCTTGGCCTTGCCCTCGGACGCACTGGTGCTCTTGGGCAGGCCGATGGCGACGTTGGCCTGCAGGGTCTGCCACGGAAGCAGCCGCGGTTCCTGGAAGGCAACGGCACACCGGTCATCGATGCCGCGGACGGCAGTACCGTCGATCAGCACCTGCCCGGTGGAGGCGGCGTCGAGTCCGGCGGTCGCGCGCAGCAGCGTGGACTTGCCGCAGCCGCTGGAGCCGAGGATGGCCAGGACTTCGCCCGGACGGACCTCGAAATTGATGTCGCGCAGCACCACGTGGGCGTTTGCGCCCGAACCAAAGGCGCGGCCAACGCCGTCGAACGTTACCGGCAGCGCAGAGTCAGGGGTGGGGCGCGGGGCAGTGGAAACGGCATGGGAGCCGGAGGACAGTACTGCAGTCATGTGAACACTCCATCGGTCCTGGCAGTAGCACCCTACGGAAAACGTCCTGGGCCGGGTTAGCGGCCTCCTGCGACGTCCACCTCGCTATCGCAGTGCCTCAAGGAGGAAGCACTCCGACCAGGGTTGCTGCGGCTTCACTGATCCAGGTCTCTCAGCCGCTCGGGATGGTCAAGTGCAACTAAACGCCCTCGGACAGCCTGCGGGCAAGTCCCCGCGTAACATTCCGAATCCGGGTCCCTCCGGCCCTATTTCCCGCCGAGAGGCCACTTACGGCTCTTTTGAGCGCCCAAACCAGCCGTAAGTGGCCTCTCGGTGGTCGTTGAGGCGGCGCGGCGGCGGGCGGAGTTGGAAGTACGACGCCGGGCGTTACGCCGCGTGACACGGCCGGGGTTGCGCCGGCCCCGGCTCAGGGGCCCATACTGGAGCCGCAGGATCATGAGTCCCAACGCAAAGCTCTGGCTGGTTGGGCGGCAACCCTCTTTCCGTAGCGGGGTGCCCCAGATGACGATCCGGTCGCCCGGCGAATCCGCCGGCGGCAAGTACGGCGCTCCGTCCCCGGTGCGTCGCCTGGGAAAGGATTCTTCGATGACCAGCGCTCCCCGCCAGATCCGCTTCAACGCCTTCGACATGAACTGCGTCGGACACCAGTCACCCGGCTTGTGGCGCCACCCCGAAGACCGGTCGGCGGACTACACCAGGCTTTCCTACTGGACCCACCTGGCGAAGACCTGCGAACGCGGGCTTTTCGACGGAATCTTCATTGCCGACGTGCTGGGCACCTACGACGTCTACGGTTCCTCCAACGAAGCCACCCTCCGCCAGGGCACGCAGGTGCCGGTGAATGATCCGCTGCTGCTGGTCTCCGCGATGGCCCTGGTCACCGAAAACCTGGGCTTCGGCGTCACCGCCGGCACCGCCTATGAGCATCCGTACCCGTTCGCCCGCCGGCTCTCCACGCTGGACCACCTCACCAACGGGCGCGTCGGCTGGAACGTCGTTACCGGCTACCTGCCTTCGGCCGCCCGCAACATGGGCCAGGAGGACCAGCTCGAGCACGACGAGCGCTACAACCACGCCGACGAATACCTCGAAGTCGTCTACAAGCTGCTTGAGGGTTCCTGGGAAGACGACGCCGTCGTCCGCGACAGGGAAACCGGCGTCTTCACGGATCCGTCCAAGGTCCATGACATCAACCATGAGGGCAAATACTTCAAGGTCCCCGGCATCCACATCTCGGAACCGTCTCCGCAGCGCACCCCCGTGATCTACCAGGCAGGCGCATCGCCGCGCGGCATCGGCTTCGCGGCGGAGAACGCTGAAGCAGTGTTCGTGGGCGCGTCCACGGTGGAGAAGCTCAAGACCACGGTCACGAAGATCCGCGACGCTGCGGAAGCCGCCGGCCGGGACCGGCACTCGATCCGGATCTACACCCTGCTGACCATCATCACGGCCGCCACCTCCGAGGAAGCCGAAGCCAAGCACCTGGATTACCAGCGCTACACCAGCGACGAAGGCGCCCTGGCGCTGATGTCCGGCTGGATGGGTGTGGACCTCTCCACCTATGAACTCGACCAGCCGCTCGGCGCCGTGAAATCCAACGCCATCCAGTCGGCGGCTGCGAACTTCCAGAAAGTGAAGGACGACGGCGAGCCCTGGACAGTGCGCGACATCGCCGAGACCGCCGGGATCGGCGGACTGGGCCCGCGGCTGGTCGGCTCCGGTGCGGAGGTGGCCGAGGAGCTGATCCGCTGGGTCGAGGAGACCGACGTCGACGGCTTCAACCTGGCTTACGCGGTCACGCCCGGAACCTTCGAGGACGTCGTCGAGTTCGTGGTGCCCGAGCTGCAGAAGCGCGGCGCGTACCCTACGGAGTATGCCCCCGGAACCCTGCGCCAGAAGCTCTTCGGTGCAGGTGACAAGCTTCCGGAGGACCACCGCGGCGCGCGGTTCCGGCTGGACCCTGCGGTCCGCCGCTAGGCCGGCCCTGCGGGGGTTCCGTTAGGCTCGTGCGCATGACAAATGCGGGGAACACCAAAGCTCTCAGTCTGAACGTCACCTCCAAGCGCGCCCGGGCCCGCGGGGAAATGGTGGTCGCGGCGCCTGTCTCGGCGCTCCCTCCTGCCGTCGAACGGGCCGGGGTGAGGCTTCCACGGATGACCCTCACCGGGATCTGGCAGGAGCGGGCAGAGCTGGTGGCGGGAACCACGTGGAAGACGTTCGGCGAAGACATTGTGCTCACCTTCGAGCCGGTGGACGCTGCAACCACACGGGTGGTGGCCACCAGTACACCCCACGTTCCGACCACCATCTTCGACTACGGGCAGGGCAAGGCCGACGTCACCGAGGTGCTGAACGCCGTGGCTGCGGAGCTCTAGCCAGGACAGCAGGAAGCGGCGGCACGCAGCCGCCGCTTCCTGCCGGCAGGATCTAGTAGATCTTGATCGAGCCGCCGTCGGCCATCAGCGTCTGGCCGGTCATGTACTGGGACTGTTCGCTGGCCAGGAACACCACGATCGGAGCGATGTCCGTCTCCGGATCGCCCAGACGGCCCAGGGGAATGCCGTCCACCACTTCCTGGAAGGCCTCCGGGAACGCCTGGCTCCACTGGGCGATGCCCGGGGTGAGCGCGATCGGGGAGACCACGTTGACGCGGATGCCGTCCTTGGCCCATTCGTTGGCCGCCGTGCGTGAAATGGCGCGGATGGCTTCCTTCGCGGCGGCGTAGGTGACCTGGTTGGGAAGGCCCTTCATGCCCGCACCGGAGGCAAAGTTGATGATGCTTCCACGGGTCTTCTTCAGCTCTGGATAGGCAGCGCGCATCAGGTGGAACGTGGCCATGGTCCCGGTATTGAAGGACAGGTCCCACATCTCCTGCGTAGTCTCCATAATCGGAGCCTGCTTGGAAGCATGCGCGTTGTTGACCAGGACATCCAGGCCGCCAAAGCGCTCCACGGTCTCCGCCACGATCTCCTTGGTGCTCTCCTCCTTGGAAATGTCCTTGGCAATGAAAATAACGTCGCCCTGGCCATCGAGTTCAGCCAGGAGCTTGTCTCCCTGCGCCTGGTCAATGTCGACGACGGCAACCTTAGCCCCTTCGGCCAGGAAGCGGCGGACGATTCCCTGCCCGATCCCTCCGGCGCCGCCCGTGATGATCGCGGTCTTATTTTGCAGTTGCATGGTCTTCCTTCCGTAATGCCGGTGCCCTTTCGGAATCCGGCGGGTGGGTGAGGGATTGTTCAACCCCGGCGATGAAGTTCGCTACGAGGAAATCCAAGGAGCGGCGCGACGCGGCGTAGCTGATGCCCTGGTCCCGGAAACCCAAGGCCTGCGGGTAGGGGGCGACGGCGTCGTCACCCCAGCGCTGGTCGCGTTCCGTTCCGGTGCGCTCGGGGCCCGTGAGAGCTGCAGCGGTAATGGAAGCGGTGCCGATGACGGCGGCAGAAACGCCCAGCAGGCAATCGAAGCCCTGCTCGCTGGTTAGTCCTGCCTTCCGCAGCCGGGAGAGCAGCAGCTCGATCTCTTCGGGTGTTGCCACGTTCACCAGCCGCCGCGGCGTCAGGATGATGCGCAGCAGCCACGGATGTGCCTGGAATGCACGCCACTGGGCATCGGCCATGTGCTGGAGCATCTCCTGCCAGGCGGCGTTCGGGGTGGGGAGCAGTTCATAGTCGCGGGCGGCAGCGTCGGCCATGAGCAGCAACAGGGCCCGCCGGTCAGCCACATGGCGGTAAAGTGCCATTGCGGAGACCCCGAACTCGGCGGCGACCCGGCGCATCGAGACGCCGTCCAGGCCGTCGGCGTCGGCAATCCGGACGCCGGCTTCCGTGATGGCGGCGGCGTTCAGTGGTTGCGGTTGCTTGTGGGGCACGACCGTCCCTTCCGTAGCGTGTTTACAGTGTATACCTCAAGGCCTGCACGAGCGCTTGATGACCGTATCTTTAGGAGCATTGACCCAGCCTGCACGCGCTCCTACGGTGGAGGCAGGGCCGACGGCGGCCCGCCCCAGCGAAGGAGAATCCCATGGATCCAGCAGCTGACGCATCGGGACGCGTACTGTCCGCGGACGGAACGCCCATCGCCTGGGAACGTCACGGCCAGGGTCCGCCGCTGGTGGTGGTGGATCCCATCATGATGGACCGGACCACCTCCGGCCTGGCCGGGGTTGCCGAACTGCTGGCAGAGGGCCACACCGTCTACACGTATGACCGCAGGGGTAAGGGCGAAAGCGGGGACGGGGAGGAATACACCCCCGAATCCGAGGTGGATGACCTGCTGGCCGTCGTGCAGGCCGCGGGTGGATCGGCGGACCTGCTGGGAACCTCCTCGGGAGCGATCCTTGCCCTCCGCGCCGCTTCGGAATCAGCGGTTGTCTCCAGCGTCATTGCCGTCGAACCGCCGCTCTCCCAGGAAGGCGCGGCAGGGCCTGACATCCGGCCGCAGCTTGAAGCCCTGATCGACGCCGAGGACCGGGCGGGAGCCGTGCGCCTGTTCCAGGAGTCCATCGGTGTTCCGGAGGAACTCATCGAGCAATCCGAACCCTCACCTTTCGAGCCGGCGGCGCACACCATCTCCTACGATCTCACCCTCATGCTGGAAACCGACATCCAATCCCTCACCGGCATTCATGTTCCGGTCCTGGTGCTGGCCAGCAGCGGCAGCGATGCCCGGCTGCAGGGCTGGGCCCGCGAGACGGCCGAAATCCTCCCGGAGGGTTCTTTCCAGTTGCTCGAGGGATCCTGGCACGGACTGGACGATGCAGTGCTTGCCGAGGCGGTCAACGACTTCCTGGAATAAAGGCCGCGGACGCCTGATCGACCCGTCGCAGGACGGCGCGTACGCTGTAGACCCGTTGAGTTCCAACCGGAGGGAGGGCCAGAATGGCACACCGCAATGATCCCGAGGTTATATCCCGCCTGCTCTCATCCAAGGGACGCTGGGCAGTGGTAGGTCTCTCGAACAATCCGCTGCGTCCGGCAGTCGGCGTCTCCAGATTTGTCCAGGACTCGCTGGGGATGGAGATCGTCCCGGTGAACCTGGCGGGCGACGACGTCTTCGGCAATAAGGGCTACACCAGGCTGGCCGAGATCCCGGGCCAGATCGACGTCGTCGACTGTTTCGTGAATTCGGCCCGGGTGGGGGACATTGTGGACCAGGCCATCGATATCGGTGCCAAGGCCGTCTGGCTGCAGCTCGGCGTCGTGGATGAGGCGGCCGCCCAGCGCGCCGCCGAAGCGGGGCTCGACGTCGTCATGGATACCTGCCCCGTCATTGAAGCGGGACGCTTCGGGCTCTAAGGCCCCGCCGGACCGGCCGGGCGCAGGTCCACCGGCAGTGAACGGTGGGTTTTCCACGCCGTGAGCATCTGGTCCCGGGTGCCGCCGGGGTGGGAGGCGTGCCAGTCCCGGGAGAACCGGTTGAGCTCAAACTGCGGCCCGATTGGCCGGGCATCCCCTGACCGGGTGGCATGCCAGTGATCCAGTGCCGCGGCGAGCGTCGCAGTGCCGTCATTGCCGGCGAAGAACGCCCGCATGGGCGCATCAAACCGGAAACCGGGTCCCAGCGCATTGACGAAGAACTCCCGGAGCACCTGGCTGCACGGATGCCCGGCAGGAACCACCGTATGAATCGTCAGCGGCGGGACCAGCGGCGCAGGCCGGCGCGGTGGGCGGGCGGGCGCTTCGGTCCGGGGCCGTCCGGCCAGGCAAGCCGCGACGCGTGAGCTGACAGTGGCCTTTGAGCCGGCAGCGCTGAGGCCGTTTGCCCGGGCGAAGCCCTGCAATTCCTCCTTCAGCCAATACCAGCGGAGGAACTCCGTCTCGCTGAGATCCCGCGCCGTAGACGGAAAACTCTTGGTGACCCAGGTGATGCACGTCACGCACGGACGCACTGCGTCATGTGCGGTCACAACATTGCGCGGGCTCCCGCCAGCGGTCAGCATGAACCCGTAACCATCCAGAGCGGCTGAGAGACCTGGCTCCGTGACGCCGCAGCAACCCCTTCCGTAATTCATTCGGAGCAGAGGGGTGCTACCGCCAGGACCGATGGAGAAGCACCCGCTATCTTTTGGTCCCCTTCAAACGTGCTCCGGCGCGCTGAAGCTGTGGACTCCGCGGCGCGCGCCTTCACAACCTGAAGGAGGAGAGCATGATCCGGATCGAGAATGTTTCGACCGTTTTTGACACCGGCGGATCCAGTTTCACCGCCGTGGACAACGTGTCCCTGGACATCCCCAAAGGCAGCATCCAGGGCATCATCGGGTTTTCCGGTGCGGGCAAATCCACGCTGCTGCGCAACATCAACCTCCTGGAACGTCCCACCTCGGGCCGGGTCCTGGTCGACGGAACGGACCTGACCGGCCTGGCGGATGCCGAGCTGCGCGCAGCACGGCATGAGATCGGGATGATCTTCCAGCACTTCAACCTGCTGAACAACCGCACGGCCGCGCAGAACGTGGAGCTCTCGCTGAAATTCGCGGGAGTGAAGAACGCTGCCGAGCGCCGGCGCCGCGCACTGGAGGCGCTCGCCGTCGTCGACCTCTCGGAGAAGGCAGGAACCTACCCGGCCAAGCTCTCCGGCGGGCAGAAGCAGCGGGTTGCCATCGCCCGGGCCCTGGCCACCCGGCCCAAGGTGCTGCTGTGCGATGAGCCGACCTCCGCCGTCGACCCCCGCACCACCGCGTCCGTGCTGCAGTACCTTTCCGACGTCAACGCGCGGTTCGGCATCACGATCGTGGTGGTGACGCACGAAATGAACGTCATCAAGGCCATTGCGGACAACGTGGCCGTCATGGAGGAGGGACGGGTCGTGGAACAGTTTGCGCTCACGGAGCTCGTCCGGCCCGGGTTCACCCCGGCCACCTCGATCGGACGGTACCTGATCTCCGACGAGATCACCCTGGACCGGGCTGCCCGCCGGGAAGGAGCCCGCGTTGCTTGAGCGCATTGCCGAAGTCTGGCCCGAACTGCTCGCGGCACTGGGCCAGACCGGAACCATGCTCGTCGTCGCCATTCCGCTGGCAGTTCTGATCGGAACCCCGCTGGGAGTCCTGCTCTTCGCCCTGGGACCGGACGGACTGGTCCACAAACCCCGGCTTCACCGGGTGCTGGATTCACTGGTCAACCTGGTCCGGTCCTTTCCGTTCCTGATCCTGCTGATCGCCATCATTCCGTTCACCCGGTTCGTGGTGGGCACCACCATCGGCACCGCGGCGGTAATCGTGCCGCTGACCATCAACGCCATCCCCTACTTCGCCCGGTTCGTGGAACAGAACATCACCGCTCTCGGCGGCGGCGTGGTGGAGGCCGCCCGGTCCATGGGAGCCACCCGCGGGCAGATCGTCCGCGATGTCCTGCTGGTCGAAGCGCGTCCGGCCCTGATCAGCTCCGTCACCATCATGACCGTCAGCTTCATCTCCTACTCCGCCATGGCCGGCCTGGTGGGCGGCGGCGGAATCGGCGACTTCGCCATCCGGTACGGCTACTACCGCTACGAAACCGGGCTGATGTTCACCGCGATTGTGCTGATGGTCCTGCTGGTCCAGGCCGTGCAGCTGGGCGGCTCCTGGTTCTCCCGCCGCGCTGACAAGCGCCTCTAGCTTCTCCTCCAACCGACTTCTACAGAACGGAACCACCGTGAGCACTCCGAGTACCCGTTTTTCCGGGCCCCGGCCGCGCCTGCTGCTGAACGCCTTCCTGATGAACACCACCAGCCACATCCGCGGCGGCCAGTGGCGCCACCCTGACGCCGGACAGCACCGCTTCAACGAACTGGGGTTCTGGACGGACCTGGCCCGCCAGCTCGAAGACGCCAAGTTCGACGCCCTCTTCTTCGCCGATGTGGTGGGCCTGTACGGAAACCACGACGGCGGCTGGGCCTCCCATGTGCGCCGCGGGCTGCAGGTGCCGGCCAACGATCCGGTCCTGCTCCTCGCCGCGCTGGCAGGTGCCACCCGGAACATTGGGCTGGCCGCGACGTCGTCCGTTGTACAAAGCCATCCGTTCCAGTTCGCCCGGCAGATGTCCACGCTGGACCACCTCTCCGGCGGCCGTGCCGGCTGGAACATCGTCACCTCCGTCCTGGACAACGCGCACCGCAACTTCGACGGTGACGGGCTGACCGGGCACGACCGCCGCTATGACTGGGCGGATGAATACACCGACGCGGTCTACAAGCTCTGGGAAGGATCCTGGGACGACGGCGCGCTGGTCCAGGACAAAGCCAGCGGCGTCCACGCCGACCCGGACAAGGTCCACAAGATCCATCACCGCGGCGAGCGGTACTCGATCGACGGACCGCACCTGAGCTCGCCCTCCCCGCAGCGCACACCGGTGCTGTTCCAAGCCGGCAGCTCCGGCCGCGGGCAGCAGTTCGCGGCCGCCAACGCCGAAGCCACGTTCATCTTCGCACCCAACCACGCCCACGCCGCGAAGGTTGCCGCCGGGGTCCGTGCCCGCGCCGCCGAGGCCGGGCGGCTTCCAGATGACATCAAAGTCTTCACCGGGCTGTCCTTCGTAGTGGGCGGAACCGAAGCCGAAGCGCAGCGCAAGAAGGCCGAACTGGACGAATACCTGGACCTCGATGCCGTAATCGCGCACATCGGCGGGGGCCTCGGCATCGACCTCGGCGGGCTAGACCTGGACACCCCGCTTGGTGACGTGCAGACCGAAGGCGGCCGCGGCGTGCTGCAGGCCATCATCGACTCCACACCCGGCGGCAACCCCACCCTGGCCGACGTGGCGCGCTACCGCACCGAAGCCCAGCAGGTCACCGGCACCCCGGAACAGATCGCCGACGAGCTTGAACGCTGGCAGGATGCCGGCGTGGACGGTATCAACATCATCAACGGCATCCTGCCCGGCTCCTACACGGACTTCATCGAGGGGGTACTGCCCGAACTGCGCCGCCGCGGCCTGGCCCAAAGCGAATACGCCCCCGGCACCTTGCGCGAAAAGCTCTTCGGAGCCGGCCCGCTCCTCAACGAGCGGCACCGGGCCGCTCAGTTCCGCGGCGCCTTCACGTCCGAAAACACCCTTTCAGCTTCAGGAGTTACCCAATGACCGCCAGCCTGCTCACCCGCTACGGTTACAGCCCCGCCCCGGACGCGGCGCGCTGGTTCGCCGTCGCAGACGAGGTTGCCGCGATCCTCGGCGTTGACGCGCTGGAACGCGACGCCGCCAACAAGCCGCCGTTCACGGAAGTTGAAATCCTGCGCCGGTCCGGGCTGCTTCCGCTGACCATTCCGGCCCGCTTCGGCGGTACGGGAATCGGCTGGAGCACCGCCTTCGAAATTGTGCAGCGGGTGGCCCGCGCGGATAACTCGATCGGTCAGCTGCTGGGCTACCACTACATTTTCCAGGCCTTCCCGTTCATTGACCTGGACGAATCCCGCGGCCAGGCCCTGGCGGACGAGTGCCTGGACCACCAGTGGCTCTGGTCCTCCACAGGGACGCCCCAGGGACCGCAGGCCACCGCCCGGCGCACTGACGGAGGTTACCTGGTCACCGGCCGGAAACCCTTTGCCACGGGCAGCCGGGTTGCGGAGAAGATCTACGCGCGGGCAGTGCTCGACGGCGGGGACCGGCTGGCGCTGGTGATCGACACCGCCTCCGACGGGGTTCTCCGCCACGACGACTGGGACGTGCTGGGCTCCCGGCTGACCGCCACCAACACCATCGAGTTCCGGGACGTGTCTGTGCCGGACGCAGCCGTGATCACCAACCTGGGAGCGCACGACGGCGAGCGGGAACCGCACCAGGTGCTCACCACCCCCGCGTTCCAGCTGCTCTTTGCGCACGCCTATCTGGCGGCCGCGGAAGGCGCGGTGCTCACTGCCCGGGACTACACGCTGTCCACCGCCAGGCCGTGGTTCCACGCGGAGGTGGAAACGGCGTCGGACGATCCGTTTATCCAGAACCACTACGGGTCCTTCGCTGCGAAACTCCAGGCGCTTGCCGCCGTCGTCGAGCAGGCCACCACCGCCTTGCAATGGGCCTTCGATGCCGGAGAGACGCTGACTGCCGCGGAGCGGGCGGGGGTGGCGGAGCAGATTGCAGCCGCGAAGATCACCGCACACGAGGTGTCCCTGGACGTCACGGCGCGGATCTTCGACGTCACCGGTGCCCGCGCCGCCGGGAGCAAATACGGGTTCGACAGGTACTGGCGCGACGTCCGCACCCACACCCTGCATGACCCGGTGGCCTACAAATACAACGAACTCGGCCGGTACTTCCTCAACGGGACCGAACCGGTTCCCTCCGCGTACCGCTAACCCAACCTCTTTCTTCACCGACCTTTAAAGGACCATCCCATGGAACGCAGGAACTTCCTCAAGCTTGCCCTCGCCGGTGCCGGCGCAGCTTCACTGACCGCCGCCACCGGCTGCGGCCTCACCGGCGGCGCAGCAGCCTCAGGGGACAAAACCATCAAGATTATCGCCACCGAATCCGCTCCGTACCAGGAGCCCACCAAGATCGCCGCCGAACTGCTCAAGGCCAAGGGCTGGACGCTGGAGGCAACCTACGTCACGGACATCATCCAGCCGAACCTGGCGGTTTCCAACGGCGAGTTCGATGCCAACTACTTCCAGCACGGCGCCTACCTGCAGCAGTTCAACGTGGATCAGAAGCTCGAGGTGCAGCCGCTGTTCTATGTTTACGGGTCACCGGCGGGGATCTGGTCCAAGCGTTACTCCAGCCTGCAGGACCTGCCCGACGGCGCGCGCATCGCCCTGCCGGTGGACCCCGCCAACAACGGACGCGGGCTGGTGCTGCTGCGCGACGCTGGACTGCTGGAACTCAAGGAGGGAGTGGGCGTTATCCACACCTCGCAGGAAACCATTACGGCCAACCCGAAGAACTTCGAGTTCGTGGAGGTGGACCAGCAGTCCCTCTCCAAAACGCTGCCGGATGTGGACGCCGGAGTGCTGTTCGTGCGGCTGGCCGCGGAAATCGGCCTTTCCCCGGATGACGCGCTGGCCTTCGAGAAGGAAGCAGACCAGATTCCGTTCCGCTGCGTGGTGGCCGGCACCGCGGAGTTCGCGGAGACCGAGAAGGCCAAGGCCCTGCAGGAGGCCTACCAGTCGCCGGAAGTCCGGGAATGGTTCGCGGGCTACATGGACGGCGTGCTGCCCACCCCGTGGGACGCTGATCCGCTGGAGGACCTCAGCTCCTGGTGGGAGGCCTAGAGCTTCCCGAAGCGTGCCCGGATGAGTCCCATGTACAAGCCGTAGAAGATCAGTCCCACGCCGACGGCGCCCAACGCCAGCCAGCCCAGCGGTGCTTCGTTCAGGGTGCGGAGGGCGCCGTCGAGCCCGGTGGATTTTTCCGGGTCCGCAGTTACTGCTGCCGCTATCACCAGGCCGCCCAGGATGAGGAGCGAGATGCCCTTGGCGGTGTAACCGCCGATCCCCGTGACAGTCGCCGTGCGCTGCCAGGTCTGCCCGGGGATCGGTCCCAGGTCCTCCCGGAACTTCTGCGTCAAGCCCTTGTAGATGAAGTAGAGACCGATGCCGGCAATCACGGCTCCGCCCACACCGACGAGCAGCTGGCCTGTCGGTTGGCTGAGGAGACGTGCGGTCCACGTGACCTGGCTCTGCTCGCTGTCGCTCGAGCCGCCCAGGGCGAAGATTCCGAAGGTGACTCCGATGGCGCCGTAGGCGATGGCCGTTCCGGCGTCGGTGGCGCGCTTTTTCCAGACTTCCTTTTTGTCGCCTCCGCGGTCCAGGAAAGCCCGCGATGCCTGGAACAGTGCCAGCGCAATGCAGCCGACAAAACAGAACCAGATCAGGAAAATGCCGCCGGGCTGCTGGGACAGGGCGGCGACGGCGCCGGAGGAATCGGCGTTGCCGCCTCCTCCGGAAGCGATCTGGAACGCAATGATGCCAATCAGGGCGTGAAGCACCCCGCTGGCTACGTAGCCCACACGTGCGGCCCGTTCGAACCCCTTCGAATCCGCGGCGCGTTCTGCGGCCTGGGTGAACTTACCTCCGCTGCCGTGTGTACGGTCCATGGCCAATACGTCCTCCAAGGGTTGGCGGCGGCCAGTGGGGGCCGCCCAGAACTTCGTGTGCTTACTAATTCCTTCCATCCTGCCATCTGTGGTGTGTTCGGCCTACTGCGGGCTAAGGTCGATCCATGGATGCCGCAGCGCTGAGGAAGTACTGCCTGTCCCTCACCGGGGCTTATGAGGACTTTCCCTTTGGGCCGGAATCTTCAGTGTTCAAGGTTCGTGCCGGCGGGGCCGGGAGGCCTGCCAAGATGTTCGCGCTGACCGCGCTCGCTTCCGAGCCCCTGATGATCAGCCTCAAATGCGAACCGGAACTGGCGCTTCAGCTCAGGGCCGCCCACCCGGAGATCAGCGGAGCCTGGCACATGAACAAAACCCACTGGAACCAGCTGGACCTGACCGGCAATCTTGAGGACGAGCTGGTGATGAACCTCGTCGAGGACTCCTATGACCTGGTGGTGGCGTCCTTGCCGCGCCGGGATCGGGAAGCCCTGGCGTGGAAGGGCCTGGCCGAGTCATGACGCAGCGAAAACTGACCTACCCGGATCCCGGCCTTACCGAGCGCCCGTATCCGGTGGCGCTGGAGGGCGGCTGGCCTCCGCGGTACCGTCTAGTGCTGCGCGAAGAACGCGTGTCCGTGCCGGATCCGGCACTGGGATTCCTGCGCTTGGCGGATGGTCTGCTGGGCTGGGCCCTGCACCGCGGCAGCGGCCTGTGGGTGGATGCCGGCACGCCCCGGGCCCGGCCGGGACTCGAAATGTCCTCCGGGGTGGGCATCGGACCGCTGCGCTGGCACGCGCCGTGCCGCGTTCTCTGGAGCACTGAGCCGGTGATCGACGGCAGCGGCCGCCCGGTGCCCGGCCAGCGGGCAGGATTCGGCTACGGGACGCTGCGCGGACACCCGGAGGCCGGGGAGGAAGGGTTTTACGCCGAGCTCAGCGAAGACGGGCAACTGTTCTTCCGGGTCGCAGCGTTCAGCCGCCCCGCGAACCTGCTCATCGCCGTCGGCGGTCCACTCAACCGGCGCACGCAGGAGCTGATCACCCGGCGGTATTTCCGGGCTGCCCGGCGGCTTGCACTGGGGGAGAAGTAGCCTCACCGCGGGGGAACGAAGAGCCCGCGGACAAAGTTGACGGCCCTCTGAGTGAGGCCACCAGCCACCAAATCCCGCCGGCGCTCAGTCTTCGTCGTCGGGCAGCTGGGCCTCACTGTGCAGCACAAAGGCGAGCTCCGGGCCGGAAGACTCCACCGGCATAAAGCCGGTTGTCAGGAGCAGTGATATGGATGCCTCGTTGGTCTCGTCCGTGTACGCGGTGACGCATTCGACTCCGGGCTGGGCCAGGGCGAACCGGCTGAGCGCGATCACTGCTTCGGTGGCGTAGCCGTGCCCCTGCCGGGAGGGGGCAACGTTGTAGCTCATTTCCACGGCGCCGTCGACTGGCGGACCCAGGAATCCAATGGTGCCAATCACGGTGCCGTCGCGCTCGCGTATCATCCGCGCGCCGAACGTGCCGGCCCGGGGGTCCAGCAGGCCGGACTGGAAGTACTGCTGGGCAGCGTCTTCATCGACGCCTTGGGGGAAGTCCTCTGCCCAGTCAGCGCAGCGGACGCCGACGATGAGGGCATCAACTTCCGCCGCCGTCATCTCAGCCAGTTCGAGCCGCTCAGTGAGAAGGCTGCTGGCCGGCGTCTGCTCATGCGAAAGTGTGGTCACGGAAGATATTGTCCCCCATCGAGAGGCCACTTACGGCTCTTATGGACGCTCATACGAGCCGTAACTGGCCTCTCGATGGGGTGTGGATAATCAGATCCGTGGTTTTGGCCGGCGAACCATAATGCTGGTCATGAGAACCCCCAAGGAATTACCAGACGCGCTGGGCCCGCGGTTCTTCACTGTCTACGACTCGGATGCCCTCGGAGTGAGCAGGGAGCGGTTAAGGCATGTCCGTATTCGGCGGATCAGCCGGGCTATCCGGGCAGTGGATAACCTGGACCAGGCGCACCGTGAATTGACGGCACCGGAACGCATTGCGGCGTACACCCGGGTCACCTCGTTCTCAGTTGCTTCGCACATGACGGCGGCCGAAGCCTGGGGATTTCCGCTTCCGTTGCGCTTCGCCGATGCAGCAGACCTGCACATCACCCGACCGGCCGGGCTCGCTCGTCCGCGGAGGGCCGGCGTCGTCGGTCACCGGGCCCGGTTGCAGGCTGGCGAGGTGACGACGTTGCACGGACTGGTCCTCACCTCGCGGGAACGGACCTGGCTGGACCTGGCGAATATCCTGAATGTCCACGACCTGACGGTAGTGGCGGACCACCTAATTCGTCGTCCGCGGGAAGCCTTCGAAGGCCGATCGGAGCCGTACTCGACCCAGGAATCCCTTGACGCGATCCTCGGGCGGCACCCCGGCCAGCGCGGTGTCCGGACCGCACGTGAGGCACTGCGGCTGAGCCGGGTGGGTGCAGATTCGCCGCCCGAGACCCTGCTGCGGCTGGCGCTGGGTGAAGCCGGCCTGCCGGAACCGGAAGTCAACGCGCCAATTGTCGACGACGACGGCGTCCTGCACCACGAGCCGGACCTGGGCTACCGGAAGTACCGGGTGGCCGTTGAATATGAGGGGTCCGGTCACTCGGACCCGGAGCAGGTGGCGCGGGACATCAGCCGCGATGAGCGCACCCGCGCCCTCGGCTGGGTAGAAGTGCGGGTCTCCCGGCGGCACCTGGCCAATGACGCCAAGCCGGCAGTCGAGAAGGTCCGTGCGGCGTTATGGACTGCCGGCTGGCGCGCAGGACGACCTGCCGCCTGACCCCCCTGCCGCCTGACCCCCCAACCAAGAACGAGAGGCCAGTTACGGCTCGTATGACGCTTCAAACGAGCCGTAACTGGCCTCTCGATGGGATCCCGGAGGAGGAGGGGAGGGTTAGCCGAAGTACTTCGGCAGGGTCCCCTCGTGCGCGGCGCGCAGCTCATCCAGCGGCAGGACAAAGTGGCCCTGGAAGTCCAGCGCGCCGATCTCGGTATCCACCACGCCGATGCGGGAGTGTGCGAAGCCGCGGGCGGTGCACATGTCCTTGAACCGGACCTCTTCGCTGCGAGCCACGGAGACGACCGCGCGGGCCTGGGACTCGGAGAACAGCAGCGTGAACAGGTCCACGCCATCGCGCTCGGCAACCTCGTCCAGCCCGATCCGGGCGCCGACGCCGAAGCGCAGCGCCATCTCGGACAGCGCGGCCGCGAGGCCGCCTTCCGAGAGGTCGTGCGCGGAGTCGATCATGCCGTCGCGGGAAGCGTTGATCAGCAGGTCGCCGAGCAGTTTCTCGGCCTGCAGGTCCACCTTAGGCGGCTGGCCGCCCAGGTGGCCGCGCAGGTTCGCGAACTCGGAGCCGTCCAGCTCATCGCGGGTGACGCCCATCAGGTAGATGGCCTGTCCGTCTTCGCGCCAGCCCGACGGCGTGCGGCGGGCAACGTCGTCGAACACGCCCAGCACGCCGACCACGGGGGTCGGGTGGATGGCGACGCCGCCGGTCTGGTTGTAGAGCGAGACGTTGCCGCCGGTGACGGGCACGCCAAGCTCCTGGCAGCCGTCGGCCAGGCCGCGGACGGCCTCGGCGAACTGCCACATGACCTCGGGATCCTCGGGGGAACCGAAGTTCAGGCAGTCGGTGACCGCCATCGGACGTGCGCCGGAGGTGGCGACGTTGCGGTAGGACTCGGCGAGAGCCAGCTTGGCGCCCTCGTACGGGTTCAGGTAGGTGTAGCGGCCGTTGGCGTCCGTGGAGATGGCCACGCCCAGGCCGGTTTCCTCGTCGACGCGGATCACACCGGCGTCGTCGGGCATGGCCAGGGCGGTGTTGCCCTGCACATAGCGGTCGTACTGGTCGGTGACCCAGGACTTGTCGCACATGTTCGGGGAAGCCATCAGCTCCAGCACGGCCTGCTTCACGGCTTCGCCGCCGAACGGGCGGTCCTCCGCCTTGAAAGAATCAGCCTGCACGCCGTCCAGCCACTCGGGGCGGTGGAACGGACGGTTGTAGACCGGGCCTTCGTGGGCGACGGTGCGCGGGTCGACGTCGACGATCGTCTCGCCGTCCCAGTCGATGATCAGGCGGCCGGTGCCGGTGACCTCGCCGAGCCAGGAGTACTCGACGTTCCACTTGTCCATGATCGCTTCGAACGCTTCAACGTTCTCCGGCGTCACGACGGCCATCATGCGTTCCTGCGACTCGGACATCAGGATTTCGCCCGGGGTCAGGGTCGGATCACGCAGCAGGACCTTGGTGAGTTCAACGTGCATGCCGCCGTCGCCGTTGGAGGCCAGCTCCGACGTCGCGCAGGAGATGCCGGCCGCACCGAGGTCCTGGATGCCCTCGACCACGGAGGCCTTGAACAGTTCCAGGCAGCACTCGATGAGCACCTTTTCCGCGAACGGGTCGCCCACCTGAACCGCGGGGCGCTTGGAGGGCTTGGCGTCGTCGAAGGATTCGGAGGCCAGCACGGAGGCGCCGCCAATGCCGTCGCCGCCGGTGCGCGCACCGAACAGGACCACCTTGTTGCCGGCGCCGGAGGCGTTGGCCAGGCGGATGTCCTCGTGGCGCATGACGCCCACAGCGAGTGCGTTGACCAGCGGGTTGCCCTGGTAGACGGAGTCGAAGACGACTTCGCCGCCGATGTTGGGCAGGCCCAGCGAGTTGCCGTAGCCGCCGATTCCGGAGACGATGCCGTGCACCAGGCGGGCGGTGTCCGGGTGGTCGATCGCACCGAAGCGCAGCGGATCCATCACGGCAACCGGGCGGGCACCCATGGAGATGATGTCGCGGACAATGCCGCCGACGCCGGTCGCGGCGCCCTGGTAGGGCTCCACGAAGGACGGGTGGTTGTGGGACTCGACCTTGAAGGTCACTGCCCAGCCTTCACCGATGTCAACGACGCCGGCGTTCTCGCCGATGCCGACGAGCAGGTGTTCCTTCATCTTCTCGGTGACCTTGTCGCCGAACTGCTTCAGATGCACCTTGGAAGACTTGTAGGAGCAGTGCTCGGACCACATGACCGAGTACATCGCCAGCTCGGCCGCGGTGGGGCGGCGGCCCAGGATCTCGACGACGCGGTTGAATTCGTCTTCCTTCAGGCCCAGTTCAGCCCAGGGCAGCGGGGTGTCCGGGGTGGACGCCGCGTGCTCGACGGTGTCGATGTTGAATTTCTTCTGCTCGGCAGTGGAGTTGGCAGACGCGGTCATTATTTGCCTCCGGCAACGAGCGAGGTGAGTACTGAGGTGAAAATGCCGATTCCGTCGGTGCCGCCGCCCAGGGCGACATCCCCGCGGGCGGAGGAATCCGGACCGAAGCCGGCTTCCACAGCGTGTTCGGGGTGCGGCATCAGGCCGACGACGTTGCCGGCGGCGTTGGTGATGCCGGCGATGTCGCGGCGTGAGCCGTTGGGGTTGAAGCCGTCGTAGCGGAACACCACCCGGCCTTCGCCCTCGAGCTCATCCAGGGTCTTTTCGTCGGCGACGTACTGGCCGTCCTGGTTCTTCAGTGGAATGACCATGCCTTCGCCCTGGCCGTAGCCGGAGGTCCACGCGGTGGTGTTGTTCTCCACGCGCAGCAGCTGGTCGCGGCACATGAACTTGAGGTGGTCGTTCTTGATCATCGATCCGGGCAGCAGGTGCGCCTCGGTGAGGACCTGGAAACCGTTGCAGATGCCGAGGACGGGCATGCCGCCCTTGGATGCATCCACGACCTTTTCCATCAGCGGCGCGAAGCGGGAGATAGCCCCGGCGCGCAGGTAGTCGCCGTAGGAGAAACCGCCGGGGATGATGACGGCGTCGACGTCGTGCAGGTTGGCTTCGCCGTGCCAGAGCTCGACGGCGGTGCCGCCGGCCAGGCGCACGGCGCGGGCGGCGTCGCGGTCATCCAGGGTTCCGGGGAAGGTGATGACGCCGACGCGCACTGCGCGCAGGGCAGCGTCTTCTTCGGCGGCGGAGTAGTCGCCGATCAGGGGGGTGCTCAAGGTTAAGCCTCCGAAATAACTTCGACGCGGGTGACGTCTTCGATTACGGGGTTGGAGAGCAGCGTGGCGGCGGCGGTGCGGGCCTGTTCGAGGATCTCGGGGGTGACGTCGCCGTCCACCGTAAGTTCGAAGCGCTTGCCCTGGCGGACGCCGGTAAAGCCGGTCAGGCCGAGTCGGGGGAGTGCGCCGGCAATGGCTTTGCCCTGCGGATCCAGGATCTCAGGCTTGGGCATGACGTCAACAACGATCCGGGGCATCCGGTAACTCCTGTGAGTGAAAGGGGTGGCCGCGGACCGTGCCGTCTCACGCTGATTCAGCGCTCCGCGAGCTTGCTCCTTCATTCTACGGCTGCACCGCGAGATAGCAGAAAGTGCCCGTTACAGAGCTGAAACGAGCACTTTCTGCTATCTCGATATGGGTGGGTGGAACCCGGCAGGGGGCAGGGCTACGCGGGAAGTTCGATCTGGAAACCGCAGGAGCAGCGCAGGATGCTGGTCTCCAGGACAACGTCCGCCGTGGCGGCCTCCGGCTCCGTGCTCAGCGGCTCAAAGAGCGAGACCGTGCGGTTGTCCTTGGGCTGCATGGGTTCCCCGCAGTGCAGGTACTCGGTCTCCGCGGGTTCGCTGACGGCGTTACGCGCCCAGACCGGAGAATGCCGGACGGGGTGCCCGTAGAAGCGGTCACATTCGGCGCAGGTGTAGCTGATTTCCAGGAACTCGGCCGAGTTCGCGGCCTTTGAGGGCTCGACTGATTCGATGATCAGGTATTCATCGGTGCCGCAGTAGGAGCACCAAGGGACGTACTCCGCGGGAGCTGCCGTCTCGGCTGCGGACAGCTGTGGTTCTTCGGGTGTTGCTTCAATCGACAATCTGGTTCCTCCGGTAAAGCCCGGCGCGCCCCTGGAGGGACGCTGTCCGTACGTGGATAGTAAGCAAGCTGATTCAATAATAGAACATGCATCCGGAGTCACGGAAGTAATGGCGCACGTCACCTTCGGTTAGGGTGATCCGGTGAAACTCGTTGCCGCCAAACCCTCGGTAGTCCGCAGGTCCATGAACATCTGGCCGCCCTTCGCCTTCTCCGGAATCCACATCACCGAACTGCCCGCGGACTTTATGTCGGCCACAGTCAGGCTGCGCCAGCACTGGTGGAACAAGAACGTTGCCGGCGTAGCGTTCGGCGGCAGCCTCTTTGCCATGACGGATCCGTTCTGGATGATGCTGCTGCTGCGCCATCTGGGCACGGACCACGTCATCTGGGACCGTGCCGCAGAGGTGGAGTTCATCAAGCCGGGCAAAGGCGAGGTCTACGCACGGTTCAGCATCAGCGCGCAGGACATCGAGCGGATCCGCGCGGCCGCCAAGGACGGCTCCAAGGTCCTGGAATGGTTCAGTGTGGACATCAAGGATGCCGACGGCGACGTCGTGGCCCGGGTGCGCAAGCAGGTTTACGTGCGCCGCAAGCGGGAGAATGCCGCGGGCGTCCCCGCGTCCGTCGGGACGGCTACTGTGCCGCCGTCGCCGGACCGAGCAGGGCGGCCAGGGCTTCCCAACGGCTGATCTGGCAGCCGTCCGTCAACGCGAACTCGGCGTCGACGGTTTCTCCTTCCACCGTTCCCGTTACTGTGGCCCGCTGCGGTCCGCCCCACTGCATGGTGCAGGAGACGTTGGCGCCGGATTCAGCCATCAGCCCGGGCCCGCCCTCCGCCAGTGCAACGCACGCTGCCTCGGGATCCGGCGCGCCTGACTGGCCCACGGGCGTGGTGCCCTCGCACTGCAGTGTCCAGGTGTCCGTGACCGCTTCCCCGTCAGCCATCAGCTCCACGGTCAGGGAGGTGGTGGCCGCGCTGCCCGTCGCGGTGGACGGCGAAGGCGAAGCATCGGGCGACGAAGCATCAGGTGAGGAGGCCGAGGGAGCAGGGGACTCAGGCGTCGGCGCCGAGTACGGGGAGGAGTCGGTGCATCCGGCCAGGGCAAGGCCTGCGGCAGCCAGGAGCACGGCAGTGCGGACAGGGCGGAACGGGAACTGCATGGTGAGACCTCCCACGTTGGATGCGGTCCAGCCTAGCCAATCCTTGGCTTGAAGTGCGGACGGCCCGTCAGGACCCCGCGCCGCTCTCCACGGCAGCCTGGGCCTGGGCCGCCGGTTGGTTCTGGGTGCACAGCTGCTCCTGAAGGGGTGCCAGCAGGTCCAGGATGCGGGCCCGCAGCTGCTGCGATTCTTCGCTAAAGGCACGTTGCGCGGCCGCATACTCCGCGCGCCCGGCAGGTGTTTCCACCGGGATTGGGTCATATCCCCAGTCCTGCAGGTCGTACGGGGAAGCGCGCATGTCCATCTCGCGGATGCGCCAGGCGAGCTCGAAGCAGTCCATCACCAGTTCCCCGGGGAGCACCGGTACCAGCTTGTAGGCCCATTTATAGAGGTCCATATTAGCGTGCAGGCAACCCGGCTGCTCCAGGTCGCGCTGGTTTTCCCGGGTGGGCCTGAGTTCGTTCAGCCCCACCGCCTGGGGGGCGTAGAAGCGGAACGCATCGAAGTGGGTGCAGCGGATCCGGCTTTGCTCCACGAGCCGGTCCGTGCCCCCGGCGCCCAGCCGCAGTCCCAGGTATTCGTGCCGGATACCGTTGACCTCCGACTTGTAGGCCATGGCCCACTCGTGCATGCCGAAACAGCCCAGCGACGCTTTGCGCCCGGCGGTCCGGGAAAGCAGCATCTGCGTGAATTCCAGCGCGGGCCCGCGGGCGGAAGCGAAAGCGGGGAGGTCGACGGCGACGGCGACTGTCCCGGCGTCAAGCCCTGCTGCATGCAGTCCTGCCGCGTCCAGCTGCCGGTAAAACTTCCAGTCAGTGCGTTCGGCTGCGGCCGCTCCTGCCAGGACGACGCCGGCGCCCGGGTGCCAGCGCAGCAGCTGGCCGGGTTTCTGGGAGTAGTAGGTGAAGAGGAAATCCTCTACCGGATGTTTCCGGCCGGCGGAGCGGCGGGACAGGAAGCCGTCAGTGAACGGGCGGACCCGTTCCTGGTAGGCGGCCTGCCGGGGAAGCCACTGGTCCTCGGTCAGCACGGCGGAATAAGGGAGGCTCACGGCCCCATTATCCCGCCGTGCTGCCCTGGGTCCTAGCCGACGGGGGCAGAACGGTGATCCCCGGCCGCCCCGCTGCCACCGTCCTGGTCGGAGTCCGCGTTGCCGGCGCCTGACTCCGCTGCTGATTCCGCGGCGGCTGCGGAGTCGTCCTCGGACGTCCAGCCGTCGGCATATTCCCCCGACTCGTAGTCGTACTCCACGGGCTTTCCGTCTTCGTCGGTGCGCTGGTACCACTCCGTGACGGTGCGGTCATGGGAATCGAAGTCGGCCCCGGCACCCTGCCCATGGGCTGTCTTCTCCACCGTGAAGGCGAAGTCGTCGCCGTGCTCGTCGATGCCCGCGCGGACTGCATTCTCCAAGGCGGCCGTTGCATACTCCCGGCGGATAATCATCGGGTCGGTCTGCAGGTCCCGGATGAGGGCGACCATCATCAGCAGCAGGATCACGGCGAACGGCAGGGCCGAGACGATGATCAGGTTCTGCAGGCCGGACAGGGCCTGGTTTCCTCCCACCAGCAGCATGACCACGGCAATACCCATCATGGCCAGGCCCCAGAAGACAGTGACTTTCCGGTCAGGGTCCGGTTTGCCCCGCTGCGACAGGCTGCCCATGACCAGGGAAGCGGAGTCAGCCGAGGTAATGAAGAAGATGGCGATGCAGAACATCGCCAGGATCGGTGTGATGGTACTCAGCGGCAGGCCGTCCAGGACCTGGAAGAAGAGGGCTTCCGGAGCGCTGTCGGCAGAGATATCCATGCCCTGCATGCGCATCCAGATAGCCGTTCCGCCGAAGACGCCGAACGCGATGACAGAGACCAGGGTGGGCACCACGAGCACGTACTGTACGTATTCACGCAGTGTCCGGCCGCGGGAGATCCGTGCCAGGAAGATGCCGACGAACGGGGACCAGGAAATCCACCAGGCCCAGTAGAAGACCGTCCAGTTGGCTGAGAAGTCCGCTGCTTCGGCACCCCAGGACGGGCCCTTGCTCATCAGGTGCAGGAGATCGGACAGGTATTCGGCCAGGGAAGAGGGAATGAGGTTGAGCAGGAACAGTGTCGGCCCGGTCAGGAAGATGAAGGCCACCAGGACAAGGGCAAGGGAAATGTTGATGTTGGAAAGCCAGCGGATGCCCTTGCCGATTCCGGAGACGGCCGAGGCGATGAACGCTGCCGTCATTATGGCGATGATGCCGATCAGGACGGCGTTGGGAAGCTTACCGATGCCGCTGATAATCTCCACGCCGCGGCCAATCTGCAGGGCGCCGATACCGAGTGACGCCGCCGTGCCGAAGAGGGTTGCGACGATTGCGAACATGTCGATCAGGCGTCCGGCGACACCTTCGGTCTTCCGGCGTCCGAGCAGCGGGGTGAAAATGGCACTCATGAGGGGAACGCGGCCGCGCCGGAAGGAGCCGTAAGCAACAGCGGCGCCGACCAGGGCGTAAATGGCCCAGGCATTAAGGCCCCAGTGGAAGTAGGACTGTGCCATGGCCTTGTGCAGCGCCACCGTCGTTTCAGCGGCTGCCTCACCGGGGTTTGGTGTCATGAAGTAGGTCAGCGGCTCGTACGGTCCGAAGAAGAACAAGCCGATGCCGATTCCGGCGGAGAACATCATGGCGACCCAGGAGAAGGTTGAATACTCCGGCTTTTCGCCGTCAACACCGAGGGGAATCTTGCCGTAGCGGCTGAAGCCGACGAAAAGCATGAAGACCAGGATCACGGCGATAAGTGAGCTGAAGAGCCAGCCGGTGTTCGTCACAACCCAGCCCAGGGCCACATCGGAGATCGACTTCAGCGATTCCGTAGAGAACACGCCCCAGGCGACGAAGCCCAGAATGAGCACGGCAGCAACGCCGAAAACCAGGGGATCGGTTCCGTAGCGCACGCGCTGCTCGTCGACGGCGATGCCCGGAACCAGTCCGGGATGCGTGTCGTGCGGGTATTCCTTCTTATCCCTGCGCAGGGCACGGGCAGCGCGCTGGCTTATTGAGGCCTTCAGCGATGTTTCCCCCCTGGTCCCGGGACCGTTCGGGGGTCCGGCTGCCCCGCTGCCGGAGGGTTGCGCCGAGGGCGCTTGGTGCCGTGATGAAGGCGGTGTTGCCACGGGAATCTTCTCCTTGGGGCGGACATCCGGCCCGCCCATCGGGTGCTTTATTCGGGACGCGAAGAAGAGTAGTTCGATTCGTTTTGCGGTTTGGTATATAAGCCGGCTTACATACCACATGCTGATCGTTACCGGTTCGTTATTCTTTACGCACTATTGTGCTCCTTCGACCCGCCAACTTGCACATTCACTGTCCGGTATGGTGATCCGGAAGCTGGGTCGCCTGAATGAGCCGGCGCATGGTGGTGTTCAGCTGATGGACTTCCTCCCGGGTCAGCTGCAGCCGCTCCAGCATGGTGGCCGGAATCTGCGTGGCCTGCTGGCGAAGCGCCTGCCCTTTGCCGGTCAGGTTCACGGCGAGGGCGCGGTCGTTTCCAGGGGCGCGGTTGCGCTCCACCAGGCCCGCACTCTCCAGCCGCTTGAGCATGGGGGACAGGGTGGCCGGTTCCATCAGCAGGGTGTCCCCGAGGTTGCGGACCGTGCGCGGGGATTCTTCCCAGAGGGCCAGCAGGACCAGGTACTGCGGGTGGGTGATGCCGAGCTCGTCGAGCACGGGCCGGTAGGCCCCGACGACGGAGCGCGAGGCGACGGACAGGGCGAAGCAGAGTTGGTGTTCGAGCAGCAGATCGTCGTCTGCGGTGCCGGTGTCCATTGAGGTCCTTCTTCCCTGAGCGCCGGTCCCAGCGGCTCAACAAATACTTAGTGCACTAATGATTAGCGTACTATGAATCACAGATACACCTCGGAAGGGACGTCAGAGTGGCAGCCAGGGAAAGCTTCACCGCAAAGTTCATGCGCGCAACGGGCAAGGCACGGATGTTTTTCGGTCCGGCCCAGTCGTCCTCGCTGACCCATGACATGACCGAGGAGAACAAGCAGCTGCTCGCCGCCCAGCAGGCCGAGGAAAAGGCCAAATGGGAAACCGTCACACGGGCCGACGGCAGCAGCTACATCCTGCCGCGCAAGCAGGACTGACACAGCTTTTTTATGCAGGACCGGTTTCTTCCGAAGCCGGAAACCTATCCTTAAGGAACCCCAATCCGGCCCTTGAAGGAGGGGTTCCGATGGCAGCAAATGTTCCGGATCCTGGCAGCAGCGGCGAACCGCGACTGCCCGAGGACGAGATTCCCCGGCCTGCGGAAGCGGACCTGCCAGAGATCGTCGTCGAAACAGACGACGCTGGCCACCACTACGGGGTGGACCGCGAATTCCTGAACGGCAAGCCCCACCGCGAGCCTGCTGAACCGGTGGTGTACCAGGACTACTTCCACGCCCCTAAGTTCACAGAGGATATGTACTAGGCGCTGCCTTTAAGCTGCCTTTAAGCAGCCAAGGACGCCCGGTTGCCCGGTCGTCCTTGGGAAAAGCTGCGTGCTGTTAGCGCCCGGTGCCGCCGTAAACGGTTGCTTCGGCTTCGCCGTCGAGTCCGAATGCTGCGTGGACCGCGCGGACAGCGTCGTCGAGCAGGGCAGCGTTGGTAACCACGGAGATGCGGATTTCCGAGGTGGAGATCATGTCGATGTTCACCCCGGCCAGGTGCAGTGCCTCGAAGAAGCGGTGCGAAACGCCCGGGTTGGAGCGCATGCCGGCGCCGATCAGGGAGAGCTTGCCGATCTGCTCGTCATAATCGATGCTGTCAAAGCCCACCTCAGCCTTGGCGGCATTCAGCGCAGCCATGGCAGCCTGGCCGTCCACGATCGGCAGGGTGAAGGAAATATCCGTCTTGCCCGAGCCCTTGGTGGAGACGTTCTGCACGATCATGTCGATGTTGGTGTTCGCGCCGGCGACGACGCCGAAAATTTCCGCGGCCTTGCCGGGAATGTCGGGGACGCCGACCACCGTGAGCTTGGCTTCGGAACGATCGTGCGCAACGCCGGAAATGATGGGCTGTTCCAAGGGTTCTCCCTCTTGAATCTTGATCTTGTCATCGGGGCTGGGCAGGACCCAGGTTCCCTCATGCTGGCTAAAGGAGGAGCGAACGTGCAGCGGCACCCCGAAGCGCCGGGCGTACTCCACGCAGCGCAGGTGCAGGATCTTCGCGCCGGAGGCAGCCATCTCCAGCATTTCCTCGCTGGAGATCTTGTCGATCTTCTGGGCCGTGGGGGCCACGCGCGGATCAGCGGTGTAGACACCGTCGACGTCGGTGTAGATTTCGCAGACGTCGGCATCCAGTGCGGCGGCCAGGGCGACGGCGGTGGTGTCGGAACCGCCGCGGCCCAGGGTGGTGATGTCCTGGCTGTCACGGCTCATGCCCTGGAAGCCCGCGACGATCGCGACGTCGCCCTTCTCAATGGCGGTCTTGATCCGGTGCGGGGAGACATCGATGATCCGGGCCTTGCCGTGGATCGCGTCGGTGATCATGCCGGCCTGGCTGCCGGTGAAGGACTGTGCAGACGCGCCGAGTTCGTTGATGGCCATTGCCAGCAGCGCCATGGAGATGCGTTCTCCGGAGCTGAGCAGCATGTCCATTTCCCGCGGGTACGTCCCGACGGTGATCTGGCCGGCAAGGTCCAGCAGTTCATCGGTGGAGTCGCCCATCGCGGAGACCACAACGACGACGTCGTTCCCGGCCTTTTGGGTGTCGACCACCCGTTTGGCGACGCGCTTAATGCCTTCGGCGTCCGATACGGAGGAACCGCCGAATTTCTGCACTATAAGGCTCATGCGTACACGCTCTCTGGAACTGTTCTCAGTGGCTGTCAGGCGGCGCGGGGCCGCCCCAGCTCAGGCTATCCGTGGAAAAGGCCGCATCGCGGCGGCCAATGGTCAAGAGTCTATAACTCCCCCGCAGCGGCGCCGAAATGCCATAGACACGGCGCTCAACGTCGACTTAACGAATGGTGCCGAGCGCAGGTGCCCGTGCAGCGGTCTCCGCGCAGGCTTTGGACTCCGCGAGCCTAGTTGAGGCTGCGGCGGCCCTCGAAGGCCCGGCCGAGGGTGATCTCGTCGGCGTATTCCAGGTCTCCGCCCACGGGAAGGCCCGATGCCAGGCGTGTGACCGTGATGCCTAGGGTCTTGAGCATGCGGACCAGGTAGGTGGCGGTGGCTTCGCCTTCGAGGTTCGGATCGGTGGCGATGATGATTTCGCTGATCTGCTCGTCGGAGAGCCGGCTCAGCAGTTCGCGGATGCGCAGCTGGTCGGGGCCGATGCCGGCAATCGGATTAATGGCGCCGCCCAGCACGTGATAGCGGCCGCGGAAGGAACGGGTGCGTTCGACGGCGATGACGTCCTTGGACTCCTCCACCACGCAGATCATCGTGGGATCTCGGCGCGGATCACGGCAGATGTTGCACGTTTCCTGCTCGGTGACGTTGCCGCACACCTGGCAGAACTTCACCTTTTCCTTTACCGTCGTGATCGCCGAGGCCAGCCGGGACATGTCCTCAGCGTTGGACTCAAGGATATGGAACGCGATCCGCTGAGCCGACTTGGGACCCACTCCGGGGAGTCGGCCCAGCTCGTCGATCAGTTCCTGAACCGCACCTTCGTACACGTGGCCTTCTTCTGGAGAATAGTGGTTGTACCGGTTTACCGGCGGATGTCGTGGCCGTCGAGACCGCGTTCTTCGATCAGCCGGCCGCCCAGGATCCGTTCGATCGCCTTGCGGCCGACCAGGCCGGAATCCTCAAGGGTCACGTCGTCGGCACTGGGAACGTCTTCGACCAAGTCTACTTTGCCGCGGGCCGCGGACGACGGCGCCGAGCCGTTGCGCGCGGCAGCTTCGTTGAGCAGTTTCTGGTAGCGGCTCAGCGGACGGCCGTCATTTCCAGGGGCCTGCTGAGCGGGACTGGACTGGGCCGGGCTGGGCTGCGCCGGGCTGGACTGGCGCGGACTGTTTTGGGCCGGGCGCGCGCCCGGCGCTTCAGCCAGCTGGACGTTACCGGAGCCCGGCGCGGAACCCATCTGGCCTGATGCTGCCGGTGCGGCATTGGCAGGCCCTGAGCCGGAGCCCTGCGGCCGTCCGCCGGGACGGGACGCAGTGGTGCCGGCCCAGTTGGTGGTGGACCATTCCGCGTCGCTGACTGCACTGGTCGCGTGGATGTCTTCCGGGACGGCTGCTGTTTCCCACGCGTTGCTTTCCGGCATGTCAGCCGGTTCCGACGGTTCCTGAGGCCAGTCCTCGGGCAGGGGAGCAGCAGCCCGAACCGCTGTTGACAGGGCAGGGGCACCAGGGGCACCAGGGGTGCTGGGCGCCGCCGGGGTACGCGTAGCCGGGGCACCGGGGGCACCGGGGGCACCGGGGGCCACGGGAGCCCGCGTAGCCGGGGCGCTGGGCGTAGCCGTCGGGTTTGGCTGAGGACGCGTCGCCTGTGTTTGCGGTGCCGTCGAAGGGGACTCCGGTGCTGCCGGCTGAGTCGTGGATGCAGCAGCAGGCCGGGCCGCAGCGGATGCAGCAGCGGGGCTGGTCTTTACGTTGGCCGTGCTGACAGGTGCGGCAGTTCGCGGCCAAGCGGGAGCGGGCTCGCTCGCTGGAGCAGCGGCTGCCGGAGCCGGAGCACTTGCCTGAGCCTGTGCGCCTGCCGGGGCCGGTGCAGCTGCCGGAGTCTGTGCCGGCGCGGTCTGCCGGCTACCAGCTTTTGGGCCGGGTTCACCCGCTGACGCGGAGCTGTCGTGCACGGCGTTGACTTGGCAATCCACACCGAGCACCTGGTGGATGGCCCTGCGCAGGTTCTCGAGATGGTCGGGCCGGTTGAAGTTGGTGGCCGCACCCGGATTCGAGAACGCCAGCTCCAGCACCTTGCCGTCAAAGGCCCGCGGAGACGCATTCTTGCTGACATTGAGCCACGTCGCCCGTCGAATGCTCGTCAGGGCATCCATGATTTCGGGCCAGGCTCGGCGGATCATCTCCACCTGTCCTCCACCGGCAACCGGTGCTCCGCCCTGACCCGCAGGTGCAGGTGCGGATGCAGCGGCCCGTGCGGGCGCGCCCGGATCAGGTGCGGTGGTGGGTGCTGCGGCGTCGTTCGACGGAGCGATGCTTGGGGCAGGCTCGCGCGCCGGGGCGGTCGCCTGGCGGCCGTCTGCCTGCTGGACTGCGCCTGCCTGCTGCGCGGCGGCCTGCTGTGCGGGCCGCTCCTGGCCCTGCTGTTCCGGACGCCCCTGTTCCGGACCTGGCTGCTCCTGTGTCCGTTGTTCCGAAGAGCCCGTCCCGGACGCCGGAAGGCCGGAGGCTGAGGACTCCTGTGCCGCGGCTTCCTTGGAGACGTCGTCCCACGACTTTCCAGCGGCAGCTGCAGCACCGGCACCAGATGAAGGCGCCGGGGCCGGGGTAGCCCACGTGCCTCCCCAGTCTGCCGACCCGTTCGACGGCTCGGGTGCTGAAGAGGACGCAGCGCCCGCAGCCGGACCGGGAGCAACAGCTGAAACAGGCTCCGCAGCCGCCGGCTCGGCGGCGGGAGTGGCCGTGCGCCACTGCGCCGCAGCGGAAGGTGCCGCGATTGCGGACTCCCGTTCCGGCGTCGTACGCGTTGCGTTTGCGGGGGCCGCAGCGGCGGAACCGGAGTCGCCTGCGTAGCTCAGGCGGCGTTCGATCCGGTCCACGCGTGCTGCCGTGCCGCGCTCCGACTGGTCCGCAGCGGGCAGCAGGACGCGGGCGCAAAGCAGTTCGAGGTGCAGGCGGGGTGAGGTGGCGCCTGTCATTTCAGTCAGTGCGGTGTTGGTGATGTCCGCGGCGCGGGAGAGCTCGGCGCCGCCGAACTGGGCTGCCTGCGTGCGCATCCGGCTGATCTGGTCTTCGGGGACGCCCCGAAGCACGGCTGCGGCGCTGTCCGGCATGGCGTTGACCACGATGAGGTCGCG
This sequence comes from Arthrobacter caoxuetaonis, assembly GCF_023921125.1. NCBI lineage: Bacteria > Bacillati > Actinomycetota > Actinomycetes > Micrococcales > Micrococcaceae > Arthrobacter > Arthrobacter caoxuetaonis. The sequence continues at coordinate 217,088 of NZ_CP099466.1, forward strand.
GAAGCGTTCCAGCAGGTCTTCCACGAAACGGCGGGGATCCTGTCCGGTCTGGATGACGCGGTCCACGGCGCTGAAGACTGTGGCGGCGTCGCCGGCGGCAAAGGCATCGACGACGTCGTCGAGCAGTGCCACGTGGGTGTAACCGAGGAGGTTCACGGCCAGCTCATAGTCCAGCCCGGCTTCCCCGGCACCCGCCATCAGCTGGTCCAGGACGGAGAGCGAGTCGCGCACCGATCCGCCGCCGGCCCGGATGACCAGGGACAGGACGCCCGGAGCGACGGGAACGTTCTCCTGGACGCAGAGCTTGTCCAGGTAAGCCAGCAGCGGTTCCGGCGGAACGAGCCGGAACGGGTAATGGTGTGTGCGGGAGCGGATGGTGCCAATGACCTTGTCCGGCTCCGTGGTCGCGAAGATGAACTTGATGTGTTCCGGCGGCTCTTCGACAATCTTCAGCAGCGCGTTAAAGCCGGCGGAAGTGACCATGTGGGCTTCGTCGATGATGAAGATCTTGTAGCGGTCGCGCACCGGGGCGAAGGTGGCTCGTTCGCGCAGGTCGCGGGCATCGTCCACGCCGCCGTGGCTGGCTGCGTCAATCTCGATGACGTCCAGGCTGCCCGCACCGTTGCGGGCCAGTTCAACGCAGCTGTCGCAGGTGCCGCAGGGAATCGGCGTCGGGCCCTCGGCGCAGTTCAGGCACCTTGCGAGAATGCGTGCGGAGGTTGTTTTGCCGCAGCCGCGCGGGCCTGAGAAGAGGTATGCGTGGTTGACACGGTTCTTGGAGAGGGCCGCCATCAGCGGCTCGGTGACATGCTCCTGGCCGATCACGTCCGCGAAGCTCTCGGGACGGTAGCGGCGGTAAAGGGCTGTACTCACAGATAGAACCTTATCGGTTGGCACTGACGGTTCGCATCCGGGCCCGGGGCGGGGGATAACCCGCTGTTTCCGGATAAATTAAAGACCCCCCATGCACCTGCCAGAGCCCGCTTACCCTTGCTACCTTCCGGTCCTGGGGGAGTTCACAGGATGACACCACATGAGGGGCCAGGAACAAGTCTACCCGATTTTTCGGGTGCCTCATCCGGGGTCAGCGGACCCCGGATGGAGCCGGAACGCACGACGCCGGCACCCAGTCCTGTGGCTGGCCGCCAGCAGGTGGACAGCGGCAGGGTCGTTCCGTCGTGGCAGACCACAGGCCAGCCGGACCGCATCCCATACAGGGGTGCTGCACGGACTCCTCTATACGGACTCCTCCATAGGGGATCGCTATTCAGGAGGTCCCCGGTGAGGGTCCGCGGGTGCCTCATGCCGCGGCTGTCACGAATTCCAGCGGTGGCACCAGAGGATTCCTCTTCCTCCCTTTTCAGAGGTAAGGCTGCGACGTAGCCTCACACGCCACCGGCGCCGCGGTGCCGACGGTTCCGAAGCTCACGGCTTCGGGTGTCCAAAGAGGCCGAGACTGAAAGCAGGAATCCTATGAGTCTGCGTCACCAATCGGAACGTGTCGGGGGGAGGAAGCGGAGCAGGAGAGGTTTCGCAGGCTCCTCCGTGGGCAGCGCCGTCGTCGGTGCCTTTGTTTTTCTGTTTATGCTGCTGCAGTTCGCCGTGCCGGCGCAGGCCGTGTTTTCGGGTGAATCGCCGGGGGAAGAGGTCCCGTCGGACCTGACGGAAATCACCATGACCGGTACCGGGGCGGGTCAAGCCGTGGCCGGCGGGCTGCCTCCAGTCGGTACGCCGTTCGATCCCACAACCGGGTATCCCGAGGACGTGCCGGAGGACTACGAGGCCGCAGATGAGGGGTTCGCCGGCGTCATCACCACTGTTGACGCCGTCGGCAATCCGCAGCAGATGTACTGCATCGACATTCGTACCTCCACCTACACCGGCCTGGGTTACGAGAGCGGCACCTGGGACGAATCCAATGTTCCGAACATCGGCTACGTCAACCGGGTGCTGAACAGCTACTACCCGGACCAGCCGGGGCTGCCGGATGCGCCGTCGGACAATATTCGGGCAGCAGCGGTTCAGGCAGCTGTATGGTTTTTCAGCGATGGCTACGTCCTTGAAGACACTGACGCCGTGCGCCCCTATACCGCAGCCATTGTTGCCGCGGTAGTCGATGCGGGTCCGCTGACTGAGCCGCCGGCCCCCAACGTATCGATTGATCCGCCCACAGCGGCCGGCCCCACCGATGGAGTCACCGGGCCATTCACGATTACCTCCGACGCCGCCACAGTCACCGTCGCGGTGCCCGCCGGCTACACCCTGTATACGGATCCGGTCGGCACGGTCCCGCTTGCCGGTACGACCGTAACCTCCGGCACTCAGCTGTGGGTCCGAAACGACAACCAGACCACGGATCCGGTTGTTCTGACCGCCACAGCCGTGGTTCCGGTCCAGACTGGCAATGTCTACCTCTATGCCGGCAATAATCCAGGCGTCACCACGGCCCAAAAACTGATCCTCGCGGCTGACGCGCAGATTGACTCCAATGCCCAGGCAACGGCCGAGTTCTTTGTAGCCGGAGACCTGACGGTCAGTAAGGCGTTTGCGGGTGAAGGAGCCGGACTGCAGGGCGACATTTCCCTGGTGGTGGACTGCGGAGCATCCGGCGTCTTCACCTTCGGCATCCCCGCCGGCACGACTGAGGCAGTGACTGAGACTGTCGCAGGACTTCCCGTTGGCACCGTCTGTTCAGTCACTGAACCAGTCACCGGATCAACTTCCGAAGTGACGGTTACTCCAGTGCTCCCGGAACCCGTGACCATAACGGAGGGAGAGAACGTCCTCGCTGTCACGAACACGGTTGACTTCAATCCGGGGAGCCTGCTGGTTACCAAGACCATCACCGGTACTGGCGCTGGATTGCAGGACGACATTGTCATCCACGTCCAGTGCGGTGAGGGAATCGTGGACGAAGTCTTTGTACTGGCAGCCGGCACAACGGCAGGCGAATACACCCAGCTCTACGAAGGGATCCCTGCAGGGACGCTCTGCAACATCTCCGAACCGACCTCCGGCGCCAACGAAGATGTCACCGTTGAATCAACGTTTACCGGTGAAGTGGCAATCCTGCCCGGGGCCACCCAGGCCACCGCAGTCACAAACCTCTACGCGCCGGTCCCCGTCAGTCAGCGGCTGCCCAAGACAGGCGCAGAATCGACGAATCTGGCCCTGATAGGCGGAGGGGCAGTAGCCGGCGGTTCCATACTGGTCCTGGCTTCACTGCGACGCCGCCAGAGCTAGCCGCACCACCTCGAATCGCGTGACCGGAACCGGCTCCCGAGGGGGCCGGTTCCGGCGCGTTCAAGCCGATTTGCACGACCCCGCAAACCTGTGTAAAGTCTTCTGAGTCGCCGCGGCCGGGACGCTCCGCTGAAAAGCTGGAAGCAACCGAAGCATGGCGGCCAAACCCCAAACTTCCTTACCGGGAAATCTTGCGCGCTCTAGGGTGCGAAGGAAAATCCTGGGACTGAATGCTGGGTTCGGAGTGATGGTTTGACCGGTTCGAAACGATTTCCACGGAAATCCGCCGAATTGCTAAAACCGGATCGATGAAATAGAATTATGAAACACCGCAGCGGTGCGAAAAGAAAAAGAATCAGCCGGAAACGGAAATGGTTTTTCTGAGTAGACCGGATGCGCCTGTTGTTTGAGAACTCAATAGTGTGCCAAGTTTATTGATACCAATTATTTTGATTGGTTGAACTGGCTGTTCGGCCCACCCCGTGGGCTGGAGCAGCTTTTTTAGCTGGTTTCGAATTTAGTGCATGACTGTGCAGCCAATTTTCCTTGGCTCCGGTTGTGTGTCTGTAACACATTTACGGAGAGTTTGATCCTGGCTCAGGATGAACGCTGGCGGCGTGCTTAACACATGCAAGTCGAACGATGACTTCTGTGCTTGCACAGAATGATTAGTGGCGAACGGGTGAGTAACACGTGAGTAACCTGCCCTTAACTTCGGGATAAGCCTGGGAAACCGGGTCTAATACCGGATACGACCATCTGGCGCATGCCATGGTGGTGGAAAGCTTTATGCGGTTTTGGATGGACTCGCGGCCTATCAGCTTGTTGGTTGGGGTAATGGCCCACCAAGGCGACGACGGGTAGCCGGCCTGAGAGGGTGACCGGCCACACTGGGACTGAGACACGGCCCAGACTCCTACGGGAGGCAGCAGTGGGGAATATTGCACAATGGGCGGAAGCCTGATGCAGCGACGCCGCGTGAGGGATGACGGCCTTCGGGTTGTAAACCTCTTTCAGCAGGGAAGAAGCGAAAGTGACGGTACCTGCAGAAGAAGCGCCGGCTAACTACGTGCCAGCAGCCGCGGTAATACGTAGGGCGCAAGCGTTATCCGGAATTATTGGGCGTAAAGAGCTCGTAGGCGGTTTGTCGCGTCTGCTGTGAAAGCCCGGGGCTCAACCCCGGGTCTGCAGTGGGTACGGGCAGACTAGAGTGATGTAGGGGAGACTGGAATTCCTGGTGTAGCGGTGAAATGCGCAGATATCAGGAGGAACACCGATGGCGAAGGCAGGTCTCTGGGCATTAACTGACGCTGAGGAGCGAAAGCATGGGGAGCGAACAGGATTAGATACCCTGGTAGTCCATGCCGTAAACGTTGGGCACTAGGTGTGGGGGACATTCCACGTTTTCCGCGCCGTAGCTAACGCATTAAGTGCCCCGCCTGGGGAGTACGGCCGCAAGGCTAAAACTCAAAGGAATTGACGGGGGCCCGCACAAGCGGCGGAGCATGCGGATTAATTCGATGCAACGCGAAGAACCTTACCAAGGCTTGACATGAACCGGAAAGGCCTGGAAACAGGTCCCCCACTTGTGGTCGGTTTACAGGTGGTGCATGGTTGTCGTCAGCTCGTGTCGTGAGATGTTGGGTTAAGTCCCGCAACGAGCGCAACCCTCGTTCTATGTTGCCAGCGCGTTATGGCGGGGACTCATAGGAGACTGCCGGGGTCAACTCGGAGGAAGGTGGGGACGACGTCAAATCATCATGCCCCTTATGTCTTGGGCTTCACGCATGCTACAATGGCCGGTACAAAGGGTTGCGATACTGTGAGGTGGAGCTAATCCCAAAAAGCCGGTCTCAGTTCGGATTGAGGTCTGCAACTCGACCTCATGAAGTTGGAGTCGCTAGTAATCGCAGATCAGCAACGCTGCGGTGAATACGTTCCCGGGCCTTGTACACACCGCCCGTCAAGTCACGAAAGTTGGTAACACCCGAAGCCGGTGGCCTAACCCCTTGTGGGAGGGAGCCGTCGAAGGTGGGACCGGCGATTGGGACTAAGTCGTAACAAGGTAGCCGTACCGGAAGGTGCGGCTGGATCACCTCCTTTCTAAGGAGCACCTCAAAGTGGCAGGTCCTTCCACAGTGTTGGATGTGTGCTTTGCAGGAGATGCCCATGTCGGAGACATATGTTCTCCGGTGGGTGCTCAAGGGTGGAATATCAATAAATAGGTTCTTCCGGGTTCTGTCCGGCTGGTGAGTACGCCTCCTTCTGGGGGTTGGAAAGCATGGCCGGTCGGGTTGCCCGGTGGGTATCGTTTGGCACACTGTTGGGTCCTGAGGCAACAGGATCTGTTGTTTCTGGTTTTCCTGCGCATGCCGGATGCCGGGCTGTGGGTTTCCCCTTGCGGGGTGCCTGGTCTGGTGGATGGGTGTGACGGGGTTGTTGTTTGAGAACTACATAGTGGACGCGAGCATCTTAAAAATTATTAAGTGCAATTTCAGAAAAACCTGGTGACCGGTCTTGTACTGGTAACCGTGGTTTTCTCGATAGCGATATTAATTATTGATCTTTGTGGTCAAGTTTTTAAGGGCACACGGTGGATGCCTTGGCATCAGGAGCCGAAGAAGGACGTAGGAATCTGCGATAAGCCTGGGGGAGTTGATAACCGAGCGTTGATCCCAGGATGTCCGAATGGGGAAACCCCGCCCGGCGCGCGAGTGACCGGGTGACCCGCATCTGAACACATAGGGTGCGTGGAGGGAACGCGGGGAAGTGAAACATCTCAGTACCCGCAGGAAGAGAAAACAACAGTGATTCCGTTAGTAGTGGCGAGCGAACGCGGAAGAGGCTAAACCAGTGGTGTGTGATAGCCGGCGGGCGTTGCATCACTGGGGTTGCGGGACTTTCCGTATCAGTTCTGCCGGACTGGTGAAGTGAGTGCAGGTGCATAGGTGAACTGGTTTGAAAGCCAGGCCGTAGAGGGTGTTAGCCCCGTAACCGGAATGTATGCTGCCGCTTGGAGAGGATCCCAAGTAGCACGGGGCCCGAGAAATCCCGTGCGAATCTGCCAGGACCACCTGGTAAGCCTAAATACTCCCTGATGACCGATAGCGGACAAGTACCGTGAGGGAAAGGTGAAAAGTACCCCGGGAGGGGAGTGAAATAGTACCTGAAACCGTGTGCCTACAAACCGTTGGAGCAGCCTTGTTGCTGTGACAGCGTGCCTTTTGAAGAATGAGCCTGCGAGTTAGTGTTACGTCGCGAGGTTAACCCGTGTGGGGAAGCCGTAGCGAAAGCGAGTCTGAATAGGGCGAGTGAGTGGCGTGATCTAGACCCGAAGCGGAGTGATCTACCCATGGCCAGGTTGAAGCGACGGTAAGACGTCGTGGAGGACCGAACCCACTTCAGTTGAAAATGGAGGGGATGAGCTGTGGGTAGGGGTGAAAGGCCAATCAAACTCCGTGATAGCTGGTTCTCCCCGAAATGCATTTAGGTGCAGCGTTGCGTGTTTCTTGCCGGAGGTAGAGCTACTGGATGGCCGATGGGCCCTACAAGGTTACTGACGTCAGCCAAACTCCGAATGCCGGTAAGTGAGAGCGCAGCAGTGAGACTGTGGGGGATAAGCTTCATAGTCGAGAGGGAAACAGCCCAGACCACCAACTAAGGCCCCTAAGCGTGTGCTAAGTGGGAAAGGATGTGGAGTTGCCCAGACAACCAGGAGGTTGGCTTAGAAGCAGCCACCCTTGAAAGAGTGCGTAATAGCTCACTGGTCAAGTGATTCCGCGCCGACAATGTAGCGGGGCTCAAGTACACCGCCGAAGTTGTGGATTTCAGATTATTGGTAAGCCTTCGTGGTTCAGCCGTCTGGAGTGGTAGGGGAGCGTCGTGTGGGCAGTGAAGCTGCGGTGTAAACCAGTGGTGGAGCCTACACGAGTGAGAATGCAGGCATGAGTAGCGAAAGACGGGTGAGAAACCCGTCCGCCGAATGATCAAGGGTTCCAGGGTCAAGCTAATCTGCCCTGGGTAAGTCGGGACCTAAGGCGAGGCCGACAGGCGTAGTCGATGGACAACGGGTTGATATTCCCGTACCGGCGAAAAACCGCCCATACCAAGCGGGGGATACTAACCGCCCGAAACCTGCCCGTGCACCCTTGTGGTGTTCCGGGTTTTGGTGGAGCGCGGGACCGTAACCTGGGAGGTAAGCGTATTAACAGGTGTGACGCAGGAAGGTAGCCGGGCCGGGCGATGGTTGTCCTGGTCTAAGGATGTAGGGTCAGTGATTGGCAAATCCGTCACTGTGTCTTTGATGACGCACCTGAGATCTGATGGGACCCCCGTATGGGGGAATCCGGTGATCCTATGCTGCCTAGAAAAGCATCGGCGCGAGGTTTTAGCCGCCCGTACCCCAAACCGACACAGGTGATCAGGTAGAGAATACTAAGGCGATCGAGAGAATTATGGTTAAGGAACTCGGCAAAATGCCCCCGTAACTTCGGGAGAAGGGGGGCCTGCCCCGTGATGGAAACTTGCTTTCCGGAGCGGGTGTGGGCCGCAGAGACCAGGGGGAAGCGACTGTTTACTAAAAACACAGGTCCGTGCGAAGTCGCAAGACGATGTATACGGACTGACTCCTGCCCGGTGCTGGAAGGTTAAGAGGACCGGTTAGCCCTTACGGGCGAAGCTGGGAATTTAAGCCCCAGTAAACGGCGGTGGTAACTATAACCATCCTAAGGTAGCGAAATTCCTTGTCGGGTAAGTTCCGACCTGCACGAATGGAGTAACGACTTCCCCGCTGTCTCAACCATAAACTCGGCGAAATTGCAGTACGAGTAAAGATGCTCGTTACGCGCAGCAGGACGGAAAGACCCCGAGACCTTTACTATAGTTTGGTATTGGTGTTCGGTGTGGCTTGTGTAGGATAGGTGGGAGACTGTGAGACCCGGACGCCAGTTCGGGTGGAGTCATCGTTGAAATACCACTCTGGTCATACTGGATATCTAACTTCGGCCCGTAATCCGGGTCAGGGACAGTGCCTGATGGGTAGTTTAACTGGGGCGGTTGCCTCCTAAAGAGTAACGGAGGCGCCCAAAGGTTCCCTCAGCCTGGTTGGCAATCAGGTGTCGAGTGTAAGTGCACAAGGGAGCTTGACTGTGAGAGAGACATCTCAAGCAGGGACGAAAGTCGGGACTAGTGATCCGGCGGTACATTGTGGAATGGCCGTCGCTCAACGGATAAAAGGTACCTCGGGGATAACAGGCTGATCTTGCCCAAGAGTCCATATCGACGGCATGGTTTGGCACCTCGATGTCGGCTCGTCGCATCCTGGGGCTGGAGTAGGTCCCAAGGGTTGGGCTGTTCGCCCATTAAAGCGGTACGCGAGCTGGGTTTAGAACGTCGTGAGACAGTTCGGTCCCTATCCGCTGCGCGCGCAGGAAATTTGAGAAGGGCTGTCCTTAGTACGAGAGGACCGGGACGGACGAACCTCTGGTGTGTCAGTTGTACTGCCAAGTGCATCGCTGATTAGCTACGTTCGGATGGGATAACCGCTGAAAGCATCTAAGCGGGAAGCCTGCTTCGAGATGAGATTTCCATACACCTTGTGTGTGAGAGGCCCCCAGCCAGACCACTGGGTTGATAGGCCGGATGTGGAAGCGGGGACTAAAGACCCGTGAAGCTGACCGGTACTAATAGCCGATAAACTTACACCACACCAACACCTGGGAAACACGACTTCAAACGGTTTTCCCAACGTACAGGGTGTTGTGATCATGCTGCTTGCGTCCACTATGTGGTTCCCAACCAACAACCCGCCAGGGTTGTTCTGGTTGCAGGAACTAATTGAATACACGGTTATCGTGTAATCCACTGATTTACCCGCCATACCACCGGACTCGGTCCGGGTGGGTGTGTGCCGGGTTGGTAGGGTTACGGCGGTCATTGCGCGGGGGAAACGCCCGGTCCCATTCCGAACCCGGAAGCTAAGACCCGCAGCGCCGATGGTACTGCACCTGGGAGGGTGTGGGAGAGTAGGTCACCGCCGGACAACCATTAGAACCCCCTGGGGGTTCCGGGCTACGGGCCCCGCACTAGGTGCGGGGCCCGACCTGTTTAACCCGCAAAGTATGGGTGCCGGGTGCGCAAAATCACCGGCACTCCCTGGGTCAGGCAACGCATGCAGGTCCACACCGGGCCACTGTTCCCCCTCCCCGTTACTCCCGTTGCGGGAGTAACCTCGCGGCGCAGCGCACCAGTAACCAGGGCTGGGAACCCGGTGCCCGAACACCCGGCACAGCACCGTTTCCTCCCAAGGCACCCCAGTATCGTGCCTGTGGTGCCGCGGCATGGGGGCTAAGGTCCTGAGCGCCCATGCCGGCGCCGCCCCCAGGGTGAAACGCTGGATCCCGGGGTGCAGGCACTGCACTGTGGGTAAAACACTGCCTCCCGGCCAAAGACACTACGTCCCGCGGCAAACGCGCTGCATCCCGGCCAAAACACTGCACTTTGGGGAAACACTGCACTTTGGGTCCGGAAGCACTGCGCTCGGGGATTTCGCTGCACCCTGTGGCATGGTTTCACTGCGTTTCGGGACAAACCGATCGTCCAGGGAAAATCTGGGTACGGCGCCGCGCAGCAAATTCCCACAGCACACGATTCAGCCCCAAACGCAGCAAAACCACATCGCCGAGTTGCTGCTTCATGGTTGTCGAACCCGTCCGGCCGGCCAGCCGACCCGAATGGTCACCTGCGCTGTCCGCCTGTCCGCCCGCCCCGGCTCTTCACCACTTGAGCCAGCAGCATCCATCCCATGCGGGGTGCGCCCAGCGGCGTTTTTGCCCATCTCGGCCCGAGTCGCGGGATCCTACCCAGCAGCCCCACCCGGTTGAGATTCACTCAGCCGAACGATCCAGGCCTGACACCCGACACCCAGCTGGGTGACGATACCCGGCATCCCTGCTCGCCACCTCGCCCCATCTCGGCCGTGGTTATGAGCGCCTAAAAAACAGGGTAAGATTTAAGAGCATCACCGCCGCAGGCACGAATCAGCTGAGAGGCTGCAGAGAGCACGCGGCGCGTGACCCGAAGATTTCCCGCGCAAGCGAGGACAAAGGGTTACGGCGGTCACAGCGTGGGGGAAACGCCCGGTCCCATTCCGAACCCGGAAGCTAAGACCCACAGCGCCGATGGTACTGCACTCGGGAGGGTGTGGGAGAGTAGGTCACCGCCGGACATACCGTGATGAGTTGGACCCGTACAGAGACGTGCGGGTCCTTCCCTGTTTAAGGCCCGGCTGCTGACCCGTGCGCTTGAACGGCCCACAATGATGCAATGACGGAGAAGAAGGATCCGTTCAGCCGGCGTCTTGATTCCGGAGCCGACCTGGACCGCACGATGTTCTTCAGCGATGCCGTATTCGCGATCGCCATGACGCTGCTGGCCGTGGACATCAAGGTGCCGGAAGTCCCTGCCGGCCAGCTCGGCCATGCGATCCTGGAGCAGCGCCCGGAGTTCTTCGCGTACGCCCTGTCCTTCGCGGTCGCCGGCGCCTATTGGCTGAGCCATCATCGGCTGTTCCGCCTGCTGAAGGGTTACACCGGAGGTTTGCAGCGGCTAAACCTGCTGCTGTTGTTCTTTGTGGCGCTGCTCGCCTATGCCACCGACATGCTGGCGCTGCACGACGACACGAGCCTCGGCGTCGTTATTTATGCTGCTGCCCTGGGACTGATCGGCTCGGTGAACACGTGGATGTGGTCTTACTGCCGCAGGCGAGGACTTTTCCGGGACGACGTCAATCCAGGACTGCTCAGGTATGCCCGGGTCCGCGCTCCCGTCACCCCGGCGGTTTTCCTCCTCTCCATTCCCATTGCACTTGTCAGCCCGTCGGCGGCGGAGCTGTCCTGGCTGTCGATCCTGGTCATCAACCTGGGTCTGCGGCTGGCAGGCCGGCGCCGCATGGGTGCCGCCGCGGGGTCGTGAGGCCGTCGTCGGCCCTCGATTCGGTAATCAGGGCGATGTCCGGTAGTCTTATATCTGCTCTTGACGAGCAAAAGCCTGGAGGATTCGCCTAGCGGCCTATGGCGCACGCCTGGAACGCGTGTTGGGTTAACGCCCTCGGGGGTTCAAATCCCCCATCCTCCGCCAGGTGAGAAATCATCACAGAAACGCCCCGGTCTTCGGACCGGGGCGTTTCTGCGTCCGGGCCCTTACCCGTTGCGCTCCGGCCGCAGTGCAAAGCGGGTGGCCGCCGCAACCGTGCCCATGCCCAGCAGGGCGGTTCCGCCCGCCAGCGCCAGGTACACCAGCGGCTGGATCGTGGGAACCGGCTGTCCGGAGACATTCAGGGCAATGCTCATCAGCGGCGGCAGCGCCAGCACCGTTCCTACTACGACGGCGGCGGCAACCATCAGCGCCGACTCCGCGCCGGTCATGCGGCGCAGCTGCGCGTTCGTGGCTCCGAGCCGGCGCAGCAGCAGCATTTCGGGGCGCCGCCGTGCGGTGGACATAACCAGTGAGTTCCCCACAGACACCGCCAGATACCCCAGCAGGATCAGCATGGCCAGGATGTTCACCCAGGACTCCGCACCGCGCTCCGCCGCACCGGCTGCGTCCAGTTCCTCCCGGTCCAGGACAGTCAGGCCCAGGCCTTCAAGTGCCGGCACCAGTTCCGCCGGATTGGCGTCCGGTGCCGTGAGCAGCAGCTGGTCGTTCAGCCCGGAAGTGGTGTGCGGGAGCAGGGCCGCGTTGTCCATGGTTACGTCGCCGAATCCCAGCCCGCGTTCATAGACGGCGACGACGACGGCGGTGCCCTCAGCCCCGTCCCCGTAGCGGAACCCGAACTCATCCCCGGGCGCCAGCCCGGATTCGTACGCAAGCGCGGTGCTTACCGCTACTGTTCCGGGTTCGGCGAGCCGGTCCAGCGACCCCTCCCGGACCCCCAGGTCCAGCGCGGCCTCCAGATTTTCAGGTGCAACACCCTGCACTCCGACGGGCTGCACCCCGTCATCCATGCCCAGGAAACGCGTTTGGGCGAGGAGCGCGGAGGCGGCCATCGGCGTCGAAGTTTCCACCCCCGGCAGTGCGGCCACCGCGTCCGCCAGCTCGGGAGAGATTCCGCCCGGAGCGCTGGCCAGGTAGCCGGCCACGACGCCGTCGCGGGACTGCCGCTGTGCTTCGGACTCCACGGTGGCTGGCATGAAGAACTGTACGGAGCCGAGCGCCAGGGCCAGAGCCAGCGGCACGATTCCCGCCGCGAGCCGCCGCGGGAATGCCTCGGCGCCGGCTCCGGCCAGGACCAGCGGCGCGGAACTGCTGCTCCGCAGGAGCGGCGCCATCAGCTTCAGCGAACCGGTCACAATCCACGGACCCAGCACGCCCGCACCGACCACGAGCAGCAGGATGCTCGACGCCGCTGCCGCCAGCCCGGCGCTGCCGGGGACCGCCGCAGGCAGCAGCGCTGCGAGGAGACCGGCAGCCAGCAGGGTCAGTCCGGTAATGATGCGCCCGCGGCCCAGCCGGCCGGATTCGGTGACGGCCTCCCGCAGCGCCGTCACGGGAGCTGCGCGGACCGTGCCGCGGGCCGAGACGAGCGAGGCACCCACAGCCGCTGCGACGCTGACCAGGACGGCGCCCACCGCCGGCAGCGGGCTGAACGCGAGCTGGAACCCCTCCGGAATCACTCCGGCGGCGGTGAACTGGCCACCGAGGAAACCTGCCAGCCAGAATCCGGGAAGGGCTCCCAGCACGGCGGCGGCGCTGGAGACCAGCAGGACTTCGCGAACCAGCAGGCCCAGCGTCTGGTTGGCTCCGGCCCCCACTGCCCGCAGCATCGCGAACTCGCGGCGGCGGGACAGGATGGAGAGCGAGAGGGTTCCGGCAGTCACAAAGACCGCGGTCATCATGGCGACTCCGGCCAGGGACCCGCTCAGGAGCAGCAGCATGGACCGCGCCCCGGCTCCGCCGAGGTTCTCCACATCACCGCGCCGGTCGCCGGTGTAACTGACGACGCCGGATACCCCGGCTTCGATGTCCGCGGCCAGTTTCGCCGGGCTGACACCCGGTTCGGCCAGGACACCGACCGTGGCCACGGAATCGCCGTGCGGCCAGAGGACTGCCGCGCCGGCGGTGCTCAGGAAGACGGCCGGCCCTGAATTGTCTCCTTCCGCCGGCTCCACGGTGCCGGACACGGTGTACTCGGAGGGGACACCGCCGTGGCTGAGCACGATGCTGCTGCCCGGCTCCGTGTTGAAGGAGGCATCCACCGCCACCTCATCAGACGCCTGCGGGGGCTCACCGGCTGTGAGGTCATAGGGTGCCAGGGCTGCCGAGTCCCAGGCCGCGGCGGCAACGGGGTTCCCGTCGGCGGTGGCCAGCGGAATCTCCACGCTGCCGACGGCGCTCTGGACGCCGGGCACGGCTTCGATCTCCTCCACTGTCCCGGCGGGCAGCAGGACCCGTTCGGGAAAGACGGCCGGAAGGTCCTCCGGAACCGGAATGGACTGGGGAGCGCCCACTACGACGTCAGCCGCCTGCAGGCGCTGCGGGGAGGTGCCTCCGCGCAGTCCGGATTCAATGAGCACGCCCATAGCGGTGATCAGTGCAGCGCAGAGGAACACGGCGATGAACACACCGGCGAACCCGCCGCGGTGGTGCCGGATGGACGCTTTGGCGAGGCTGAGCATGTTAGTTCCCTCCCAGAGAGGCCATGCGGTCGGTGACGTCGCGGGCCGAGGCGCCGCTCACGCTGCCGTCAATGCGTCCGTCGGCCAGGAAAACGACTGTGTCCGCGTAGCTGGCCGCCACCGGATCGTGGGTCACCATCACCACTGTTTGGTTAAGTACCGAGACCGTGTGCCGCAGCAGTTCCAGGACCTGGCGGGCAGTGCCGGAATCCAGGGCCCCGGTAGGCTCATCCGCGAAGACCACGTCCGGGCGCGTGATGAGGGCCCGGGCAATGGCCGCGCGCTGCTGCTGCCCGCCGGAGAGCTCCTGCGGCTTCCGGTTGCCCAGTCCGGTCAGCCCGACGGCGTCGAGCACGTACTCGAGCCAGGCCCCGTCCGTTCCGCGTCCGGCGAGCAGCAGCGGCAGGGTGACGTTGGCCGTCACTGAGAGCTGCGGCAGCAGGTTGTAGGACTGGAAGACGAAGCCCACATGGTCCCGCCGGAAGCGGGTGAGTGCCTTGCCTCCCAGCCGGGAAATCTCGGTGCCGCCCAGCCGCACCTGCCCGTCGTCGGGCCCGTCCAAGCCCGCGGCGCATTGCAGCAGCGTGCTTTTGCCGGACCCGGACGGGCCCATCACCGCGGTGAAGGTGCCTGCCGGCACGGCCAGGGACACCTCGCGGAGGGCTGCGACGGCGGTAGTCCCGGTGCGGTAGCTCTTGGAAACGCCGGTGAGCTCGAGGGCTGCCGGACCTGGGAATTCGGAAGAGTCTGTGTACATGGTTTGTGTCCTTTGAACGGTGGCGGGGAACTGGTTTCAACGCTACGCAGCGCAGGAATCGGTTCCGATACAGCCAGCAGCCCAGTTCATGGTGTAGCTGGCTATACCGACAGACCCGGGGCGCTCCGGCATAATCGAGGAAATGAGATGGCCAACCCAAGCCGGCCTGCGGGCCCGCACCGCTGACGCTGCCTTCCTGCTGCGCGAGGCCGCCTACTGGCTGGCATCCTTGGCAGCTCTGGTGGCGGGACTGGTGCTGCTGCCCTTCCTGTCCCTGGGCATCGGGCTCTACGCCCTGCCCGGCGCACTGAGGATCCTGGACTTCCTGGCAGCACATGCGCAGGAGCGCTCTGCCGGCTTTGCCGGGGCTGTGATTCCCTTTGACCGCCGCCGCCTCAGCGGGCGGTATTCCTTTGGCGAACTGGCGTCGCTGGTGACGGCTCCGGAAACCAAGCGGGACCTGTCCTGGCTGCTCTTCCATGCCGCGTTTGCCCTGCTGGCCGGTGCCGTGGCCCTCGCCCTGCCGGCCGGAGCGGCGCTGTATCTGCTGGTTTCTCCGCTGTGGATGCTGTTTCCGCCCGAGTCGCCGCTGGAAATGACCATCACCATCACCAGCTGGCCGGAAGCATTCCTGGGCATGCTGCTCGGCGTCGCCTATGCAGTCCTGGCCTGGTTCCTGCTGCCGTGGATGGCGCGGCGGCTCAGTGAGGGAACACTCGCGATCCTTTCCCCGCGCCGTTATGACGAGCTCTCCCGAAGGATCCAGGACCTCTCCACAGCCCGGGCCAGCGCGCTCGCCGCACACGCCGCCGAGCTGCGCCGGATCGAGAGGGAACTGCACGACGGCGCGCAGAACCGTTTGGTGGGTGTGGTCATGATGCTGGGGCTGGCCCAGCGGGCCGCGGAGACCGACCCGGCCGCCGCGCTGCCGTTCCTGGCCCGGGCGCAGGACGCCGCCTCTGAAGCGCTGACCGGACTCCGTGCAGCTGTGCATGACATCTATCCCCCGGTGCTGGATGAGCTGGGGCTGGGCGGTGCTGCCTCGGCCCTGACCAGCCGCTCGCCCATTCCCTGCAGCCTGGACGTCGGGGGATTGCAGCGCGCCCCTGCTGCTGTTGAATCCGCCGCCTACTTTGTCCTGGCCGAAGCGTTGACCAATGCTGCCAAGCATTCCGGTGCGTCCCGGATCGAGGTGGTGCTGCGCACCGAATCGACGCCGCGGGAGGACGTGCTGGTGGTTGAAGTGACTGACGACGGGCGCGGCGGGGCGGAAGCTTCCTCCGCGGACGCCGCTTTCGCGGAGTTCGCACCGGCACCGGGGAGCCCTGCTGTCCCGCCGGCGTTGGCCGCTGACGCAGCCGCCGACACCGAAACTTTCGCAGCCGCCGGAACCGCCCTCGCTACCAACACTGTCGCTACCAACACTGTCGCTACCAACACTGTCGCTACCGAAACTGTCACAACCCCCGCCGGGGCCGCACGTGCCGCCGGTGGCGGCTCGGGGACCGGCCTGACCGGCATCGCCCGGCGCGCAGCCGCCTTTGGCGGCAGGCTGGTGCTCACCAGCCCCGCAGGGGGCCCAACCAACCTGAGAGTGGAGCTGCCGTGCGCGTTCTGATTGCCGAAGATGATGCCCTGCTGCGGGCGGGGCTTGAACTGCTCCTCAAGGGCGAGGGGTTCGAGGTGGCAGGATCCTGGGACAACGCGGATGATCTTTTGGCCGTGTTCGAGCCGGGTATTGCCGACGCCGCGCTGCTCGACGTCCGGATGCCGCCCACCTTCACCAATGAAGGCCTGAAAGCTGCGCTGGAACTGAGGGCACGGGTCCCGGATTTCCCGGTGCTGGTGCTGTCCGCGTATGTGGAGGACCGCTACGCCAGCCGGCTCCTGGGTTCCGGCGCCCAGGGTGTGGGCTACCTGCTCAAGGAACGGGTGGGGAAGGTCGGTGACTTCGTCGACGCGCTGCAGCGGGTCGCGGCCGGCGGGACCGTAATGGACCCCGAGGTCATTGCCCAGCTCTTCAGCCGCCGCGGAACCCGGGATCCGATCCGCTCGCTCACGCCGCGCGAGTTCGAGGTCCTGGGGCTGGTCGCCGAGGGTCTGGGGAATACTGCGATTGCGCAGGCCATTTCCGTGTCGGAGACGGCTGTCAGCAAGCACATTGGCAACATCTTCGCGAAGCTGGGGCTCTCGCCGTTGGACAGTGGACACCGCCGGGTTCTCGCCACCCTGGCGTACCTGCGCTCCTAACCTTGCCCCAACCCCACCTTGATGGGGAAAGAGAGGGACGGGTCAGGCCGGAACAGGCCGGAAAAGCCGTTCAGCCAGCAGTACCGCACGGCGTTCGAGTACGGCCGGATCGTCCGGAACCAGCGAGGACGCGATCTCGTATTCGTAACCGTCGAAGAAGGCCAGGAAAATGGCCACCAGGTCGTCCACCGACTCCGGGTCGACGCCGAGTGACCCGTCCGCGGCACCGCGCTGCACTGCGGCACGGACGTGCGTGTCCCAGAGCTCGTACACGCTGTCCAGCCGCCCGCGCAGTTCGGGGTGCCTGCGGACCAGGCTGGACATTTCCAGCCAGAGCAGCCCGCGGCCGTGCAGGCTCGGCATGCCGCAGACGACGCCGATCATCCCCCGCAGCTCCATCCACGGGCTGAGACGGGCCGGGTCCAGGGCGGCGAAGTGCTCCACGAGCTCACCGCTGGCGTGGCCAAGGGCTTCGCCCAGAAGCTGCTCCCGGGTTCCGAAGTAGTGCTGGAGAACGCCGATCGAGACGCCCGCAGATTCGCTCACATCACGGAGACGGGTCGCTTCGTAGCCGTGCCTGGAGATACTCTCCAGCGTCGCTTCGAGAATTACACGCCTCTTGGCCTCTTGGTTGCGGGCCACCCGCTGCTCCGTCCCGGGGCAGGATCCGGCGCCCGCCCCTGTCCAACTCTAGTTACCGGTCAGCTGTACATGACGTAGACCTTGGACAGCGCCTCCGTGACGTTCCAGGTGCCGGTCCAGCCCTGCGGGAAGACCGCCAGGTCGCCCGGGCCAACTTCCTTGGGCTCTTCGCCGTCGCGCTGGACGGTCATACGGCCGCTGAGCACGTAGATGACCTCGCCGCCGTCGGAAAAGTTCCACCGGGAGAGGCCGACGGCGGTTTCCCAGGTGCCGGCGTGGATGCTCTCATCCTTGGTGGAGAACAGGTTGTAGGTTTTGGTCTCAATGTCCGCACCCAGCGGGTCGGCCAGCGGCAGCGCAAGCGGCTCCACGTCCTTCTCGGACTCTTCAACTTCGGCGATGGTGCGGACAATGGCCATGGATGCTCCTCAATAGTCAAAACCAATATTTTGATATTGGTTTGTTCACGGTACTGACGCGCACCGCCTCATCCCAACTTCGTTACGCTCCGGTTCTCCCTCCACAGGCTGCCAAAGCCGCAGGCGGATAGAGGTTCCCAGTCCACACACCCTTGACGCAGCAAACCGGCGGGATAACGATTTACGGATCAAGGGGACGTGGGCAGCTGGCGGAGACACCGGCGTCGAACATCCCCGCCCGGTTCGCGCGCTGTGCGGGAGCCGCAGCCTGAATCGAGACGCCGGCGCCGGGCTCACGGTGCGGAAGGTTGCACGTGGAACAGCGGCCGCAGCACGAAGGCAAGATCGCCCTGATCACCGGAGCGTCCCGCGGGATCGGCCGGCGGGTGGCGGAGCGGCTGGCCGCGCAGGGCGCCCAGGTGGTGGTTGGCTACCGGAAGAACGCGGACCTGGCCAAGGACACTGTCGCGGAACTGCAGCGCCTCGGCGGCGGCGGACTGGCGGTGCAGGCGGACATCGAGAATCCCGAGGACATCGTCCGGCTGTTCGACGCCGCTGCCGCGGAATACGGACGGCTGGACTACTACGTGAACAACGCCGCCGCAGCCGCCTTCAAGAAGGTGGTCGACCTGAAGACCCACCACCTGGACCGGGCTTACGCCGTGAACGTGCGGCCCTTTGTGCTCGGGTCCCAGGAGGCAGTGAAACTGATGGACGACGGCGGCAGGATTGTGGCGCTGAGCAGTTACGGCAGCGTCCGCGCCTTCCCCACCTACGCGGCGCTGGGTTCCTACAAGGCCGCCGTCGAGTCCTTTGTCCGCTTTATGGCGGTGGAGTTCGCCGGTTACGGGATCAACGTGAACGCGGTGAACGGCGGGCTGATCGACTCCGACTCGCTCGAGTACTTCTACACCATGGACGGCATGGCGCCCATGGACAGCGTGATCTCCCGCATTCCCAAACAGCGGCCCGGCACCGTGGATGAGATGGCTGCCACCGTCGATTTCCTGCTCTCCCCGGGCGCGGAGTACATCACCGGGCAGTCCCTGGCGGTCGACGGCGGCCTCTCCGTCATCGCCCCGCCGTTCTTCAGCGACACCACCGACCCCGTAGCGCTTCCCCAACGGCCGCGGCGGCCGCAGGGGAACTGAGAAAGGACACCTGGATGCAGTACGACGCCGGACGGTTCAAGGACTACTTCGAGCACCAGATGACCTATGGCGCAGGGTTCCGGCGCAACGTCGCCCGGTACGGCAGCGCCGTCGCCATGATTGATCCGCCCACCGGCCGGCAGTGGACCTACGCAGAACTCGGCGCCGACGTCGAAGCCTGCGCCAAAATGCTGGCCGACCGTGGGGTGGGCCGCGGGGACCGGGTGATGTACCAGCTGTTCAACGGACCCGAGTTCGCGCTGCTGTACCTGGCGACGCACCGGCTCGGCGCGATCAGCGTGCCGGTCAACTTCCGGCTGGCTCCGGGGGAAACGGCGCACATCCTCCGCGACAGCCGGCCCTCGGTCTTCATCGTCGACGCCGACTGTGCCGCCGCAGCGGCCCGGGCGCTGGAGATCGCGGAGATGAGCCCGCTGGTGCTCGTCGCCGGAACGCCCGACGGCGGACTGCCGGGCGGCTGGGAAGACTTCGGGACGGCGCTGGAACAGGCGCGGCTGGAACTGGCCGCCGCGGAAAGCGGGGATCCGGCGTCGTCTGCCTTGCCCCCGCTGCCGGCGGATTATTCGACCTATGAGGAGAGCACCCGGCTGTACACCTCGGGTACTACGGGCATGCCGAAGGGCGTGGCGCTGCCATCGATCGCGGAATTGATGAGCGCCCACGACGTGATCATGCACTTCCCGCTGACCCCGTATGACCGGACGCTGAACATGACCCCGTGGTTCCACCGCGGCGGCCTGCATTCGGGCGGACCGAACCCGTCCTTCTACATTGGCGCCGGGGTGGTACCGCTGCGCAGTTTCCATCCGGCCACGGTGCTGGACTGGGTGGGGGAGTACGGACTGACGTTCCTGATCGGCGCGCCCACCACGCTGGAGCTGATCGCCGAGGAGCAGGAGAAGCGGCCGCGGGACATCAGCACGCTCAAGGGCATCGTGACCATGGGGGCGCCGCTGGACCGGGCGGCGGCGCTGCGGTACCAGGAACTGCTCACGCCGCGGATCTTCAACGGGTACGGCACCACGGAGGCGTTCTGGAACACGTTCCTGCGCCCTGAGGACCTGCCGGAACGGGCGGGCACTGCGGGGCGTGCGTGCACGGATGACGACGTGGCCGTCGTCAAGGTCTTCCCGGACCGCCGCGCCCGCCCGGATGAGCTGGCGGCGCAGGACGGCACCGAGGCCGGGGAAATGATCATGCGCTCGCCGAAGGCCGGGTACAGCTACGTGAACCTGCCCGGCGCGGATGAGGAGAAGTTCGTGAATGGGTGGCTGTATCCGGGGGACATGGCCACCTGGGATGCGGACGGCTTCGTCACGATCCTGGGGCGCAAGGACGACATGATCATTTCCGGCGGCGAAAACATCCATCCGGTGCAGGTGGAAGGCGTGCTGGCGGAGCATCCCGAGGTGCTGGATTCGGTGGTGGTCAGCGTGCCTGATCCGCAGTGGGGGCAACGGGTGGTGGCGTACGTGGTGCCGCGCAGCGAGGCGGCGACGGCGGATGCCCTGGATGAATTCTGCCTCGCCCATCCCGGACTGGCGAATTTCAAACGGCCGCGCGCCTACCGGTTCGTGGACTCCGTGCCGCTGACCGCAACCGGAAAGAAGATGCACTTCAAACTGGCTGAGACGGCGGTGGAGGACCTGGGTGCCGGGAACCTGGTGGTGCCGGGCGGGGCTGTGGACACCGAGTGAGGGACGGCATGGACACTCAGCGGGTGGTCATCACCGGGATGGGGGCGCAGACTCCGCTCGGCGGTTCCTGGCCGCTGACGTGGGAAGCCCTGAAGGAGGGTAAATCCGGCGTGGACCGGATCACTGCGTTCGACGCTTCGGACTTCCCGACCCGGATCGCCGCCGAGGTCAAGGGCTTCGACCCGGCCGCCTGGCTGCCGGTCAAGCGGATCAACCGGTCCTCGCGCGCTTCGCAGCTGGCTGTCGCCGCGGCACGGGAGGCGGCGGCCGACGCCGGACTGGGCGAGTCGCTGGAGGACGTCGACGCCGCCGTGATCATCAACAGCGCCGTGTCGGGTTATCCGGAAATCCAGGACGCCACCCGGCTCTTCGACGCGGAGGGCATCCGGCCGGTCAGTCCCAGTTTTGTGGCGTCGTCGCTGACCAATATGCCCGCGTGCGAAGTGGCGATCGACCTCTCCGTGCACGGTCCGGTGAACGCCAGTGCGCTCGCGTGCGCCAGCGGAACGCACGCCCTGCTGGAGGCGCGCCGGCTGTTGCTGGCGGGGGACGCCGACGCCGTTGTTGCCGGTGGGACCGACGCCGCGATCACCCCGGTGATGTTCGCGGGTCTGACCACCATGCGCGGACTGTCGCGGAACAACGACGTGCCGCAGGAGGCCAGCCGCCCGTTCGACGCCGACCGGGACGGTTTTGTCTTCGGCGAAGGCGCCGTGGTGTGCATGATGGAGACGCTGGCGCACGCGCGGGCCCGCGGTGCAACGGTGTATGCGGAGGTGTTGGGCGGGGCGATGACGTCGGACGCGTTCCACATAGTGGCACCGGAGCCAAGCGGAAAGTACGCGGCGGAGGCGATTTCGCGGACGCTTGTGCAGGCGCGGCTGGACCCCGCGGACGTGGATCTTGTCTGCGCGCACGGCACGTCGACCAAGGCGAACGACCGGACGGAGACGCTCGCACTGCATACGGTGTTCGGCGAGCATGCCGGGTCCCTGGCGGTGACCGCGCCGAAGTCGATGACCGGGCACCTGATCGGGGCGGCGGGCACGCTGGCGTCGCTGCTGTGCGCCATGTCGATTGGCGAGGGGGTCATTCCGCCGACCATCAACTATGCGACGCCGGATCCCGAGTGCGACCTGGACTATGTGCCGAACACCGCCCGGGAACAGGACGTGCGGTATGCCGTGACGAACGCGTTCGGGTTCGGCGGGCAGAACTGTGTGGTCGCGTTCGGTCGGGTGTAGCTGGTCCGCCCGTAGCTGGTCCGCCTGCGGACGTTACTTCGACAGTGCCTCGTCCAGCGGTTCCTGGATCTCGCTGTAGTCACCGGTTTCCAGCTGCAGCGTCTGGCCGTCGAGATAGAGCGTAGGGGTGCCCTTGACCTGAAGGTCCTGGGCATCCTTGAGGTCCCGGGCTACGCGGTCCTTGATGGTGTCCGAGTTGTAGTCGGCCGTGAACTGGTCCATGTCCAGGCCGAGCTCTTCGGCATAGCCCGCGAAGATCTCGTCCACGTTGGAGGCGGACTTCCAGTCCTGCTGGTGCTCGAAGACCTTGGCGGCCATCTGCTCCAGGGCACCCTGCTCCGCGGCGGCTTCGACCGCGCGGGCGGAGGGCTCGGCGTTCTGGTGCTTGGGCAGCGGGTAGTTCCGCACCACGATCCGGACCTGGTCGCCGTAGTCGGCCTTGGCCTGCTCGATCAGCGTGTCCATCTTGGCGCAGTACGGGCACTGGTAGTCGGTGAAGAGGACCAGGGTGGCCTTCGGGTCAGCCGGGTCGGTGATCGTCCGGGCGTCTGCGGGGACCAGCTTGTCCATCTGGTCCGCCGGCAGGGACGCTTCCGCGGAGGCGCTGACTGATGTTTCCGGTGCAGGGGACTCAGACGAGGTCCCGCAGGACACCACGCCGCCGCTCACCAGCAGCCCAGCGATGATCAGTGAGGGTACAGCCTTGCGCATGGTTCCTTTCCTGTATGGGGGGAGGCGCGCAGCGGCGCGCGCCAATACGGGTAGGGAGGTTGCTGCTCTTTTAATGGTTCCACCGGGCCCGGTGGAACTGGAAGAGTTTTGTGACGCAGTTCACGCGATTTCCTGAGGGGCCGAGTTCCTGAGGGGGCGGCCAGCGGGCCGGCCCGTGGTTGCCGGGGTGCCCGGCCCGGGGTCCGGCGTTCAGCGTGGGGGCCGGCTGCCAGCGGTCAAACCTTTGGGGAGTTAATGCCCTGTCGAGGCCCTGCCGTTCAACCTTCGGGGAGTAAACGTCCTTTGGGCGCCGGTCAAGCAGCGTTATCTCCCCGAAGGTTCAGGCGGGAAGTGGCTAGGGGACGTTATCTCCCCAGAAGGTTCGGTGGGACTCGGCCACGCGACATTATCTCCCCGAAGGTTTCTGGGTCAGGGATCAGGCCTGCCTGCGTTCCTCAGTTTCCTGGGCCAGCCTCGCGATGCGCTCGCGGGCAGAGCGCTCCGACGGACCCATGTTGCCGAGCCCGAACCGGATGACCCGCAGCACCAGTTTCACGGGGACGTGCACCGGCAGCTTGAACGGACCCAGATGCGGGTCGCGGAGACCGAGCAGTTCCCGGTGCCGCGGTTCCAGAGACGCGACGGCGCCGGCGAACAGAACGCGGTAGCCAATCAGCTGGTTCTTCGGCAGGGGCGGACGGCGGAGGAAGCCGACGACTTCCTGCACCGTGGGGCTGGAACGCAGCTCGGGGTCGAAGGCTGCCATCTGCTTCCGCAGTCCGGCGAGATCGCGGGGCGGGTTATCGATCCGCATGAGCTCACCGGCGGTGGCCCACTCGGCTACGTACGCATCCGGGCCGCCGGGAATGGGCCCGCCGAACTCCATGTGCGAAGTCAGGAACGCATCCGTGAACGCCAGATGGACCCAGCGGGCGAGCTCGGGATCGTTCGCCGAGTAGGGCCGCAGCGTTCCGGAAGCATCCTCATAGGTGCCCTGCACCCGTTCATGCAGCCGCAGCACCCATTCCGAGGCGCTGCGTGCCGCCGTCGTATCCCCGTAGGTGACGGTGAAGATCCAGCGGATGGTGCCCGCCAGCCTGCCCAGCGGGTCCTCCTTGTAGTTGGAGAAGTCGCGGACGCCGGCCATCGCGCCCGGGTGCAGTGCCTGCAGCAGGAGGGCCCGGATACCGGCGATGATCGTCGTCATGGACCCGTGGACTGCCCAGACTGCGGAGCCTGGCCCGTAGTAGCCGCGGTCGGTCCCGTTGGCGAGTTCCAGTTCCCATTCCGGGATGGTCTCGGAATTGTTGCTGAATGTGCCGACCAGCTGGCGGCGCCAGGATTCAAGAAGCTTGCCCATCGTCCCAGTATGGTCCCGCCGGCTGGGAGGAGTCAGGGTGACCGGCGCCCCGGGCGGGCTAGAAGGGTGGGAGGACGTCCACGTTCATGGGGGCGCAGGCATCGACCAGCCAGCTGAAACCGGCAGGACTATCGAGCGCGAGCTGGCTCACTGTGGACAAATCTTGTTCGGAAGCCCTGTCCCCGAAGACCACAGCGGCCTGGTTGCCGTTGAGCTGGTGGCTCATCCAGAGGGCACCGTCCAGGCCTCCCGCATGAGCGGCGGCCGCCCACTTGCGTGTCTGGGGGTAGTTCGCAGGCGGCGTGTCAGTCAGCTGTTTGGCCTGGAGGCCGAACCTTCGCAGTCCCTCACTGTGGAACAGGGCGAACGTCAGCTCCCGTTCAACCGCCACCTCGGAGATGATCCTGCCGCGGTAGGCCGCTGCCGGCAGCCGGGTGGGTGAACCCGCGGGCGTGTAACGCAGCAGGGTTTCGCACAGGGCAGTTTCCGGCGTCTGAGCGAAGTACAGGACGGGCACGGCTGGAGTGCCGAAGAAGTTGAACCGTCCCGCACCCCTGGGACCGGGATTGGCTTCCCCTGCTCGAAATGCAGCGCCGTGGCATCGAAAGAGGCGCGTTCCGGCGGGAAGGGGAACTGTGAGAAGAGAGCACTGGTCCGGCGGATCGGGCGTTTTGGTCACGGTGCCTCGAAAGCATCCGCCGCCGCAGCCAGCACGAGTTCCACGTCATTAAGGTGATCCACCGGCCGGGTTCCTCCCGGGAAATACGTGTTGGGGTTCGTCAGCCAGGCCAAGAGGTCTACGTCCTCCCAGCCATTCTTCCGGGCCAGGCGGATCAGAGCAGGCATGACCGAGCGGATCTGGCCGCCGGTTTCGGTGAATTGGAACGCGGGGATACGGTCGGAGTTGCCGCGGCGGTAGGTGATGATCTGGCCGTTGTTTTTGAGGTCGCCGGCCATGGAACGGTTGGTGCCTTTGGCTCCGCGCAGCTGCGCGACCTCCTGGCGGCTGTAGGTGCCGAACTCGGTTTCGATGTCCCGCAGCCAGTTCTCCCTGGCCTGAAGACTGCGGGCCAGCTGAGGTGAGACCTGTGTCTGGGCCGTTTCCATTGCCGGCGCCAGGTTCCGGCGGGCGACCCACTGCATCACAACGTGGTTGAGTTCGTCCGCGGGAATCACCGAATCGGCCAGCACGGCAGCGACTTCCGGTTCCAGATGCCCCCGCACCCGGACGGGTACGGTTTCTGTTTCCTGTTCATGGGACACGCTCATGGCTGCTCCTAACGACCCTTACACGTCAGAGTAACGTCACATTCGTAAGAGCGTTAGGGGCCGACGCCGGTGAATGACGCTGACGGGTGCGTCGCAGGTGGCCCCGGCCCGGTATGACCGAGCTGCAACGCCATCCTGTGTCGCAATAACGCTGGTTAGACCCTCCTTGCAGAATCTGCTGCTGCAATAAAGTCCTTCTGGGTCGTTCAAAGCGACGTTAGCGCAGCAGAAGAATTCCAGGATCCTCCAGAGCGACGTTATTGCAGCAGAGGATGAACGCGCCGGGCAGGGCGTGGCGCTGCGGGTGACGTGTGCGGCACGGTGCAGTGGGCACGGCGGTATGCGGGCACCCCGCAACGATCACGTTTAGGGTGGGGGGCATGACGTCAGGCACGGCAGCTGGATATGAGACCTTCGCCGCAGTGGAAGCCCGTGGCGTGTCACCGCTCTACGAGGAGTGGGCGGCTGCGGAAGGCCGGCTGGTCCTGTCTCAGGGCGGTGTTCCCCAGGCGTTCACCGGGCCGCACGGCCAGAGCTACGAAGCGCTCTGACTTTGCACAGCATCCGTCACCGGTACAGTGGCTGGCATTGCGAATTCGATACCGAGAAGCTGACCAGTGAGGTGCACGTGCACGATCCGAAAAGAAGTGAATCGAAGTGGCGCGGACACAATGTTGCCATCGCGCTGTTCACCGTTACCGGAATAGTCCTTCTATGGCTCCTGTCGGAGGGAAAAATCAACCAGGGAATTGCCCTTTGGGGGATTCCTGCCTGCTTCCTGGCTGTCGCTGCGACGATCACTCTGGGCGCAGTCAGGAGCTTGAGGAGATAGCCCTGGCCACGGCAGCGGACTAGACGCCAGCCCGCTACCGCAGCAGAATATCCACAGCCCGGGAACCGCCAGAAGACCCCACCGGAACCCGCTCCAGCGTGCCCGACCGGTTGGCGGCGTCGTCGCGCAGGATCTCCGTGACCGAACCCAGGAACCGGGACAGGTCCACCTTGTCCTCGGGAGCCGCGAGCAGCAGCTGGAAACCGAACTCGTGCAGCGCGTTGATGGACGCCTCCGCGAAGGAGAGCGACGACTTCACGAACGCCTCATCCATCATCACCGTGCCGTAGGTGCTGAAACCCTGGGACACGATGCCCAGCTGGTACGCCAGCGCGGAGGCCATGATGAACGCCGTGAAACGCTGCCCCTCGCCGCCGGACATCAGCGACGCCTGCAGGTTGGTGAACGACTGCCCGTTGGCCAGCTTGTTGGTGCAGGTGATGGTCACGTGCGCGCGGACGTCCAGGACCTCGGCCCGCCAGCGGCGCTCCTGCGGATCCTTCAGTTTCTCCACCAGGCCCTCGAGCGCGGCGTACCGGGCGTCCATGTCCGCCTTGTCCTGCCGCACGCCCATCATCGGCAGCGCGTTCTTCAGCTCCATGCGGAACTTGTGCGCGTCGTCCGGGACGGTGGTCTTGACCTCGATCTCCAGATGGCTGTCCACGTGGTACGGCACGCGGCGCAGCACCGAGTTCAGCGGCAGCAGCCGCGCGGAGATGCTGCGGCGTTCCTCGTCGAGCAGCTGCAGCAGGTCGCTGAAACGCTCGTAGGTGCGGTTGTTGAAGTATTCGCGGAACTCGGACTCGTGCTGCGGCAGGCCCTCGGTGACAATGTCCTCGTACCGGCGCACGTATTCCTCGGCCGAGTCCACGGACGTGCCGAAGTCCGAGCCCCACTTCTCGCTGTACGTCTCGAACGTGCGCTCCAGCCGGGTGTGGGTTTCCAGCAGCGTCTTATCCAGCCGCGCGGCCTCGGTGAGCAGGTTCCGCTCCACCTGCCCGGCGGCGTCGTTCAGGTGTACGACGTCGGTGATCTCTCCAAAGGGGGCGAACAGCTCATCGAGCTGGGCTCGCAGGTCCTCCGCCAGGGCATCCGGTCCGCGGCCGGCCAGGGTGTCCCGGCGTTCGGTGGCAGCGGTGAGCTCGGCTTCGAGCCGGGCCAGGTCGCCCTTGAGCACACCGATCTTCTCGGTCGCGGCGGTGAGGTCCAGCTCTGCGGTGTCCAGTTCGAAGCGGATCTGCTCCAGGTCCGCGTTGGCATCGCGGGCTGATTCCAGGCGCTCGACGGCGTCGGCGACGGCGGCGCGCTGCTCGCCGGCAGTGATGTCCTCGAATTCGCGGGTGTCGGCGGCGACCTTGCGGACGGCGGCGAGCCGGCGGATCAGGTCGTCCTGCTCCGAGGCGTGCTTGCGGGAGACGACGTCGGCCTCTTCAAAGCTCGCGCGCAGGGCCAGCAGTTCACCGGCGAGGGCGGCGATCTTGTCCTTGTTGTCGAAGCCCAGGACGTTGTCCGAGGCCTTGGTGTGCCGGTCGTCCTTCTCCGTGGTGGAGGAGTTGCGCTTGACGGCACCGCCGAGGCTGACGCCGCGGGAAACTTTGGCGAGCTCGTCCGGGTTCTCGACGCACTCGAAGTCGTAATGCGCGGTGATCTTTCGGGCCACCCAGTCGCCCATGGCGGAGTCGTAGGTGCTGAGCTTGGTGATGAGGTCCCGAGGTCCCGGCTCGGACGGGCCGTCCACGGGAATGCTCACGTCGATGCAGCGCAGGAAGCCGCGCAGGTTGGTTTCGCTGAGGTAGCGGGTGACGGCGGCCATGTGCTCGCCGGGAACCAGCAGTGCGGTGGAGAGCGGGCGGAGCACGCGTTCGGCGGCGGCACGCCACTGGCTGTGTTCGGCGGGGACGTCGATCAGTTCGCCGGCGAAGGGCATCTCGGCCTCGTCGATGCCGGTGGCTTCGCAGATCCGGGCGCGCTGTTCCAGGCTTTCCGGGCGGATGTTGCTGCGCCGGCGGCGGAAGGACGCAATCTCGGTTTCCAGCTTCGCGATGGACCCCTTCAGCGCCCACGCCTCGCCGTGCGCGTCGGAGCTGCGCTCCCGCGCGGCGTCGACGTCGGCGTTCAGGGTCTTGATCAGCTCATTGGCACGGCTGCGGGCAGTGACCAGCCCGGCGGGGGAGAGGTCCGTGTCGATGCCGGCGGCGCGCAGGTCGGCGCGGAACGCGTTCTCGATGGTTTCACGGGAAACCAGCTGCGCCTGCGCGGCGGCAACTTCGCGTTCCAGGGTGGCGATCGCTCCGCCGCCCTCCTGCGTGTACCGGGCGGTGAGCGCGGCGACCTGCTTCTTCAGCTTGGCGCGCTGGGATTCGGCGGCCTTCAGCGCTTCGCGGCCGGTGGCGGTTGCGGAGGTGAGGCGGTCGACCTCGCGTTCGTGGCTGGCCAGCGCCAGGCGCCGGCGGTAGGCGGGCAGCCCGTCGGCGGTGAGGGCGCGGACCCGGTCCAGTTCGGCCTTGGTGGTGAGGAAGAGGCGGTGCTGGTCCGGGACGTTGGCCAGGTGGTCGCGCTGCTGGCGGGCGCGTTCGAGCTGGCGGCGGATGCTGCGCAGGTGGCTGAAGTCCTCCACGGCCTCGTCCGCGGCGGTGAGGGTCTTGGGGGTGTCCAGGACGTGGTTGCGGAAGAAGTCGTTGACCGTTCCGCCCAGGCCCTTGCCGGTCTGCAGGATGCGCAGCAGGCCAAAGGCCTTCTCGTCCTCCACACCCAGGGCGGTGCGGTACCGCTCGGCGAAGAGTTTGTGCGAATCGAAGATCTGCGCGCCCGGCAGCAGTGACTCAAGGGCACCCTTGGTGAACCGGCCACGCATGCCGGTTTCCAGGGCCGTGATGTCCAGGGGACGGTTGTGCACGGCGTAGAACCGGCCCACGTGGTGTTCGGTGCCGGTTGCGGGCAGGTCCATGAGCACGGAGAGGCTGGTGATTTGGCCCAGGCCGTTGTCGAAGGTGAGGCAGACGGCGGACCAGGTGGCGCCGGGGCGCTGGTAGGCGGTGCCGTCGCCGGCTTCCATGCCCTGGGTGCCGAGCCGGCCGCGCATGTAGGAGAACGCGGTGCGCTTTTCCTCGGCTGCGGTGCCGCCGTTGTTCTGCGCGGCTTCGTTCATCTTGGGCCGCGCGTCCATGACCTGCAGGATGGCATCGAAGATGGTGGACTTGCCGACGCCGGAGTCACCGGTGAGCAGCGTGCCGGCGCGGTCCACGTGGATGGTGTGCGCGCCGTCGAACGTTCCCCAGTTCACGATCTGGATCCGGGAGAGCCGGTTCTGGCCGGGGTTGATCAGGTCCCCCATGGGAAGGGTGGTTTCGATGCTCATGCCGGCTCCTCGCCGTCGTGCTCTGTTTCAGTGACCGCGTTCTCGGGCGCATCCGGCTCCGCCGGGGCCTCGGTCAGCGAGTTCATGTAGGTGATGATGTCGCCGATGTGCTCGTACGGCAGGGCCAGCGGCAGCGCGTTGGAGATGACCCAAACGTCGTCGAGCTCGGTGGGCAGCAGCAGGCGGCGTTCGGTGACGAGCTTGCGGACCGCGGCGTCGGCCAGGTCTTCCACACCCTTGGCGTCGTGCGCCTGCGGGTCCACGTACTGCTCGAGGACGTCGATGATGTCCTGCCGGGCGATGGTGGCCTCGTTGCCGGTGCCCGAGTGGCGGTCCAGGACCAGGCGCATGCGCAGCAGCAGCAGGGTTTCCTCGCGGGTCATTTCGCGCTGGCGCTGCAGGGCGGTGGTGTGCGGTTCGGCCATCTCGACCGGGCGCAGCAGCGCGACCTTGTGGTCCTCGTCGACGACCAGTTCCAGGAACAGTTCGCTCAGCCGGACGCGCAGCTGCTCCTGGTTATCCACCACGGTGTTGTACACGTTGTCCGAGGAGTTGGCGTCCAGGTACGGGCCGCGCAGCAGCCGGATGAGGGCCTGGCGCAGCTTCAGCGGCAGGGTGCCGGTGTCGCCGGGGAACAGTTCCGGGCCGTCGATCAGGACGTCGCGGGCAGGCTCGGGGTAGTCCTCTTCCAACTCATCGTTGTCGAAGTCTTCGGCGGTGGGGTTTTCGATCATGGCTGGGGACTTTCGGCGACGGTGAGGACGGGCAGCACCGCGGTGCGGGAACTACCGTCGATCTGGAGGAAGGGAATGGACTCGCTCGCGGGCGCCGCCGTCGTTCCTGTGCCCTCGGTGGGGGCAGCGGAGGCGAGGAGCGCGCGGATGCTGTTGAGGTGGCGGTGTTCTGCGGGCAGCTCGGCGAAGATCTCCGCGACGGTGGCGCGGCCGCGGCGGCTGCCGGCCCGGGTGATCGCGTCGCGCAGCACACGCCGGTCGGCCTTTGGCGTGCGGGCGGCGCGGTGGATGTCTGCTTCGGTGAACGACGGCGGTGCGGGCAGCTTCCGCGGTGCGGCGTGCTCGGCGGGGTCGTAGCTGCGGACCATGCTGAGCGATTCGAACGCGGACGCGTAGAGCCGCGGTGCGGGCACGACTGCCGCGCGGCGGCGTCCGCGCGGTGCTTTGTGGATGGCGGTTTCGGCGGTGCGGATGAGTTTGCGCAGCTGGACCGATTCCCGGTACTCGTCGCTCTGGACGTAGGTGTGCAGGCTTTCGGAGAGCCGGCCGTAGATCCGCTGGATTTCGGCGGCCTGTTCGCGCATGTCGCTGATCATCCGGTACAGGGCCTGCCGGTCGCCGGGGGTCATGGCGTCGGCGAAGTCGCGTTCCAGAACCTGCGCGATGGCGTGCCGGAAGCGTCCCTGCTGGTCGGCGTCGTTCAGGAAGGCGGTGAAGCCTTCATAGGTGCGGCCTTCGCTGGTGCTGCGCAGGCGCTTGTCCGCTTCGAGGATTTCGCCCATGGTCAGGCCCTTGGAGGCCTGCGATTCGACCATTTCCTGGCGCAGGGTGTGCAGCATCTTCTCGAGGCCGTCGCGCATGCGCTTGAAGTCGGCTGGCAGGGCGGCCGCGAGGTCCAGGATGTCGCGGGCGGCTTCGACGGCGGTGTCATCGTCCAGGGGCGGGGGAGCGTCGCCGGCGCGGAGGGACCGGATGAGGTCTTCGCGGCGGGCGATCTCTTCTTCGAGGACGGCGATGCGTGCTTCGGGGTCGGGGTTGGATTCGTGCGCCAGGGTTTCCACGCTGGAGAGCAGGGTGTTCAGGCGGGAGGAGTTGAGGCTGGTGGTGTCGCCGGTGAAGCCGTCCAGGTAGGAGAGGAACCGGACGGCGGGTTCGGTGAGTTCGTAGACGAAGCGGCCGTCGGCGCGGGGGCGGGCCAGGAAACGGCGGGCCACCCAGTCATCGGCGTAGTTCTTGCCGGTCCAGTCTTCGCGCAGGCTCTGCCCACTGAGCCGAAGCTGCTGCAGGAAGGAGTCAGTGAGGCTGTGGAATTCGTCCAGGGGGATGCGCGGGCGGGTGCGTGTGAAGGCCTCGCGGAACAGGGCCAGGACCCAGGGGTTCGCGTTGGTGAGTTTCCAGCCGGGCGAGGCCTGTAGCCGCTGCAGCTCCGCCCAGCGGGCTACGGCGTTTTCTGTGAAGGACATGCTGCGCTTTCCGCCCGGAACGAAGGGGTAAAACGGGCCTGTCTGATTTTAGCTGAGTGTGGGGGAGGGGCGAGTATCAGAACCTGCTATTCAGACGGGAGTTCCCCACGGTGTTTAGATACACCAAAGGTGTGGCACAACCCAAGTCTGAGATGGGCTCAAATCTCACCGCCACCGCATAGAAACCCCCAGAAAACGGCAGGGACGAGGGCCTGCCGTAGCAGTGATCCGACTACATTCCTGTTGTGCGGATTGACTGGCAGGGAAATGGTCACTGACTGCCCTTCAGGTTCAGCTGGCAGCAGCCCGGGGCCGTCAGAGCTGCGCACAGTGTCTGTCGGCTTTCTCCGAAGTCGCGGGCCGCTATGCATTAGAAACGCCGCTAAATGCGCGCTGGCGGGTGCCCGCGCTGCTCGGCATTGAGCTTCACGCGCGGTCCTACGCACCCTCGGTTCGTTGTTCGTTGTTCGGTGCTCGTTCGAGCTGGGCGGCTGGTGGGAGGACGCCCAACATGAACTCGCCCCGCGGATGCCCGTGTTTTGCCGCCATCGGGGACGTAGACGATCATTTCCTTGAGCGTGCTCTTGGGTAGCAGTGTTTCCTGCCCCCTGCTCTATCAACAATCTGTCGACCCGTACCGAGTGCTTCCAGCAGGATCGACTCATTGTGGTTGTCAAGTACCCAGACGGTATGTTGTCGATGACATGCTTGTATATTCGCTCATATCTAGACCCTTTGACGCGTCCAATCTCACTCCATTTGAGGTTCGGCTACGCTAAAGCGGCTACGCCCGGTCTGGCGACTCGGAACCCTCAGCCTCGCCTTGAGCCTCGAAGTAGCGTTCCAGCAAGCGGGCCGTGATGCGGGTTGCGGCATCATTCGGCACCAAAGACATTCCGCGTTGCAGCTGCCCAGTGTTGAACCCTGTGTCCTGCTGTACGTTGTTCACGAACGGCAGGAAGACCGGTTCAGCGATTTCAACTTGCACAGTCATCGGTACCACCGCTGTGAAGCGGTCCGTGCCACCGGCCCACGGGGCATCCGCTTTGGAGCGCGGCCGACGGGGCATGTCCGTCACGAGTCCGTAGCCAATGTAGCCGCGCTTGCCGATCCAGAACAGGAGATGGTCGCCAGCTTCACATTTCGGCGTGCCGCGCGTGTATCCCCAGAGTCCGCGCTCCTTGCAGAGTTGCCAGTTACGTGGCTCATTGGGCGATATTGCGCATAGGTACCAGGCCATGGTGAATCCGCCTCCTCGATGGTGATCGCCGGTAAAGCGCCGCCTAGTCATCATCCATTGCACCGCATCACTGAGTTGTCCGTGAGTCTCGGAGGCCGTGTCGGGGGCGTCGCCTAGCATTAGGGTATGACCGAGACTCTCGAACCGCTCCCCATGCCATCACGTCAGAACGACCTCCGGGGCTGGACGCAGGACTTCGAGGCCGTCCAGTCCGGTGTAGAGCAGGTCGCATTCCTCCACGGCGATTCGCTCCAGGTGCTCGCGAGCCTTCCTGACGAATCGGTTGACATGATGATGACTTCGCCGCCGTATTGGGGACAGCGGAAGTATGAATCGGACGGCATCGGTGCAGAGCGGTCACCCGCGGAGTTCATCGATGAACTGCTCGCGATTACGCGCGAACTGCACCGTGTGTTGAAGTCAACTGGCTCTTTCTGGCTCAACATTGGGGATAGCTACGTCAAGAAGGCGCTCGCAGGCGTTCCCTGGCGTCTCGCGATCAAGATGATCGACGAGCAAGGGTGGGTGCTACGCAATGAAGTCGTCTGGAATAAGCTCAAAGGCGGCATGGACCAGTCGCGCGACCGACTGGCGAACACGCACGAGCTTATATTCCACTTCGTGAAGCGCGCGCAAGGCTATTATTATGACGTGGATGCCATCCGGACTACGGGACGCGAAGCAAAGGTCGTGAACGGCGCCGTGGTCTCGGCAACGGGAGTATCGGGCATCAGATATCGGCGGCAAATCGAATTGTCAACCGTGCTTACCGAAGCCGAGAAGCA
Source organism: Arthrobacter caoxuetaonis (assembly GCF_023921125.1). Taxonomy (NCBI): domain Bacteria; kingdom Bacillati; phylum Actinomycetota; class Actinomycetes; order Micrococcales; family Micrococcaceae; genus Arthrobacter; species Arthrobacter caoxuetaonis. Next base: position 250,937 of record NZ_CP099466.1, read on the forward strand.
AAACGCGTGCCAAGCTCTGGAGGCGATTCTCCGGGATGTGGCTGAAGGACGGCTCTCCGATTTCCGAATGGTGATTCGAGGACAGCAGCGGGTCACGCATTCCGACCAGGCAAAGGTGTCGGGTCGAGCGAAAGAACTGATCGATAAAGGATTTTACTTCCTTCGCTACCATCCGAAGGGTACGAAACCATCGGATGTATGGGACATCTTGCCCGAGGACACTCAGGCCCGAGGCGCGGGTCATTTTGCCGTATACCCTGTTGAACTCTGCCTCGTGCCAATCCTAGCGTCTTGCCCCCCGGATGGCATTGTGCTTGATCCGTTCTGCGGAACGGGAACGACGATGGTCGCGGCATCGCAACTTGGTCGTCGATCGGTTGGCATCGACCTCTCGGCGAACTACTTACAAACGGCACGCAACCGGATCGGGTTGACCCTTTGGTGAATCTCCGCCCGCGCACTGTTGTTGAGCTTTTTGGCCTCGACGCAACCGACGCCCGCCAGCCCTGGAACGCCATCCTGACGGACCAGACCTGCCCCTTCACGGACAAGCGTTGCTACAAAGTCCGGAAGTCCTCTCCAGAGGTCTCGATTGGTACGTGCACATTGAGCTACGGCACCCCACCGGCGCCCATCCTCATCTGCCCTTCCCGGCTGTTAGATCGAGGGCAGATCTTTACCGATTGCTTGCACCTCTTGACCCTTCACGAGCCAGGAAACGAACTGCACCTGGTGCCGGAGGTCAAGATTCCCGGAGGTAACGTCGACTACTTCTTGGTGTCCACAAAGAACAGCAAGGTCGTCGACTTCGTCGGAATTGAGCTTCAAACACTCGACACGACGGGCTCAGCGTGGCCGGAGCGTCAGCGGGTCGTGGAGCGCTTGGGGATTGAGACAAACGACCCAGCAGTTCATACGGCGAAAACGTTCGGTATGAACTGGAAGATGACGGCCAAGACCATCCTGGTGCAGATGCATCACAAAGCCTCGACGTTTGAGCACGTGAATCGGAAACTGGTTCTCGTGATCCAGAATGAGTTCCTCAGCTACATGCGCGGCGAGTTTAAGTTCGACCACTTCCATGAACCAGCGGCGATCTCAGACACCGTGCACCTGCACCCATATGGGATCAAGGATCCCGTGGACGGTCACCGAGCGCTCGCTCTGGGGTCTCGCATGAGCACCGACGTCGTCGGTATAGGGGAAGCGCTCGGTGTGCAGGCGGAAACGCGTGTGGAGCTGGAGACCATCGTCGCGGCTCTGGAAAAGAAGATATCAACAGACACTCTGTTCTCGCCGTTCAACGCGTCCGTCGCGGTGCATAAAGCAGCACCGGGCGGTGATGGGAAACCGGACCTAGTCGAGTGATGACCAGGCCGCGAAAGGGTACCGGCTGCACACCATGTCCACAGCGTGAAGCGGCAGCAAAGGATTCGGCGGAGGATACCCCATCCAGGCGACGATGGTATTCGAGAGCCTCGGCTGACACTGTTCCGCGAATTTGCACATCAGCCCTGCAACACTCCACTGATGACCGTTTTTGCTTCGGTGTATCACCCGGACCACCATGCCCAGAGCCGAGTTGTTCGGCCGTGCCCGGAGCGTCGACGTCCACAAGGACTCGATGGTACGCTCCGGTGAACAGGCGGTCGCAGGTGTGACTGCGGGCCTTATATCCCTGGGTGAGGACGTCACCTAGCGGGACTGGCACCTTCGGCGTCCTGCGGAGAACTATCTAGCCGATCCGAGGACCGAACAAAGCCCTTAGCATGCACGGACCCAGATCTGCTGGCCGGTCGACTGAATGGCGACAGCAAGAAAGAACCGGCTCACCGGCTGGAAGAACGGTGCGAGTCACGACACGTGTGAGCGCCAGAAGATCGCAAATAACTTGATATTCTCCCCTGATGGAGCTTGAACGAGACGAACGCGGCGAGCCCGCGACCAATCGCCTCAACTACACCGCCTATCGTCTCGGCAGGGCACTCGACCGGTTCACCGAGAACCTGGCACTGGCACACGGCGTGACGCTGTCCCAGTTCCTCGTGCTCCAGGTGCTGGGGGAGGGGCTGCCGCTCTCCAACGCCCAGCTCGGACGCCGAACCTTCGTCAGCTCCCAGGCCGCGCACCTCGTGGCGAACGAACTCCTCGAACTCGGACTGGTGGAACGCGGAAGCCACCCAACCAACCGGAGGATCCGCCTCGTCCAGCTCACCGAAGCCGGCTGGGACGTGGTCCAGACCTGCACCCGGGAACTGCGAGACCACGAAGAGCGGCTCACCGGCCTCATCGGAGAGGACCTCGGCAACTCCATCGTTGGCGTCCTGGACCACGCAGCCCGCGTGCTTGCAGGCGGATACTTCGGAGACGATGAAGCGGAGGTGGAGGCAGTTCACCGCCGCCAGATCACCAGCCGTCCGCGGCACGTGCCCTCCCGGCTGGCGGCCAGCCGCTTGAAGGGCCTCAACCGCGAAGCCGACGGCGCCAACCCGGACACCTAACAAGCGCCCTATCGAGAGACTGGCCGCGTCCTAATCAACACCACCAGCAGGCAGGCAAAGGCGCTCACCGCGGAAACGGCCAGAGCCACCCGGCCCGAGCTGGCATCGATCACCCATCCCATCAACAGCGCCCCAAACGGCACCATGCCGTAGCTTCCCATCGTCATCAGCGACATCATGCGCCCAATGAACTGCGGCCGCACCGATTCCTGCGCGGCAGCATTCACGATCCCCTGGTAGTACCCCACCGCGATACCCAGGACGGGGGCCACTGCCAGGAACAGCAGGAGGGTGGGGGCCGCGGCATTCAGCGCCAGCGCCGCACCGAAAACACTTGTCGCCGCAATCATGGACCGCACCGACACCCGGGGCCGCCGGGCAGCCAGGATGCCGCCGAGCACGGCGCCCACAGCGTTTAGGGTGTGGACAGCTCCCACCGCGCCGGCATCACCGCCGTAGGAAAGATTCACAGTAGAGGTGAGCACCAGGCCGAAGTTCATGGCGAGCAGGGAAATCACCACGTTCATGATCAGGAGGGTGTTCACATCCCGACTGCGCCGGAAGGTGCCCGACGCCGCTGCCCCCACGGCTTTATCCCTCGGCCGCTGCTGGGCCTGGGACGACCGACGGTGCAGCTCGTCCGGACGGATCCGCAGCCGCGAAGCGAACACCAACAGGTAGGCGGCCGCGTTGATCAGAATGCACGCGCTCGGCCCGAGTCCCTGGAAAGCGAGCCCGGCCAACGCCGGACCCACCGACCGGGCAGCGGCCAGCGAAATGGTGCTGATGGAGGCAGCCTTGGACAGACCGTCCGGGCCCACAAGCTCGAAGATGATGGTTTGCGCGGCCACCCGTTCAAAGGCCTGGACCGAACCCAGCACACCCACCATGCCGTAAAGCAGCCACAGATCCGGATCCCGGGTCAAGACCAAGCTGGCGGTAACAACTGCGGAAGCCAGCGAGGTCACGAGCAGCACGGTGCGGGGTGCCACCCGGTCCAGCAGCCGCCCTGCGGGTATTCCGAGCAGGAAGATCGGCAGGAACTGGGCGATAGTGATTCCGCTCAGGGCCTGGGCACTGCCGGTCGCCCCCAGAACCACCAGCTGCAGGGCGAGGTTTTGGAACCAGACCCCGGTGTTGGAGAGGACCTGCCCCGTGAAGTACCAGGAGAAGTTCGGATACCGGAACGGGCCCTTCCTCCCGCCGAAGTTACCCACGGCAACGCCGGGCCGGGCAGCGGAAACAGCAGCCGGGATCAGACACGGTCGCGGATAAACTCGGCCATCCGCTCGGGGATGCGGGCGGCATCGCTGGAGCGCTGGTCGGCGTTGTTGGCCCGGATCTCCAGCACAGGGATCCCCTCAGCCTCCAGGGCTTCGGTAATGAAGCCGCTGCCCGGGGTGTCGTCCGCCACCAGATGCACCACCCCGTCCACGCGGTGGCTCAGCGCTTCTTTCACGTACCACTGGGCGGACCACGGCGGCACGTAGAGCTGGTCCGTGATTCCCACGAAGCGGGCGGCCAGCGCCCGAACCGGGTCCTCGCCGTAGCGCAGGTAGCCGTCGGCGGCGATCGCGAGGTACATGGACCAGACGAACACTGCGCCGAATTCCTCCTGGAACCGGGTGTACAGGCCAAGATCGGACCACAGGCCGCGGCCAACCCACATGAGCCGGCGCTTTTCACCGGGACATACAGCAACGCCGTCGGCCACCCGTTGGGCGGTTTCCTCGTAGAGGGACCTGGCGGCATCCACCGCCCACAGCGTGCCGCGCTGCCACTGCGGTGCCATAACGGCGGGCATCGTGTCATTCACCAACACGGGGGCGAAGGGCGCGGAGGCGATAAGGTCCCGGGTCTTGCGGTTCCATTCGGCCTGCTGGTTGCCCAGGTCCATGATCTCCGCCAGCCGGTCCCGGTCCAGCGTGCGGCCGGTGCGCTCCTCCAGCCAGCTGATCAGCTGCTCGATTTCGCCCTGCAGCAAATCCAGCCGGTCCGAGCCGAAGGCCTTCTCCCAGTCGCGCGGCACAAGCTCCCACCACCGGTCCGGCAACGGGTCAGCTCCTGTGCGGGACAGGAGGAACGTTTCCGTGCCCGGGAACCGGCCCCACTGCTCGAAGATCTTGGCGGTGACATCCCCGCTGCGCTCGGCCACGGCGAACCGCGGCGCAGGCAAGCCGCCCCAGGGGCGATCCTCGGCGTCGAGCAGCTGCTCACCCAGCGGCATCGCGTCGTACTGCTGGCTGAAGTCAGGCAGCCCGCGGGCGGCCAGCCGCTCCATGGAAGCGGGGCCGGCCCGCTTGGCGGCGATGATGGAGGACCACCACTGCGTCACCACGTAGGGAATATCCAGGGCCCGGAACACTTCGTGCGGGGCATCGGCGTTCAGCAGGGCAATAGGTTCGCCTGCCGCGGCCCGCTGGCGCACCGACTGGAACCATTCCTTCTGGTAGCGGGTAGCTGCCACGGCTGAACGGAGTCGATGATCGGTCATGGTGAAATCCCCCCGGACAACTGGACGCTGGCAATGAGTTCGGCGGTGGCAGTAGCGGCGCCGTCGGCTGGAACGCGGACGACGCCGGCGAGCCAGGTTCCGCTGGCGGCCAGCGCCTCGCGCTGGCTGGGCAGGTCCCAGACCGGGCCGTCGTCCAGGTCCCGGACCAGGGCCACCACCCCGGCTGCGCCGGTCCGGCGGACTTCGGCGAGCAGGTGTTCGGTCCGTTCGGAGGCCAGGGACCTCGAGGCCGACGGCGGACGCTGCGCGTGCAGTTCAGCCAAGGCGCTGAAGGCCTCGCCGGGCGACGCGGCGTCTACCGTCTCCCCGAGCCAGGCGGCGTCACCGGCGTCGTGGTCTTCCCCGGCCACCACGATCCCGGACTGCTCGAGCGCTTCATAGACGGTGGCATCCGGGTGCGAACTGCCGGTCATAAACACCGGCAGCATGGTTCCCGGCGCGGGTGCTGCGGCAGCCTGCTCGTCGAGGACCGCATCGATCGCAGCCAGAGCCTGCTCCGGCGGCATTTGGGCCGCAGCCGCGTAACACCGGAGGGCGGCGCTTCCGGAGAGGACGCCCTTTATACGCAGGTCCCGCACGTGCCCGAGAGCCCCGGCCAGGGGCTTCTCCCGGGCGGCGGCGTCGGACAGGGAACTGGCATCAACAGCCTGCCCGGTGCATCCGGAAACGAATCCAGCCAGCCGCTCGTACTGCCGGGCAACGAAGAGGTTCACATGCTGGCCGCCGCCGCGGGGCGTATCCAGCAACTGGACCGGATACGGGATGCGCCCGCGTTCGGCCAGCAGGCGCAGCACGTAGTACACCCGGAGGTTCGCCGCGGAGTCGTTGCAGACCACCAGCCCGGCCAGATCGTCATGGAGTCCGGACAGGACACCGTCCAGCACCCGGGCCGCCACGACGTCGGCTGCCCCAAGTAATTCAGCCGCTTCCCGAGAGACGTCCCCGTTCCATGCACCGAACAGCCGCACCGGTGTCGCACCCGCGGCCAGGATGATCTGCCGGGGCGCGTCCGCTCCGACTATCCCGATCCGGGGCACGGTCACAACACACCCGCGGAGCGCAGGTTCTCGATCCGGTCGGAGTCATAGCCCAGGGACTTCAGGACGACGTCCGTGTGCTCGCCCAGGTACGGGGCCGGTGCGTCCAGTGTGGTGCGGCTGCCGGAGAGGACCATGGGCAGGCCCGACCCGAGGAGGCCGTCAAAGTGGCCGAACTTGGGATGGACCAGCGGGACCACCTCGCCCCGGGAGAGCACCAGTGGGTCGCGGACGGCTTCGGCCGTGGTTCGGACCGGTGCCGCAGGAGCGCCGTTGGAAGTGAGTGCCTCCAGCACCTCGTCCAAGGGTTTCTCGGCGGCCCACCCGGCAATCAGCCCGTGGAGGCGGTCCGCGTTGGCCACCCGGGCATCACGGGAGCCGAAATCCTCGGAGTCCAGCAGATCGGTACGCTCGATGGCTTTGAGGACGCCCGCAGCAAACTGGTCCGTGGGTGCGCAGATCGCGAAGTACCCGTCGGCCGCGCGGAACGTGCCGAACGGTGCCAGGCGGGGAACGTAGGCGCCGGTGCGCAGCGGGAAGCCCACGGATTCAAGGGCGTCAAAGGGTTCGCAGGCCACCATCGAGGTCAGCGCCCCGAGCATCGACACGTCCACGTGCTGTCCCTGGCCGGTGTGCTCAGCCTGCAGCAAAGCGCTCAGGGTGCCGATGACCGCGAAGAGCGGAGCGGACAGGTCGCCGATCGGCAGGCCAAAGCGCACCGGTGGCTGCCCGGGTTCCCCGGCAGTCATCATGACGCCGCTGAGCGCCTGGACGATGGTGTCCATCGCCTTCCGGTCCCCGTTCTCCGTGCCGGCGCCGAAACCGCTGATGGAGGTGTAGACGAGTTTCTCGTTGAGGTGTCGCACGCTCGCGTAGTCGATGCCGAGACGTTTGGTGACGCCGGCGCTGTAGTTCTCCACGACGATGTCCGCTTCGGCGATGAGGTCGAACAATACCTGCTTGCTCTCCGGGTGCTTCAGGTTCAGTGTCACTGATTCCTTGCCCCGGCCCCGGAGCATCATCGAGACGGACATGTCGTCTTCCGACGTCCGGCGGACGTTGAGGCCCTGGGCGGTGACATAGGGGGAGTTGTTGCGCGAGGAGTCCCCGCCGCGGGTGGGGTTCTCCACCTTGATGACGCGGGCGCCCAGCCCGGCCAGCAGCAGGGTGGCGTAGGGGCCGGCCAGCGCCGTCGTCAGGTCAATAACTGTCTTGCCCGCCAGCGGTTTGGTCTCAGTGCTCATCAGGGTGTCTCCTTCAAGTGAACGGTCAGCCGGTCTCCTGCCCAGTTCAGGACAGTGTCCAGACCGGCTTCCCGGGTAATGCTCTTTATGTAGTCGCCCACCTGTTCCCCGCCGTCGGCGCGGGTCAGCGGAACCGGCCGGGCGTCGTCGTCGATCCAGCAGGGAATGACCTCGGCGCCTACGCGCCCGTCGGGTCCCAAGGTGATGACGGCGATCAGGGTGTTCCGGCTCTCGGGGTGGAACGGGTAATCAGGCATGGCGGGATCCGGCTGGAACCCGAACAGGCGGGTCCTTTCACGGGCCCAGGCCCGCCGCTCGGGTGAATCGCCCGGCGCGCCGCCCAGCGCCCGCGTCACGGTGGCGAAATTGCCCAGACCGTGGAAGATCGGGCGGCCGCGGTAGGCCTCCACACCCTTGAGGATGTGGGCGTGGTGCGCCAGGACAGCCACCGCGCCGGCGTCGATTGCCGCATGGGCGATCTCATACTGGTACTGCGCGATCTCCACGGGCTGGTGGACCAGCCCCTGGTGCAGGGCTACGACGACGGTGGCACCCTGGCGCACGTGGCTCGCCACCTGTTCGGTGAACGCTGCCAGGGACCGCGGCTCGGCGAAAGTGTAGGTACGCGGCGGGCCGCCGGGGTTGGCGCCACGCGGTTCGTAGTGCGTGACGACCTCTACCCAGGCGCAGCCGGCCTTGGCGCTGCCTGCCCAGGACTCCTTGGGTCCCACGCAGTTGACGCTGAGCACGATGACCTGCCGGCCGGCGTGTTCAGTGACCGACGGTTCCCATGCTTCCCCAAGGTTGCGTCCGGCGCCGGTGGTGGCCATGCCCCGGTCGCGGCAGTGCCGCCGGGTGTCCTCGATTCCGGCTTCGCCGAAGTCGTACACGTGGTTCCCGGCCAGGGTGAGGACGTCGAATCCCGCGGCGGCCACGGCGTCCAGGGCCGACGGCGGGGCCGGTAGTGCGGGCACGTCCGAGGAAGCCGTGGTGGTGGAGTTGGTGTGCGGGACCTCGAGGTGGCCTATGACAATATCTGCTTCGGCCAGCACGGGGGCAACGGCGCTGAAGAGGGAGGTGGCGTCTTTCCGCTCCAGGACCAGATCCCCGGTGGCCATCAGGGTGGTAGTTGTTTCGGTCACTGCTGCTCGTCGTTCCTGCGCATTGAGCGGGCAAGGAAGGAGCGCAGCCGGTCAGTCTGCGGGTTGCGGAAGAATGCCTCTGCGGGACGGTCTTCGATGACGCGGCCATCGGCCATGAACACGCAGCGGTCCGCGACCTCGCGGGCGAACTCCATCTCATGGGTGACCACCACCATGGTCCGTCCCGAGGCGGCCAGGGACTTCATGGTCTGCAGCACTTCATCGATCAGTTCCGGGTCCAGGGCGCTGGTCGGTTCATCGAAGAGCAGGACGCGCGGTTCGACGGCCACCGCACGGGCGATCGCGACCCGCTGCTGCTGGCCGCCGGAAAGCTGCCGCGGGTAGGCGGTGGCCTTGTCCGAAAGGCCCACCTTCTCCAGCAGGTCCAGTGCCTGCGCCTTGGCTTTGGCCGGGGCAATGCCGTGCACGGCGATGGGGGCCTCGGTGACGTTGCGCAGCACGGTCCAGTGCGGGAACAGATTGAACTGCTGGAACACCATGCTCATCCGGCGGCGCTGGGCCCGGACACCGGCATCGGTCAGCGGGCGCAGGACCTTTCCCTGTTCGAAGCCAAGCAGTTCCCCGTCCAGGTACATGGCGCCGCCGTCGATGGTCTCCAGCTGGTCCAGGCAGCGAACGAGCGTTGACTTGCCGGAGCCCGACGGGCCCAGGACAGCCACAACCTCGCCCTCATTGACGGTGAGATCGATGCCGTCCAGGGCTGTATGGTCGCCGAAGCGCTTACGCAGGCCCACTACTTCGAGGACGGGGCGGGTCGCCGTCGCCGGTGCGGTGCCCGCGGCACCTGCCCCGTTCGAGGACTGTGCGGTGTTCATCATTGGTTCTCCTGGGTCCGGATCGCGGCTGTAGTACCGGCGGCGGCGACGGGCTTGGAACTGGCGGTTGCCTTGGGCGCGTGGCGGGTGGCACCGCGGCCGTAGTACTCCTCGACGCGGCGCTGGAAGAAGGTCAGGATCGTGACGGCCACGAGGTACCAGATCACGGCCACGATCAGCATGGGCACCACGTCATAGGTGCGGTTGTAAATGACTTGGACCGCGTGCAGCAGGTCCCCCATGGCGATCACGCTTACCAGGGACGTGCCCTTCAAGGTGGCGATGATCTGGGAGCCGGTCGGCGGAATGATCACGCGCATGGCCTGCGGCATCACAATCCGGGTGAAGGAGTGCCAGCGGCTGAAGCCCATGGCTGCGGCGGCGTCGTGCTGTCCCTGGTCCACGGACAGGATGCCCGCGCGGATGATCTCCGCCATGTAGGCGGCCTCGTGCAGCGAGAGGCCGATGATGGCGGCTGTCAGCGGCGTGATGAGGTCGTTGGTGGACCAGCTGAAGAACTCAGGGCCGAACGGCACCCCCACGGCGATGCGGGGGACCAGGTAGGCGAGGTTGAACCAGAAGATCAGCTGGACCAGCGGAGGGACCCCTCGGAAGAAGCCCACAAAGGCCATGCATGCCACACGGACGGGCCAGTAGTCGCTCAGCTGTCCTGCGGCCAGCAGGGTGCCCAGCAGTGTGCCGATCACCATGGTTACCACCATCAGCAGGACGCTGGTCACCAAACCGAGCAGCACGCTGGGAGCGAAAAGGTACTCAGCCACCACGGGCCATTCGAAGCGCTTATTGGTGATGAGGAAGTACAGGATGCCGCCGGCGACCAACAGGAGCAGGGCGGTGCCCAGAATGCGCAGCGGCCTGATCCGTGGACGGGCCTGCGCCACGTCCACGGCGTTGGAGCGCACGGCCGGTCCGGAGGACATGGGGGTGTCCGTTACGCTCATTTGCCGGACTCACCCGCGGTCATTGGGTTCAGCGTGGGGCTCTCCACCGTGACGTCGTCAAGCTTCCACTCGGACATGATCCGGTCATATTCACCGTTCTCGAAGATGCCCTCGAAGGCGGCAAGCATGGCCGGAGCGAGTTCGTTGTCCTTCGGCATAAACAGTGCGAGCTGGTCCACGCCGGCTCCCTGCTCGTCGGTCTGCACCAGGAACTCGAAAGTGCCCTCGTCCTTTGACTGCACGTCGAGCGCGGCGGTCTGCGTGGTGCCCGCGTAGTCCGCGCGGTCGGACTGGACAGCGAGAATGGTGGAGTTGGTGTCCTTGAGGCCTACGAACTCGGGGGCATCAAGTCCCTTTTCAGCGCACCATTCGGCATAACGCTCCAGCTGGCTCTCGGTCACTGATCCGGTGACCCCGGCTACGCGGGCGCCGCAGAGATCCTCGTGAGCATCGAGATCGTCCTTCCGTTCCGCAAGGTAGAGGTATGAGGTGCGGGTGGTCATCCAGACGACGGCGTCGAAGTCAGCCTCCCGCTCGAGCGTGGTGCGGGTCGGGCCGTTGAAGGCGTCGTAGCGGCCGGAGAGCATTCCCGTGAGCATGGCATCCAGGCCGGACGCTGTCTGGACGGCAAACGGGACGCCCAGCTGCTCGGAGAGAGCGGCCTGGATGTCCGGGTCAATACCGGTGATGTCGCCATTCTGCTGGAGCGTCCGGTACGGCGGGTGAGTGTCTCCGGCGATGTTGATGACGCCTGCGGACTTGATGGCTTCCGGCAGCTGGTCATAGACCGGCGCTTCGGTGTTGACCTCGCCCGCAGCAACACTGCTGCCTTGGCTGGCTGTAGGTTCGCTGTCGCTGTCGCCGCCTGCCGCCGAACAGGACGCCAGGGCGAGCAGGGCAGCGCCGGCAACGGCGACGGTGCTGAAACGGTTGAGCTTCATGGTGATCTCCTGAGTGTGAGCTGCATCACGGATCAAATATTCGATGAGAATATCATGCGGCTTGATATTAATCACGAAGTAATTTGCTCAATGACGACGGAGCTCTCACGGCAGTGCGGCGGGAGTTTGTCCACGAGTTGGAGCGCCCCGAGGAGCGCGGGTTGGCAGCTGCCGCGTGTCCGTCGTCGGAGGCTGAGGCACCTTCCGTCACGACGCCGTTGCCGGACGAACTGCCGTATCCGCTCGATGACGGTCGGGATCGGTCTTCTCCTATCCGGCACCCCTCGGGGCGGTTAGCGTGGAAAGCATGACCCACATTCGGATCACTGAACACCCAGAGCAGGCGACGGCGGCCATCCGCGCGCAGGTGGCGATGGCCGAACTGGCCGACTTCTTCTCGCACGCGTTCTCGGACACCATGGCGGTTCTGCAGAAACAGGGTGTGCAACCTGTGGGTCCGCCGTTCGGCAAGTACTACGGGCAGCCCGGGGTCCAGGTCGACGTCGAAGCTGGATTCCCCGTTGCTGGCGCCATCGAACCTGCCGGGAACGTTGTGCCAGGAGAACTGCCCGCCGGCAGGGTTGTCGAGGCGACTCACATCGGGCCGTTCGATACCCTGGCAAACACCTACGCGGATGTTGAGAGCTTCTTCGTGCAGCACAAGCTCAAGCCCAGTGCGGTGATGTGGGAGAACTACCTCGCTGATCCCGAAACCGAGCAGAGCCCGGAGAATGCGCGCACCCAAATCTGCTGGCCGGTCGATTGATTCCGGGAGCCTGGGGAAGGGTGCGGGCTAGGCGCCCCTACCCCGGCGCTGCGGCCGGAGGAGGACGACGGCCGTTCCCAGGGCAGCAGTAAGGATTCCCAGCACTGCGGCGAGCCAGAGCTGACCTGGGCCGGGCGAGTCGAAAAGTGCCGGAATATTCAGGATGAGAGCTGCTGCTGCCAGCGACATTGCGAGCAACAAGCTGATGAATACCCGGTTCGATTTGTTGTGCATCAATGATCCTTTGCTGGGGCCGAATAATGCAGGCTTGTTCGCTGGGACAGTCAGCGCCGGGCTGCGGCGGGCGCCGGTGGTGGCTGTCTGGCCACCCTAGATGCCGGAGGAACAGACCTCAAACCCTGCCCACGAAGTGGTGCCGGCGGGCGACGTCATCTTCGTCAGGCTTCGCTAGAACAGCGGCCAGGGCACAGCAGGCATCCCGCCGCGCGGGCCCGGGAACACCGCCGTCGACCGCAGCCGGGCGCAGCGCGCGGCAAGCGCCTCGTTCTCCTCGGCAGTCAGCAACTCCTCCAGCTTCGCGCCCAGCTCACCGTCCAAGGCAGCGAGAACCCGGTCAACACCCTCAAGCTCCTCGGCGCTCAAAGGTTCACCGATCCAGCCCCACAGCACGGTCCGCAGCTTGTGCTCGGCGTGGAGAGTGACCCCGTGGTCCACGCCGTACCGGTGTCCGCTGGGCATGGGAAGGACGTGGTCGCCTTTGCGGTCGGCATTGTTGACGACGACGTCGAACACCGCCATCCGCCGCAGCGCAGGGGTGTCTTCGTGAATGAGGGCGACAATCCGCCCGGCCTGGTCCTCGCCCTCGAGCGCGAGTTTCCACCCGGACTCCGGCACGTCCTCCACAGACACGAGATCCACCGCAGCTTGCTCCGGGTCGGTCTCCTGCCAGAGCTGGACCATACCAACGCCCAGCGGACCGTCCCGCAGCCAGGTGCGCGGCACAATGTTCCAGCCCAGGGCCTCGGACACCAGACACGCAGCAACTTCGCGGTGCGCCAGGCAGCCGTCGGGAAAGTCCCACAGGGGTTTCTCGCCCGCCAGGGGTTTGTAGACGACCGCCGAGTCGCCGATGCTGCCCAGGAAAGTGGCGTTCGACGCCGTCGTAATCCGCCCGGTGAGTGTCAGCTCATCGGTGAGCAGGTCCGGGCCCGGCATCAGGCGTCAGGCAGAGCGCAAGTGTGGCCGTCGTCGTCGATCGGCTCACCGCAGATCACGCAGATCGGACGCCCGGCGCCCACCACTTCCCGAGTGCGCTTCGCGAAGGCCCGTGCGGTGCCCACCGGCATCCGCACCCGCAGCACCTCGGCGGCATCGGCGTCGTCGGCGTCGTCTTCGTCCTCGAGGAGCCCGTCGTCGTCCTCATCCACTTCCTCGAGCGGGTAGGCCTCGATGACGACCTGCGCCGTCGTCGGGTCCCAGCCCAGGCTCATCACGCCGGCCCGGAACTGTTCCTCCACAGTCTCCAGATCGTCATTGTCGACGAGCTCGAGGGGAGTGTTCGGGGGAATGTGGAAGGGGTTGCCGTCGATGGTCATCAGCTGGTCGAGGATCTCATCGATCTTCTCGGCGAGCTGGTCCGCCTGCAGCTTCTCCATTGAAATGCTGATGAGCTGCTTGCCCGCCCGCGCCTGCAGGTAGAACGTGCGCTGACCGGGGACGCCGACAGTGCCGACGACTACGCGGTCCGGCCAGTCGAAATCGTGAACGGTGGTAGGCATAGGACTACTTTAGGCTCCTTGGGCGTGTGGCGCTGCGTGTCCTGCGCCACCGCCGACCGGCGCATCGCCCTGTTCGTGGACGGCAGCCAGCCAGGAGAGGTCTCCGGCGTCGGTATTGGTGGCGTGGACGGTTGGACGCCCCGGGCCGTAGCGCACGATCGACACGGATGCGGGCCCGACGTCGATGCGCTGGAACAGATCCAGGTGCATGCCGAGCGCGTCGGCCAGGACCGACTTGATGATGTCACCGTGGCTGACCGCCACCCACACGGCACCTGGACCGTGCTCGGCTTCGAACGCGGCGTCGTGCCGCCGGACCGCTGCAACGGAGCGGGCCTGCATCGCGGCCAAGGACTCACCGCCGGGGAAGACGACGGCGGAGGGCTGCGTTTGCACCACCTTCCACAGCTCTTCCTTCGCCAGGTCCGCGAGGGTGCGGCCCTGCCACTGGCCGTAGTCGCATTCGGTGAGGTCGGCGTCGACCGGTGCGTGCGGAGTGCCCGGCTGGCGGTCCAGGATGAACTGCGCGGTCTGGCAGCAGCGCTCGAGCGGACTGGACACCACACCGACCAGGGGTACGACGGCGAGCCGTTTCCCGGTTGCGTCCGCCTGGTTCCGGCCGACGTCGTCGAGGCTGACGCCGGGGGTCCGCCCGGCCAGCAGGCCGGAGGCATTCGCTGTGGTGCGGCCGTGCCGCACGAGGATTACTGTTGCCATGCCCCCAGCGTAGTTCCCTGCCCGATCCCAGCGGGAACGCTAATGAAGCGGACTCTTGTCCCACCCAGTTGCACTCTGGCACTGCCCGATCCCCGCCCCTACACTGATGCCTCCGCTGAGAGCCGAACAGAGTCCGCTACCTGAGGAGCACCATGGCCACCATCGCCGAAACCATTGTCCGCAACCTCGCAGCCAATGGGATCCAGCGGATCTGGGGTGTTCCGGGTGACTCCTTGAACGCGGTGACCGAGGCGATCCGCCGGGAGAAGGGCATCGAGTGGATGCTTGCCCGGCATGAGGAGGAGGCTGCGTTCGCTGCCGCCGGAGAAGCCGCAGTGACGGGTGATCTCGCGGTGTGCGCGGGAAGTTGCGGGCCCGGCAACATGCACCTCATCAACGGACTCTACGACGCGCACCGCAGCCGGGTTCCCGTGCTCGCGATCGCCTCGCACATCCCCACCGACGAAATCGGCAGCCAGTACTTCCAGGAGACCCGGCCCACCGAACTGTTCCGGGACTGCACCGTCTTCTGCGAGATGGTGCTGAGCCCTGAGCAGATGCCCCGGCTGCTGGAGATCGCCATGCGGACCGCCATCGAAAAGCGGGGAGTCGCCGTCCTTGTCATCGCGGGCGACGCTGCCCTCCAGGACGCCGTGGACGAGCGCGTCTTCACGGTGCGCCGCACCGACCCGGTGATCGTGCCCTCCCCGGCAGAGCTGCAGGAAGCAGCCGCCACACTGAATTCCTGCGGGAACGTGACGATCCTCGCCGGAGGGGGCGTGGAGGGCGCACGCGATGAGGTCCTCGCGCTCGCCGACGCCCTGGGGGCGCCTATCGTGCACGCCCTCCGGGGCAAGGAATTCATCGAGTGGGACAACCCGTTCGACGTCGGCATGACCGGCCTTCTGGGCTTCGCGTCCGGTTACCGGGCCATGGAGGACTGCGACGCGCTGCTGATGCTCGGCACCGACTTCCCGTACCAGCAGTTCTACCCGGAGAAAGCGAAGATCCTGCAGATCGACATCCGGGGTGAGCAGCTCGGCCGCCGGGTGCCGCTCACCCAGGGCATGGTTGGCGGCGTGCGCGAAACGGCTGCGGCACTGCTGCCGCTGCTTGAACGGAAGCAGCAGCGCACCCACCTTGAGAAGTCGCTGGACCACTACCGCCGCACCCGGGCCCAGCTCGACGACCTGGAGAAGCAGGGAGCGGGCACCATACATCCGCAGCATCTCACCCACCTGATCGACAAACTCGCGGACGACGACGCAGTCTTCCTGCCCGACGTCGGCACTCCGGTCATCTGGGCGTCCCGTCACCTGCATATTGGACGGCGACGGCGGCTGATCGGCTCCTTCTGGCACGGCACCATGGCGGCGGCGACACCGCTTGGCCTCGGCGTCCAGGCGGTGGACCGGAACCGGCAGGTGGTGGTCCTGGCCGGGGACGGCGGCCTCGCGATGATGCTCGGTGAGCTGCTGACTGCGGTGCAGCATAAGCTGCCGATCAAGATCGTGGTGTTCGACAACGCGGCGCTCAGCTTCGTCGAGGTGGAGATGAAGGCAGCGGGCATCGTCAATTTCGGCACCGGGCTCGAGAACCCCGACTTCGGCGCCGTCGCGCAGGCTGTGGGGATGCACGGCGAGAGCGTGGCCCGACCCGAGGACCTTGAGGGCGCCCTGCGCCGGGCGTTTGCGTATGACGGTCCCGCGCTCGTTTCAGTGGCGGTGGAGCGGCAGGAACTGTCCATGCCGCCGAAAATCGAGGTAAAGCAGGCTACGGGCTTTGCGATCTACGCGCTGCGCACGGTACTCGCGGGAAACGGCCGCGAACTCATTGACCTCGCCAAAGCGAACGCCCGCCAGCTGCTCTGAGCTCTCTTCGCGGTGCCGCCTTAACCTCAAGTTGAATGTTGCATGCAACCTTTGTAGTGTTGCCGGAGTCACCAGCAGGTGTCGAATGGATCACACCTGAGGAGGCGGTTAGTGCGTCAGCCAGTCCAGCCGCCGCGCGGCGTCGACTTCGGCGAACTCCGGCCGGCTCTGGGTCTCCTGGGCGATCAGGATCTGGGCCGTATGGGTGATGTGGCGGGCCATCGCGCGGCCGACCCCGTCGACGTCGCCCTGGATGAAGGCGTCATAGATGTCCCGGTGGTCCTCGAAGCACTCGAGGGCGGTCCGGGAGGTCGGCACCGTTCCCACGCCGCCCATCAGCACCAGGTTGCGCTGCTCCTGCAGGATCTCGACAGCTTTGATGTTGCGGCTGCCCAGCAGGAGCGTTCGGTGGAAATCCCGGTCGGCGCGAAGAGTGGCCTCGGCGTCGTTGGTCGCCGCAGCCTCGTGGAACTGCACAAAGGTGTCCTTCACGGCGGCGAGCGTCGCATGGTCCTGCAGCTCGGTGGCCCTGCGGGCCAGCGGGACCTCCAGCATCAGCCGCACTTCGAAGCCCTGGATGAGTCCCTCGATGCTGGTGGAAACCACCCGCATGCCGCGGTTCTTCTCGATCTCGACCAGCCCCAGGCGGGAGAGCTCGAGCAGGGCTTCGCGGACAGGGGTGCGCGAGACACCAATCTGCTCGCCCAGCTGCCCGGCGGTGTAGAGCTCCCCGGGCTTGAGGTGCCCCGAAACGATCGCTTTCCGCAACTGTTCGAACGCTTGATCGGTCAGGTTGCTGGTCCGGCGAACGTTTTCCACGACATCAGTATGTCATTCCATTTCACTCCCCCAACGAGGTAGGTACCAGTGCCCAACAATCAGTCATTCGCCGTGGTGGGCGCAGGAATTATCGGCGCCGCCGTCGCCCGTGAACTTACGCTGCGGTTCCCGGGCTCGGCCGTGACCGTGTTCGAGAAGGAAGCCGAGCCAGCCGCGCACCAGACCGGCCACAACTCGGGGGTCGTCCACGCAGGGCTCTACTACGAGCCGGGCGGCTTGAAGGCACGCCTGTGCCGCCGGGGCGTCACCCTGCTGCAGGAGTTCTGCACCAAGCATGAGCTGCCCTATGAGGAGTGCGGAAAGATCGTCGTCGCCCTCGATGAGGTGGAGGAGCGGAGGCTGCAGGACATCTACGCGCGGGCAACGGCCAACGGCGTGCCGGGAGTGCGGCTGCTGGACCAGGCCGGCATCCGGGAGATCGAACCCAACGCTGTGGGCCGGGCGGCCCTGCACTCCCCGCACACCGCAATCGTCGACTACGCCAAGGTAACCCGGGCCCTCGTGGACGAAGTGACCGCTGCCGGCGGAACCGTACGGATGGGCACCGAGGTACTCCGGGTCACCAACACCGCCTCGGGAGCCACGGTGCACACCCGCGCCGGCGGGCAGGCATTCGACCTGGTGGTGGTGTGCTCCGGGCTGCAGTCCGACCGCTTGGCGAAGGCCTCGGACGCGGCCGACGAGCCCAGCATCGTGCCCTTCTTCGGACAGTACTTCGTGCTCGAGGCCGCCTACCGCCAGCATGTGAAGGGGCTGATCTATCCGGTTCCGGATCCGAAGTACCCCTTCCTGGGCGTCCATCTCACCAAGCGCATCGACGGGGAAATGATGGTCGGCCCCAACGCCTTCCTGTCCTTCTCGCGGGAGATCTACCGGGGCCTGGGCATCAACCCCAAGGACAGCCTCGAGGTCGCCGCGAACCCCGGCTTCTGGAAGTTTGCCGCCCGCAACCTTCCCACGGCCGTGCGGGAGATCCGGTCGGTGGTTTCGAAGGGACGGTTCCTGTGCGAGGCCCAGAAGTATGTGCCGTCCCTGGCCGACGCCGATGCCACCCGGGCAACGCGCGGGATCCGGGCGCAGGCCATGACCCGGGACGGTGCACTCGTGGACGACTTCGTCATCCAGCATCAGGGCCGCGTCACCCATATCCGCAACGCGCCTTCTCCCGGGGCGACCTCGTCCCTGGCCATCGCCGAACACATCGTCGACGCCGCCATCCAGGAGCACTCGCTGACCAGCGCCCCGCCCGCCGGCTAATTCCGCTCAACGCCGGATCCATCCAAATCCCCCGGCAGGCCAAGTCCTGCCGTCCTAGAAACAGGTATTTATTGTGACTGCTCAATTGCAAGCCGAAACTCCACTGGAGGAAAAGAGCCGCCTGCGGCGCGTGGCCACCGCGACGATCGTGGGCACCACCGTGGAATGGTACGACTTCTACCTTTACGCCACGATGGCTTCGATCGTCTTCGGGCAGGTCTTCTTCCCCGCCGGCAACAGCCAGACTGCCACCCTGCAGGCCTTTGCCACCTTCGCGATCGGATTCATTGCCCGTCCCATCGGCGGCATCATCTTCGGCCAAATGGGTGACCGGCTCGGCCGGAAGAAAACCCTTGTGGTCACCTTCTCCCTGATGGGCGCCACGACTGCGGCCATCGGTTTCCTGCCCACCTACCAGCAGATCGGCTACTGGGCGCCGGCGATGCTGGTGGTCCTGCGCATCCTGCAGGGCATGGGCGCCGGGGCTGAATACGCCGGTGCTGCCGTGGTCTCCTACGAGCACGCCCGGCCCGGCAAGCGCGGCTCACAGGGTGCCTGGCCGGCCCTGGGCCTGAACCTCGGTCTGGTCCTGTCCTCTTTGACGATCTTCCTGCTCAGCCTCAACGGCGACGAGTTCCTGATCAACGGCGGCTGGCGCATCCCCTTCATCGCCAGCATTGTCCTGGTGATGATCGGCCTGTGGGTCCGCCGGACCATGCCGGAGTCCCCCGAGTACGAGAAAGCTGCCGCCGAGCGGCCCAAGCAGACGTTGCGCACGGTCTTCCGCGATCACTGGCGCGGCCTGCTGGTGGTCCTGATCGTCGCCATCGGGTACAACGCCATCAGCTACATTTTCAAGACGTTCTCCGTGGCCTACCTTCGTGAATTCCAGGGCATCAGCGCCAACGTCAACTCCCTGGCCATCCTCATTGCGGGCATTGTCGCCGTGATCACCGTGCCCATCTTCGGGCGGCTCTGCGACAAGCTCAGCAGCAAGACCGTCATCATTGGCGGCGGCGTGCTGGCAGCCGTGTTTGCCTTCCCCTTCCTGGCCCTGCTGCAAACCGGCGAGTCCTGGGCCGTGTATGTGGCCATCGGCATTGGCACCGGTGTCCTGGCGCCGATGATGTTCTCCGCGCAGGGAGCCTTCCTGAGCCGGCAGTTTGCCACGGAAGCCCGCAGCACCGGGGTGGGCACCAGCCGGGAGATCGGGACCGCCATTGCGGGCGGCCTGGCTCCGCTCGGGGCGCTGTCCATGGTGGTGGCCTCACCCACGAACTCGACCACCGGCGTCGGCGTTGTCCTGGTGGTGGCCGGACTCTTGGTCTTCGCCGGAGCCGCCTTCGACCAGGGCCGCCGCTTCAGCAGCTCCCGCAACTAGGACGGAACCCCCGGGCCGTGGCCGCACCGGCCGAACGGTGTCGACCGCGGCCCGGGGAGCAAGTCAGTCGGCGCTCACCCGCTGCTCGCGTTTGCGCCGGGCCCGGGCGGCGAGGAACAGCAGCGACCCGACCACCACGTAGGCGGCGGAGCCTAGCCAGATGGGCCCGGTCTGCTGCGTCAGGAGCACTATGCTCGCAATGATCGCGAGGACCGGCACGAATCTGGGCGCCGTGAAGTGGTCGTGGTCGACTTTGTCCTTCTTGAGGACGATGACGCTGACGTTGGCGGACAGGAATACCAGGAGCAGGAGCAGCACGGTGGTTTCAGCCAGGGAGGCAAGGTTCCCGGTCAGTGCGAGGACGATCGTCAGGCCGGCGATGACCACAATGGAAACCCAGGGCGTGCGGCGGCCCGGCAGCACGCGGCTGAAGGCCCGGGGAAGCAGTTCTGCTTCCGCCAATCCGTAGCCCACGCGGCTGGCCATGACCATGAACAGCAGCGCTCCGTTGGCAATGGCGATCAGGGCGATGAGGCTGAACAGCCAGGGCGGGATGCCGACGCCGCTGGCAGCGACGACGTCGAGCAGGGGTCCGGTGGACTCGGCCAGCTCTGCCGGGGGCAGGACGATAACCGCGCCGAGGGCGATGAGGAGATAGACCAGCCCTGCGGTGCTGATGGCACCGAACAGCGCACGGGGGTAGGACTTGGACGGGTTGCGCACTTCCTCGGCCATGTTTGCCGCCGCCTCAAAGCCGAGGAAGGAGAAGAAGGCCACGATCGATGCGGCGAAGGCGCCTTCGAGGGGCGGTATATCCGGTGCGAATTCAAGGAGCCGGGAGGGCTCCCCGTTCCCCGAGGTGAGGACGACGGCGGCGACGAAAATGACGATGACGAGACCGCTGACCTCGATGATGGACGCAACGAGGTTGGCAGTAAGGGACTCCCGGACGCCGCGCAGGTTGATCAGCGTCAGCAGGAGGATGAACACGACCGCTGCCGGGGCGGCAGGCACATCGATGAGGGCTGCCAGGTAGTCGCCCGCGAAGGCGTTCGCGAGGGTAGCGGCTGTCGTGATTCCTGAGGCCATCATCAGGAATCCGACGAGGAAGGACAGATAGGGGATGCCGAAGGCCCGGTCAACGTAACGCGCGGCGCCGCCAGCGTGCGGGTATTTGGTGATCAGCTCGGCGTACGTCGCGGCTGTGAGCAGTGCAACGACCAGTGCGATCAGCAGGGGTATCCAGATTGCGCCACCGATATCCGAGGCCATGGTGCCCACCAGGGTGTAGATGCCGGCACCGAGAGTGTCGCCAACGATGAACGCGAACAGGAGCGGCGTACCAACTGCCCGCTTCAGCCCAGTTTCTGGTTTTGACGCCTCCGAGCCGGAATCTTTTGTCATTGGGCTATTGGAATTCGTTTGCCCTCCCAGCGCAAGAGAATCTTTATCTTCCGGAGCCTGCTTTGTCTTTCAGTCCTCCGATTGCGGCTGCCCGGAACGGCTGAGCCGGTAGGTGCGGCTGCGAACGGCCTCCTGACGGTGTGCTGCGCTTCTTGCGTGGTTTCCTGCGGCGGCGACGCTTGTGCTGCGAGTTGAACGGCGGCCGCGGAGCACCGAGCCGGTCCCCGGCCCAATGCCGTCCGCCAATCAGGATCCCCGCCATGACGCCGTACGCCCACGAATAGGGGAGGGTCACCAGGCCCAGGGTGCCACCCAGGATCACCAGCACGACGAAGACCGCGGGTGTGCCCAGCAGCACCAGGCCGTTCCTGGCCGGCAACGCCGGTGGAAACCGAAACAGCATCCAGCCGGCGAAGAACGAGGCCACGAGGACTGCACCGGCGGGCATCGGGGGCGACAGCAGGACAATCGCGGCCGTTCCTATTCCGAGCAGCAAGGCTGCACAGGCACCGTTGATCAGCGCGAGCCGCCGACCGCCGGAATACTTGCCGTCGGCGTCGGGCCTGCGCTTGTTCTTCGGCGCGAACTCCGCTCCGGCGTGCGGGCCCAGCCACACGGAGCCCGCTGCCATGCCGCCCGCTAGGATACCGACGAACCACGGGCCCGAAGCGGGCACAGCCAGGAGATGCTGGTTGTCAATTGAGATCAGGGTCCAGAAGTTCACCATGAGGGACCAGGACATCACGGTGACAGCCCTGACCGACTGCGAAGCGACGCGCCAAACAAGGAACGAGTAGGCCGCACCGATGGCCAGGAACACTGAGGCTTCCAGGAGGCTGCTGCGGACCATCCAGCCGAACATTCCCAGCAGAAGACCTACCATGCCGGCGCGGAACATCAGCAGGTTCCGCTGGTCTTTCTTCCGCTGTTGTCTCTTGGCTTCGGCGACACTCACCGTCCAATCGTAGGGCGACGGCGGCATTCCCCCGTGCCCGCCCGCCCGGCTAGGACACGCTCAGTGCACCCAGTCCGGAAAGTGCTGCTGCAATGGTGGCTGCCGGGTCGGTGGCCTCGCTGTGCAGCGCCCACCAGCTGAGCGCTTCGAGGATTGCTGTGTGCACTGCCGTCCCGGCGGTGACGGCGACGAGCCCCCGTGCGTCTTCGCCGCGGCGCCGCGCTACGAACCCTATGATGGCGTGGCGCCAGGCCTCGAACGTGGCAGATTGGTTGGCCCGGAGCTCGGGGGTGAGTGCTATCAGCCGGAGCCGAACACGCATGACCGTGAGGTCCTCGGCGTTCTGGTCGAAAACCCGTGCGACGGCGCCGGCTACTGCCTCGAAGACCGGAAGACCGTCGTCGGCGTTATCGAGTTCCCGCGTGAGCGTCTCAATCGACGATTCGATCCCGCCCCAGACAATGTCGGCTTTGGCGGGGAAGTAGCGGTGCAGCGTGCGCACGCTCATCCCGACTTCCGCAGCGAGCGATCCCATTGACGCCTGGTCGTAGCCCGCCCGATCAATGAACCCGAGCAGCCTCGACCGCAGTACTTCCGGGTCGGCAAGGGGCGGCCGGCCGATCCGCGGTCTGTTGTGCTCCATCCGCCTAGCCTAGCCACTAGGCAGGAACAGAGTTATGGCATACCGTGACATAACTATCCGTGCACGTGCCAAGGAGGTCACTGTGTCTTTTCCTTTTCCCGATGTGTCCGCACAACCCATTGCCGATCTGATTGCCTTGAAGGGACGCGCGGCACTCATTACCGGTGGCGCGCAGGGGCTGGGCCGGGCAATCGCCGAGCGGCTCGCCGAAGCCGGCGCCAACGTCGCCCTCGCCGACCTGAACCTTGACCTTGCCGCCGAGGCCGCCCGATCCATTGGGGAGCGGTACGGAGTCACGGCCGTGGGCGTGCGAATGGACGTCACGGATGAAGAGTCCGTAGCGGCAGGCGCCGATGAAGCCGCCGCCGCGATCGGCGCCATCACTGTGTGGGTCAACAACGCCGGCCTCTTCCCCAGCGTGCCGGTGCCGGACATGTCGGTTCAGGCCTGGGACCAGGTGTACGCAGTGAACACCCGCGGCACCTTCCTGGGGGCCCGCGAAGCAGTGAAGCAGATGGCCGGCCGCGGAGGGGTCATCGTCAACATAGTTTCCACCGCAGGTTTCCAGGCGCCCGCGCCCGGCCTTTCCGCATACGTGAGCTCAAAACATGCTGTCCGCGGCATGACGAAGGCAATGGCCCTGGAATTCGCGCCGCTGGGCATCCGCGTCCTCGGCGTTGCTCCGAGCTACGTCCCGACCGAAGGCAATATGGCGATGGCCACGGCCATGATGGAGCAGGCAGCCGCTGCGGGAATCGAACTGCCGGAGATGGACGTCATGAACCAGAGCCTGATCGGGCGCACCGGCACCCCGGATGACATTGCCCGCGTTGTCCTCTTTGCCGCCAGTGACCTGTCCGCCATCATGACCGGCAGCGTCCTGCTCGCCGACGCCGGGGAGACGATCTAACGTGACACCGCGAAACAACACTGACCAGGATTACGACGTCGTCATCGTTGGCTTCGGCGTCGCCGGCGCCGCCGCAGCGATTGAGGCAGCGGACGGTGGTGCCCGCGTCCTCGTATTGGACAGCTCCTACGGCGGCGGCGCCAGCGCGCTGTCCGGCGGAGTGGTGTATGCCGGCGGCGGCACCCGGTACCAAACCGAGGCCGGCTACACCGACAGTCCCGAAAACCTTTTCGCCTACCTCCGGCAGGAAGCCGGGGACGCCGTCGACGAGGCAACACTGCGCCGCTTCTGCCAGGAAAGCGCCGGGATGATCCCGTGGCTGGAGCGCCAAGGCGTGTCCTTTGGCAGCGCCGTCGCGCCTTATAAAACGTCCTACCCGACCGACAAGCACTACCTGTATTTCTCCGGGAACGAAAAAGCGCATCCCTACCGGGAAACGGCCACGCCCGCTCCACGCGGACACCGGGCGGTAGCCAAGGGCCTCGCCTCGGGGAAGGTCCTGTGGACCCACCTCGCCGAGTCAGCCATGCAGAAAGGGGTACGGTTCATCCCGATTGCCAGGGTCACCGGCCTCATCATGAACGACGGCGCAGTCAGCGGCGTGAAATACCGCGTGCTCGAGCAGTCCCACCCTGGCGCCACACGCCACCGGCGGATGACGAAGGGCTCGGCCAAAATCGGCAACTGGGCACCGGATCTGGTCAAGGGAACCACGGAGCGTATTGCACGCATCTGGGAGGAAGGGGCGGTGGAGCGCGAAGCCCATGCCTCCACGGTGATCCTGTCTGCAGGCGGCTTTATCTACAACAAGGAGTGGGTGGCCAAGCACGCGCCGGAGTTCACGAAAATCTCGCCGCTCGGTACACCCGGCGACGACGGCAGCGGCATCCAGATGGGCATGGACGCAGGCGGCACAACCGCGAAAATGGGCAATGTCACGGCATGGCGGTTCCTTTCCCCGCCCAGCGCCTTCATCGAAGGGGTGACCGTTGGCCTCAACGGCCGCCGCATCGCCAACGAAGATCTCTACGGGGCCACGCACGGAAACGTGCTCATGCGCCAGTTCGGAGGCAAGGGCTGGGCAGTCTACGACGCCGACAACTGGAAGAAGGCCCGCCGGCAGTTCTGGACCCAGACCCAGATCTTCCACAAGCTCACGGCAGCGTTCACCTTCACGCTCGGCCACACACGTGCCCGCACCCTCGAGGCGCTCGCCGCGAAGACCGGTGTTGACCCGGCAGCAATGATGGAAACGGTCGCCGCGTACAACTCCGGAATCGCTTCGGATGCCGGCGACCCCGCGCACAAGGAAGCCGACGTGTGCCATCCCGTCACCAAGGCCCCGTTCTACGCGGTGAACATCTCCGACGACGCGTCACCCTTTTCGCCGATTCCCGGCCTGACCCTGGGCGGGCTGGTGGTCGAGGGGCAGACCGGACTGGTGAAGCGCGAGGACGGTTCCGCCATCCCTGGCCTGTACGCCGCCGGGCGCACGGCAGTCGGAGTCTGCTCCAACAGTTACATCAGCGGGCTGTCCCTGGCCGACTGTGTCTTCAGCGGACGCCGGGCCGGTGCGCACGCGGCGTCGCTCCTCGCTGATGCCACTGGCGTGCCGAGCGTTCTCGAAGAAGACCGCCCGGTCAAGTGACTGCTCAGGTTGCAGTGGTGCAACCTTCGGGGAGATAACGCTACTTAGCCGGTTTCCGGCTCAACCTTCGGGGAGATAACGCTGCCTGCAGCGCTCCAGAACAGCGTTATCTCCCCGGAGGTTTCAGCGGAGGGCCCTCAAACTGCGTTATCTCCCCGAAGGTTCAAGCCGAAGGCCTCAGGACCCCGTGGACAGTTACGGGGAACCATGGATCTTCCCCTGGTTGTGTGGTCCACTGACCTTGCGGCCCGAGCGTAGCGACGTTACGTGAAGCCCACCCCTCGGACCGCCGGTTTGGAAATCCGGCCTGATCCGAAGGAGCCGACATGTGTCGCTGGCTAGCCTATTCCGGTTCCCCCGTCCGATTGGATGACCTTCTCTATAAACCCGTCAACTCCCTGGTAATGCAGAGCAAGCACTCGCGCATGGGTGTCGAGACCACCAATGGAGACGGGTTCGGCGTCGGCTGGTACGGCACCGAACCAACTCCCGGCGTCTTTCACTGCACCGAGCCTGCCTGGCATGACCGCAACCTGCGCGAGCTCGCAGCACAGGCCTCCGCGGGCCGGGTCTTCGCGCATATCCGCGCCACGACCGGCACCGCCATTCAGCAAACCAACTGCCATCCGTTCCGCCACGGAAAGTGGCTCTGGATGCACAACGGTGTGCTCGCGGACTTTCCGAAGGTGAAGCGCGATATGGCCATGGCAGTGGACCCCAGCCTCTATCCGGAGATCGAAGGATCAACGGACTCCGAGATGTTCTTCTACCTCGCGCTGACCTTCGGTCTGGAGCGGGACCCCCGCGCTGCGGTAGCCGAGGCGGTGGCGTTCATTGAAGACGCCGGCCGGCGCCGCGGCGTCGAACACCCCGTGCAGATGACGGTTGCAACCACAGACGGCGAAACAACCTGGGCGTTCCGCTACTCCACTGAGGGGGACTCGCGGTCCCTCTTCGTCAGCAGCGACGTCGCGACGCTGCAGGCGCAGTATCCGGAGCATGAGCTGCTCGGCAAACTCTCCGAGGATTCCCGGCTGGTGGTCTCCGAACCGCTCGGCGACCTCCACGGCGCCTGGCAGGCCGTGCCGGACGCGACGTGCGTCGTCGTCCACGGAGCTGAGCAGGAGCTGTACCCGTTTGTGCCCGCGGCTCCGATTGTTGCGGCAGCCTGAGGTCGAACACGCGGAGCACCTGACATTATGGGCAGGTGGAATCCCAGCCCGTAAACCAGCCCGATGAGGACGCAGCCCTTCGAATGTGGCAGGACTACGCTGCCGCACACCCGAACGCGGTGGCCGCCTGCCCGGAATACACCGTGGAGCATTTCGGGGATACACGGAGGCTGGCCGACGAGCTCCTCGCCCACGTCCTCAGCGGACGGAAACGCGCGACGTCGGAACTCGTCGCCGACTTCCTCGCCCGGGGAGACTCGGTACCCCGGATCGGCTCCCACTGGATAGCGTGCGACGGAACCGGCACGCCCCGGATCATCCTCCGCACGACCGAACTGCGGCTGGGATCCTTCCAAAGTGCTGATGCCGCGTTTGCCAGGGACGAAGGCGAAGACGATCAGAGCCTGGAGAGCTGGCAGCGTGAGCACCGCCGCTACTGGGCGCGGGTATCAGCGGCTCGGGGACGGGAATGGTCTGAAGCCGACGAAATAGTCTTCGAACGGTTCACCGTGGTCTGGCCGACCCGGCACGCAGACCTTCCCCTGGTTCTGTGGTCCACTGACCTTGCGGCCCGAGCGTAGCGACGTTACGTATCGGCTGGTACGGCACCGAACCAACTCCCGGCGTCTTTCACAGCACCGAGCCTGCCTGGCATGACCGCACAGACTCCGCCGCTACCTCACCGCTGGCCACGCTTGGGCATGACCGCCGTCGGAGGGACCCCAAATTCCTGCTTGAAAGCGCGGCTGAAGTGCGCCGTGTCGCTGAAGCCCCATCTGAAGGCGACGTCAGTAACCGTCGTGGAGCCGGTGGCGTCCGCCAGCTCACGCCGGCAGCGTTCCAGCCGCTGCTGGCGCGTCCACCGAGCCGCGGAGGTCCCCGACTCAGAGAAGACCAGATGAAGAGTGCGGACCGAGACTCCGTGGGCCGCGGCCACGGAGCTGACCGACATCCGCCGGTCGCCCAGATGTTCCAGAATGTATTCCTGGATCCTGGATAAGAGTGCAGCGCGCTCCCCGGAGGCCGTGCCCTGAAGGGGGACCACCGCCGTGTCGAGGAGATCGAGGAGGCTGCTCACTGTCCGGTTTATCGCCTCATCGCTAAGGCGGTCCATCTCGCGGGCAAGTCCGCGGAGCTGGTCCGCAGCGATGGAAAGCAAGCCGGCTCCCGGGTGCGCCGCGAGCGGGCGGCTCTCTCCGAGGGTTGATGCAATGGCCTGCGGGACAAACGTTGCCGGGATGAGCAATGAGACCTGGCGCTGCTGACCGGTGCTGTCGAAAGTGCCTCCGCGAATGCTGTCCCAGACGAACAGATCGCCCGGCTCGATGATGAATTGGTCGTCTCCGTAGGTGCACGTCAGCCGGCCGCTGAGCTGCAGCTGGATCCCCACCACCACAGGAGTGCCTGGGGAGGGGGAATACTGGCCCGCAAACGCTGCACAGTGCACGTCTGCAACCTGCACTTGCCGGGTCTTCCGGTGGCGGATGCGGGCGGCGTAGCTGTCCTCCAGTGACGTGGAGAGGTCCCAGTCCATGTGCAGTGCGCGCATCTTCTCCGCCCACGCCCCAAACCGGACCTTCTCAGGCAGGGCCTCGGTTGACCAAGTCTGCGCGGCAGTCATGAATCACCTCCCGTGGCATCTTCGTTGGACTTGTGACCACTGCTCACCTGGTGGATGGCCCCGCAGCAGGCATTCAGCTATTGCACAAACTGGCAAGGCGGGCTGCATGGACAGTCATGCGGTGGGCCATGAAGCCAGCCTAATGTGATTTAGATCATACGCGGTTGGCTGCGGACGGCTCGAGGCCGAATCTCCACACTCAGGCGGGGCCGCATCCAGAGCACTTGTTTCAAAGGAGAGACGATGGCTGAGGCCACCGAGCACGTAGACGTCCTGATCATCGGCGCCGGCCTGTCCGGCATTGGTGCCGCCGCGCACCTGGTTCGGGAGTGCCCCGGGAAGCGGTACGCCGTCCTGGAATCGCGCGGTGCCATTGGCGGAACCTGGGACCTGTTCCGTTACCCCGGTATCCGCTCCGATTCAGACATGTACACCTTCGGATATGGCTTCAAGCCGTGGACGGAACCGAAGGCCATCTCCGACGGGGAATCGATCAGGCGCTACGTCGAGGAGACCGCGGACGAGTACGGGATCACGGGGAACATCCGGTTCCACCACCGGATCCTGTCCGCGCACTGGTCCACGGCCAAGGCGCGCTGGGCCGTGACCGCGGAGCGGACCGACACGGGGGAAACCCGCGTCTTTACCGCCTCATGGGTCATTGCAGCCACCGGCTACTACAGCTATGAGGAGGGATACAAGCCGGCGTTCGAGGGGGAGGACCGCTTCGCCGGGCAGGTAGTGCATCCCCAGCACTGGCCCGAGGAGCTGGACTGGGAGGGCAAGCGGGTTGTCGTCATCGGCAGCGGAGCCACGGCTGTAACGCTGGTGCCGAACCTCGCGGCGAAGGCGGAGCACGTGACCATGCTCCAGCGCACCCCCACCTACATCGCCTCCGTCCCCGCAGTGGACCCGCTGGCCGATGTCCTGCGGCGCGTGCTGCCCACCTCGGTGGCCTATCCGGTGCTGCGCTGGAAGAACATGCTGAGCCGGCACCTGCTGTACTCCCTGAGCCGCAGCAAGCCGGATGTGGTCCGCGCGAAGATCCGCAAGGACGCCATCAAGCAGCTTCCGGCTGGCTACGACGTCGACACGCACTTCAATCCGCCGTACAACCCGTGGGACCAGCGGGTGTGTGCCGTACCTGACGGTGACCTGTTCACGACGCTGCGCGAGGGCCACGCATCGATCGTCACCGGAGGGATCCGCTCCTTCACGGAGACCGGCATCGAACTTGAATCCGGTGAGCAGCTGCCGGCCGACATCATCGTGACCGCCACCGGGCTGAACCTGCGTTGGGTCGGTGGAATGACGTTGAGCGTCGATGGCGAGACGGTCAACATCGGGGAGCGGTTCGCTTACAAAGGCATGATGCTCTCCGGTGTTCCCAACCTGAATATGGTCAGCGGATACACCAACAACTCCTGGACGCTGAAGGCTGACCTGGTCAGCCGCTACGCCTGCCGCCTGCTGCAGCATCTGGACGCGAACGGCTACGTGTCCGCGGCCCCGGTCACTCCCGCAGGTGAAACCGCCAGCCCGTTCCTGGACCTGGACGCCGGCTATATCCGCCGCGGTGTGAGTGAGATGGCCAAGCAAGGCTCCCGTGTGCCGTGGCGGCTGCACCAGAACTATATGAAGGACATCCGGCTGTTCAGCGGCCGCCGGCTCGAAGACGGGAACATGGTCTTTCAGCGCCGGAACGACGGCGGTGCCCGGGCCCCGCGCGCGGGGGCCGCGGAGCTGCAGGCTCCCCACGAGAAGTTCGCGGTGGTGCGAGGGGGACAGGTCCGTTACCGCGACGAGGGGGAGGGCACGCCCGTCGTCCTGGTGCACGGCATTGGCCGCAGTCTCGAAGATTGGAACGAGCAGCACGAGCTGCTCTCCGGCCAGGGGTACCGGGTGATCAGCGTGGACCTCGCGGGGTACGGCGAATCCGAGCCGTTGGATGGAGCCTACTCGCTGCCCGCGCTGGCGCAGTTCCTCGAAACCTTCCTTGACGAGGCAGGCATCACGGAGCCGGCCCACTTCGCCGGCAACTCCCTGGGCGGCGCCGTCGTGATGCAGCTGGCGGCGCAGTCCCCCCACCGGGTGCGCAGCCTGGTGCTCGCAAACAGTGCCGGCTTTGGGCGGGAAGTTGCCCTGCCGGTACGCCTGATGTCATTCCGGCCGTTGGGCAAAATACTCATGTGCAAGCCCAGCCCCGCCTCGGCGCGAAGGCTGGAGCTGAGCCTGTTCCATGACCCGGAGCTGGTCACTGACGAGCGCGTGCAGCTCGGCCACCGCCTGGCCTCCCGGCCGCACGGCACCCGGGTATTTCTGGACACGGCCGCGGCGCTTGGCACGATCCGCGGCACTCGTGCAGAGTGGCGACGGGAGCTGATGGAGGATTTGACCGCCAGCCGGGTGCCAACCCTTGTCATCTGGGGTGAGCAGGACAAGATCTTCCCGTTCACCCACCTCGCCGCCGCGGCAGGGCAGCTCCCGCACGCCATCACGCACGCCTTCAGCGACACCGGCCACATGCCGCAGATCGAGCGGGCTGAGGAGTTCGCGAAGCTCATCACCGGGTTCTGGGCCGAGACCCAGGCCAACCTCACGCCTGCCGGGGAAAGCAGCGCCTAACCCGCGGCCGGCAGCGCCCGCCTGCCGGCTCGCCCAGGGACGCTGTCCCGCCCGCCTGCCGGCTCGCCCAGGGACGCTGTCCCGCCCGCCTGCCGGCTCGCCCAGGGACGCTGTCCCGCCCGCCTGCCGGCTGGCAGGGACGCTGCCGCGCAGAGTTCCTCCCCTCCTGAACCGAAGGAATACACACCATGTCGAGTCTGCAGAACCTGGGTCTCGGGTCTTGGCCGCGCCGCCGCGCGATGCTGAGCCCTGACCGCATAGCAGTGGAGTTCGAGGGGACGGAGACGACGTTCGCCCAGTTCGCCGCGCGGGTGGAAGTGTTGTCCGCATGGCTTGCCCACAGCGGGGTCCGTCCGGGTGACCGCGTGGCCTACTGGGGGGCCAACCACGCGGTGCTGCTCGAGACCCTGTTCGCGGCGACGCGGATCGGGGCCGTCTGCGTGCTGGTCAACGCCCGGCTTGCCCCGGCCGAGGCAGAGTACATCCTGCAGGACAGCGGTGCTTCCGTGCTGTTCTTCGGCCGGGACCAGGCCGAGGCCACAGGGCTGATCGCCGGGAGGATCCCCGCGTCAGTGCTGGTGGACGTGGACGGCACGGGCGCAGGGACGGCGTACGCGCAGTTGCCTGGAGATTCAGTGCCGGTGCCGGAAGTCTGCTGCGGTCTGGATGACCCGGCCGTGCTGATGTACACCTCCGGCACCACCGGCCGGCCCAAGGGTGCTGTACTGACGCACGGGAACCTGTTCTTCAACGACATCAATGTCCTGATCGAAACCGATCTCCGCCCCGACGAGGTGTGCCTGGCTGCCGCGCCGCTGTTCCACATCGCCGGGCTTAACGGTCTGGTGCTGCCAACGTTCCTCAAAGGCGGCACCATCGTGGTGCACCGCAGCGTGGAGCCGGCGAAGATATTCTCCGCAATCCAGGAGAAGGGGGTGACCAGCATGTTCGCTGTGCCGGCGATGCTCGACGCCTTGGCCCACCACAGCCTGTTCAACCAAACAGATCTGTCCTCGCTGCGCACCATCGTGGTCGGCGGAGCGCCGGTGCCTGAACGCATCCTGCGGGTCTGGGCCGGGCGGGGCGTGGCCGTCCAGCAGGGCTACGGACTGACTGAAACAGCCCCGGCGGTGCTCAAGCTGGCCGCCGAGGACGGTATCCACAAGGCCGGGTCCGCCGGCAAACCGCAGTTCCTTGTCGACGTGCGCCTCGTGGCACCGCACGGCGGTCCGGCGTCTTCCGGGGAAATTGGGGAAATCCAGACGGTAGGACCGAACGTTATCCGTGAGTACTGGCAGCGTCCCGAGGCCACCGCGTCGGCGTTTGCCGGCGGGTGGTTCCGCACCGGCGACGCCGCGGTGCAGGACGAGGACGGCTACTACTGGATCCGGGACCGGTACAAGGACATGTATGTCTCCGGAGGGGAGAACGTGTACCCGGCGGAGGTCGAGTCCGCGCTGCTGAACGTTCCCGGCGTCGCCGAAGCCGCCGTGATCGGGGTGCCGGATGAGCAGTGGGGCGAGGTGGGCAAGGCCTTCATCGTCCCCGAAGAGGGCGCCGAGCTCACAGCCGAAGGCATCCGTGCCGCCGTCGCCCACGCACTGTCCCGGTTCAAAATTCCCAAGCAGATCCAGTTCATCGATGACATGCCGCGCACCTCCACCGGCAAGCTGCTGAAGACCGATCTGCGCGCCCGCCAAGGAGCCTCCCGATGAGCACCGCCACCGCATCCGCCAAAACCCAGAACCATGACCCGCTGCTCTTTGAGGCGCTGCTGGATCCCTCGGAGCGGGCAGTGCTGGAGGACTTCCGTTCAGCCTTGTCCGGCCTGGACGACACCGTGCTGAACCGTGCGTGGGAGAGGGCGGAATTCCCGTTCGATCTCCTGCAGCCTCTGGCCGCCACCGGGCAGCTGGGCCGGCACTTGCACCCCGGAGCCGAACCCAGCCACCTGCTGCGCGGAATGCTCACCGCGGAACTGGCCCGCAAGGACGCCTCCCTAGCCACCTTCGCAGGAGTCAGCGGCTCGCTGTTCGGGCTTTCGGTGCGCCGCTTCGGTTCACCCGCCCAGCAAGCCCGGATCCTGCCCGCGGTGGCCAGCGGTGAACTGGTCGGTGCGTTCGCGCTCACCGAACCCGGCTCCGGCTCCGACATCGCCGGCGGGATGAGCACCACAGCGCGCCGCGACGGCGACGGCTGGGTCATCAACGGCACCAAACGGTGGATCGGCAACGCCACTTGGGGTCATGAAGCTGTCGTCTGGGCCAAGGAACAGGGCGGAGACGGGCGGTTCCTGGGGTTCCTCGTCCCCACCGGCACCCCAGGATGGTCGGCCGAAAAGATTGAGGGCAAGTACAGCCTGCGCAGCGTGCAGAACGCCCACATCACCCTCAACGACGTACGCGTCCCGGACACAGCCCGGCTGCCCGGAGTCGAATCCTTCCGCCAAATCTCCGAAGTCCTGAAGTTCACCCGCCTGGAGGTCGGATGGACGGCCCTGGGCAACGCGGTCGGTGCCTTCGACGCGGCCCTGGCCCACGCCGTCAACCACCACCAGTTCGGCCGCCCGCTGGCACGGTTCCAACTCGTGCAGGACCTGCTCGTCCGCGCCGAAGTGAACATCACCTCCACCCTCGGCGCACTGGTCCAGGCAGCACGGCTCGCCGACCGGGACGAGCTGCAGGAGGAACACGCCTCACTGGTGAAACTCATGGCCGCGTCCCAGGCGCGCGAGACCGTCGCCCTGTGCCGGGAGGTGCTCGGCGGCAACGGAATCGTGCTGGAGAACAAGGTGATGAAGCACTTCATGGACGCCGAAGCGATCTACACCTTCGAAGGCACGCACCAGATCAACACCCTGATCGTCGGTCGGGCCCTCACCGGCCACTCGGCCTTCGCCTAGGGGACCCGGGGAGCCCGGTGCCCTACGGTTCCTGGGTGCCGGGCCGGACGCCCGACCACGACGCCGTGCCGCCGGAACCGGGGAAGACGGTTTGCTTCATGGCACTGTCTCCGGCGACCGCGGGGGAGACGTAGTAGCCCGAAAGATCGGGCACGTCCGGGTCGTATGCCCCATACAGCCCCGGAGCGAGCGCCACGAGCCGGCCGTCCTTGAGCCTGCTGCTGAACCAGGCGGCGACTCGGTAATCCACGGATGCAGCATCCACGACCAGTGGATAGCCGGGGTACGCGGTACTGATACCGTCCGCGGGCGGCACCGCCATGCCGGCCTCGTAGCGGGCGCAGACGGAGAGGATTTCCCCGATCGTGCCCGTCCAGGCGTACGGGTCGAACGTTGCAGCCCCACTCGGCTTTTCCGCTAACGCGATGACGCCCCCCATCGCCTGCGTCAACTCTTTCAACTGTGGTGCCATCGCGGACGGTGCGTCCGCCGCGATGCCCCGGAGCGTTTCATCGAGAGGGCCGACAGCATCCGGAGATCCGGCGAAGCCGAACGTCCCGTCCCCGATCATCACGAGGGAGATTGCCTGGTACAAAGGCCCCTTGCCGTCGTTTCCGAGCAGTGCGGAGCAGGTCTGCTCTTCTGTTGCCTCAACCGCTGTTGTGCTGGAAGGAGAAGCAGACGGCGACGCCGGGACCGGAGAAGCAACCGCCTCCGACTCTGCGTTCGTGCACCCGGTAATAAGGAGCAGCAGGGCAAGGACAGGGACAGCAGCGGTTTTTCTCATGATTCCCCCGGAGAATGTGAACAGTCGTCTTACCCTACCGGCTGCCCAGCGCGGCGTGCGGGTAGCCGGACTCCCGCTGCTGGAACTGCAGCACGTCCTTGTTCTGGATGACGCCGCCGCGGATTTCGATGGCTTTCCGGATGGTCTCGTTCTCGTGCCATGCTTCGGGACCCGCAAGGACCGTCTCCAGGAAGGGCAGCAGCGCCTCGCTGATCTCCCAGCTGGCGGAGTTCCAGAGGTAGGACGGGCTGTGGTCCACGGCGTAGTAGCTGATGCGCTCGCCAACCTCGAACATGGGATCCGCGAAACTGGTGGTTTTCGCCCATTCGAAGCCCATGCCTTCGTCGCAGGAGACATCCACGATCAGGCTGCCGGGCCGGAATGCGGCCAGGTCCCCGGTGCGCAGGTAGGTCAGCGGCGCGTTGGGATCCTGCAGGGTGCAGTTCACCACGATGTCGCTTTCGGCGAGGAACGGGGCCAGCGGCACCCGGCCGTCGTCGGTGATGACCTCGCTCAGGAACGGTGCCTGCGGATCGTGGTCGAACTGGCTGATCCGCGCCGAGTGGATCGGTGAACCGACCGCCGCGACGTCGCGGTTGGTCAGCACCTGCACATCGTGGATGCCGTGGGCGTTCAGGGCGGTAACGGCGCCGCGGGCAGTGGCACCGAAACCGATGACGACGGCGCTCAGCCGCCGGCCGTAATCACCTGTGGACCCGGTCAGGGCCAGGGCATGGAGCACGGAGCAGTAACCGGCAAGCTCATTGTTCTTGTGGAAAACGTGGAGCCCGAAGCCGCCGTCGCTCTTCCAGTGGTTCATCGCCTCGAAGGCGATCAGGGTCAGCTTCTTGTCGATGGCCAGCTGCGTGATCGCGCGGTCCTGCACACAGTGCGGCCAGCCCCACAGCGTCTGCCCCGCCCGCAGCTCGGCCAGGTCCTCCGGCTGGGGCTTCGGCAGGAGAACGACGTCGGCCTCCGCCAGCAGCTGCGTCCGCGGGAGCATCCCTCCCACAAGCGGCTGCAGGACATCGTCTGCAACACCAAACGTCTCTCCGTAGCCCTCTTCAAGAATTAGCTGCTGCCGGAGTTCGGGTGCGACGCGTTCAAGGTGCAGCGGGTGGATCGCCAGCCGCCGCTCAGCGGGTTTCCGCATACTGGAGACGATTCCCAGCGTGAGGCCGTTCGAAGGGGCACTCACTTTTTGCGGCTCGCAGACTCGGTACCCGCGGCCTTGCCGGTGGGGCTGGGCGACTCTGCCGCAGCCCGCTTATCGGCACGTTTTTCCTTGATGGATTTGCTGGACTTGGCGGATGCTGATTGGCGCGGGGACTTGTCTGACATGTTCGCTCCTGTAGCGGAACCGAAAGGTTCCTGACCCCGCACCCTACAGGTTAAGGAACAGATGCGTTGGCCAGTGCCGGCAACAGCTGGCCAGGTCTGCAGCAGAAATCTTCAGCAGAAAGCCGGGCCGCCCTGCCAATGGGTGGCCCGGCAGCGGTCTGCTGGTTACTTCTGCTCGTCGTCCTTGTTTCCGTCGGCGACGTCCTTGACCTTGTCCTTGGCCTGGTCAACCTTCTCCGGGTTGTCCTTGGCTGCGTCCTTCGCCTTGTCTGCCATTCCGCCGAGATCTGCCATGGGGATTTACCCTTCTTCTCTGGGCCGGGGCGGGGAATCCTGCTGCCTCTGCCGGTCTTCCCATCGTCCACCCGGCCAACCGGCGGTGTCACCCCTGTTCCGCAGCCTTTTCGCTGCCGCCGGGAAAGCGGCGGTACCCGGCTGACGGCGTCGCGCCCCGGCGCAGGGCGCCCAATCCGCGGACCCGGCGTCGAATAGCTAGCGCGCCAGCGCCTCAGCGGCCCAGGCGTCGGTATAGAAATTCGGCGAAAGCGATTCCAGCAGCTCTGCGTAGACGTCCCGCTCGACGGCCTGCGCCGAGCCCTCCGGGACCGTGGGAGCGAACGCTGAGACGCCGAGGCCGGCCTGCCGGTCCTGCACGGTCAGCCCCGCGGCTTCCAGGATGGTGGGCAGCATGCTCAGCTGGTCAACGCCGGAACGCGGCTCGGTGGCCGTACCGCCGGGAACCCAGATCCGGTTGAAGATGGTGCGGTTCTCGTGGTGGTCCAGCTGCTCGTGGAAGGCGTCCCCGGCGCTCATGTGCTTGAGGTGGTCGCCCATGATCACGACGGCGGTGTCCTCCAGATAGCCCTGCGCCTTCATGTGCTCGACGAAGCCGGCGACCTGGGTCATCGAGCAGGCAAACGCAGAGGTGACCTTATTCTCGGTGTCCACGGTGCAGTAGTCGTAGATATGCACCGGTTCGTGGGTGTCCAGGGTCAGGACCGAGAGGTTGAACGGCTGGCCGGTTTCCTCGGACTGCGCGTGCAGCCTGTCGACCTCTTCCTTGGCGTTGGCCATCAGCCGCTCATCGCTGAGGCCCCAGTCGCTGCGGAAGCTGTTCTCCGGTTCGTCGGCAGCCCGCCAATCGTCCAGGCCCTTGACCTGGGAGTAGCCATGGCCGCTCAGGAAGGTGTCCTTTGCCGCGAAGGAAGAGCGTGCACCGCCCATGAAAGTGCTGGTGTAGCCCTGGTCCTGCAGGATGTCACCCAGACAGGTCACCCCGCCCAGATAGGTGTCCACATCGCCGCTGCCCACGCTCTTGGCATCGGTGGCCGCGCTGTCGCCGGCACCGAAAACCGTGCCCTTGAGCGGGATGCCGCACTGGGTGGAGACCAGGCCGGCCATAGTCCAGCCCCCTCCCTGGTACTGCTGGAAATCCTCAATGCTCTGCCAGCCGTCCGCTTCCTGCGTGACTTCCTTCAGGGGCGCAAAGGCGTCCTTCTCGAAGAGCTGGTCATCGGCAAGGGTCTGTTCCCCGGACTCCAGGTAGATCAGCACCAGGTTCCGCTTGCTGTCCGCAGCGGTAACGGTGGGCTCCACGTAGTAGTTGCCGACGTCGTACTTAGAGTTTGCTGCCTTGATGTAGTCCGCGATCCCCACCGTGGTGACGAATGCCGTGGTGCCGCCAACAACCACCGCGGAGACCAGGAACGTGGCAATCACCCGCATGGTCCAGCTCGGCCGGTGGGCCTGCCTGGCGGCGAGGTGCTTCCGCTTGTGGCGGCGGCGCTGCTGGAAGAATGCGATGGCCAGCGTCAGGAGCACAGGGGCGACGCCGATGGCCAGGATAGCGGTCCACACAATGGATCCGCCGCCGCCGTCGGGATCCACCGACTTAAGGTTGAGGAGCATTTGGCCGAAGGAGATCCGGCCCCACGTGTAGTGGATGACCCCTGCGGCGCTGAGCATCACCAGTCCGGCCCAAATCAGGACATAGACCAGGACGTGTCCCAGGGCGACGCTGCCGCGCCGGGTCGCATGCAGCAACCGACCGGACATGGCAGCACCTCGCATTCCTAATAAGCAGTGTGGGCAAAAAATCTGGCTGGCCTTGACATTAGGACAGCCCTTGGGTTCAAGCATCTTAGTTGGCTATTATGCCTCGTTCAACTGGGCGTCATCCGCCTTCACCCCGGCGGTTGGTTCGGAAAGCTGCTTCCGACGGTACGTGCGGCGGGAAAAGTCCGGCTCTGAAGACCGCTGCGGGCGGGGGAATAGATCAGCCTGGGATCGCCTTGGTGTCCTCTATGAAAGCAATCGTCTACTCCGAGCCCGGAGCGTCCTCTGTCCTCTCCCTCACCGAGCGCGGGGTTGCCGATCCCGGCCCCGGCGAAGTGCGGGTCCGCATCACCGTATCCGGGGTGAACCCCACCGACTGGAAGGCCCGCGCCGGCGGTGTTCCCTTCCCCGAAGTGGTACCCAACCAGGACGGCGCCGGCGTTGTCGACGCTGTTGGCGAGGGCGTTGAGGGGCTGCAGCCCGGGGACCGCGTGTGGGTGTTCCTGGCCGCCCACGGCCGTCCCACGGGAACCGCACAGGAATACGCAGTCCTCCCCGCCGGTCGTGTGGTCCCGCTGCCGGACGGGGTGGGTTTCGACGTCGGTGCAAGCATCGGCGTGCCGGCCATGACGGCCCACCGTGCGCTCACGGTGCACGAGTTTGGACCGTCCCGGCTGTCTCCCGGGGCGCTCGCCGGCCGGACGGTGCTGGTCCAGGGCGGTGCCGGCGCCGTGGGGCATGCCGCGATCCAGCTTGCCGCCTGGGCGGGAGCGGACGTCATTGCAACGGTGAGCTCTGACGCGAAGGCAGCGCTGGCCCGTGCTGCCGGAGCCCGGCACATTGTCCGATATCCCGACGGCTCCGAAGCGGACCGCATCCGCGAGATCGCGCCCGACGGCGTCGATCACATTGTGGAGGTGTCCCCGGCGCAGAACGCGGAGCTCGACGTCGAGGTGATCGCCAACCACGGCAGTGTGGCCTACTACGCGGACAACGGCGGCGGGGAGTTCACCGCGCCGGTTCGCCCGAGCTTCGCCAAGAACGTCCGCTGGCAGGGTGTACTCATCTACACGGTAGGGGAGCAGGCGCAGCAGGCCGCAGCCGAGGACATCACGGCAGCGCTGGGCGACGGCGCGCTTCCGGTGGGCGAGGACGCGGGCCTGCCGCTGACCTGGTTCCCGCTGGAGGAAACCGCTGCCGCGCACGACGCCGTGGAGAACGGTGCCACCGGCAAGGTCCTGATCCGGGTGGCGGACTGATTCGCTAAGGCCCGCGGCCGGGTTACCACCCGCCGCGGGTCGGAGTGTGGCCCTGCCGGGCATCGTCGGGCATCCTCATTTCGGCCCGCAGCCCGAGCAGCCGGATCGGCCGCCCGGCTTCGATCGCGCCTGCCAGGTCCAGCGCCCGCGCCAGGACCTCGGCGCGGTCGAAGGTCTCGGGGATCTTCCGGGCGTGGGTCTTGGTGGTGAACGGCGCGTACCGGACCTTCAGGGTCAGGCCGATGACGGGCCGCCCCTCCGCCGCCACATCCTTGAGGACCTCGGCGGCCAGCTGCGTGACGGCGTCGTGCACCTGCTCCGGTTCGGTGAGGTTCGTCTGGAACGTGGTCTCGCGGCTGTGTCCGCGGGCCACCCAGGGAGTGTCATCGACCGTGCCGGAGCCGTCCCCGCGTCCCAGCGAGGCATACCAAGGGCCCATCTTCGGGCCGAACTCCGGCACCAGCGCCTGCGGATCCGCCGCAGCCAGCTCGGCGACCGTCTTGATGCCGAGCTTGGCCAGTCTGGCGGAGATCTTGTTGCCGACACCCCACAGTTCCTTGGTGGTTTTGGCGCCCATGACGTCGAGCCAGTTCTCCGCCGTGAGGCGGAAGATGCCGGCGGGCTTGCCGAAATCTGTGGCGTTCTTGGCGCGGACCAGGGTGTCACCGATGCCCACACTGCAATGCAGCTGCGTCCGTTCCAGCACTACGGCCTGGATCTGCCGGGCGTACGCTGCGGGGTCCCCGGTTTCGACGCCGACGAACGCTTCGTCCCAGCCCAGGACCTGCACGACGGCGCCCGGCTGGGCGCGCAGGGTGGCCATCACCTCATCCGAGGCGGCGAGGTAAGCCTCGGCATCCACCGGGAGCAGCACGGCGTCGGGCACCTTCCTGGCCGCGATGCGCAGCGGCATTCCTGAACCGACGCCGAAGGCCCGGGCTTCATACGATGCAGTGGAGACGACGGCGCGTTCGGTGGGATCGCCACGCCCGCCGACGATGATGGGCTTGCCCGCCAGTTCCGGGCGCCGGAGCACCTCGACCGCCGCGATGAACTGGTCGAGGTCGACGTGCAGCACCCAGGGGATTGAGCTCACGCGGTCCAGTGTGCCCCAGAACGGCTTTATGGTCACTCGTTGGACGTTCTCTACCAAGGGCGGCAGCGGACAGGGGCGGAAACGCAGTTTACCCATCATCAGTTCATGGCAGCGAAACAGTCGCCCCAGACTGCACCGCCCAAGCGATAGAGCGGATGATCTCCACTGCCTGCTCCTGTTCGAAACCCTGGGTGCAGACAGCAAGGACATAGGAACCTGCATCACCGGGTGTGCCGATGAACGCAACGTCGTGGTGGATGCCGTCTACCCACCCGGATTTGCTGCCCCAATCGGTGGGGGCGGGGAGCGTCGTACCAATTACGGAGTGCTCCTGACGCCGTAGTTGCTTCATCATGAACCGGGTGCTGGCAGGTCCTGCCGCAGCACCGGACACGATGGTGTGCATGATCCGGGCCAGGTCCGCCGCCGTCGTTTCATGGGTGAAACCGGCATCCCGGGCGGGATGATCGCTGATGAGACGTTCCAGGCGCGACGACGAGGCCCCGCAGAGATGGAGGGCTTCGGCCGCCGCTTCCATGCCTGTCAGTTCCAGCACCATGTTCGTCGCGGAGTTGGAGGAGGCATAGATCATGCGACCCAGGGCCGCGGCCAAGGAAATGGTGCCGCCGACCGGAGGCATCCCGC
The DNA here is from genome assembly GCF_023921125.1 of Arthrobacter caoxuetaonis. Classification (NCBI taxonomy): domain Bacteria; kingdom Bacillati; phylum Actinomycetota; class Actinomycetes; order Micrococcales; family Micrococcaceae; genus Arthrobacter; species Arthrobacter caoxuetaonis. The sequence continues at coordinate 291,749 of NZ_CP099466.1, forward strand.
GGTCCACCTCTGCAGGGTCGAAGGCGAAGTCCCCGGCGTCGGGGATGCGGCTGGGGAACCGGTCCCTGACCGTGACTGGCAGCTGCAGGCTGAGCTGGCCCGCATCTACCTGCCGCGCCGCAGCGATCAGGACAGCGAGTTTGATGGTGCTGGCGGAGTAGAAAACAGCATCGGCTTCGCGGGCGGCCAGTACCCGGCCAGCCACGTCAACGGCCAGATAGGAGATCCTTGGAACGCCGTCGCAGTAGGCGGAACTCACGGGCATGGCGAAATGCTCCCATATGGCCACCACAAGGCGGAATAATGACGGGCATGCTGTCCTTCGCCCGCCTGCTCGCCCTGCTTGAAGTCTCCCGGACGGGCAGCATCTCGGCCGCCGCCAAACGCCTCCAGCTGACTCCTTCCGCGGTATCGCACCAGATCTCCACGCTCGAGCGCGAAGTGGAGACCAAGCTCATCGAGCGGGGGCCACGGGGTGTGTGGCTCACCGCCGCGGGCAGCCGGCTCGCGGAGTACAGCGAGTCCGTTGCGGAACTGATGCACCGGGCGGAGCAGGAGATCCGGGAGCTCGGCGGGGGTGAACGCGGTCGACTGAGCCTGGGGTTTTTTGCCTCGGCCGGGCTTCAACTGGTTCCCACCGCCCTGTCCGCGTTTATGACCGGACGGCCCCATGTTGAACTGAACCTCATTCCCGGGCAGCCGCATGAGTTGGTTCCGCGCCTGCTCAGCACGGAACTCGACGTCGCCGTCGTTTTTGACTATTCGGCGGGACCGCCCAAAACCAGCCCGGGCAGGACGCCGAACGTCACTTACGAGCCGCTGCTGGTAGACCCGCACTTCATTGCAGTGCCCCCGGGATACCGGCCTCGCGCTCGCGGATTCATCAGCATCGCGGATCTCTCTGGCGAGCAGTGGATTGCCACCGAGGGAATGGATAACGAGGTGGCCCTCGTGGACCGGATCTGCGCCGCAGCCGGGTACACCCCTAACGTCCGTTGCCGGACAGACCACTACGACGTCACCCTTGGCATGGTCTCGGCGGGCCTCGGCTTCGCACTCGTTCCCGCGCTGAGCCTGGGGCCCGTCGCGGAACGCAGCCGGGTACCACTGCGTACCCTCTCTACCCCGCATCCGTCGGCACGGCATATCCGGGTGGCTACCCGAGCGGACAATCCCAATCCGCTGGTGCCCGCCTTTATAGAGCATCTTCAGAACACTGCGCAACGGCTGGGTGCTGAGATGAGACAGTTGGCAGACGCGGTCGATGCGGCCTCCTCCTGACACTGTTTCTCGGATCTGCACACTCAGGCCCGGCGCCGCACGGTCACGCCCGGTGCCGCCCCGGTCAACCGCTGGCCGCAGAGTATCTCTCGCCCGGCGACGAAGACGTGCTCAATGCCAATCGGCCGCCGCAGCGGCTCGGTAAACGTCGCCCGGTCCTCCACCGCCGCCGGATCAAAAACGACGACGTCGGCCACGGCACCGGGAACGAGCGAACCCCTGTCTGCCAGCCCGAACCGCTGTGCCGGCAGCGCCGTCATCCGCAGGACGGCGTCTTCGAGGGAGAGCAGGCCAAGTTCACGCACATACCGGCCCAGCACACGCGCGAATGTACCGGCCCAGCGCGGGTGTGGTTTGCCGTCACGCGGGACCCCGTCCGAACCGATCATTGTGCCCGGGTGGGCCATTACCCGTTGCATATCCGCCTCGTCCATGGAGTGGGAAATGATCGTGACGGCACCGGTTTCTGCCAGCAGCAGGTCAGCAACGAAGTCCACCGGATCCTGCCCGGCCTGTGCTGCCAGTTTGGCGATGCTGTGCCCTTCGGCGGCCGGGTGCTTCGGCGCCCCGGCGATGTCGATGCGGTCCCAGCCGCCGTTGCCGATGGTGTTCTCCCAGCCGGGCTCACCGTGTTCGATGGAGGCCCGCATTCGCTCCCGCTGAACTGGTTCTGCCAGTCGGGCAAGCAGGGCCTGGAACCCGCCCGCTGATGCCCAGGGCGGGAGCATCGCGTGCAGGGAGGTGCTGCCGGCCACATATGGGTACACATCGCAGGTGACGTCCAGGCCCTCCGACCGGGCGGCGTCCATCATCGCCAGCGTCGTGGCGGACTTTCCAACGCCGTTCCTGCCAGCGGTCTTATGGTGTGAAACATGCAGTGCTGTGCCTGAGCGCCGGGAGATCTCCAAGGCTTCGTCAAGGGCCGCTTCTACGCGGCTCATTTCATCCCGCAGATGTGTCACATAGGGCACCCGGTGCCTGGCAGAAACCCGCCCCAGGGCGATGAGTTCAGCGGTATCGGCGTAGGTTCCCGGCGGATAGATGAGTCCGGATGACCACCCTGCCGCCCCGGCGTTGAGGGCATCGTCCAACAGCGTGCACATCTGGTCGGTTTCTTCCGGTGTTGCCCTGCGCTGGGCGAATCCAAGCACTGCGGCTCGGAGGCTCGAATGCCCCTGCAATGACGCGATGTTGTTAACTCGTGCCGCCTTATTGTGGCTTGCGGCGAAGCCTTCCATCCCGGGAACAGGAGAACCAGCGGGGCCGAGCAGCGCCGTGCAGAAGTCCCGCAAGCTGTCGGCGTGGGCGCTGTCTTGGGCGGAGGGGAACAGGGAGTAGCCGCAGTTGCCGGCGATTTCCGTGGTGACGCCCTGCCGTGCCGCGGCCCAGGCCAGGTCCGGTGGAGTGGAACGGGCGTCCAGTGCAGTGGCGTCGGAGTGAGTGTGTACGTCGATGAATCCCGGGCTGACCACCAGGCCGGTTACGTCGATGACGGTGGCGTCCTGAGGGGTGATGGTTCCGGGCGGCACGATGCGGCCGTTGGACAGAGCGACGTCGGACTGCACGGCGGCGGCCCCGCTGCCGTCGACCACCAGCCCACCCCGCAGCAGGTAATCGCCTGGCACTAGCGGACCCTGGCCAGGAAGTCGGCGGTGCGTTGATGTTGAGGGTCTGAGAGGACCTGTTCGGCACTGCCGGACTCCACCACGACACCGTCCGCCATAAAGATCACCCTGTCGGCAACCGTCCGGGCGAAGGACATCTCATGCGTGACCACCACCATCGTCATCCCGGAGTCTGCAAGGTCCTGCATCACAGCCAGCACCTCTCCGACCAGCTCCGGGTCCAGTGCCGAGGTAGGTTCATCGAAGAGCATCACCTGGGGTTCCATGGCCAGCGCCCGTGCAATGGCAACGCGTTGCTGTTGGCCGCCGGAAAGCTGGGCCGGATGGAAATGCATCCTGTCCCCGAGTCCCACGCTGGTCAGCAGGTCCGCGGAGCGCGCCACCGCCGCTGCATGTTGTTCACCCTTGATCTTCCACGGGCCTTCCACCACATTCTCCAGCGCCGTCATGTGCGGAAAGAGGTTGAAGCGCTGGAAAACCATGCCGATGCCCTGGCGCTGGCGGCGCAGATCGTCGTACCGGCGTTCCAGGAGCGTCCCGTCCGGCTGTTCCACGAACCCCAGCAGCTCTCCGTTGATCCAGACCCGGCCGGAATCGATGGTTTCCAGGCGGTTGAGGCAGCGCAGCAGGGTGGTTTTGCCCGAGCCCGATGGGCCGATGATGCAGACGACCTCCCCGGCAGAAATCGAGAGGTCAATGCCCTTCAGGATAATGTTCTCCCCGAAACTTTTCCGGACGGAACGGGCATGGACGATCAGGTTATTCATGGTGCCCTGGCTTTCTCGAGGATGGCGGGGAGAGATTTGCCAGTACCTTCTTCCGCACGGGAGTTCTGCCGTCAAAGCCCTTGGAGTACTTTTTCTCCAGAAAGTGCTGGCCGACGGTGGCCACCGTGGTGAGGACCAGGTACCAGATGGAAGCGACGATCAGCATCGAGATCACCTCGAAATTGCCCAAATAGATCCGCTGGACCACCGTCATAAGGTCGGAGCCGGCGATGATCGAGACCAGCGAGGAGGTCTTGAGCATGGAAATGAACTGGTTACCGGTGGGCGGCAGGATGATTCGCATGGCTTGGGGCAGAATGATGCGGCTCATAATGCGGCCCCGGGACATCCCCATGGCTTCTGCCGCTTCACGCTGCCCGCTGTCAACCGAGAGGATTCCGGCCCGGATGATTTGGGACATGTAGGCGCCTTCGTTGATTGCCAGGCCCAGAAGGCCCGCAACAAATGGAGTGATGATGGACGCCTCCACTCCGAAGAGCTTGGGCCCGCCGAACGGAATGCCGAATTCCAGCCGGGGAAAAATCACGCCGAGGTTGAACCAGAAAAGCAGTTGCACAAGCAGAGGAGTGCCGCGGAAGAACCAGGAGAAGGCACCCGCGACGAGCCGCAGGACCGGATTTTTGGAGAGCTGCATGACCGCAACCACCAGACCGATGACAATTCCGACGACCATGGAGATGGCGCTGAGGGCAATGGTCACCCAGAGGCCCTCCAGGACCGGGCCGGCCGTAAGGAAGTTGGCCACCACGTCCCAGTGGATATTCGGCGTCACTACTAGGACGTAGAGGACCCAGAGCGCGAAAACGGAGGCGGCCGCACCGCCGATCCACCGGCCCCACGCGGGAGCACGCTTGGCATTGAGAGGAATCACCTCGGCATTCGTGCGTGCAGAATCTGAAGTGCCGGTGTCACTGGCCGGCATTGATTTCAGCGACCTCGACGCCGGCGTTGGCTACTCCGTATTTCTCCAGCAGGGTCTGATAACGGCCATCTTCGATCAGTTCCTGCAGCGCAGTCTTCACAGCGTTAGTCAGCTCCGGGTCAGACTTGTCTATAGCAATGCCCCAAGGGCCGGCTTCGTACTGTTCCTCCAAAACTTCGTACTTGCCGGACTTGGCAGCGAGCTCCGCGGCGACGGGATAGTCAACAACCGTAGCGACAGCGCGGCCGGTATCTAGCTGAAGCAATCCTGTGGGGGCGTCTTCGGACTCCGAAATGGTCATCGGTTCGCTGCACTCAGACTCCGAGTAGTCCTGCAGGATGGCCAGGTTCGAAGATCCCTTGGCTCCGACCACGTTCAGGCCGCATAGGTCCGAGATGTTGGTAATGCCCTCAGGGTTTCCCTTGTTGACCATAATGGCACCGCCGGCAACGAAGTAGTCCACGAAGTCGACTGCCTGTCGGCGTTCCTCGGTGTCGCTCATTGACGAAATGGCAATATCCCACTGATTGGACTGCAGGCCCGGTATCAATCCCGGAAAGGAGGCATTTGTGATCTCGAATTCCAGCCCGAGCTGCCCGGCAATCAGTTCCGCCAGTTCTGGATCGACACCGATCAACTCGGTGGTGCCCTCCTTGTACATCTCCATCGGGGGATACCCCTCGGCGGTCGCGGCCTTGAGGACGCCTTTCTCCTTGAGATCAGCCGGAACGAGGCTTTCGGCTGTTGCGTCTGCATCCGTCGCGGCTGACGTCGAATTGCCGCCGCCGACTGCAGGCTCTGCGGACCTGCCGCATCCGGACGCCGAGACCAACATCGCAATCATCCCAATGCTTGCTGCTGCCCGTCCGAATCCTCTGATTTTCGCCTTCATTGGTCTGCCTGCTTTCCTAGGTTTCCTGTCCGGCCCATGAAGCACGGTGCAATGATGGATGCTTCCACCCGACTAGGTTGCCCACAATAATTTTCACGATTTAGATGTCTCCCATCGATTTACGTCATAGCGGACCGGCCCAGCCCCGGATTGCGTCCGCGGCGCGCTGTCCCCTTCCGTAGGCAACGCCCCTGCTTGCTCTCAGGACAGTAGGCCAGAGCATCGGGCACGCCGGCTGACACCGGTGCGCTCGAACAGACGGCCGGCCCGTCGCGGCCGTCTGTTCGAGAAGGGAGAAATGTTGGCGCCCGTGGCCGTCAAAGTGCCTGCGACTAGGTAGTTTGAAGAGAACAGCCCCGGACCGGTCGGGGAGGTGCGGCCAGGGGAAGAGCGGATCCATGAACCAGCGACGGAAAACAGTGCTCGCGGCGACAGCCCTGGTGGTGCTCAGTGCAGGACTGTGGTGGGGCTGGTTCGGGTGGGACACTCAGCGGGATATCGATCCGGCAACCGGTGCGTCCTCGGGGCCCTATGAGTGGTGGCAGATCTGCGCCTGCATCGTTTCTTGGGCGGTCATCGCGTGGGCCGGCACGGAGCTGCTGGAACCTGCCGTCGTCATCTTTCTCATGCCGGCGGCGTTCACGGCGTCCTGGATCCTGAGCTCCGCACTGACGGATGATTCCGGTTTGTGGGCGATCGGTGCCGTGCTCGTCGCGGCGGGGACGCTGGCCGCCAATGCCCTCTTCGTCGGGCTGCTGCGCCTGTTGTTCCGGAAACGGAATCGGTCTGGCGCCCGGAAGGACCCGGCGCTACCGTAGCGGCATGCCCACCGCAGCAGACCGGCATCTTCAGGACCTGGTGATCCTCCGCCGGGTGCGGGACCGGATCGACCGGGAATATGCCCAGCCGCTCAACGTGGAGGCGCTCGCCCGCGATGCCCACATGTCCTCGGGCCATTTGAGCCGCGAGTTCAAGCGGGCCTTTGGCGAGGCGCCCTATTCCTACCTGATGACCCGGCGGATCGAGCGGGCCATGGCGCTGCTACGCCGCGGCGACCTCTCCGTTACCGAGGTGTGCTTCGCCGTCGGCTGTTCATCGCTGGGAACCTTCAGCACCCGCTTCACGGAACTGGTGGGCATCCCGCCCAGCACCTACCGCCGTGAGCAGGCCGAAGCAATGAAGGGCATCCCGTCCTGCGTGGCAAAGAACGTCTCCAAACCGGTCAGGAATAGAGAAGCGCAGGCTGCGGGGCGGTAACTAACGTTGCCGGCATGAACCTGAACATATTCAACAGTTTCCTGCCCCAGACCGACCCAGACGAGTCGCTCGCCTTCTACCGTGATGCCCTCGGATTCGAGGTGAGGAACGACGTCGGCTACGAGGGGATGCGCTGGATTACGGTGGGTCCGCCGGACCAGCCGGATGTCTCCGTGGTGCTCTACCCGCCGACGGCTGACCCCGCCGTCACCGAGGAAGAGACCCGGATGATTGCCGAGATGATGGCCAAGGGCACCTTTGCAACGCTCGTCCTCTCCTCTCCGGACGTGGATGCGGCGTTTGAGGGAGTGATGTCTGCCGGCGCCGAAGTCATCCAGGAGCCCACCGACCAGCCCTACGGAATCCGCGACTGCGCCTTCCGTGATCCCGCGGGCAACCAGATCCGCATCAACGGCGTTTGAGCCCGAGGAGCCGACGCCGGCTGGCTGGCGCTGCGCCGCCGGGTCCAGGTTCCGGACACTTCGTCCGGGCCATAGTGCATGGTTTCCCAGCCGTCGTTACGGGTGGTGCTGGTGCGGTCACAGCAGGGATCAGGCGTCACGTGGGCTGGGATTCTGTGCAGCGGGCAGACCCCGTCCGGCGAGCACCCGCAGGCCGGGCCGCGTAGGCTTGAGGAGTGCGCAAAGAAACCCTGTGGGAAGCCAAAAAACGCCAGAACCCGGAGCATTCAGCCTGGTACATCGAACGCTTCGAGAAGATGCGCCAGGACGGCGCCGACCTTGCTGGTGAAGCCCGGCTGGTGGACGCGATGCTGCCGCGCGGCGCCCGGATCCTTGACGCCGGCTGCGGCCCGGGACGCGTGGGCGGGGAGCTCGCCCGCCGCGGGCACGACGTCGTCGGCGTGGACGTTGACCCGGAACTGATTGCCGCCGCGCAAAAGGACTTCCCGGACCTGCCGTGGTTCACCATGGACCTGACCGAACTCGATCTGCCGGCTCAGGGCATCACGGAGCCGTTCGACCTGATTGTCAGCGCTGGAAACGTCATGGCGTTCCTGGCCCCGGGCACCGCACCGGACGCCTTGGCACGCATGGCCGCGCATCTGGCCCCGAACGGACGCATCGTCGTCGGCTTCGGTGCCGGCCGCGGCTACGACTTCGGCACGTTTTTCGAAGACGCTTCCTCCGTGGGACTGACCGTGCAGCAGAAGTTCTCCACCTGGGACCTGCGGCCGTTCGACGTCGAATCGGACTTCCTGGTCGCTGTCCTGGGGCGCCGCTAAGTCCTGGCTGCCTGCGTTCGTGGCTGGCGCCGCTGATGCTTGACCGCCGCCGCCGCCGCTGACGCCTGGCTGCGGCCGTCCCGGAACGGGATCTTGCCGGATAACAAGTAGGTCCGCTAATCCTTCGGGGAGATAACGCTCTTGTAGGCCGATCGGCCGAAACCTTCGGGGAGATAACGCTGCTTGAGGCAGGCCCAGGGGACGTTATCTCCCCGAAGGATGGCGCGGGGTGTCCCTAAACGACGACAACTCCCCGAAGGTTGCAGCGGGATGGCCCGAAGCCATCGAGTCCCGGCGAATCCGTCCTGGCGCGGCCAGGGCTAATCCCGCGGAGCCCTCGAAGCGGGCGGCAGCGGCGTACCCGGGACTGGTGCGGGCGGAACCGGAGGGATCGGCGCGCCGGTTACCGGATCGGTTTCGGCCGCCGGTGTGCCGGCGGGGACGTCCTCGTCCTTCAGCTGCCGCACCTCGGACTTGAAGATCCGCAGTGACTTGTTCATCTATTGCCTCGCCACCCATGTCACTTGTCGGACGTAGGATGTCCGATGCTTGTTGAGAACTGTAAGGTTCCTCGCAGCTGGCCGTCAAGAGGCCCAAGACACACTTTTTGAGAGGCCTGTTCTAAAGATAGGACATCCTATAACCTGTGTTGGAGCACGCAGCCGTCTGCTCCAGCCGTACCGACCATCCGCCGTCACAGGAGGACCCCTGAGCCTGCCCCACGCTGCACTGCCGGCGCGCTTCAGTGCCCAGAACCGTTCACGGGCGCTGCAGGCCGAAATCATGGAACTGATCCTCGAGCGCGATCTCGAAGCCGGCGACGCACTTCCCACCGAAGCTGAACTGGTCGCCGCGCTGGGGATCGGCCGCAACACACTGCGTGAAGCACTCAAGGTACTCCAGTCACTGGGTGTGGTGGAGATCCGCCACGGCTTCGGCATGTTCGTGGCTCCGGCGAACTTCGACGCCTTGGCAGACGGGCTGACCTTCCGCGGCCGCCTCTCCCTGCGCCACGAAGGCAAGGAAGCCCTGCAGCTGGTGGATGTCCGGCAGGCGCTCGAAGCGGGCCTGATCGGCGAGGCCATGGACCTGTGGACGCCCGAACACCTTGCCGAAATCGAGGCAACCGTCCAGGAAATGGAAGCAGAGGCGGCCGCTGGGAATTCCTTCATCGAGGTGGATGAGAAGTTCCACTACCAGCTCTTTGAACCGCTGGGAAACGAACTGCTCTCCAACTTGATGTCCGTTTTCTGGAAGGTCTACAGCAAGATCCACCTTGAGCTGGGCGGGGATCCGCTGGTCAACCTCATGGAGAACGCAGCAGTGCACCGGGGGATCCTCGAAGCGGTGAAGTCGGGAGACAAGGAACTCGCGTCCGAACGGCTTCGGCGGCACTTTGACGGTATCCGGGAACAGCTGGCTAAGCTGCCGGTTGCTCCATGAGCGCCGGCACCGTGAAACATCCCGCAGCTCCGCTGGTGCGGGTGCTGGAGCCGGCGGGAATCGGGCCGGCTGCCTCCCGGCTGGTGCTGGACGCCCTGGCCTCCCGGCACTCACCGGTGATCGGTGTGGCCACGGGTTCCTCGCCGTCCCCCCTCTACAGGGCGCTGGCCGCCAGCGGGGCGGACTTCGGCCACGCCAGCTGGTTCGCCCTGGATGAATACGTGGGGCTGCCGCCGGGCCATCCGGAGAGCTACGCGGAAGTCCTCCGCCGCGAAATCATCGAACCCCTGGGCCTGGATCCCCGCGCGGTCCACCTGCCGGACCCGCACAGCGGAGACCTGCCGGCAGCCTGCGCCGCATATGAGGAACGGATTGCCGCCGCCGGAGGAATCGACCTGCAGATCCTGGGTATCGGGCGCAACGGACACCTGGCCTTCAACGAACCCGGTGGCGCCCTGGACTCTCGAACCCGGGTCGAGGCCTTGAGCGAGGACACCCGCGAGGCCAACCGCCGCTTCTTCGACTCCCTCGAAGATGTACCAACGCACTGCCTGACCCAGGGACTGGGAACCATCCTCGATGCCGGCCAGCTGCTCCTCATCGCACAGGGCGAAGACAAGGCGGAGGCGCTCCGTGCGGCGCTGAAGGGTCCCGTCAGCCGGGACTGCCCGGCCTCCGTCCTGCAGCTGCACGGCCGGGTCACTGTTCTGGCCGACGCTGCAGCGGCCGCACTTCTGTAGGGAAGGACTCCTCATGGCCTTTGGAAACCCCGTTCCGGTCCCCGCCGATCAACCGGCAGGCCAAGAGACACGGCTTGTGCTCCGCGGAGCGGCGGTGATCGGCGCCCGCACGGTTCCGGACGCCGCTGTAGCGGTCGACGGCGGTGCGCTCACCTATGCCGGGCCGCAGGACGCCCTGGAACCGTGTTCGGGAGACGTCGTCGTCGAGCTCTCCGTCGGTGAGGTGGTGCTCCCCGGATTCGTGGACCTGCACTGCCACGGAGCCTACGGCGTCGACTTTTCCCGGGCTGATGGCCCCGCGGTCCGGGACGCTGCCGCGAAGCTGCATGCTGACGGAACAACCACGCTGCTTGCCAGCCTGGTGACCGACGCCCCGGAAGCGTTGCTGCGGCAGTTGACGCTGCTGGCCGGCCTCGCAGAAGAAGGCCTGGTTGCCGGAATTCACCTGGAAGGGCCGTTCCTGGCCGCAGCGCGATGCGGTGCACAGGACCCGCGCTGGTTGCGGGACCCTGATCTGGGCCTGGCCCGTGAACTCATTGCCGCCGGCCGGGGACAGCTGCGGACTATGACATACGCCCCGGAGCTGCCCGGAGCGGACGCCCTGGTGGAACTGCTCACGGAGAATGGCGTTATCCCTTCCCTCGGGCATACTGCCTCCCCGGCAGGCCGGGCCGGCGATTCGCTGGCGCTGTCCCGGCAGCTCCTCGCGGCGTCTGCCGTTGGCGCCGAAGCTGCCCGGCCCACTGTCACGCACCTTTTCAACGGGATGGACCCGATCCACCACCGGGCGCCTGGCGCCGTTGCCGCCTGCCTGCGGGCGGCGACGGCGGGCGCTGCTGCCGTGGAGCTCATCGCCGACAACACCCATCTGGACCCGTACCTGGTCGCCGCGATGTTCGAGCTCCTAGGGGCCGGGAACATTGCCCTGGTCACCGACTCCATGGCTGCTGCCGGGCTGAGCGACGGGCAGTACCGGCTCGGCCCGGCCGAGGTGACGGTCAGCGGCGGCGTTGCCCGGCTGGCTTCGACCGGCTCCATTGCCGGCGGAACCGCTGCCATGCTGGACCTGGTCCGCAACGCTGTGGGCGCCGGGGTAAGCCTGGCGGATGCCGTTACCTCCGCTGCAGCTGTGCCCGCCGGCGTGCTCGGCCGCAGGGATGTAGGCCGGCTGGTGGCCGGCGGCGCTGCAGACTTTGTGGTGATCGGCCCGGACCTCGAGCGTGTCAGGGTGATGCGCCGGGGTCAGTGGCTCTGATCTGAGCGGTCCTGTGGAAAACGGTCCAGTGGAAAGCGGTCCCGCGGAAAGCGGGGCGGGCGTTTAGGTCAGGCGTTCCGTGAGGTGCACTGTCACGGTGTCGCCGATGTCCTTGCCGAGCTTCTTCCTGAGCTTGGCGCTGATGGAGAGCATGTGGCCGCCCTGTCCGGTGGGCATGAGGCCGCCGCGGATGGGCTCATCATCGACGGTGGCTGCGACTTTGACGGTCTTCCCGGTGCCAAAGAACTTGGCCGATCCCGGCATCTCCACGCAGGACCAGATATCTCCCTTCACCTGCACCCCGATAGGCGCGGTGAAGGTATGGTCGAGCGGGCCCGGGACTTCTGCCATGGTGTTCTCCTTGTCAGTGCCGGCAGCGCTGCCGGCCCTGTCACCCTATCGTTTTCGGCAGGGGAGAGGAACGGTAAGCGGCGTGCCGCGGGGGCCTTGGGCGGCGCTGCCAGGATCAGTCGCACAGCCGGGCCTTGCCGCAAAGGGCACCGTCATGACCGGTGATTCCAGCCCGGCAGAGCTGCGGCGTGCTTCCTCTTCTTCGTTCTCGACGCAGGGGAACCGGCAGCTTAAACGCCGGAGGCCCGGCCCGGGTGCCATAAGCACCCGCTGCCGGACCGCCGTCGTACGTTTTGCTACTTCTTAGCCGCAACCAGTTCCGGGTGGTGGATCGCGGCGACCTGCGGGTGGGCGCGCAGCCAGCCCTTCAGGACGTTGGCACCGTAGGAAGCGAGCATCGGGTTCTGCGGGTCATCGGAGATGCCGCGTGACTGCGCTGCCAGGGCCGGCGGCAGCTGCACCGGGTCAATGACCGAATCCAGGCGCGGGGACCAGAAGAACGGAATGGCATAGCGGTCGACGCCGGCGGGCGGGGCCTGTACACGGTGGATGGTCGCGGACAGGTAGCCCTGGGTGGCGACCTCGAGCATCTCGCCGAGGTTCACGACCAGCGCGCCCGGGATCGGTTCCACGGGGAGCCATTCGTCGGATTCGTGCGGCTTCACTTCGAGGCCGCCCACCTCGTCCTGCAGGAGCAGGGTGACAAAACCGTAGTCGGCATGGGAGCCAACGCCCTGGGTTCCGGCTTCCTTCACGACGCCGCCCACGTAGTGGATCAGCTTGGCCATCCAGGCCGGGGTGCCCTCGAACGGCTCGGTGAAGTGGTCCTCCGGCAGTTCCAGCGAAACGGAGATGGCGGAGAGCAGTTCGGCGCCGACCCAGGTCATCAGCTCGGCCCACTCCATGGAGGTCTGCCGCAGTTCCGGCAGGACGGTGTCCGGGAAGAGGTTGGGTCCCTGCACCAGCCAGTACGGCTGGTCTGCGGGGTAGTCCGCGACGGGCTCGCGCTCAGGGCCGAAGTCGACCTGCTCGCGGGCATCAGGGCGGCCCTGCGTCAGCTCGGTGCCCAGGCGGGTGTAACCGCGGAAGTGCGGGGACTTGCGGTTGTCCAGCTCCAGGCGGTCTTCGAGCGGAAGGTCGAAGAAGCGCTTGGTGACATCGAAGAGGTCCTTGACGCGTTCTTCGCCTGCGCCGTAGCCAACCAGCTGGAAGAACCCGATCTTGTGGGTGGCTTCACGCAGCTTTTCGATGAACTCGGAGTTGAAGGTGCCGTCGGCATTGCGGGCAGTGCTGAGGTCCAGGACCGGGATCGATGTGGGGTTATCGCTCATTCCGGCAACGTAGCACCACGGACTGTCAACTAGGAACCAAATGTTACGCAACGCGGCGTCATAAGGGCTCTGGCTTGGGAGTTTACTGGTTGGCGTTGGGGTGTGTGCGTAACATTCGAGGGCCTCCGGGCCTCCGGGCCTCCGGGCCTCCGGGCCTCCGGGCCTCCGGGCCTCCGGGCCTCGGGCGGTGTGGGTTGGTGGCTCTGGAGCGGGTCCACAGTCGACCCGGTGCATGCCCGCACCAGCGGGACCCACAATGACTCCGGACGAGGGACCAATGACCGGACTAACGGAAGGGGCTGTTCCGCACGCGGTTTTGCTGCCGTTTGGGAAAAGTGCTGCGTCTTGTGCGTTTTACCGGGCTGCGCCGTGCAGCAAAACGCACAAAGCACAGCGAAAGTCCCTTTTCGCAGCAAAACACGTCACAAATGGCAGCGTTTTCCCCGAATGCAGCAATACCGAACCCAAAACGCAGCGTTATCCCAGTTCGCAGCAAAACCGGTGACGTCCACTGCTCCGGCAGGTCAAGGTCGAAACCGGCAGCCCTTGCCAACCGGTACCTTCACAGCCGACGCGGTGCGTCCACCCCCGGACGCGGCCCGGTTTAGTCTGCCCCCAGGCCGCCAGCCCCGGCCCAGCCGGCACCAGCCGGCACCGGCCCTAAGCCACCGCCGAGTCGTCCTCCGCAGTGCCGGCAGCCATCGAGGCCCAGCGGCGCAGGAACGCCTCGCCGGCGTCGTCGTGGATCCGGCCCGGAACAGTCAGCACAGGATAGGGCTTGGCGGGAACCCCGTCGGCCGGGCGCACATCCACGTGGGCGACGTCGAATCCCAGGGAATGCAGCTCGTCCGCCATGGCGTAATCCGTCCGGGAATCCCCGACCGTCCGCCAGGTCCGCGGCACGGGAGTCCCCGCCGCCTCCAGCAGGGACAGTGCGCGCCGGGCGCCGAGGTCCTTGCCCACGCCGAGGGCCTCGATGTCGGTGGAGATGATCGTCGGGTCGATCCGGTAATCCACGGAATCATCGGAGTCGGGTGCGTGGTGGTCCAGGCGGCAGACGCCCATGTCGAACCTGGACATCAGCGCCAGGGCATCGGCGTCGAACGCTTCCTGCTCGGCGAGGTAGTCGGCGTTGGCGACGTCGATGTTCTGTTCCACCGACACCATCGCCAGCTTCGTCTCGTCGAAGAACATGTGGCCGGCGTAGGAACCGGCCACCAGCTCCCGCACCGCATCCGCGTATTCGCGCGGCAGCGCCAGTTCGCCGTCGACTTCCACAGGGCCCGGACCTGTCCCGTCGAAGGAAAACCAGACCGCGCCCTTTTCGCAGATGGCGTGAACCAGCACGTCGTCCGGCAGGCCCGCGGCGATCATCGGTTCCATGACCTGCGTCCGGATGAAGTCATCGGAGCGGCCGGTATTGAAGACCACCGGCCAGCCGGCGGAGGCGAGGGCGACCAGATGGCCGATCACCTCGGGGGACACAGTGCGGGTGAGCGGCGAGGCCACCGGACCGTCGACGTCGAGCAGCAGGCCAAAGAGGGAAACGTAGGAAGTCACCTCTCCAGTATTCCTGCTGTGTGGCCGCCACCTGGCGTCCAAATGGGTAAAACGCGTAATCAGAGGCTTGTTGCCGGGGAGTCCTGTTTCCTTGGATGCTGAACTTCTCTACTCTGGATTAGTGATCTTCAAAGCTGTCGGCGATGTGCGCCCCTACCCTGACCATGGATACGTAACACCCAAGGATTGGGCAGCGGTACCTCCCCGGCAGGTCCGGTTGGACGAGCTGGTGACGACAAAAGCCACGCTGGATCTCGGTGCACTCCTGGCCGAGGATTCCACCTTCTTTGGAGACCTTTTCCCGCATGTCGTGCAATGGAGGGGAACGATGTACCTGGAAGACGGACTGCACCGCGCAGTAAGGACCGCGCTTCACCAGCGCACCATCCTGCACGCCCGCGTGCTGGTGATCGATGACTAACCAGCCCCCTCGAGGGCAACGCGACGGCGCTCAGGCGAAGGGCGACCAGGAGGAGTGGCATGGCCACCGGATCGTCACCGAACGTGACCTGGGAGCCGTTTTTGATGACGACGGCGATGAAAGCGCCGCACGCCGGTCCAAGCGGAAGCGCACCTTCCACGGCATCGTCCTGGGACTGCTGATCACCGTGTTGATCGCTGCTGCGGTCATAGCCCAGGGCATCACGTCGGGCTGGATCGCGCTTCCCCAGGCGGCGCCCCGCGAGCCGGTCGAAACAGGCTGTCCAGCCGGGCCGTACCTGTATCAGTCACCGGACACCGTGACCGTCAATGTCTACAACACGACGGCGACTCCCGGGCTGGCCGGGGAAGTGGCCGAAGCGCTCAAGGAGCGCGGCTTCGTGGTGGAGACAGTTGGTAACAGCACCGTCAACCGGGAAGGTATGACGGCGATCATCCTCTCCGGGCCCACGGGCGAGTCTGCCGCCTTCACGCTCCAGCAGCAGATCCCCGGGACCCAGTACATCCAGGACGACCGCGAAGATGCCTCGGTCGACGTTGTCGTCGGCTCCGCCTACGACTCCCTGGTGCCGGTTGAGAAGGCACAGGCAGCGCCTCCGGGGCCGATCACCTGTCCTTGGCAGAGCGAGGCTCCGTCGGGCGAGGCCGGCTAACCCGCCAGTCCCAGGACTCATTCCCATCCGGCGGTTTGGCCGGTACCCTGCGCCGGGATGAAACCTGGACACTTAGGGACAGCACACCCCAACGGCACGGCCCCGCCCGCTGGGACAGCCCCGCCCGCTGGGACAGCCCCGCCCGCTGGCACACCCTCACCCAGCGGCACAGCCCCGCCCGCCACACTGCTGCTGGCCGCCCTGCCCCTGGACAGCCCCGGGCCGGAGGACCCGTCCCTGACCCCTGCGGAACTCCGCCGGGCAGCTGCGTTCACCGCGGCCGCAGCCCGCTTCCGGTTCCTGGCGGGACGCTATGCAGCCCGCCGGTTCGTGGCCGAAGTCGCGGGTGCACCGCTCGCCGAGGTGGCGGCTGAGTACCGCTGCAGTTCGTGCGGCAATGAGTCCGGACTAAGCCATGGCACCCCGCACTACTCCGTCAGCGGCGGGCCGTCCGGTTTCTTCTTCAGCTTCAGCCGCGCCGGGAACAGGATCCTTGCTGCCGCCTTCGGCACAGCGCCTGTCGGCGTCGACGCCGCCGAAGTCAGCGGCTTCGACCTGCCTTCCCTTGACGATGTGATCGCCACGGAGCGGGAGAAGCGAAACATCCAGGCGCTGGCGGCTGCCAGCCGTCCTGCGGCGCGGGCCCGGCTCTGGGCCAGGAAGGAGGCCGTCCTGAAGGCTACCGGGGACGGACTGCGGATCCCGCCCCAGCAGATCGAGGCCGGAGACCTGGAAACAGTGCGCGTGCCCGCCAGCGGCGCGGTGCTGCTGGTTGTTGATCTGGATGCGCCGGCCTTGGGCCTGCCGGAGGGAACGCTGGCAGCGGCGGCCGTTCCCGGTGCCGGAGAGCTGGCTTCCGGGAACCTGGCCATCCGGCAGGTCAGGTGGAGCCAGACCCGTTTTCCGTAGCGCGTACTGGTCCGCCGCGGGCGAGCACGCTCCGCCGTGTGCCGTTTACTGCCTTCGCAATGAGTTCCTCGAGCGGGCCCTGGCGCCGGATGGTGCGCCAGATCAAAGCAAACGCAATCACGGCTGCGACCTGCAGCGCGTAGGAGAGTTCCGGTTCATCTTCGTAGAAGCCCGAGCCCAGCACCAGCAGGTGGAGGCAGTACAGCGTCAGCGTCATGCTCCCCGCCGCAGTCAGGGGAAGCAGGTAGCGTCCGGCGGCGTGACCCAGCAGCAGCATGGCGCCAAGCACCGCCGCGGCAACTCCAATGGTGTAGACGAGGTCGAGCGGAGTCGTCGAGTGCGGAGCCAGGATGCCGAACCACCAGAAGGAAGAGGTGGAGAGATACTCTTCCGGGCCCCAGACCAAGACTTCCTGGATCGCCTGGGCGTCCAGGAAGGGTGTGGCCTCTGTGATTCGCTGCAGTCCGCCCAACGGTCCGAGCACCAGCGCCGAGGTCAGTGCGGCCGCGAGGGCTGTCCCGAGTCCGGCAGCGAGAACGGCTGACTGGGTCTTCCACTCACCCAGCCGGAGCCGGCCGATCGCCATCCCCGCACAGATGTACGCCATCCACGGGATAGCCGGATACGTTCCCGTGACCAGCAACTGGGTCGCCAGCTGCCACGGATCGGTGAGCAGGTCCGTGAACGTGGGATCGAAGCCGGGTTCAGGCAGGCTCCCTCGGAGCAGCTGCATCAGCACCGGACCAAGCACCGCGAACACCGCGGCGGCCGCGAACAGGGCACGTGCCGACATGCCCAGCAGGGGAACCGCGAGCAGGAACATGACGCCGTAGTAGGCCAGGATGATGAACGCGGGCATGTCTACGTAGGCAATGGCCAGTCCCAGGCAGGTCACGGCGCCGGCCCTCACTGCCGTTCCGTAACGGGCTGCCGTCAGCGCACGGCCGGTTCTTGGCTGGGTGCCGCCCGAAGACAAGGCCAGCCCCACCCCGGCCAGCAGGGCGAACAAAGCCGCTGACTTTCCGGCGAACAATGTCCATGCCAGGGACGGCCCCCCATCCTCCGACACCGCCGGGAGCAGGTGAATAGCCATCATGCCGACCAGCGCGATCCCGCGGGCCGCGTCAATGCCCGTGAACCTTACTTTCTTGGTGATACCCGGAGCGCTCATCGGTCCTCTTCTGTAACAGCCAGGCTGCCGGGGTCCCCTGACACGGAGCCCCTCACCAGGACTCCCGACGGAACCAGTGCTGGCTGTGCACTGTCTAGGCGAAAGCTGGGAAATCCCTGTGAACAGCAATACCACAGAGCAGTTCAGAGACGAACGGGTAGCGTACCGGTAATTCCTCGCACGGTGCCCGCGTATCCGAGTGATATTGGCCCGCCCCGGTACTCATGGCCATCAGGCAATGGCATATCTAGCCTTCTTCAGGCTGCCGCAGTCGCTCCTCCAGGGAGACGGCAGGTGGCCGTTGCAGAAGAACGAGTTGCCATCAGAGAGAACGTCCCATGACTTTGTCCGAAGACCGGTCCGAAAACCTGAGAACAGCGAAAGGAGGACGGCCAGCAGACCATGCCGGCGCCGATCCCGCCCGCACGAAGCCGCAGAGCCGCGGGACTGCCGGCGAGAAGGTCCAGGTGTTCAGCCGCACGGTCCTCGCGCCCGATCGCGCCGTCTACTACGGAGGGCCCGCAACGGAACAGCGGACCCTCGTCGACATCTTCAACCACACCGCAGCCGCCTACCCCTCCGCGCCCGCCCTCGATGACGGTACCGATCCGCTCACCTATTCCGAGCTGGAAGAACGTGTCCAGGCCCTTGCGCGCAAACTGTGGTCGGCCAGCATCGGCGCCGGCGACCGGGTGGGCATCCTTGTCCCGTCCGGGTCGGCCGATCTCTACGTCGCCATCCTCGGAGTGCTGGTTTCCGGTGCGGCTTATGTTCCGGTGGACGCCGATGAACCAGCCGGACGGGCGGAAACCGTCTGGGAAGAAGGCGGCGTCTGTGCCGTGATCGGTGAAGGACTCCAGCTGGCCATCCGGCAGGGAGTACCCATCCGGGGCAACGGACCGGCTCCCCACCCCGAAGACGATGCGTGGATCATCTTCACCTCCGGGTCCACCGGCAAGCCCAAGGGCGTTGCCGTCACCCACCGCTCTGCGGCCGCACTGGTCGACGCTGAATCCCGGCTCTACTGCGTAGACGCGCCGCTGAGCCCCGGTGACCGGGTCCTGGCAGGACTCTCTGTAGCCTTCGATGCTTCGTGTGAGGAAATGTGGCTTGCCTGGGCGCACGGTGCCTGCCTGGTTCCAGCCCCGCGGTCAGTGGTGCGGTCCATCATCGACCTTGGGCCGTGGCTGGAAGAACGCCGGATCACCGCCGTTTCCACCGTGCCAACCCTTGCCTCGGTCTGGCCGGCGGAAACCGTGAGCCGGATCCGCCTGCTGATCTTCGGCGGCGAAGCCTGCCCGCCGGAACTCGGCACCCGGCTCTCCGGTCCGGGCCGGGAAGTCTGGAACACCTACGGACCCACAGAAGCAACAGTCATTGCCTGCGCGGCTCCCCTGGACGGATCGACCCCGGTCCGCATCGGCCTGCCGATCGAAGGCTGGGACCTTGCCGTCGTCGATCCCGACGGCAACCCCGTGCCTTGGGGTGAGGAGGGCGAACTGGTGATTGGCGGCGTCGGACTGGCGCGTTATCTCGATCCGGGCATCAACGCCGAGAAGTACGCCCCGCTGCCCTCGCTCGGCTGGAACCGCGCCTACCGCAGCGGCGACAGGGTCCGGGCTGACCGGGAGGGGCTGGTCTTCGCCGGCCGCCTGGATGAACAGGTCAAGCTTGCCGGCCGGCGGGTGGAACTCGGCGAAATCGACACCGCACTGGCATCCCTTCCGGGTGTTGCCAGCGCGGCCGCCGCGGTCCAGACCACTGCCAGCGGCAATGAAGTCCTGGTCGGCTTCCTCGTCGAATCCGAGGAAGGGAGCGTCGATCTGGCGGCAGCCCGGGAACACCTGAGCATCCACCTGCCCGCAACTTTGGTCCCTACCCTTCGGATCATCGCTGAACTTCCCATGAAGACTTCCGGCAAAGTGGACCGCAAGGCCCTGAGCGTGCCGGAGACAGCGGTGGAACAGCAGCTGGACGTCGAGGTTGAGCTGAACGCGGACCTGCGCTGGCTGGCCCAGCGCTGGACGGACCTGCTCGGGCCCCAGCAGCTCACCAAGGACAGCGACTTTTTTGCCCTTGGCGGAGCGAGCCTTGCAGCAGCGCAGCTGGTATCAGCGCTCCGGGAGCGCTACCCCAAGGTCTCAATCGCAGACATTTACGCACACCCCTCCCTGACGGCAATGGCCGCCAGGCTCCGTGAAACTACGGACGACGGCGCTGCGAAGCGCCAGGTCCCGGCCACCCCCTGGTGGACCGGACTGGTGCAGGCACCCCTGATCGCCGGCCTGTACGGAATCACCGGCCTGCGCTACGTCACCGGTATTGCGCTTGTGTGCTGGGTGATGAGCAATGTCCTCGCCACGCCGTGGACGCCGGATCCTCCGCTGCTTCCCCTGCTGGCAGCCTGGGTGGTGCTGTACAGCCTTCCGGCCCGCATGTTCGGAGCAGTCCTGGCCTGCCGGGCGTTACTCTTCCGGATCCGGCCGGGTGTCTATGCCCGGGGCGGCGGAACGCACCTGCGCCTGTGGGCTGCGGAACGGATCGTCACCTACGCGAAGCTTGAACCGATCATGGGCACGCCGATGGGCATCTGGTACGCCCGCGCACTGGGCTGCGGCATTGGCTCCGGCGTCCACCTCGAAGCCATGCCTCCGGTCACAGGCCTGGCGGAGATCGAGGACGGTGCGGCCGTCGAGTATGAAGCCGATCTGGCAGGGCACTGGCTGGACGGCCATGTGCTGCACATCGGACACGTGCGGATTGGAGAGAACAGCCGGATCGGTACCCGTTCAACCGTCATGGGAAATGCCCAGGTGGGCGCAGGCGCGGAGGTTGAACCCGGAACGTTCGTCTCCGGCGTCGTTCCCCCCGGGGAAAAATGGTCGGGTTCGCCCATGGAATACGTGGGCTCGGCCGGAGAAGGCTGGCCGCGTGCCGCGGCTGCGAACGAGGAATCTTCCATCCCGGTCAAGCTGCTTTACGCAGCAGGCCTGGGATGGATGACGGTGATGACGTTTCTGGCCATCCTCCCGGGGTCGATGCTGGTGCTCCTGCTCCTGCAGGATGCGGAGCAGCTGGGGCCAGCGCTTCTGGAACTGGCACTCTGGGCCCCCGTGTTCGTGGTGCTGACCATGGGAACCTACCTGGCGCTCACCATCTTCTCGGTCAGGATGCTGGCCTCCCTGCTCCCGCCCGGAATCCACCGGCTCGACAGCAGTGCCGGCTGGGCCGCATGGCTGTCCAACCAGTTGCTGGCCAAGAGCCTCATTTCCATGTATCCGCTGTACGCAGGACTGCTGACGCCGGTCTGGATGGAATGGCTGGGCGCCAAGGTGGGCAAAAACGCCGAGATCTCCACGGTGGAGACCATTCCGCACCTGACGTCAGTGGGAGACCGCTCCTTCCTGGCAGACCATTCGATGGTTTCGGCGGCGCGTGTCCGGCAAGGATGGCTGCACCTGGGTCCAACCTCGGTGGGTGAGAAATCCTTCGTCGGGAACTCAGGCATTGTGGGAGCAGATACGGCGGTGCCGGATAACGCACTCATCGCCGTCCTCTCATCGGCGCCCAGGGACATGCCGGAGAACTCCTCCTGGTTTGGCCGGCCGCCGGTGGAGCTGCCACGCCCGGTCGAAGAGGGCGATTCCTCGCGGACCTATGAGCCGCCAATGAAGCTGCGCCTGGCCCGTGCGGCCGTCGAGACGTGCCGCCTCATTCCAGCCGTACTTACCGTTTGGCTGGCGCTCGCCACCGTTTACGTCCTGGCAGCCATCTCCGAGACCGCAGGGCTGCTTCCGGCAGTGCTCCTTTCCGGTCCGATCCTGCTGTTCAGCGGCATTGTGGCGTGCCTGACAGCGATCATGGCCAAATGGCTGCTGCTTGGCCAGTTCCGGACCTCCGAACATCCGCTCTGGAGTTCCTTCGTCTGGCGCAACGAACTGGCTGATGTCTTCTCGGAATCGCTCGCTGTCCCCGGCCTGGTGCGGATGTCCCTTGGCACGCCCATGCTCAACGCCTGGCTGCGCTGGATGGGCGCAGATATTGGCCGGGGGGTCTGGTGCGAGACGTGGTGGCTGCCGGAGTTCGACCTCATCGAAATCGGCAGCGGAGCCAGCATCAACCGCGGCACTGTCCTGCAGACGCACCTCTTCCATGACCGCATCATGCGGCTGGACCGTGTGCGGATCGGTGCCGGGGCCACCCTGGGTCCCAACAGCATTGTGCTGCCGGGCAGCGCCATCGAAGAGGGTGCCACCGTAGGCTGCTGTTCGTTGGTGATGCGTGAAGAGAGCGTCCCGGCGCACAGCACCTGGTACGGGAACCCACTGACTCACTGGGATGCGTCAGCGACATCCGCTGCTGCTCCCGTGCACCGGGACGCCGTTCCCCACGGCAACGCCCGCCGGACGCATGGCCGCCGCCGTGCCGTGACGCCTTCACGATAGGAGAGAAAGATGTTCAGCCCAGCACAGACCGCCAAGTCGCAGCTCGCCGAAATCGCGTTTGGACGCATCCTGACGGCCATGGTGACGCCGTTCACCACAGCAGGCAAGCTGGACCAGGCCGGTGCGGGGGACCTCGCCCGGTGGCTCTGCCGGGACGGATTCAATGACGGAGTGGTAGTCAACGGCACTACCGGAGAATCCTTTGCGACGTCGAACTGGGAGAAGGCGTCCATGATCCATGCGGCATCCATGGCGTTGCAGGGGACCGGGCGCAAGGTGATCGCCGGGGTGGGCTCCGGCGACACGGCACACAGCATCACGCTCGCCCAGGAAGCAGCTGACCAGTACGCCGATGGCCTGCTGGTGGTCGCACCCTATTACTCTCGGCCCTCGCAGGCCGGCCTGCTGCGGCACTTCCTCGCGGTGGCTGACAGCACCGACTTGCCCGTGATGCTCTACGACATCCCGAAGCGGACCGGCGTCGCGATCAGCGAGGAGACTTTGGCAGCCGCGGCGCAGCATCCCCGCATCGTCGCCGTCAAGGACGCCAAAGGCGACCTGGAATCCACGTCCCGGGTCATCGCCGAGACGGGGCTGGTGTACTACTCCGGCGACGATGCGCTCAACTTGCCGCTGCTTTCGGTCGGAGCGTCCGGATTCGTTTCGGTGGTCGGCCACTTTGCCGCACGGGAGCTTCGTGCGCTTTTGTCGGCGTACTCGGCGGGGCGGGTCGGAGAGGCACTGGATACCCATCGCCGCCTGCTGCCGACCTATGCGGGCACGTTCCGCTGCCCGGGGGCGGCCTCCGTCAAGGCAATGCTGAACCGGCTCGGCCTGCCGTCCGGTCCGGTGCGGCTGCCGCTGGTTGACCTCACGCAGGCCGAACTGGAGCGCTTTCTGCAGGACGTGCACAGTTCAGGCCTGCTGCCTGAGCCGGTGCCGGTCCAATGACCGCAGACCAGGGCCCTCGGAACAGGTCAAACCATAAGCATGCCGCCGGGCGGCCTCCGGTCACCGGCGGACAGACGGCACGCAAGGACAGGCTGTCCGGGGTGGACGCTGCCCGCGGGGTTGCCTTGCTGGCCATGATCGCCATCCACATCCTCCCCGCGTGGAACGACGAGTTTGCGCCGACGCTCGTCTGGTCTGCCTTCGCCGGGCGCGGCGTCGCACTGTTTGCGCTCCTCGCCGGACTGTCCCTGGCCCTGAGCTCCGGAGGAGCCCGGCGGCTCGACGGCGACCGCCTGTCGGCGGCCCGCGCCGGGATCGCCGTGCGCGCCGCAATCATCCTGGGCATCGGCCTCCTGCTGGGCTACCTGGACATCACGGCCCAGGTGATCCTGGCCTACTACGGGGTCATGTTCCTGTTGGCCTTACCGCTGCTGCGGCTCTCTGCCCGGTCGCTGACGGTGCTGGCCGCGGCGGTGGCCATGGTGTTCCCCTTCATCATGCAGGGGCTGCGGGACTACCTGCCCGAACCCCCGCCCGGACAGCCGACCCTCACAGGCCTGTTCACGGACTTCGGCGCACAGGTCCCGCAGCTCCTGCTGACCGGGACCTACCCCGCACTGCCGTGGATGGCATACATCTGCGCCGGGCTGGCGATCGGACGCTTGGACCTGCGCAGCCGCAAGGTCCAGTCGGGACTCCTTGCGAGCGGGTGCGGGCTGGCCCTGCTGACCACCTTGGTTTCCGCCTTCCTGCTTGGCCCCGCCGGAGGACGCAGCGCCCTGGAAGAGCTGAACGGCGGCGGCAGCACCGGTGCGGAAGCGGTCTACGACATCCTCGTCTGGGGGCCGGACCCCACGCTGCCCACGGATTCGTGGTGGTGGCTGGCCGGGCTGGCTCCCTATTCAAGTACTCCCGTGGTCATCCTGAACACGATCGGCCTCTCGGCTGCGCTGCTGGCACTCCTGCTGCTCGTTGGCCCCCGGATTGAGCGGTTCCTGGCACCCCTGGCCGCAATGGGGACCATGACGCTCACGCTCTACAGTGCCCACCTGCTCCTGCTGGCTACGGGACTGCTCACCGGTCTCCCGTGGCTTGCCCTTCTCCTGCATATCGGACTGGCAGCGGCCTTCGCCCTGCTCTGGCGTCCCAGGATGGGACAGGGCCCGTTGGAACGGCTGGTCTCGGCGGCGGTATCCCGCGTCCGGGCTGCGGTATTGTCCAGGAAACAGCACCGTTCCGGAGACACGTTGCCGTCGCCGCAGGAGGAACCGGTGCCGCCAGGCCCTCGCAACAGGGGCAGCCGGCATCGGGCTGGCCTGCAGGATACCGATCCGCCCGGGCAGCACCGGTGACCCCCGCCGCGCACCGGATACAGCGCAGAAGAGCGGTCTTGCCGATGGCAGCGGCGCTGGTCCTGACGGGGACGGCGCCGCTCCATGCGTCAGAGCACGGTGCCCCGGCCGCCCCGGCGCCCGACGCTGGACAGGTGTCGCCGGTACCCGGGGTTTCGCCCAATCCCTGTGAACGGCTGACGGCAGGGGAAGTGAAGTTCGCCGTCGGCGGTTCTGCCCGGGTCACCTTCGCCACTGCCGCCGCTTACGGGAGTACTGCTGTCCTGCTCACCAGCTGTGTGCAAGAGGGGGATGGGAGTTACCGGCAGGAATGGCAGCGGACCGGTTTCGCCGGCCGGAACGGGTTTGCTCCCCGGGGACGCATGTGGGAAAACACCCTCTTCTCTCCCACGGGATCGTTTACGGTGACCGAGGCACTGGGACGGGAAGACCCTGGAACGGAACTGAAGTATTACCAGGTGAATGAGCACTCGCGCTGGGGAGGCGAGGAAGGGCGAACCTACAACCAGTACTTCGAGGGAGAGGGCGGCCAGGCTGATGAGAACCTCTGGCGCTACATGCAGAGCGGGCTCTACGAACAGGCTGCAGTAATCAATTGGAACCGGCCCCCGGATATGCCCGTCACGCAGGGGGCGTCCTTCGCGATCTTCCTGCATGCCGGCAACGCCGAGACCTGGGGCTGCATCTCCACGGACCTGGCAACGGTGACGAAGTTCTTGAAGACGGCGGTGCCGGGGGACCGGATGGTCATGGGAATCCAGGACGACGTCTTTCTCGCTTCAACCGTTCGGTCGGACGCACTGATGGCTGAGCGCGCAGCCGAAGAAGAGGCAGCGGAAAAGCGTGCAGCCGAACAGCGGGCCGCGGCCCAGCGCGAGGCAGAGGACGCAGCGGCGGAACCGGACTGGGAACCGTACGCCGTCGGCGTGTTCTCCCTGGCACTCTTCATCACCTATGTGGCAGCCAAGCTCCGAGGCTCCCGTTCCCGCCCTGAGCAGAGCCCCCGCGCCGAGGCCGAAGAAGAGGCTGCAATCCGTTAGCTCGGGAGGCAGTTGCAGGGTGCGGCCTGTCTGGCTGCAGAGCTGCCGATAAACTGGGGACTATGGCGGGCGGGAACAGCTTCGGCGACAGGTCTGAAACCGGCCGGCGGAACATCGAAGGCCAGGCAGACCTCGATGCGGGATTCGCTGCGGGCAAAGCACTGTATGAAGAACGGATGAAGCTGCTCCCCGGATTGTGGATGCCTCCCGCTCCGCCTTGGAACGAATTGCCCGTTGAGGTCCGTGCCCGCTGGCAGCGAACTGCAGCCCAGGCAAAAACCCACGGCTGACAAAAGCGGTTCCAGCTGGCAGGATCAGCGCCCATGCGCGCCGTCATTCCTGCCTCTTCCACCCCCGGCTCGGGTACCGGACAGAATTACGTGCCCGGCCACGGGCATCCCCAGTACTCGGTCTCCCGCTATGAGCTGGAACTGGATTATGACGTCGACTCGAACCGCCTCGAGGCCATCGCCACGCTGCTCGCCGTCGCCGCCGAGCCACTCGCCGACGTCGTCCTGGACCTTGGCCCGCACCTTACGGTGATCAGGGCGGAGCTCTCAGGTGCTGCGGTTCCCTTCGTCCGCAGCAGCCATCACATGCGGATCCTGCTTCCCGGCGCCGTGTCCCGGGGCGCTGTGATGTCCCTTCGGATCACCTACGCCGGGCAGCCGCAGCCGCTGGACGGACCCTGGGGAACTATCGGATGGGAAGAGCTGGGCGACGGTGTGCTGGTCGCCGGCCAGCCTGCGGGCGCCCCCACATGGTTTCCCTGCAACGACCGCCCTGCGGACAAAGCCTCCTACCGGATCACGGTTACGGCCGATGCCGGCTACCGCGTGGTCGCCAACGGAGTCTGCCTTTCCCGGGTTCGGAACGGTGCACGCAGCACCTGGACCTTCGAACAGGCCGAACCGATGGCCTCCTACCTGGCCACCGTGCAGATCGGCCGCTATGAACAGGCCGCCATCGGCCGGCGGGAGGTCCTCGTTGCACCGAATTCACTCTTGCCGAAAGCCCGGAAAGCCCTGGCCGGACATGAGCGGATGATGGCAGCCTTCGAGCGGTGGTTTGGGCCCTACCCGTTCGCCGGCTACACCGTGGTGGTGACCGCTGACAAGCTCGAGATCCCGCTGGAAGCCCAGACCCTCACCGTCCTCGGGCGCAATCACCTGGGCAATAAGTCCAGGAGCCTGCTGGCGCACGAACTGGCACACCAGTGGTTCGGAAACTCAGTAACGGCCGGCGACTGGCAGGACATCTGGCTGCACGAAGGTTTTGCAACCTACGCCGAGTGGCTGTGGGCTGAGGAATCCGGCCAGCACACGGCGGACGAGGAGGCCCGCAAGGCCCGCCGCCGGCTGGCGGGATGCCCGCAGGACCTGCGCCTCGCCGATCCCGGTCCGGAAAGGATGTTCGACGACGTCGTCTACGTGCGGGGAGCGCTGGCACTGCATGCGCTTCGCCGGGCCGGGCCCGACCAGGTGTTCTTCGGCCTCCTGCGCTCCTGGACGGATACCTTCCGGCACGGCAATGCCACAACGGCGGACTTCCTGGCGCTGGCCGGCCGGGCCTATGCGAATACCCGCACGGTGCCTGCCGCCCTGCTGGCACCGTGGCTGGCTGATACTGCCCTGCCGCGGCCGTAGCGGATCAGCACACCCGTTTACCTCCGGGGAGAACCGTGGCATGATCCCCGGCATGGAGATCATCAGGCAGGTACTTGTTTTCGATGCCCCGGACCTTCACACAGAAAGTACCTTCTGGGCCTCCCTGCTGGGCGGAACGGTCGAGGCCGAAGATGACTGGCACACCATCCGGGTAGACGGCCAGGAAGTCCTCGGCGTTCAGCTCGCCCCGAACCATATCCCGCCGCAGTGGCCGGACGGACAGCCGCAACAGCTGCATCTGGACCTGATGATCGAGGACCTGGATGAAGCTCACGCCGAGGCGATGGCGCTGGGCGCGAGCTTGCTCCAGGTTTCCCCGGATCCGAAAGCCGCGCACGGCTTCCAGGTCTATGCCGATCCGGCCGGCCACCCGTTCTGCCTCTGCTGGGGAGACTAACCGGCCGGTGCCGGCGCCTTGGCAGCGACGTCGTTGTTCTCGCTGTACACACCCGTCTCATCTGCCAGCACGGCGCGTTCCCGGCCGGGACCGCGTACCCAAAGCCGGTAGGCCACAAAGAGCAATCCGATCCAGACGACGCCGACGATCAGGGCGACCCGGGTATCCGGCATGATCCCCAGCAGCGCCACAATGAAGACCATGAAGCCCAGGGCGGCGTAGGAAGCAACCGGCCAGAACGGGACGCCGAATTCTGATGCCGGCAGGCGCTGGCGCTTGATTTCCCGTTTCATCGCGATGTGGGAGAGCAGGATCATCAGCCACACCCATACGGTGGCAAAGGTCGCGATCGAAGCGATCAGCAGGAAGAGGGACTCGGGCAGCAGGGCATTAAGCACGACGCCGACAAGCAGGACTGCGGCCATCACGGCCACGGTCATCCAGGGAACGCCGTGCCGGGAGATGCGGGCGAAGCCCGCCGGTGCCTGGCCCTGCCGGGCGAGGGCGAACATCATCCGGCCGGCACCGAAGGTATCCGAGTTGATGGCCGAGATCGCCGCGGTGATCACCACCGCGTTGAGGATGTGTGCGGCGGCCGGAATGCCCAGGGCGTCGAAGATCTGTACAAAGGGGCTGGTCTCGCCGTCGATCTGCTCCCACGGGAAAATCATCATCAGCACGGAGAGCGCGCCGACGTAGAACAGCAGGATGCGGACCGGGACGGTGTTGATTGCGGCGGGAATGGCCTTCTTCGGGTTTTCGGCTTCTCCTGCGGTAATACCAATGGTCTCGATGCCGCCGAACGCGAACATCACCACGGCAAAGGACGCCAGCACGCCCCAGATCCCGTTGGCGAAGAAGCCGCCGGATCCCAGGAGGGTGTCCAGGCCGGGATTAGCCGCATCCGGCAGGCCGAAACCGAAGACGATGATCGCGGCGCCGCCGGCGATCATGGCGATGATTGCCGAGACCTTGATGATGGAAAGCCAGAACTCGGTCTCGCCGAAAACCTTGACCCGCATCAGGTTCAGTGCGGCGATCAGGAAGATGACGGCGAGGATCCAGATCCAGCGCGGAACCTCCGGAAACCAGAACCCCATGTAGATCCCAAAGGCCGTCACGTCCGCAATAGCGACGATCGCCATTTCAAACGCGAAGGTCCAGCCGGTGATGAACCCGGCGAACGGGCCCAGGTAACGGCTGGCGTAGTGCCCGAAGGAACCGGACACCGGGTGCCGCACGGCCATCTCGCCGAGTGCCCGCATGACCAGGAACACCGCCGCCCCGCCAATGATGTAGGCCAGGAGCACTGCGGGACCGGCAGCCTGGATGGCTGCGGCGGATCCGTAGAACAGGCCCGTGCCAATAGCGGAGCCAAGTGCCATGAAACGGATGTGCCGGACGTTCAGTCCGCGGGCCAGCGCTTGGCCAAAGGAAGACATGGAGAAACACCTTGAAGTGGGGGATTAGCCGCAGCGGCGGCCAATCAATGGTACGCCTCCCGGCGCCTGCGCTGCCGGGAAGCGGACTCGGCCGTGAGTGGTATCTGCCACAACGGCACGCTTTAAACGGCAAGCGGCGGGGCCGGACGCTTTCGCATCCAGCCCCGCCGCCAGCCGGAACTCAGGACTTAGGCAACCGCCGGCTCACGGGATTCGTGCAGGAACCGTGCGTAGGCCGGAACGGTCAGGAAGGTCGGGAAGTGTTCGCCGCAGGCGACTTCCTCGAAGATTTCCAGCGCATCTTCGAAGCGGTCACCGTCGAAGCGCTCCAGCTTGCCGAACTCTTCTTCCAGCAGCTCCTGGACCCAGTGCGGGGTCACGATGTCGCCCTCGTCCGTCACGGCGGAGGAATGGATCCACTGCCAGACCTGGGACCGGGAAATCTCGGCCGTGGCTGCGTCCTCCATGAGGTTGTTGATCGCAGCTGCGCCGTTGCCGCGCAGCCAGGACTCGATGTAGCGGATCCCCACCTCGATGTTGCTGCGGATACCGGCCTCGGTGATCACGCCCGGAGTCGCTGCGATGTTCAGCAGTTCCTTGTCGTTGGGGATGACGTCCTCCCGGGAGCGGTCCAGCTGGTTCGGACGCTCGCCGAGCACGCCGTCGAACACCTCCATGGCCACCGGTACCAGGTCCGGGTGCGCCACCCAGGAGCCGTCGAATCCGTCGGTCACTTCGCGGGTCTTGTCAGCGCGCACCCGCTCCATGGCGACGTCGTTCGCTGCCTTGTCCTTGCGGTTGGGAATGAAGGCAGCCATGCCGCCGATGGCGTGGGCGCCGCGGCGGTGGCAGGCACGGACCAGCTGCTCGGTGTAGGAGCGCATGAACGGAGCGGTCATGGTGACCATGCCGCGGTCCGGGAGGATGAAGCGCGGACCGCGCGTGCGGAAGTTCTTGATCACCGAGAAGATGTAGTCCCAGCGGCCGGCGTTCAGGCCTGCGGCGTGGTCGCGCAGCTCGTAGAGGATCTCTTCCATCTCGAACGCTGCGGTGATGGTTTCGATCAGCACGGTGGCGCGGATGGTGCCCTGCGGGATGCCGAGCAGGTCCTGGGCCAGGATGAAGATGTCGTTCCACAGGCGGGCCTCGAGGTGGTTCTCGATCTTCGGCAGGTAGAAGTACGGGCCGCGGCCTTCGGCGATCAGGCGGTGGGCGTTGTGGAAGAAGTAGAGGCCGAAGTCCACGATTCCGCCGGCGATCGGGGTGTTGTTCACCAGCATGTGCTTCTCGGGCAGGTGCCAGCCGCGGGGACGGACCACAATGGTGGGCAGTTCCGTCAGCCGAGCGCCGCTGACCTTGTACTCCTTGCCCTCGGGCGAGGTGAAGGACAGGCGGTAGTCCAGGGCATCGCGCAGGTTCAGCTGGCCGTTGATCACGTTGGACCACGACGGCGTGGAGGAGTCCTCCATGTCCGCGAGCCACACCTTGGCGCCGGAGTTCAGGGCGTTGATGGTCATCTTGCGGTCCACCGGACCGGTGATTTCCACGCGGCGGTCTTCCAGGCCGGGGGCCGTGGTGGCCACACGCCAGGAATCGTCTTCGCGGATGTGGCGGGTTTCGGGCAGGAACGCCGGGTCGGCGCCGTTGGAGATCTTCTGCCGGCGTGCCTGCCGCTGCTGCAGCAGTTCCTGGCGGCGGGTGTGGGTCGCCTGGTGCAGCGCCTTGACGAAGTCCAGGGCCTGCGGGGTGAGGATTTCCTCCTGCCGGCGGACCGGCGAAGCGGTGAGGGAAATACCGTTCAGGGTGATGGGATCGTTCATGGCGTGCTCCTTGGCATCTTTCAAAAGTTTGGGGTTCCTCCGCCCCTCCTCCCGCCGAAAGGGCAGTTACGGCTGTTTTCAGGGCTGAAACGAGCCGTAACTGGCCTCTCGGCGGAGAGGGAAGGCATGAGGGGTGACGCGGTTTAGTGGAACTGGGCGGTCTCGGTGGAGCCGGCCAGTGCCAGGGTGCTGCCCTCGGGGTTGAGGGCGGTGGCGATGGCGTCGAAGTAGCCGGTGCCGACTTCGCGCTGGTGGCGGGTAGCGGTGTAGCCGCGGTCTTCGGAGCCGAATTCCTTCTCCTGCAGTTCCACGTAGGCGCTCATGCCGTTGCGGGCGTAGCCGTGGGCAAGATCGAACATGGAGTAGTTCAGGGCGTGGAAGCCGGCCAGGGTGATGAACTGGAACTTGAAGCCCATGGCACCGAGTTCGCGCTGGAACTTGGCGATGGTGTCGTCGTCCAGGTGCTTCTTCCAGTTGAAGGACGGGGAGCAGTTGTACGCCAGCATCTGGTCCGGGAATTCGGAGCGGACAGCTTCGGCGAACTTGCGGGCCATTTCCAGGTCCGGGGTGCCGGTCTCCATCCAGATCAGGTCGGAGTACGGCGCGTAGGCCTTGGCACGGGCGATGCAGGGCTCAATGCCGTTGCGGACCTTGTAGAAGCCTTCAGCCGTGCGAACTGGCTCTCCGTTCTCACGGATGATGAACTCCTGGTCCCGCTCATCGACGTCGGAAGTGATCAGCGTGGCTGCCTCGGCGTCGGTCCGGGCGATCACCACGCTGGGCGTGCCGGCGACGTCGGCTGCCAGGCGCGCAGCGTTCAGGGTGCGGATGTGCTGGCTGGTGGGGATCAGCACCTTGCCGCCGAGGTGGCCGCACTTCTTCTCCGAGGCGAGCTGGTCTTCCCAGTGAACGCCCGAGGCGCCGGCCTGGATCATGGACTTCATCAGCTCGTAGGCATTCAGCGGGCCGCCGAAGCCGGCCTCGGCGTCGGCCACGATCGGCACCAGGTAGTCATCCACGGACTGGATGCCCTCGGCGAACTCGATCTGGTCTGCGCGGAGCAGGGCGTTGTTGATGCGGCGGACAACGGTCGGAACCGAGTTGGCCGGGTAGAGCGACTGGTCCGGGTAGGTGTGGCCGGAATTGTTCGCGTCAGCTGCAACCTGCCAGCCGGAGAGGTAGATGGCCTTCAGGCCGGCCTTGACCTGCTGCACGGCCTGGTTGCCGGTCAGGGCACCGAGTGCGTTGGTGTAGCCCTCGTCCCCGGCGTTGCGGAGCTGGTCCCACAGCTTCTCTGCGCCGCGGCGGGCCAGCGTGTGCTCTTCCTGGACGCGGCCACGGAGCTTGACGACGTCTTCGGCAGTGTAATCGCGCTCAATGCCTTCCCAGCGGGGATCGGTGGCCCAATCCTGGGCGAGCTGCTCTGCGGTGCGTGCTGTGCTCTGTTCCTGCGTCATGCCAAACATCTCCTCGGTTTGCGGTGCGAGCCGGTGGTGCGTGAATCCGGCATTTCCTTGCTGTGCAATCAACACTCGGGCAAAAACAACCCCCTTTCTAGAGGTCTTCTATGGAAAGAAACGCAGTTCTTCGCATATTGTGAATTTGTGACCAGTGCAACATGGAACCGGCCCCTTCCTGCCGGCAAAACGGACGACGACGGCGCCTCGGGCTCCTCGCTCGACGTGATCAGCCTGGGCCGCCGGGTGCGCCATCTGCGCAAGGCCAAGGGCATGACGCTCGATGACCTGGGGGCCGCCGTCGGGACTGTGGCTTCGCAGCTTTCCCTGCTCGAAAACGGCAAGCGCGAGCCGAAACTCGGGATGCTGCAGTCCCTGGCGAAAGCACTCGACGTGAGCATCGACCAGCTGCTGGGGTCCGAGCCGCCGAGCCGCCGGGCAGCCCTGGAAATCGAGTTGGAACGGGCCCAGCGCGGACCGCTGTACCAATCCCTGGGCCTGCCGAAAGTCCGCATTTCTTCGCGTTTGCCGCTTGACGTGCTCGAATCCCTGGTCGGGCTGCAGTCCGAACTCGAGCGCCGGCTCAACGAGCAGGTGGCAACGCCGGAGGAAGCCCGCCGCGCCAATGGTGAACTGCGGGTCATGATGCGCGAGCGGAACAACTACTTCCCGGAGTATGAGCAAGCCGCACAAAAGGTCCTGGACTCCGTGGGCCACACCAACGGCCCGCTGTCCCAGCACGTCATCGCGGACATTGCCGCCCATCTCGGCTTCAGCCTGCACCACGTTTCCGACCTGCCGCACTCCACGCGGTCCGTGACGGACCTCAAGAACAAGCGGATCTACCTGACCCAGTCCCAGCGCTCCGAACACGATCCGCGTTCGGTGCTGCTCCAGGCGCTCGGGCACTACGTGCTGGACCACCAGACGCCCAGCAGCTACGGGGAGTTCCTCAGCCAGCGGGTCGCCACGAACTACTTCGCTGCTGCCCTGCTGCTGCCGGAAAAGGCCACCGTGGAATTCCTGCAGCGCGCCAAGACGGCCAAGGAAATCGCCGTCGAGGACATCCGTGACGCCTTCGCCGTTTCCTATGAGACCGCGGCGCACCGGTTCACCAACCTGGCCACCGAGCACCTGGGTATCCGCACGCACTTCCAGAAAGTGCATGAGAGCGGCATTGTCTATAAGGCTTATGAGAACGACGGCGTGACGTTCCCTTCCGACCACACAGGAGCCATCGAGGGGCAGCCGATCTGCCGCTACTGGACCTCACGCGAAGTTTTCTCGGTGCCGGATAAGTTCAGCGCCTACAACCAGTACACCGACACCCCTGCCGGCACCTTCTGGTGCACTGCGCGAACAGAACGAAGCTCCGGCGGCCTGTTCTCACTGAGCATCGGCGTGCCGTACGCGCACGTGAAGTGGTTCCGCGGCCGGGACACCACCGAACGTTCCAAGTCCCGCTGCCCGGATCCGGACTGCTGCCGGACGCCGCCGGCGGAGCTGGCATCGGAATGGTCCGGCATGGCCTGGCCGAGCGCCCGGGCACACTCGCACCTCCTGGCTGCCCTGCCGCCGGGCGCGTTCCCCGGCGTGGACGAGACCGAGGTCTACAGCTTCCTGCAGGCGCACGCGGGGGACTGACCCGTCCTGCCGCCCGCCCCACCCACCGAGAGGCCAGTTACGGCTCGTTTCAGGCGCGAAAAGAGCCGTAACTGGCCTCTCGGCGGCGGGGGGGGGGGACGGGGATTACGACGGTGTGGGCAGGGTGAGGATCTCGGCGCCGTCGTCCGTGATGATGATGGTGTGCTCGCTGTGCGCACTGCGGGCACCCGTCGAGCTGCGCAGCGTCCATCCGTCCGCGTCGAAGGTGAGCTGGTCCGTGTCGGCCATGACCCACGGTTCCAGGGCCAGCATCAGGCCGGGCGTGAGGACGTAGCCGCGCCCGGGGCGGCCGGTGTTGGGAATGTGCGGGTCCTGGTGCATGGTGGAGCCGATGCCGTGGCCGCCGAATTCGGTGTTCACCGGATAGCCGGCGTCGCTCAGTACCGTGCCGATCGCGTGTGAGAGGTCGCCGATGCGTGCTCCCGGGCGAGCTGCGGCAATTCCGGCTGCCAGCGCCTTTTCGGTGGCCCTAATCATTTCGATGCTGCCGGCCGGTTTAATGTCTCCGACAAGAAAGCTGATCGCGGAGTCAGCCGCGATTCCGTCCTTGGAGACGGCAAGGTCCAGGCTGAGCAGGTCCCCGTCCCGCAGCTGGTAGTCGTGGGGCAGGCCGTGCAGCACGGCGTCGTTCACCCCGGTGCAGATGTAGTGCCCGAAGGGTCCGCGGCCGAAGGACGGCTCATAGTCGATGTAGCAGGACGTGGCACCCGCATCCCGAATCATGTCGCCCGTCCACTGATCGATGTCCAGCAGGTTGGTGCCGACGGCTGCCCGCTTCTTCATGGCCTGAAGGATGTCCGCCACGAGCCGGCCGGTGACCCGGGCCTTTGCCGCTTCCGCTGCGTTCAGGATTTCGATCATGTGGTGCCTTTCGGGGGCAGGAGAATTCGGCGTCTGTTCTGCATTCTGGCAGAACGTGTGAGGGTGAGGCATGCCCACGATGCCAGAAGTGCAGTGACTCTCCGACTTCCTGCGGTGAAAGCTGCTGCCCGAACGACGCGCCGCCCGCTCCAGTGGAGTGTCCCTGTGACATGCCCTGCGGGGAATGTCACAGGAACGGAGCCTGTGACGTCTTCCTTGATGTAGGTATTCCCCATCAAGGAGCTGATCATGAACCTCACACTGTGGATTGCCGCCGTGCTGCTTGCCGCCATCGCGCTCGCCGCCGGCCTAACCAAGCTGTTCGTGCCGCAGGCCAGGCTTGCCGCGGCCAAGGGAGGGGGATGGACTGCCGATGTCAGCGTCGGATTCCTTCGGACCCTGGGCGTCCTTGAAATCCTGGCTGCAGCGGGTCTGATCCTGCCGGCAGTCACCGGAGTTGCACCCATTCTGGTGCCGGTGACCGCAGGCTGCTGGGTCCTGCTGATGATCGGGGCGATGATGACGCACGGCCGGCGCGGTGAGAGCGCGTTGGTGCTCCTCAACCTGGCGTATTTGGCTCTTGCGGCCTTCATCGCCTGGGGCCGGTTCGGGCCGGAATCGTTTACCGCCTGAGAAGAGTCCTGCGGTACTGCGGAGGTGCTCAAGTGCCTTGTCAGGTGCTGCCCCGGAGCGGAGGATGGTGGTCATATCAGCGGTGCCGCGGGCACGGGAGGCACCGTCGCGGAAAGGGGTTTCGGTGGGCCGGACCGAAGAGTTCCTGGAGCTTCGGCCGCTGCTGTTTTCGATCGCCTACCGGATGCTGGGCAGCGTGAGCGAGGCCGAGGACGTGCTGCAGGATACCTGGCTGCGGTATGTGGCCTACCCCGGGGAACCCCGCTCGGCCAAGTCTTTCTTGTCTGCTGCGGTGACCCGGGGATCGATCGACGTACTGCGTTCGGCACGGGTCCGAAGGGAGGAATACGTCGGCGCATGGCTCCCGGAACCTCTGGTGGACGATCCGTATGAGGACCCCGAGCGGATGGCAGAACTGGCTGATTCGGTATCCCTGGCCGCCCTGCTGCTGCTGGAACGCCTCAGCCCGCTGGAACGGGCGGTCTTCGTCCTGAGGGAGGTCTTCGACGTCGACTACGCAGAGGTTGCGTCTGCCGTGGGGCGTTCGGAGACAGCCTGCCGCCAATTGGCGGTCAGGGCGAGGGACCATATGGCCGCCGGGAAGCCGCGTTTCGCGGCGGACCGGGCCGAGCAATCGGAACTGGCGTCCCGTTTCTTTGCTGCCCTTAGCGACGGGGACGTCGCCGGCCTGCAGGCGGTACTCGCCGCCGAAGTGTCGATGGTCGGCGACGGCGGCGGCAAGGCACCGCAGTTGGCCCGGCCGGTCATCGGTGCCGAAAACGTGGCCCGCCTGCTCGCCTCCGCCTTCCCCCGCCTGGTCCGGCTGGAGGTCACCATCGAACAGCACCAGATCAATGGACAACCCGGCGCGATCGTCCGGGACCGGAACGGCCTGGTGCTCAACACGATGGTGCTGGATATCCTCGACGGGCAGATCCAGGCCATCCGATCGGTCGTCAATCCGGACAAGCTGGGGCATCTGGGCCCGGTGGCGGATGCTTGGGCCCTCGACCGTGAATTCCGGCATCCGGGGGACAGCTGACCTGTCGGACTGCCTGGATCATCAGCCGGAGAGGAGCTGGTTCGGAAAATCGGTTTCGCCTAGGGTGTACCCATGCCCGAGATGCCCGAAGTGCAGGGACTCGCCGACTTCCTGCGGTCAAAGCTGCTGCCGGTGGACGCCCCGCCCGCAGTGGTGTCCGACGTCGAAGTGCTGTCCTTCTCTGTACTGAAGACCGCCGAGGTTCCGCTGGATGCCTTGAAGGACGGGCCGGTGACCGCCGTCGGCCGCCGCGGCAAGTTCCTCATCATCACTGCCGGCGGCGTTCACCTGGTGATTCATCTGGCCAAGGCGGGATGGCTGCGCTTCTCCGATGCGCTGAAGCCCGGCAGGCTGCGTCCGGGCAAGGGTGCCATGGCATTGCGCGTGCGGTTCGCCCCGCAGGATCCCGCCGGGGATGAACCCGGCTTCGATCTCACCGAGGCCGGCACCAAGAAGTCCCTGGCGGTCTATGTGGTCCGGGACGTGGAGGAAGTGCCCGGGATCGCGCGGCTGGGACCGGAAGCGTTCGACGTCGACCAGGAGACTTTTGCGGCCCTGGTCGCCGGCCACCGCGGGCAGATCAAGGGCCTGCTGCGGGACCAGTCGGTCATCGCGGGAGTCGGCAACGCCTACAGCGACGAGATCCTGCACGCCGCGCATCTCTCGCCGTTCGCCAACGCCTCGAAGCTGACTCCTGAGGAAGTCGAACGCCTGTACCAGGCCATGGGTGCCGTTTTGGAGTCGGCAATCGAGAACGCGTCCGGCCGCCCTGCCGCGGAGCTGAAGGACTCCAAACGCCGGGCCCTGCGGGTGCACGCCAGGACCGGGGAACTGTGTCCGGTGTGCGGGGATACCGTGCGTGAAGTGTCCTTCGCCGACTCGTCGCTGCAGTACTGCCCCACCTGCCAGACCGGCGGGAAACTCCTGGCCGACCGCCGGCTGTCCAAACTGCTGAAATAGGAGCCCCGGTTATCCGCTTGGCGGATACCTCACATAGTAAATAACGTCTTCCTCGAATATATGACGGCGATCACAGTTAGAGCTGAACCACTCAGCAACTAACGAATGGAAGAACGCCCGTGGAACGACTCCTCTCCCATCTGGCTCACCTGGAAATCACCAGCCCTGATGTCGAAGCTTCTGCCCGTTTCTACGTGGAAAAATTCGGCATGCGGCAGGTCGACTCGATCGACGGCGCGTCCTATCTGCGCTGCTGGGGCGACTACTACCGCTACAGCCTGGTGATACGCCCCGGTGCCGAACCGTCTCTGGCGAACATGGCCTGGCGCACCGCGTCCGCGGAAGCGCTTGGAGCTGCGGCTGCAAGCATCGAGGCAGCCGGCGTACAGGGTGAATGGGTCGCCGGAGGGCACGCCCATGGGAAGGCCTACCAGTTCACCGGTCCCTACGGGCATCGCATGAAGCTCTTCTACGAGGTGGAGAACTACACGGCAGACCCCGGCTTCGAATCCTCCTACCCGGACCGGCCTGAACGCCGCAGCAGCCATGCCGCCGCCCCCCGCTTCCTGGACCACGTGACCATCGCAGCCAGCGACGTGCGCGGTTTCGCCGACTGGTACAACCGCGCCCTGGGCTTCCGGATCATGGCATTTACCACTCTGGATGAAGCGCCGATCACTGTCTTTTCCGTACTGACCACCAACGAGAAGTCCCACGACCTGGGGGTCGTCATGGATACTTCGGACCGCGCCGGGCGGGTAAACCACATTGCCTTCTGGGTAGACACCCATGAGGATCTGCTGCGAACCGCCGACGTACTCATGGAGAACGGCACGCCGATGGAGTACGGTCCCTCCATTCACGGCATTGGGGAACAGAATTTCCTGTACTTCCGTGAACCCAGCGGCCTGCGTGTTGAGCTGAATTCCGGCGGATACCGCAACTACGTGCCGGATTGGGAGGCCAAGACCTGGAAGCCTTCCCTTGGGTCGAACAATTTCTACCGCAACGGGTCAATGCCGCATTCCATGACAGAGTCCTTTCCGCTCGCGGACGGATTCACTGCGACGGAAGAAGGAGCGTCGGATGAAATGAAGAAGGCACTGCTGAACCCCTACGCCGAGCATGGACAAGGCTAGCCTCGTGGCCTACTCACTCCTGACCTTTGAAGACCCGGTTACAGGCACGGAACGGGCAGGGCTGGAATCAGCCGGCCTTATCCTTCCGCTGACGGCTGACAACTTGGACCTCCCCGGGGACGAGCCGGTGAGCGTGGAGAACATTATTGAGCACTGGGACAAGGCTGAAGCCCAGCTGGATCGGCTCGCGGCGTCCGCAGGGACAGGATCGCCAGGCTGGCGGGCCCGCTCCGAAATCACGCTGCGTGCCCCGCTGCGCCCACGGCAGATCCTGCAGGCAGGCGCCAACTATCGCAAGCACGTCATCGATCTGGCCGTGGCGCACCGTGACGGCGAAGGCACGGACGAAGAAATCCGTGAACGGACCGCCGTGGTAATGGATAAGCGCGCGGCTGAGGGAACCCCGTATTTCTTCATCGGACTTCCCACGGCGATGGCCTCGGCCACCGATGACCTCATTCTGCCGGGCTACAGCCAGACTCACGACTGGGAACTGGAAGTAGCCGCGGTGATTGGCCAACGAGCCTTCCGCGTCACCCCGGAAGAAGCCCTTGACTACGTCTTCGGTTACACGATGGTCAATGACATCACCACCCGGGAACTCGTCTTCCGCAAGGACATGCCAGCGATTGGCAGCGACTGGTTCCGGTCCAAGAATGCTCCGGGTTTCCTGCCCACCGGGCCCGTGGTGCTGCCCGCGAAATTCGTTGAAGATCCTCAGGACCTGATGGTCACCCTGCGGCTCAACGGGGACATCATGCAGCAGGAATCGACCGCGGACATGATCTTCACCGTGGCGCAGCTCGTTTCCCATGCTTCCGCCCAGATGCCGCTGCTGCCCGGGGATCTCATCCTGACCGGAAGTCCATCAGGGAACGGTGCGCATTGGGGGCGGATGCTCCGCGACGGCGACGTGATGGAAGGCCAGATCACCGGACTCGGAACCCAGCTGATCCACTGCAAAGACGAGGTGGCACGATGACTCAACTCAGCGACCAGGCCGGTGAAGTGGCCATCCAGCGTGGGAACACACTCGCCAGCGTCGAAGCCATGGCTGCGGCGCATAACAACTGGGGACGCTGGGGGCCGGACGATGTCCTTGGAACGTTGAATTTCATCGATGAAGCCAAACGGGTTGAGGCAGCTCAGCTGGTCCGCAGCGGGCAGACGTTTTCCCTTTCCCAGCCGTTCAACACCGACGGCCCCCAAAAGGGCTGGCGGCGCCGAACCAACCCAGTGCACACCATGACCGATACCGGTACCGACGCGGAGTTTGGTGACCAGGGATTTCCGCATGGGATCGGAGGCGCGGATGATTTCATCGCGATGCCGCTGCAATGCTCGACCCAGTGGGATGGACTTGGCCACATCTTCGACCGCGGCAACGCCTGGAACGGCCGCCGCGCCGGCCAGGTAGTGACCAGCGACGGCGACCAGGTCACCGGTATCCAGACCGCGGCGGCGCGGATCGTCACACGCGGGGTGTTGCTCGACGTCGGACGGGCGCTTGGACCGGAACTGGGCAGCGACGAGGGCGAGCTGCCGGACGGATTCGCGATCACCGCCAAACACATCGAGGCAACGATCAAGAAGCAGGGTGCCAGCTCCGATATTCGCCGCGGCGACGTCGTAGTACTGCGCACCGGACAGTATGCCCGTACGCTGCGGCAAGGCTGGGGCGATTATGCCGGAGGATCTGCCCCCGGACTCTCCTTCTCGACTGCGCCCTGGCTCCACATGAGCGAAATAGCCGGAATCGCAACTGACACGTGGGGGTTCGAAGTCCGGCC
The DNA here is from genome assembly GCF_023921125.1 of Arthrobacter caoxuetaonis. Classification (NCBI taxonomy): domain Bacteria; kingdom Bacillati; phylum Actinomycetota; class Actinomycetes; order Micrococcales; family Micrococcaceae; genus Arthrobacter; species Arthrobacter caoxuetaonis. Next base: position 332,272 of record NZ_CP099466.1, read on the forward strand.
GAATGAATTCGACGTCGCGTTCCAGCCGCTGCACCAGATTGCTATTCCAAACCTGGGTTTGTACCTGGGTGAAATGTGGAACCCCGAGGAACTTGCCGCATCCTGCGCCACAGACGGACAGTACGACTTTCTTCTGACTGCCGCGCCGCTGCCCATCACCGGTGCGGTCGGGTCACCGGTCAACCCCATTGCCGTGAAATAACCCGCCTGACTGAAAACAAAGGAGTTTGCACTATGGCAGCTGTGAAGACGGTAGGCATTGTTGGTTCGGGAGCGGCGGGTTTAACGGCGGCGTCGCTGCTCGCTGATGCCGGAGTCGACGTGGAAATCCTTGAAAAGGCTGATGCTCCATCCCGGCACGGCTCCGGAATCACCCTGCAGGGCAATGCGCTGCGGATTTTCCGGCAGCTGGGCATTTGGGATGAAATTGCCGCTAAGGGTTTTGCCTTCAGTGAGCTGGGATTTCGGGCACCGGATCCGGCGGGAACCCTCCTGTCCGTGACCGATGACGCCCGGACCGGCGGAAGCGACCTGCCCGCGACGCTGGGCATGTACCGCCCGGATCTCGCCGACACTCTCCGGCGACGCGCGGACGAAGCCGGTGTCCGGATCAGCTACGGCAAGATGATCAAAGGCGTGGAACAGGACGCAGGGTCGGTCACGGCCATAACCGACGACGGCGAACGCCTCGCCTACGACCTGCTGATCGGTGCTGACGGGCTGCATTCGGTGGTGCGGCCCGCCATAGGCATTGATGTTGTGCCGGAACCGACGGGGATGGGAATCTGGCGGGCTTTCGTCGAGCGGCCGGCTGAGGTGGTCCGCACCGATCTGACCTACGGAGGCCCCTGCTACATAGCCGGCTACTGCCCCACGGGCCGGGACAGCATGTATGCGTACCTGGTTGAAGATGCACAGGAACGCAGTGTTGAAGAAGGCCCGAAGATCATGGCCGAACTCGCCGCAGCCTACGGTGGGCCGTGGAAGGAAATACGGGCCAGCCTGGATCACAGTGCGCGCGTTAACTACACCCGGTTCACCTCACACCTGGTGGATGGACCGTGGAACCGGGGCCGGGCCGTGATTATCGGCGACGCCGCCCACAGCTGCCCGCCCACCATTGCGCAGGGTGCGGCCATGGCCGTGGAAGACGCAGCGGTGCTGGCCGAACTGGTGGTAAGCCGCGATGAGCTTGACGATTCCCTCTGGGCTGAGTTCACGGAGCGCAGGCTGGAGCGCGCCCGGACCGTGGTTCAAGGATCGGTCCAACTGGGAGCATGGATGCTCACCGGAGAGATCCGGAACGCAGACGTCCCGGGCCTGATCGCTTCGGTGGCAACAACCGTAAGCTCCCCGGCATGATTGAGCCGCAAGCGGGACGGGGCACGGTCGTAGATGTCCATGCCCACGTAGTTTTGCCCGCACTGCAGGAATTCGTGGCGGCGTCCGCACCAGCGGAGTTCGCTGGTGCCCAGCAGCTTGATGCCCGCCGGCAGGGACCTGAATCACTGAAGAATTCAGGCGTCATGATCAGGGAACGCTGGCCCCAGTTGGTGGATCTGTCCCGGCGCCTGGCAGACATGGATGCGGCCGGGATCGACGTGCAACTGGTCTCGCCCTCACCTTCGCACTACTACTACTTCGCAGAGCCGGACGTCGGAGCCGAGATCGCCCGCCGGGCCAACACCGCAATGATGGAGCTGGTGGAATCGGCACCGGACAGGCTTGCCGGACTGGGATTGGTTCCCTTGCAGCATCCGGAACTCATGGTCGCCGCGCTGGAGCACGCCGTACAGGACTGTGGCCTGCTCGGTGCGGAAATTGGCTCCTACGCTCCAGGCTTTGGTGTTTCGTCCGAGGAAGGGCAAAACGCCGGCACAGTGGAATTGTCTGATGCCCGGCTGGAGCCGTTCTGGGCCCGTGCCGAAGAGTTGGGCGCGATTGTTTTCCTGCACCCCTTCGGCTGTTCGTTGGATGAACGGCTGGACCGGTTCTATCTGGCCAATACAGTCTCGCAGCCGGCGGAGAATGCAGTGGCCCTATCGCACCTCATCTTTGCGGGAGTGCTGGACCGGCATCCCGGTTTGGTTTTGATTGCCGCGCATGCCGGTGGCTACCTTCCCACAACGCTTGGCCGTTCAGACCGTGCCTGGAAGGTTCGGCCGGAGGCGCACGGGTGCGCCGCGCCGCCGTCGTCGTACATGAAGCGGCTGTGGTTCGACTCGCTCACCCACAGCCCTTCCGAACTCCGGGCTCTGGCCGGCATAGCGGGGCCGGAGCGCATCCTGCTCGGTTCCGATTACCCGTTCGACATGGGCACGGAAGACCCGGTGCATGACCTTCGCGCGGCAGGCCTCACACGCAAGGACGAGCAGATGATCATGGCCGGCAATGCCGCAGGTCTTGGCATCCGGGCCGGACACCGTGATCACGGAGCGCTGGTCAGGGCTACTGCTACGGAAGGGAAGCAGCACCATGGTTAAAGTCGCACGCTGGAACGACGGCGGCGAGGTCCGCTCCGGTTTCATCCATGGGGACCGTGCCTACCCGCTTGCTGCAGGGATGACCACCAACGACCTGCTCTCGGCAGGGTTGGAGGAAACCCTTCGGCTCTCCGAACTGACGCTCGCGGCCGGTGCCGGTGGCCAGACCGGTGAATCAGCACCCAAACCGGTTGACGCCGTCACGCTCCTGGCTCCGCTGGTCCCGGCCGCCGTCCGGGACTTCGTCGCGTTCGAGGAGCATGTCGAGGGAATGCGCATCAGCATAGAAGGTGCTCCCGGTGTGATGGAGGAGTGGTATCAGGCACCTACGTTCTATTTCACAAACCCACACACCATTCGCGGTACGGGTGAAGAAATCCCCATTCCGGCCGGGTGCAGCCAGTTGGATTTCGAAACCGAGGTGGCCGCCGTTATTGGACGGGTGCCGGGCAGCGCCGGGAGTAACCTCACGGCGGAGCAGGCGCACCGCCATATCTTCGGATACACCATATTCAATGACTGGTCTGCACGGGACCTGCAGCGGCGTGAAATGAAGGTAAGTCTGGGCCCTTGCAAGGGCAAAGACTTCGCCGGCACCCTCGGACCTTGGATCGTCACCGCTGACGAGTTTGAAGACCGGCACGACGCCGAAGGTTTCCTCAGCTTGGAAATGAGTGTGGAAGTCAACGGTATCCGAGTGGGGAAAGACCTGCTATCCAACATGGGCTGGCCGTTTGCCGAGCTGGTGGCCTATGCCTCGCAGGATTCGCGGGTTGTTCCCGGGGACGTGCTGGGCTCGGGAACATGCGGCAGCGGCTGCCTCGCCGAGCTGTGGGGCCGCAACGGTGCTCAGACCCCTCCGCCGCTGCAGACCGGGGACAGAGTGGTGATGGCCGTGGATGGCATCGGCACCATCACCAACACCGTGGGGGAGCAGCGCGACGCATCGACCCTTGTCCGGGCCCGTTCCAGGCCCCGGCTCCGGCGGAGTTACGGTCTAGTGGCGGGAGGGTAATGAACTGGGCCGGCTGATGACAGCCGGGGGGCGAACGAACTACCGGGTAGGGCGACTGATAGTCGCACTGCGGATGACGGCGTCGTCCTCAAGTTTCTGGTGCAGCTGGGCGCAGGCCCGCTGAACCACCGAACGAAGCCATAGATTGGCTGGATCTTCCGTGCGGCTGGAATGCCAGAACATGGCCTCGATCAGCACGGGTTCGGATTCCACCGGAAACTCGATGATGGTGATGTCTGCTCCACGCTGGGTCCTGAGTGCCAGCATTTTCGGGACCAGCGCCACCAGGTCCGTCCCCTCCACAAGCAGGGGCAGTGCCAGGAATCCGGATACATGAGCGGCAATCTTGCGCTCCACTCCCAGTGACTCAAAAAACAAATCGGCAGGAGTTTTGATCGACTCGCCGAAATATCCCACCGCATGCGGGAGATCTCCGAGGTCCTCTACCCTCAGCACCTCCCTCTCCAGGAAAGGACTATGCGAGTCCATGACGGCCACGAAGCTGTCCCGGAAAACGGGCTTGCTTTGTCCCGGCAGCGAATACCCGGCGGGCCCGACAATGAGGTCACAACGAGTGAAATCGGCCTGATCCAGCCTCATGCCGCTGGTGGGAATAATGTTCACGCTCACCTCCGGGGCCTCTACCTGCAGGATCCGGCGGAGCGGTTCCGCGAACATGGTGGCGGCGTAATCCGAACCCGCAATAAAGAATTCGCGATCGCTGGTGAGCGGATTGAACTGGGTCCTGATTCCTGTCACCCGGTCCAGGCTTTGCAGCGCGTCATCAACCAGCGGTACCAGGTCCTGTGCCAACGGGGTGAGTTCGTAATGGCGCCCGTCGCGGACAAGGAGCTCATCATCAAAATAACGGCGCAGCCGGGAGAGGGCAGCGCTCGTGGCCGGCTGGCTCAGCTGCAAGTGTTCCGCTGTCCGCGACACATTGCGGAGACGGAGCAGGATCTGGAGCGTCGGCAGCAGGTTTAAATCGATTGACTTCATGCGTGCCAGACTAGGCGGAGCCACCGCCCCGCCCCTCCTATAGTCTTCAGAGCTGCGGGGAGGCGTCATATTCCCACCGGCTACGTTCCCAGGCCGGATCTGCGCCGCCCCAAGTAACTGGAAAGGCCTACGGCGACGAGCAGCGCCACGCCGTTGAAAACCTGGTCCACCCAGTTCGCTGCGCCGCTTAGCGTCAGTCCGCTGACGCTAACAGCCACGAACAGCACCCCGAAGACTGTACCGACAACATTGAACCTCCCGGGCAGGATCGCCGTTGCACCCAGGAAGACCGCCGCCAGTGCAGGGAACAGAAGATAGGTTCCGTTGTCTGCGTTGGCCCCGCCTGTACGTGCCGCAAGAATCACTCCAGCCGCCCCTGCCAAGGTGCCCGAGAGGAGGAAAGCCGTCTGTGTGTACCTCCGCAGGGGCAGGCCTACAAGAACCGCTGCCCGGTTGTTGGACCCGATTGCATAGAGGGAACGCCCGAAGGGGGTGTGCGTCAGCAGGTACCAGGCAAGGAAGGCAACAATGGCCACCACGAAGACGACGCGGGGAAGCCCCAGCCAGCTGCTGCTCCCAAATGCGGTGAAAGCAGGATCCACGCCAATAATGGCCAGTCCGCCGGTATACCACTGAATGAGTCCGCCCAGCAGGGTGGCCATGCCGAGGGTCGAGACAAAAGCGTTCATTCCGAAGCGCGCCACAAGCAGCCCGTTCGTTGCCCCAACGAGGGCGGCTGCTGCCACTCCGAGAAGGCATGACAGCCAGAGCGGAAGCGAGAAATGCGCCATCGAAGCCGCAGTAATGACGCTGCTCAAGACCGCGGTGCCACCAACTGAGAAATCGAAGTGTCCTGCTACGAGCGGAAAGACGAGCGCAATGGCTACGAGGGTGATAACGGATTGGTTGGCCAGGACCACCGAGACGTTGGCACCGCTGAGGAAGACAGAGGAACTGGCGGGCAGGATGCCAAAGAAGACAATGATGAGGACCAGCAGAAGCGGGAGGGCGAACCGCTCCAAATGGGTCCCCAGAGGGGTGCGGCTCGGTCTGGACCTTGCCGGAGGGAGGGAATCAGCTGGCTCTGCGGCGCTGAGAACCGCTGAGGGCTGCCGGGTCTTCTGAGAATCATCCGGGGGCGTATGAATGGCGTCCATTACGGTCCTTCTTGAGGGGCAGGGTGGTCTGGGGCCGCGGACATGACGGCCGCGGCCAGCACATCGCGTCCGGAGTCTTCAGGAATGAGTTCAGCGGCAACCCGGCCTTCGACCAGGACAAGGACGCGGTCGCATATCTCTGCCAGTTCGTCCAGATCGCTGGAGGCTACCAGCACCCCGCATCCTTGTGCTGCGCTGCTCCGCAGCGACCGGTAAATGTCCCGGCGGGACATCACATCGACGCCTTGGGTTGGTTCATCGAGCAGGAGTAACCGCGGGTTTCTGCGCAGCCAGCGCGCCAGAATCACCTTCTGCTGGTTGCCGCCGGACAACCGGCTTATCGGCTGCTCGGTACCGTCCGTGCGGACAGAGTGCTTCAGGATCAGGTCCTGGGTCTCTTCCCGTTCCAACCGGCGGTTCATGACAAATCTGCGCCAGTACCGCGCGATGACAGTGGCAGAAACATTTTCCCGTACCGGCAGGTCCAGAAATGCCGCATCCCGATGCCTGTTTTCGGGCACATAGGCGATCCCTGAACGTACTGCGTCCGCGGGGGAGGAGGGCTGGTGGGAAACGCCGTTCAAGTTCATGCTTCCGCTGTTCAGCGGAGCGTCACCGAAGATGGCGCGCAGCACCGTGGAACGGCCGGAACCTGCCAATCCCGCGAGTCCCAGGATCTCCCCGGGTGCGACCGTCAGGTTCACCCCGGAGAGGGGGAAGCTGGACAGGTTCGTGGCCTCGAACAGCGGCGCCGGGGAATCCACGCTCGACCCGTCCGGGTGGCTGTTTCGCTGAGCAGGGTGGACAGGCCGATTCGTGCCGGAAGAACTCTCTTCCATGCGCGGGGCTCCGGACATCATTTCCACGATGGTGGCGGTGGACATTTCAGCGACCGGCCCTCGGCCGGCTACTCTGCCATCCCGAAATACCGTGACGTCGTCGGCTACCTCAGAGATTTCACGGAAGCGGTGCGTCACCAGCACGATCGTCTGTCCGCGGTTGGCCCGGGCGCGCAGGGCGGCCATCAGCTCCCGGGACTCGTCCTCCGGCAGCGACGCCGTCGGCTCATCCAGGAGCAGCGCGAACTCGCTGTCCTGCTGGTCGGCCAGTGCGCGGGCAACAGCCACCATGGTCTTCTGACTGGGTCGGAGGGTACCCACCGGATCCGTGGCACGGACTTCAATTCCGTAGGATGCCAGCAACTCATCCACGCGCCGGCGAAGTGCCTCCCACCGGATTCCGCGCAGTTTGTTGACGGGGAAGCCGGAATCCAGGCCGAAGTTCTCTGCGACGGTCAGGCCGTCAAAGAGCCCCAGATCCTGATGAACAAACCTCAAGCCTGCTTCTCGCGCCCGGCGCGGAGTCATTTGCCGTACAGGAATGTCCTCGCCGTGCACGGTGATTGTGCCGGCATCTGCCTGGTATACCCCTGCCAGGCACTTAATGAGCGTGGATTTACCGGATCCGTTGCCGCCCAGCAGGGCGTGGATGGTTCCGGCTTGGACGGCCAGATCCACCCCGGCGAGTGCGGTGGCGCCGGCGAAGGTCTTCACCAGTCCGTGGGCGCCAAGAGCAACGGAGGATGCCTGGTCAACCACACCTTCCGTGCCCGCGGGAGCCGCGGGCACGGAAGGGCAGTTCTCGTCGTGAGCAGCCACTACTTGCCCCACGCCTCCAGGTACGCCTTTCTGAAATCAATCTCCGGGTTGTAAGCGAAGGAACTGCCGTCAGCCGGCATGTTCGTGGTCGCGTCCACCACCTGCTGCCCGACACCCGAGGCCAGGATTTCCTGCCCCGCCAGCAGACGGAGTGCGGTATCAATCCCGGACCATCCGTCCCACTCAAGGCTGAAGGCTACGGAGGCGTCCTGGCCCTGTCCGTCGGCGATCAGGTCCAGGTTGCTGCGCTGGCCGAACGTCCCTATGACTGCCAGGTCGTCGGACCGCTGGGAGGAGACAATTGCCTGGGAAAGACCTGCCATGAACCATCCGTCCAGCGGAACGGCGATCGCGTTGGCCTCCGGAGCCTGGAGCAGTGCTGTGGAGAGCTTCTGCCCCATGGCGCCGGCCGCTGCATCCTGGTTACCCAGCTGCAGGGTCCCGACAACCTCACAGGTCTCGCAATCCGCGAGGGCGGCGTTGAGTCCATCGCTGATCCACGGACCGAAGCGGGCATCCGCAAAGGTGACTTCGAGCAGTTTCACGTCGCCGCCCGTCTGACCCATCAGCCAGTTGGCCTGCAGTTCACCGATCTTGTTCCACCACTGCTCGTTGTCCAATCCATCAAGTTTCTTGGTTATCCCGGTGTAGAGGGGGTCCCCGCCATCGATATCGCAGTCATTGGCGCCGACTCCCACCGTGACAATTCCGGCAGCGCGGGCTTCTTCGAGCGGCCCCTGGAAACTGGAGCAGTCCTGCCCCATCACCAGGATTACGTCTGCATTGGCGGCTACGCCCTGCCGAATGCAGCTGGCCCAGCCGTTGGGGTTGAGCTGGCCGTCGCAGACGTTCTGCTGCCAGCCGATGGCTTCGGCCGCATCCGCTGCTGCCTGGGCAGGGGTGGAACACGTGGTCTGGGACTGTCCGCAGGAGACGATCCACGCGGACAGGTCCTCAGGGACCGGGACAGCTTCGGTGGGCGGGGCCCCGACAGTACCTTCGTAAGCCGCTGCGAGGACTTCGGCTCCCGGAGCTGCAGGGCTGTCAGAAGAGACAGCTGGCTCCGGGCTTGGCGTGTCTCCTGCAGGGGCAGAACTGCAGGAAGCCAGCGCGAGGCTGGCGATAAACAAGGCGCTAAGGGCGCCCCGGGCCTTGGTTCTCGGCGTCGTGCTTCTCATCAGGTCTCCATCGACAGTCAAAGGGTGAACAACGTGATTCAGGTCACGTCGTTATGACCACTGTGATGGGGACGGATTATTTGGGGAAGCGAGAAATTGGGATAGCTCCTATCCGTTCTGTGGATACTACCTCTTTGGCTTCGGGCGGTCACCAGATGCAGCTGCGGGCCCGGGAAATATCCCGGGCCCGCAGCTTTTCAGCGCCTGGCTAGTTTTAGCGGCTGCACTTCACTGCGCCATAGGACGCGGTGTAGTCGACCTTTTCAGCCTTGCCCTTACCGAGGAACTTGTAATGGGCGGTCACATCACCGGCGGCTACGGACAGCTGGCGGGTCTTGATGACCGCCGTCGTCGTCTGTCCCGGTTCGAGCTTCATGACCTTGGCATTGCCGTGCGGGGACTTCAGGTCGATGTCCGCACGCCGGTCCCCGTTGTTGGTGAGGGTTACCGTGATTTCGGCCTTGAAGGCGTTGCACTTGCTCACAGCGCTGACCGGGTTGACGACCTTCGCCGGAACGGTGACGGGCAGGACTTCGGCGCGTTCGCCCAGTCCGGCCTTGCCGCTCAGGTCTCCTGTCGCATTGTGGAGGTGCAGGAACAGTGCCGAAGCTTCGGTGGTGTCCTTGCTGCGGTTTACGGTCAGTTTGCCGCCGTCGACGTCGGCAAACAGGGCATCCGGCGAACCGCCGGAGAACCACAGTGCCGGGTTGGCGGCGTCGAACTCAATGAAGTCCGTGGAGTCGACCGGAACCGTGGTTCCGGTTTCATCGACGTTGTACAGGCTCCAGGTAACCACTTTGTACTGCAGCGGCAGCGACTCGGCTGCCGGGTCCAGGCCCAGTGCAGCCACGGAGACCGGGAAGGTCACCGCATTGGTGTCGAAGGTATTGGAGTCCATGTTGCCCAGGAGGCCATTGGCGCCGGTCTGGTCCACGAGGGTGGAACTCCCGTCCGGGTTCAGCCGGTAGGTGGAAACCAAGACGAGGTCCAGATCAGCGGCACGGCCGGTGACGACGATGAAGTCCGTCTTGCCGTCCTTATTTGTGTCGATCTCGACGTTGACCTCGTTGTAGCCGCCCAGCAGGGGCCAGTTCTCCCACGTGCTCAGACCGAAGTTCAGCACGGCGTCGAGGGGATCGCCGCCTGCCGCCTTGACCGACGGAACCGTCGAAGACGCACCCACGGTTGCAAGGTCCATCGAATTCATGGACTTCAGTGCCAGGTCATCGCGCTTCTCGCTCTGCGCTCCAAGGACCAGGGGCGATACCAGGGAGAGGTAGGTCGAAGCGCCGGAACCCTGGACCAGGTCGCGGCCCGTGAGGGTGAGATCAGCGGCCAGGGCTTCTGAATCCGCGAAACTGATTTCCGTGCCGGCCGTCATGTCGGATGTCGGCTTGGGAGCAGAGTAGACGGGCACGCGCAGCGTCGGAACACCGGCGCTGGCGAGCTGGACGCGGCCGGAGACGTCGGCCAGGAACTGGCGCGGCAGGCCAAGCTGCACGGTGTCAGCCGCCGGGTCGATGGTCTTGGCCAGAGCCGCCGGATCAGCGACCGTGAGGGTCACGTCCACCGTTGCCTTGGAGTTGGCACCGACACTGACGCGGGGAGCGGTCGTGATCTCCACGCCCGGCATGGTCGAGGCAGGCAGGTAGCTCACGTCGAAGGTCCGCGGGCTGTCCGACTTGTTCTGGACGGTGACCTTGCGGGTCACGGTCAGCGCCTCCGCGCCGAGTTCCAGGACACCGAAGTTGACGCTGGTCAGCGCCTGATCCTCGGAATCGTAGGCCAGGACCTTGGTGTTCACTGCGTCCAGGACATCGACGCGGCCGGAACCAACACGGTTGGGGCCGTGCACGGCGCCGTTCGCGGCGAGGATGTCATGGGTTGCCGTGTTCATGATGGAGTTCTTGACTTCATACGGCGTGTAATCCGTTGCCGCGTACATCAGTGCTGCCAGGCCTGCCACGTGCGGCGCGGCCATCGAGGTGCCGGACTTCACCGACGCACCGTTGCCGGAACCCACGTTGGCCGAACCGATCGAGGAGCCGGGAGCAGCGACGTCGGGCTTCACCACACCGTTGGAGCCATGCTGGCCGCGGGAGGAAAAGGAACTGACAGTGTCCAGGGAGTTCGACGGGCCGGTGGCTGTGCCCATGTAGGCCGGATCCAGGCTCAGGGTCAGGGTGCCGGCGACGGCGGCAGGGCGCAGCCGCTCGGAGGACTCGCGGTTGAGCTGGATGCCGGGAAGGGCCGTGTTGCCGCCGATTCCCGCATCGAAAACGTCACGCGGTGAATCCAGGACGACGCCGGTAGCTCCGGCAGCCTGGGCGTTGTTGAAGCGGGCGCCTGATCCACAGGGGAAGGCTCCGTCCAGCTCCCACTGGATCCAGACCCATTTGCCCGTCAGGGAACCTGCGGGAAAAGCGTTGCAGCCGAAGGCGTTGTCCGCCGGTGCGGCAACCACATCGCCGGTAAGCCGCCCGGATGCGAGAGCCGGGTCGGAGTAGTTGAAGTTGACCGAGTACTGGCCGGCCGCGGTTCCTTCCTCTTCCCCGGGAGCCAGGACATCGGCGCGGTCCAGGGAGATCTGGGAGCCAATCGAGCTGGCCACCGTCAGGGCGGACTTTGCGCTGCCCGGTGAGCCGCCCACGTTGTAGACATCTCCGGAGTTGCCGGATGAGACCACTGAAAGGATGCCCTGCTCGGTCAGGTTGTCCACGATGTCATTCTCGGGATCGTCGACGGGTGCGTATTCGGAGCCCAAGGACATGTTCACGACCTGCGCGCGGTCAGAGAAGTCGCCGTCGCCGTTGGGATCCAGGACGTAGTCCAGGGCCTGGCCGACTACTTCGGAGGAACCGGTGCAGCCGAAGACACGGATGCTCACCAGCTTCGCCTCCGGAGCCGAGCCCGGTCCAATGCGCATGTCGTTGACGCTCTTGGAGGTCAGGGCAGAGTAGTCGCCCGTGAACGTGCTGCCGTCGGCATTGGTCCCGTAGCCTGCAGCGGTGCCGGCGACATGGCTGCCGTGGCCCTGGCAGTCCATCGGGTTGAGGTCCGGCTTGGGAACCGGCTGGTAGTCCGGTGCGCTGGAGTCTGCGTTGTAGTCATCGCCAACCAGGTCATAACCGCCAATGAATTTCTCGGCGTCGATCAGGCCGCTGTCAGCCGCGGGCAGCGTTTCGGAGGCCTGTGCTGCCTGATAGGCCTCGATGGTCCCCGGACCGCCAAAATCGCTGTGGGTGTAGTCAATGCCGGTGTCGAGAACGGCGATGGTGATGCCCTCGCCGGTCTCCTGGCGCTCCACCCACGTATTCACGGCACGGGTGTCGATGTCCGCACCCTTGTTATCGATGGTCTTGGGGACGATCCGGGTAATCTTCGCGACGTCGTCGCGCTCCGCCAGCGCCTTGATGGCTTCGGCGTCACCCACGATGCCAACGCCCGGAAGGGTGTTGGTGGTGGTGTAAAGGGTGCTGGCATCGGCTTCCTGGGCCACGGACTCAGCCTGGGACTCGATGGCTGACCGGATCTCCTGGACGCGCGGCGCGTCTACGACCGGTTGCTGTTTGCCCTCTTTGACGGCGTCCGGCTGGGTCTGGTCGAAGGCGCCCTCACCCGTGAACTGGACATAAACGGAGACTTCCCCGTTTACTCCCCGGAGACTTGGCGAGACCTTCTGTTCAGCGAATTTCTCTACTGCAAAGCCCTGCGCGGCGCCGTTGGCGCCCGTGGTTTCAGTCGCCTGGGCCGGTAGGCCAAGACCTGCCGTGAGTGCGAGTCCGGCGACGGCGGCTGTTGCCACTGCTCCCGGCCTGCGATGAATGGACCGTCTCATTGTGCTCCTTGAACGTTCCGCCGCGTGTTGCCGGAAACGCCGTCGAAGACCTGGAGACCTGAGACTCGAGACTTGTAACGCCACTGCCGGCTGCTGACACACGTGACAGCTTTCCTTTGTGCCCCCAACCCCCGTTGCGGGGTGTCAGCATGCACCTTCGGCCCCCAAAATGCCTGCAGCCGTAGGCACACCATAATCGAGCAAACAGGCACCGCAAAGATATTCGCGTTTCAGCCTGAATTCTCCCGTTATCCCTTGACAGGGGCCTTATCGGCAGGGCAAGGCCGGTCCGAAAAGCGCAAAATCTGGCCTGCGACACAAAGCGTCCGTTGCTTGCGGCAGCTCCGTGGCGGAACTAACATGTGATTCGTCTCACCAACTATCTATGGACATAGATAGTTGGCTCCACGTTTCGTTGCAGAGGACCCCTCTTGACTGTCTCAGCCGCAAAATCCACGACCACCGCCAAACTCATGTCCCACCCGCTCAACGCCTGGTACGTCGCGGCCTGGGATCACGAAGTCAGCTCCAAGGGAATCCTGGCCCGCACCGTCGCCGGCCGGCCCCTGGCTATCTACCGCACTGCCGACGGACGGGCCGTTGCCCTCGCAGATGCCTGCTGGCACCGGCTGGCGCCGCTCTCGCAGGGCAAGCTGATCGGCAAGGATGAGATCCAGTGCCCCTACCACGGCCTTCGCTACAATTCCGCGGGCCGCTGCACCTCCATGCCTGCCCAGGAAACGCTGAACCCTTCCGCCACCGTGCCGTCGTTCCCCGTGGTGGAGCAGTACCGCTACGTCTGGGTCTGGCTGGGCGACCCGACCTTGGCCGATCCCTCCCTGGTGCCGGATATGCACCAGCTCGCCAGCCCGGAGTGGGCAGGTGACGGCGAGACCATCCACGCCCCCTGCAACTACCAGCTTGTGCTGGACAACCTGATGGACCTGACCCACGAGGAGTTCGTGCACAGTTCCTCGATTGGGCAGGAGGAACTCAGCGAATCCGAGTTCGAGGTCACGCACGATGAAAACTCGGTCACGGTGACCCGGTGGATGCACAACATCGATGCACCGCCCTTCTGGCTGAAGAACATGCGTGACAAGTTCCCCGGCTTTGAAGGAAAGGTGGACCGCTGGCAGATTATCCACTACTACTTCCCGTCAACCATCTGCATTGACGTAGGCGTTGCCGAAGCCGGTACCGGAGCTCCGGAAGGTGACAGGTCCCGGGGCGTCAACGGTTACGTCATGAACACCATCACGCCGGAGTCGGAACGTTCCTCGCACTACTTCTGGGCTTTCATGCGCAACTACAGGCTGGACAGCCAGCTCATCACCACGCAGCTGCGCAACGGGGTCCACGGCGTCTTCGGCGAAGACGAGGCGATGCTGCAGGCACAGCAGGCCGCCATCGACGCCAACCCGGACTACGAGTTCTACAGCCTGAACATCGACGCCGGCGGCATGTGGGTCCGGCGCCTGCTGGAGCGAGCGCTGGAAGCCGAAGGCCGCTTGGCCGCGGCTCCCGGCGCCTGAGAGGGCAGTACCTGTGGCTGACTCCAATTCCCAGGTTTGGCAGCGCGGAACGGTGCACTCCGCCGAGGAGATCGCTGCCGGGATCCGGCGGATCGTCCTGCGCCCCGAGAAGCCCCATGCCGTCCGGCCCGGCGAGCATATAGATGTCCGGGTCCTGATCGGCGGTTCTGCCTCGATCCGTTCCTACTCCGTGGTCGATGCCAGTCCGGACGGTTCAGAGCTGGCGATCAGCGTGTTCCTCAGCCCCACAACCAGGGGCGGGTCCGCGTTCATGCATCAGCTGATGCCCGGAGACGTGCTGGAGATGACGCAGCCGCTGCAGAATTTCCCGCTGCGGGTCGGCGCTCCCAGCTACGTCCTGCTGGCCGGCGGCATCGGGATCACGGCCATCCTCGGAATGGCGGCACTGCTTCGGCGCCTGGGAGCGACCTACCGGCTGGTCTATGCCGCCCGGTCGCGCAAAGCCATGGCGTATGCCGGCGAGCTCGCCGCACTTCACGGTGAGCAGCTGGAGATCCATTTGGACGATGAAGGCACTTCCCTTGATGCGCGTGCCCTGGTGGACAGTGTGCCCGAATCGGCGGAGCTCTACATGTGCGGTCCTATCCGGCTCATGGACGCCGTGCGGCGCTCCTGGATTGAACGCGGACTGGCTCTTCCAAACCTGCGCTACGAGACGTTCGGCAACAGCGGTTGGTTCGAGGCTGAGCCGTTCACCGTGCGCGTTCCCCGCCTGGGGGTCCAGGCAACCGTCCACTCGGACGAATCAATGCTCGAAGCGCTCGAGCGTACCGGCCTGGACATGATGTTCGACTGCCGCAAGGGTGAATGCGGCCTGTGCCAGGTCCGCATCCTGGATCTGGACGGGCGCGTCGACCACCGGGACGTCTTCTATTCCGACCGGCAGAAAGAACCCAACACCAAGATGTGCTGCTGTGTCTCCCGCGCCGTCGCTGACGAAGAGCGCACTTCGACGCCGGCGACCGTCACCATCGACATTTCCTGAAAGGTCCACAGTGGACATCCGCAACAAAATAGATACTTCCAAAATGTCGCCGTACCAATGGGTGATCGTCGCCCTGGCCGCATTCCTCAACGCCCTGGACGGCTACGACGTCCTGGCCATGGCGTTTACTGCAACTTCCGTGACCGAGGAATTCGGGTTGACCGGATCCCAGCTGGGCTGGCTCCTCAGCTCCGGGCTGATCGGCATGGCGGTCGGAGCCCTGGCCTTCGGTCCCTTCGCTGACCGGTTTGGGCGCCGCCGGATGCTGATGGCGGCGCTGACCGTGAATGCCCTTGGCCTCTTCCTGTCCGCGGTCGCCGGCTCCGCACTGGAACTGGGGATGTGGCGCATTGTCACCGGTCTGGGCGTCGGCGGGATCCTGGCCACCGTCACGGTGCTCACCAGCGAGTACTCCAACAACCGCTACCGCGGTATGGCCGTGAGCATTTACACCGCCGGCTACGGCCTCGGTGCCACCCTGGGCGGAATGGGCGCCACCGCACTCATCCCGGCCTTCGGCTGGCGGTCGGTCTTCCTCACCGGCGGGCTGCTGACCGTCATCTCCATTGTCCTGGTGCTCCTGCTGGTGCCGGAATCCGTGGACTACCTCCGTACCAGGCGGCCTGCGAACGCCCAGCGGGAGCTCGCGCGGATCGTCCGGCGGCTGCGGATCCAGGGGCCGGTGGAACTTGGCAGCGCACCGGAGACGAACGGGCCGCAGAAGAGCAGTGTGGGGCAGCTCCTTGGCCGCCGCTACCGGTCAACGACCCTGCTGCTGTGGTGTTCCTTCTTCCTGATCATGTTCGGCTTCTACTTCGCCAACTCCTGGACGCCCCGGCTCCTCGTGGAATCGGGCATGAGCGAGCAGCAGGGAATCATCGGCGGCCTGATGCTGACCATGGGCGGGACGTTCGGTTCGCTGCTCTACGGGGCCCTCACCACCAAGTGGAATTCCCGGCTGACCCTGATCGCCTTCACCGTGCTGTCCGCCGCAACGCTGGTGCTGTTCATTACCACCACCTCGATCCCGGCGCTGGCATTCTCGGCAGGCGTGCTGGTCGGCATGCTCATCAACGGCTGTATCGCCGGCCTCTACACGGTGACTCCGCAGGCCTATGACTCGTCGGTGCGTACCACCGGCGTTGGCTGGGGCATTGGTGTCGGACGCGTCGGCGCCATTCTCGCGCCCATCCTGGTGGGTGCGCTGCTCGACGCAGGATGGACGCCCACGGCTCTGTATATGGGCGTTTCCGCAGTCGTGGTGTTCGCCGCGCTGGCCCTGTTCAAGCTTCGTCTTGGAGCGGGTGCCCCGCCCGAAGCGGTGCCGGGCTCAGGAGCCCTGCCGGAGCGGCAGCCCGAATCCGAACCGGCCGGCCAGGCGGGACGCTAGCTGTACTGAGACACCACGTTAGTTACACATGAATAGGGTGAAGACCTCTTGGGTTTGGCGGTTACCACGCACAGCCGGACCCGAGAGGTCTTCATGTCCCACGGTAATGCCCGTCTGGCTCCGGCCGGACGAATGATCCTGGTCGCGGGGACATGATCCAGACAGCTAGCAGCCGCTGCCGTCCACGGCGCAGGCTCCGCCTTCGGAAACGACGGGCTGGAGCGGCTGGTGGCTTTCCGCCCACGCCTGGGTGAGCGCCTGGGAGAATACCTCTTCCGGCTGTGCGCCGGAGATTCCATACTTCCGGTCCAGCACGAAGAAGGGCACACCGCTGACGCCGAGCGCACGGCCTTCGGCAATGTCTGCGTTGACCGAATCTGTGTATTCGGTACCGGAAAGGACTTCCCGCACGGTGTCCGGATCCAGGCCGGCATCGGCGCCGATCCCGGCCAGTACGTCGTGGCTGGAAATATCCTGGCCCTGCTCGAAGTGCGCCGCGAGGAGGGCTTCCTTCACCGCCGCTGCGGTCTGGGCCCCGCGCAGATCCCGGGCAAGATGGATGAGCCGGTGCGCGGTGAACGTATTGGCGACTTTCAGGTCGCCAAAGCGGTAGTCCAGGCCCACGCCGGCGGCCTGCTCAGTGACGTGCTGCAGCATCCCGGACACCTGCGCGGGATCCATTCCCTTGACCTTGCTCAGGTACTCGACCTCCGAGCCTTCGAATCGCTCCGGCAGGCTGGGGTCCAGCTGGTAGCTGCGCCAGCGGACTTCCACCTCCGGGGCATGCTCGAAGCGGGACAGGGCAGCTTCAAAGCGCCGCTTGCCAATGAAACACCAGGGACATCCGATATCGGACCAAATTTCTACCAGCACATTTCCGGCAACAACTGCGTCAAGGATTTCTATTCCCGGAACCAAAGGGTCAGCGGCGCCGGGACGGCACCGCTGACCCTTTCGTTTCCGGGGAATTAGAGGGCAGGGCCGCTGCCCGCGCCGCCCTGCCAGAGGGCATCAAACGGCGTGTTGGAAGAGACGCGGTTGCGGATGCCTTCGGTGACGAATGCCTTGGCCGTGCGGGCCGCCTCCAGGGGTGAGGCACCCTTGGCGAGCTCGGCAGTAATGGCGGCGGCAAGGGTGCAGCCGGCACCGCTGACAGCAACGTCGCCAACCTTCGGTGCGCGCAGCACCTCCATGGTCTGGCCGTCAAAGAAGACGTCGACGGCGTCGTCGCCTTCCAGCCGTACTCCGCCCTTGGCGAGGACGACGGCGCCGGAGGCCTCATGGATGCGGCGGGCGGCTTCCTTGAGGTCCTCGACGGACTCGATGGAGTCCATCCCGGAAAGGGACATGGACTCGAAATGGTTCGGGGTGACAAACGTAGCCAGCGGCAGGATCTGTGCCTTCAACGCCTGGTCGGTGTCCAGGGCGGCACCGGGTTCCTGGCCCTTGCAGATGAGGACGGGGTCCAGGACGATGTTCTGCCACTCCTGGCTCTGCAGTGCCTTGGCGACGGTGTCGATGGTGGCCGGGGTGCCCAGCATGCCGATCTTGACGGTGCCGAGGTCGTAGGCCGTCTGGATCGCTTCGAGCTGGTCGGCGATGACCTGGGCATCAACCGGGACGAAGCGGTGGTTCCAGTTGTCCTTGGGGTCGAAGGAGACAATGCAGGTCAGGGCCGCAATCCCGTAGGTACCCAGTTCCTGGAAGGTCTTGAGGTCCGCCTGTGCGCCCGCTCCGCCGGTGGCTTCCGAGCCGGCGATGGTGAGCGTGACGGAAGGTGCCGTTTGTGTGTTGAAAGACATGGCTCCATCTTCTACCTAAAAAGGCGCGGCCCGCCACCTTAAGGCGCTGCTGCCGTCGACTGTGTCAGGCGGGCTGTGCACGGCACGAAGCGGTCTAGAAACGGACATCCATGAGGCGCCAGACGGCCAGCCTGCCCAGGGCCGAGGAGACGCCTATCGCCAGGGCCATCAGCAAAGGCACACCAACCGCCCCGGCGATGAGGCCGATCACGAGCCACGCCAGCAGTGTGGGAACGAGGAAGAACGCCAGGACATGCAGCCACTGGTTTGGGACGCCGCGCAGGAGCAGTCCCAGCACGAGGCCCACCGGAGCGGCAGTGACGAGCCCGATTCCGGCTGCATAGAAGGCGGCAATGATGATGATCCAGAGGTAACCCCAGAAGTCCCGCGACGTTCCCCAGCCGATGCCTACGGTGGCCATCACCGCGACGAGCAGGCAGGCGATGGCATAGCCGGTCATGAACGCAGTGGGTCCGAAGGTGACGCGGGGTGCCGGGACAAGGCCTCCGGTACCGGAGGAGGGACTGCTGGCACGGGCCGGATCGACGTCGTCGTCGCCCGCAGTTTCAGTCATGGACTCTTGCTCCTCGCAGCAGCTTGACGACATCTTCCACGATATTCCGGACAACCGGTAGGCGGGAGAGGATCACCAGCTTTGCCACGAGGGGAGCGGTGTTGTTTACCAGGCGCCGCGAGCGGGCCTGGCCGGGGGAAGAATCGTAGACCCAGAAGAGCGTGAGCCCCATATGGACCAGCCAGAGCAGGTCCGGCAAATCGTCCCGGATGGCCAGCGGAGGCTGCGGCCGGGCTGCTTGGACGGCCTGGCGGTAAACGGCGATGGACTTGCCGCGGCCAACCTGTGCGGCGTCCTGGGGAAGGTCCGCCGCAGGATTGGATGAGGAGTGGACCGGATACCGGCTGGTCCGGGGCACCGGGAGCGCGGCGGTCTTGAGGAACTGGTGTCCAAGCGAGTGGTACGGGCCAAGGACATCGAGGTTGGCCTGCAGGATGACACGGAGGTGCTCGCCAAGGTTGTGCCCAGCGCGCAGCAGGGGAAGGGCGCGGGAACGGTGCTCATCCTGCAGGGAGCGGTACAGCTCTCCGACCAGTGATTCCTTGGAGGGGAAGTAGTAGTACGCGTTTCCCACGGAGACGCCGGCCGCTTCCGCAATGCCGCGCATGGTGGTGCGTTCGTAGCCCTGCGTACGGAAGAGTGCGGTCGCTGTTTCAACCAGCCGTTGCCGGGTGGTTTCGCTCTTTGCCCCGGCGGCCATTGAACTCCTGTTCCATCACTCTGCCGATCATTAGACCACACTTTTGAACACGTTCAAAAGTGTGGCTGAGCGGCTGCAAACAAGGCAGTGCCGGGGAGAGGAGGAGTACAAGGCCGTACCGTGGCAGAATTGACGCTGGTCTTATGACCGCCCGGGACAGCGGGCAAGTGCTAATACAGCGGGGCGAAAGCCTTGGCGAACCACTAACCGAACGGGATTACCCATGTCTTCACCTACCCCGGACGCTGCCGTCACGGCTCCGCCGGCACCGAGCTACGCTTCGCGCGGAAGCTCCCATTACGACCTGATCCTCACCCTGATGTGCGTAGTGATCATCATTTCCAACATCGGGGCGTCGAAGGGCGTTGTCCTGGGCCCTGTGTTCGGCGACTTCAGCATCATCACCGACGGCGGTTTCTTCCTCTTCCCGCTGGCCTACATCCTGGGCGACGTCATCAGCGAGGTCTACGGCTTCAAGGCCGCCCGGCGGGCCATCTACATGGGCTTTGCCATGGCCGCCTTCGCCGTGCTGGCGTTCGCCGTCATCATCGCGCTTCCGGGGTTCGACGACGGCTACGGCCTCGAGAAGCAGGCCGCGCTGGAAGCGGCACTGGGGCCGGTATGGCAGATCGTGGTGGCTTCGCTGCTGGGCTTTTTGGCCGGGCAGCTGCTCAACTCCCTGGTCCTGACCCGGATGAAGGCGCGTTTCCGTGAGCGAGCCCTGGCGGGACGGCTCATGGCTTCCACCGGAGCCGGTGAGTTCGCGGACACCCTGATTTTCTGCGCCATTGCCGCACCGGTTATCGGCATTGCCGACGCCGGACAGTTCGTGAACTACGTGATCTTCGGCTTCGTCTACAAGACCGCGGTGGAGTTCCTGTTTGTGCCGGTCACCTCAGCCGTGATCAAGGCGATCAAGAAGCGCGAGCCGACGTACGGCCAGGCCAGCGCCTAGCTGTAGTACCGGCCCAGCACCTGCTCCTTGAACTCGAAGAACGTTCCGTCTTCAAGGGCCAGGCGTGCGTCGTCGACCAGCTTCACTGTAAAGCGCTCGTTGTGGATGGAGATCAGCGTGTGGCTGACCATCTCATTGGCCTTGAAAAGGTGCTGGATGTAGGCACGGGAGTAGTTGGCGCAGGCGTAGCAGTCGCAGCCGTCCACCAGCGGCCCGAAGTCCCGCTTGAACTTGGCGTTGGAGAGGTTTTTCCGGCCGTACGGCGTGTAGAACGCCGAGTTGCGGGCCACCCGGGTGGGGGAAACGCAGTCGAAGGTGTCGGCGCCGTTCTCGATCGCGGTGAAAATGTCATCCGGTTCGGAGATGCCCAGCAGGTGCCGCGGCTTGTCTTCGGGCAGCTCTTCGCTGCACCAGCGCACGATCGTGCCGAGGTTTTCCTTCTCGAGGGCTCCGCCGATGCCGAAGCCGTCGAACTCCATGGCGCCCAGGTCGCGGGACGCTTTGCGGCGCAGGTCCTCATACTGGGCTCCCTGCAGCACGCCGAACAGCGCCTGGTAGGGGCGGTGTGAGCGCTCGGCCGTGAGCCGCTGGTGTTCCGTAATGCAGCGCTCAGCCCAGAGCCGGGTGCGTTCCAGGGACCGTTCTTGGTAGCCGCGGGAGTTCAGCAGGGTGGTCAGCTCGTCGAACGCGAACATGATGTCGGCGCCGAGCTGGTGCTGGACCTGCATCGAGATTTCGGGAGTGAAGCGGTGCTTGTCCCCGTTGAGGTGGGACTTGAACCAGACGCCGTCGTCATCGATGTGCGCCAGCCGCTCCTTGCCGGGCGCGACGTCGTCGTCCGCTCCGGTGGCATGCGTGGTGCCGTCAGCGTTCATGTTGATGACCTTCTTGAACCCGGCGCCCAGGCTCATGACCTGGAATCCGCCCGAATCCGTGAAGGTAGGGCCGGGCCAGTTCATGAACTTCCCCAGGCCGCCTGCTTCATCCAGGATGTCGGCTCCGGGCTGAAGGTACAGGTGATAGGCGTTGGCCAGGACGGCCTGCGCACCAAGCTCGGCTACGGACTCGGGCAGCACGGCCTTAACGGTGGCTTTGGTGCCGACGGCGATGAACGCGGGAGTCTGGATCTCGCCGTGCGGGGTGCTGATGACGCCGGTGCGGCCCTGGAACTCACCGCCGTTCTCCTGGACGCGGGACGCGGAATCGGGCGTGGTTTCGCGCAGGCGCTTACCGAGGGAAAAGGAAAAACCAGTGGTGGACACCCTCTTATTTTGCCTTACTGGAGGGGTCCTTCGGTTAGAGGTCCAGGTTCAGGCCCCGGATGGCACTGAGCTCGGTACGGATCCGGCGCTGGAGTTCGGCGTCGGTATAGGCCTGTGAGCCGCCGTGGGCGCGCAGGTACAGCAAAGTGTTCAGGCGCAGGATCCGCCAATCGCGTTCGCTGTGCTCGTCGCCGGACTCAGCGGCCCGCTGCACTTCCCGGTCGTAGAGGTTGGGTTCGTTCAGCTGCCGCTGCAGCAGTTCCGCGGAGAGCTTGGCCTTAAGCGGATCCGACTCCGCGTGGTCTCCGGCGCGGACTGCCTGCGCGAAGGCCGCCGACGCGTCGGAGTCGCCGGCCTCATGGGTGATCTGTGCGGCCAGCGCCAGCGCCCCCTGGATCCAATTCCAGCGCCCGTAGTTGCCGTCAAAGCCCAGGCCCGTGATCAGGCCGCAGACCGCCAAGGCGTTCTCCGCATCACCGAGATCCACGTACAGGGTGTGGGCCAGGTCCCGGACGTCCTGCAGGTTGCTGCCGGCCTTGACGTTCAGTCCGCGGGCCAGCCGGGTGACCAGTTCCTTCACTGCCCGGTCCTCCGGGTGGGCGGCCTCGGCAGCCGCCAGGACGGCGGCGTAGGTCTCCTCATCCGTTGGGATGCTGCGGATTGCTTCGGAAGCATTCTTTTCCGGAGCCGGTGCGGCGACACGGACGGCCGAACCGTACGCGATACGCAGCGATTCCCCGTCCTCCAGCTCGGCGACAACCAGTGCCGGGGTGCCAAGGTCATCCTCTTCGACCCGGACAGACGCCAGCGGTGCCAGAGTCAGCTCATCCAGGACCAGCCTCTGTCCGGGGACGAGGAGCTCGGCATTGACCCGGAAGGCATAGATCTCCGGCGCACTCTCTGGCATGGCTGTTCCTTCGCGTTAGGACACTCGGACCAAAAGTATATAAAGACTTGGTAACGCCCTAGCGTCCCCAGCCCGCTGAGGCCAGGGCCTGGCGCAGCAGGTCTCCGCGCCCGCCGGCGAACTCTGAGTAGACGGCAGGGCTCAGGGCTTCTTCCGGAGTCAGCCAGGACAGCTCCAGGGCGTCCTGGCGGGGATCACATTCGCCGGTCACCGGGATGAGGTACGCCAGCGCGACGGCGTGCTGGCGTTCGTCGGTCAGCCCGGTCTGGGAGGGGGAGGGGAAGTACTCGGCGACGGTGAACGGAACCAGGCTGGGCGGCAGCTGGGGCAGTGCCAGCGGTCCGAGGTCCTTCTCCAAATGCCGCAGCAGCGCCGCGCGGATGGTTTCGCGGTACATCACGCGCCCCGAAACGAAGGAGCGCACCATCCGGCCTTCCGGTGTGGCCTGGAGCAGCAGTCCCACTTCGGTGACGTAGCCCAGCGGATCGCACCGGACCGGGACGGCCTCGACGTAGACCATCGGGAGCCGCTGCCGTGCTTCGTGCAGGTCCTCCTCCGAAAGCCAGCCGGGATACGGGTCAGGAGTGCGAACGTTCATAGGAGTGTTCTACCCCAAAGCGGGAGTACTAGTCATTTGACGCGCTCGGCTTCGGCCAAGGGCTGAATGGTCCCTGACCTTCCGGCTGCTAAACGCGGAGCCTACGCTTAAGCGCATGAAGACAGAGCTGCCGGAACTGTTGCTTCCGGATGCTGCGGCGTGGCGGGAATGGCTGGAAGAACACCATCTCCTTTCGGCAGGGGTCTGGCTGGTCATAGGCAAGCGGGGCGGAAACGTCACGGCCCTGACCTATCAGAGCGCGCTCGACGAGGCGCTGTGCTTCGGCTGGATCGACGGGCAGGCGGCCCGCCGGGACGCCGAAAGCTACCGGCAGCGCTACACGCGGCGGGGGCCGAAGAGCATGTGGTCCCTGCGCAATGTGGGGCACATCGGGCGGCTCGAGGCAGCGGGACGGATGCACCCGGCCGGGCGCGACGCCGTGGAATCGGCGAAGGCAGACGGGCGCTGGGATGCAGCCTATGCCGGCCCCGCCAGCATGGAGATTCCCGCAGATCTCCTGGAAGCCATCGCCCAAGACGCGCAGGCGCAGGCCATGTTTGACGTCCTTTCCTCCCAGAACCGGTTTGCGCTGGGCTACCGGCTGGGCATGCTCAAGACCCGCGAAGCGCGGGAACGCAACATCGCCCGTTTTGTGCAGATGCTGGGCCGCCGTGAAACGTTCTATCCGCAGAAGCAGTTTCCCGACTAGGAGTCCACCATGTGCCGGCTATTTGGAATGCATGCAGGCCTTTCCCCGGTGACGGCAACTTTCTGGCTGCTTACTGCCCCGGACAGCCTGGCTGAGCAGAGCCGCCGGATGGCCGACGGCTTTGGGATCGGGGTGTTCCAAGGGAAAAAGCCCGTGGTGGACAAGGCGCCCATCGCAGCCTACGAGGATGCGGCCTATGCGTCGGCAGCCCGCACGCTTAAAGCCGAAACGTTCGTAGCGCATGTCCGCTACGCCAGCACGGGAGGAGCCGCGCTGGTCAACACGCACCCCTTCCTGCAGGACAACCGGCTGCTGGCGCACAACGGAGTGGTTCAGGACCTCGGCGCACTGGATGACCGGCTCCGCCAGCTTGAGGTGATGGACCTCGTGCAGGGCCAGACTGACAGCGAACGGGTCTTCGCCCTGATCACCGGGATCGCCCGGGAGAACGGCGGAGACATGGGCCAGGCGATTGCCAGGGCCCTGACGTGGATTGCGGAGAACCTGCACTTGTACGCCGTGAACCTGGTCATCACCACGCCGGAGGAACTGTATGCGGTGCGGTATCCGGATACCCACCCCTTGTACGTGCTGCAGGAAAGCGGAGATGGCCCGCACGAGGCCAAGCGTTCGTCACGGATCAGCGTGAAGAGCGACGAGTTGGAGCAGGAAAACAGGCCCTCGGTCATGATCGCGACGGAGCGGATGGATAAGAACCCGAACTGGCGGTTGATGGACTCCGGAGAGGTGCTGAGGGTCGGCCGGAACCTCGCGGTCGAGCGCTCGTTCCCGCTCCCTGATCACCCCCGGCACCTGCTGAAGCTCGCAGACCTGGACCCGGTTGCCGCCGCTTCCCAGCACCCCCGGAAAGCAGGCAGGCCTTAGCTTTCTTCCCGAACTCCCCGGACCGCTTCCACGCGCACCACACGGACGGCGGCCTCCATGACCATCCAGGCCTGCAGCTGCGTGGAAAGTTCGACGGCGCCCCCCGGGGGATAGCTTTCATCAGCGGATTTGCGCGGATCAGGCGAAAAAACGGGCAGCCCGTTGCGGGTGGCACGGCCCTGCCACAGCCGCTCCGCCAACGTGGTGACTAGGCTGCCCGCGAGCTGCCGTGCCGATTCATCCAGCGTCGGCGCCGCCGCTGCCTCTGCGAGATACCGGCAGAGGATTCCCGTGAAGAGTCCGCCGTCCCCGCTGTTGTGGGTGCGCAGTACCGGGCCGCCGCCGTCGTCCTGGGCCAGATGCGCCGCAGTCCCACGGACCAGGTCCGCCGCCCGCTCCAGGTTCGCGGCCCCGCCCAGTTCCAGCAGTGCACCGAGAACGGGACCCTGGTTGTAGGTATACAAGGCAGTTTCGACGCTCACCTGCCCGCCGGAACGCCGGACGCCGTCGAAATAGAGCCCGGTGTCCTGGTCCAGCAGGGTCTTGCCCAGCCAGTCGATGAGGTTCTGGGCGCGTTCCCGGTCTCCGCTGCGCGCAAAGTACAGTGCCGCCGGAGCCGTTGCGGGAGTGTTCTTGAAGTTGCGGCTGCGGTTCCAATAAAGACCGCCGCCGAATTCCGGTGTGTGCGCAGACCGCAGCGCCGAGCCGAGGGTGTCCCGGAGCCGCTGGTGGCGCGGCTTGGGCCCGCGCGGGGGACCGGGCAGGGAATCCAGACGCAGGGCAGCGAGCACCAGCCAGGCCATGTCGTCATAGAAGTGGTTGGTCCAGCGGCCGTAGTTGCGCAGGCGGATGGTGCGGACCAAGGTGTCCGCCAGGTCAATCGGGTCCATATCGGCCAGCCGGGTGCGGTTGCGCAGGCCGGTATCCACCAGGAGATCGGCATAGTGCGCCTGCCACCAGTAATGCCACGGTGATGATCCGCGCGGCAGCGGCTGGGGTGCGCGGACGGCGGCAAGATGCGTGCCGGGAATGCCGAACAGCCTGCCGCCAAACGCAGTGGTCACCATGTGGGCTGCCGTGTCGGCTCTCAGCTCCGCGGACCGGAGCATGTGTGGGGATGGCATGCGAACCACCCTAGACCCGGCGCGGACGCACGGACACCGTGCCGGGACATCCGATCCCCACGCGCCGGGATGCGGTGTGCCCCCGGTCACAGTAGGCTCAGTGGACCGCGTACAGACCCGCCCCCACCATCCCAGGAGGACAAATGCAGTTATCCGGCGCTTCGGCCCTAGTCACAGGAGCAGCTTCGGGGTTGGGGCGGGCCACTGCACGCCGGTTGCTCGACGCCGGTGCCGAGGTGGTCCTGGTGGACCTGCCGCAGTCCGGCGGGCTGGCGTACGCCGGCGAGCTGGGGGACAACGCACATTTCGTGCCCGGTGATGTCACGGACCCGGAGCAGATGCAGGGCGCCGTCGAGGCCGCCATGGCCGCTGCGCCGCTGCGCGTGGCAGTGAACTGCGCCGGCATCGGCACCCCGGGCAAGGTCCTGGGCCGGAACGGGGTGCTGCCCCTGGAGGATTTCACCCGGGTCATCCAGGTCAACCTGGTCGGCACCTTCAATGTCACCCGGCTGGCCGCTGCCGCCATGGCGGAAACAGAACCGGTGACGGACGACGGCGGGACAGCCGAGCGCGGCGTCATCGTCAACACGGCGTCGGTGGCGGCCTTCGACGGGCAGATCGGCCAGCCGGCCTACTCCGCGTCCAAGGGCGGAGTTGCTGCCATGACCCTGCCGCTGGCCCGGGAGCTGGCCCGGCACCTGGTCCGTGTGGTGACAATCGCGCCGGGGATCTTTGAAACACCCATGGTGGCGGGCCTGCCGCAGGACGCGCAGGACTCGCTCGCCGCGCAGATCCCGCATCCCTCGCGCCTGGGGCGGCCGGATGAGTACGCCTCGCTGGTGGAACACATCATCGGCAATTCGATGCTGAACGGGGAAACCATCCGCCTGGACGGGGCCATCCGGATGGGACCGAAGTAGGGCGTGCAGATGCTCCCCGACGCTGACTTTCTCCAGTTCGAACACCTGCTCAGCGACGCGGAAGCCGCCAAACTGGCTGAACTGCGCGCCTTCCTGGCGGCCGAGGTCACCCCTCACGCCACACGGTGGTGGAATGAAGCGCACTTCCCGGTTGAGCTGCTGCCCGGGCTCGCCTCGCTGGGACTTTCCACCCCGGTCCAGCGCGGCTACAGTCCGCTCTTCGCCGGCCTGGTGATTGCCGAGATGACACGCGCCGATACGTCCATCGCCACCTTCTTCATGGTGCACCACGACCTGTTTGTGGAAGGCCTGCACGCCTTCGGATCCGAGGAGCAGCGCTCGCGGCTCCTCGCGGATGCGCAGGCCCTGAAGATCACCGGGGCTTTCGCACTGACGGAACCGGACCACGGCTCCGACGTCGCCGGCGGCATGGCCACCACGGCGGTGCGCGACGGCGGCACCTGGGTCCTGAACGGGACCAAGCGCTGGATCGGCAACGGCACGTTCTGCGACTGGATGCTGCTCTGGGCCAGGGAACCGGCAACCGGGGAGGTGCGGGGGTTCCTGCTGGATGCCTCCCTGCCGGGAATCAAGCGCAGCCGCATCGAGAACAAGACGGCCCTGCGCACCGTGCAGAATGCGGACATCGAGCTCACCGAGGTCCGGGTCGCCGAAGAGGACCGGCTCGCCGGGATCGACAGTTTCGATGACACCAAGCACCTGCTGCGCGGCTCACGGATCATGGTGGGGTGGCAGGCCGTAGGGCAGCAGCTGGCGGCGTTCGACGTCGCCCGTGCCTACGCCGTCGAACGCCTGCAGTTTGGCCGGCCGCTCGCGGGATTCCAGCTGGTGCAGGAACAGCTGGTGCGGATGCTGGGCAACACCGTGGCCTCAACCGGGATGCTGGCCAGGGTCAGCGACCTGGAACAGGGCGGCTACGGCGGACTCTCCGGGAGTGGATACACCCGCGGGGATATGGCGCGCGCGGCACTGGCCAAGTCCTATGCGAGCAGGCTGATGCGGGAAACCGTCTCCCTGGGCCGGGGGCTGCTGGGCGGGAACGGGATCGTCACCGACTACCGGATGGCCAAGATCTTCGCCGACGCCGAGGCCATCTATACCTACGAGGGTTCCTACGAGATCAACACCCTGATCACCGGACGTGAGATCACCGGAGTCTCGGCGCTGCGCTAAGGGCCGCCGGGTGCGGCCAAGTGGTGCACCCGGTCAGTAATCAGTAGGCTTAGTTTTGAGGTGCACGTTCCGATCGAAAGGTGAAGCTGCAGATGACTGAACAGAACCCGGACCACAGCGACAACCCTGCCCTGGCCGATGATCTGGCTGAGGTGGTAACACCTGATGAGCTGAGCGTCGTATCCGGCGAGGAGCTCCTGGACGAAGACGAGCTCATGGACGCGGAGGACCTGACCTATCCAGGTGCTGCCGAAGACAACCCCGATGCCTGGCAGGATGACCCCCTGGTCAACGAGGAACCGCTGGCGGGCCAGCCCGGCGAAATGTCGGACCAGACGCTGCGCGACGAGACGCGCGAAGAGCGCTACGAAGAGGGTGACTCGCAGGTTCCGCCCGAAGAACCGACCATTGGCGAGGCAGCCCGCGACGTTGACTTCGGAGACCCGACCGCAGATCCCCTGGATGACGGCAGCGACGATCCGGCCCATGCCGGCGGCGACCCGCTCTCCTCCTTCAATCCCGATGACGAGGCCCTCTAAGGGCGGGCACGCGGCAAAGCCCTCCCGCCGCACCCGGCTAACGTTGGAGGATGCCTTCCTTCCGTGTCCAGCTGAACATCCTCGGGCTGCGCCCCGGAAATGCTCCGGAGGCGGTGATGGACGCCGCCGTGGAGGCGCTGGAGGCGAGCCACCATGTGGAGGCCAACCAGCTGGACATCGTCTCGGGTGTTCCCCGGATTACCCTCCGGATCATGGTCCCCGCCAACGAGTACGGCGTGGAAAATTCACAGGCCCGCCGCGCGGCAATGAACATGCGCCACGCGGTGGAACAAGTGGCTAAGTGTGAGCAGCTTCGGGTTCTTCGGCGGCAGCGCGGGCGCTGGCTTCCGCTGTGAGCCATTCGCGCTGCGCCCTCCTGCTCGCGTGATCGACCTGATGGCGGCGTGAACCGGCGGACACGAGGATCAGGAACGCGGCTGAAAAGGCTCCGACGGCGGGCCACACGGCGCCCGGCTCCTCCAGCAGCCGGGCCAGGCCCATTCCGGCCAGTCCGAGGACCACGCTCCAGGCGACGGCAAGTTGGCCGCGGTCCGTCATGCAGATGGTGGTCACCCCGATAACCACCGAGACCAGTGCGATCAGTGTCCAGGCCTCTGCGCCCCAGCCTCCGGCGTCGGCCTGCTGCTGCGTCAGCCAGCTTCCCAGGCATGCCAGCAGCGCCAGGATGGAGACCCCCAGGAAGACCGCCAGCGGGCCGTTGGTGAACAGCCGTTCTTGGCGGCTCCCGGCGGGCCGCGAGGCAGTCAGGTGGATGGAAGTGAGTCCGAGGCCGACCTGTGCTCCCGCCAGCCCGAACCCAGCGGCGGGATTTCCGGTGTGGACCGCCCACAGCCACAGGACGGCCAGCACGACGGCGGCTGCCGTCAGCGGTCCTGCCCAGGCGTGGCGGGGGTTTTCGCGCTGGGACGGGAGCCACTGGAAGCAGGCATAGGCAACGCTGCCGGCAAAGACGGGTACCCAGAGGATCCACACCCACGCAAACATCCCCAGAAATGACCCGGAGGGATCGAGGACATCCCCGGCGCCATGGGCCGGCACGGGCAGGCCATTCGCCGAGCGGGTCAGGAACCAGGCGGCCGGCGAGGCGGCGGTGACTGCCGCCGTGACCGTGATCCGCCGGGCCGTGGCTAGAGTTTCAGGACTGCCGGAGAGTGTGCTCGACAGTGCACCGGCGAACACCCGGGGGTTGAACCGGGCACGGGACGGGACCCGCAGATGATGATGATGTCCCTCTCCTAGGGCGGCTGGCGGGTGTGCAAGCAGACGGGTGAACTCGTCGTCAGCGGATGCCGGGATTCTTGCCGGCCGCGGAACCGCACTCCGGCCGGCTGTGCCCGCAGCCGCAGCCGCGGTGTGGATGGTGGGCGGCGCGGCCGGCGGAGGCGCGGGCGCCAGCGGAGGAACAAACGGCTTTTCGGCGCCGGGCCCCAAGGCACTGGCAACGCGGGGCGGCGGGGTTCCGGCGGGGCGTGCTGGACGGGGGAGCATGCCGTGTTCCTTTGAGTCGGTGGACTGTTCCGGGACGCTGCCCCGATGCGAATCCCAACCCTAGCCAGCGGCTGCAGGTTCGCGGAAGGGTTTTTGCGGGTCTATTTGCAGGTCAGGCCTTCCCCCAGGCTTCCCGCGGCGCTATGGTGCAGCGGCTATGGTGCTGCGGCCGCCGGCGGAAAGGCATCGAGCGAGAGGCCGCTGCGGTACTGGACCGTCTGCCGTGTCAGGGGATCCATGAACTCCACGGAGCGGGCCAGGAGCTGCAGTGGGCGGGTGTAGTCATCCGGTGCCTGGTCGAGGAGGACGGGATAGAACGGGTCATTGAGGATGCCGATCCCCAATGAGGCCATGTGCACGCGAAGCTGGTGGGTCTTCCCCGTGTGCGGGAGCAGCCGGTAGCGGCCGAGCCCGTTGGACTCTTCCAGCAGCTCGATCCGCGTTTCGGCGTTGGGTTCGCCTGCCACTTCCTGGGCCAGGAGGTAGGTGCGCGACTTGATCATCCGGCTTCGCACCGTGAGCGGAAGCTCCAGGTCCTCCCGAACCGGAGCGACGGCCTCGTATTCCTTCTCGATGCGCCGTTTCTCGAACATGACCTGGTATTTGCCGCGGGTTTCCGGGTTGGTGGAAAACAGCAGCACTCCGGCCGTCATCCGGTCCAGGCGGTGCATGGGAATCAGGTCTGGAATATCCAGGGCTACCCTCAGCCGGACCAGCGCGGATTCGGCGACGTACATCCCGCCGGGAGTCGTGGGCAGGAAGTGTGGCTTGTCCACGACCAGGAGGTTCTCGTCCTGGTGCAGGATGCTGATTTCTACCGGAAGGCGGTCTTCCTGGGGCAGCTCGCGGTAGTACCAAATGAAGGTGTGTTCGCTCAGCGGTGTCCGGCGGGTCAGAGCAGCTCCGCCCAGGCCCACCACCTCGCCCCGGTCGAAACGGTCGATGATGCCGTCCGGATCAACGTGCCCGAAGCGGTCAAGGACGTAGTCCATGGCGGTCTCCCACGGCCCTTCGCCGGGCAGGCGCAGCCGGGTGGCATTGACGCCGTTTCGTACAGGAAGGGGGGATTGCATCACCCTTCAAGGGTACCGGCGCCGGAGGCCGCCTCCCCGAGATCCGGTGGCGGCTGGCAGCGCGGACAGTAGTACAGGTCCCGCAGCTCGAGTTCGTTGTCGCCGACGAGTTCGTGGACCACCCTGGTTCCGCAGCGCAGGCAGCCGCGCTTTTCACGGTTGTAGACCCAGAGCGGATCCCGGCCGGCAAGTCCTGTGGTGATGCGGCGGGAGCGGGACTTGTTGGCTTCGAGCAGCCGCTTGGAAAGATCCACCAGGCGGGGGAGGTCAGGTACATCCCGCACCGGAGTCAGTGGATGCACCCCCACCAGGAAACACAGCTCACAGCGGTAGACGTTGCCGATCCCGGCGAGGTTCCGCTGGTCGAGCAGCGCCAACCCCACCGGCCGTTCCGGAACGGCCTCCAGCCTCCGGAGGGCTTCCGCGGGATCCCAGTCCGGTCCCAGCAGGTCCGGCCCCAGATACCCGACCGCCTCGTCCTCTCCGCTGCGCGGCAAGACACGCAGGATGCCCAGCTCGAACCCCACCGCCTGCCGCGAAACGGTCTCCAGCACAGCCCGCGCCTTGAACGCCGGACGGCGCCAGCGTTCGCCGCGGTTGTAGATGTGCCAGAGCCCTTCCATCTTTAAGTGCGAATGGACGGTCCAGCCCTCATCATCGCCGGGACCCGGAGCGATCCGGATGAGCAGGTGCTTCCCGCGCGAGGCGACCCCTTCGACAACGCGGCCGCTGAGGTCCGTCGTCGCAAACCGCGGAACCCGGAAGTCGGTCCGGGTCAGCTCGGCTCCTGCCAAGGCGGCCTGCAGGTCACGGGCTGCCCGCCAGACGGTATCCCCCTCAGGCACTGCACACCTCCGGACCGGCATAAAACTCAAACACGGTAGCGCAGTCCCTTCGGCGTCGAATAAAACCCGGCAGCCATCAGCGCCGTGGCCACCGGGGTGTCCAGCACATCTGTGCCGTTGGCCTTCTCCACAGCCATCTTCTCCGCCGCGCCGCGCCGGATGATGCCCACCAGGGCGGCGGCCGCGAGCACCAGGGCCTCGGCGTCGTCCGTGTAGGTGAGCAGGGTCTTGCCGCCTCGCTCCACGTAAAGGACCAGCTCGCCGTCGACCATCACCACCAGGGCACCGGCCTTCCGGCCGGGACGGTGCCCGCCGTCGGAGGAGGGCCATGGCAGGGCAGCGCCGTACGGGTTTGCAGGGTCTGTGGCAGCCAGCGCCACAGCCTGGGGGTCGGGCACCGCCAGCTGGTTCTCCCGCGAGAAGGAGCGGAGCCGGTCAACGGTTGCCGGAACCGCGAACTGCGCCGCACCCAGCTGCTCAATGAAGTAGCCGCGGCGGCAGCGTCCCATTTCCTCGAGCCGGGCCAGCACCTTGTACAGCAGCCCGAACCCGCCGGGAACACCTTCGCTGGCAACAGAACCCCGGGTGAGGATGCCGTACCGGTCCATCAGCAGCTCGGCCGTGGCATGGGCATGGACCGTGGTGTCTGTTTCCACCGCCGGCAGCAGGCTCCAGCGCCCGGCGACCAGCGGCATCGGGCCGCGTGCCGGCAGATTCTGCCCACCGGCAAGCCGCAGCGAAGAGCTGCTCAGGGTTCCCCGCGGTGTGCGGCCCAGCCGTCCCAGCCGGGCGGTGCGCGCCCGGGGCGTCGAAGCCCGCTGCTTGTGGGCTGTTTTTCCGCCCGCGAGCAGGGAGCGCACCGGCGTGAACGTGTCGTTGGTGATCCGGCCCGCCCACACCAGCTCCCAGAGCGCGGTGATGATCTCGGAATCGGGCAGCAGGGAGCTGCCGTCCTGCAGCGGTGTACTGTTCACCGCCTCCGCGATCTGCCGGAAGAAGTAGGCACCGGAACCGGAGAGCAGGTCCAGGAGATGGCGCTGCAGGTCAGAGGGGGCGAACTCGGGATCAGGGTTCAGGGTCAGCGCCGCGTTCTCCGCCAGATGCAGCGAGATCCAGCCGTCATTTCCGGGCAGTGATCCCGTACCGGACCAAATCACCTCGCCGGTCGCGGTAAGTTCATCGAGCATCGACGGTGCATAGTCACGCACACGTGATCCCAGAATCAGCGGCTCCCACGCCGACGCCGGAATCGGCACCCCGGAGAGCTGGTCGATCACCGTTGCGACGCCGTCGAGCCCCTTGAGTGAGGACCCCACGTTCTGCCACACCGGCAGGAAACGCCCGTAGGTGGGCGGGTCCACGGGTTCGACGTCGGAACGCAGGGCTGCCAGGGAGCGACGCCGCAGCCGGCGCAGCACCTCGGCGTCGCACCATTCAGAGCCGGCCGGCGCTCCGGGCATCGTGATCACTGCCGGCGGGAACTGGTCCACACCCGACGCCGCGTCCAGCACCTGCGCTTCCGTGGGGCGGAACTCGCCCTCCGCCACCCGGCCCTCTCCGCCCAGCCGCTGCAGTGTTGCCGTGACGACGGCGACGCCAAGTCCCAGCCGGGCGGCCGCCTCCGCGGCGGTAAAGGGACCGTGGGTGCGTGCGTAGCGCCCGACCAGGTCACCCAGGGGATCAGGTACCGGTTCAACAAAGGCCAGGGGAACCCCCATGGGCAGCGGAACACCCAGGGCATCACGCAGCCGGGCAGCGTCCTCGATCGCGGCATAGCGCTGGGTCCCGGCGATCCCGGCCTGCAGGGCACGGTTGGCGCGGACGAGTTCGCGCAGCAACGACTCGGCGTCGTCCTCCGTCGCGGGCTCGGAACCTTCGCCACCGGCGGGTTCCAGCCGTTCGGCAACTTCCGCGGCCGTGAGCGGTCCCAGCAGGCGCAGCAGGTCAGCGACGCCTTCCAGGCCCCGGGCCCGTCGGTCCGGTGCCAGCCGCTGGAGTTCGGCTTCGGTCTGCGCGATGATCCGTGCGTCCAGGAGCTCGCGCAGTTCGGCCCGGCCGAGGAGCTCATTGAGCAGGGTTGGGTCCAGCGAGAGCGCGGCGGCCCGGCGTTCGGCCAGCGGCGAGTCGCCTTCATAGAGGAAGGCCCCGACGTAGCCGAAGAGCAGCGACCGCGCGAACGGGGACGGCTGCGGCGTGGTGGTTTCCACCAGCCGAATCTCGCGGCGCTCGACGGCGGCCGCGATTTCCTTCAGCGCGGGCAGGTCGTAGACATCCTGCAGGCACTCGCGCACGGTCTCCAGCACGATCGGGAACGTCGGGAACTTGCGGGCGACATCGAGCAGCTGGGCGGAGCGCTGGCGCTGCTGCCAGAGCGGGGTGCGCTTGGCCGGGTTCTGCCGGGGCAGCAGCAGCGCGCGGGCCGCGCACTCGCGGAACCGGGAGGCGAACAGCGCCGATCCGCCGACTTCAGCCGTGACGATTGCCTCGAGTTCGTCCGGTTCGAACAGGAACAGCTCCGCGCCCGGAGGTTCGTCCTCCATGAGCGGTACCCGGAGCACAATGCCGTCGTCGGAGGCCATGGCGGAGCCGTCCAGCCCGTAGCGCTGCTGCAGCCGCGCGCCCACCGCCAGCGCCCACGGAGCGTGGACGGGCATGCCGAACGGGCTGTGCAGGACAACCCGCCAATCGCCCAGTTCGTCGTGGAAACGTTCGATCACCAGCGTCCGGTCGCTGGGCACCACATCAGTGGCCTGCTGCTGCTCGCGGAGGTAGGCAACCAGGTTTCCGGCGGCCCACTCGTCCAGTCCGACGGCGGCCAGCCGCTCCAGCGCGGCGGGCTCTGAAGTACCCGCCATTTCGCGGACGAATTTGCCCAGTGCACGGCCCAGTTCCACCGGCCGGCCCTGGGAATCTCCGCGCCAGAAGGGGAGCTTGCCCGGCTGGCCGAAGGCGGGGGAGACCAGGACCCGGTCATGGGTGATGTCCTCGATCCGCCAGCTGGTGGCTCCGAGTGCGAAAACGTCACCGACCCGGGATTCGTAGACCATCTCCTCGTCGAGTTCACCGACCCGGCGGCTGTTCTTTCCCTCAGAGTCCCCCACCAGGTACACGCCGAAGAGCCCGCGGTCCGGGATCGTCCCGCCGGAGGTGACAGCCAGGCGCTGGGCACCCGGGCGGCCGGTAATGGTGTTTTCCGTCCGGTCCCAGATGATGCGCGGCCGCAGCTCGGCGAATTCGTCCGAGGGGTAGCGGCCGGAGAGCAGGTCCAGGGTCGCATCGAACGCGGAACGCGGCAGGCCGGCGAAGGGTGCGGAACTGCGCACGACGTCGAACCATTCCTCCACATCGATGCTCCCCAGGGCGGTGGCAGCCACCGTCTGCTGCGCCAGGATGTCCAGCGGGTTGGCAGGGATAAAGAGGGGCTCAATCTGCCCGGCAAGCATCCGCTCCACGGTGACTGCCGAATTGAGGAGGTCTCCGCGGTGCTTCGGGAACATCACGCCCTGGGAGATTTCCCCCACCTGGTGGCCGGCGCGTCCCACGCGCTGCAGCCCGCTGGCCACAGACGGCGGGGACTCAACCTGGACCACCAGGTCCACCGCACCCATGTCTATGCCCAGTTCCAGGGAACTCGTGGCCACCACGCACCGCAGGCGGCCGGATTTCAGGTCGTCCTCGATCATGGCCCGCTGGTCCTTGGAAACGGACCCGTGGTGGGCGCGGGCCAAAACCGGTGTGTCGTCGTCGACAGCTGTGTCCTCCTGGCGCGAGCGGACGGAGACACCTGCCTGGGCCATCAGCTGCGCCGGCGGACGGGCGGGTACTGCAGGAACAGGCATGCCGTCGGTTCCGGTCGCGGCCTGTGCTGCTTCCAGGCGGTAGGCATGGATCTCGTTCAGCCGGGCGGTGAGCCTTTCGGCCAGGCGCCGCGAATTGGCGAAGACAATGGTGGAGCGGTTCGCCTCAATGAGGTCGGCGATCTTCTCCTCCACATGCGGCCAAATGCTGGCCTGAGGGGCGAATCCACCTTCAACGGTGTCTTGGGCCGGAGCGCCGCCGAGGTCCGTCATGTCCTCCACCGGGACGGTCACGGTGAGGTTCCAGTTCTTCCGCGATTCCGGCGCGACGATCTTCACCGGAGCGTTGCCGCCCAGGAAGCGGGCCACCGTTTCCTGCGGTTCGACCGTCGCGGACAGGCCAATGCGCTGCACCGGTTTGTCCAGCATGGCGTCCAGCCGGGCCAGGGATACGGCCAGGTGCGCGCCGCGTTTGGTGCCGGCCACGGCATGGACTTCATCCACGATGACGGTATCGACTTCGGAGAGAGTCTCCCGGGCCTGCGAGGTGAGCATCAGGAAAAGGGATTCGGGGGTGGTGATCAGGATGTCCGGCGGGCGCGTGAGGAGGGCCCGGCGCTCATTCTGCGGGGTGTCTCCGGAGCGGACCCCTACCGTGATGGACGGTGCCGGCAGTCCCAGCCGTTTGGCAGTCTGGGTGATGCCGATCAGGGGTGCCCGGAGGTTGCGCTCCACGTCCACGCCGAGCGCCTTCAGCGGCGAGATGTAGAGGACCTTAGTCTTGCGTTTGGGGGCGCGTGACCGGCCGGTTCCGGACGTTTCCGGCACGTCCGGCCGGGCAGCGGCGTCGGCGATGAACCGGTCCAGGGACCAGAGGAACGCGGCCAGGGTCTTGCCGGAGCCGGTGGGTGCGATCACCAGCGCGTTGGAACCGCCCGAAATCGCATCCCAGGCGCCAACCTGGGCAGCAGTCGGCTCAGGGAATGCCCCCGTGAACCAGTCCCGGGTGGCGGGAGTGAACTTCTGGAGCACTCTGCCTGCCGACGTCATGCACCCATTGTTCACCACCACACTGACAGGCGGGGCTCACCTCCGGCCCGTTCGGCTCCCGGCTAAATGCGCGAGGAAAACCGGCGGAACTGCTGCCATACACGCCCGGATCCTGATTTCCGCGTTTCTTAGGACGGCCTGCAGGATGATGGTTGCAGCAACAAGCACGCGTACAGGGGGATTATGGACAGCGGCACCCTTCGTTCCTTGGAGGTCACCGGTCCCGCCGTCGCACGGATGGCCCGGGCACGGCGACGGAGGATGACGGCCCAGGTGCTCATGCTCGCCAGTTGGGTGCCGCTGCTCCCGGCCATTCTGCTGGTGCTCCTGAGCGGGCTGCTTCCACCGCTGATCGGAGAAGCAGCGGGATACCTGCTCGTGGTCTGCTTCCTGCTCGGATTCGCGCTCTGGATTCCGGAATCCTTCTTCCGCAGGCGCGAGGAGGCGGCACGGCACAAAGCGTTTCCGGAGGTGGAATCAGCGCTGGCA
Source organism: Arthrobacter caoxuetaonis (assembly GCF_023921125.1). Lineage (NCBI taxonomy): Bacteria > Bacillati > Actinomycetota > Actinomycetes > Micrococcales > Micrococcaceae > Arthrobacter > Arthrobacter caoxuetaonis. The sequence goes on from NZ_CP099466.1 coordinate 369,463, forward strand.
GGGCTCCGCGCCGGCTGGCAGTTGGAGTGGTACGTTCCCTACGGTCTGGGATGGGACCGGCTGGTCACCCGCGGGAGCTGGAAACAGCGGTTCGAATGGCGGGTGGTTTACCAGGGAGGCACCATGCTGCTCACGGAAATCCCGGCAGCAGAACACCAGGAGGACGACGAGGGCAAAGACTGATGGCGGCTAAGCCGGACCGCTGGCGTCCACGGCGACCAGGATGAGCTGCGCCAGCTCCGCCGGGCGGGTGAACTGCGGCCAGTGCCCGGTGGGCAGGTCAACGAAGTCAACGTCGCTGATCCGGGCAAGTTCACTCACGTACGGATGCCCGTCCTCGATCAACTGTTGAAGGACCGACGCCGGAAACTCGCAGGCAATCACGGTAGCCGGAACATCCCAGCGCCGTTCATTGGAGAGTTGCTGGCGGTCGCGGGTGACAGCAGCCGGCTCGGGCCGCGATATGGCCCGAAACTGCTCCTTCAACGGCTCTGTCAGCCCGATGAGGTCCGCATCGTCGAAGGCATCCCAGTCCGGCAGCGGTACCTCTCCACCGGTAACAGGCAGCCCGTCATTGATCGCCGCGCCCTCGCCGAGCGGACCGGCATCCACATAGATGGTGCGCAGCACGCGGTCCGGCCGGGCATCGACTGCGCCGTAGGCGATACCGCCACCGCCGGAATGGCCAACCAGCACCACCGGGCGGTCCAGGCCGTCAATGGCCTGCACCACGGCGTCGATGTGGTCCTGCAGGCCGATGCCGCTGCGGTCTGCCTCGACGGACTCCAATCCGGGCAGGGTCAGCGGATGCACGGTATGCCCGGCCGCTTTTAGGGCGGGAGTGACCCCCGACCAGGATGATGCGTCCAGCCAGAAACCCGGAACCAGGATGATGTCCATGGGACGGACCTTAGGGGATGGCCCGCGGACAGGCCAGCCCCTGGCACCGGAAGACGGAGCAGTTAGCGTGCAGGAACCGTTTCCGGATCTTCGGCACCGCGCCGGGCGAGGTCCCGCGCCTCATCGAAGTTCTTGTCCATTCCGGCCGGAGCCCGGGTGAACAGGCTGACGACGACGGCAAGCAGCAGGTTCACGGCGAAGCCCGGGATGATCTCGTACAGGGTGGAGGAGAGTTCCGAGGTGCCCCAGGCGAAGGCCGTCACGGCACCTGCCGCCATGCCGGTGAGGGCACCGGCTGCGGTGAGCCGGCGCCAGAAGAGGCACAGCAGGATGGTGGGCCCGAAGGCCGCACCGAAGCCCGCCCACGCAAAGCCGACCAGGTCCAGGATCGAGTTGCTGCGGTCCAGTGCCAGCAGGATCGACACCACGGAAACGACCAGCACCGCACCGCGGCCGAGCATTACCAGCAGCCTCTGGGAGGCGTCCTTCTTGACCACAATCTTGTACAGGTCTTCCACCAGGGCGGAGGACGTGACGATCAGCTGGCTGGAAATGGTGCTCATGATGGCGGCCAGGACGGCGGCCAGCACAAACCCGGCCACCAGCGGATGGAACAGGGTCTGTGCCAAGCTCAGGAACACAGCCTCGGGATCATCCAGCGTCAGGTTGTTCTGCTGGAACCAGGCCGCACCGACCAGGGCGGTGAACACGGCTCCGGTGACGCTCAGCAGCATCCACCCGACGCCGATCCGGCGGCCCGCTACGGCGTCGGCAGGGGAGCGCAGGGCCATAAAGCGGACAATGATGTGGGGCTGGCCGAAGTAGCCCAGGCCCCAGGCGAGGGCAGAGATGACGGCCAGCGCCGTCGTGCCGGCCACCGGGTTGAGCATGGCGGGGTCGATTTCGCGCAGCGATTCGGCCATGCCGGACGGCCCGCCCACCAGGAAGATGCCCACCAACGGGACGGCGATGAGGGCGATCACCATCATCAGGCCCTGCACCACGTCGGTGTAGCTCGCGCCCAGGAACCCGCCGAAGAGGGTGTAGGCGATGGTCACTCCGCCCACGATCAGCATGCCGGTGGTGTAGCTGGAACCAAAGGAACTCTCGAAGAAGACACCGCCGGCCACCATGCCGGAAGAGACGTAGAAGGTGAAGAAGACCAGAATGATGATGCCCGAGACGACGCGCAGCACGCGCGTGCGGTCCTGCAGCCGGTTCTCCAAGAAGCTCGGCACCGTAATCGAGTTGTTGGCCACCAGTGTGTAGGAGCGCAGCCGCGGGGCGACGAACTTCCAGTTCAGCCAGGCGCCGATGGTGAGCCCGACGGCGATCCAGGCTTCGGTGAGTCCGGAGAGGTAGATGGCACCCGGCAGGCCCATCAGCAGCCAGCCGGACATGTCTGAGGCTCCCGCGCTGAGTGCTGCAACACCTGGCTTCAGCCCCCGCCCGGCCAGCATGTAGTCATCCAGGTTTGAGGTGCGGCGGTAGGCCCACCACCCGATGGCCAGCATGGCGGCCATATAAATGAGCAGGGCAATCAGCTTGTACGTTTCGTCAGTCATGCAGCCGTTCCGGTCAGTTCCGTATCGCGTCGGTAAGGGTCAGGACGGCCCGCGCACACCGAACAAGAACGGTGGTGCGGGCCACAAGTGCCCATAAGTATGCCAAGCGCGGAACACGACGGCCAATTTGCCATCTGCTGGAATTGGGTGACGAAGGCGCCCTGTGCTAGCGCGGACCGGTGAGCGGACCGACCTCCAAAAGCTCGACTTCTTCGTTGCTGCAGCCGTATCCGGCACGGGCGATGTTGAGGTGGGCAGTGTCTTCCGGGGGGAAAATGCGGAGCCCGGAAACCGACACCGATGAGCACTCCTCGCCGTAATTCTCCGGGCGGGTTTCGCGGAGTGTTGCAACAGCGGACTGCCCCGGAGCCAGGGTCACTGCCACGGCGTCGGTCCCGCCGGAACGGGTAGCCGGTGCACCGACCTGCGTCCCTGATATCCCGAGGTAGGAGACACCCGGGAACCCGAAGGTGGAGCACGGCTCGGAGGAGGTGTTCGTCAGCACCAGGTCGCGGTAGACGCTGCCGGCGGCACCTCCGCCCGGGGTGTCTTCGACCGCTGCGGAGAGTTTGTCTGCCGTGCAGGGTGCTGCGCCCTCAACGGAAGGCGCAGACGTTTCGGGTGCCGCGGTGGCGTTGCGGGAGCCGCTCGGGGAGCCGCTCGGTGAGGCGCCCGCCGTCGTGCCGGCCGACGGAGTGGGGGACGCTGACTCATCCGCATTGTCGCTGCCTCCGCACCCTGCCAGAACCAGGGCGGCGACAAGCAGGCCTGAGGAAAGGAGGAGCGGGGTTCGGGCGGCCGTGGTTCTCATGAGTTCACCCTGAACCTGTCGATTGACATGGTCAAACCGCACCGCGGGTCCGTCCCGAACCACACCAAATTGTTACGGAAGGGGCGAATGGTTATTCGTGGTGATACGGGCGCCCGGCGGCGATCTCCTGTGCACGGTAGACCTGCTCCGCGAGGATCAGGCGGACCAGCTGATGCGGAAAGACCAGGGGCGAGAGGGACCAGACGAAGTCCGCGCGGTCGTGGACGCTTTGGTCCACGCCGTAGGCACCGCCGATGATCAGCGTGACATTGCGTGAATTGTCCAGCGGCTTCTGCAGCGTCTTCGCGAGCTGCGGCGAGGTGATGGCTTTGCCGCGCTCATCGAGGAGGATCACGTAGTCGCTGCCGAGCTTGGCCAGCAGCCGCTCCGACTCCTCTTTGCGGGCGGCGTCGTTTTCCCGCGCGGAATGCGGGATGGAAATCCAGGACAGGTCGAAGGGTTTTTTCAGCCGCTTCTCGTAGCGGCGGATCCCGTCAACCACCCAGTCCTCGTGCTTGCGGCCGACCATCAGAACGCGTAATGCCATGCCTCTATTGAATACCGGCAGCGGACGGCGCAGAAACACGCGGCGCGGCTGCCCCTCGGTGGTCGGCGGGTCTAGACTCCCGGGCAGTGGGCCGTAAACGAACGGAGTGCGCAGCTATGAGCCAAACACGGGCGGTTGTCCTTGGCGGCGGGGGAGTAGCGGGGATCGCATGGGAGATGGGCGTGCTGGCGGCGCTGCTGGAGGAAGGCATCGACCTGAACGCCGCGGATCTGGTGGTGGGTACTTCTGCCGGGTCGATGGTGGGGGCGGCGCTGCGCGCCGGACTGCTGCCGCAGGTCCTGGCAGCACAGCTCGACGACGCCGGGGCGGCGCTGGCTGGGCCGGGAATCGATGCGCCGTACCAGGATCCGAGCGGGTTCAGCAGCGAGGCCTTTATCGAGCTGACGGCAACGGCGGGACGCGGCGACGGCGATGAGAAGGCGGCCCGGGCGAGGGTAGGCCAGCTGGCGCGCACCACTCCAGCGGTGATGACCGAGGGGGAGTGGGTGTCCAGCATCCGTTCCCTGCTGCCGCAGCAGCAGTGGCCGGACAAACCGTTTGGGATTGCGGTGGTGGATGCGGAGGACGGCTCGTTCACGGTGCTGGATGCCATGTCCGACGTCGAGCTGGCCCGCGCGATTGCCGCCAGCTGCGCCGTGCCCACCGTCTGGCCGCCGGTCACCATCCTCGGCCGGCAGTACATGGACGGCGGGATGCGCTCGGCCACCAATGCCGACGTGGCCGAGGGATACGGGAAGGTGCTGGTGCTGGCCTCCGGACCGGAGGCTCCCGTGAGCCCGTTCGGCCCCAGCCTGCCGCAGGCACTGGCGAAACTCCAGCAGCACAGCAGCACCTTCGTGGTGGAGGCGGACGAGGCAGCCCTGCGTGAATTTGGGGTGAATCCGCTGCTGCGCTCCACCCGGATTCCGGCGTCGGCTGCCGGACGGCGCCAGGGCGCGGAAGCGGCGGCGGCGATTCGGGATTTCTGGACCGCCTGAGTTTCGAGTCGGGGCATTCCATGACCACGAGGACTCCGCCGAGTGCCGCCTGGTAGGCGTAGCGTGTGCCGTTTCGCGCGCGACGCCGTCGGCTAGGGGAATGGATGACCAATACCGTTGGCCGCACGCCCACCACGTGGAGCCACGCTCAGCTCAACCGCCACCGTATCGCCGTCGGCTATCCGTTCCTTGGACCGGACGTCCTTCCTTAGGGGCAGGGCATAACCTCCGCTGCGAGGCAGCAGGGAGGTCTCCCAACCGGAATCCCCGATCCGGACACAGACAGGGATTGCTCCCCACCCGTACGTGGCTTCGGAGGCGCAGCCGCGAACGTAGTCAGCTGCGTCCTCGGACAGAAGCACCCAATAGAACGGCGGCGGTCCGCGCCACTCGAACACCTCCGCGCTGAATGATGTGTCCACGCCATGAAAGGTAGCTTCCCGGGCCCGGGGCGGCAACGGAAATGGCCACGGCAGAGGGCGCTGCGGAACTATAATCCCGGTATGGCAATTCCGCGCCTGAAGGGCGCCACCCATGAACAGCTGTCCGTCTCCAACCCGCACGGCGGCAGACTGTGAGCGGCGGACTCGTTGCACTGCTGGACGACGTCGCCGCCCTGGCCCGCATAGCGGCCGCCTCAGTGGACGACATCGCCGCCGGAGCCGCCAAAGCGGGTGCCAAGGCCGCCGGCGTCGTAATTGATGACGCCGCAGTCACGCCGCAGTACGTCTCCGGTGCCGACCCGTCCCGCGAACTGCCGATGATCAAGAAGATCTTCTGGGGTTCGCTGCGCAACAAGCTGCTGATCATCCTGCCTGCGCTGCTGCTGGTCAGCGCCTTCATTCCGGGCGTCATCCCGTTCATCCTGATGCTCGGCGGTACCTACCTCTGTTATGAGGGTGCGGAGAAGGTGTGGCACAAGTTCTTCGGCCACCATGAGGCCACAGAGGCTCCAGCAGTCGAACGTGGTCCGGGAGCAGAGTCCAAGGTCATCAAGGGTGCCATCACCACAGACTTCATCCTGTCCTGCGAGATCATGGTCATCTCCATGAACGAGGTGGCTGACGCGTCGATCTGGGTCCGCGCAATGATCCTGGTTGTCGTCGCGATCGCAATCACGGTGCTCGTCTACGGCGCAGTTGCCTTGATCGTCAAAATGGACGATATCGGCCTGCACCTGGCAGCCAAGGACTCGGCAGCCGGCAAGCGCGTTGGCGGGCTGCTGGTCAAGGGAATGCCCTCCGTGCTGGCGGCGATCACGCTGGTGGGAACGATTGCCATGCTCTGGGTGGGCGGTCACATCATGCTGGTTGGCGCGTACGACCTCGGCTGGCACGCACCGTACGACCTCGTCCATCTCCTGGAGCATCCCGTGGCCGGGATTGCGGTTGTGGGAGGCTTCCTGGGCTGGCTCGTGAACACGCTCTGCTCCGCGGTCTTCGGACTCGCCTGGGGCCTGGTGGTCATGGCCGCACTAGTCCCGCTGAAGAAAGTCCTGCCGTTCGGCAAGAAGAAGGACGGGCAGGAATCCGGTGACACCCGCGCTGCTGTTGCCGGGCACCCGTCGGAGAAACCGGACACTGACGCGGGCTAGAAAATGTTAAAAGCGAAAGGCCCCGGTTCCCTTTACAAGGGAACCGGGGCCTTTCCGTTAAGAGTCCCGTGAACGGCGGGACTTCAGCGGAATGAATACAGCGTAGAACGCGCCCCAGCACAGCCAGAAAACAGTCGAGATGCGCCGTTCAGAGAGTCCAGGAAACCTGCGGCGACCCACAGCGGCAATCCCGGATACTGCCGCCGTTACCGCGAGGAACCGGATCATTCGGCCGGGCACGCTCCAGGCAAGGAATGCCACGAGCGGGGTCCGCTGCAGTCCGGCTGCCCGCGCGTAGAGCTTGTACGGGACTCCGCGGGTGGGTCCCCGCAGCAGGGAAGCGGGGCCGGACACGGCGATCTCCTGCTCCACCTCGCCGATCATGGCATCCGTTACCGCCGGAATTTTCGTTAGCGCCTTACGCGAGGTGTCTGCGGCTACCTTCTGGCCCCACCAATATGTCACTGCCCCTCCGGCCATTGCGCCGCCGAGGGCTGAGACCGTGGTGCCGATCGCGCGTTTCGGCCGGCGCAGCCCCACCCAGGATGTCCACACATCGGGCACCACAAAGAAAAACGTCGCTTCTGCGAAGCCCCAGGCGCCGGCGATTCCGTGGTCCCGCAGGGCGTTTCTGAACGCTGATTTGCGCCGAGCTCTCATGCTCACACTGTAATGAATGGTGAAAGGGAACTACGGGATTGATCGCGGGTTGCTGCCGGTTCCGCCGGCCAGCTCGTAATAGCGTATGGGCTACGGCAAAAGGCAAAATGAACGGACACTCCACATGAGCCACGGAACAGATAGGCGGGAAATACCGCAGCGCAGCAGCCGGTGGGCGGCAAAATCAGCAGATATTCTTGCGGCGGCGAAACTCACCCCCAATCAAATCTCAGTCGGTTCAGTGGTATTCGCCGCAGCGGGCGCCGCGGCGCTTATCTGTTCGGCATATACCGACGACGCAGTAATTCGTGCTGTTCTTCTTGCCGCGGCTGCTGCCTGTATACCGCTGCGTTTGTTGTTGAACATGCTCGACGGAATGCTGGCCGTAGAAAAGGGCATGAGCTCACCGGTGGGCGATATCTACAATGAACTGCCTGACCGGATCTCCGATGTGCTGTTCCTGGGGGCAGCAGGCATCGCGACCGCCGGGCTGGTGACCGCCGGCCGAGTGGATTTCGGGGTGACGCTGGGATTCCTTGCGGCGATACTCGCCGTGCTCACTGCCTACATCCGCTGCCTCGGGGCAGCCCTCGGCACGGGAAACTTCTTCGACGGGCCCTTGGCCAAACCCCACCGCATGTGGTTGCTGATGATCGGCGTCCTGGCGGGCATCGCCGAAACCTGGCTTCCCTGGCCGGAAGGGTGGGCGCTGTTCGGCACACTGGCCCTCATCGCATTGGGTTCCCTGCTCACGTGTATGCGCCGGTTGCGCCGTGTCAGCGCTGCGCTGCGTGCCCGCAGCAGGGACTTGCCATCATGAACGTCGGCAGGGCCTCCCGGCGCGGTCTCGCGAAACTTATCAGCGCCTTCGCGGGTGCGCGCGTGGTGACTGCAGCCGGAGAATCTGGGCTGGATCTGCCCGAGCAAGCCATCTACTACGCGAACCATTCGAGCCATCTGGACTTCCTCACCATCTGGGCCGCACTGCCGGCAGCGCTTCAGCAACGTGCCCGGCCGGTGGCTGCCAAGGACTACTGGGGCTCCGGGGTGCGCAAGGCTTTTGCGGAACGGATCTTCAACGCCTATTTGGTTGACCGCCACGGCTCCAGCAGCCGCCGGCAGCGCACGTCGGACTCGGGGGTCAGCCCCAAGGGCCAGGTGGAGGGCATGGCGGAGGTGCTGGCAGCCGGTGACTCGCTGATTATCTTCCCTGAAGGCACCCGCGGCGAAGGCGACACAATCGCCGCGTTTCACGGCGGACTGTACAAACTGGCCCGTCTCCACCCTCAGGTCCCCGTGGTCCCCGTGACGCTCGCCAACCTCGGCCGGATCCTCCCCAAAGGTGAGATGATCCCAGTGCCTCACCTCTCCACCGTCATCTTCTGCGAGCCACTTCACCTGGAGCCCGATGAGGACAGACAGACGTTCCTGGCCCGCGCCCGCCAGGTTCTCGTGGAGGGCCTGGCGAAGCATCAAGGCCCACAACCTGCAGATGCCCCCGGAGAGGACGACGGCCCCTCGGCCGCTCCTCGTCAGGCCAGGCAGGACAAGCCGTGAGCGATTGGGAACTGGGTTTGCTGGACTCGTCTTCGCTCAAACTCCTCGGCGGCGTCGTCCTTGTTCTGGTTTTGGCTTCCGGGACCGCGTGGCTGCTGGGGCGCCGATTCGGCAACACGAGCACCATCGTGAACTTGAAGCAGCGCATCAACGCCTGGTGGTTGATGGTCGCACTGTTAGGTGCTGTTTTGGCAGCCGGCGAGACGGTGACGATTGTGCTGTTTCTGGTGCTGTCCCTTCTGGCGCTGCGCGAGTTCATCACCATCTCACCGACCGGCCGCGGAGATCACAAAGCGCTCGTGTGGCTGGTGTTCATCATCCCCGCGGTGCACTACTGGTTCCTGTGGGAACACTGGTACGGCATGTTCAGTGTGTTCATCCCGGTGTACGCCTTCCTCTTCCTGCCGGCGCGCAATGCACTCGCCGGGCAGACCACCGGGTTCCTGCAGCGGACCGCGGTCATTCAGTGGGCGCTGATGGTATGCGTTTACGCCATCAGCTACGCCCCGGCGCTCCTGCAGCTTCCGGTAGCCATGGAGGCAGGGCGGGATGCGGCCGAAGGCTCGGCGCCCGGAACCGGCGGGGCTACCGGCGCGCATCTGCTGCTGTTCCTGCTGATCGTGGTGCAGGGCTCCGATGTGCTGCAGTACGTGTGGGGCAAGACGCTCGGGAAGCATCCGATCGCGCCGAGCGTGAGTCCCAACAAGACCTGGGAAGGATTCATCGGGGGAGTGCTTTCGGCCACCGCCCTGGGGGCTGCCCTCTGGTGGATCACACCGTTCACCCCGCTGATGGCCGCGCTCCTGGCGTTCATCTCCTGTGTGATGGGTTTCGCCGGGGGCCTGGTGATGTCTGCCATTAAGCGCGACCGCGGCATCAAGGACTTCGGCTCCACCATTCCCGGTCACGGCGGCATCATGGACCGTCTGGACTCGCTCTGCTTTGCGGCACCGGTCTTCTTTCACGCCGTGCGCTTCTTCTACACCTGACGGCGGGCACGGCAAAGCAAAGGCCCCGGTTCCCTGGATTTACAAGGGAACCGGGGCCTTCTCAGTTGGCGGTGACGGTGGGATTTGAACCCACGTTGGCTTTTACACCAAACAACATTTCGAGTGTTGCACCTTCGGCCGCTCGGACACGTCACCAACGCGTCAACCTTACCGGGTCCGGGGCCTCAAGCCCAAAACGTCCCGCTTGCTTGAGCCCGCCTCAGGTGCCGCTGCGCGCCTACAGGTCGACGACGTCGTTCTTGCCGATGTCCGGGGTGTCCCCGGTGACGGAGCTCTTGGCGATCTTGAAGATGCTGGCAACCTTCGGCTCGTCGGATATCCAATACTCGGCGGTATCGCTGTTGACCTTGATCAGGGCAATGGAGGGGTCTTCACGGCCCTGTTCGAACCATGCAGCTGCGGAGGCCTTCCAGAGTTCCTGGATTTTCTCCTGGTCCCGGGAGATCTCGGCTCGTCCGCTGATGGAAAGGTAGCCCTTTTTGTCGGCAATGGAGACGTTGACATTGGGGTTGTTGCGGATCTCGTCAGCCTTGGGGGAAGGGTCCTGGGTGAAGAACCACAGGTTGCCGTCCGCATCCGTTTCCTGCAGTTCCAGCGGACGGCTGACCAGTTTCCCGTCCAAATCGACGGTCGTGAGGTTCCCGATGCTTGCATGCTCAAGGATTTTCACTACGCGGTCGATTCCTGCCTGCTGCTCCTGGGAAGTCATGCCTGCTCCTTGCGCCGAGGTAACTGAACGACAGCAAGCCTACTGATTACTAGTCGCTCTAGGTACTCCCGGCGATACGCCGTGAGCCGAAAAAGCTCCGAAGGAGGTCCGCACATTCGGCTTCCCGCACTCCGGGGAAGACTTCCACCCAATGGTTCAGGCGGGGTTCGCGAAGAATATCGAACACCGATCCGGATGCCCCTGCCTTCTCATCCCAGGCACCGAACACCACGCGGGGAACCCTGGCAAGCACGATGGCCCCGGCGCACATCGCACACGGTTCGAGCGTGACCACCAGGGTGCAGCCGGCCAGCCGCCACTCGCCGAGAGCCGCGGCGGCCTCGCGGATGGCAACAACCTCTGCGTGCGCGGTCGGGTCCCCGGTCGCCTCCCGCTCGTTGCGCCCGGTTCCCAGGACCTCCCCGCCGGGACCGATGACGACGGCGCCGATCGGGACATCCGACGTCGCCAGGGCGGCACGCGCCTGGTCCAGGGCCATCCCCATCCAGGCGTCGTGGGAGGGGGTGATGAAATCCATACGCCTATGGTCCCTCATCCCTGTGTCCGGGGCGCAAATCCGCCCGGTTCGCCGGGGGCCGCGGTGATAGTTTGGACTTATGCGCGTACTAGTAGTGGATCATCCCCTCGTAGCCCACAAGTTGACCGTCCTCCGGGATAAGGACACCCCTTCCCCGGTCTTCCGTCTGCTCACCGAAGAACTCGTGACCCTGCTGGCGTACGAAGCCACCCGCAATGTCCGGGTAGAGCCCGTGAACATCGAAACCCCGGTCACCTCGACCGTGGGAACCGGCCTGGTGAAGCCCACGCCGCTGGTTGTTCCGATCCTGCGTGCCGGCCTCGGCATGCTGGAAGGCATGACCCGGCTGGTCCCCACCGCCGAAGTCGGCTTCCTGGGCATGGCACGCAATGAAGAGACCCTCGAGGCCATTACCTATGCGGAGCGCCTACCGGACGATCTGACCGGCCGGCAGGTCTTCGTCCTGGACCCGATGCTTGCCACCGGCGGCACCCTGCGGGAAGCCATTAAGTTCCTCTTCCAGCGCGGAGCAGCGGAGATCGTCTGCATCTGCCTGCTGGGTGCACCCGAAGGCCTGAGCGTCCTGGAAGAAGAGCTCGCAGACGCCAACGTCACCATCGTCCTGGCGTCCATCGATGAACGGCTTGACGAAAAGGCCTACATCGTGCCGGGTCTCGGAGATGCCGGAGACCGTCTCTACGGGATTGTGCACTAGGCACCCGACCGATTAGCGGCAAATGTCCATTATGTGGACATGGACGACCTCGCTTGACACTGAGCGGCTCATAAGCAGGCTTATGAGCCGCTCATTTCTTTAAGTGGGCGATCCACTCGCTGCGCCTTATAGAACAAGGGTTCTTTCGTAGAAGTGGCCCAGCGGCAGTGGATGCGAATGATGCAACATCTGGTGAGTTCTGTCACAAAACGGCCATATGTGTCCACTATGTGAGACCGTGTAACCATTGTTACTTGTGCGAATAGCTTTATTACATGCAATAATCCGTAACGTGAACATCCACACGACAGCATGTGTCGCAGATCTTCTTTTTGGCACCTGTGCCAGCCAGAAGAGCTGCTGTCGTTGATTGCAGGCCTAGGACACCACCCCCCGTCCGTGGCACCACACCAGCCCACCGAAAGGGCGCAACCCCTGCGCCGTCTCGACCGGGAACACCCCCTGCATAGAGCCGTCTGACGGCAATTCACCATGAGGTCCCAAAATGTCAGTAGCATCCGGGTACGTCCACATCTCTCTCCGCAACGCACAGACCCGCTCGGCGGGTATGCCTCAACGCCAGGCAGCGCCCGGGTTCCGGCCCTTCGGTGCCCCGGGTGCCTTGCAGCAGTTCCCAGGCCAGGTGATTCCCACCGGCGCCCGTCCGATGGGTGCAATTAGCCCGGACGGTCTGCCCATGACCGCCCCCACCCCTGTTGTGGCGCCGTCAGGCATCCCCGGCCCGCAGCCGGTGGCCAGTGACACGGTCGCCCGCGGCTTTGTCATCTATGTCGGCCTCGACGAAGACACTGCTGCCGCCAACGGGACAACCCTTACCAAGCTTGCCCAGGAAATGCGTGCACACGTCCAGACCCTGGTTCCGGGCGCCCAGAGCCACGCCGCGGTAGCACTCGCTCCCGTCGGTGCCTCCGGAACAGACATCGACGTCGTGCGCCAGGCGCTGGGGGACCCCACCGTCAATCGCCGCCAGCGGCAGGAGACAACCGCGCCGGCTCCGATCCAGCCGAGCGCACCCCGGCCCTCCGGCGTGCTGATCGACCTGTCCCGGCGCGAGGTGCACCTGGACGGCGAAACGCTGAACCTGACCTTCAAGGAGTTTGAACTCCTCAACTACCTGGTGGAGAATGCCTCCCGCACGGTAGGGCGTGAAGAGCTGCTCTCCGGCCTCTGGCGCAATGCCGAGGAAGTACCTAACGAGCGGACGATCGACGTCCACATCCGCCGCCTGCGTTCCAAGCTGGGACGCCTGGCCAACACGGTCCGCACGGTCCGCGGACAGGGTTACCGCTTCTACGAGCACCCCGAGGTTGTTGTCTGGGCTGCTCCGGAATACAGCATCTAGCGACACCCCTTCCCATCGAGAGGGCAGTTACGGCCGGTTTCAGCCCTGAAACCAGCCGTAACTGCCCTCTCGGCGGTGTGGAGCCGGCCGGGCTGGAACTGAGCGGCGGGCCGGAAGCGGAACGCCCTGCAACCGGGCGCGGATAGACTTGGCCCATGAGCGGCCACCACATCAAGAAACTCATGCTGCTGAGGCATGCCAAGGCAGACTGGCCGCGCGAAGTCACGTCCGACCACGAGCGCCCGCTCTCCGGCCGCGGGCACCGCGACGCCCCGCAGGCCGGGATCTGGATGCGGGAGCACGACGCCGTCCCGGACTTTATTCTTTGTTCCTCCGCCCTGCGCACCCGCCAAACGTGCACCTGGGTCTGCGACGAGCTCGGCGACAAAGCCCCCACCGCCAAACTCGAGGACCGGCTCTACGATGCCTCGGCGTCGTCCATCCTGAGCGTTATCAACCACGTTCCGGAAACTGTCACCAGCCTCCTGGTGATCGCGCACATGCCCGGCGTGCAGGAACTGGCCATGCGGCTGGCCTCGGTCTCCTCGAATGAAGATGCCGTGATGGATATGGCCACCCGGTATCCGACGTCGGGACTCACCGTCATGGAGGTGGAGGTTCCCTGGGCTGAGCTGGACGGCCGCGACGCGAAGATCACCGACTTCGCCGTTCCCCGCGGCTAAGGATCAGAGCCCGTACTTCTCCAGCAGCCGCAGCCAGATTTCGCTGATGGTCGGGTACGCCGGGACAGCGTGCCAGAGCCGTTCCAGGGGCACTTCCCCGGTGACGGCGATGGTCGCGGCATGCAGCAGCTCCGCCACTCCGGGACCGGCAAATGTGAACCCGACCGGAATACCCCGGTCCTCATCGACCACCATCTGGGCCCAGCCCTCGTAGCCGTCGGCAAACAGTGCGGACCCTGCCACGCTGATCGGCAGGGATGTTTCAGAGGCCCGGATGCCGCGCTCCTTCGCCTGGTCAGGGCGCAGGCCCACCATGGCAACTTCGGGATCGGTGAAGACCACCTGGGGAACGGCAGCGTGGTCCGCCGTCGCAGCATATCGGCTCCATCGCGGAGGCTCGCCAAAGCCGATCTCGCCCCTGGCCCGGGCAGCGATCGCCGCTCCGGTGGCACGGGCCTCGTACTTTCCCTGATGCGTCAGCAGGACCTTCCCGGCAGCATCGCCCACAACGTACAGCCAGTTCCCGGCTTCGGCGACAAGCCCGCTGTCATCGCAGGAAATGCCGTGCGGGTCCAGGCCGAGGTCTTCCAGTCCCAGTCCGTCAAGCGCGGGACGCCGGCCGGTCGCCATCAGCAGCCGGTCGCCGTAAAGGAGCTCCCCGCCCGGCAAAGCCAGCACGACGGCGCCCGACGCATCCTCGAATACCCGGTCCGCGGTGGTGCCGGTGAGGATTTCCACCCCCTCGGACCGCAGCGCCCCGGCCACCAGTTCCGCGGCGGGCCGCGGGAACATCTCCAACAGGCCATGCCGCACCAGCATGGTCACCTCGGACCCCAGCCGGGCATACGCCTGTGCCAGTTCAGTCCCGGCGACGCCCCCGCCAACGACCAGGAGCCTGGGAGGCACTTCCTGTGAGGACGTCGCGTCGGCTGTTCCCCAGAATTCGACCTGCTCCAGGCCGTCCAAAGGCGGCGTCACCGGCGACGCGCCTGTAGCCAGGACGACGGCGTGGCGGGCCTGGATGCCTACCCGGACTCCGGCGTCGTCACGCACTTCGACGCGGCGTTCACCGGTGAGCCGCGCCCGGCCGCGGACCAGGCCTATCCCGGTTTCTTTCACCCACTCAACCTGGCCGGCGTCGTCCCAGCCGGAAGTGAACGAGTCCCGGCGTTTGAGGACGGCGGGGACGTCGAGCGAACCGGTCACGGCCTGGCGGCTTCCATCAACAGCCTTCGCTTCCGCCAGTGCTGTGCCAGGCCGCAGGAGTGCTTTCGAGGGCATGCAGGCCCAGTAGGAACATTCGCCGCCAACCAGGGCGGATTCAACCAGGATCGCCTCAAGTCCGCCCTGCACCACGCGCGCCGCAGCATTTTCCCCCACCGCGCCGGCGCCGAGAACTATGACATCTGTTTCCAGGGTTTCCGCCATGGCCCGAGCTTTCCATCTGTCCGGGTCCGGAGCAAGGGTCCGAAGATGCCGCAGAATCGCAGGCTGCGCAGCAGAGGGCATGAAAAAACCCGGCCTGACCGCATTTCTGCTGGTCAGACCGGGTTTTCAGTGGTGCGCGCGAAGGGATTCGAACCCCCAACCTTCTGATCCGTAGTCAGATGCTCTATCCGTTGAGCTACGCACGCATTCTTTGGAATATCCTTGAAGTTGGCAGGTTTCCCCGGCTTCTTTCAAGTTCTTCCGTGGCTGTTTGGCCGTAGATAACTATAGCGGGGTTGCGGGGAGAACGCCAATCGGGTTCCGTTACGACAAAACACTAGACCGGTCTATATGACCTTCGTCACTTAAGCGGGTGGTGCAGGCTGGATTTCCCTTGAAATCTAGGGAAATTCGGGCCGGTTGACCAAACGGGCAGCATCTTTGCGCCGCTGGAGAGCAGGAGCTTGGAAATAGCATCAAAAAACACCACTGACCCAACGAAGGGAAGAGTCATGGGCGATGACGCGCGTCAGCTAGTTCTCGATGAGAGCGGCAACGCTGCTCCTAGCCAGTTGCAGGACAGCAAGAACCAGGGAACCTCCAGCGAGGCACCCACCACCCACCGTGCCCTGCTTGACTGGGTGCAGGAAGTGGCCGAGCTGACGCAGCCTGCCCGGGTCTATTGGGTGACTGGCACGGAAGAGGAAAACAAGGCGCTGACGGATGAACTGGTGGAAGCCGGCACCCTGACCCGCCTGAATCCGGAGACCTTCCCGAATTCCTTCGCTGCCTTCTCTGATCCCAAGGACGTTGCCCGGGTCGAGGAGCAGACCTTCATCTGCTCCGAAAAGAAGGAAGACGCCGGCTTCACCAACAACTGGATGGACCCGGCGCAGATGCACGCCAAGCTGGACGGCCTTTTCGCCGGTTCCATGCGCGGACGCACCATGTACGTCATTCCCTTCGTCATGGGCCACCTGGAAGCAGAGGACCCCAAGTTCGGCGTCGAGATCACCGACTCCGCATATGTCGTCGCCTCGATGCGCATCATGGCCCGCATCGGCACGGACGTCCTGCGCAAGATGGAAGAGCTGGATGCCTTCTTCGTTCCGGCACTGCACTCCGTTGGTGCGCCGCTGGCCGAGGGTGAAGCCGACGTTGCCTGGCCCTGCAACGAAGAGAAGTGGATTGTCCACTTCCCCGAAGACCGTTCCATCTACTCCTACGGCTCCGGCTACGGCGGCAACGCCCTGCTCGGCAAGAAGTGCTACGCCCTGCGCATCGCTTCCGTCATGGCGCGGGATGAGGGCTGGCTGGCTGAGCACATGCTCATCCTCAAGCTCACGAGCCCGGAAAAGAAGGACTACTACGTTTCCGCGGCCTTCCCCTCTGCCTGCGGCAAGACCAACCTGGCTCTGCTGGATCCCACGGTTGAGGGCTGGAAGGTCGAAACCCTGGGTGACGACATCACCTGGCTGCGCTTCGGCCACGACGGCGAACTGCGTGCCACGAACCCCGAAGCCGGCCTGTTCGGCGTCGCACCGGGCACCGGCTGGAGCACCAACCCCAACGCCATGCGCGCGATTGCCAAGGGCAACTCCATCTTCACCAACGTCGCGCTGACCGACGACGGCGGCGTCTGGTGGGAGGGCATGACCGACGAAGCACCGGCCCACCTGACGGACTGGCGCGGAAACGACTGGACCCCGGAATCGGGCACCCCGGCCGCCCACCCGAACTCCCGCTTCTGCACGCCGATCGACCAGATCGACATGCTGGCCGAGGAATACTACTCCCCGGACGGTGTGCCGGTTTCGGCCATCCTCTTCGGCGGCCGCCGCAAGACCACCGTTCCCCTGGTCACCCAGGCCCGCGACTGGACCAGCGGCATCTTCATGGGCTCCACGCTCTCCTCGGAGACGACGGCGGCCGCGGCCGGCGCCGTGGGCGTGGTCCGCCGCGACCCGATGGCAATGCTGCCGTTCATGGGCTACGACGCCGGTGACTACCTCAAGCACTGGATCACCCTCAGCGGTGCAGCCAACCAGGACAAGCTGCCCGGCATCTTCCTGGTCAACTGGTTCCGGCGCACCGCCGACGGCGGTTTCGCCTGGCCCGGGTTCGGTGACAACTCCCGTGTACTGAAGTGGGTCATCGAGCGCCTTGAAGGCAAGGCCGACGCCGTCGAGACCCCGATCGGGTTTGTCCCGACCGGCGATTCGATCGACCTTAAGGGCCTGGACATGACTCCGGCCGACGTCGAAGCAGCAGTGCGCGTGGATCCGGCTGAATGGGAGACCGAGCTGGCCGGGATCGACGAGTGGTACGCCCGCTTTGGTGCGTCACTGCCCGAAGAGCTCTCGGCCAAGCTGGCAGAACTCAAGGAGCGCTTCGCCGCGGCGAAGTAAGTCGTGAAAAAGCAGGGCCCCGCACTCAAAGTGCGGGGCCCTGCTTTTTGGGTTCTGCCGGGTCTAGGACTCAGCAGGCGCTTCGGTGTCCTCAGCCCAGACGACCGGTTCGCCGGATTCCCAGGTGGGGTCGCTGAAGGTCCATACGCCGTCCTGGTCGGAGTAGGCGCTAGAGGGGCGTTGTGCTGCCCGGAGGAGGTCCAGGATGGCGTTTTTTTACGAATCCGGTGATGAAGCCGGTGTCTCCGGCTACAAAATATGCTCATAAACGAGCAAGAATGTAGAGTAATACCGAGAAGTAGCCAGCCGCAGGTTATGCGACTCATAAAAAGGCAAAATCCGGAGGGCGTCGACATGAACGCGAACAAGCCGAAACTCAATATTCCTACTTACGGGGCTTGGACGCCGCAGGCGCAGCGCCAGGAGCTCTCCGGCGTTCATAGGGCCTTCACTTCGATGATGGTTATGCAGTGCGCGGCCCCTCGTCGTGCAGTAGGCCTCGGGCATGGCTGTTGGGGCTAACCCTGATCTGGTGGAGCGTACGTCGGCCCCTGAAGCCAAGCAGCGCCCGGGCCGGGTCCGTACGATGTGCCACTCGATGGCCCATGACGGCCTCTCCGAGGGGGACAGAAAGCTTGGTCTACGAGACTGCTTTCCCGGACGCCCTCGACGCATTTCCGTGGAGACGAGGGCGATCATCCCCGCCGGACGTCGTGTGTTCCGACCTGGAGACGCGTTAGCGCGAGTACTCCAGACGCCGTAACTCGACGCCACAGCGGATGATCCGTGCGCGGGTGAACCAGGAATACAACGAAACCGATGCCGGACGAGTGCTTGGCCTCGGGAGCGATTCAGTGGAGCCCCTGCAGGATCCGGACTTTGAATTCGGAGGGCAACTCGACAGGCCTGTATTCAGACCAATACGGCAAGGAGTTGGAACATGAAGATTCCAGGGTTTCCCAGCGGGGACGAGCCGCAGGGTGGATCCGAAGCACCGAGTATTTCGAGGAGCCAGAGGATGGCGGTATGCAGATGGGTTAGACCTAGACTGCGTGCTGCGCAAAGCTCATAAATGAGCTGGTAGAGCGCCGCACCGTGGTCTGCAGTGTGTGAGGTTCTATCGTATGAGGTTGGAGTGCTTCCGGCTGAGACGACTTTTTTGGAGAAGAACGTAATGGTCAAGAATGGTGATGGTGGTGGTCGCGTGAATAAGAGGGAGTACGTCGTTCGTGTTGCCCGTCGCGCAGGCGTGCCGATTCGAGTTGCAACGGATGTGTATGAGGCGGTTATCGAAGAGATTCTCGACATTGTCGAGAACGGTGACCGGCTCACTCTGACGGGGTTCGGTAAGTTCTACCCGCAGAAGCACAAGGGGCACCGTGTGCAGCGAATCAACGAGGAGGGCAAGCTCGAGGGGACCGAGGATCCCGAGACCGTTGATGACTATGCTGTGTTGAAGTTTTCGGCGACTCGAGCGGTTAACCGCAAGATCGGCTCGAATCCCCACCATGATCCGGCTCTTGGCACTGACGACAAAGAAGACGCTTCGTAGAAGCTAGGAAAGACAGAAGCCCCGAGGGATACACTCTCGGGGCTTCTGCTTTTGGGGGAACGACCGGCCGTTGTTGGGGGTTACTCCGGCTGGTCGAGTTGTTCAGCAGCTGCAGCGCTGAACAGGGTTACCGGGATCGATTGCGCGTTGCAGCACGATCATCGATTCTCCGGTGTCTGGATTGATCCTGAACCACGAGCAGCATTTGGATGTGAGAAGCGCTATGCAACTCCATCCGGCTACGATTCGTTCGATTTCAAGACCGTCTTCGATGTCACTGACATCGTCGATGAGAACCGTACCATCCACACTACTGACCGGACCGCAGTCAAGAGAGTCGTCGTCGAGATAGACATCGAGGGATATGGCGGATGCCGAGGGGTACTTATTGAGGACAAGCCTGGCGATACGAAGTGCGTCCTCGCAGTACGTTGAGTGCCCACGAGTGAGCTTTTGGTGCTCGGGGGAAACATTCAAGTCACTCTGGATATCGGTCACTGTACTCCCTTTGAGGTGGCCGGAGGCCGCGCAGTTCGCGTTTCCGAAAGTGTGAACCTTTCAAGTCTTGATCATGCCCGTGATTGTTAGTTGTGGGTTTCCCTATTTGCAGTACAAATTCAGCCTGGATGCAGTAGTTATCCGTGTCCGGAGCGGTTGTGGTCTGGCCGGTATCCTTAGTTACGAGACTGGCGAGGGGTCCTGCTTGGCACCTCTACGAAGGAGAGTGTCTTTGGTTCGGGTGGATAGCCTGCAAGTTACGCTGGCGAAGTTGTCTGCCGGCATCAACGTTGAGGTCGTCGGGACCAAAGGAAGCGGCCGGAGCACCTTCTTAAAGAAGCTCGATGAGGATCTTGCTGCGGCGGGTTTCAACACCGTGTTCATACGGGGTATCTCGGCCCTTAGTGCGCAGCCGCTGGCCGCCCTCCAGGTCTCCTCACTCCCGATAGGTCGGGTACCCCGGACCGGATCAGTCACCCTGGCGGTTGTCGCCGAGCAGCTCGCGGAGCTTGTTACCGGGAAGTCGGTGATTCTTATCGATGACTGGGATGACCTTGATGACCTGACGCGTGGCGTGGTTCAGGCCGTACGGCACAGGTCCGGTGTGCCGGTGGCAATATCCAAGCGTATGGACCGCCACGTCGGTGCGGAGTCAGAGGTCTCACCCTCCTTTGAGGTCGAGTTGGGCCCGGTTCGTTTCGATGAGCTGCAGGTCGCGCTTGAGAGAAAACTTGGCGGACCTGTGGCGTCAGCGCTGGTCAATGAGGTCTTTGTTCAGTCCGGCGGGCACATCGGCATCGCCATGTCTCTTGTCGACGGTCCGGTGAAAGGGCGGCGTATCAGGGAGGGTGGGCGTGCGTGGAGCGGCACGGGCGACCTTTACAATCCTTCACTTCGGGGTTCATTCGCTGCCTTGCTAGCGGGTCTAACCCCCATTGCTCACGGCATGCTGGGGTTGTTCTCCCTGGCGGATCGTGTCCCTCTTCGTGTTGCACGTGAGGTTGCCGAGTGGGAGGTGATCGAGGAACTGGAGGCTCGCGGTTTCATCAAGATATTCGGCAGGACAGAGCCAACCGTAGTCGTGCATCCACCTGTCTTGTCCTCCTTTCTGCGGGATGAAATGTCAGAGTCGCGCCGAGTGCGTCTTGGGGAGTGGATGGCTACACAAGACGGGTTTGAGGCTGCTCTTTCTGGGACGTTGGAGATCACTCCTATTTCGGACCAGGTCTCAACCTTCGCAAGTGTGGCCAATGGTCACACCCGGTCCCAAAAGGTTGAGGCACAACGTGTCTGGGAAGCAGACCCTTCGCCGCTGAATGCGGCGAGGTATATCGGTACCCTGCTCTGGGACAGCACCGCGGAGCCTGATTATGACGAGGTGATGAGGCGCATGCCGGAGCCCGATAGAGCCTCAATTTCATTGAGCGGCGCCGGTTACCTGATAGCGCGGGCGAGCTGGCTGGCCTATCGGGTTGGTGATCTGGATGCAGCGATCGAACTTCTTCGCGAAGTGGCCGGTCAGAAGAACGACGGCGGGCGCATCGCTCTAGCCAAGATTGTGCAGCTGCAGGCGATGCTCGGGACGATCCCAGAGGGCTATGAGCGGCTATTGGTCTCGTCCGAGGGGTCTCCCGTGGTGGTCAACGACATGCTGGCGCTGGCCCGCGCGATGGTTTGCGTAGTGCGAGGCAGTACATCCGAGGCCAGGAGAAACCTGGCGGACATCTCGATTGCACCGGCGGGGCTGATACCGCTTCAGATGGAGTTTATAGAGAAGCTGCTCGACCTTTACGAGGGTCGTATCCAGGAGGTGGCGGAGTTTGCGCGGACGAAGTTCCTGCAGGCGGTGGAGGGCCTCGACATATCGATCATGCGGGCCTACGGTTGGCTGGCGTGTATGGCGCTCCTGTATCTCGATGACTGGGACGGTCTGGAAGAGATACTGAGCCCCGCTCTTGGTGTCGGTAATACTGCGCTACCCGGAGTGTTCCAGCTAGGGATCTTGAATACCGCGGTTCTCGTGGCGCTCGTACGGGATGATACCGGCTTGGCGCGCCGTTATATCGCCGAGATGGACCAGGTGAAGGTGGCCGACGGGGGTCTTCTCCACCAGCAGCGGGATCTTGCTCGCGCTCGGCTTCTGGTGCATGAAGGGTCGGTCAGCGAGAGCGCACAGTTGCTCCGTTCCGCTGGTGATCGGCTTTGGGCGAGAGGTGCCCGCGTGGCCGCGGTGCAGTGCTATCTCTTCTCTCAGGAAGTGTCGTTTCACCCGGAGCTCCTGGGGCAGGACCGTGAGAGGTTCTCCCAGGTCGATGGTCATCTGCTTGCTGTAGATACGGGGCACTTCACTGCGATGGTCGACAGGGATGTGAGCAAGTTGGTTCAACTGGCTGACGAGCTTGAGGCGATGGGGCTCCCTGGATGGACGATGTCGACGCTCGAGAATGTGCTGGACTTCCAGCCGGCAGCAGAAGGTGATGCTGAGGCTGCGGAGCTTGAGGTCCGTGTCCGAGATTTGAAGCGGCGGGTTCCGGCCGTGTTCCAGCTGCGCTCCCACCGCCGTTTTCTGGGTGTGCGCGTGAGCGACCGTGAGTGGGATTTCATCCGTGAGGTTGTTACGGGTGCGAGCAACAAGGAGATCGCGGATCAGCTGTCTGTCTCGGTGCGAACCGTGGAGAGCTCCGTGGCGCGCATCGCCAAGAAGCTCGAGGTGCGCGGCAGGAGAGGCATTGTTGCCTGGTACGAGGCTCAGCAGGGTGCCGGGGTCTCGCCGGCGAGGTGAAAAAAGCGGCAGCGTTGGTTTCTTTAGCCGGTCCAGGGCCAGCACCGAGAAGCCGAGGGAGTCGCGGGTGCTTGAGCTCCTCATGCAGTACTGCATGGCGCAGCGGGCAGGGCTTCCGTGGGTGGATGGCATCGGTTATGCCGGGATCATGAACCCGCTTAAGAACGTCTCATATCTGCTGGATCTTGAACACGCTGAGCACGAGCTGCTGTTCATTCAGGAGCGTGTCCTGGGATGCAAGCTCTAGGAGCCCGCCCGGAAGGCAGAGCCTCGCAGCCGGCGTGGCTGCGGGTTCTTTGCTCTGGAGGTTCGCTACTCCGTCGCGGCGGAAGAACGCCCGGTTAGAGCCATGACGGTGATGCCGAGTGAAGCCACTGCTGTGGCGATGTTGGGGTTGATGGTTCGCCTATACGCCTCCGGCGGGTCATTGGTCTAATCGGCACCGCCAGTTTACGGTATGACCACACGTTTTTACTCATAAATCAGCAGTTTTTCGCCTAAAGACGATAGATTTGAGTCATCAAGTTACTTGGGCGCATTTCGTCTTGCGCCGATTATGGGAAGGCCATTCGTGAAGCTCACACGGCTCCTGACTGGAATAATGGCGGGTTTGCTCGCCATAACCATTGCAGCGACAGACGTGGTCACCACAAGTGACCTGGCGGCTGCAGACACCGGGGAATCACCCTCGATAACCCTCAACGGTACGGTCGTAGAGGGCGCACCCGGTTACCTCACGTCGAAGTCGATCATCATGACGTCCGCGCAAGAAGCGCGTCTGAACTACCGACTCGTACCCAGTTACTCGACTGGTGCCACAAGCAAGGTAACCGTGACTCTGTTCATGCCCTCCCTGGAGCAGGACGGCAACGGTGGTTGGAAGATCGTGGATCGCGATGCAGCGCCCACGGCTATGGGTCTCCAGGGCCGCGTCAGCGCCGGCGGTGGCTGGGCCACTCCCAACGGCACTGTCTCCCAGGGCGGCAAGATCGTTCTTGAGTACATCGGTGATCTTGAAGCCGGTGTGAACCCTGCGTTTGACCTGTTCCTCAGCACCTACAACGACGGCACTGATGGTCCATTCGGCGGTGTCCCTGAGGGAACCGCGTTCGACGTGCACGGTTACGTAACCTACGAGCAGTACAACGGCGAA
Source organism: Arthrobacter caoxuetaonis (assembly GCF_023921125.1). Lineage (NCBI taxonomy): Bacteria > Bacillati > Actinomycetota > Actinomycetes > Micrococcales > Micrococcaceae > Arthrobacter > Arthrobacter caoxuetaonis. Next base: position 392,934 of record NZ_CP099466.1, read on the forward strand.
GGCGAGGGTTGGGAGACCCTTGGCCGCGACGACGTTGATTCCCACGTCCAGGTCATCGCTACGGACCTTCAGTGGGAGCCGCAGTTCACCGCGTTTACGGCGAACGGCGGATCGACCTCTGTGCCGATGTGGGATCGCTTCCAGTACTTCGACTACATCTACAAGCTGCAGAACACCTCTACGAACCCTGCCTCGAACATTGAGGCGTACTCGGTCAACTTCGACATCGACACGACCGACAACATCAACGGCATCATCCCCGCCGATATCAACCGCTGGTCGTACAACCCCGGTGGAGAACCCACCTTCAACGATGACGCTGACTACACCGAAGGTCAGTTCATTGGTGTCCCCGGTAAGGGCGGTGTGCTCATCTACGACATCACCGACATCTACAGCCCCACCTGGGACGGCGCGACCGGTCTCGGTGACCCGCTGCCCTACATCTACACCGGTGCCGGCATGATCACCCTCGACCGCCAGAACGGTGAGAACCGCCAGCAGGTCAAGCCGGGCACCGAGCGCATCTACATGGTTTCGCTTCCCATGAGCCGCCAGGGATTCCCCAACATCCCGACCAACTTCTACGTTGACGCGATCACCAACATCGTCCTGGGTGAGAGCACCAACTGGACCAAGACCAAGACCGCTGTGCGCGAGGTGCTGAACCCCTCCTATGGGTTCGACTTCACCCACAAGCCGGAGAAGGCTGAAGCCGTCTACGGGACGGACACCTACACCGAGCTTGCAGGCTTCAAGAACACCAGCAACGCACCGGTTTGGAACCCCTCGATCGAATACACCTCGGTCGAGAACTTTGACGTTAACGAGGTTGTGTACCTCTTTGACGAGGCAGATGCCGAGAGGTTTGAGAACGCTACGCTGCGCTACCAGTACAGCTACGAGAACGACCGGAAGGAACTGGTCAACATCACCCGTGAGCTCAAGGTCAACGCTGTCGTTGACCCGGAGAACCCGGGCAAGATGAAGGCCGTCTTTGACGTGTCTGAGCTGCAGGGCAAGAACTGGGACAAGAAGTTCTACTTCGAGGACTTCGCAGGCCGCATCAACCCCGGCCAGAGCGTCCCCTTCGCGATTCAGGTGCACGGCACAGCAATGGAGGTCAAGACGATGACCTTCCCCGCGGTGACCACCTACCTTGAGAAGTACGCGAACAACGAGGACTACACGCAGGAAACCACCTACGCGGAAGTTCCCCACACGGTCAAGCGTGACGCTTCGTTCCGTGTCATCCTCCCCACCGAGGTCATCCCGAGCACCGGCGTCACCATCAACGGCAACGGCAGCACCAACAGCACCTACCCGCAGACGGTGGCGTGGGACAAGGAAGCCACCCTTGGCTTCAATTTCGGCACGAACAACAACGAGGCCGAGACTTCCGAGACCACCATTACGGTGAACACCACCACTCTGGAAGCCATCAAGGACGCCAAGCTCGTCATCAAGCCTGAACTCTTCTCGAGCGCAGAAGACGTGCGCATCAAGATCGTTACCCTGGACGGCACGGAGATTCCGGTCGACCTGGCGGGCAAGGATCTCACGCAGGCGATTGAGGTTGCCCTCCCCGAAGGTTTCGCCAAGATCGTCGTTGAGACGGGTGAATTCCACACCAACGGTGCACAGAACTTCATTGACGTGGTCGGCAAGGTGTCTGCAGGTCTGAAGACCTCGCACACCGTTTCCGTGAAGACGGAGACCCACCAGCCGGCACCGTTCAACAAGTCCAGCACTTCTACTTCGACCGGTCACATCCGCATCCAGCTTCCTGCTGACCTGAACCCGAGCACATCGATCGTCGGTATCTACGGTGACCGCCGCACGAACGACCCCACGTACATTCCGTACGAGGTTCCCGTGAGCGCTGAGTACCGTCTCAGCACCGGCGGTGTGAACGCACCTGAGTTCACCTACACGATCACCGAAGCAGAACCCTCAAAGATGCCCGCTGAGCCTACGGACTCCAGCGGCATCCTGATCGACAACAAGCTCAAGCTGAGCGAGGAGTTTCTGGCAGCCGGCACCGACATCGCCATCACGTTCGTGGACGATGAGGGCAACGAGCAGAAGTTCACCACTCCTGAGGTCGACTACAAGGACATCACGCTCGACAACATCGCGAAGATCGTGATCTCGGGCAAGAACCTGAACATCGGCGCAGCTATCCCCGTTGTGACGATCGACTATGACTCCGAGCTGGACATGGGTGCGAGCCAGCGCCTGCTGGCCAAATTCGAGGGCACCCCTCAGGACCCGTATGTCGCGAACAAGACGGTTTCCGCGACGCACCGCATCGAGGTTGCAGAGACCCGCACCACGGTTGAGATCGAAGGCGTGAATCAGGTCACCCAGTCCGCGGGTGCAGGCAGCACCTACGATCAGTGGGTCGACCGTCAGCGCTCGTGTGGCTACTACAGCTGCACGATGACCGACTACACACTGGATCAGGGTTACAAGACCCTGGGCGGTTTCGCTACCTCGATGTACCGTCCCGGTGGCGACAACAACAACAACGACCAAACGACGGTCATTGACGTGAACCTGCCCCACGAGCAGTTCGACACCTACTACGTCAAGATCCGCGAAGACCTGAAGCCCTACATCCAGGACGTGCAGATCTTCCGCATGGTCGATGGTGAGGAGCAGCTGTGGAAGACTGTTCCCGCTTCGGACTGGGTGGAGAACACCACTGAGGGCGCCAAGTACTGGCGCATCAACACTGCCCACCAGGGCGTGGATGGCGCTGCACTGTTCGAAACCAAGGCTTCGACTGACGAGGCGAACCACCCGTACTACAAGGCTCCCTTCGCGGACAACGTGGTTCCTGACCAGCCGGTCAGCCGTGTCTCTGTGTCGCTGAAGTTCGAGCGCAAGGACCTGGCTTCTGTGCCTGAGCTCTCGGGCACCACCAGCCGCGTGATCGAGTACATGGGCCGCTTCTTCGAGACCTCGGAAGAGGGCAAGAAGGCAACCACCGCCAAAGTGGAAGACACCATCGGCAAGAAGTACCCGATCAAGCGCGGCCACATCCCGACCCCGGTGTACTCGCTGGTGCACTACCCGTTCGCCCAGGCCGAGACCGGTGCGCAGGATGCAGTTTCGCTGCAGCGCAAGGTCGTCACGATGGGCACCGAGGGCAACTACCTCGCAAGCGTCTGGAACGTCGCGAACCAGTACTACGGCGGCTACCACTGGCCGCACGGCGCAGACATCAACGTCCCGGTCCACACCGAATCGGACGAGTGGATGATGAGCTACTACAACCAGGGTCTGGCCACGTTCCACGACAAGCTGGCGTACAAGTTCACCTACCCGGCGACCCCTGACAAGGACGCTGACTTCAACCTGGATCCAACGCACATCACGTTCGAGAACACCAGCACCCTGAAGTACCTCACGGGGCTGACGATCAACACCGCGGGTGACACCAAGGTGAACATCGAGCTGGACGAGCCGGAGCGTGCTGAGTTCATCGCACACGGTTCGTTCGTGGTGAAGTACAACAGCGAAAAGCCTGTTGGCTTCCACAAGGTCAGCGCCGGCCTCTACGAGGTCTCACTCGGCGAGGGCGTGTACCCGACCAACTTCGAGGCTGTATTCGAAGAGATCGACGGCTTCGGTGACAACACCGCTGAGCTGCAGGGTGTCCAGAAGGACACGCTGGGCGCGAACCTGAACGAGATCGACGTGCGCGTCGGCGGTATCGTCAACGGCAACAAGGACCTGACCGGTAAGACCGAGCTGTTCCGTGAGCCCAACGACAGTGAGCGCAAGCTCGTGAGCACCAGTACCGGTGTTCTCGCCGGCTACACCCCGAAGCTCGGCGCAGCCATGGACCTCGAGTTCGACAAGCTCTCGCTGTATGACTACGGAACCGACGGCATCACCCCGAACACGTCGACCCTGTACGCAGGTATGACGAACAACTCGGAAGCTGACATCACCGCGTTCACCATGGATGTGAACCTGGACAGCGCCTACCGTGCACAGGAGATCCGCATCCCGGTAGCCGTCTTCAAGGGCGGTGACTGGGAGGCCAAGAAGGTCACCATCAGCCAGCCCGGCGGCGACGTTGTTCTCGATCTCGGCGAGTTCAAGCTCGAAGGCACCGACTACGTCCTCGACGTGGACGCACTGTTCGACGCTGACATCCTGGAGGCAACCACGCTCAAGGTGGACGCCGGCGGGGAGTCCACGCTCGACGTTCGACGCATCACCAAGGTGAGTGTTGACTTCGCGGCCGCCAAGCCCGGTGTCCGCATGTGGGGCTCGCTCGCCCAGGAGCTTGAGACTGAGAAGGTTCTGCCCAAGCGCATGATCGATGGCGACTACATCACCATTACCGGTGACTGGGTTGACGAGGCGATCGACGGTTGGACGGGGGAGCGCAAGGAGTGGGACTCCAAGCCCGCAGGTCGCGGCGACGGCGAACGTGTCACCGCCGGGACGCACCGCACCGGTTCGTTCTCGGTTCACGGTACGGATTTCGTTACCCCGCAGGGCCTGTGGGCGAATGCTGCCAACAGCGGCAACGCCGGTAGCCACCCTGACCTCAGCAAGGGTTCGATCAGCAACGCCCCCACGGTGCACCACCGCACGGTGGATATGCAGTTCCGCGGCGCGCAGCTGAACGAGGACTTCACCCTGGCAAAGGGTGGTTTCCCCTACGACGCTGACACCAAGGAGCAGGTCGCAACCACGGACATGGTTGTACAGGACACCGCCAAGGTGCTCTACGAGATCCGTAACTCGGCTGCAGTCGATGCTGAGAACCGCAATGCGATGTTCGACCCGTCGGCACACTTCACCGCGCCCCAGGGTATGAAGATCACCGGTATCGAGGTTGTCACCAAGGACTCGGCACAGGGTTTGCATGACGCGATTGCCGCACTGGGTCGCACCAGCTACGACCTCAAGGACAGCAACTTCACCTTCCTGGACACCAACGACCAGGAGAAGTCTCGCTCTGTTCAGTTCAACCTGACTCTGCCCAAGCAGGAGTCGGTGTGGGTGTTCGTTGAGTACGAGGCGATCAACGACTACAGCGATGACCTCGCGGCAACGCAGAATAAGTCGGTCACCATCCGCGCCTACGCCACCCCGGGCATCCAGCACCACCTGGAGAACTTCAACCACTCCGCTGTCTCAGGCAACGGTGTGAGCGAGTCCTCCGGAAGCGAGGCTGACTACAACCAGGACGGTTTTGGCGAGGACAGCGCTGGTCTGGCTGCGACGTACACGTACGCGAACCCGACCACCATCGACATCGAAACGAACTTCGACGCGGAGAGCCTTTCGGGGACTCCGATGACGATCACCGTCGACAAGATGAGCAACCAGCTCCGTCACCACAACACCCACATGGTTGTTGACGTGACCTTCGATACCCGTGCCCGCGGGTTCGAGCTCACCGAACTGCCGAAGCCGACCCACGCGGATGGCTTCCCCGCACCCAAGCTGACGGTTCTCGTCGGCGGCGAGTACGTGGAGTTCGATGCTGACAAGCACGAGCTGAGGGACATCAACAGCATCCGCGTTGACTACGGCATCGTGCCCGGTTACGTCGGCGACGGTGAAGACCGTAAGGACTTCACTGTTCCGTCGTTCGAGATCGTCGGCACCGGTTGGTGGCAGAACTACGGTGGCGAGTCGACCAAGAGCTCGACCATCACTTCGAGTGTGGAGATCGACCTGACGCACCACGACGGCGCTACTGACGGAAACCCCGCAGTGGCTCTGTACGAGGCTGCTGAGACTGACTCGGTCGTCATCTGGAAGGGTCTGCCCCAGGTTGAGTTCAACCTGCAGTCGTTCGACACGAAGCCGGAAGCCGGTACACCGTACGACAACACCAAGGTGGGTAAGGTCAACTACCTCGCCGGTGATGACGTGTTCCTGAAGCTGACCGCTCGTAACGAGAACACCCCCGCCTCGACCAACACCGGTCTCGGTAAGGCTCCCGTTAATGATCCGGTCATCTACGACAAGGTGCCCGAGTACATCGTCAACTCGCTCGACAAGTTCGTCACCGATGGTGAGCTCGACGTGGCTGCAGCTGTGGCTGCCGGCAAGCTCGTGATCAAGCATTACGACATCGACGGTAACGAGATCGCTGACTACGATCTTCCAAGCGTCACCGTGAAATCGATCTCGGGTAAGGATGTGGGCGGAAACCAGAAGTTCACCGACATTCCCCTTGCGGGTGGTGTCCAGGTGGACCGCTCTGGCAAGATCTCGGCAACCGAGCCCACCGACCAGGGTGCAAACCCCGCCGCTGACGTGAAGTTCCAGCTGTTCACCTACGAGTTCGCACGCGACCTCGGCCGCGGTGAGCGCATCGAGGTCATGTACGACGCGAAGATCCGCGAGGAGAAGCTGCCGTACGCGACCTACGAAGACGGACGTCCGGTGTTCGCACCGTTCCTCGGCTGGTACGGCAACGAAGACCCGATCTCACAGAGCGCCCATACGTACGACATGGACATGGCGGCCTTGCTGCACGACGCCGGCTTCAGCGGTACGCGCAGCTTCGAGCAGACTCCTGCTGAGTTCCTGGCACAGTCCAGCTCGTGGGTCTCGGGTGACTCTCGTGAGCGCCGTGTTCAGGACGGCCGGTCGGACACCCATGACACCTACTACGATGCATCGGCGAACAGCCAGGTCGCTGACCGGGTGTACCTGCGCGAGGAGTCTGGGAACAAGCTGTACGAAGGTATTGGCAGCGGTGAGCAGAGTGACATCTCTGCGTACCTGCAGCCGGCCCGGGTGAACGATGGTGTCGTCACGCACGACGAGCGCATCCTGTGGTCGCACGACAACCTGCAGCTGAAGCGTGCATGGCTCTACGGCGCCAGCGAACTGCTCCCCAAGGTGCAGCGCACGACCGCATCGGGTGTCTCAGACGCGAACTTCATCGAGCACGACGGGGACCTTCGGGCGCCGGTGAGCGTGACGGAGTACACCGCTGACAACTACAGCTACGCAGTTGAGCTGGACGAGATCGTCACCGCCCGTCTGCACGCAGCGAACCTGGGTGACCGTGCGATCGAAAGCGGCATCGAGTACACCGAGATCCTGCCGATCGGGTTCAACCCGTTCGATGAGGACGGCAACCTCATCGGGATCACCGCATTCGACGGCTTCGGCAACACGATCGCCCATACCTACGATGTCCTGCAGACGCCCGAGGACGACAAGGGCTACCGTGCTCCGCGTCAGAACCAGGAAGCCGGCACCTTCAAGAAGCTCGACGCAGATGGCACCACCATCGAGAACGAGGTGCCCTACGTGCTCCGCATCAAGGTCGCAGGTGCGCTGAACGGCATGTTCAACGCCGCAGCCACGACCGAGAAGGCGAAGTACCAGTACGTCGATGTGAAGGTTCGCGTCGACGAGCAGGCCCTCGTCCTCAACGGCTCGCAGCGCTACTGGTTCGACCAGCTCACCGTCAGCACCATCGCGGCCGAAGAGTACCTGGCGCTGTACAGCAAGGAATACGGCGCTCTGCACAAGGACCCGAACGTTTACAACCCGAACACCTGGCCGAACGACGGCATCAAGCCCGGCATCGACCTGGCGGACCTCAGCTGGTATCACTGGGGCACCAGCGGGTATACGAGTTACTCTTCGTTCGAGCCTCACGGCATGTACATCCGTGGCCTGAATGCACAGGCGACCGCCACCGTGACCGACCAGAAGCCGGCGCTGGTGACGGGTGACCAGATGGTCATGCGTAAGCCGGCGCTGCGCGTGTGGAACGACATCTCGAAGGACAGCTACCTCACGGGATACCACTCGACGGTGCAGGACTTCACGACTGATCTCCACGAGAAGCTGACCATCCACGCAACCGTGGAGAACCAGCAGATCGAGACTCAGAAGGACTACCACGGCACTTCGGGCAACCGCCTCGGCGAGCTGACTCATCAACCCCAGACCAAGGGCGGTGCCCGCGGTTCGTGGTTTGAGCCGACCGTGACCGTGTCGATGCCGTTCGGTATCGTCCCGATCCTCGAGGACGGCACCATTGCTCGCTACACGGGCAAGGTGGAGAACCAGCAGCATGTGGCGTTCACCGCTCACATCAGCGACGTGGCTTACAACAGCACGACGCCTGCGGTCGATGTGGCCGAGCACCTGAACCTGCGCGTCGAGCGCGTCAAGAGCGAGCAGGGCGAACGCTTCGTGCTGCACTTCACCGCGAAGGACACCCCCGAGGCTCAGCAGATCCTGCACACCATCAAGTACGGCCAGTCCCTGACTGTGTCGCCCCGCGCCACGGTGATCGACATGCCTCCTTACGGCACGGACGAGTCCCTTTCCGACGAGACGAAGTTCCAGGAGATTATGACCTTCGCCAACTCGGAGGCCGACATCTTCGAGCCGATCGTCTCGGGTATGTACAAGACCGGTTCGTACGTGCAGAACCCCAGCGCTGACGCCGGCCGTCTGGACAGCATCGGTACCAACGGTGTGAACCGCATCACCGAATCGCTGATCTCGGAGACGAAGACCTACAAGCGGGACACCGAGGTGCCCCTGCATGTCAGTGGTTCGTGGAAGGTTGCAGGCTCGACCCTGCTCCCCGAGACGGTTCAGGAGTCGGCAACCAACTACGGCGCCTACGGCGGAACGCGTATCGTGATGCGCTTCCCGTCCGTGGTGAACGAGACCAAGATCGGCCCCTACGCTGACGCAGCATCGAACGAGGTCACCCTGCTGGGTGCCGCTGCGAAGTTCTGGGTCTCGACCGAGGCGTACAACAAGCCGGACAGTGCAGGCAGCGACTACAGCCGGATGCTGAGCACCGGCACCGTGCACAACTCGCGCTTCATCTTCACCTCCTACGTGTCATCGTTCGCGGAGAAGACCGGGGATGTGCGCATCAAGGTCGGTAACACGATCATGGACCGCAAGGCGTTCGAAGCTGCCGGCTACACGGTGAAGGCAGTGACTGAGGACGAGCGCATCAAGGGTTGGTCTGAGCGCCAGGTGGTTCGCTGGATCGTGACGCCGCCGGCACCCGACGCCGATACGGCTGCGGGTCGCCTCGAGTCGGATCAGCGCTTCACGCTGCTGCAGGAGTACAGGCTGGTTGACGGCTTCCGTGATGACGAGGCCGAGGGCGGTAAGTGGACGGCTGAGGACTTCAAGGTCGACACCTACATCTCGCTCATCTCGGACGATCTGACCCTTCTGCCCGAGGGTGCAAGCAAGGACGACTTCGTCGTGCAGCCGCTTGCGCCCGTCCGTTACGCGAAGCTCGTGACCGAAACTCTCGTCACCGGCGACATGGACGGTAACGGCAAGGTGGGTAGCTTCCTGGCACAGAACGATGCTTCCTTCGAGGTTGCAAAGCCCAAGGGTGAGGTGCGCGTCAACACCACGCGTCCGCGTATGGAATACACCAACGGCTCCATCGGTGACCCGTACTTCAACTCGTCGGACACGATCGAGTACCTGGTGACCCACGCCAAGAACACCGGCTCGGGCCTGCGGGAGATGGCCATCGACAGCAACCTGCCGGCGCCGGAATCCAATGATCCGAACCACCCTGTGACGAAGTACTGGATCGACACTGCAGTGCTGTCTGTGTCCAGCGGTAAGTGGGAGATCCCCGCTGATGTCGTTGCCCACATCCAGAGCAACGGTAAGACCGTTGACCAGGTGTTCGAGTCCGAGGTGTTCGTCTCACACGTTGACCCTGCAACCGGTTACGCGACCGATGAGTGGGTCTCGCTCGGCAAGCAGAGCATCTACGAGAACAAGACCATCGCAGTGGACCCGGACCTCGTTCGCGACCTCCGTCAGGTTCGTGTAGTAGTTCGCTCGATCGACGCTGACTACCTGGTGCCCACCGGTACCCGCCTGGCAGTTGATGCCGACGCGGACAAGGCCGGCAACCAGGACGTGACGGAGACTGACCCCGAGAACAAGGGTGTCACCAGCTTCGGCGCCGGCGTCACCGACGCTGCGATCAAGATCAACATGCGTGCATCCTCGGATGAGAAGCAGACGATGTTCATCTACGACACCGTTGAGCTGTGGGGTAACTACGTCGCAGACGCAATGGCGAAACTGGATGATGACCAGAACCGCTCCTACCTCACGCCCGCTCGTCCGGTGGTGAACGTCTTCCACGACGCTCTCTACTACCGCTACGACGGAGCCAAGCCTGAAGATCAGCGCTGGGGATGGTCGGACAACATGGCCATCAACCCGTCGTCGTCTTCCCACCTGAAGTTCCGCGGTGAGGTCGTGAACGCCGACGACACCATGTGGAACGAGGAAGAGTCGATCACCTACGCCGAGGACATGCTCATCGACCCCAAGGTGACGTTTGAGCTGCCTCGCGTGATGACCGTTCGCGGTGAAGACGATTGGGTCTACGTGCCCGCCGACAAGGTGGACGAAACGAACCCGCTGAATGACGCTCACCGTTCCAAGGGCCCGCTGCAGAAGAACGCCACGGCAAACCGTGAGTCTGATGCATTCAAGTGGACCTGGAAGATCGTGGCCGCAGACGGCACCGTCAAGCAGTCCGAATCGAACCTTATTCACAAGCGTATCCACGCCGGTGACTGGGACGGCATGGACCGCAACGTCGTAACCATCTGGTTCGAGGGCCAGGTGCTGCCCGGTGACAAGATCGTGATCGACTTCATCGGCCTCATCGACACCTACACCCCGGGTGCAACGAGCGAGGACACCAAGTCGCGCGTCTACACGACCAACAACACCGGCCTCGTGCAGCCGCTCAACTCGGATTGGAATGCTTCGAACACGCTCGGTTACGAGACTGACCGCAACGACCTCGATGCCAACAACCTGCGGAACGACCGCCTGGTCTTCACCGACCGAACCCTCTTCGAGTACGAGGTGTACGACAATTTCGGCAAGCGAAAGGTCGCCTACTCTGACCTGAACCGCGCCGGAACCGCACACCCGCGGATCACGCCTGTTCGTGAAGGCGGGGACTTCAACTACACCCTGACGATCGACAACACGAAGGAGAAGGGCGAGACCCCGTACCCGTTCCCGATCATCTACGACGTGCTGCCTTACGACGGCGACCACGCTGTGATGAACGAGAGTGTGGCGCGCAACTCGCACGGTTCGTCGATCCTGAACCTGGACAGCTTCAAGCTGACCGCAGAGGGCGGTCTGAACAAGACCTACGGTGCACGTGATTACACGATGTACGTGGGTCCGTTCACCAGGCAGGGCGGCAAGGTCGTTGAGGCTGAGCTGCTGCCGGCAAGTGTGGTCAGCACCCAGGAGTTCTACGACTCCATGGGTGTGGGCGGAGCTGCCTCGGCCGAGCGTGACAAGCACTTTGTCTCGCTGGCTGACTTCAAGGCCGCTGTTGCTGCAGACCCGTCGCTGCTGGGTAAGGCCCAGTCGCTGCTGATGCTGTTCAACAACGCAGGCGAGACTCTGCCCGGTCAGAGCAAGCTCACCCTGTCGTACGGCATGAGCACTCCGCTGAACGCACCCGCGTTCCTGGAGACCTGGGACACCGACGCCAAGCCTGATGACGTGGCTCAGTGGAACTCGTTCGCTGCGACCCAGCTCAAGGAGAACTTCAAGCCCCAGGAGTCGAACAACGCCGGCACCTTCGTGACCGAGAAGGCCGACAAGGTCTCGATCGGCAACTACGTCTGGCACGACGCCAACTTCGACGCCGAGCAGAACGAGGGCGAGATCATCACCGATGTGAACGGCCGCGAACTGCTGAAGCCTGCCAAGGACATCGACTTTGACGGCGACATCGACGATGCGGGTATCAACCAGGTCAAGGTCACCCTCCTCAGCCCGAACGGTCGCCACGTCGACTACCTCGGTAACCCGATCAAGAAGGTCGGCAACCAGTGGCTCGTCGTTGACGATGCAACCGGTGAGGTCTTCGTTGACGAGATTGGCCAGAAGACGGAATCTGACGGCCCGGTGGTGACCACCACCCGTACCGACATCAACGGCTGGAACGGTTACTACGTGTTCTCCAACATCACCCCCGGTAACTACCGCGTGATGTTCGAGATGCCGAAGGCGTACGACGGCTACTCGGTGACCACGCAGAAGATGATCTCCGGTGCGGACGTGACCACGTTCCTCCCGAGTAAGGCTGCAGACGTGCAGGTTGCACACGATGCTTCTGCACTCGTTGCAGTGACCGACGTACGTACGGTCACACAGGAGACTGCGGACGACACCCGTATGGGCTTCGACCTCGGTGTTGGCCACCTGTTCGACTTTGGCGGAACTGTGTGGAACGACAAGAACCGTGACGGCCTGATGCAGTCCGACGAGGATCGCCTGGAGAAATACAAGGTCACCCTGAAGAACGCTGACGGCACCGTAGTGCTTCATGCGAACGGCAAAGAGATGACTACCTTCTCGGACACCAATGGTCAATACACCTTCCCCGTCCTCGCACGCCCCGGCCAGTTCTACGTCGAGGTTGTTCACCCCGGTGGCAGCTACGACAAGACACTGCCTGTCACGCCGATTACGCACGCGGAGAACCCGTTCACCCGTGTTGATGACAATGACGTGACGCTCCGCGGCACCGGAGACGACGCCGCGGTTCGTACGAACCTGTTCTCCTTCGATCTGAAGAACCTCTACGAGACCAAGTTCGCTGACCGCATGGCAGTGAACGCCGGGTTCTACACCTACCGCAACACCGGTGTCATCGGAAACCTCGTGTGGGACGACAAGAACCGCAACGGCATCCAGGAGACCGGCGAGCCCGGTCTCGAGGGCCAGGAGCTGAAGCTCGAGCAGTACGAGAACGTTGACGGCCAGTGGGTGAAGAATGACGGCTTCGTCATGACCACCACCTCGCAGGCTGACGGCCTCTACTACTTCCACGAGGTTCCGGCCTTCGCGGGTGACGCTGAGACGGGTACGGCGTACGCCTACCAGGTGATCGTGGACGGTCTGCCGGCCGGTTACACGTTCGCTCCGTCGCGCGAGGGGGGTGACCGCGAGGTTGATTCCGACTTCTTCCTCAACGGCACCATGAACGCGAAGGGCGGTCTGGACAACCTGATCGCGCTGGCTGTTCAGGACGGTCAGTTCCTGCGTGCAGTGGACAACGTGACCATCGACCTCGGTGTGATGGAGCACGCAACCGGCGTTATCGCCGGTGAAGTGTTCATCGACGGGAAGGCTGATGGTCAGAAGGCTGGCGACGGCCTGGCAGCAGAGCGCTTCACCGCGACTCTGCAGGTCAGCACCAACGGCGCCGACTGGACCGACGTTGCAGCTCAGACCGGTGTGAACAAGTACCGCTTCGAGGGTCTGCCGATCTACAACGACGCAGCCGGTGCTGCTAACCAGTACCGCGTGGTTGTGACCGAGGTCCCGCTGTGGCTCGCGATCACCAAGCACAACCAGGGCGCTGACGAAACCGACAGCGACTTCGTTGAGACCGGCCGTAATGGCACCTTCACCGCGCTATCGGATGTCTACACGCTGGCCGAGCCCGTCGAGGGTCAGTTCCTGCCCGTGGACACCCGTGAAGCACTGACGCACGATGATGTTGACCTGGGTCTCGTTGAGCCCGGGGTCGTCATCGGCGGCAAGATGTGGGACGACGCGAATGCCAATGGCCTGCGTGAGGAAGGCGAGAAAGTTCTCGCCGGCCAGACCGTGGTCCTGTGGGAGCTCGTGGATGGCGCGTGGGTCAAGGCCGGTGACTCGAAGGGCGTCACCGACGTGACCGACGAGAACGGCGACTACCGCTTCGTGGTTGAGCCAATGCACTTCGACGAGAGCCACCCTGAGTTCATGCAGGCACGCGAATACCGTGTGACCGCCGAACGCCTGGGCAACCAGCTGTGGTCGCCGCTGAACGTGGGCGGGGACAAGCTCATCGACAGCGACATGATCACGGAAGCTGCAGAGTTCGGTTTCCAGCTGACCGGCGTGACGAACGTTTTCTCGATCATCGATCACGAGAACGGGGTCTCGGTTCCGACCACGATGCGCGACGATGTTCAGATGGATATCGGTGTCACCACCTATCCAGACTCGGTCACCATCGGCGGCGTCGCGTGGGTGGATGCCAACGAGGACGGCACGTACAACGGCAACGAAGACCGCATGGCTGACCGCGAGGTCACCCTCTGGGAGAAGGTCGGCGGCAAGTGGGTTATCGCCGAGGACGTAAACGGCGACTCGGTCAAGGTCACCGATGAGCTCGGCTACTACGGGTTCGAGGTGAGCCCGACTCACTACGACGAGGATCACGCCGGCTTCATGAAGCCGCGCGAGTACCGCACCACGATGGTGATGCCTGACGGCTACCGCCTCAGCACCGCTGACAGCGTTACCACCCTGCAGTTCGACAACGAGGCGACGACCCTGGAGGCCTTCATCACGGAGGTCGCCGAGGACGGCAACATCGTGGTCACCTCGCTCACCGACGATCTGGATCTGGACTTCCCGTTCGTGCTGGTTCCGGTCGAGGGTGGACTGGCGCTCACCGACGATCTGGATCTGGACTTCCCGTTCGTGCTGGTTCCGGTCGAGGGTGGACTGGCGTTCACCGGGGCTAAGGGCTTCGGCCTGCTCCTCCTCGGCGCACTGGGTGCCGGTGTCCTGGGCATCCTGCTCCTAGCTGCAGCCCGTCGCCGCAAGAAGGAAGAGGAAGAGATGCAGGAGGAGCGAGTATGAAGACTGCGCACGAAGAAACCACGCCGGTAGCCGCCGCTGAGGCCGAGGGTGAAACCCCCTCGGCCCGGCGGGGCCGCCGGGCCCGCCGGTCTCATGCTTCCTCCCGCGTCTGGGTCCGCGGGTCCCTCATCGGGATGCTGGCCCTGGTCGTTGGTGGGGCGGTCTGGGCCGGCCTCGGCGCCGGGGACGGCACTCGCACCTACGAGATCGCGGGCGAGGACTACACCTCGAACGTGGAGATCAAGGAGGAAGCCGGAGGGGTCTACATGTACCTGCCGGTGAACACTGACATCGAAGTGGTCGAGGTGGTTACCGCCGACCCCGACGCCACACAGCAGCTGCAGGAGCAGCTGCAAAACCTCGATACATTCGTTCCAGGTGAGCACATCCTGGAACTCCCGGATACGTCCATCCATGTGATTATCGACGGTATCGAGCGGTAGCTTGAAAAGAAGAACCCCCGCCGGATAGTGAACTGCTCCCCGAAAGTTGGACTGAGAAATCAGTTCACACTCGGGGAGCAGTTCTACGCATGGCAGAAGTTCGTTATCGGAGGAACAGCGTGAGGCAGCGGTAGCCCGACTCGGACCCCCAACCCAGCTCAAACAGGTACAACAATGAACGCATCTCGACAAAGCTCAAGGGCCTGAGCCCGGTGCAATACCGTGCCCAGGCCCTCGCGGCTTAGGATCTTATTTGGCCAGTCCAGCTTTCGGGGGAGCAGTTCACACTCAGTGAGTGCGGGCCTGGTCCTCTTAAGTTCTGCCCTGTCTAGGACTCAGCGGGCGCTTCCTCGCCGGCAGCCCAGACGATCGGCTCTCCGGACTCCCAGATGGGGTCGCTGAAGGTCCATACGCCGTCCTGCTCGGAGTAGGCCTGGATCGCGGAGATGCAGACTCCTTCGGAGTGCTCGGCTACCACGTGGATGGCGTCTGTGCCCTCGTCAGGCAGCGTGATGTCGGAGAAAACAGCGACGGCGCGGTTCTGGTCCTTCTGCTCCTCCAGGACGGTATAGAGGTCATCGATCATGGCCTCTGCATCCAGGTCTTCATCGCTCTCCTCGGGAGAGACGGCCACCATGCGGAGTTCGCCGTCGTTCTGCACCACCAGTGCGGCGGGCAGGAAGGCGCCCTGCGCTTCGAGCTGTTCCTGTGTGACACCGAGGGCGGTGCCCAGCAGGGAGTTCAGGTCATCCTGTACCTGGGCGGACGGTTCTCCGCCAGCCAGTTCTACGTCAGCCATGAGCTCATTTCCTAACTAGTTCAAGGACACGGTCGCGGACCTGTTCCATGGTGGAGAGGTCCTCTGCCTCGGCGTTGAGCCGGAGGAAGGGTTCTGTGTTGGACGCGCGGAGGTTGAACCACCACTGTCCGTCATCCGAGGTGAAAGTCAATCCGTCGAGGGAGTCAACGGTGACGCCCGGCCGCTCGAATTCGGCACGGACGCGGTCTACGGCCGCCTGCACGTCGTCGAGCTTGGAGTTGATCTCGCCGGAGGAGAAATACGGTTCGTACTCGCGGGCGAGGTCCGAGAGCGGAAGTTCCTGCTCGCCCAGGGCGGCCAGGACATGCATGGCCGCAAGCATGCCGGTGTCGGCGTTGTAGAAATCGCGGAAGTAGTAGTGCGCGGAGTGTTCCCCGCCGAAGACCGCGCCCTCGGAGGCCATGAGCGCCTTGATGAAGGAGTGGCCAACCCGGGTGCGGACGGCACGGCCGCCGGAAGCTTCGACCAGTTCGGGTACGGCACGGGAAGTGATCAGGTTGTGGATGATGACGGGGACCTCTTCACCGGCTGCCTGGGCTCGGGCAATTTCGCGCCGCGCCACCAGTGCGGTGATCGCCGAGGGGCTCACCGGTGCGCCCAGTTCGTCGATGACGAAGCAGCGGTCGGCATCGCCGTCGAAGGCCAGGCCCAGGTCTGCTCCGTGTTCGACGACGGCGGCCTGCAGGTCGCGCAGGTTCTCCGGTTCCAGCGGGTTCGCCGGGTGGTTGGGGAACGAGCCGTCCAGTTCGAAATAGAGGGGGATGATGTCCAGGGGCAGCCCGGGCAGCAGGGAATCGCCCAGCACGGCGGGGGTGGTGAGCCCGGCCATGCCGTTGCCGGCATCGACTACTACCTTCAGCGGGCGGATGCCGCGCAGGTCCACGAGTTCGCGCAGGTAGGCGGCGTAGTCGCCCAGCACATCGCGGACACTGATCAGCCCGGGCTTCTCCACGGACGGGATCACGCCGTCGTCCAGGTACCGTTCCGCAGCCTTCTGGATTTCCTTCAGCCCGGTCTCGGAGGAGATGGGGACTGCTCCGGCCTTGGCCATCTTGATGCCGTTGTACTGGGCCGGGTTGTGGCTGGCGGTGAAGGTGACACCGGCAGCGTTCAGGGAGCCGCAGGCGTAGTAGAGCTCGTCGGTGGAGATCAGGTCCACCACCAGGACGTATCCGCCGCGGGCAGTGGCCCCCGCAGCGAAGTCCTTGATGAATTCGGGGGAGGACTGGCGCATGTCGCCGCCGACCACGATGGTTTCGCCGGCGAGCTCAAGCACATCGACGAATGCGGCGCCGACGGCCTTCACGATCTGCGGAGTAATGGTCTCGCCCACGATGCCCCGGACGTCGTAGGCCTTGAAGGACTCGGAAAGATCGAATGCAGTAGTCACGCCTTGAAGTCTATAGGGGAGCGCGGGCGGGCCGGCCCAGCCGGGGCGTGCTGCCGCGCACAGGTGTTCTTTTCCACATCCGGTGCCGGGAACGCAGGGACATGTCGGTGGAGGCTGGAATAGTGGAAGGCATGGAACCCGTATCCGTGCCGCCCGTCCAGCCCGTCCAGCTGTCAGCATCCTCCGAAGCCTTCGGCCCGGAGGATGCCCAGGCTCTCCGTGCCGAAGCAACTGCCCTGTTGCGGGCGCTGGTGGGCCGGGAGGATGCGCAGTTCCACGAAGGCCAGTACGAAGCCATAGAGGCCCTTGTCCGCGGAGGGCGGAGGGCCCTAGTGGTCCAGCGGACCGGCTGGGGAAAGTCCGCCGTGTATTTCGTGGCAAGCCTGCTGCTCCGCTCCCGGGGCGCCGGTCCCACGCTGATTGTCTCGCCGCTGCTGGCGCTGATGCGGGACCAGGTTGCCGCTGCGGCACGCGCCGGCGTGCGGGCCGCGGCCATCAATTCGGCGAACCAGCTCGAATGGCAGGACATCTCCGCCCGGCTGGAAGCTGACGACGTCGACGTCCTCCTGGTCTCACCGGAGCGGCTGAACAATCCCGGCTTCCGGGAGAACCATCTTCCGGAACTTGTCCGCCGCTCGGGACTGCTCGTGATCGACGAGGCACACTGTATCTCCGACTGGGGGCACGACTTCCGGCCCGACTACCGCCGGATCCGCCACCTGATCGAACGGCTTCCGGCAAGCGTTCCCGTCCTGGCCACCACGGCCACCGCCAACTCCCGCGTGGTGAAGGACGTCGAAGAGCAGCTGGCCGCCGGCGGGGAAGACGTCTTCACCATCCGCGGAGCCCTGGCCCGTGAATCCCTGCGGCTGGGGGTGCTGCGGCTGCCCAGCCCGCGCAGCCGGCTCGCCTGGCTGCTCACCCACATCGGTGAGCTGCCCGGGAGCGGGATCATCTATGCCCTGACGGTTTCTGCCGCGGAGGACACCGCACGCCTGCTGCAAAAGGCCGGGCACCGCGTCCTGGCCTACACCGGCCGGACCGATCCTGCGGACCGCGAGCAGGCCGAGGCTGCCCTGAAGAACAACGAGGTCAAGGCCCTGGTGGCGACAAGCGCGCTCGGCATGGGCTTCGACAAGCCGGACCTCGGATTCGTGGTCCACCTGGGGGCGCCGTCGTCGCCCGTGGCGTACTACCAGCAGGTGGGTCGTGCAGGCCGCGGGACCCCGAACGCCGACGTGCTGCTGCTGCCCGGAAGCGAGGACCGCGACATCTGGGAATACTTCGCCACGTCGTCCATGCCCGCGGAGGGCCCGGCTAACGCCGTGCTGCGGGAACTGGCCGACGGGTCCGTGCTTTCGACCGGGGCGCTGGAAACCCTGGTGAACCTGAAACGATCGCCGCTGGAACTGCTGCTGAAAGTCCTTGCCGTGGACGGTGCCGTGGAACGCGTTACCGGCGGGTGGCGCGGGACCGGGCAGCCCTGGACGTACGACCGTGAACGCTACGAGCGGATCGCTGCCGCCCGCGTCAAGGAACAGCAGGCCATGCTGGACTACGAGAACACCAGCGGCTGCCGGATGGAGTTCCTGTCCCGCCAGCTGGACGATCCCGCGGCGGCTCCCTGCGGGCGCTGCGACAACTGTGCCGGCCGCTGGTACCCGGACGACATCGCCTCCGAGGCGACGGACAGCGCCAGCCAGGAACTCAGCCGCGTGGGCGTGGACATCGACCCGCGGGGCATGTACCCCACCGGAATGGACCGGCTCGGCGTGCCGGTCAAGGGCAAGATCAAGCCCGACGCCGCCGTCTCCACCGGGCGGGCGCTGGCCCGCCTGACGGACCTGGGCTGGGGCGGACGGCTGCGGGAAATCTTTGCTCCTGGTTCGCCCGACGCTCCGGTTGACCCGGCGCTGCTGCAGGGCTGCGTGCAGGTTCTGGCCCAGTGGGGCTGGGACCAGCGTCCGGTAGCCATCGTGTCAGTCCCCAGCAGGTCCCGTCCGCAGCAGGTCGGTTCCCTGGCCCAGGGGCTCTCGGAACTGGGACGGATCCCTTACCTCGGTGCCCTGCAGCTGCCCCACGGCGGACCTTCCGGCGGTCCCGGAGGAAACAGTGCCTTCCGGTTGGCATCGGTCTGGGAGCAGTTCGCTGTGCCCGAGGGCGGTGCGGACTGGTTTGCCGCCAACCCGGGTCCGGTGCTGCTGGTCGATGATTTCTCCGACAGCCGCTGGACGCTCACTGAGGCCGGGCGCGTGCTGCGGCTGGCCGGGGCGGAATCCGTGCTGCCTTTTGTGCTGGCGCTGAAGGCATAGCGGTTCGTCGGGGGGGGGGCAGGCGCTCAGGCGGCCTGCGAGAGGCGTAATTCAACCCCGCTGACGTGCACGGTCATTAGGGCGCGTGCCAAGTCCGGGTCGCCGGTGCTGATGGCCCGGGCTATGGCCGCGTGTTCGGCCAGCGTGGCCGCCACCGCCTTGTCCAGCGTCAACTCGTTCCAGATCCGGGAGCGCATTGTGCTCCCTGCCAGGCCGTCGAGGAGGCTCTGCAGGTACGAGTTGCCAGAAGCCTTGGCGATCCGCGCGTGGAAAGCCAAATCGTGGGCGACCAGTTCCTCCTCGGAGGAGTTCTCGCCGACGACTGCCACACAGTCCCGGAGATCCGCGGCGGCTTCCGGGCTGATGCGCCTGGCAGCCAGCGAAGCTGAACCCGGTTCAAGGATCCGGCGGACTTCCAGGAGCTGGGCCGCCGAATTCTCCTGGTGGAGGTCCACCACGAAGGACATGGTTTCCATGAGGATCGACGGTTCGAGGCTGGTCACGTAGGTCCCGTCCCCGCGCCTGACGTCCAGGACACGGATCAGCTCCAGCGCTTTCACTGCCTCTCGCAGGGAGCTGCGTGAGAGTCCGAGCCGCTCGCTGAGGTCCTTTTCCGGAGGAAGCCGGTCACCGGCCTTCAGCTCACCTGAGATGAGCATGTCCTTGATCTTGGTGATCGCTTCGTCCGTTACTGCCATGCACCCAGTCTAGTTTCCAGCCGGTGGACCTAGTCCCCGGTGAAGACTGCGGGACGGCGCTCGGCGAAGGCGCGGGTGGCTTCTGCGAAGTCCCGGCTGGGCAGGAACGCGGTATTCCAGACCTGCACGTAGTCCAGGCCCGTTTGGACAGCTTGCTCCGCACCCTGGTCCAGAACCCGCTTCACGCCCTGGACCACCAGTGGAGGATTCGCTGCGATCCGGGCCGCGAGCTCCCGCCCGCGGGCAACGACGTCGTCAGCCAGTTCCGTGACAAGGCCCAGTTCATGGGCGCGCTGGGCCGTGAAGTCTTCACCGGTCAGGGCGAGGTGCCGGGTGGCGCCGGCGCCGATGATCGCGGGCAGCCGCTGGAGGGAGCCGAGATCCGCCACGATTCCCACCCGCACCTCGCGGATGCTGAAGGTGGCACCGGGCGATGCAATCCGGATATCCGCGGCCGAGATCACGTCCACACCGCCGCCAATGCACCATCCCTCGACGGCGGCGATAACGGGTTTGCCGCAGCGGGCCACGGAGCTAACCGCGTCCTGCAGTTCCTGGATCTGGCGGCGGAAGCTGCTGCGCAGGCGAGCATCCGTTCCCCGGGATTCCAGCAGCGGAGCGAAGACGGGCTGCATGGCAGGCAGGTCCAGTCCGTAGCTGAAGGTTCCGCCGGATCCGTAGAGCAGGATGGCGCGGACCTCATCGTCAGCGCCGAGGGCTTCGAACACCCGCGGCAGTTCGGTCCAGAAGTCCGGACCCATGGCATTTCCCTTGGACGGGCCGATGAGCCGGACCTCGGCAACCGGTCCTTTGAGCTCGACGTTCAGGGAAAGCAGGGCGGAATCGAATGTCATGGCATCCTTCGCGGGCTGGGCCGGACGAACCGGCGGGAGCTGGACCTGCGCGCCAATATACCGCGGGCGGAACAAGGCAGGCGGAGAAAAGCTAGGATCAAGGTATGGAGTTTGTGGTCATTGTCTTGTTCGTCGCCGCGATCGTGCTCGTGAACTTTTTGGTGGGCAGGGCCCAGCGCCGCCGTGCTGCACGTCCCGCCGAACCAAAGCAGGCCGGACAGGCAACGCCGAAGGCCGGAACGTCCAAGGCCGCGACGTCCATCCCCGGCGGCCGTGCACCCGCGGGAACATCCTTGGAGACTGCCCGTGAGGCTGTCTCCCGGCTCGACGAAAAGGGCCATCAGCAGGTCTACGCGGCCATCGCGCAGGGCCAGCCCATCCGGGCTATTCAGCTCTATGCCCAGCTGACCGGCTCCGGCCTGCGGGCCGCCAGCACCGCCGTCGCGTCCATGGCCTCCCACCCGCTTCCGTACGTCAAGCCCAAAGCCGCCCCTGCGGCCCCTGAAGAGGCAGCAGCACCGGAAACAACCCTTTCCAATACGGCAACTGAGGAGAGCCCCGACCTAGCGGGTGCGGCTCCCGGGCAGGCAAAGCCTGCTGCAGCCGGCAAGCCGGCCAAGGCTCCGGGCGACGGAAAGTCCGCGGATTCCGCAGATAAGGATGCCAAGGCAAAGGACGCGCAGGCACTGCCCGACGAAGCCGAGATCAGCAAATGGGCGCAGAACCTGCGCCCCGAAGACTTCTAGGCACGCACCCCGGCGTGCCGCCGCACGACCCGCTAGTGTGGCAACATGCTCCCCGCTCCCACCGCCAGGCTGCGCTTTCGCGAAATGACGCCGGTTGACCTCGAACTCATGAGCGGCCTGTTGGGGGATCCCGAGGTGATGACCTACTACCCCGCTCCCAAAACCAGGGATGAAGCAGCCCGCTGGATCCAGTGGAACCAGGACAACTACGCCGCCTACGGGCATGGGCTGTGGATCGTGGAAACGCACGACGGCGAGTTCGTGGGGGATTGCGGCCTCACCTGGCAGAAGGTCAACGGGCGCCCTGAGCTGGAAGTCGGCTACCACACGCGCACGTTCCTGCAGGGCCGCGGCTACGCCACCGAAGCAGCCACCGCCTGCAAGGACCTCGCCCGTGACGATCTTCAGGCAGAGACGCTGGTCGCCATCATCCATCCGCAGAACACCGCATCGCGGCGGGTCGCCGAGAAGCTCGGCATGCTGCCCATCGACGAAGACTACGGCGGAAACATCCCCGTCCGGACCGTCATGGGAATGTCGCTGCGCCGTTAGCTGACCCTGCGCGCGCGCTGGTTCACCCCGTCCGGCCCATAGGGGTAGTTGCCGACCACCGGGGCGCTGAGCGCGTCGAGCCGCTGTGTTTCGGCTTCGGAGAGCTCGACGCCGGTGGCCTGCAGGTTGTTCTCCAGCTGCTCCGGAGTTCGCGCGCCGAGGATCACCGACGTGACGCCGGGTCTCCCGGCCAGCCAGGCAAGCGCGATTTGGGCGGGTTCAGCGCCGTGCGCGGACGCCATCTGCGCCAGCGCATCCAGGATGTGCCAGGTCCGCGGGTTGCTGCTGCGCAGATCCCATTCCTGGAACTGGCGCGTCGGGTTCTCGCCCACCCGGGTATTGCCCGCAGGGACGCTCTCCCTGCGGTATTTCCCGGTGAGCCAGCCGCCTGCCAGCGGTGACCAGGGCAGCAGCCCAAGTCCGGCGTCGAGCGCTGCGGGGATAATCTCCGACTCGATCTCCCGTTCCAGCAGGTTGTACTGCGGCTGCAGGGTCACCGGCGGCTGCCAGTTGTGCAGCTTGGCCATCCACACCGCCTTGGTGAGCTGCCAGCCGGTGAAGTTGGAGAAGCCGTAGTAGCTGATGAGTCCGGAGGACACGGCGTCGTCCAGGAACGCCAGGCTTTCCTCGAGCGGGGTCAGCGGATCCCAGGAATGCAGCTGGTAGAGGTCAACATGCTCCACGCCCAGCCGCCGGAGCGAACCCTCGAGCGCGCGCCGCAGGTGGCGGCGCGAATTGCCCGCGTCGTTCAGGCCGTCTCCGGTGGGGAAGCGGCCCTTTGTTGCCAGGAGCATGGAGTTCCGGGCAGCCTGGTTGGAGTGCAGCCACTTGCCCACAATCTCTTCCGACGCACCGGCATTGTAGATATCCGCGGTGTCGATGAAGTTGCCGCCTGCGGAGAGGTAGTTCTCCATCATCCGGTGCGACGTCCGCTCGTCCGCCTCGTTGCCGAACGTCATGGTGCCCAGGGCAAAGTTGCTGACAACGGTTCCACTGTTGCCCAGCAGGCGCATATCCATTGGGGTACCTCCCGGCCGGCGTCTGGTGTTGCGCTCCACCCTATGCCCCTGTCCCTGAACGGGAAGGGCGGAAACCCCTAATTGCGGGGCGTCAAGTAGTTTCAACCACATAATCGGCAATGGAGAGGGACGACGTCGCAGACGGCGAGGGCGCGTTCCGCAGCAGGGTCGCCCTGCCGGCCTGGTCCCCTGCGCATCCTTCCGCCGAGCGGCCATTTACGGCTCGTTTCGGGCCTGAAAAGAGCTTCTTCTGACCTCTCGGTGGGGGGAGAGGGGGCGGGGCAACAAAAAAGGTCCCCCTGGTGAGAGGGGGACCTTCATGTGGCGGAGACGGGGGGATTTGAACCCCCGGTGGGCTTTAGGCCCACACTTCATTAGCAGTGAAGCCCATTCGGCCGCTCTGGCACGTCTCCATTTGCCCTGGCTAACTCACGCTGCCAGCCTGTCAAGACTACCCACAACGGGGTGCTTTCGGCAAAACACGTTCAGGACAGGCGGCCCGTCAGCGCTTCCCACAGGAACTCATAGGACATGGCGTGCATCCGTGCGGACTGCCGGTTGTCCGCCGCCCCGGCATGGCCGCCTTCCAGCGCCTCGTGGAACCAGACCCGGTCAACGCCGAGTGCCTGCATCCGGGCGGCCATCTTCCGTGCCTGGACCGGGCCCACGCGGTCGTCGCTGGTGGCAGTCCAGATCAGCGTGGGCGGGTATGGTGCGTCTTCGCGCAGCAGGTGGTACGGCGAGAAGGTCTTGATGAATTCCCACTGCTCCGGATCATCGGGGTCGCCATATTCCGCAATCCAGGAAGCGCCCGCGGAGAGCTTCGTGTAGCGGCGCATGTCCAGCAGCGGCACCCCGCAGGACACCGCCCCGAAAAGCTCCGGGTAGAGGGTGAGCATGTTCCCCACCAGCAGGCCGCCGTTGCTGCGGCCGGTGCAGCCGAGGTGCTCCCGGCTGGTGACGCCGCGGGTGGTCAGGTCACGGGCAACTGCGGCGAAATCCTCATAGGCACGGTGCCGGTTGCGCTGCAGCGCAGCACGGTGCCAGTCCGGCCCGTATTCGCCGCCTCCCCGGATGTTCGCCAGGACATACACTCCGCGGCGGACCGTGCCGCCGTCGTCGGTGTAGCTGCGCTCAAGCCAGCCGCGGCCCACAATGCCGCTGTACGCAGGGGTCAGGGCCTGCTCGAACCCGCCGTAACCTGACAGGACGGTGGGATTGCCGCCGTCGAGCACCATGTCCTTGTGCCCGACCTGGAAATAGGGCACCCGAGTGCCGTCGTCGGACACGGCGAAGTGCTGCTCCACGGTGCAGTCGGAGGCGTCGAAGAACGACGGGGAGGTTTTCACTGCCTCCGCCGCCGTGCCCTGGGGGCCAAGGGTTCCGCGGGACAGGGTAGACGGGGTCGTGAAGCCCGTGCTCACCAGCCAGTAGTCGTTTCCGGCAGCTTCGTCCTCGTCATCCACGGCGTACGCGTCCACCGAATGCAGCGGCGGGCAGGCGTTCAGGGCTGCAGCCTGCCAGTCCGCGGCCGGTTCCAGGACCTGGATTTCCGAGGAGACGTCCCGCAGCAGGTTCAGCAGCAGATAGTCCCGCGTCCAGCTCCAGGACTGCAGTGAGACCGACGGCTCGGGACTGAAAAGTGTGCGCAGTTCGCGTCCGCCCGCGAGGAACTCCTCCAGGTCCGCTGCCAGCAGGGACCCTGCCTTGTGCAGGGTTTCGCCGACCAGCCAGTCGGTGCGCGGCCGCATGAGCAGCCACTGGCGGTGCAGGTCCACCGAGACATCCAGCGGAACGTCGATGCGCTGCCAGTCATCGTCCCGCCGCAGGTAGGTGATGCTGTCATAGAAGTCGATGATGTCCAGCGCCAGGTCCCGCTCGAACCCCGGGGTCTGGTCATGGTGGACGTAGCCCATCATGTGGTCCTCAGGGACCTCGAAGTACAGTCCGGCGTCCGCGAGCGGCTGGCCGCGGTGCACCGTACGCACCGTCCGCGGATAGGAAGAAGCAGTCATGCTCCCCGGGCCGAAGTCCGTAGCGACGTACAGTGCATCCGGTCCGGCCCAGGAGACCTGTGTCTTGGCGACGGGCAGGTCGAAGCCCCCGGGGACGAACTCCCGGTCGACGACGTCGTATTCCCGGTAGCGCGCCGCGTCGCCGCCGTCGGGGGAGAGGACGAGCAAAGCGCGGCGGTAGGACACGCCGTCCTCCGGGCGCAGGAAACGTGCACCGCCCCAGACCCACTCCGTGCCCTCGGCGGCACTGAGGGCGTCGAGGTCCAGGAGGGTTTCCCACTGGGTACCGGTGCCGGTGTAGCCCTCCCACGTTGCACGGCGCCAGATGCCTTTGGGATGCTCCGCGTCCCGCCAGAAGTTGTAGTACCAGTCGCCGCGCTTGACCACCATGGGAATCCGGTCGGTCGAATCAAGGACCTCCAGCAGCCGTTCTTCGGTGCCGGCAAAGTCCGTTGCGGAGAGCAGTTCCTCGGTTTCGGAGTTCCTCGCCCGGACCCAGTCCAGCTGCTTGTCGCCGTAGATATCCTCCAGCCAGAGGAATTCGTCGTCAGTGTCCTGGGGCGTTGCTGCGCTCGCGGAAGTCATGTGCCCATCCTAAAGGGGGGGGGGCGGTGACGCGGGTCTCTCGATGCGGGCCCAATGCAGGTGCCGAATCGGGCTAAGCTCCGGCCATGACGTTGCTGATCCTGGACCTCGCCGGAATCTTCTTTTTCGCGGTCTCCGGCTCGCTGCTGGCCGCGCGGCGGAATTTCGACATCGTCGGTTCGCTGCTGCTCGGTTCACTCGCCGGGCTGGGAGGCGGCGTGGCACGGGACCTGATCATCAGCCAGGGAGTGCCGCAGGCCTTCACCGACCCCCTGTATCTGCTGCCGCCGGTTCTGGCAGCCTTGCTGGTCTTCCTGCACGTGCTTGGGGTGCAGCGCTACCGGCGCGCGCTGCTGGTGTTCGACGCCGCCGGGCTGGCCCTGTTCTGCGTCACCGGGACGCTGACTGCCCTCGCCGCGGGGCTGCATCCGGTGTCATCCGCGCTGCTGGGAGTCGCGACGGCGGTGGGCGGCGGGCTGCTGCGCGACGTCGTCGCGAATGAGGTGCCGCAGTTGTTCAATCCCCGCGGTGTCTATGCCGTCCCGGCCATGCTCGGTGCAGGGCTGGTGTCGCTGTTCCACGTGCTGGGCGTCTTCAATCCCGTGGTCGGTACCGCAGTGGCAGTGCTGGTCTTCACGCTCCGTGTCCTGTCACTGCGGTACGGGTGGCGGATTCCGTTGGCCGGGCGGACCACCGGCGCGGGGTCGTTGGACTCCTAGGGCCGGGGAGGCCGGCGTCGAGCCTTAGACGCGGCTGCGGCGATTGGCAGCCGCGCTGAGGCCCAGGGCGGCCAGCCCGCCGATCGCGCCGATGGCCGCGCCCGTCATCAAGCCGCTCGGGATCGCGGCGATCCGTGCAGCCGGGGAATTCAGCACCGGTGAGGTGTTGCCCGCGAAGGCCGAGGTCCACAGCAGCTGATGGGTGAGGACCAGCAAGACCCCGAATATCAGCCCGATGACCAGGACGGACAGGAAGGGCCGGGGAGACCGGGAAAGGACGGTCACGGCGATCCACACCAGTACCGGTCCGATGGCGAGGATCCACGTTCCCGGCGATCTTTCACCGAGGATGTGCAGATCATGCAGGATGACGCGGGGCAGGCCGAGCAGTGCCAGTCCGGCCATGAGCGTCAGCGGCATACCGAAGTACAGGCGTGCCGGGGCAGTATTTCGCGTGGTTGGGTTTTCTCTCATGCGGCCACGGTAGGTTCAGCTGCGGGGCCGCCGCGTCGTCCTGAAAGCGTCAATGCCCCTCGCCTGCAGGCGACCGGGGCCTGTGCTTTCCCGTCAGCGGACCAGTCCTGACCGGTACGCGATGACTGCGAGCTCCGTCCGGTCCCTGGCACCGAGTTTCCCCAGAATGCGGCTGACATACGTCCGGGACGTGGCCGGACTGATGTACAGCGTTCCGGCGATCTCTTCATTCGTGTCCCCGTGCCCCACACGGATCAGGACTTCCAGTTCGCGTTCGCTGAGCTGGGACAGGCGGGGATCCGGTTCCGGCGCGGCGGGGGAGGACGCCACAATCTTCAGGAGCCGGTCCAGGATTGCGGGGGACAGGAGCCTCTCTCCGGAGGCAGCCCGGCGGACGGCGTCGCGCAGTTCCGTGCCTGCGGCGTCCTTCATCAGGTAACCCGCGGCGCCGGCCCGGACAGCCTCCAGGACGTCGCGGTCGTCGTCGAACGTGGTCAGGACCAGCACGTGCGTTTGCGCAAGGCTTTCCTCTGCCCGGATGAGGCGGGTGGCTTCGATCCCGTTCATGACCGGCATCCGGAGATCCATCAGGACGACGTCGGGCCGGGTCCGGAGGACGGTGTCCACCCCGCGGCGCCCGTCGGACGCTTCGGCGACTACCTGGAGATCGCGGTCGCTTGCCAGCAGGCTCCGCAGTCCCGCGCGTATCAGGTGCTGGTCATCAACGAGGGCGACGGTGATCATGACAGCTCCATCGGGAAGACTGCTGTGACTTCAAAGCCTGCCGGACCCCAGCCCGCGGTGAAACGTCCGCCAAGTGCTTCGGTGCGCTCACGCAGCCCTGCCAGGCCGAATCCGGCAGGCAGATCTGCCTCTGGCTGCCCGCTTCGCCCGCCGTTGTCGCTGATCCTCAGCAGAATCGAAGCGCGGTCTTCAGAGAGGTCTATGGCAACGGCGGTGGCATCGGAATGGCGGACGACGTTGGTCACGGCCTCCTGTACGGTGCGGAAGAGTGCCGCCTGGACCGGCTGCGGGACCCGGGACGTGACCTCGTTCCGCAGCGAGACCTCCAGGCCCGCGCTTTGTGCCGGAGCCACGGCGGAGCCGAGTGACCGGATCCCCGGCTCGCCGCCGGAACCCGGCCCGCCGTTCCGCAGGCCGGCAACAGTGCGCCGCAGCTCAGACCCGGCCTCAGCCGTCGTGGAACGGATGACTTCCAGCGCCTCCTGCCGCGCGGCGTCGTCCGTCCCCGCTTCGCGGGCAACCTCGGCATGCAGCGAAATGACGGCCAGCGAATGGCCCATCGAGTCGTGCAGGTCCCGGGAGACGGCAAGCCGCTCAGCAGCGATGCGCTCCTGCGCGTCCCGGCGATACTGCCGGGCCGTCAGGTCCGCGATCCGGGAGGCCTGGCGCTG
Source organism: Arthrobacter caoxuetaonis (assembly GCF_023921125.1). NCBI lineage: Bacteria > Bacillati > Actinomycetota > Actinomycetes > Micrococcales > Micrococcaceae > Arthrobacter > Arthrobacter caoxuetaonis. The sequence continues at coordinate 421,676 of NZ_CP099466.1, forward strand.
CAGTTCCCGGCGCGAGCGGACGCTGTCACCCAGACCAACCGCACCACCCAGGATCAGCAGGTTCTGCGGAAGGTCGTAGGCAAGCACGAACGCGGCATCCTGCCCGGCGGACAGGCGGTAAACAAGGGAAACGGCGACGACGACGGCGGATCCTGCCACGGCCGTTGGAAGCCTCCCGCATTCCGCGGCGGAAAAAACCGCGGCTGCGATTGGAACCGCGGTGCCGATGGCGGTGAATCCTGACGCGTAATACGCAAGGAAACCAAGAACGGACAGCACGACGACCAGGACCGGGTAGGTGCGCCGGATGAACATCAGGGCACCGAAACCGGCTGCCCACAAATATGTCCACGCCTCTGGTTGGGTGCCTTCGACGTCGGCAGTGATGAAGGCGGCAAGGATCAGGAACACCCCGGCGGCGAGGAGCGCGTCGTGGAACCGGGGTGCGGACCACAACCTCATGCCCACTGCTTGCCTGCCCGCTGGCCGGGCAGCACCGGACGCGGCCATTTCCCCATGGTACGGCCGGACATCCGGCTGCGGCAGGGGGACTTCCCTTGCCGACAAATCTCCGGACCCCTGTTGCGCACTGACTACCCAGCGTTACTATGTACTGGTACTCAGTATTGCTAGGTATTAAGGAGCGGCGTGTGGGCAAGCAGGCAACGGAGATGCTGAAGGGCGTTCTGGAGGGTATTGTCCTGGCGCTCCTCTCCGGCCGGCCCGCGTACGGCTACGAGATCACCGCGTGGCTGCGGGACAAGGGCTTCACGGATATCGCCGAGGGAACCATCTATGCCCTGCTCATCCGGATCGAGCAGCGCGGACTCGTCGACGTGGAAAAAGTGCCTTCGGAAAAAGGCCCGCCGCGCAAGGTCTACTCCCTCAATCAGCAGGGAGAGGACTATCTGAGCGAGTTCTGGAGGACATGGAGCTTCCTGGCAGGACATCTGGAACAGCTCCGCAAAGGAGAGGAATGACCATGCTGGAGAAAATCACGGGCAGCCTGCGGGACAAGCGCCGCTGGCGGGAGTACAAGGCACGCAAAAAGACGCTCCCCGCCCCGTACGGCACATCGCTTGACGCAGTGGAGAGGTACCTGACCTATCTGGGCGCCCTCAGCAACGGCTCCATTCTGATGTCGATGCTGGAGGACCTTGCCGATCTCTTCGAACGCGCCGCCGCGGACCGCACCCCGGTCCGTGCCGTGGTGGGCGAAGATCCGGTGGAGTTCGCGGAAACTTTCCTGCGGAATTACTCCGACGGACAGTGGATCAACAAAGAACGGGAACGGCTCATCCGGGCCATCGACAGCGCCGAGGAGGACGAAGGAGGCGGTGGATCATGACGGCGGCAGCGGCAGCAGCGCCGGCCATCCGCGTGTCCGGCCTGGAGAAGTCCTTCAAAAGGACGGCGGTGCTCCAGGGCGTGGACTTCGAGGTTGCGGCCGGGAGTATCTTCGCCCTGCTGGGGCCCAACGGCGCCGGAAAGACCACCCTGGTGCGGATCCTTGCCACCTTGCTCAAGCCCGACGCCGGATCCGCGGCTGTGGAGGGCAACGACGTCGTCGCGGATGCAGCGCCCGTCCGGGAGGCCATCAGCCTGACCGGACAATTCGCTGCCGTGGACGACATGCTCACCGGACGGGAAAACCTGGTGCTGGTCGCCCAGCTGCGCCGGCTGAAGCACCCCGGTACGGCAGCCGACGAACTTCTGGACAAATTCGCGCTCGCCGGCGCCGGCGGGAGGCGGGCGGGAACATACTCCGGAGGGATGCGCCGGCGGCTCGACATTGCGATGAGCCTGGTCGGCGGACCATCCGTAATCTTCCTGGATGAGCCCACGAGCGGACTTGACCCGCAGGGCAGGCTCGATGTGTGGAACATGGTCCGGCAGCTCGCCGGGCAGGGCACCACGGTATTGCTGACGACCCAGCACCTGGAGGAGGCCGAGCAGCTGGCGGACCGGATCGCGATCCTGCACGAAGGAAAGATCATCGCGGACGGGACACTCGCCGAGCTGAAGCAGCTGCTCCCGGCGCCAACAGTCCAATACGTGGAGAAGCAGCCCACCCTGGAGGAAGTTTTCTTCGCTGTCGTGGGCAGCGGAGCCACGGCGCAGGACGGCGGACTTCCCGCCGGCCAGGCGCCCGAAAGCCGGCCGGAACGTGAGGAACCGCAATGACTGCCCAAGCACATTTCTATGCCAATACCGCGGTCCTGACCCGCCGGTCCCTGCGGCACATCCTGCGAAGCCCCGACACCATCATCACCACGGCCGTCATGCCGATCGCGATCATGCTGATGTTCGTCTTCGTCCTGGGCGGCGCGATTGATACCGGTTCACCGCAGTACATCGACTACATGCTGCCGGGCATCCTGCTCATCACGGTTGCGTCCGGGGTGGCCTATACGGCTTTCCGGCTCTTCACCGACCTGCAAACCGGGATTATCGACCGCTTCCAATCCATGCCGATCGCACGGGCCAGCACTCTCTGGGCCCACGTGGTCACATCGCTGGCCGCCAACCTGGTCTCCCTCGGGATAGTGGTGGGGGCTGCTTTGGCCCTGGGCTTCCGGACGGCGGCAGGGCCGGGGGAATGGCTCGCGGTGACCGCCGTCCTGGCCCTGTTCACCCTGGCCCTGACGTGGGTCGCCGTGCTGGCGGGCCTGACTGCAAAAAGCGCGGAGGGGGCCAGCGCTTTTTCCTATCCGCTGATCTTCCTGCCGTTCCTCAGCTCAGCCTTCGTGCCGACCGAGACGATGCCGGGACCGGTGCGCTGGTTCGCGGAAAACCAGCCGGTCACCGCGATCGTCAACTCCATCCGGGACCTGTTTGCACGGCAGCCTGTCGGTGCGGACCTGTGGATTGCGCTCGCGTGGTGTGCCGGAATCCTTCTCCTGGCGTACGGACTGTCGATGGCCGCCTACCGGAGGAAGCTTCGCTAGGCAGGGACGCTCCCGGGCGCCGGGCCTCGGCTAGGGTGCGTCCGGGCCGTCGCTGACGCTGCGCCCGGGCTGGTGGGCACGACTCGCCAGCCGGTGCAGCAGCGAGCGGAACTCCCGTGCTTCAGCCGGATCCAGGGTGGAGAGCAGGGCCTCTTCTTCCGCCGCAACGCTGCGTTCAGAGGATTCGAGCCTCTCCAGTCCGGCGGAGGTGGCTACCACCTTCCGGGCCCGGCGATCGGCCGGGTCGGGAACGCGCATCACTTCTCCGGCCTCAGCGAGGGCGTCGATCAGATACGTCAGGACGGTGCGGTCGATGCCCAGATGCGCTCCGAGGGCCTGCTGGTTCGGCAGGTCCAGGCGCACGACGGCGGAAAGCACCTGGAAGCCCCGCAGGCCGCCGGGTGTTCCGGCCAGGGCAGCCTCGGTGCGGGACTGGTAGCAGCCTGCCAACGTGCCTAGGGCCCAGCCAAGGTCTCCGGGCGCGGTTCCGGGCGTGCGGCTTTCCTGTAAGGCGTTGGTGGTCATGGCCTCCATACTATCCCCGGTATGCGGCTTCGTAGATGTTCTTGGGTACCAATGTTCTACCTCTCATCCTATTGCGGTGTCAGGGCTGGAACCGGTAACCCATTCCGTGCTCAGTCAGCAGATGGGCTGGCGCTGCCGGGACGGGCTCCAATTTCCGGCGCAGCTGGGCCATGTACAGGCGCAGATAGCCGGAGTCTGTTGTGCCCGGCCCCCACACGTCGGCGAGCAGCTGGGCCTGGGTGACCAGGCGGCCCGGCTGACGAAGGAGCACTGAAAGCAGATGCCATTCCGTGGGGGTCAGCCGGACGGCGGCGCCGTCGTCAATCCGCGTGACCCGGCGGGCGGCGAGATCCACGCGCACATTGCCGAAACTGACGGCAGGGCTTTCCTGCGCTGCGCCGGTCCGGCGGTTCAGGGCACGGATGCGTGCCAGCAGTTCCTCAGCGGAAAACGGCTTGGTGACATAGTCATCCGCGCCCAGATCCAGGGCGCGGACTTTCTCCGCGGAATCGGAGCGGCCGGAAATCACCAGGATGGGCATGGAGCTCCAGCCGCGCACAGCTTCGATGACTTCCATGCCGCTGAGCCCCGGCATGCCCAGATCCAGGACCAAAAGGTCAGGATGCGAGTCCACCGCCCGGCGCACGGCGGTGGCGCCGTCCTGGGCTGCCACCACCTCGTAGCCGTATGCCGCCAGGGTGATTTTCAGGGCGCGCAGTATCTGGACGTCGTCGTCGGCGAGCAGGATCCTCACAAAGCCTCCGCAGCATCCGCAGGCCGGGAAGCCGCTGCCGCCGGCAGGATCAGCACCATGGTCAGGCCTCCGCCGGGTGTCTCTTCCGTCTCCAGGGTTCCGCCCATGCCTTCCATGAATCCCTTCGCTACAGCCAGGCCCAGTCCCAAACCGGTCTCGTTATCGGTGTCCCCGAGCCGCTGGAAGGGAACGAACATCTCTTCCGCGCGTTCGGCGGAGACGCCAGGTCCGCAGTCTATGACGCGGATTTCCACCCGGCCGCCAAACTCGCTGGCCGTGAGCAGTACCTTGGCATCCCCAGGAGAGAAGCGGACGGCGTTAGCCAAGACGTTGACCAGCACCCGCTGCAGCAGCACTGCGTCTCCCAGCACGGGAGGCAGGCCGGGCGCCAGATCCAGCTGCACCTCCGCGGGCCCCACGCGGAGTTCTTCAAGAGCGGGCAGAACGGCGTCCGCGGCTTCCAAGGGGGCCAGGGAGACGGCCAGGGCTCCGGCTTGCAGCCGGCTGACGTCCAGCAGGCTGGTCACCAGCTCGGAGAGGGCGTTCAGCGACTCTTCCGCGGTGGCCAACAGCTCCTGCCGGTCCCTGACACTCCAGTCCACATCTTCGGCCCGCAGGCTTGTGACGGCCGCCGTGGCCGCAGTCAGGGGCCGCCGCAGGTCATGCCCGACGGCGGCCAGCAGCGCCGTGCGGACCTTGTCGGCAGCGGCCAGGGGGCCCATGCCTTCAGCCTTGGCTGACAAGTCCCGGTAATCCAGTGCAGCTCCAAGCTGCGCCGCGATGACTTCAAGCAGCCTCAGGTCCGCTGCCTCCGGAACGCTGCCGTACAACTCCAGGACGGCAGCGCCGACGGGCACCCGGTGAGTGGGCTGCCCGGACACTTTGCCGGCAACCGCCAGGTCCGCTTCCCCGGACCGCAGCCGGGCGGCGTCGAGGTTGAACGCCTCCCGGACCCTGCCCACCAGGGCTTCCACCGTGTCTTCCCCGCGCAGCACGTTGCCGGCGACGGCGGCCAGCAGGTCCGACTCCGTCGCCGCCCGGCGGGCTGCGCGAGAGCGCCGGGCGGCGCGGTCCACCACGAAGCTGACCAGCATGGCGTTGGCGGAGTAGAGCACCAGGGCGAACAGGTGCAGGGGCTCTGAGACGGTCACTGTGTGCAGCGGCTGGATAAAGAAGTAGTCCAGTGTCACCCCGGAGAGCAGCGCGGCGAACAGCGCAGGCCAGATGCCGCCCGCCAGCGCCACCAGGATGACCAGCAGCTGATAGGCCAGCACATCGCTGGTAATGGATTCCGGGGTGCTGACCCCTACCAGCAGCCAGGTGAGCAGAGGTCCGCCTGCCAGCGCCAGCGCGAAACCGGCCAGCCGCCGTCGGGCACTGAGTGCGCCGCCCAGCCGGGGCAGGCTGCGGTGCCCGCCTGCGGCACCGTGGTTCACAATGTGCACGTCAATGTCTCCGGAGAGCCGGATGACGGTGGCTCCGATGCCTGGTCCGCCGAACAATGCCCGCAGCCGCGGGCGGCGGCTGACGCCGATCACCAGCTGAGTGGCGTTCGCGGAGCGGGCGAAATCCACCAGCGCGCCGGGAATGTCCGCCCCGACCACCTGGTGGAAGGTTCCGCCGAGCTTTTCCACCAGCGCACGCTGCACTGCCAGTTCCCCAGGGTGGCTTTCGCGCAGTCCATCGGGATTGGTGACGTGCACGGCCAGCAGCTCCCCGCCGGAAGTGCGGGCAGCTATCCGGGCACCCCGGCGCAGGAGGGTCTGGCCTTCCGGTCCACCGGTCAGGGCCACGACCACGCGCTCGCGGGCCTCCCATTTGCTGCGGATTCCCTTCTCCGTGCGGTACCGGTTCAAGGCACTGTCCACCTCGTCGGCCAGCCAGAGCAGTGCCAGCTCGCGCAGCGCGGTCAGATTGCCCACCCGGAAGTAGTTGGAAAGAGCCGCATCCACCCGTACTGCCGGATAGACCAGGCCTTCGGCGAGGCGGCGGCGCAGCAGTTCCGGGGCCAGATCCACGAGCTCGATCTGGTTCGCGGACCGCAGTACGTCATCCGGCACCGTTTCGCGCTGCACGGTGCCCGTGATGCCTTCAACGACGTCGTTCAGCGAATCAATGTGCTGGATGTTCACGGTGGAAAGCACGTTGATGCCGGCGTCGAGCAGTGCCTGGACGTCCTGCCAGCGCTTGGCATGCCGGAGTCCCGGGGCGTTGGTGTGTGCCAGTTCGTCCACGAGCGCATAGCCCGGGCGGCGGGCCAGCACGGCGTCCAGGTCCAGTTCCTCCAGCAGCAGTCCCCGGTGCTCCATCCGGAGCTGCGGCACCTGCTCCAGGCCCTGGGCGGCGGCGGCCGTGGCGGCCCGGCCGTGGGTCTGGACCACGGCCACCACCACGTCCTGTCCGTCATCGTGAAGGCGGTGGCCTTCGTCCAGCATGGTGTAGGTCTTCCCGACCCCCGGTGCTGCGCCCAGGAAAACCCGGAGCTCTCCTCGCGTCATTGCTTAAGTGTCCAGCTCCTGCAGCGCCATGTTCAGTTCCAACACGTTTACGGTTGGTTCGCCCAGGAATCCCGCGGTGCGGCCGGCGACGGCGGCATCCACGAGGGCTCGGACGGCGTCCTCGGGCAGTTCCCGGGCCCGTGCCACGCGGGGCACCTGCAGGTAGGCGTAGTCCGGGCTGATGTGCGGATCCAGTCCGGAGGCGGAGGCGGTCACGGCGTCGGCCGGGACCTGGTCCGCGGGCACCGACTCGAGAGCCGCAACCTCCCGTCGCCGTTCCGCCACGGTTTCCGCCAGTTCCGTGCTGGACGGGCCCAGGTTGCTGCCGCCGGAGGCAGCGCCGTCGTAACTCCCGGGACGGGACTGGAACCAGTCCGGCACGGCGGCCCCGGAACTGTCCGTGAAGGACTGTCCGATCAGGGTGGATCCGGTGACGGTGCCGTCAATGATCGCCGGTGAGCCGCCGGCCTGGCGGGGAAATGCGGAGGCGGCAGCAGTGGCGAGGAGGGGATACAGGATGCCGAGCACCAGGGTGAAGAGGGCCAGCGCCCTGGCAGCAACGGCGAGCTGACGGGTGGCGGAGCGAAACGCGGTCATGGGAGGTCCTTTAGTGAGTGGTCTAGAAACCGGGGAGGAGGGAGACGGCCAGGTCGATCAGCTTGATGCCGATGAACGGTGCGGCCACACCGCCCACCCCGAAGACGAGCAGGTTCCGGCTGAGGATCCCGGAAGCGCCGGCCGCACGGTACTTCACCCCGCGCAGGGCCAGCGGAATCAGGGCCAGGATGACGACGGCGTTGAAGATCACCGCGGACAGGATGGCCGAGGCGGGGGAGTGCAGGCCCATCACGTTCAGGACCGCCAGGCCGGGGAAGAGGCCCATGAACATGGCGGGGATGATCGCGAAATACTTGGCGACGTCGTTCGCGATGGAGAACGTGGTCAGCGCCCCGCGTGTGATCAGCAGCTGCTTGCCGATCCGGACAATGTCGATCAGCTTGGTGGGATCCGAGTCCAGGTCCACCATGTTGCCGGCCTCCTTGGCCGCGGACGTACCTGTGTTCATGGCGACGCCGACGTCCGCCTGCGCCAGCGCCGGGGCGTCATTCGTGCCGTCCCCCGTCATGGCGACCAGCCGGCCGCCCTCCTGTTCCCGGCGGATCAGCGCGATCTTGTCTTCCGGAGTGGCCTCGGCGAGGTAATCGTCCACGCCGGCCTCAGCAGCGATCGCTTTCGCAGTGCGGGGGTTGTCTCCGGTGACCATGACCGTGCGGATCCCCATCCGGCGCAGCTCGGCGAACCGGTCCTTCAGACCCTCCTTCACCACGTCTTTCAAATGGACGACGCCGAGGATCCGTGCGGCGCCGCCGGCGTCCCGGACCGCCACTACCAGAGGGGTGCCGCCGGAAGCGGAAATGGCGTCTGCCCGGTAGGTCAGGTCCGCGAGGACGGAAACCTCAATGCCGCCGCTCTCGGAGGCCCAGTCCAGGACGGCCGATCCGGCGCCCTTGCGGATGCTGGAACCGTCCGGGTAGTCCAGGCCGCTCATCCGGGTCTGGGCGGTAAAGGGAATGTCCTCGGCGTCCGGCAGCGGAGCCGGAACAACACCCTGGGAGGCGGCCAGTTCAACAATGGAGCGTCCTTCAGGCGTGGGGTCCAGTGATGACGCCAGGGCAGCTGCCCGGATGAGTTCCTCCTTCTCCGTCCGGGCCACGGGGAAGAACGCTGCAGCCTGCCGGTTGCCGTAGGTGATGGTGCCGGTCTTATCCAGCAGCAGGGTGGTGACGTCCCCGGCAGCTTCCACGGCACGGCCGGACATGGCCAGCACATTGTGCTGCACCAGCCGGTCCATGCCGGCAATGCCGATCGCCGAGAGCAGGGCGCCGATGGTTGTCGGAATCAGGCAGACCAGCAGGGCGGTGAGCACGGGGACGCTGATCGTGGCACCGGCGTACCCGGCCATCGGGTTCAGGGTCAGCACCACCAAAAGGAAGACCAGGGTCAGGGTGGACAGCAGGATGTCCAGCGCCACCTCGTTGGGGGTCTTGCGGCGGGATGCGCCTTCCACCAGGCCGATCATCCGGTCCACGAACGTCTCACCCGGGCGGCTGGTAATGCGCACCACGATCCGGTCCGAGAGCACGCGGGTGCCGCCGGTGACAGCAGACCGGTCACCGCCGGATTCACGCACCACGGGCGCGGATTCTCCGGTGATTGCCGATTCGTCCACGGAGGCAATGCCGTCGACGATCTCGCCGTCGCCGGGGATGACCTCCCCGGCGGTGACCACCACGACGTCGTCCAGCACCAGGTCCGCGGAAGCCACGGACTCCACTGGTGTCTGCAGGGCAGCAGCATCCGACTGGGGGTTGTAGCCGCACACGCGCCGGGCGGCTGTGGTGGTGCGGGTGGCCCGCAGCGTGGCGGCCTGCGCCTTGCCGCGGCCTTCCGCGACCGCTTCGGCGAGGTTGGCGAAGAGCACGGTGAGCCAGAGCCACACGGCGATCAGCCAGGTGAACCCGGCCGGTACGGGACTGCCGCCGGAGGAGGAGGAACCGCCGGTGAAGGATTCAGCTACCGCGATGGCGGTGATGAGCACGGCGCCGGCTTCGACGACGAACATAACCGGGGTGTGCCACATTCGGCGCGGGTCGAGTTTGGCCAGCGCAACAGGCAAGGCCTTTACCGCCTGCTGCCAGCTGAAACCGGCTGCGGCTGCCGGGCGCGGGGCGGACGGGGCCGGGGCGCTGCCCGGTTCGGGGCGGTGTTTGGTGAGGGTGGACATATCAGATCAGTCCTTCTGCCAGGGGACCCAGCGCGAGTACGGGAAAGAAAGTGAGAGCGGTGACGAGCACGGTGACGCCGCCGAGGACGGCCACGGACTGCGGCCGGTGCGTGGGCAGGGTGCCCGCGGTGACCGGAACCTTGCCCTGCGCCGCGAGGGTTCCGGCCAGGGCCAGGACAAAGAGGATGGGCAGGAAGCGTCCCAGCAGCATGGCCAGGCCCAGGGCGGTGTTCAGCCAGGGGGTGTTGGCGGTGAGCCCGGCGAAGGCCGATCCGTTGTTGTTGGCCGCTGAGGTGAAGGCGTACAGCACCTCACTGAACCCGTGCGGACCGGCGTTGAGCATGGAGGTTTCCCGAATCTCGGCGCTGATGCCGGGCAGCGCGAAGCTCAGCGAGGTGCCGGCCAGAACCAGCGCCGGCATGGTCAGCACATACAGGCTGGCCAGCTTGATCTCCCGCGGCCCGATCTTCTTGCCCAGGTATTCCGGTGTGCGGCCCACCAGCAGCCCGGAGATGAAGGCGGCGACGACGGCGAGGACCAGCATGCCGTACAGGCCGGATCCCACGCCGCCGGGGGCGATTTCGCCCAGCATCATATTCAGCATGGCCATGAGGCCGCCCAGCGGGGAGAAGCTGTCATGCATGGAGTTGACGGCTCCGGTGGAGGTGAGGGTGCTGGTGCTGCCGAACAGGGTGGACCCGGCGATACCGAAGCGGGTTTCCTTGCCTTCCATTGAACCGGCCGCGCCGTCCGCTGCGGCGAACTCGAGTGCCGTCATAGCGGCCAGGGAGAGCACGAAGATTCCGGCCATCGCGGACAGGATGGCATAGCCCTGCCGGCGGTCGCCGATCATGGTCCCGAAGGTCCGGGGGAGCGAAAACGGAAGAATGAGCATCAACAGCACCGAGAACAGGTTGGTGAACGCCGTCGGGTTCTCAAAGGGGTGCGCGGAATTGGCGTTGAAGAACCCGCCGCCGTTGGTCCCGAGGAGCTTGATGGCCTCCTGCGTCGCCACCGGCCCGCCGGGGATGCTCTGGGTTCCGCCCGCCAGGGTGGAAACCTCGGTGAAACCGCTGAAGTTCTGGATCACCCCGCCGAGCAGCAGCACCAGCGCGGCCAGCGCCGCTCCGGGCAGCAGGATCCGGGTCAGTGACCGGGTGAGGTCCACCCAAAAATTCCCAATCGTTTGCGCGCCGCGGGCCGCGAATCCGCGGACCAGGGCAACCGCAACGCACAGCCCGACGGCGGCGGACAGGAAGTTCTGCACCGCCAGCCCCGCAGCCTGCACGGCGTAGCCCAGCGTGGCTTCGGGCGCATAGGACTGCCAGTTGGTGTTGGTCACGAAGGACACAGCCGTGTTGAAGGACAGTGCTTCGGGAACGGCCGGCAGGCCGAGCGCCGCCGGAAGCAGGGGCTGCAGCCTCTGCAGCAGGTACAGGGCCAGTACGCCCAGGGCGGAGAACGCCAGGACAGCGCGGAAGTAGCTCTGCCAGGACTGCCCCTTCCGGGGAGCAATGCCGAGCACCCGGTAGGCGCCGCGTTCCGCGGCCAAGTCCTTCTCAGAGGTGTAGGTACGCGCCATGTAGTCACCGAGGGGGCGGTGGGCCAGGGCAAGAACCAGTGCGACGGCGAGGAACTGGCCCAGCGCCAGCCACCCCGCCATCAGAATTTCTCCGGCCGCAGCAGGGCAGCCAGTACATAAACCGCCGAAGCGGCTGCCAGGATCAAGGCAGCGCAGTCGAAGAAGGTCACAGCTTCTCCACCGCCCTGGCCAGCAGGGCAAGGCCGGCGAAGAACGCCGCCGTGCCCGTGATGATTACTACGTCCAGCATGGGATTCCCCCAAGAAACTCGTCGCTCCTCCCGCCGGTCCGGCAGGAGGGGCGCACTTAGGCGCCGGAATGAGTAAAAACCTGATGCAGGGCAGATTTAGGAATCCTCACGGATTCCTAACGCGGGACTCACGGACCATAACGGAAACCCAGCAGTTGCCTTCCCTGCGGCGGGCTCCCCGGCGGGCACCGTTCCGCTGCACGTGGGCACGCGGGTAAGGTTCTTCGCACGCAGACCCCCGCGAGAGGAACCTTGCTGTGCCGATGCTCATGACGTTCCTGCTGTTGGCCGGCATCATTGCCGCAGTGGTCCTGATCGTGCTGATCTTCCGCGGCTCCCGGATCCCGGTCGAGGACGTTGAAGGACGCAGGCGGGTCAACCGCTGGTTCTGGATCCTGGCAGTCTTTGTGGCGGCGGTTTTTATCTTTGCATCCTTCACCTGATCTTTCGGGGGCTCTCGGGAGCCCGTCCCAGGAGGGCAGCGGCAGAGCCCCCGACTTCGGCGGATACCCTAGAAGCATGGACAAAACACAGGGACTCCGCGTTGCCGTCATCGGAGCCGGCCCGCGCGGGATCTCTGTCCTGGACCGCCTGCTGGCGCGCTTCCTCACACATCCCGCGGAAGACCGCCCGGATCTGAAGATCCTGATGATTGATCCGTTTCCCCCCGGATCGGGCCATGTCTGGCGTCCCGGGCAGTCCCGCCACTTCCTGATGAACACGCCGGTGCTCTTCCCCACCGTTGTCCCGGCGGCTGGAACGGAGCATGCGTTCGCTCCGTCGGTTACCGGCCTTTCCTTTGGCGACTGGGTGCGCCAGGCGCTGACTGACCCGGGGTCCGGGCTCAACGAGTCAGACCGTGCGGAAGCGGCCCGCCTGTCGCCGTCGGACTTCCCCAGCCGGGCGATCTACGGACGGTACCTGGAATGGACCTACGCGGAGCTCGCGGCGGCTGCGGCGGAAGCCGGTGCCGCCGTCGTCCACCATCGGACGGAGGCGCTGGCACTGCGCCGTGCCGGGGACGGCTTCGAGATTGAGGTGGCAGGGGAGGACGCGCTGATTGCCGACGCCGTCGTCCTGGCCCTGGGACACCTTCCGGCCGCCCTGAACCCCGAACAGTCCCGGCTCAGCGATGCCGCCGCCCGGCTGGGCCTGCGCTACCTGCCTCCGGCTGTCCCGTCGGACGCGGATTTCACCGTGCTGCCCGCCGGCGAACCGGTTCTGGTCCGCGGCCTGGGCCTGAACTTCTTCGACATCATGGCCCAGGTGACGCTGGGCCGCGGCGGCCGCTTTGTTCCCACGGGCGAACCAGCCGGACGTTCCCTGCGCTATGAACCCAGCGGGCGTGAGCCGGTCCTGGTGGCCGCGTCCCGCCGCGGAACGCCGTACCGGGCCAAGGCGCAGCTGGAGAGCTACCTGCCCAAGAGCGTGACGCTGCGCTGGTTCACCCGGGAAGCTGCCGCCAGCTTCGCCGCCGAAGGGATCCAGCCAGGTTTCGACCATGACTTTTGGCCGCTGCTGCACCGCGATGCCGTGTGGGCCTACTACTCAACCCTGGCCCGCACCGCACCGCACTGCCTCAGCGTGCCGCCGGAATCATTCCTCGCCGACCTGGACGCAGCGCTGAACGTTGACGGACCGGACTGGGACGCGGCGAAGGAAGAGGTCCTGCGGCGCTGTGTACCCGCCGAAAACCGGACGAGCCTGGAGGCCCTGGCACAGCCGCTGGGGCGCCGTCCGTTCGCTGACGCCGCGGAGCTGGATGCAACCGTCCTGGCCTACCTCGAAGACGACGCCGCCGGGTCCGCGAAGGGCGAGGATGACCCGCTGAAAATGGCCATTGGCGCCCTGAACGCCGGTCGTTCAGTCCTGAAAGCCGTGGTGGCCGACGGCGGTTTGTCCGAGGAATCCTGGCTCACCGAACTCCGCGGCTGGTTCGAACCCCTGGTGGAAGGACTTGCCAGCGGCCCGCCGCCGGAACGGATCGAGCAGCTCGCGGCCCTGACCCGTGCCGGGCTGGTCCATTTCGTGGGCCCGGATCCGAGGTTTGACGTCGATGAGGCGCGCTCAGTCTTCACCGCTTCGTCTCCGTGGACCCCGGGAGAATACGCCGCCCGGACCATGGTCGAAGCGATGATGCCGCCCAACCGGGTCAATGCCACGCTCTCCCCGCTGCTGGCCGACCTGCTGCACCGGGGACAGGCGCGGTCCAAGGTCATGATGGCAGCTGGCGGCACCCCGGTGCTGACACCAGGACTGGATGTTTCCCTGCCCCCTTACCGGCCTTTGGACGTGAAGGGCGAACCGCAGGAGAACCTCTACATCCTGGGACTGCAGCTCTCCTCAGTCCAGTGGGGAACCGCGATCGCGGCCGAGGCCGGGGCGCCGGCCGATTCCGGCGCCCGTACCCTGCGCGATGCGGACGACATCGCGGCCGCAGTCCTGGCCGGCCCCGGGGTGCCCCGGGACCAGTCAGATTCCGCTAGAACGGATACTGGCGCGGTTCGTGCTGGAGCGTGACCGTCTGGTCCTGAGTGAACTCATCGATGGCCCACTCGCCGTTGAACCGTCCCAGGCCGGAGTTCTTCACGCCTCCGAACGCCACGTGCACCTCGTCATGGACAGGCATGTCGTTCACATGGGCCATGCCCACCTGAAGCTTCCGGGCGAACTGCAGCCCGCCTTCGGCTGAACCGGTAAAGACCGCGCCGGAGAGTCCCTGCGGTGTGGCGTTCGCCAGCTCCAGGGCGTGGGCGGCGTCGCGTGCCCGCTGGATTCCGGCGATCGGTCCGAAGATCTCTTCGCGGGCCAGTTCCATGTCCTGGCTGACGCCGGTGAAGATCCACGGCGTGAGGACCTGGCCGTCGGTGCTGCCTTCGAGTACGGCTTCGGCGCCTTCTTCCTTGGCGGTGCGAATCTTCTCCTCCAGGCCTTCAAGCTGCTTGGCGTTGATGATCGGGCCGATCACGGTTGTGGGATCCGAGGGATCCCCGGCCGGCAGTCCGCGGACATGCTCGGTGAACTTTTCCACGAACTGGTCGTGGACCGGGTCCTCCAGGATGATGCGGTTGATCGCCATGCAGATCTGGCCCTGGTGCAGGAACTTGCCCATCACTGCGGCACGGACGGCCTGGTCCACGTCGGCGTCGGCCAGAAGCACAAAGGGTCCGTTGCCGCCGAGCTCCAGCGCCGTGTGCTTCAGGTGCTCCCCGCTTGCGGCAAGGGCACCAACGTTCTTGCCCACCGCCGTCGAACCCGTAAAGGAAATCAGGGACGGCACCGGATGCTCCACGAAGGCATTACCGATCTCCGAGCCGGCACCGGCCACGACGCTCAGCACGCCGGCGGGCAGCCCTGCCTCTTCGAAGACCTTCGCGATCAGCAGTCCACCGGTCACCGGGGTGTCGCTGGCCGGCTTGAGCACGACGGCGTTGCCCAGGGCCAGGGCTGGAGCCACCGAACGCTGGGAAAGGTGCAGCGGGAAGTTCCAGGGGCTGATCACGCCGACGACGCCGAGCGGTCCGCGGTAGACACGGTCTTCCTTGCCCGGGATGTCGGAATCGAGGATCTGGCCGTGGACACGGTGCGGGAAGGATGCTGATTCCCGGGTGATGGCAATGGCGGAATCGATCTCGATGGCGGCCTTGACCGCGGTGCTGCCGGATTCGGCGGCGAGCCACGCGGCGATCTCATCGCGGCGTTCGGTCAGGATGTCGGAGGCGCGTTCCAGGATGCGGCGGCGTTCGGCCGGGGGAGTCGCCGCCCAGCGGGGCTGGGCATCCCGGGCGCTTTCATACGCGTCGTTGAGGTCTTCGATGGAGGCCAGCCGCAGGCTCAGGAGCTCTTCGCCCGTGTACGGGTTGGTGTCCGGCATGGTCTTGGACGAGCGGCCTTCGCTCCACTGTCCGGCGATGAACTGCTTGGCCGGAATCCAGCCGGATGCTGCGGGATTGGGGGTGGTCATGGGCGATCTCCTTTGTGCGGGTCACGTTTCTGACGGTGATGGGTACAACCGGGCGGGGTGCTGTGTTGTTCCCGGTGGGTGCCGGGTGGGTGCGGGGTGGGGCTGGGGCTGCCGGGCGGGTGGTTGGTGGGTCGGGTTGGGGCTGGGTGCCGGGTGGTTGGTGGGTCGGGTTGGGGCTGGGGCTGCCGGGCGGGTGGCCGGGCGTGCAGGGTGGTTGATGTCGGGCGGCCGGGTGCGGTGCCGGTGCGGTGCCGCGTGGGAGGGGCCGCAGTGGGCCGCCGGGTGGGCGCGGAAACACTGCATCTTGGGTTAACACTGCATTTTGGGTTCGGAAACACTGCGTTCCGGGATTTCGCTGCACCCTGTGACACGGATTCGCTGCGTTTCGGGAAAAACCGGTCGTCCGGGGAAAATCCAGCCGCGGCGCCGCGCAGCAAATTCCCACAGCAATCGAATCAGCCCGAAACGCAGCAAAACCGGACGGGGTGCCCGGATTCCGGTTCCCTCACTGCGACGCTCGGCGGGAGCCGAACTGGCCTGGGCGGTTGCACCTAAATCCTCTGCTGCACAAACGCTGTTATGGCTCCGCCGCAGATTCCTTTGCTGCAATGACGTCCCTCTGGCCGGCCCAAAGCGACATCATTGCAGCAACAGATGGAAAACGACCGTTCTAAAACAGCGTTATTGCGTCAATGAATGCCGGACCTGTCTCGGCAGTGGTCAGACCGGTCTCGCTGACTGCGCGGCGGCCAATGCACCCCCGCTCCCGCACACACCCTCACCCCACGCCACCCCAGCGCACCGCAGAATCCTAGCCACCTAGTGAAATTACTGTTTTACTAGGTGGCATTAGCAGGGTGGGAGAAAGCAGAAGAATGGCCGAGGCAGCGAAGGCAGACAGCACCACCCGGACAGTGGAACGGGCACTGGCCCTGCTGAGTGTGGTCTGCCAAGAGGGCGCAGTAACGCAGTCCGAAGCAGCCAAGGCCGCCGGCCTCTCCACCAGCACCGCGCTGCGGTTGCTGCGCACCCTGGAAGGAACCGGCTTCGTGCGGCGGGAGGAGAACGGCACCTACCGTCCGGGCGCAGCGGTAGTGCAGCTTGGCGTGCTGGCGCTGAGCTCGGAATCCCTGATCGCCACGTACCGGGCGGCCATGGACAGGATCGTGGAGGCGACCGGGGAATCCACCTACCTCAGCATTCCGGCGGCCGGCGGCCACGGCCTCTACATCGCCATCGCAGAGGGGACGCAGTCCGTCCGCCACGCCAACTGGGTGGGCCGCCGCTTCCAGCTCGAGGGAAGCGCCGCCGGCAAAGCCATGAGCGGCGACGTCGGCGCGTCCGGCTGCGCTGTGGTGGGCGACGGCGTCGAACCTGACATCACCGCCATTGCCGTACCGCTGACGGCCGGCGGAAAAACAGTGGCAGCCATGAGCGTCGTCGTTCCGAGCTACCGGATGACACCTGCGCGGATCGATGACATTTGCCGGGTCCTGACCGCAGAAACCAGTGCAGTTCAAACACACGGCTAACCGACAACGACGACGGAGAACCCCATGACCCAGGAAACCACCCCGCGCACCGTCCGGGCCCCGCGCGGCACCGACCTGAACGCCAAAAGCTGGCAGACCGAAGCCCCGCTGCGGATGCTGATGAACAACCTGGATCCGGAGGTCGCCGAGCGTCCCGAAGATCTGGTGGTCTACGGCGGAACCGGCAAAGCGGCCCGGAACTGGGAGTCGTTCGATGCGATTGTCCGCACCCTCGAAACGCTCGACGACGACGAAACCCTCCTGGTGCAATCCGGCAAACCCGTGGGTGTCTTCCGGACCAATGAGTGGGCGCCGCGCGTGCTGATTGCCAACTCCAACCTCGTGGGGGACTGGTCCACCTGGCCCGAGTTCCGGCGGCTGGAGGCCGAGGGCCTGACCATGTACGGACAAATGACCGCCGGCTCCTGGATCTATATCGGCACCCAGGGCATCCTGCAGGGCACCTACGAGACCTTCGCCGCGATCGCCAACAAACGGTTCGGAGGATCGTTGGCCGGCACCGCCACGCTTACCGGCGGCTGCGGCGGCATGGGCGGAGCCCAGCCGCTGGCGGTCACGCTCAACGGCGGAGCGGTGCTGATTGTCGACGTCGACGAAACAAGGCTGCGGCGCCGCGCCGGCAAACGCTACCTGGACGACGTCGAAACCGACCTCGACGCCGCGCTCGCCAAGGTGATGGCCGCCAAGGCAGAGGGCCGGGCTCTCTCCGTGGGGCTGGTCGGCAACGCCGCAGAGGTCTTCCCCGAGCTGCTCCGCCGCCGGAATGCGGGGGAAGGCGCTGACTTCGACATCGTCACCGACCAGACCTCGGCCCACGATCCGCTCAGTTACCTGCCGGAGGGTGTGACGGTAGAGGACTGGCACCGCGAAGCGCAGGCGGACCCGGAGGGCTTCACCAAAAAAGCGCAGGCTTCCATGGCCCGCCACGTGGAAGCCATGGTCGGCTTCTCCGACGCTGGCGCCGAGGTCTTCGATTACGGCAACTCGATCCGTGACGAAGCACGCCAGGGCGGCTATGACCGTGCGTTCGACTTCCCCGGCTTTGTCCCCGCCTACATCCGGCCGCTGTTCTGCGAGGGCATGGGCCCGTTCCGCTGGGTGGCGCTCTCCGGTGACCCCGCGGACATCGCCGTCACCGACGCCGCGCTGAAGGAACTCTTCCCGGAGAAGGAACACCTGCACCGCTGGCTGGACGCTGCCGCCGAGCACGTCGAATTTGAAGGCCTTCCCGCCCGGATCTGCTGGCTCGGCTACGGGGAACGTGCCAAGGCCGGGCTGCTGTTCAACCGGCTGGTCGCCGAGGGCAAGGTCTCCGCGCCCATCGTGATCGGCCGGGACCATCTGGACTCCGGATCGGTGGCTTCCCCCTACCGTGAAACCGAGGCGATGAAGGACGGCTCCGACGCAATCGCTGACTGGCCGCTGCTGAACGCCCTGCTCAACACATCCTCCGGCGCCACCTGGGTATCGATCCACCACGGCGGCGGCGTCGGCATCGGCCGGTCCCTGCACGCGGGGCAGGTCTCCGTGGCCGACGGCACCGAACTGGCCGCCCGCAAACTCGAACGGCTGCTTACCAACGATCCAGGCACCGGAGTGATGCGGCACGTTGATGCCGGCTACGACGAGGCAGCGCAGGTCGCAGCAGAGCGCGGCGTCCGTATCCCGATGGCCGAATAGGGTAAACCCATGGCAGCAGTAACTTCCCTTCTGGACAGCATCTCCGATATCGGCCGGGATCCGGTCCGCGGCGGCTACAGCCGCCCGGTGTTCTCGGCCGCGGAAACGGAGCTGCGCTCCTGGTTCACCGCCGAGGCACAGTCCCGCGGACTCGCCGTGGAGACCGACCGCAACGGCATCCTTTGGGCCTGGTGGGGCGAACCCCAAAAGGGCGCACTGGTCACCGGCAGCCATCTGGATTCAGTTCCCGGCGGCGGCGCGTTTGACGGACCGCTGGGCATCGCTGCCGCGCTCGCCGCCGTCGACGTTCTGAAAGAGCGCGGTGTCCAGCGCAACCGGTCCCTGGCCATCACCGTCTTTCCGGAGGAAGAGGGCTCCCGCTTCGGTGTCGCCTGCCTGGGCTCCCGCCTGCTCACCGGTGCCATTGACCCGGACACTGCCCGAAACCTGCGCGACGACGCCGGCACCACCTTCGCCGACGCCGCCCGTGCCGCCGGGCTGGACCCGGAACACCTCGGCCGGGACGAGGACGCCCTCGCCCGGATCGGGGACTTCGTGGAACTGCACGTGGAGCAGGGCCGCGGACTCGGAGAAGACGGTCCCGCCGTCGCCGTCGGCAGTTCCATCCTGGGCCACGGGCGCTGGAAGCTGACCGTGCACGGGCAGGGCAACCACGCCGGAACCACGTTGATGGAAGACCGCGCGGACCCGATGGTCGCAGCCGCGCAGATCATTACCGCTGTCCAGCAGACCGCCGCCGCGCAGCCCGGTGCCCGCGCCACCGTGGGCCGGATCCAGGCCATCCCCGGCGGGACCAACGTTATTCCGTCCCGGGTGGACCTGTGGCTGGACGCCCGGCACGAGGAGGACGCGGTCACCGCGCGCCTGGTGGAAACCATCCACGGGAAGGCGCAGAAGATCGCCGCCTTCGAGGGGTGCTCCGTGACACTGGCTCAGGAATCCTTCAGCCCCACCACGAGTTTTGACCCCGCCCTCCAGCGCCAGCTGCAGCTTGCCCTGCCGCAGGCTCCGGTGCTGGTCACCGGAGCAGGGCACGACGCCGGAATCCTCGCCGGCCACGTCCCGGCGGGCATGATCTTTGTGCGCAACCCCAGCGGGATTTCGCACTCGCCGGAGGAATACGTGGAAGACGCCGACGCCGACTACTCCGCCACAGCGCTCGCAGATGTCCTGGAGGACCTGCTGTGACCCGCCGTGCGGCGGGGGTCTGGTGCGAGCAGGCCATGTGGGACGGCAGAATCGAACACGGCGTCCGCCTGAGTGTTGACTCCGGAGGAGTCGTTGCTGCCGTGGAAACCGGCGCGGCACCCCGGCCCGGGGACCTGGTCCTGAACGGCGTCGTGTTCCCTGCCGCCTCCAACGCGCATTCGCACGCTTTCCACCGGGTGCTGCGCGGCCGCACCCACACCGGGGGAGCGGACAGTTTTTGGACCTGGCGCCAGGCCATGTACCAGGCCGCCGGGACGCTCACCCCTGACCTGTATGAGGAAGCAGCCACCGCTGTTTTCGCCGAAATGCTGACTGCCGGCTATACCTCCGTGGCCGAGTTCAACTACGTCCACCACCAGCCCGACGGCACTCCGTATTCCGGTCACGACATGGAACTGGCGCTGGGCCGCGCAGCACGGGCCGCGGGTATCCGGCTGACGCTGCTGGACACCTGTTACCTGGCCGGAGGGTTTGGGGAACCCCTGGCACCGGAACAGCTCCGCTTCGGAGACGGCAGTGCCCAGGCATGGCTGCAGCGGCTCGCCCGCCTCAGGGAGGCGTTCGAGGCAGAGTTCGACCCGTCCGAGGCGAGCATCGGCGCGGCCCTGCACTCCGTCCGCGCCGTCCCCGAGGAAGCCCTGGCAGATATCGCCGGCGGTCTGGATCCCGAACTTCCGCTGCACATCCATGTCTCCGAACAGCCCGCCGAGAACGACGCCTGTCTGCGGGCCACTGGCCTGACCCCGGTACAGCTGCTGGGAAAGCACAATCTGCTCAGCCCCCGCCTTTCCGCAATCCACGCTACCCACCTGTGCCCGCAGGATATCGAGCTGCTGGGCAGTGCGGGCGCCACGGTCGTAATGTGCCCGACTACGGAGGCGGACCTCGCGGACGGCATCGGACCGGCCGCAGGGCTCGCTTCTGCCGGGGTGCGGATCGCGCTGGGCTCGGACCAGCACGCCGTTCTCGATCCGTGGCTGGAGATGCGGGCGCTGGAACACGGTGAACGGCTGGCCTCAGGGACCCGCGGCCGGTTTGCCCCCGCTGACCTGCACCAGGCGCTGTCCGACGGCGGTGCTGCCGCGCAGGGGCGGCGCGTGCCCGGTTTCGCGGCCGGCCGCATGTGCGACCTGATGGCGGTGGATCCCGCCAGCGCACGGACCGCCGGTGCGGACCCAGCCCAGCTGGCACTCTGTGCAACGGCGCAGGACGTGACCGCCGTCGTCGTCGGCGGTGTGCTGGCCGCTGACCGGGGGCAGCATGTGCGGCTGGGGGATCCGGGGCGCCTGCTGGCCACTGCGATCCGGAACCTCGACGCCGCTGCGGGCGTGCAGATGACCGAAACCGTGTCCGGAGCCAAGGCATGAGCACCCTGGTCACCAATATCGGTGAGCTTTCCACGATGGACCCTGCGCGGGGCAGCGAACCGGTGCTCCGGGACGCGGCGGTCGTGTTCGAAGGCGAACGGATCGCCTGGATTGGCCCCGCCGGGCGGGCACCGGCAGCTGATGAAGCGGTCGACGCCGGCGGCCGGGCCATGCTTCCGGGATGGGTGGATTCCCACACCCACCTGGTCTTCGCCGGAGACCGCAGCGCGGAGTTTGAAGCGCGGATGGCTGGGGAGCCCTATGCTGCCGGCGGGATCGCCGTCACCACCGAAGCAACCCGCGCGGCGGGGGACTACGACCTCACCCGGCTGCTGCTCGGGCGGCAGGCCGAAGCCGCAGCGGGCGGCACCACTTGGCTGGAAACCAAGACCGGGTACGGGCTGGATGTGGAGCAGGAAGCGCGCAGCGCCCGGATTGCCTCCACCGTAGTGGATGACGTGACGTTCCTCGGCGCGCACCTGGTTCCCGCGGGCAGCGACCCGGAGGAGTACACCGACCTGGTCTGCGGTCCGATGCTTGCGGCAGTGCGGCCCTACGTGCAGTGGGCCGACGTGTTCTGCGAGCGCGGGGCCTTCACGGAGGACCAGTCCCGCCGGGTGCTCACCGCCTGCAGGGACGCCGGACTGGGCCTGCGGGTGCACGGCAACCAGCTGGGTCCGGGGGCCGGGGTCCAGCTTGCAGTGGAGTTCGCTGCTGCCAGCGTGGACCACGTCAACTATCTTTCGGCGGACGACGTCGGGGCGCTCGCGGGCAGCTGGGCCGGCTGGGACGCCGCCGCCGGAGCTGGAACTCCGGGAACCGTGGCCACCTGCCTTCCCGCCTGCGACCTCTCGACCCGGCAGCCGCTGGCTCCCGGACGCCGCCTGCTCGACGCCGGCGTCGAAATTGCGCTGGCTTCCAACTGCAATCCGGGAACGTCCTACACCTCGTCGATGAACTTCTGTGTAGCAACTGCTGTGCTGCAGATGGGGCTCAGTGTCCCCGAAGCGGTCCGGGCAGCAACCTATGGCGGCGCCCTGGCCCTTCGGCGCCACATTGGGGAGGACCGGGACGGTGCACGGGCGGTGGGTTCCCTCGCCGTCGGGCACCGTGCCGACCTCCATCTGCTGAACGCACCGTCGGCAGCGCACCTTGCCTACCGTCCCGGGATGCCGCTGACCGCGGCCGTCTGGCGGGCCGGGAACAAGGAACATGGGTCGGGCTATCCCAGCACCTGTTGACTGAAGTCGGCTGGACAGCCCGGGAATGCGTGAAGCAATATCGCGGGCCACCTCCTCGGGGGGACCGTTTCTTGGTTCCTGCGTGCAGTGAGGCGTTGAAAGTGAGGGAAACCCAAGCCCGAACCGGGCCGTTGCTCTGGGAAAGCACCACGTCACCATTGCCCGCCTGCTCCCCGTTCTCGTTGAGCCCCCGGACGGAATACTGATCAAGGTGGCTGATGCCCGGCACAAGGCGGAAGACACCTACTCGGTTCAATTGCCGGCTCACTACGAAGAGTTGGCTCGAAAACCTGGCGCAAAGGCAAGATCCACGCTGTCAGACCTGTGTTTCGTGCCCTGGGCGACGCGACGGCGCTCGTCTACGAAACCATCGAGGGATCCCACCACTCCCCCACCACTGCTGACATCATCCGAACCATTGGAGTTAGCCGATCAGCAACGGACAATGCGTTGGCAACCATGGAAAGCCTCAGAATGATCCACAGGGACGGACGTCAGTGGAAAATAACGTCCACAGGTAACCTCACCAGCCTCGCGGGCCGCCTCGGAGCGCTGGCCGACTATCAAGCACAGATCAGCAGGGACCGCCGCGAAAGAGCCCGCTGGCACGCTTACCTTGACCGGCACAACACCCCAGCACTGCAGAGCACATAGATCTACGACCCAGTGATTGAAGAACACTGGCTGCCGCCAGGCGATGAAAGTGATCCAGGGCCCTATATCTGGGCTGCGGCCTAGGGCACGCAGCCCCGGGACTCCTTCACGTAACCAGTTGAGACCTCATAAACTCCAGACGCTCCTGGTGAGAGGGATGCGTACTCAGCAGACGGAGGACCACTTGAAGAGCGCGGACAGTCCGCGTGTATTTTTTTGTGTTTCTAGAATCGCTTTCTTGTATGAGATGCCCGTCGGAGTATTGGCGAGCGTCGTCAATGAAGGCAAAATATTGCGCAGCTCCGTGATCTTCGCCCGAAAATTCGATTGCAAAGGCATCGGCACCTAGTTCATCTGCCCGGCGCAGAGCACTCATAGCCAGCAGCATAAGTAAGAAGAATGCCAACGCAGACATGCGGAGAAGCATCCACTGATCGCTGCCACCTGAAAGCTCCGCAGAAGCACCGAAACCAGCCTTGTGGTGCCGAGAGGCCAGAGTGTTTGGCGAAACTAAGGATCGGTACCAGCCGGAAAGGCCGGATGCGTTCGTCAAGTCAAAAAGCTCTTCGATGACACAATTGGCCGAGGTCGCGATATTAATAATTCAAGTTGATAGTAAAAGTTGATAGGGAGTGTTTAGGATCACTATGCCGCATTCAGGCGGCGGTAACAGTGACTCTAGGAGAACTTACATGTTCAAGAAAATAATGGGGGCGACCATTGCGGCGGTCGTAATAGCATCGACAGGGCTGGTCGGCGGACTCCCGGCAGCCCAAGCTGCGCCGGGCGCACCCTTCAAGTTGCCCTATCCGGCCGGTTTCGGGTACCAGATCACCCAGTCGCCATCTAGCTCGTTCTCGCATAACGACAACTACAACCGGCACGCCGTTGACATAGGCATGCCGACAGGTGCAACGGTTGTTGCTTCGGCAGCGGGGACGGTCTATTCCTCAGGATGGGACGGTGGCGGTGGCGGGTACATGGTCCTGATCAATCATGGCAATGACCGCTGCTCTCAGTACGCCCACCTCAAGACCAACCCGCTGGTTGGATACGGCCAGTCAGTCGCCCAGGGTCAACACATCGGATATTCGGGAAGCACGGGCAATTCAACTGCGCCCCACTTGCACTGGAACATCGTGAACTGCGGCAACAAATTGAGCCGTGAAATTCCCAACACGGTTGAGATGGGCACTAACTACCCCAGGGGTGTCACTGCGGTAAGCCAGAACGGACTTTCGAACGGCCTTCCCGGAGCGGATGGTGAGCGCGTGTCCGACTTCAGTGGAGACGGGCAGTCCGATGTCCTGGGGGTCGACGGTAACGGCGACTTCTGGTACTACCCCCACAGCGGCAGCGGGCTCAGCGCCCGTAGTAAAATCGGCAGCGGCTGGGCAAACCACAAGCACGTGGTATCCGCAGACTGGAGCGGCGACGGCGCCGCTGACGTCATTGCCGTCGATCCTGGGGGAGACCTGTACTACTACCCGAACAACAACTACCAGCTCTCCAGTGCCACAAAAATCGGCAACGGCTGGGCCAACTACAAGCATGTTATGGCGGCTGACTGGAGCGGTGACGGGCAAGCCGATGTCATCGGTGTCGATGCCCAGGGTGACCTCTGGTACTACGCCCACAACGGAACCGGGCTCAGCGCCAAAGTCAAGATCGGCAGCGGCTGGGCTAACTACAAACAAGTGATGGCAGCTGACTGGAGCGGAGACGGGCAAGCCGACATCCTCGGTGTCGATGCCCAGGGTGACCTCTGGTACTACGCCCACAACGGAACCGGGCTCAGCGCCAAAGTCAAGATCGGCAGCGGCTGGGCCAACCACAAACAGGTTATTGCTTCAGACTGGAGCGGAGACGGGCAAGCCGATATCCTCGGTGTGGATGCCCAGGGTGACCTCTGGTACTACGCCCACAACGGAACCGGGCTCAGCGCCAAAGTCAAGATCGGCAGCGACTGGTCCACCTTCCTACACATCATGTAACAAGCATCAACGCGAAGAATCTTCCTTCCAGCGGAGACATGCGTCCGCTGGAAGGAGGATTTTTTGTTTGTTGGAACATCCGCAGTTCCATTGCTAACGACCAACCGTGTGTGTGCCGAACGGGACCGGGTACGCGGACAGGGAGCTGTGGTGACATTGGCAAGGATAAACGTTGAACGCTAACCGCATCCTCACCATAGCCTCCCTGACTGGCGCCGGTGCCCCGTCCGGCTATCCGGCCCGGCACCACCTGACCAAACCCATCCGTGCAGCCGCAGCGGCCGCCGGCGACAGCTCGGCAGTGAACCTCTGGGCAGGCACGGGGTTCCGGGCGGCAGGCCGCTGCCCCTCACTAGGCTCCTCGCAGACCTGGAACCCTGAGCCCTCCGGGACAAAAGAATAGTCCGCTCTCTGGACTGCCTACTGGCGGGGTCCTACGATACAAGGCACACTGGCCTGCGTGTGAGCCGGGCGGTGGACGGTCAGGACCTCCTGCGGACCCAAGGCGGCGTTGATGTCTACGTTGAAGTACTCAGCGGACGAAGGAACGACTGTACCTCCGCGCGTTGTGCCGGTGTCCAAGGGCAGGGCAGTGGTCGACTGGCTGACGACGACGGACCACAAAAAGGTCGGCTACCTGTACCTGATCACGTCGTTCATCTTCTTCTGCCTGGCCGGGGTGATGGCCCTGATCATCCGGGTCGAACTGTTCCAGCCCGGGCTGGAGATCGTGTCGTCGCGGGAGCAGTACAACCAGCTCTTCACCATGCACGGCACCCTGATGCTGCTGATGTTCGCAACTCCGCTGTTCGCCGGTTTCGCGAACGTGATGATGCCCCTGCAGATTGGTGCGCCCGACGTCGCCTTTCCCAGGCTCAATGCCCTGGCCTACTGGTTCTTCCTGTTCGGCTCCCTGATCGCCGTGTCCGGGTTCATCACGCCGCAGGGTGCAGCGTCCTTCGGGTGGACTGCCTACGCGCCGCTGTCCAACACGACGTTCTCCCCCGGGGTCGGGGGTGATCTGTGGGTCTTTGGGCTCGCCCTGTCCGGCTTCGGAACCATCCTGGGCTCAGTCAACTTCGTGACCACGATTATCTGCCTGCGTGCCCCCGGGATGACGATGTGGCGGATGCCAATCTTCACCTGGAACACCCTGGTGACCGCCATCCTGGTCCTGATGGCCTTCCCGCCGCTGGCCGCGGCCCTGTTCGCGCTTGGAGCGGACCGCAGGTTCGACGCCCATATCTTCGATCCGGAGAACGGCGGGGCCATCCTCTGGCAGCATCTGTTCTGGTTCTTCGGCCACCCCGAGGTCTACATCATCGCCCTGCCCTTCTTCGGGATCATTTCCGAGATCCTGCCGGTCTTCAGCCGAAAACCCATCTTTGGCTACAAGGGCCTGGTCTTTGCCACAATTGCGATCGCCGGGCTGTCCATGACCGTGTGGGCGCACCACATGTATGTCACGGGCCAGGTCTTCCTGCCCTTCTTCGCCATCATGACCATGCTGATCGCCGTGCCGACCGGAGTGAAGTTCTTCAACTGGATCGGCACTATGTGGCGCGGTTCCGTGACTTTCGAAACTCCGATGATATGGGCCCTGGGGTTCCTGATTACGTTCCTCTTCGGCGGCCTCACCGGGATCATCCTGTCCTCCCCGCCGCTGGACTTCCACGTCTCGGACACCTACTTCGTCGTCGCCCACTTCCATTACGTCGTCTTCGGCACCGTGGTTTTCGCGATGTTCGGCGGGTTCTACTTCTGGTGGCCGAAGTGGACCGGAAAGATGCTCAACGAGCGCCTGGGCAAGATCCATTTCTGGCTGCTGTTCCTGGGCTTCCACATGACCTTCATGATTCAGCACTGGCTCGGTGTGATGGGTATGCCCCGGCGCTACGCCGACTACCTGGTGGAGGACAACTTCACCGGAATGAACCAGCTCTCCACTATCGGCTCCATGATCCTGGGCTTCTCCATGGTTCCGTTCCTCTGGAACGTGTACGTAACCTGGCGCCGCGGCAAGAAGGTGGAGGTGGACGACCCGTGGGGCTTCGGGTGCTCGCTCGAGTGGGCAACGTCCTGCCCGCCGCCGCGGCACAACTTCACCTCCCTGCCGCGCATCCGGTCCGAGCGGCCGGCGCTGGACCTGCACCATCCGGAGCTGAAACCCCGTGCCAACGAGAAGTCGGACTCCGTGGCTGCCAATATCTTCGGCGCGGCGGACATGGGCAGCGAGGATCCCAAGAATCCGGATCCCCGGCAGTAAGCGGGCCCACTGCGGTGCCCTGAGTACGCCGGCGTTCCCGTTACTCGCGTCAGTGACTCGGGAGCCCCGTTCCGGTTTTGCTGCGTTTCGGGTGGATTCGTTTGCTGTGGGAATTTGCTGCGCGGCGCCGCGGCTGGATTTTCCCCGAACGACCGGTTTTTCCCGAAACGCAGCTGGTCAGCCTCCTGCGGCGCCGGTATCGGCGGCTGAAGGACCGGATGCGCTCGGTGGGCAGACGTTGAGCCGCCCTAGACTGAAACCAGGGGATTCCACCGCAGGAACGTGCCATCAGAGTGCACGCGCAGGGGCAATGCCGCCCTTCGGCCCCGGTGAGAGGAGTTGTTGTGAAAGCCTGGCAGTACATGGGGGAGCGCAAGCCGATCCAGCTGAATGACATTCCGGAACCTGTTCCGGGTCCTACGCAGGTCATCATCGACGTCAAAGCCGCGGGACTGTGCCACTCCGACGTGATGTACATGGAAGTCGGGGACCAGGCCATGCCGTTCCTGCCCATGACGCAGGGGCATGAGAACGCCGGGGTCATCACGGCACTCGGAGCCGAGGTCACCGGCTTCAAGGTGGGCGACGTTGTGGGCGTCTGCTCCTCAGGAGTGCAGGCCCCGCTGGGGATGTTCACTCCGGGCGGTTTCGCCGACAAACTCGCGGCTGACTACCGCGACCTTGCCAGGGTCCCCGAAGGACTGGACCTCTCCCTGGCTGCCCTCGCCACTGATGCGGGCATGACCTCCTACCACGCCATGATCAAGGTCGGCGGCGCGGCGAAGGGCATGAAAGTAGGTGTCATCGGGTTCGGCGGCCTGGGCCAGATCGGCGCCCGCGCAGCCGTGCTTGCCGGTGCTGAAGTCCACGTCGCCGAGATGAAGGAAGCAGCCTGGGACAACGCCCGCGAGGTGGGTGCGGTCAGCTGTGTCAAGGACGCAGCAGAGTGGGTAGCGAATCCCCGCGCCGGCGGCGACTTCGACCTGATCGTCGACTACGCAGGCTTCGACACCACGCAGAAAGCCATCAACGCCGTGAAGCGCGGCGGAAAGGTGGTGCAGGTCGGCCTGGGCAACCCCACGTTCACGGTGGCAACCAACACCATCCTGGGCAAGAAGCTCGAAGGCTCGCTCGGCGGCACCGTGGAGGACATCGAGGAAGTCTTTTACCTGATGCTGCGCGGAGAGATCCGTCCCGGTTATGAGGAAATCGGTTTCGATGAAATCGACAAGGGCCTGGAGCGGCTGAAGAACAATGAGGTCCTCGGCCGCCTCGTGGCGAGGTTTGGCGGCTAAGGGCAGCCGCCAACACCCGCCCCAACCCCGGCTGAGCGCGGATCAGTTCCAGAAAAAGGGTCAGTTCCGGGAAACGGCCCTGATTCGCGCTGCCAGGTCCCCAGCGTGCGACGCCGGCCACCAGTGTCCGGCGTCGACGGCGGTGAAACGGACGCGGGGTGCGAACTCCTCCACACCCTGGTTCAGCGCAGGTGAGAGGAAGGGGTCCCGAAGGGGAACAACAACCTCCACCGGAACAGCAGTTGGCTCCCGGGGAGCGGTGTCCCCGGGAGCGGCAAAGTTGGCCCGGTACAGCGCCAGCCCCCGCTGCAGGTTGCGCCCTGCCGGCCGGCCCTGGGTCCGCTCGTAGAGCCGGGCGCCGGCGGCGTAGAACAGCAGTTCCGGAAGCACGGGCAGCTGGAAGAACGCCACGTAGGCGCTGCGCAACGATTGCTTCAGTACGTCGAACCAGCGCCGCGGGCTTCGCAGCCGTTCGGTGAACCACCGGCGGAAGTGATGCAGGTCAGGGCCGGAAATGCTGATGTACCGGCTGATGGCGGCATCGGCCCGCCGATCACGGACCGCGGCCCAGCCCTGGATGGATCCCCAGTCATGGCCGACGAGCTGGACGGGCCCCGCGGCCGTGGCTGCCAGCACGGCGTAGAGATCCTCGACCAGCACCGGCAGCCGGAACGCGTCCAGCCGCGAGGAAGCGGCGGCGGACTGCCCGGCATTGCGTGTGTCATAGGTAATGATGTGGTGGTCTTCGGCAAGTTCGCTGATGAGCCCGGCGAACACAGTATGGTCATCCGGATAACCATGGACCGCCAGCACTTCCGGAACACCCGGACCCGGCTCCGGTCCGTACTCGAAGACGGCAAGCTGGGCGCCGGGGGCACTCACCCAGCGGCGTCGTTCGGTGGGGTGCAGGGCATCCTCAACGGTGGTGGTCATGGTTTCTCCCTTCGTGCTCCCTTTGGCCGGGAACTGGATAGCGAAAAGCGGCACCGTCCGAGGGTCTCCCCTCGGACGGCGCCGCTTAGCCATTGCCTAGCCGGTGCGGGTTAGCCGCGGCCGGAGAGGCAGATCAGGTACCGTGCGTAGTCCACCGCGTACTTGAGCCAGCCCCGCAGATCCCACCAGTTCTTCGGCTGGACGGGACGGACACAGGTGGGCTGCTCCGGTGCTGCGGGCTCAACAGTGACCGGGATGGTGACCGTTGTCCCTGACGGATCAGCGGTCAGCACCAGGGAGCCGGGGCCGGACGCCGACGCCGGAATGGCGGCGGTGACGCTGGCGGCACCGGCAGTTACCGGGACCGTTCCAAGTGCGACGGCGGTTCCGCCGGCAGGGACCCAGCTCACGGCCAGTGTGGTGTTGGCCGGGCTGCCCAGGGAGGTCAGGTCCAGCTTCTCCACGGTGAAGGCGACGCTGGAACCGGCCTTTGCGGTGGCCGGAGCACCCTTGACGACTACGCCCTGGCGGGCGAAATCGGGGGAGACCGGGCTGCTGGCCTGCAGGTAGCTGATCCACGCGTCACGGTCGATCAGGCCGGAGTCACGGGTGTCCGTGCCCTGGGCGAAGGTGGAGAAGTTGTCCCCGCCCTGCGCCAGGAAGCTGAACGTACCCACGCGGTAGGCCCGGTCCATGTCCAGTGCTTCGCCGTTGACGGTGACCGACTGGATCCGGGAGCCGCGGGCCTGGTCCGGATCGTAGGTGTAGGTCACGTTGTCGGAAAGCCCCAGGGCCAGAAAAGCCCGGGAATTTCCGTCAGGCTGCCACTGCTCTTCGAGGACCGACTTGAGCTGCGCACCGGTCAGGGTGGTGGTCCACAGGTTGTTCACGAACGGCAGCACGGCGTTGGCTTCGGCGTAGGTGATCACGCCGTCCTCGTCGTAGTACAGCTCGGCCCGCATGCCACCCGGGTTGACGACGCCGATTTCGGCCCCGCCGCGCTCAGGTGAGCCGAGCGAGGAGA
This sequence comes from Arthrobacter caoxuetaonis, assembly GCF_023921125.1. Classification (NCBI taxonomy): domain Bacteria; kingdom Bacillati; phylum Actinomycetota; class Actinomycetes; order Micrococcales; family Micrococcaceae; genus Arthrobacter; species Arthrobacter caoxuetaonis. The sequence continues at coordinate 452,219 of NZ_CP099466.1, forward strand.
GCAGCGAGTCGGCCACCAGGTTGCCCAGGGTGGACTCGTTGCCGCGGTCATCGCGGGATGTTCCGGCGAACGCCGTGGTGATGTCCGCTGTGACCGAGCCGATCGGCTGGTTGCCGACCTCGGCCGCGAACGCCAGGGCGGCGTCGACAATCCGCTTTACTTCGGCAACCGCCGGGTACGCGGAAACCAGCTCTGCTGCCGGAGCAGCAGTGCGGGCCACGTTGCCGGCCGCGTAGGAAAGGACCTCATCCGTCTCGGCGCTGTATTCGAGCTGGATCTGGCCAATGTATTCACCATAGGAGCCGGTCTGGACCACGGGACGGGTCTTGCCCTCAACACCGGGGACCGGTGCGTCCCACGCGTACTGCTTGTGCGTGTGGCCCGTGTAGATGGCGTCCACCAGTGCGCTGGTTTCCGTCACGATCTCCGCGAAGGCACCGCCGCCGGCGATCTCCTCCTCCAGCGTGGCGCCGTCGAGGGTCCCGGAGCCGGCACCCTCGTGGTATTCGGCGATGATGACGTCGGCGAGGCCTTCGGAATCCAGGCGCTCAGCGACTCGGTTCACTGCTTCCACCGGATCGCCGAACTCGAGCGTGGAGATGCCGCCGGGGGAAACCAGGGTGCCGGTCTCTTCGGTGACGGCTCCGATCACAGCCACCTGAACGCCGTTCACGTCCAGGATGGTGTACTCCGGCAGCGCCGGGGTTGTGGTGCCCTTGAGGTAGACGTTGGCGCCCAGGTAGTCGAAGTCGGAGGCGGGAACCACACGGTCAGTGAGGTCCGCGAAGCCGCCGTCGAACTCGTGGTTGCCCACTGCCGAGGCCCGCAGGCCCAGCGCGTTCAGGACGTCGATGGTGGGCTGGTCCTGCTGTACCGAGGAGGCGAACAGGGATGCACCGATGTTGTCGCCGGCGGAGAGGAACAGCGAGCTGCCCTCTTCAGCGGCAGCCTTGAGCTGCTCGACGGTACCGGCGAAGTTGACGGTGTTGGCGTCAATGCGGCCGTGGAAATCGTTGATGTTGAGCAGGTTCAGGTCCGTGACCTCGGCCTCAGCCGGAACCAGGTTCATCCCCACCAGGATCGGATCGTGGTCCGAGGAACGGTAGGGATCCGCTGCGTAGTAGTCGGTGGCGTTGTAGTTGTACCGGCTGTATTCGAAGGCGATCGATTCAACCGAGTTGATGTTCCAGATGTCGGTGCCGGTGACATCCTCAGCAGCAGCGGGGGAGGCCAGGATGTGATCCAGGGATCCGACCAGGCCGCTGAAGGCGTAGGAGTGCTTGCCGGTGGCCTTGCCCAGGTTCAGGTACCCGGCTTCAGCGAAGACCTGCATGGGGTCTTCTGCGGCGTAGGAGTTGAAGTCACCGAGCAGGAAGACCCGATCGGTTCCGGCATCCTGCGCCACGGTGTCCGCAAACGCTGCCACGGCCTGGGCCTGGCGGACGCGGTCGGCGTTCCAGCCGCCCTGCCCGTTGTCTGCGTTTTCGCCGCTCGCCGGCGCGGAACCCTTGGACTTGAAGTGGTTCGCGATCGCCACGAAGCTCTCGCTGTCTTCCCCGCCGGCCGGCTTGAAGGCCTGGGCCAGCGGTTCGCGGGCGTTGGAGAAGACGCTCTCATCGTTCAGGATCACGGACTCGCCCACCGGTTCAGCGGTAGCGGTCCGGTAGATGAACGCAGTGCGGATCACGTCTTCGTCGTCGGGCAGCGCCGACGGGGAGCGGACGTAGTCCCAGGTGCCGGGCGCGTCTGCGTTCAGTGCCTCGGTGAGGTGGGCGAGGGCGGTGTCCCGGTCCTGTCCCAGCTCGGCGGAGTTCTCGATTTCCATGAGACCGACGACGTCGGCACCCAGGGCATTGATCGCCGCAACGATTTTCGCCTGCTGGCGTTCGAGGTTCGCCTCGTTGGCTGCGCCGCGGGCGTCGCAGCCGCCGCGGACGGTGACCGGAGCGCCGGAGCGGTCGTTGTAGTAGGTGCAGCCGGTGAGGTCGTCACCGGTGGTGCTGAAGTAGTTCAGCACGTTGAAGGCGGCGAGCTTGAGGTTGCCGCCCACGCTCTGCGGTGCCGGCGTGCGGGTGTTTTCGAACGACGCCGGCTGGACAGTGTCCGCGTTGGCCGGAGTCAGTTCGGTCAGCGGCTGGAAACGCCAGGCGCTGTTGCGGAAGTCGAGGATCACATTCGTGGTGAACTGCGCCGGGGCACCGATGCGCACCGGGTCGGTGGACGTCAGGTACGGCAGCGGCTTGGACTGGTTGGCTGCGGAGAGGAAGTTGGTCGTGGCGCCGTCGTCGAGCTTCACGGCCTTCGCCGCATTGGTGGCGACAACCGCCGCGTGCTCCGGGGTACCAACGGGCGCGACGGCGGTGGGCTGCACCAGCGTCTCGGTGCCGGCGGCGAGACCGATTTCCGCGTACTGGTTCAGCGTGTAGTTGTCCGTGACGGTGAAGTCGCCCTGGGGTGCCAGCAGCATGGCCTCGAGGGTTTCCCGCTCGGCGTCCGTGGCGGGCCAGGTGACCGTGGCGGGCTTGACCTCTTCAGCGGGTTCGCTGAGCTTGGTCAGTGCACCTGCGGGAACGGTCAGCTGGGTCAGGCCGAAGTACTCGCCGACGGTGCCGGTGACCTCGACGTAATCGCCGATCGCTACCTGGCCGACGGTGGCCGAGGAGAAGACGAAGATGCCGTGGGATGCCGTGTGGGTTGCGGGGTCCAGGTCGCCGCCGGTACCGGGGGTCTGGAGGTAGTAGCCGCTGAAGCCGCCGGTGGGGTAGGCCGCGGTGACTTTTCCGCGGGTGGTGACGTTCTGGCCGACCAGGGCGCTGGTGTCCCCGGGGCCCTGGATCTCGGCGATCGTAACCGCGCCGGCCGGAGGATCAGTGGGCTCCGGGTCCGTCGGCTCGGGATCTGTGGGCTCGGGGTCCGGAATGGTTCCCCCGCCCGCGGTGTTCGTCGGAGTGACGGAAGCACTGAGAGTGAAGTCTGAGGCGTTGTTGTTCGTGTCCGCGAACCCGGTCCGGTTCAGCGACTTCGGATCAGAATTTCCGGCGGGAGCCGCGGCAGGCGCGGTTTCGAAAGTGTTGGAGGTGCCGTAGCCGAGCAGGTCGACGACGCCCGCCTGGCCGGTCACGGAGCCGGTGGGAAGCGGGTTCACCGCAGCGGCCTGGTTGGAGAGCACCAGGGTTCCGGCGGAACCGGAGAAGCTTGCCCCGATGGTGGCGTCCGCAGCAGGCAGCGCCGTGCCGTTGGTGCCGTTGCTGGCGCCCTGGATCAGGTAGTACCCGCCGGCGGCGATCGTGCCGGAGAGCCGCCCGACGCCGGTGGGCGGCGCCGTCGTACCTGCGGCGCGGTACTGGAGCGACCACCCGTCCAGGCTGACCGGGGCGCTGGTGGGGTTGTACAGCTCAACGAACTTGTTGGTGAACGGAGCGTTGGCGCTTCCTCCGCTGAGGTAGGCCTCGTTGATGATGACGCCGGGGAGCGCTTCCTCGGCGTGGGCGGGCAGCGCCGCCAGCGGGCCGGCCAAAAGGCCGGCAGACAGGGCTGTTCCCAGCGCTGCCTTCCATCGGGTAAATCTCATGCCTCATTGCTCCTTGGGGAACGGGTGCCGGTTGCTGGGCAGGCGGTAGCGGCCCGGAAAAGCGGCAGTGGGTGCGGTGAACCCCTTCTGGATACCATCCCGGAGTGACAGGCATATTAATTCCCTCCCTTTGAGGGCCTAACGGGAGGTAACTATTGACAAATAGAAGAAAGGGGACCTAACCGCTTTGGTTAGGCCCCCTTTTCAGCGCAAGAACTACTAGACGTTCGAGTTCTTCACCGTGGTGCTCAGTTTCTCGCCGTCCACCCGGTAGGCGCTGCAGAGGATTTCGCGGTCATTCCCCAGCGTCCAGGATGTCGGGGTTGGTGTCAGGTAGCCGATATCCAGAGCGGATACGGAGTAGTCCGTGCCGATGTAGGGCTGGAACTCAGCGAGGCAGAAATCCTGGGCCATGGCGTCCACGGCCTCGTCGCCGGGGTAGGGGCCCGCTTCCATGTCCATGGCTGCGTAGACCTCGGAATCGTGCGGCTGGGTGCAGGGAAGCACGTCAACGGCGTCGACCTCCTCAGCATCCGGGTCTTCGGCCATGCAGTCCCCGACCTTCAAGTCGACGGCGTCGACGGTTGCGGCAGAGACCTCTTCCTCTGCCTCCTCGCGGGCTACGGTCTCGGCTTCCGGCGGGGCCGATGCCGCGGCGGGTGACTCGCCGGCCTTCGGTTCGTCGTTGTCTGCGGAGACTGAGGCTCCGCAGCCGGCGAGCAAGAGTGCAAAGGCGGCAGCCGTGATGGCTTTTCCGGCGCGGGCCAGAGGTACCTGGCGGGCGGGATTCATGCGAGTAACTCCTTCTGCGGTAATTGGTTTTGGTTCTCCATCCCCCAATGGGCCGGAAACCACCAGAAGAGCCTATGTGCGCCGCAAGCACGCTTATAAATTGGCAAAGTAACATCCGTGAGCAGTATGCATTGGCATCGAAGATGGCAAACAAAAACACCCCGGTCCGCAGACCGGGGTGTTTTGCTGAGCCGTTACATCCCTTGAGGATGTGCAGGCTTCCGCAGGAGCGGAAGGTAAGGGATTCGAACCCTTGGTACGGGGTTACCGCACACTGGTTTTCAAGACCAGCTCCATCGGCCGCTCGGACAACCTTCCTCCGCTTAGTAGTCTGGCAGATGAGCGCAGTTCACCAAAATTTTCGCCACGTCCGCAGGAGGCATCATGAAGGCGATTGTCATTACCGAACCAGGCGACGCGGACGTGCTGGCCCTCCGCGACGTGCCCGCTCCCGTCCCCGGTCCCGGAGAAGTCCTCATCGATGTTGCTGCAGCGGGACTCAACCGCGCCGACGTGCTGCAGCGGCAGGGCAAGTACCCGGTGCCCCCGGGTGCCCCGGAGTATCCGGGCCTGGAGGTTTCGGGCCGGGTCGCTGCCGTCGGCACCGGGGTGGAGGGCCTGGAAGTGGGGGCCGACGTCGTGGCCCTCCTGTCGGGCGGCGGTTACGCGGAGCAGGTGGCGGTGCCGGCCGGACAGGTGCTTCCGGTCCCGCCGGAACTGGACCTGGTCACGGCCGCGGCCCTGCCGGAGGTCGCGGCCACTGTGTTCTCCAACCTCTTCATGGCTGCCGGGGTCCGCGAAGGCGAGTATGTCCTGATCCACGGAGGGGCCGGCGGAATCGGGACCATGGCCATCCAGCTGGTGGCGGCGTTCGGGGCGGTTCCCATGGTGACGGCCTCGAGCCCGAAAAAGCTGGCGCTCGCCGAGAGCCTCGGCGCCAAAGTGCTGATCAACTACAAAGAGCAGGACTTCGTGGAAGAGGTCCGCCGGGCCACGGACGGCAGGGGAGCGGACGTCATCCTGGACGTCATGGGAGCCAAGTACCTGCAGCGCAACCTGGATGCGCTCGCCGTTGAAGGCCGCCTGGTGATCATCGGCCTGCAGGGCGGCACCCGGGCAGAGCTGGACCTGAACGCACTGATGACCAAGCGCTGCGCTGTCATGGGCACCACCCTGCGCGCACGGCCGGAAGCCGAGAAGAGTGCCATCATGGCAGCCGTCGGCGAGTACGTCTGGCCGCTGCTGCGCGACGGGACTGTGAAGCCTTTGGTGGACCGCACCTTCCCCCTCGCCGAGGCTGCCGCGGCACATGAGTACTTTGATTCCGGTCGGCACACCGGGAAGATCCTCCTCACGGTCTAGCGGCGCGCCCCCGGCGGGTCCGGCGTGTATGTGAGCTGCACCGCACCGGCACTGCTAACCTCTTGCGCATCACCTGCACCCTATCGGGGTGCGGACCCGCACTGCTGACAAGGGGTACGCATCATGAGTGAGAACAACCGGCGCCGAAGGGACCCGGACCGCCGGGACCCGGGAGCGTCCGACGCAGACGTCCTGGTCCAGGACCCGGACCTGCCGCCCGTTGCCGTTGACGACGACGCAGCGCAGGCGGAGGAACGCCGCTGGACGCCGTTGAAGATTGCCGTCTGGGTGGGCATCGCCCTGCTTGGCGGCATCAGCTGGACCATGCTGGCGATCGTCCGCGGCGAGACGGTCAACGCCATCTGGTTCGTCTTTGCTGCGGTCTGCACGTACCTGATTGGTTACCGGTTCTACTCCAAGTACATCGAGCGGCATCTGCTCAAGCCCAATGACCGCAGGGCAACGCCCGCGGAGTACAAGGCGGACGGCAAGGACTACGCCGCCACCGACCGGCGGGTGCTCTACGGCCACCACTTCGCTGCGATCGCCGGTGCCGGCCCGCTGGTCGGTCCGGTCCTGGCCGCCCAGATGGGTTACCTGCCCGGCACGGTCTGGATCATCGTGGGTGTCATCCTGGCCGGCGCCGTCCAGGACTACCTGGTCATGTTCTTCTCCATGCGCCGCGGCGGCCGGTCCCTGGGCCAGATGGCCCGCGAGGAACTCGGCCTGATCGGCGGCACGGCTGCCCTGATCGCCACCCTGACCATCATGATCATCATTGTGGCCATCCTGGCACTGGTGGTCGTGAACGCGCTCGGGGAAAGCCCGTGGGGCGTCTTCTCCGTGGCCATGACCATCCCGATCGCGCTGTTCATGGGCGTGTACCTGCGCTACCTGCGCCCCGGCAAGGTCAGCGAAGTCTCCATCATTGGGTTCGTGCTGCTCATGCTCGCGATCGTTGGCGGCGGCTGGATCGCTGACACCGAGTGGGGCGTGGCGATCTTCTCCCTGGACCGCGTCACCATCGCCTGGGGCATCATCATCTACGGCTTCATCGCCGCCGTCCTGCCCGTCTGGCTGCTCCTGGCCCCGCGCGACTACCTCTCCACCTTCATGAAGATCGGCACGATCGTCATGCTGGCCGTGGCAATCATTGTTGTGCGGCCGGAGATCAGCGTTCCGGCTTTCAGCGAGTTCGCTTCCCGGGACGACGGCCCGGTGGTCGCCGGCCCGCTGTTCCCGTTCCTGTTCGTCACGATTGCCTGCGGTGCACTGTCCGGATTCCACGCCCTGATCTCCTCCGGAACCACTCCGAAGATGATCATGAAGGAACGCCAGACCCGGTTCATCGGCTACGGCGGCATGCTGATGGAATCCTTCGTGGCCATCATGGCCCTGGTCGCGGCAATCTCCCTGGACCGCGGCATCTACTTCGCCATGAACTCCTCCGCCGCTGCCACCGGCGGAACCGTGGAGGGCGCCGTCGCGTTCGTGAACTCCCTGGGCCTGGTGGGCGTGAACCTCACGCCGGACATGCTCACCTCCCTGGCGTCCGACGTCGGCGAGGAGTCCATTGTGTCGCGCACCGGCGGTGCGCCAACGCTGGCAGTCGGCCTGGCGATGATCATGCAGAGCTTCATCGGCGGCCCGGCAATGATGGCGTTCTGGTATCACTTCGCGATCATGTTCGAGGCGCTGTTCATCCTCACCGCCGTTGACGCCGGCACCCGCGTGGCCCGCTTTATGCTGCAGGACTCGATCGGGAACTTCATTCCGAAGTTCCGGGATACGGGGTGGCGCACCGGCGCCTGGATCTGTACGGCGATCATGGTCGCCGGCTGGGGATCGATCCTGATCATGGGCGTCACCGATCCGCTGGGCGGCATCAACACGCTCTTCCCCCTGTTCGGCATAGCCAACCAGCTCCTGGCAGCCATTGCGCTGGCCATCTGCCTGGCGATCCTGGCCAAGAAGAATGTCTTCAAATACATCTGGGTAGTGGTGCTTCCGCTGGCGTTCGCATCGGTCGTGACCATCACCGCGTCGATGTACAAGATCTTCTCCCCCGTCCCGGCCGTGGGCTACTGGGCGCAGCACAACGCGTTCCGGAACGCCCTGGAGGCAGGGGAGACCAGCTTCGGCACTGCAAAGACGGTGGAGGCAATGGAAGCCGTTGTGCGGAACACGTTCGTGCAGGGTGTGCTCTCGATCCTGTTCGTGACGCTGGCGATCATCGTGATCATCACCGCAGTGATCGCTTCGATCCGGTCCTACCGCTCCGGCGGGGCTCCGAGCGCCGAGGATCCCGCCGTGCCGTCGCGGACCTTCGCACCGGCCGGCTTCTTCGCCACTGAGGAGGAGAAGAAGATCCAGGCAGAGTGGGATGCACTGCCGGAGGACAAGAAACCGGCGGTGGCGGGGCACTGATGACAGCCGTAGTTGGACACCTGCGCGGATTTGTCCGCTTCTTCCGCGACGTGATGGGGGAGGACGCGTACCGCAAGTACCAGGCCCACCATGCGGCGTCGGGCTGTTCCGGGCCGATGCTGAGCGAGCGGGAGTTCTGGCGGGACAAGATGGACCGGCAGGACGCCAATCCCGGCGGGCGCTGCTGCTGACCCCGTAAATCCGCATCCTGTCCGTGCCCCCTCCGGTGCATTACCCATCGAGAGGCCAGTTACGGCTCCTTTCAGCCCTGAAAAGAGCCGCAACTGGCCTCTCGGTGTGAGGGGCAGCGCGCGGCCGCCACTACTTCGCAGAAAAGCGCGGGGAAGAACCCGAAAGCGGGCAGGACCCCGGAACATCCCGGGGCAGGCGTGAGAGCATTAATCCATGACTGAACAGAACGGACCTGGCGCCGGTCCCGGTGTCGAACACGCTGCGGGTCCCGGTGCGGGCCCAGCGGCGGACCCGGCTGCTGAGTCCCGGGACGCGGCCGGCCCGGACGCCCGGACGGGCGGATCAGCCGGGCAGCCCGGAGACCAGTCCGACGAAGCGGCAGAGACTCCGAGCAAGTCGGGCCCGCCCAAACTGAATGAGCTGGTGGATGAACCGGCCAAGGTCATGCGCATCGGAACCATGATCAAGCAGCTTCTCGAAGAGGTGCGCAACGCCCCACTGGACGACGCCGCCCGCAACCGTCTGGCGGAGATCCACGACCGGTCGCTGAAGGAACTCTGTGACGGGCTGGCCCCGGAACTGGTCAGCGAACTGGAACGCATCAACCTGCCCTTCCTGGACAACGCCACCCCTACGGACGCCGAGCTGCGGATCGCCCAAGCTCAGCTGGTGGGGTGGCTTGAAGGACTCTTCCGGGGGATCCAGACTGCGATTGCCGCCCAGCAGACCGCCAACCAGCAGCTCCAAAGCCGGCTGCAGCTGCGGCAGCTCCCACCTGGGACAGTCCTCGCCCCCGGCGTGGTGATCGGGGAGAACGGTGAACCGCGCCGCATGGCCGGCAGTACGGGCCAGTCCGGCCAGGGCGGAATGGGTTCCCAGGCCGAGCCCCAGGCCGGCCCCGGACAATATCTGTAGAATCTCGGGCAGGATGGCACTTTTCGCAGCAGCCCGGCAGGGGCGCAAGGACGACGTTGAACTCGGCAAGGGTGTGTGGCGCCGCGCCCACGACCGTTTCACCCGCGGGCTGGACCGCTACCACCAGATGCTCGAAGGCGTAGCTGACGACGCGCTCTACAACGAGCTGGCCCTGGTAGCGAACGAGCTCTCGGGACTTTTGCCGCGCGTCCGCGCCGTCTGTGCAGCCGCCCAGAAACACCTGCCCAGCACCGGGCAGGACATTCCGGGCGGACTGATCGCCGTGCACCGTGCCCTGTCCCGGTCCGGCAACTCGTTGGCTGCCACAGCCGAAGCCGCAGCCATGTCCCGGTTGGAAGGCGAACGCTGGGGGATTGCCTCCGCAGGCCTGGAGAACGTCCGGCGCAGGGCCCAGCTCGTGGAAGAGGACATCGCCGAAGCTGAGCGGGCACTGGGAACGTACCGGGCGGGCAGCACCCCCGCGTAGGAGCGGCAGTAACCGGGCGTCACATTGCCCAAACCCTTCCCGCACCGATTTCGCGTCCAGCAAACAGCGGCCGGTTTGGTCCTGGAGCCGGGGGTACTGGGTGGAGGATGGTGACCATGACTACATCCCCACTCGTGACTTTCAACGACGGCAACACCATCCCCCAGCTCGGCTACGGCGTCTGGCGCGTTGCGGACGACCTCGCGGAGAAGACCGTGGGCATGGCCTTCGAGGCCGGCTACCGCCACATCGACACCGCCAAGATCTACGGCAATGAAGCAGGCGTCGGCCGCGCCATTGCCGCTTCCGGCCTGCCGCGCGAAGACCTGTTCATCACCACCAAGGTCTGGAACGCCGACCAGGGCTTCGAAGAGACGCTGGCGGCCTTCGACGCGTCCATGGAGCGCCTGGGCCTGGAATACCTTGACCTGTACCTGATCCACTGGCTGCAGCCGAAGCAGGGCAAGTACGTGGAGACCTGGAAGGCGCTGATCGAGCTCCAGAAGTCCGGCCGGGTGAAGTCGATCGGCGTCTGCAACTTCACGGTTGAGGCACTGCAGGAAATCATTGATGCCACCGGCGTCGTGCCGGTCCTGAACCAGGTGGAAACCCATCCGTACCTGGCCCAGTCCGAGCTGCGCGAGTTCGAAGCGAAGCACAACATCAAGCACGAGTCCTACTCGCCGCTCGGCTCCGGCCAGGGCCTGCTGGATGACGCAGTGCTGCAGGAAATCGCCGCAAAGTACGACGGCGCCACCCCGGCCCAGGTGGTCATCGCCTGGCATCTGGCACTGGGCAACATCGTGATCCCGAAGTCAGTGACAGAGTCCCGCATCCAGGAGAACTGGGCCGCATTGGACCTCAAGCTCTCCGACGAGGACATCCAGGCAATCAACGCCCTGGATAACGGCACCCGCTTCGGCGCAGACCCGGCGACGTCCGACTTCGCCTAGCCTCACCCAAAAAACGAGATAGCAGAAAGTGCACGTCCCAGCTTTGGGACGTGCACTTTCTGCTATCTCGATGGGGGGAGGGGCGGGGAGGAAGCCGGTTACGCCGCAGCGACCGTTTCCAGCGACGCACGCAGCGGCAGGTCGCGTCCCTCCAGGATGACCTGGGCGCACTGCCAGGTGCGGGTGTTGATGATGACCGGTGCCAGCAGGTTCACCGTGGTTCCGGAGTCCGCCGGGTTGGCGACCACCAGGACGCGGGCGTCCGCGGGGTCGGTCAGGCCCAGCTGGCCGGCCTGCTCATCAGAGATCTCCGGGTGGTACTCCGGCAGGTACACCGAGGCGTCAATGGCGTAGAAACGCCGGACTCCCGCGGAGGTATCCGTTCCGGTGAGCGAGTACAGGCCGCTGGCGCCGTCGACGTCCACGAGCGCGAACTCGGTGAGGGGCTCCAGCCCGGGAGGCGGGGCCAGGAAGGAAACCGGCGTTACGGTGCTCATCGCAGGAAGTCCATCAGCGTGGGCTGCAGGACCTTGGCCGTGACCGCCAGGGATGACTGGTAGGCCAGCTCCTGCAGCTTCAGGTCCAGGATGACCTGCGCGGTATCCAGGTCTTCGATGCCAGAGCGCCGGGTTTCCAGGCTGACGGACTGCTCCACGTTGGTTTCCTCTGCTTTCAGCACGCGGGCGTGGCGGATGCCAACATCGGTCTGCGCGGTGAGCACGGTGTTGATGCTCTCGTCGATGGCGGCCAGGTGGCTGCTGATGCTGGCGTTGGCCCGCAGGTCGGTGACCAGGGAGTCGATCTTGGTGAAGACGTCGCCGAAGACCTCCGCGGCACTGGCATCCACCCGTACCGTGGTGCTGGCGTCAATCCTGCGGCTAACCGGGCCGTCACCGGCGCCGGTGAAGGTGTAGGTCGACGCCGTGGCGGGCGGCACCGGCGGATTCTCGACGACGGCGGCACCGGCATCGGAGTTACCGGCAAAGATGGTCCGGCCCAGGTAAGAGGTGTTGGCCTGGGTGATCAGGTCCGATTTCAGGCCCTCGATCTCGGTGGCGATGGAAGCTTTGCTGGCCGCCGTCGTCGTCGCGGTGGCTGCGGTGATCGACAGGTCCTTGATCCGGGTCAGGATGTCGTTGGTGCGGGTCAGCGCGTTGTCCAGGGTGGCCAGCCAGCTGTTCGCGTCTGAGATATTGCCCTTGTACGCAGTGTTGGCGCGGATTTCGCCGCGGACTTTCAGCGCGTCCGCAGTGCCTGCGGGATCGTCCGACGGGCGGGTGATGGCTGCCGAAGTGTGGGCCTGCTCCTGGAGCTTGGCGAGCCGGGACATGTTCGCCTGAAGATTCTGCTGCGCGTTGCGCGCCATCATCAGGTTGGAGGTGCGGGTGATCACGGGTTACCTTCCCACAATGCCGGTGCGGTTGATGAGTGTGTCGAGCATTTCGTCGATGGCGGTCATGACCCGGGCTGAGCCCTGGTAGGCGTGCTGGTAGGCCAGCAGGTTGAGGTTTTCCTCATCCAGGTCCACGGAGGAGTTGGAGAGCTGCATGCCGACGGCGGCGGAAGCGGCTACACCGGCGAGGTCTGCCTGCTGCATCTCTACCCGGGTACTGGCGCCGATGCCGCTGACGAAGTTGGCCCAGATGGAATCGGGCGATCCTGCTCCGGCACCCAGCTGGGCGATCGCGTCCGCAATCGAGTTGTCCAGGTTGCCGTTGCCAACAGCGCCGGTGGCGATGCCCGAGGCATTCGCCGGGACAACCTTCAGTGACAGTGCAGCGGGATCCGTGGTGTGGCTGAAGAAGTCGCCGACGACGGTGCCTGCGGTATTGGTGCCGCCGTTGTGCACGGCGTTCACCGCGGTGGCCAGTGACCTGGCGAAGTTGTTGTAGCCCTCGGCAGCGGAGGCGAGGATACCGCCGTCGGCTGCCGGAGCCAGGACGCTGAGCACACCTGCGATCTCGCCGCTGGCGGCCATGTTAATGCCCGGGCGGTGGCTCCATTCGAGCCGGGGCGCGTCGGCGCCCATGGCGATGCCGCCGGCAACCTGTACCGGACGGACGATGTCCCCGGAGACGATTGCGTTGCCGTCGATCAGCACGTCCACCATGCCGTGCTCCGACTCGCGGACGGTGCCGCCGGCCAGGGCAGCGATGGTGGTGGTCAGTGCGTTGCGCTGGTCGATGAGCTCATTGGCGGTGCCGCCTGAAGCCTGGACTGTCCGGATCTGCGCGTTGATGGCAGCGATCTGGGACGCTGTGCCGTTGAGCTCCGCTTCCATGTCCTTGAGCTGCTTGTAGGCGCCGGTCCACTGTTCCTCTACAGCCTGGTAGCCGGTGGCGACCTGGGTGGCGAGCATGGTGGCCTGCCCGATCAGTGCGGTGGCGGCAGCTTCGTTGCCCGGCTTGTTGGACACTCCCTGCCACGCCGCCCAGAACTCGGTGAGGGAGGCGGAGATGCCGTTCTTGCCCGGCTCGTTGAGGCTGGCCTCGAGGCCGGCCAGCGCATTGGCGCGGACAGCGGAGAAGCCGGAGGCCGCGGCCGTGGCACGGACCCGGGTGTCCAGCTGCATGCTGCCGAGCCGTGCGATGCCGTCGACGGAGACGCCCTGGCCCACCCGGGCACCGGTGGCGAACTTGCCGGTGATGGCTGCGCCGCCCATTGCGGAGGTGGTGACCCGCTGGCGGGTGTAGCCGGGAGTGTTGACGTTGGCGATGTTCTGCCCGACGACGTCGAGACCCTTTCGGGCTGCACTCAGACCGGTGTAGGCGGTGTTCAAGCCGCTGAAGGTGCTCATGGCGTGATGATTCCTTTGTTCACAGGTCTCTAGAGTTGCTTATCCACGATCCGGGCGCCGCTTCCGGACCCGGCCGAAGTTCCACTGGAGTTATACGTTTTGCTTTCGGTTCCCAGGCCCGCGAGGGTTTCCTGGGCGGACCGCGCCGCTGTGCGGAGGAACTGCTCGTTAGTGTCCCGCAGGTCGCGGATCTTCACGGTCAGTTCGGTCATAGCCTGCAGGTGCGACATGAATATCTCAGTCCACGGCCCCGGAGGTGCGGCGGCGATAATCTGCCGAAGAGTTGCATCTTCGGCTATGCCCCACTCCTGCGCGAGTTCGGAAACGGCCACCGTCCTGGCCAGATTCGCTACACGCAGGCGTTCCAGGACCTGTTCCACTTCCCGGGTTGCGTGCTGCAGCCAGCGGGTTTTGCCGGAGGTAAGAAGCAGTTGTTCTTCTTCGAGCTTGAAGGTCAGGAGCTCCAGGAGTTCCCGTTCTTCCCAGAGTAATGCGGACAATTTCTGGGTACCCATGCCTAGCTCACCTCCCGCGATGCACGCGAATGTCTTATCTCCGATGGGTGTGGACGCACACCCAGCAACGGGTTCAAAGACACCCGCTGACGCAGGCCCTCAAAACTTTTAATCCGTCGGAAACACCTATCGGCGCTTCTACCCACAATGTTAGTGGTATGTTGCAGCTATTACGCCAAAGTAAGGGATGAACCGGGAGTCTCAGCTCCTGTCCAAGCGGTCAGCGTGTTTTGTTGGGGAACAAGGACTTGGGGGTCCACTAGTTGAATCGCGAAGAACGCAACCTTTTGGTTGTCGAAAACTTACCTTTGGTTGGTTATCTGGTCTCAGAGGTGTGTGCCAAAGCCACGCATCTTTCCCGGGATGACCTGGCATCGGTTGGGGCAATTGCCCTGATTACGTCCGCCGACTCCTTTAATGCGGAGCTGGGTGTGCCTTTTGGGGCCTACGCCCGACGGCGGATCGTTGGCGCTTTTGCCGACGAGATGCGCTCGAACGACTGGGCAACCAGGACCGCACGCAAGCGCATCAAGGAAACCCTCGCAGTCAAGGAAGCGCTGACTGCTGCCCTGGGTCGCTCACCGAAGGTGGACGAGATCGCTTCCGCCATGGGCGTGGACCGGGCTGCGGCCGAGGACGCGCTGGCGGATGCATCACGCACTGTCTCCCATTTGGACGACGCAGCTTCGGACTCCCTGGTCAGCGCGCTGCCCTCGCCCGAAGGCTCTGCCCTGTCCTCCGAGCGGATGCAGTACCTGCGTGCCGCCGTCGAGGCCCTGCCGGAGAAAATGCGCTACATCGTTGAACAGGTCTACTTCCATGACCGCTCGGTCAAGGACCTTGCCGCTGAACTGGGTGCTACCCACTCCGCGGTGTCCCAGCAGCGTGCCGAAGCTGTCCGTCTGCTGCGGGACGGGCTGGGCACCCACTACTCCGATGCCGATACTCCGGCGCCGATCGAGTCGCGGATTTCGCCGGCCAGGCGCAACGCCTACCTCGCATCAGTGGCGGAGTGGACCGCCGGCGGACTCACCCGCCAGGATCCGCATTTCAACCCCGCTGCCTTCCGTGCGCCGGGTGGACACGGGCCGCTGAACGCCGCCGTGTCCTAGCTCTCAAAAAACTGCAAAATTCTTTTCCGAATTCCTAACACGCCCGTGATGGGGGCCGATAACTAGGGGTACAGGCCCACGGACGGGCCTGGTAGTTATCGCCCAATCACGGAGGAATTCATCATGGGTTTCACAATTGCAACTAACGTCTCTTCGCTCAATGCGATGCGTAACCTGACCCTGAACCAGACGGCTCAGTCCAAGTCGGTGGAGCGCCTCTCCAGCGGCCTGCGCATCAACCGTGCAGCTGACGACGCTGCCGGCCTGGCCATCTCCGAAGGTCTGAAGAACCAGATCTCCGGTCTGCAGGTTGCCGGCCGCAACGCACAGGACGGCATCAGCCTGGTCCAGACCGCTGAAGGCGCCCTGACCGAGGTCCACAACATCCTGAACCGTGTCCGTGACCTGGCCATCCAGGCCGCGAACGATACGAACAACGATGACTCCCGGGCAGCAATCCAGAAGGAAGTAACCGCTCAGGCTGCTGAACTGACCCGTATCGCTGCAAGCACCAACTTCAACGGCATCGACCTGCTCGCCGGCGGTGACCTGCAGATTCAGGTTGGCGCCAACGGTGGATCGGGCAACGTTGCCCTGAACGAGATCACGGTCAGCCTGACGGATATCGGAGCCGTTGCAACCAATGTTGCCGCGCTGGACCTGACCTCGCAGGCTACTTCATCCGCGGCAATCGAAAGCCTGGATGCCGAGATCATCGCGGTTTCCGGCGCTCGCGCCGACCTGGGTGCACAGCAGAACCGCCTCGAGTCCACCGCACGCTCCATCGCGGTCTCCGTCGAGAACCTCTCTGCTGCCAACTCCCGTATCCGCGACACCGATATGGCCACGGAAATGGGTAACTTCACCAAGTCCCAGATCCTGTCCAGTGCTGCCACGGCCATGCTGGCCCAGGCTAACCAGATGAACTCCGGCGTTATGCAGCTCCTGCAGTAATAACGGAATCATCCGCGGCGCGGCTTCGGCCGCAACGCAACCAGCAGTAACCGCTTGACCGGCAGGTGAATGGCCGCTGGCGGGAAAAGAATGACTTGGACCTCACACTTTTCCCGCCAGCCCATTCCCTGCCTGCGGCGTTTTATCCGGCCGCAGGACCTCACCTTTCAGCATGACCAACGGCATCTTCCCTCCGCAGCAGCGGGTCAGAACCTGAGGGAAACGTACAAGGAGCATTCGCATGGCGCTAGGCATCGACGGACTGATCAGCGGTATCGATACGACCTCCATGATCAAGCAGCTCATGGATATTGAAGCGCGGCCGCAGGTCCTGCTGAAAAACAGGGTAAGCAGCACGCAGACGTTTGCCACCGCCCTGCAGAACCTCAACACCAAGATTGCCTCACTTGCTGAAACTGCTGGAAAGACGGCGGAGCCGGCCGGCACGGACCTGTTCAAGGCCAGCACCACTTCAGACAAGGTGACCACTGCAATCACCTCGGGCGCCGCTGCAGGTTCCCTGGACATTTCCGTTTCCCAGACCGCTACAGCACAGGTTTCGCTGTCTGCAGCCATGGCGGCGTGGCCCTCGAACAGTGTCCTGGCCATCTCGGCCAATGGGACAGTGACGTCCTTTGACACCACGGACAAGTCCCTGGACCAGGTCATCAGCGAAGTCAACAAAGCCAACCTCGGCGTCACCGGCGTGAAGATTGCCACCGGAAGCGTGGACGGCGTCCAGCAGTACCGGGTACAGTTCACTGCTGCCAAAACCGGCTCCGAAGGCGCGTTCACGGCCAGCCTCGGCGGCACGGACATGGACGTCCTCAAGACGGCACAGGATGCCAAGCTCACCCTGTGGGCCGGCACACCCGCAGCGCAGGAGATCACGTCCTCCACCAATACCTTCAAAGCCCTGATGCCGGGTGTGGACATCACGCTGGCAGCGGACACCCCGGCCAACACCGCGCTGACCATCAACGTGGCCCGAGACGACGAAGCGATCTCCAAGGTCGCTTCGGACCTGGTGGCCGGACTGGCCGATGTGTTCGCGTACATCAACCGCAACAGTGCCGTCACGGTCTCCACGTCTTCCGGCAGCACCAGCGCCTCCGGTGGTGTGTTCACCAGCGACGCCGGGATCCGTGACATCAAGCGGCAGATCATGGAAGCTGCGACGTCGCCTCTTGACGGCCGTTCACCATCGGAAATCGGCATCGTTATTACCAAGGACGGCACGGTTGAGTTCGACGCGGAGAAGTTTGCTGCTGCCATGGCTGCTGATCCCACGAAGACACAGGCAGCGATTCAAACGATCGCCGGACGAGTCGAAGCGGCCGGCAAGGTGGCCTCGGACAAGTACGACGGTCTGATCACCCAGCGCATCACCGGCCAGGAATCGACTATCCGGTCGCTGAACACCCAGATCGAAGACTGGGACAGGCGCCTGGCTAGCCGCGAGTCGACGCTGAAGATGGTGTGGAGCAACCTCGAAGTCAAGCTCAGCCAGCTGCAGAGCCAGCAGGACTGGCTCACCGGCCAGCTCGCCTCGCTGAGCTCGTCCAGCTCAGGAAAGAAGTGACCGTGAGCTACGGGCTGCAGGCCAAGCGGGCCGAATTCATCCGTGATGCGGTGATGTCGGCGTCTCCCGTCCGGCTGCTCACCATGCTGTACGACCGGATGCTGCTGGACCTCAACCGGGCCGAAGCAGCCCAGCAGGCAGGCAATTGGAAGGCTGCCAGCGAGCAGCTGATCCACGCCCAGAGCATCGTGGCTGAACTCAGCGGCACGCTGAAGGTGGACGAATGGGAGGGCGGGGAGAACCTCCAGGCCATCTACGGTTACGTGATGAAGGCCATGGTGGAAGCCAACCTGCAGCACAGTGCAGCCATGACCCGCGAGTGCATCAACCTGCTGGAACCGCTCCGCGCCGCCTGGCATGAAGCCGCAGCCCAGCTGCCCGCCGCTGCGCCGGCAGCAACCGGAGGTACCCTCGGTGTCGGCTGAACCAGTGGAAGAGTACCTGACTCCGCACCAGGAGAACCTTGAACGCTGGGATGAGGTACTGACCCAGCTCGAGGACAATCTTGAAGCTTTCATGGACGGCACAACCGTCTTGGACCAGGCGCGCACCGTCGCCAGCGCGTGGCATCCGCCGCATGCGCTGGGACCGCTGCCCGCCGAATACGCCACCCGGGCCCGGCTGCTGTCGATGGCCCAGCAGCGTGCGTATGCGCAGCTGCGCAGCGAATCCAGGATGATCCGGCAGCAGGCCGAACTGATCCGCAGCGTTCCGACTGCCTCCTCCGGCGGCGCGGTCTACCTCGACGTCTCGGGCTAGGCCCGTTCCTGCAGGGCGGCGCTAGCCTCCCACATAGGCGGCCAGGTGCTCCCCGGAGAGGGTTGATCTTCCGGCCACCAGGTCCGCCGGTGTCCCCTCGAACACCACCCGGCCGCCGTCGTGCCCTGCTCCCGGACCCATGTCGATGATCCAGTCCGCGTGGGCCATGACCGCCTGGTGATGCTCGATCAGGATCACTGACTTTCCAGAGTCGACCAGCCGGTCCAGCAGGCCCAGCAGCTGCTGCACATCTGCCAGGTGCAGTCCCGTGGTGGGTTCATCGAGGACGTAGATATCGCCCTTGTCCGCCATTTGGGCGGCGAGCTTCAACCGCTGGCGTTCACCGCCGGACAGCGTGGTGAGCGGCTGCCCCAGACTGAGGTACCCGAGCCCCACGTCCGCCAGGCGCTCCAGGATTTTCTGGGCTGCAGGGGTCTTCGCGTCGCCCGCGGCAAAAAACGCTGCAGCTTCCGTCACGGACATGGCCAGCACCTCAGCGATGTTCCGGCCGCCCAGGGTGTACTCCAGCACGGCAGCCTGGAAACGCCTGCCTTCGCACTCCTCGCAGGTGGACTCCACCGTGGCCATGACTCCCAGGTCTGTGTAGATGACCCCGGCACCGTTGCAGACCGGGCAGGCGCCCTCGGAATTAGAGGAGAACAAGGCCGGCTTGACCCCGTTGGCTTTCGCGAACGCCTTGCGGATGGGCTCCAGCAGGCCGGTGTAGGTCGCGGGGTTGCTGCGACGTGAGCCCTTGATCCCGCCCTGGTCAATCACCACGACGCCGTCGCGCTTGGCCACCGAGCCGCGGATCAGGGAACTCTTCCCGGATCCCGCCACCCCGGTAAAGGCACAAAGGACACCGAGGGGAATGTCGACGTCGACGTCCTGCAGGTTGTTCAGCGCAGCGCCGCGAACCTCCAGCACCCCCGAAGCGGTCCGCACAGTGTCCTTCAGCCGGGCCCGGTCATCCAGATGGCGGCCGGTCACCGTCTCCGAGGCGCGAAGACCGTTCAGTGTGCCCTCAAAGCAGATTTCGCCGCCTCCGGAACCGGCACCGGGGCCCAGGTCCACCACATGGTCGGCGATCGCGATCATTTCCGGCTTGTGCTCCACCACCAGTACGGTGTTGCCCTTGTCCCTGAGCTGGATCAGCAGCTGGTTCATTCGCTCGATGTCATGCGGGTGCAGCCCGATGCTTGGTTCGTCGAACACGTACGTCACATCCGTCAGGGAGGATCCCAGATGCCGGATCATCTTGGTCCGCTGGGATTCACCGCCGGACAGGGTGCCTGACGGGCGGTCCAGGGACAGATAGCCCAGCCCGATGTCCGTGAAGGAATCCAGCAGGTGCTGCAGTCCGGCCAGCAGGGGAGCCACCGACGGTTCGTCCAGCTCCCGCACCCACTCGGCGAGGTCGCTGATCTGGAGGGAGCACAGGTCGGCGATGTTCTTTCCCCTGATCCTGGAGGCAAGGGCCTCCTGCGCCAGCCGGGTGCCGCCGCACTCGGGACAGGTGGAAAAGGCAATGGCCCGATCCACGAACGCCCGGATGTGCGGCTGCATGGCTTCGCGGTCCTTGGACAGCATGGACTTCTGGATCTTGGGGATCAGCCCTTCGAAGGTGACGTTGATACCCTCGACCTTCAGCTTGGTGGGTTCCGCGTACAGCAGGGCGTGGAGTTCCTTCTTGGTGAACTTCGCGATGGGCTTGTTCGGATCGAAGAGGCCGGTGTTGCTGAAGATCCGCCCGTACCAGCCGTCCATGCTGTAGCCGGGGATGGTGAGCGCCCCTTCCAGGATGGACTTGGAATCATCAAAGAGCACGGTGAGGTCGAAGTCGCTGACGTTCCCCATGCCCTCGCAGCGCGGGCACATGCCGCCCAGCCGGTTGAACGTGGCTTTCTCCGCCTTGGTCTTTCCGCCGCGTTCCACGGTGATGGCCCCGCTGGCCCTCACGGAGGGAACGTTGAAGGAGTAGGCGTTGGGGGAGCCGATGTGCGGGTCGCCGAGCCTGCTGAAGAGGATGCGCAGCATGGCGTTTGCGTCGGTGGCGGTCCCCACCGTGGAACGGGGATTGGCACCCATCCGCTCCTGGTCCACGATGATCGCCGTGGTGAGTCCTTCCAGCCGGTCGACGTCGGGCCGGGCGAGGCTGGGCATAAACCCCTGGACGAAGGCACTGTAGGTCTCGTTGATCATGCGCTGGGAATCCGCGGCAATCGTGGCGAAGACCAGTGAGCTCTTGCCTGATCCCGAGACCCCGGTGAAGACCGTGAGCCGCCTCTTGGGAATGTCGAGGCTGATGTCCTTGAGGTTGTTTTCCCGGGCGCCCAGCACCCGGATCATCTCGTGGCGGTCGGCGGGATGAGCCGAGGGGGACTGCGTTGAAGGATCCGTGGCTGTGCTCATGGTTGCTCCCTGGGATGTCCAGCATCTGTGGTGTGCCACGTTACCCGCGCTGCGGGAAGGCATGCTTCTTTAATTCCGACCACCCTTCTACTTGCTTTATCCCCGCGCGATACCTCGAAAAATACTTACGCTTGCCGCCAAACCGCCGATAGCAAGCAGTGAGCATGGATAGCTCACGCAACAGGCCACGGATCGGCCGCTCTGTTCCCCCATAAGAAGCGGGTTTTCCTGTGTTCGACTCCGTGTCCTCGGTGGCGCTGCAAAGCGCTCTCAATGGCCTGGCCCTGCGCCAGCGGACCATTGCCAACAACATCGCCAACGTGAACACCCCCGGCTACCACGCCCAGCGGGTGAGCTTTGAAGATGCCCTGGCAAAGTCGGTCAGGGCCGGAAACAAGTCCTTCACGGAGTCAGCTACCGCCCGTTCGCTGGAACCGACCCGCCTCGACGGCTCCAACGTCAACCTGGACACCGAGACGCTCTCCAACATCGATACGGTGCTGCGCTTCCAGTTCGCCTCCCAAGCAGTTGGCGGAGAAGCCAACTCTCTCCGCACCGCGATGAGGACACAGTAATGACCTTCGACGCCATCGGCATTGCCGGTACCTCCCTGACCGTCCACCGCAAGTGGCTGGACGCCGTCTCGGACAACCTCGCCAACATGAACAACGCCTCGGCTACCGACGGCACCGCCTTCCAGGCCCGCTACGTGATCGCCCGCGAAGGAGCGGAGAACACCGGAGTCTTTGTTTCAGGCGTTGAATACGGCGACGGCGAGGGCCGGATGGTCCACGAACCGAACCATGCCCTCGCAGACGAAAACGGATATGTCCGCTACCCGGACATCGACATGGCCGAACAAATGAGCGCCCTGATCATGGCGCAGCGAGGCTACGAAGCCAACGCCGCCGTCGTTGACCGCGCCAAGGCCACCTACGAAGCCGCTCTCCAGATTGGACGCTCCTAATGCCCGTTCCCGCCGTCGGCGCCGTTGTCAGTACCCTGCCCACCGGCTACCTCGAGAACACCGCACCCGCGGCGCCGGCCACGGACGGGTCCGGGTTCGCGACACAGCTCGCAGGCGCCGTTGATAACGCACAGCAGCTCTCCTCCACCTCCAAGGAACTGGCCGTCAAGGCCGTCACCGGGGACCTGGATGACATCCACGCCGCCACGATCGCTTCCACCCGTGCCTCCGTCACGCTGGAACTGGTGGCCGCCGTGCGCAACAAGAGCGTTGACGCGTTCAACGAGATCATGCGGATGCAGGCCTAATGACACAGGTGAACGCGGCATTTGGCCGTTTGGGAAAGACCATCAGCCAGTTCACTCTGGCGCAGAAGACCCTTGCGCTGATTGGCATCGCTGTGCTGGCCCTGGGCATCTTCGCCCTGGCCAGCTGGGCCGCCAAGCCCTCCTACTCACCGCTGTTCTCAGGCCTCCAGCCCTCCGATGCGAACACCATCGTGGAGCAGCTGCAGGCCGACGGCGTCCCGTATGAGATCGCCAACGGCGGCGGCACCATCATGGTGCCGGAGCAGAACGTGTATGACCAGCGGCTTAAGGCCGCCGGCGCCGGGCTGCCCGCTTCTTCCACGGGCGGCTACTCGCTGCTCGATGACATGGGCGTGACCTCCTCCGAGTTCCAGCAGTCAGTGACCTACAAGCGGGCGCTGGAAGGCGAACTCGCCAAGACCATCGGCGCGCTCAAAGGCGTGAAGACTGCTTCGGTCCAGCTGGCGCTTCCGGAAGAGACGGTCTTCGTTTCCGAAAAAGTGGATCCCACCGCGTCGGTCTTCATCGACACCGAAACCGGCGTGAACCTCAGCGGCGACCAGGTCCAGGCGATTGTGCATCTGGCCTCGGCTGCGATCGACGGCATGAAGGCCACCAACGTGGCCGTGATCGATTCCGCCGGAACCGTGCTCTCTGCTGTTGGCGTGGGCGCCACCGGCTCGGCCAACAAGCAGGCCACCGACTACGAAGAGCGCGTGGCCGCGTCCGTGCAGACCATGCTGGACCAGGTTGTGGGGCCGGGCAATGCCACGGTCGCCGTGGCCGCTGACATGAGCTACGAGTCCGCGAACCGGGTGGAGGAAACCTTCACCAATCCCGACGGCACGCCCGCCCTGAACGAAGCGACCACCACCGAGGAATACGCCGGCGGCAACGGCAACACCGCCGCCGGAATCCTGGGCCCGGACAACATCGCTGTTCCCAACGGAGGCGACGACGACGGCAACTACACCTCTGAGTCCACCACGAAGAACAACGCGGTCAACAAGGTCACCGAAACCCGCGAGATCCCCGCCGGTGCCCTGAACCGCCAGACCGTCTCGGTAGCCTTGAACTCCGCGACGGCCGCCGGGATGAACGTTGCCGATATCCGGGCGCTGGTCTCCAACGCTGCCGGCATCAGCGAAGCCCGCGGCGACGAACTCACCGTGGAAATGGTTGCCTTCAACGCCACCGGAGCCGAAGCTGCCCAGGAAGCATTGGCAGCGGCCGAAGCCGCCGAAGAAGCTGAGCGCCGGGCCGAGCTGCTGAGGACCGGCATCCTTGCCGCCGGAATTGTCCTGGCAGTCATCCTGGCCCTGATCGCCTACGCCATGCGCTCACGCCGCCAAAACCGCGAAGCCGTGGACATCGGCGTCCTGCCCGAGCTTGATCCGCTTGCCCCGCCTGCAAGCCTCGCCCTGATTGGACAGGATTCCGGCCGCAGCGCGCTGGAACCGCCGGTGGACACCGCTTCCCTGCGGATAGTGGCCAACGCCGCGAGCTCCGAGCGCAAGCTCGAAGAACTGGATCACCTCGCCCTGCAGGACCCCAGCCGCACCGCTGACTACCTGCGCAACTTCATGGATGAGGGGCAGCGCGTATGAGCGAGCAGAGTTCCGGAACAGCACTGGCCACCAAGCCGAATCCCGGGGAATCCCAGTCCGACACCCCGACAGCGGCCGTCCCGGCCATCCGTCCGACGGTCCCCAAGCCTGTCCTGCCCAAGCTGACCGGCATGCAGAAGGCAGCAGTCATCCTGATGCAGCTTGAAACCTCCCGGGCCGCCACCGTGCTGCAGCAGTTCACCGAGGCGGAAGCCCAGGAACTGGCAGCCGAGATCGTGAACCTCCGCCGCGTTGACGTGGCGCTGGTGGAAGCGGTCATTAACGAGTTCTACGACATGACCGTGGACGGCAGGCGCCGTGCCCACGGCGGCCGTGACGTCGCCATGGGCCTGCTGGAAGCATCCTTCGGCACCGAACGCGCCTCCGGCGTGATGGACCGGCTGGCCTCCTCCATGGCAGGAAAGTCCTTCGAGTTCCTGGAACGCGCCGAAGCCGTCCAGATTGTCAGCCTGCTGGAAAACGAACTGCCGCAGACCATCGCCCTGGTCCTGGCACACATGCGGCCGCAGCGTGCCTCTGCCGTGATCGGCGGCTTCCCGGAGAAGCTGGGCACCGACGTCGCACAGTGCATTGCCAACATGTCCCGCGCGACTCCCGAAGCGATTCGGATTGTCGCGGAGACGCTCAAGGCCCGTGCCACCGCCGTGGGTGCAGCCCGCGAGGCCGCGGACCAGATTGGCGGCATCCAGCCGCTGGTGGACATCATCAACCGGGCCGACGCCGCCACCGAGCGTGCGCTGCTCGAAGCCCTCGACGCCCGCGACCCGGAACTGGCTGAAGAAGTGCGTTCGCGCATGCTCACCTTCGCCGACCTCACCAAGCTCGAACGCCGCGATGTGCAGCTGGTACTGCGCGGAATCGACGTGGCAGTCCTGGCACTGGCCATGAAGGGCGCCAACGAGACCGTGCTGGAAACCGTTCGGGGCAACGTGTCCGAGCGCAACCGGGAGATCCTCGACGACGAAATTGCCGCATCCGGACCGGCCCGCCTGTCCCAGGTCGAGGAAGCACGGGCGACGATCGTCCGTGCCATCCGCGACCTCGAGGCCCAGGGCGCGATCACCATCCACCATGCGGACGAGGAAGAGTATGTCTACTGAGTCTGCGGAGCGCACGTTCGCGCGCATGGCCTACCCCACCCTGGGCGGCCATGACGTTGAGCGTGCCGCGGAACGCGGCCGGGCCGCAGGGCATGCCGCGGGATACGCCGCGGGCCTGCATGCAGCCGCGGCTGAGACTGCCCGGGTCCGCCAAGAACTCAAAGCGCGGTTCGACGCCGAGCGGGCCGCCCTGCGTGCCCGCGCGGACCACGCCCTGGCACTGCTGAATGCCGCCGAACAGAGCGTGGCGCAGCTGACCGTTCCCGTGGTTGCCCAGGTCCAGGACTCGCTGGCCGCCGCAGCACTCGAACTGGCAGAGGCACTGCTGGGCCGGGAACTGGCCAACGGCGAATCCTCGGCACGCGCAGCACTGGACCGGGCCCTCAACGGCGTCGACGTCCGGCTGGTCCAAACCGTGCGCATGCACCCGGACGATCTGCAGCTCCTGGACAACGACACCCTGAATAACGCCGGCGTGGTCTTCACCCCGGACCCCGGCCTGAAGCGCGGAGACGCTGTCACGGAGTTCCCCGACGGCTTCCTGGACGCCGCCCTTTCCAGCGCCCTGTCCCGCGCCCGGGCGGCCCTGCTGGGAGACGGCGCATGACGCTTACTGCCGAACCCCAGGCCCAGACCCCGGCCCTGACCAGCCGCCGCGACCGGCGCCGCGCCGAGGCACGCGAAACGCAGCCCGTCACCTGGCGGCCGAAGCCCGATGCCTTCGCCCTGGCGCTTGCCGCTGCGCGCCCGCAGCGGGTTGGCAAAGTCTCTTCCGTCCTCGGACTGAGCGTTGAAGTAACCGGCCTGGACTGCGCCGTCGGAGACCTGGTGAGCCTGGGCGCGCCTGAAGCCTCCGTGGATGCGGAAGTGGTCGCCGCGACGCGCGACGGCATCCGCTGCATGCCGTTCGGCCGCCTGGCAGGTTTGACCTCCGGCAGCCCGGCCCGCTCAAAGGGGGCACCGATGCGTGTTCCTACCGGAAACGGGCTGTTTGGCCGGGTCCTGGACGGGCTGGGACGTCCGATCGACGGCAAGGGACCGCTGGACGTGGAAGCGTTCGTGTCCCTGGACCATGAAACTCCATCCGCCATGCAGCGCTCCCGGATCACCGAACCCCTGCAGCTGGGCGTGCGGGTGCTGGACACCCTCACCACCGTGGGCAAGGGACAGCGCATGGGCCTGTTCGCCGGCTCCGGCGTCGGAAAGTCCTCCCTGCTGTCCATGATTGCCCGCGGCACCAATGCTGAAGTTTCAGTCATTGCCCTGGTGGGGGAGCGTGGCCGCGAGGTCCGGGAATTCCTCGAAGACGATTTGGGTGAGGAGGGCCTGGCCCGGTCCATCGTCATCGTCTCCACCTCTGACGAGCCCGCCCTGATGCGCCTGCGCGCCGCGTTCGTCGCGACCCGCATTGCTGAGTCCTTCCGCGACCGCGGCGCAGACGTCATGCTGATGATGGATTCGCTGACCCGCGTGGCCATGGCCCAGCGCGAGATCGGCCTGTCCGTTGGGGAACCCCCGGCGACCCGCGGTTATCCACCCTCGACCTTCTCCCTGCTGGCCCAGCTGCTCGAACGTGCCGGCACGGACAAGACCGGCTCGGTGACCGGCATGTATACCGTGCTGGTGGACGGCGATGACCACAACGAACCGATCGCGGACTCGGCCCGCTCGATCCTGGACGGCCACGTGGTCCTGGACCGCAAGCTCGCCGTCGCCGGCCATTTTCCCTCCGTGGACGCCCTCGGTTCCATCTCCCGTGTCGCCTCCCGCGTCAATCCGCGCGAACGCAGCCAGGCGGCGTCCGGGCTGCGCCGCGTGCTTGCCGCGCGGCGGTCGGCCCAGGACCTGATCGACGTCGGCGCCTACCAGCGCGGAACCAATCCGTTGGTCGACGCGGCCGTGGACCATGAGGGCGCCATCAACGCTTTCCTGCAGCAGCGCATGGATGAACAGACTCCGGCGGATGCTGCGTGGGATCAACTGCACCAACTCACACGGAACCTGGGGGTCTAAGTATGGGACGTGACTTTCCGCTGGCCGGGCTGCTGAGGCTGCGCCGGCTGCAGCAGGACAGTGCTGCCGGGGAGCTGGCGGCTGCCAACGCCAAGCTGCGGCGGACCTCCGCCGCCCGGAGCGAAGCCTACGACTCGCTCGCGGCAACCCCGCTCGAGGCCGCTGACCCGGCAACCCTGAATGCCATTGCCGCGGCCCGTGCTTCATCCCGCAGCATGCTCGCTGACCTGCTCTCCGCAGAAGCCCTGGACAGTGCTGCAGCCAGCAGTGCCCAGACCGAGTTCCACGCCGCCCGGGCACGGTCGGTGGGCTTGGAAAAGCTCGAAGACAAACATACCGAAGCCCTCGCCGTCGAGGATCTTCGTGCCGAACAGACTGTCCTGGATGAACTTGCCGGCACCACGTGGCACCGCCGGCAGAAAGAAGCCCTGTAAATGAGCATGACCGACGCGATCGGCCGGATCCAGGAGATCCGTTCCACGATCGACGCACTTGCGGGGACGTCCGCAACTTCTGCGGCCTCCGCTCCTGCGGCCAGTTCCGCGTCCCTCGGGGGCGATACCGGCTTTGCAGCCGCGCTCTCAGCAGTAAGCGGCAGCACTGCGGCTCCCGGGGGCGCCTCCAACGAGGCGCTGATGGCCTCCGTGGAGAAATATGTTGGCCTGCCCTATGTCTGGGGCGGGAACGATCCGGCCGTTGGACTGGACTGTTCCTCCTTTGTCCAGAACGTCTTCAAGGACCTGGGCCATAGCCTCCCGCGCGTCACCTGGGACCAGATGAACAGCGGCACCAAGGTCGATTCCCTGGCGCAGGCACAGGCAGGCGACCTGCTGTTTACCCACGACGGCGGCCACGTGTCCATCTACCTTGGCGACGGCAAGGTGGTGGATGCCCCGCAGCCGGGGAAGACCATCCAGGTCCGCGACGCCTGGGAAACCGATGCCAACATCACCACTATCCGGCGCATCCTGCCCACCGAAACTGCTGCCGTCCAGGGCGCGTCCGCGCCTTCCACGGCTGCAGCGATCACTGACATGGTTGCCTCCGCGCGGGCCATGCAGGCATCCCTGATGGGAGCGGCCCAGTGAGTATTCCAGCAGCTTTCCTGGCACCCCGGCCGGCCGCCCCGGCCGGCGGACGGCCTGAATCAGCTACCGCTGACGGCGGTGCCGGGTTTGGTTCCGCCCTGGAGGCGGCCTCCTCCGGCACGCTCCCCGTTCAGCAGCACGGTTCCGGGTCCGGTGCCTCCGCGGGTGATTCGGACCAGGCAGCCGCGGGTACCGACGCCGAAGCAGCCCTGGCAGCCGCCGGCTTCGGATTCGCCGAAACACTGCCTGCGGGAACCGTTCCCAGCCCAGGCGCTGTCCCGGATGCGGAGTCGGCTGCTGCGGCAGCGGCCCGCAGCGGCATCCTATCCGTGGAGCCGGGGGCGGCAGCTGCGCTGCTGTCGGGAAGCGGCGTGCCTGCGATCCAGCCCGACGGCGGCAACGTGGTGCAGAACGCCGGGCAGCACACCGCTGAGGCGGCACGGCTCCACGCAGCAGCAGCACCGGCAACCACAGCCGCTGCCGCTGCAGCTGCCGCGACACCTTCGGGGACTTCCGCGACAGCCGCGGAACCGGCCCTCGGAACTGTTCTCCCCACTCCTGTCCAGCCAACCCCCGGAAACCCGCTTTCCGCCGGTACGCCGCAGGGCGCTGGGGGAGCGGAAGCTGTTGCGGCTGCCCGGGCGGCTGCCGTACCGGCAGCCGGAGCGCATCCGGAAGGCACCCCGGTCACCCCGGTGGCCGCGGCTCCCGTGGCAGACGGCGCCGAACCCGCGGGCGCGGCACCGGCCGCCGCCCCAGGGACCGTCGCTGCGGCCCCCGCACTGCCGCTTCAGGCACCGGCCGTCCCGGTGACGGTCCAGGCACCGGCCACTGCTGCCGCGCAGGCACCGGCGCAGCCGGCGCCGCTGCTCACGCAGGTCGCCCAGCCGCTGTTCAGCCTGAACTCCGCAGCTGCCGGCGAACACGTCATGACCCTGAGCGTCACTCCGGAGAACCTCGGTCCGGTCACGGTCCGCGCCCATGTCAGCGCCGACGGGATCCGGGTGGAACTCTTCGCCCCGAACGACGCCGGCCGCGAGGCTTTGCGGACCATCCTCACCGACCTGCGGCGGGACCTTTCGGGGGCGGGCCTGAACACCTCGCTCTCCCTCTCTTCCCAGGACCAGCCTGGTGCAGAAACCGACGGGCACGGGGAAGCCGCTGAACCCGGCACCGGCACTGGCCGACACCGCGCAGAAGCAGATGCCGCTCCGATTCCCGTACAGCAGATTTTCCGACCCGTGGCCCACGGTGCGGTAACTACCCTCGACATCCTGGCCTGAGAAGGAGAATCACCCATGCCGGTAGAAGCAGTAGCACCAACCAGCGGGGCCACCGCCACGGAGGCCGTCCGTGCGCCCAAGCAGGTCATGGACAGCGAACTTTTCCTGACCCTGCTGGTCACCCAGCTGCGCAACCAGGACCCCAGTTCGCCCATGGACACCAATGAGATGATCGGCCAGACCACCCAGCTGGCCACCATGGAACAGCTCACCAACATGGCGAACATGAGCGAAGAGAACTTCTCCCTGCAGATGCGGATGGCCGCAGCGGGACTCATTGGCCAGACGGTGACGTACACCAATGCTGCCGGGGAAGCCGTAACCGGAACTGCCGGATCGGTTTCCTATCTCCAGGGCGTGCCGACAGTAAACGTTGACGGCGTGGACGTCCTCCTCGATGCCGTTTCCGGCGTAGTAGCTGCAGGCACGGCGGCTCCCGCCCCCGGCGGCAGCGCCGGTTCCGGAACCCCGGGCACGACGGCGTAGCCCGGCTTCCGCGGCACTTCACCAAACCCTCCAGATTTTTTGAGACTTTCCGAACCCACCAGCTGAAAGGCGTATCCCATGCTCCGCTCCCTGTACTCCGGAATCTCCGGACTCCGCTCGCACCAGACCATGCTCGATGTCACCGGCAATAACATCGCCAACGTGAACACCACGGGTTACAAGGCAACCGCCGTCCAGTTCCAGGACACCCTCTCCCAGCTGACGCAGGGTGCAACGGCACCCGGCGCCAACAACGGCGGCGGCAACCCCGCACAGGTCGGCCTGGGCGTGCTGGTCTCCGGCATCACCACCAACTTCACGCAGGGCTCCGCACAGTCCACCGGCCGCGCCACGGACATGATGATCTCCGGCGACGGCTACTTCGTCACCCGGCAGGGAACCCAGACCACCTACACCCGCGCCGGCGCCTTCGACCTCGATGCAGACGGCCGTCTGGTCACCACCGACGGCAAGATCGTCCAGGGCTGGACCGGCGTCAACGGGGTCATCAATACCGGCGGTGCCGTGGGCAACGTGCAGCTGCCCGACGGCGCGATCGCTCCGGCCGTCGCGACGAGCGCCGCCACTGTTGGCGGAAACCTGCCCTCTGAAACGACTGCCGGTGATCAGAACGCCGCTCCACCCGTGCCTGCCGGCACCATCGTCCGCGACATGGATGTCTACGACGCCAACGGCAACGCAACTGTCGTCTCCTTGACCTTCACGCGCACCACGACCGGATGGAACGTGTCTGAGCCCGGTGGAGCTTTCGTCAACCTTGCGTTCGCCAACGGCATCCAGCAAGGTGCCCCGGGTCCCCTGACCTTCGCCGGTCCTTCCGGGAACATCGCTGTGGATCTCTCCGGGCTGACCAGCTACGCCGGTGTCAGCACCGCCTCGGTGACCGGCCAGGACGGCCGCGCGGCCGGCACGCTGGAGTCCTTCTCCATCGCCAAGGACGGCACCATCATCGGTTCCTTCACCAACGGTGCCAAGCAGTCCCTGGCCCGCATCGCCGTCGCCACCTTCACCAACCCTGCGGGCCTGGAGAAGGCCGGCAACTCCGGCTACACCGCCACGGTGAACTCAGGCAACCCCGTCCTGGGCGGTCCGGGCGATCCCGGAATGGGCAACGCCATTGCCGGTTCGCTGGAAATGTCCAACGTTGACCTTTCCCAGGAATTCACCAACCTGATCGTCGCGCAGCGCGGCTTCCAGGCCAATGCCCGCATCATCACCACCTCGGACGAAGTGCTGCAGGAACTGACCAACCTCAAGCGCTAGCACTCCACACAGCAGGGCCCCCGCACGAAACCGTGCGGGGGCCCTGCTGCGTCCCTGCGGGAAGATGAGTGCCGGACCAAGCGTCTTCGGGAGGACGGGGCGGGGCCGCGGGCCCCATTTCCTTACGGATAGCGGCAACCGGCCGAAAGTAGGGGTGACGGCTTACTCAAGCCGGACGCTGCAACCGGGACGGGCCAATGATTGTTCTTACGCGACTGAACGATGCTCAGTTTGCGATCAACCCTGACCTGATTGAACGCATCCACTCCAATCCGGATACCACGCTGGTCATGGTTGACGGAGCCAAATTCATCGTCACTGAATCCATGGATGAGGTGATCGCCCTGATAGCCCAGTTCCGTGCCCGGGTGATCTCCATGGCCCGGGACGTGCCTGCGGTTCCGTTTCGCCACGGCGCCGGGCTGGGACTGGTTCCAGCTGCAGGCTCCGGGGGGAAGCCGGCAGAGAATGACAGCAGTACCAAGACCGTGCCCCTTCGTCCGAGGAACAAATAATGGATCCGGCAACAATAATCGGCCTAGTACTCGCCTTCGGCTCGCTTTACGCGATGATCACCCTCGAAGGCGCGCACCTCAGCGCACTCCTGCTGCCTGCCCCCATGATTCTGGTCTTCGGCGCCACCATTGCGGTAGGCCTGGCCGGAGGCACCCTGAAGGACTTCATCTACTCCTTCAAGGCCCTGCCCCGTGCCTTCATGGGCAAGAAGCCCAACCCGGAGGAGACCATCGACAACGTCGTGGCCCTGGCGGAAAAGGCCCGTTCTGAAGGTTTGCTCTCGCTCGAGCGCGACGCCGCCGAAGTGGACGATCCCTTCCTCCAGGTTGCGCTGCAGAACATTGCCGACGGAACCGACGGGGACGAGCTGAGGGTGCTCCTCGAAGACGAGATCCACACCAAGGCCTCCAGCGACAAGATCGCCATCAAGTTCTTCAACAGCCTGGGCGGTTACGCACCGACCATCGGCATCATCGGCACCGTGGTCTCCCTGACCCACGTGCTCGAGAACCTCTCCACCCCCGACACCCTGGGCCCGATGATTGCGACCGCCTTCGTGGCGACGCTGTGGGGCCTGCTGTCGGCAAACTTCATCTGGCTCCCCATCAGTGCCCGGCTTCGGCGCCTCAGCGATCTCGAAGTCGAGCAGATGACCCTGCTCATGGAGGGCGTCCTGGCCCTCCAGGCAGGCAGCCAGCCCCGCCTTCTGGGCGAGCGGCTGCGCGCTATGGTTCCCGCCCATGAACTCACCTCCCGGGCCCGCGAGACCAGCGAAGCGGCATGAGCAGCCCAAACCGCCGCCGGCCGCGCAGGGACGAGGAAGACGAGCACCCGGACGAGCGCTGGATGGCTTCCTACATGGACATGGTCACCGTGCTGATGTGCATGTTCATCGTCCTCTTCGCGATGTCCACCGTTGACCAGGCAAAGTTCGAGCAGCTAAAAGCATCCCTCGCCACTGGGTTCGGCCAGGTGGAAACCAACACGGTGGACACCGCCAAAGGGGTAGTGGTGCCTCCGGCCATGGTGGAGGCGGAGGAAATCCTTGATCCTGACGCCGATCTGGCGATGCTGGCAGCCATGGAGGTAGAGGATCTTACGGCGCTTCGCGACCGTCTCCAGGACGGTCTTGAGGAAAAAGGAATGCAGGACGACGTCCGCTTCGAGATCGACGAACGTGGGCTGACCATCCGCCTGGTCAGCTCCGAGATGTTCTTCGAGCCGGACCTCGCAGCACTGACCGGTGAGGCACTCGATGTGCTGGACGTGATCGGTCCGGTCCTGCAGCCCACCAAATATGAACTTTCCGTGGAAGGCCACACCGCCCAGGTCCGCCAGTACACGGACTCCGCACTGGACTGGGAACTGTCGACAGCACGTTCAGTAAACGTGCTGCGTTACCTGATGGAGCCCGGCGGGATCGACTACAGCCGCATCAAGGCCGTCGGTTTCGGCGAATCGCGGCCCCTGACAGCGGGGACCAGCGCAGCCGAACTGGCGCAGAACCGGCGCGTGGACATTGTGGTTCTTTCGGGCCAGTCCGAGGCGGTCCGGCAGCTGATGCCCGCCGTCGTCGCGGGAGAGATTGTCTTCCCCGAACCGGATACTGATGCAGCCCCCGAAGATAAGGGCGACGAGGAAGTATTACCGGCCTCCAACCACTAACCGCACCACCGGAGCGGCCGATAGTTTCTCCTGTGACGGTCCAGCAAGATATACCCCTTGGCATACTCCCAAAAGCCTCCCGGCAGGTGGAAATCTATGATTTCCGCCGTCCGACGACGCTTGCCCGCGAGCACGCGCGTGTCCTGGAAATGGCGTTCGATACCTTCGGCCGCCAGTGGGGCACCCAGCTGACCGCCAAGGTCCGGGTCCTCTCCCAGGTCACCTCGGAGCAGGTGCAGACCATGACGTACGACGAGTACGTTGCCTCCCTGCCTGAGAACACCGGCATGGTGCTGTTTTCCATGCCGAACATCTCTGCCAAGGCGGTCATCCAGTTCCCGATGGCAGCGGCGCTGTCCTGGGTCCGCCACATGCTCGGCGGCACCGGCAACGAACCCGTTCCGGAACGCAAGCTGACCCACATTGAGCAGGCCCTGCTGAGCCGGATCATGGACGAGGCCCTCGAAGACCTCCACTACGCGCTGGGCAGCCTGCTTGCAGCCCCGCTCTCGCCGTCGTCCATCCAGTACAACTCGCAGTTTGCGCAGGCCGCCGGTTCCACCGTGCCCATGATCGTGGCACGTTTCGAAATGGTGGTCGGGGACGCCTCGGCGCCTGCCACCGTAGCCCTTCCGGCCGAAGCGATCCTGCCCCAGCTCGGCCCGGTCCGGCCGAACATGTCCGACGCCACGCCCGCAGAACTGATCACCGAACAGCTGGCGAACCTGCCTGTCGACGTCTCGCTGCAGCTGAACCCCATCTGGGTTAAGCCGGGCATGGTGCTGAACCTGGCCGTTGGCGACGTCCTAAATCTTGACCATCCGCAGCACCGACCCCTCAACGTCGCAGTCGACGGCCAGACGCTGGCCCAGGCTGCCGTGGGAGCCAGCGGCAACCGGCTGGCCGGAGTCATCGTACGCACCGAGGAGAACAACTGATGAGCACCACCCTGGCCCAGCACACCGAAGCCGCCAACGCCCTAGTCCGCCTGCTGCCCACCCCCACGCCGCTCCAGCCGGCGCCGCACTCCTCCCTGGGCCTGCCCCTGGAGCAGATGGGGCAGGCAGTGACAGCGTCCTTCGTCGGTGCTGTCTCGGCTGACCTCGCCGTCGTGCTGCTGTCCGCAGGCCCGGGTGTTTCAGCGGTGGCGGGAACCGACTCACCGGTCATTTCCAATGCCGATGTCCTGCGCCCGGCCCTCGAAGCGGCCAGCGCATGCCTGGGCGCCGGCGTCCTTGGCGAAGCACGCACCGAAGATGCTTCGGCGCTGTTTGGCCACATGGACAGCTCGGTTTTCGAACTGCGCGGCCCGGAAGGCACAGCCGGCTGGTTCGCCGTACGGCTGCGTTCGGGCAGTGGTGCAGGGGCCGGGGCCGAACAGTCAGTTGTCGGCAAGCTCGGCCGCATCAACAACGTTGAAATGGCGCTGACGGTCGAGATCGGCCGCACCCGCATGGCAGTCCGCGATGTGCTGAACCTCGAACCCGGCCGCGTCGTCGAACTGGACCGTTCAGCAGGTGCGCCGGCTGACATCCTGCTCAACGGGCGCCTGATCGCCAACGGCGAGATCGTCGTTGTGGACCAGGACTATGCCGTGCGCATCACCAAGATTATGGACGTAGCTGAGGGCCTGGGCTAAATGGATGAATCCGCAGTCCTGGCGCTGCGGGTCCTGGTATCGCTCGGTGTGGTCCTGGGGCTCCTGTGGTGGCTCCAGCGCCGGCTTGTGCGGGGCCGCAGCTCTACCGGTGCCGAGGCCCCCATCCGGGTCATCAGCCGGCAGGCCATCAGCCCGAAAGCATCCGTGGTGGTCGTCGAAACCGGCGGCCAGCGCTTCCTCCTCGGCGTGACCGAAGCCTCCGTCAACGTACTCAACACCACGGACGCCGATCCGGAGCCCGCTGCGGACTCGGCCTTCGCCGACTCCCTGCAGGGCGCACGGGAATCCGCGGGCGCAGCGGAGGGCACCATGGCCGAAGGTGACTTGCCGCGCCGCCGCGATACCCGGCGCGCCGCCCCGGCGCAAGGTACTTCCGTGCTCAACGGTTCGATCCTTTCACCGGATACCTGGCGCCAGAGCGCGGCCTTCCTACGCCGCGGGAGGAACAGTTGAAGACCATGACGACGGCGCTGCCCGCCGCCCCTGCGCCCGGCTCCGCGCCGTGGGCCCCCCAGCTGCGCAGGGTCATCCTGGGCACTGTGCTGATCCTGGCGGCTGCCTTCGCGCTCCTGCTGGCCGGTGCCACCGCCGGACACGCCACTACTTTTGACCCCGCTCCGCCGGCGGCACCCACCGCCCCCGGCGCGCCGTCGGACCCTGAAGAGACCGGCGGATTCTCGGTGGACATCAACGGTGTAGACGGAACGCCGTCCACGGCCGTCGTCACCCTGATCGGCATCACGCTGCTCTCCGTGGCACCTGCCCTGCTGCTGATGATGACGTCCTTCACCAAGATCTTCGTGGTCCTGGCGATGACCCGGAACGCTCTCTCCCTGCCGTCCATCCCGCCCAACCAGGTGCTGGCCGGGCTGGCACTGTTCCTCTCGCTCTTCATCATGGCGCCGGTCCTGACCGAGATAAACTCCCTGGCCGTACAGCCCTACCTCAACGGTGACTTCACGTTCAACGATGCCTTGTCCGCCGGATCCGGCCCGCTGCAGCAGTTCATGCTGGCCCACACCCGCGAAGAGGATATTGCACTCATGACCCGGGCAGCTGACCAGCCGAACCCGGAGAACCCGGAAAGCGTCCCGCTGACCACCCTCATCCCGGCGTTCATGATTTCCGAACTCCGGGCTGCCTTCATCATCGGCTTCGTCATCTTCATTCCGTTCCTCATCATCGACCTGGTGGTCGCCGCAGCACTGATGTCCATGGGCATGATGATGCTTCCCCCGGTCATGATCTCCCTGCCGTTCAAGATCCTGCTCTTTGTGCTCGTGGACGGCTGGGGACTGATCATCACCTCGCTGGTCAACAGCTACCAGGGCGGCGGCTGATGGATACCAGTGCCGTCCTGGACATAGGCCTCCAGGGACTGTGGGTTGCGGCCAAGCTCGCGGCACCGGTGCTGCTGACCGCGCTGGTGGTTGGTTTCTCGGTGTCCCTGGTCCAGTCGATCACCCAGATCCAGGAAGTGACGCTGTCCTTCGTGCCGAAGGCTCTGGCCGTCTGCATTGCGCTGCTGGTCTGCGGACACTGGATGATCACCGAAATGATTACCTTCACGCAGCAGCTGTTCGAGAAGATCCCGTCACTGCTCGGCGGGGGATGATATGAACATCACCATCGACCAGGCATGGCTGGAAGCGGTGATGCTTGCCGGTGTGCGGATGGTGGCGTTCCTGATCATCGCTCCGCCGTTTTCCTACAACGCCTTCCCGGGACGGGTAAAGGCAATGCTGGCCATCGGCCTTGCCCTCGCGGTCGCACCTCAGGTGTCCGAAGGGTACGCAAACCTTGGCACCGCCGCCTACATCACCAGCCTGGTGCTGGAGTTCGTGGTTGGTGCCGTCCTGGGCTTCCTGGTCCTGCTGGTTTTCTCCGCAGTACAGTCCGCCGGCCAACTGATCGACCTCTTTGGCGGCTTTTCCCTGGCCCAGGGCTTCGATCCGCAGTCCATGGTCAACGGCGCCCAGTTCACCCGGATGTTCCAGATCACGGCACTGGCCCTGCTGTTTGCCTCGGACGGCTATCAGCTGATCATCATGGGACTTTCGCGCAGTTTCACGGCCCTGCCGCTGGCGGGCGGGATCGACCTGGCGGACCCCGCGCAGGCAATGATCTCCGGCGTGAGCAATATGTTCGTTGCTGCCGTCCAGATCGCCGGACCGCTGCTGGTGGTCCTCTTCCTGGCTGACGCCGGACTGGGCCTGCTCACGCGTGTGGCCCCGGCACTGAACGCCTTCGCGCTGGGCTTCCCACTGAAGATCTTGCTCACGCTGAGCCTCATTTCCATTGTTTTCCTGGCCCTGCCCCGCGTTGTTTCGGTGCTGGTCCAGGAAATCGTGCGCACGCTGGCGGGGGTGGGATAAATGCCGGAACAGGACTCCGGAGAGCGGTCAGAAGCCGCCACGCCGAAACGGATGAAAGAGGTCCGGGACAAGGGCCAGCTGTCCCGCTCGGATGACCTCACCGCCTGGGTAGGCGTGGGCGCAGCCGCGGTCATGATGCCCACAACCATCAGCCGGGGCGCTGACAAAGGCGCAGAAACGCTGATGCGGGTGGATTCAATTACCGGGAATCCCGATCCGCTGGCAGCGCTGCGGATGTTCCAGGACTCGCTGGGTGGACTGGTCTACATCATGGGGCCGCTGCTGTCAGTGGTCGTTGCCGCAGTCCTGGCCACGGCAGCGCTGCAGGGCGGTATCCACTTCAAGAAGTTCAAGGGCAAGTACGAACAGTTCGACATGGTCAAGGGCATGAAACGGGTCTTCGGCGGCCAGGCGATCTGGAACGGCGTCAAGGCGCTCCTGAAGACCGCCGTCGTCGGCCTTGTCCTGTACTTCGTGATCCAGAACCTGATGCCCGTCCTGATGACCGCCGGCGGCATGTCGATTACCGCCTTGCTGGCTGAAGCCGGCGGGGGAGTTGCCACGCTGCTGCAGTTCGCTGTTGCGGCCGGGCTCGCGCTGGCGGGAGCGGACATCCTCATGGTGATGCGGCGTAACCGGAAACGGACCCGCATGACCAAAAAAGAGGTCAAGGACGAAAACAAGAACACCGACGGCGACCCCCTGGTGAAGTCCCAGCGCCGTTCACGCCAGCTGGCCATGAGCCGGAACCGCATGATGGCCGCTGTAGGCGACTCCGACGTCGTACTGCTGAACCCCACCCACGTTGCCGTGGCCCTGAAATACGAACCGGGCAAGTCCGCGCCCCGGGTCGTGGCCAAGGGTGCCGGAAATATTGCCGCCCGCATCCGTGAGGAAGCCGAAGCCAAGGGCGTACCCATGGTGCGCGATATTCCCCTGGCCCGTGCCCTGCACTCGGCCTGCGAACTGGGCCAGGAAATCCCGGTGGAACTGTACAACGCCGTGGCCCGCGTCCTGGCCTTCGTCATGGCACTGAAGAACCGCGGCGCCGCCGCCGGGGTGCACACCATGGCCCCCGACCCCTCTGCTACCGCCCCCGCTCCCGCCCCACAACACCGTAAGGCAGCACCGTGAACCGCAACCTCCTGAAGCTCACCATCCCTGTGGGCGTGATCGGAATTATCCTGCTGCTGGTGGTCCCCGTGCCCGCCGGCCTGCTGGACGTGCTGATCATCATCAACATCCTGCTGGCACTGGTGATCCTGCTGACCACCATGTTCGTGAAGAAGCCGCTGGACTTCTCCGTGTTCCCCTCCATGCTGCTGGTCGCAACCCTGTTCCGGCTGGGCCTGAACGTTGCGTCCACCCGCCTGGTGCTGGGCGACGGGTATGCCGGGCAGGTCATTGAAGCCTTCGGGCATGTGGCCGTCGGCGGATCCCTGATCATCGGCGCGGTGATCTTCCTGATCCTGGTCGTGATCCAGTTCGTAGTGGTCACCAAGGGTGCGGAGCGCGTGGCCGAAGTCGGCGCCCGCTTCACCCTGGACGCGATGCCGGGCAAGCAGATGGCAATCGACGCCGACCTCAACGCCGGTCTCATCACGGATATCCAGGCCCGTGAACGCCGTGCCGAGGTTTCCGCGGAAGCCGACTTCTACGGCGCCATGGACGGTGCTTCCAAGTTCGTGAAGGGCGACGCAATTGCCGGCCTGATCATCATCATTATCAACATCGTGGGCGGCATCGCGATCGGCATGCTGCAGCGCGGCATGTCCGCCGGCGAGGCGATCGACACCTACACGCTGCTGACCATCGGCGACGGCCTGGTCACCCAGATTCCGGCCCTGCTGATGGCTGTCTCCACGGGCATGATCGTGACCCGGTCCAACGCCGAATCGGATATGGCCTCCACCGCCTCGGCGGAACTGAGCCAGTCCCGTAATGCGCTGATGATCGCCGGAGCGGCGGCGATCGTCATGGCCCTGATTCCCGGCATGCCCAAGATTCCCTTCATTGTGATTGGCGCCCTCCTGATCTTTGCCAGCCAGCGGGTCAAGGCACGGGAGGCTGCAGAAGAAGCGGCCGCGGCGGATCCGGTTGCACAGCTCACCGGTGCACCAGCCTCGGACACCACCGAGGACCTTATCGAGCAGATGCGCGTCCACGCCCTGGAAGTGATGCTCTCGCCGGACCTTGTCGGCATCGTCACCGGAGGCTCGGATGACCTGCTGGCCCGAGTGCGGGCGCTGCGGCGCAAGATTGCGCTGGAACTCGGCGTCGTGGTTCCCCCGGTGCGCACCCGCGACAGTGTGGACCTTCCGGCCTCCACCTATGTGATCAGGATTGCCGGCGTCGAAGCCGGCCGGGGAGAGGCGCCCGCAGGCAAGGTGCTGGCCCTGGGCGACTTCCTGGACGGGCTGCCGGGCGTTGCCACCGTGGAACCGGTGTTCGGCCTGGCCGGCAAATGGGTGCCGGCGGAGATGCGGCATGCCGCGGAGATGGCCGGCGCCACCGTGATCGACCGCGTCTCGGTGCTGGTCACGCACCTCTCGGCGATCATCACCGCGAACGCTGCGCGCCTGCTCACCCGTGAAGACGTCCGTGTGCTCACCGAAGGGGTCAAGCAGGTCAACCCGTCGGCCGTGGATGAACTGGTGCCGAACGTGCTCTCGCTGGCCGAGGTCCAGCGGGTGCTGCAGGGCCTGCTGGCCGAACAGATTCCGATCAACGACCTGCCCCGCATCTATGAGTCGCTGCTGCTGAAAGCGAAGTCCTCGCCGGAACCCGAAGGGCTGATCGAAGCGGCGCGGCAGGCTCTCGGACCGGCCCTGGCCGCCCAGTACATCAACTCAGGCGTGCTGCGCGTGATCATGATCGATCCGTCGCTGGAGCAGTCGATGCTGGAGAACCTGCGCCCTTCCGACCAGGGGACGCAGATCCTCCTCGATCCCACTCGCATCGAGAATATAATTGCGTCACTTAAGACTACTGTTGCCACTGTGGAGAACGCTGGGCACAGTGCCGTGCTGGTCTGCGCCCCGGCGCTCCGTCCGGCTATCCGGCGCCTGGTATCGGCGCAGGCCAACGGGCTGCCCGTGCTGTCCTACCAGGAAGCCACGGCAGCCAACGTCAATATTGAAACAGTAGGAGTGCTCCGTGGAACCGAGACGATTTCAGCTTGAGGGCCCTTCCCTTGATGCGCTGAAGGCGAAGATCCTTGCGGAACACGGTCCGCGGGCCCGGATCGTTGCCGCCGAAAAGGTCACGGTAGGCGGTATCGGCGGGTTCCTGGCCCGGCAGCACTACGAGGTCACCGTGGAGCTGCCGCCGCGGGGGCGCCGGGCTGCTCCTGTGGACGCCGACCTGCCCAGCCGGGCAGGCATCGGAGCGCTGCTGGCGAGCGCCGAAGAGGCGGAGAGCGACTTCCGCCCCCAGTCTCCGCCGCTGCCCGGTCTCTCAACAGAAACCAACGCCTTTGCGGAACTGATCGCGGATCTCTCGCAGAATACCGGCGCGCCGGCCCAGGCCCCTCAGACGCCGCGTACCCCTGAACCGCTGCCGGCACCGGTTTCGTTTCCGCAGCTGTTCCCTGAGGCTCCGGAACCGGGTCAGCCAGCCCGCGCCGGCACCCAGGACGTGCCGGCGCCACTGGAAGGGGCAGGCGACCTCATCATCGTGGTGGGGCTGGGACAGGACGCCATGCTGGTGTGCGAGTCGATGGCCGCGGCCGCCGGCTTCAGTGCCCAGGCGCTGCGGGCAGCCGGCACCGTTGACGGCCCGGGTGTGGGCCGCGCCGGTGACCGGAGGGCCGTCGCGACAGCGAGGGCGGCCGGAGTCCTGGCAGGCCATCCCATTTTCCTGGCTTACGGGGCAGGCCGCGGCGTCAGCGAGATCGCGCGCCACACCACGCTCATCGCAGCTCTGGCGCCGGACCAGCTCTGGGTCGCCGTAGATGCCGGACGCAAACCCGAAGACACTGCTGCCTGGGTGAATGCCGTCCGGACCGCCTGCGCGGTGGACGCAGTTGCCGTCGAAGGACTTGAAGGGACCGCCACGCCGCAGAGCGTTAATGTCCTGGGACTGCCCGTCGGCTGGGTCGACGGGGCCCCCGCACAGGCATCCGTGTTGTAACTATTTCCTTGCGGAAGGCCGGACAAGGTTAATGCCCGGCGTGCTTGGGATAGAGTGAACAAATGCTCGTGCTAACGCGGAAATCAGGAGAACAGATCCTGATTGGTGATGACATTGTCATTACTGTGCTCGATTCCCGCGGCGACGGAGTCCGCATTGGCATTGACGCCCCGCGCGGCGTGAAAATCCAGCGCCACGAAGTGGTGCGTGCCGTTGAAGAAGCGAATGTCGCGGCCACCGCCGAAATCCCCGACGCCGAAGAGCGCATCAAGGCGCTGCTCAGCAGCCGACGGCCCGACGCCGATAAATAGTCCTTTTCCAGGGTGCTTCCCAGAGTGCAATGCTCCGGCGTGCAGGCGAATGCTTCCATCCTTTAAATCTTTAAATGCCAAACCCCGGCACTCATTGGGGTAAGTGCCGGGGTGGCGAGCCAGTACCGTCCGCGGACGGGCGGCCGGTACAGCACATGCAACTGTGCGGCTCGTCTTTGCAGTATTTACGAGGGGATACTGCAGTTCCTTCCAGGGGAAAGTCTGTTTTAGCTGCCTGCGCGCACCTTGGTGGCGAAGAGGCGCAGGGTCCGGCGCGCGGGGGCTTCCATCTTGCGGCGGGAGCCGGCTACGTGACGCTGTGCCTGGCCCTTGTCAACGCGGGTGCCGTAGTAGTCCTGCAGCACGCGGCGCTCATGGGTGGAGCAGCGGACTCCCGGGTAGCGGTAGCCGCGGATGACCCAGTAGCCGGTCTTATCGGTGGGACGGGTATCGCTGGCCCATTCGGGGACGAGGCGGCGGTTGCACTCACCGCAGAGCGCGGCGACGTGGGAATCCCGCTGAACATCTGTGTACCGCTTTACCAAAACCTCGGTGCCGGCGTTCCATGCGTTCACGTTGTCCCCCCAATGTCTTCGCGGTCCCTGCGGACCATGTGCCGAATTGCTGATGGGTATGACGATATAGAGCCACACCCCGGTAAACGCTCAAGTTCGGCGCGCACCAGGCGCAATGTTTCCTGAAGATTCCCTTGAGCAAATCTTGAGCCAACAGTGAGCTTTGCTCCAGGCAGCAGAAAGGGGCGGCCGCCAGTGGAGGCCGCCCCTTTCTGATTCCCGGCAGGGAGGGGATTTGTCCTAGAAGGGGTAGGACGCGATTTCCGGGCGCATGGTGAGCCACTGGATTTCCGTGAAGGACTCCATGTTGGCTGCGGCGCCGCCAACGCGTCCGCCGTTGCCGGAGTCCTTCACGCCGCCGAACGGTGCGTTGGATTCGTCACTGACGGTTTGTTCATTGATGTGGACCTTGCCGGATTCCACGCGGTCAGCGATCTTCACGGCCATGCCGACGTCGCCGAGGATGGACAGGGACAGCCCGTACTCGCTGCCGTTCGCCAGTTCGACGGCTTCATCCACGGTGCTGAACTTCATGACCGGCGCCACGGGACCGAAGATTTCCTGCGCCCAGGCCGGGTTGTCCGGGGTCACGTCCGCCAGCACGGTGGGCCGGTAGAACAGGTTCTCGCTGGTGCCGCCGGCCATGAGCCGGGCACCTGCCGCCACGGAGTCCTGGACAATGCCGTCAATCTTCTTCAGCTGGTTCTCGTCGATGATCGGCCCCAGGGCCACCTGTCCGTTGGCCGGATCTCCGACCGGCAGGTTGGACGCCTTCTCGGCAAGGGCCGCAACGTACGCGTCGTAGATGTCCTCGTGGACAATGTGGCGCCCTGTGGTCATGCAGATCTGGCCCTGGTGCAGGAAGGAACCGAACGCGGCCGCGGAGGCAGCCTTGGCCACATCCGCGCCGGGCAGCACGATCATGGCGTTGTTCCCGCCCAGTTCAAGATGCGCGCGCTTGAGCAGGCGTCCGGCCGATTCCGCGATCTTGCGTCCGGCAGCCGTGGATCCGGTGAAGGCGATGACCCGGACTTCGGGAGCCTGGACTACGGCAGCGCCGATCTCCGCCCCGCCCGGAAGCAGGGAGAGCAGGCCCGCCGGGAGCCCGGCCTCTTCAAAGATGCGTATCAGCGCCACGCCCCCGCACACGGCAGTGCGGGGGTCCGGCTTCAGCAGGACGGCGTTGCCCAGAGCCAGAGCCGGGGCCACGGCCCGGATGGAGAGGATCAGCGGGAAATTGAAGGGGGCAATCACGGAGACGACGCCGGCGGGCCGCCGGCGGGCCATCGACCAGCGCCGTTCGTTGGACGTCAGCACCTCGCCCGCGGGGAGTGCGGGGAGCGCCGAAGCGTCATAGCACTCGTTCGCGGCGCTGTGCGTTTCCAGCCCGGCCTTGGTGGGAATGCTGCCCGATTCGCGGGTAATCCAGGTGCCGATTTCTTCGGCATGCTCCTCCCAGAGCAGGCCTGCCCGGCGAAGGACTGCGGCGCGCTCTTCAGGCTTGCGCGCTGCCCATTCCCGCTGCGCCGCGGCGGCAATGCGTGCGGCTTCCTGAACGTCTTCGACCGAGGCCACGCCGTAGCTGCCCAGCGTGTTGCCAGTCGCGGGTTCGACGGCATCGGCTGAACCGGCGCCGCCCTTTCGCCAGCCGTTTACGTAAAGGTTGTCTGTCCAGATCGACGGGTCGAGCAATGCCATGGGATTCCTAGCTGTCGGTTGGTGCCTAGGCAAGGAATTATCCCAGAAGCATCCGGGTCAGGGCACGCCGTCCGCCGGGCTGGGATCCCTGTGCCGCCGCAGCCGGGCGGCCTGCCGAAGCAGGCGGGCCAGGCCGGCAAGCCCAAAAACCAGGGGCATCAGCGCGATGATGCCGGCTACGGGATCACTGACGAACAACAGGATGCTGATGCCGAAAAACACATGGAGTCCGTACCCCGCGGCCTGCACGGGCCCGGAACGTTTCTTGAATGCCGCGGCGACGGTCCTGATGGTGGCTCCCCGGAAAATACAGCAGATGGTGGTGCAGCGAAGCCCCCGGAGACCGTGGTTTCCGGGGGCTTCGAATCGTGAGCCTCCTGCCAGAATCGAACTGGCGACCTTCTCATTACGAGTGAGACGCTCTACCAACTGAGCTAAGGAGGCAAGCTTCATCTGTCCGTCAACGGCCAGAATCCACAAGGAACAACTTTATACGGCGGGAGCACCCGGGTCAAAACGCCGGGGTCTGCCTCCTGACTAGGAGCAGACCAGCCCGTCCTGGGGGACCGTGCCGTCGATGAAGTAATCATCCACGGCATCGGCAATGCACTGGTTGCCCCGTCCGTACGCGGTGTGTCCTTCGGCCTCCCACGTCACCAGCACTGCTGAGTCCAG
The DNA here is from genome assembly GCF_023921125.1 of Arthrobacter caoxuetaonis. Lineage (NCBI taxonomy): Bacteria > Bacillati > Actinomycetota > Actinomycetes > Micrococcales > Micrococcaceae > Arthrobacter > Arthrobacter caoxuetaonis. Next base: position 496,812 of record NZ_CP099466.1, read on the forward strand.
CTGGCCGGCCAGGGCCTGGGACCACTCGTACGGAGTCGCCGGGTCGCCGGTGGTGCCGAGGACCAGGATCGGAGCTGCTCCTTCGGCAGCGATCCGGTGCGGTTCGCCGGTGGGCTCATGCGGCCAGGCTTCACAGGTCAACCCGCCGTAGGCGAGGAAACGTCCGAGCGTGGGGGAGGCAGCTTCCAGTTCGGCGGCGTCGAGGTCCATCTGGGTCCGGTCGGTTTCCATGGGATAGTCCAGGCAGTTCACGGCGCTGAAGACTTCGAAGGAATTGGACGCGTAGGAGCCGTCTTCCTCCCGCTCGGCGCCCAGGTCGGCCAGCATCAGGATGGTCGTCGGGTCGCCCCGCAGCGCGGAAGAGAGAGCCTGCGTCAGTGCCGGCCAGTTGGCGTCGTTATAGAGCGGAAGGATGAACCCGCTGACAAAGGTGGAGGCCGTGACCGTCCGGCCGTCCGCGGCAGTCATCGGGCTCACCTCGACCGAAGCGATCAGGTCGCGGATCGTTTCCACGGCGTCGTCGACAGTGCCGCTGAGCGGGCAGTTCGAGGAAGTCAGGCAGTCTTCGACATAGGCGCGGATGGCCTTTTCGAAGGCACGGGCCTGTCCCAGGGTGATCTCCTCATTGCTGGCTGAGGGGTCGATTCCGCCGTCGAGCACCATCCGTCCCACCGTCTTCGGGAACAGTTCGGCGTAGGTGGCGCCCAGGAAGGTGCCGTAGGAGAACCCGAGGTAATTCAGTTTCGAGTCCCCGGCGACGGCCCGCAGGATGTCCATGTCCCGTGCGGCGCTGGCCGTGTCGACGAAGCCCAGCAGGTCCCCGGACTCCTCGGCACACTGTGCCGCGTAGTCCGCCGCATTCGCCCGCGCCTCCTCGAACCCGGCATCAGTCGAGGGATCAAACGTCTCGTTGCGGGAGGCATCCAATTCTTCATCGGTGAGGCAGTCCACCGGCGTGGAACGTCCGACGCCGCGCGGATCGAAGCCGAGGATGTTGAAGTCATCGCGCAGCCGGCTGGTTGTCACGCCTTCGAGCGATTCGAGCACCGTGTCATATCCTGAGCCGCCGGGCCCGCCGGGGTTTACCAGGATGGTTCCCTCCGCGGTTCCGCCTGCCTCGGAGAGGATCACTTCGAGTTCGATGCTGTTGTCCCGGGGATTCGAATAGTCCAGGGGAACCTCGATGGAGGCGCAGAGGTAGGAGTCTTCGCAGGAATCCCAGACCACCTCCTGCATGTAGTAGGACTCAAGCTCCGCGGGAACGTCCCCGATGACTTCCGGCGCCGCGGACTGGGTGCCCCGCTCCGGCCCTGCGGACTCACCGGGAACACAAGCCACCAGGGAAGCGAGCACGACGGCGGCGGATCCGGCTGCCGCGGCGCGGCGCAGGCTGCGGGCAGACAGAGCCCTGGGACGGCGTCGTGCTGGGGTCATGGGTGCGGCTCCTGGGTCCTGGGCGGGTCTGGTGCGAAACAAGTGTTACAGCAGGCTGACGGCCATCGCTTCGATGGCCAGCAGCGGGGCGACGTTGGTGGTGACCAGCCGGCGCCGGACGTCGTTGATCTCCTCCATGCGGGCCAGGATCACTTCTGCAGTGTTCCGTGAGGCAAAGTCCTCCAGCTCCGGGCGAAGGGACTCGTTCACCAGGTCCGTGCCCGAGTCCAGGGACAGGACCAGGGCATCGCGGTAAAAGGAGAGCAGGTCTGTGAGCGCCCGGTCGAAATAGTCGTTCTTGGAACGCTTGGCCCGCCGGATTTGGTCCTCTTCGAGGCGTTTGACCTGGCTGCGCATGGACGGAGGCAGGGTCCCGGTCTCCGGTGCGCCGAGGGAGGCGAGCAAGGCGGCCTTCTCTGCGGCGTCGCGCTGCTCAAAGGAACTGGAGGCCTCTGCCTCCGCGAGGGCCACCAGGTCCGCAGCAGCTTTCATCGCTCCGGAGACGCTGCGCAGGGACAGCGGCAGCCGCACGATCTTCTCGCGCCGGGCCCGGGCGCCCTCATCGGTGGCCAGGCGCTTGGCAATGCCAATGTGGCTCTGCGCTGCCCTGGCAGCTCCCATGGCGACCTCCGGATCGATGCCGTCACGGCGCACCAGCAGTTCGGCGACGTCGTCCACCGGAGGCAGCCGCAGGCCTACCGGGCGGCAGCGGGAGCGGATGGTCACCAGCACGTCACCGGGACTCGGTGCACAGAGCAGCCAGATGGTCCGCGGCGGCGGCTCTTCAATCGCCTTGAGCAGGACGTTCGTGCTGCGTTCCTGCATACGGTCCGCATCTTCGACGATCATCACGCGCCACCGGCCGGTGGAAGGCTTGTCCTGCGCCTTCTTCACCAGCTCGCGGGCCTCCTCGATGCTGATGGTGACTTTTTCGGTGGTCACGGATGAGACGTCAGCATGTGAGCCGGCCAGGGCGGTGCGGCAGGCCCGGCATTCACCGCAGCCACGCTCGGCGGGGTCGGCCTGTTCGCACAACAGTGCTGCGGCGAAGGCGCGGGCAGCATTGGACCGTCCGGAACCGGGCGGCCCGGTGAAAAGCCATGCATGGGTCGGCTGGCCCTCGGCGGCGGCGCGGCGCAGCTGCTCGACAACCGGTGCCTGGCCCTGGAGGTCATCCCATACCGTCATGGCAGCAGGGCGCCGATCCGGGCGAGGATCTGGTCCGCCAGTTCGGCAACGGGGGCCCTGGCATCAAGCACCAGATAGCGTTCCGGCGACGCTTCGGCCAGGGCAAGGAAGGCGGCGCGGATGCTGCCGTGGAATTCATCCGGCTCGGACTCCAGCCGGTCCTCGGCGCCGGCGGAGGCTGTCCGGCGGGTCCGGCCCGATTCGGGGTCAACATCCAGGAGCACCGTGACGTCCGGGACCAGGCCTTCGGTTGCCCATTCGTTGACGTGGCGGACCGGGTCCGTGCCCAGGGCGCGGCCTGCACCCTGGTAGGCCACGGAGGAATCGATGTAGCGGTCGCAGACCACGACGTCGCCGCGTTCCAGGGCGGGCCGGATTACCTGCTGAACGTGTGCGGCCCGGGATGCGGCAAAGATGAGGGCTTCGGTGCGCGGATCGATCTCGCCGTGGCCGTGTTCAAGGACGAGCGCGCGCAGCTTTTCCCCGACGGGTGTCCCTCCGGGTTCACGGGTGCGGACCACGGTGCGGCCGGCATCCTGCAGTGCCTGGGTGAGCAAAGTTGCCTGCGTTGACTTGCCGGCGCCGTCGCCGCCTTCGAACGCGATGAAGAGTCCAGCGGAAGGTTCAGAATTACTCACCCGCCTAGCCTACCCAGTCAGGCTGGGAACCGGCTGCGGGGTGCCATGCGCCCTCTGTGTCCGAACGTGACAGGCCGCGGCGAAACACTCGGCGTCCGCGCTCCGCTCCGGTCTAGGCTAAGTGCCATGAGCACAACCACGGGTCCCCAGCACGCCGGACTGTCCCCCGAAACAACTGTCGTGTCCGCCGGCCGCCCCGAGCGGACAGCAGATTCGGCAGTCAACCCGCCCATTGTCCTGACGTCCACCTTCCTGGGCACCAGGGCAACCCGCGAGGGGGACAGGGTGTACGGCAGGTACTCAAATCCCACCTGGGATCCGTTCGAAGAAGCACTTGGCACCCTGGAGAACTCCGAGCTGCCCGCTTTGGTCTACTCCTCCGGGCTCGCAGCCGTGATCGCAGCGATGTCCCTGCTGCCAACCGGCGGGACCCTGGTGATGCCCCGGCATACCTATCAGGGTTCGCTCGTGCTCGCGGCGGGTGAGGCACAGAACGGGCGGATCAACATCCGGACCGTGGACATTGCGAATACGGAAGAAGTGGTCGCCGCCCTCGACGGTGCAGGCATGCTCTGGATTGAGAGCCCCACCAACCCCATGCTCGAGGTAGCGGACATTCGTGCGCTGGCGGATGCCGCCCATGCCGCCGGCGCGCTGGTGGTAGCGGACAACACCTTCTCGACGCCGCTGGTGACCCGGCCCCTGGACCTGGGGGCCGACGTCGTCGTCCATTCCGTCACGAAGTACCTTTCCGGCCATTCCGACGTGGTGCTCGGCGCTGCCGTCACCTCGGATCCCGAACTGCGCGCACAGCTGTTGACGTACCGGTCCCTGCACGGCGCGGTGGGTGGACCCTTTGAAGTGTGGCTGGCACTGCGCGGGCTGCGCACACTGGCACTGCGGGTTGAGCGTTCCATGGCTACCGCCATGGAACTCGCCCTTCGGCTGCAGGACCATCCGGGCGTTGAAGCAGTCCGCTATCCCGGGCTTCCCGGCGATCCCGGGCATCTCCGGGCCGCGGAACAGATGGACGGCTTCGGTTCCATCGTGTGCATTGAGGTGGCGGGAGGCGCCGATGCAGCCGACGCCGTCACGGAGAAAGTCGGGATCTGGCTGCCGGCCACCTCGCTGGGCGGGGTGGAGTCACTGATCGAACGCCGGCGCCGCCAGCCCGCCGAACCCGTCTCCGTTCCGGAGAACCTGCTGCGGCTTTCGGTCGGAATCGAGAACGTCGAGGACCTGTGGAGGGACCTCGATGAGGCGCTTCCGCGGTAGGCTGTGCCAGTGATACTTGTCTTCGAGCTGCAGAACCTGCTCTACCTCGCCCTGGGGATTGTGGCGCTGGGAATTGAACTGTGGGCGTTTGCCGACTGTGTACGGCGCAAGCCCGCAGACTTCGAGCGCGCCTACAAGCGGACCAAGGGTTTCTGGATGGGCCTCACCGGCGGTGCCGCCGCGGTCGGCCTGCTCTCGGTGCTGCTGTTCGGGCCGCTGGCGCTTCTGCTCTTCGAACTGGCTGCCGTCGTGGCCGCTTCGGTCTACCTTGCCGACGTGCGCCCGGCCCTCAACGAGTCCAAGGGACGCGGCGGGGCCTACGGTTCCTGGTAGTCCCGGGAAGGCTCGACGGCGTCCCACGCCACCGTGACCTCGCCCAGTCGCCAGCGTCCCGGGCCGGTCAGCAGCGGCCAGTCCTGGTCCTTGAGCGACCGGCACATGGCAATCCAGCGCTGCCGGTTGCCGTAGGACGCCATCGGAGCGGCGTCCAGCCAGGCTTTGTCCATCGCCTGCAGGAAGGCGTGCACCTTTTCGCCGGGAACGTTGCGGTGGATCAGCGCCTTGGGGAGCCGTTCGGCCACATCAGAGGGCAGTTCGAAGGATCCGAAGCGCAGGGAGATGCTCAGGGACAGCGGCCCCTGCCTGTCCAGGACAACCCAGGTGGACCGCCTCCCGATCTCGTCGCAGGTGCCGTCAATGAACACGCCGCCCTCAGCCAGCCGGCTGCGGACCATGTCCCAGTGGGCGGTGTATTCGTGCTCCGCATACTGGCGCAGGACGTTGAAGGCCCGGACCATGATGGGGCGCCGGCCGTCCAGGGGCAGTTCGAAGCCTCCCTGCCGAAACGTCAGGCCCTCCCGTTCCAGCGGCTTCGCAGCCCGGACCCGGTTCGGATCGATTTCAATTCCGATGACCGAGACATCGGCACGCACGCTTCCCATGCGGGCATGAAGTTCCACGGCCGTGGTGGGCGCGGCCCCGTACCCGAGGTCGATGACCAGGGGATCCGCCGCCTGCCTCAAACGCCATGCTTCAGGACCAGCAAGCCAACGGTCCACACGCCGGAGACGGTTGGGATTTGTAGTGCCCCGCGTCACATTTCCCACGGGTTTGAGGGGGATTTTCACCAAACAATGTTACCGTCCGGCGAACGGTGGTCCTGACCGCTTCCATCCCCCTCAGCCTCCCTGCCGGCATCCCGCGTCCTCCCGGCGCAGCGCAAAAACCTGCCTCAAGTGCAATGGTTACGTCCGGCCCTGCCCCGCTCCGCGCACTGACGATACGATGCTTTTATGACCTACAAAGTGATCCTTCTGCGCCACGGGCAGAGTGAATGGAATGAAAAGAACCTCTTCACCGGCTGGGTGGACGTGGACCTCACGGACCTGGGCCGGCAAGAGGCCCTCCGCGGCGGTGAACTGCTCGTCGAGAACGGCATCCTCCCGGACATCCTCTACACGTCCAGGCTGCAGCGGGCCATCAACACGGCCAACATTGCGCTTGGCGCAGCCGACCGCATCTGGATCGATGTCAAGCGCAGCTGGCGCCTGAACGAGCGGCATTACGGTGCCCTCCAGGGCAAGGACAAGGCGCAGACACTGGCCGAGTACGGCGAGGAGCAGTTCATGCTCTGGCGCCGGTCCTACGACACCCCGCCGCCGCCCCTGCCGGACGACAGCGACTTTTCCCAGGCCAACGACGCACGCTATGCCGACCTCAGCAAGGATGAGCTGCCGCGCACCGAGTGCCTCAAGGACGTCCTGGAGCGCTTCCTGCCGTACTGGGAGGAGGAGATCTCCAAGGACATCCGGTCCGGCAAGACCGTCATGATCGCAGCGCACGGCAACTCCCTGCGTGCCCTGGTCAAGCACCTGGACGGCATCTCCGACGCCGACATTGCCGCGGTCAACATCCCCACCGGCATTCCGCTGGTCTACGAGCTCGACGAGAACTTGAAGCCGGTCAAGGCCGGCGGCACCTACCTGGATCCGGAGGCGGCGGCGGCGTCGATCAAGGCGGTTGCAAACCAGGGCAAGCAGAAAAAGTAGCCCCGTATTACGCGAGATAACAGAAACTGCCCGTATGAGCTCTCATACGGGCAGTTTCTGTATCTCGATGAAGATGAGGGCTAGACGGATCCCTCAGAGATGGGCTGCCACTCGCCCGTGACAAGGTAGTTGACCTTGCGGGTCACCGAGACGCCGTGGTCGGCGAAGCGCTCGAAATACCGGCTGGCCAGCGTGAGGTCCACCGTCGTGACGGGGGAGTTGTCCCAGTCGGGAGAAGCCACGGCCTTGAACACACCGGCGTGCAGTTCGTTGATCCGGGTGTTGTGCGCGTAAATGTCCTTGCTCAGTTCGAGGTTGCGGGTCTCGAGCAGTTCGGTGAGCAGCTCGGAGATGGCAATGTCCAGGCGTGCCATCTCCATGAACGTCTCGACCATGTTGGCGGGAACCACGTTCGCGGGGTAGCGCAGCCTCGCGAGCTGGGCGATGTGACGGGCGAGATCACCCATGCGTTCAAGGGAAGCGCTCATCCGCAGGGAACCGACGATCATGCGGAGATCGCTGGCTACCGGACCCTGCAGGGCCAGGACATCGATGGCCCGCTCGTCCAGATCATTCTGCAGGAAATCGATGCGGGCATCGGCGGCGATAACATCCTGTGCCAGCTCAGTGTCTGCCGTCTCGAACGCCTGCGTGGCTTTCTTCATTGCCTCCGTGACGAGCTGTGAGATCTGGGTCAGCTCCTCGCCAATCTGGTGAAGCTCGGCCTGGAAAACCTTGCGCACTTAATGCGTCCTTTCGATGAACTCTTACAGGGCCGCCACACCTGCCGGTACGGCTCCATTCATGGTGCCTGCCTCTGGTTAACGGTCGGCCCTCTTGAAGTGAACGTTAGTTTAACGCTTGGTTGAATGCCACTGGAGCATCTGCCGGTCCGGCGGCGTCCGCCTAAGCTAGGACTGTGAACCCTGTACTGCTGGGCCTGCTCTCAGGCATCCTCGGCCTGGCCGTTGGCGTCTTCGGCGTCGTCGCATACTTCTCCAGCCAGCGCCACCGCCGCGAACTCGCTGAGGTGGACGAACCTGCGCTGTCCGAAGGTGCTGCCGAAATCCTCGGCGTCCTCGGCCGTGCGTACATCGTCGTGGACGGGATCGACGGCGTTGTGCGGGCCAGCCCGGGCGCCTACGCCTTTGGACTGGTCCGCGGACACACCCTGGTGCAGGACGACGTCCTGGCACTGACCGGCAGGGTGCGCCGCGACGGCGTCATCGAGGAACGCAACGTGGAACTCCAACGCGGTCCCCTGGGCCAGGGCAGCCTGATCCTGCAGCTGCGCGTGGCGCCGATCGCCGAGGAATACATCCTGATCCTCGCCGACGACCGGACCGAGGCCACCCGGACCGAAGAGATGCGCAACGACTTCGTGGCTAACGTCTCCCACGAGCTCAAGACACCTGTCGGCGCCATCTCCCTGCTCTCGGAAGCGATCGACGAGGCGGCAGCAGACGAAGAAGCTGTCCGCCGCTTCGCCAAGCGCATGCAGAAGGAAACCGTCCGGCTGTCCGCCCTGGTCCAGGACATCATCGAACTGTCACGGCTTCAGGGCACCGACGTCGTGGACCACGCCGAGCCGGCGGATATCAATGAGCTCGTCAACGATGCGGTGGAGGCGAACCGGCTTGCCGCCGAAGAACGCAACATCACGGTGGTTGTGGGCGGCGCCGCGGAGAATCCTGTCTACGCGGACGGGCCCATGCTTACCACTGCCTTCCGGAACCTCATCGACAACGCCATCCGGTACTCGCCCGAGGGCAGCCAAATCGGCGTCGGAATCCGTTCCCGGGACGGGCTGGCGCAGGTCACGGTGACGGACCGCGGACCGGGCATCGCCGCTGAGGACCAGGAGCGGGTTTTCGAACGCTTCTACCGCATCGACGACGCACGCTCCCGCAATACCGGCGGCAACGGGCTCGGACTGAGCATCGTCAAGCACGTCGTAGCGAACCATGGCGGGGAGGTCGACCTCTGGTCGCAGCCGGGCCAGGGATCGACTTTCACCGTGAAGCTTCCGGAATTGGATGCAGCAGACAGCGAAGATAGTCCGGAGGTTCTGCCCCGGACCGAGGCCGAGCCCGCACGGGCAGGCAAGGAGTAAGTTGGCCAGGATCCTGATTGTGGAGGACGAGGAGTCCTTCAGCGACCCGTTGTCCTACCTGCTCGAACGCGAAGGGTTCGAGGTCGCGGTGGTGGATAACGGGCTCGACGCCGTAGCCGAGTTTGACCGGAAAGGGGCGGACCTGGTGCTCCTGGACCTGATGCTGCCCGGCCAGTCCGGGACAGAGGTCTGCCGGCAGCTGCGCCAGCGCTCCGACGTGCCGGTGATCATGCTGACCGCACGCGATGCCGAGATCGACAAGGTGGTGGGGCTGGAGCTGGGTGCCGATGACTACGTGACCAAGCCCTACTCCTCGCGAGAGCTTCTGGCGCGGGTGCGTGCGGTCCTGCGCCGCCGCAGCGACGCCGGGGACTTCGCCTCAGCTGCCGTCCAGGCCGGCCATGTACGCCTCGATGTGGACAGGCACGTGGTGAGCGTCGACGGGGTCAACGTGCCCATGCCGCTCAAGGAGTTCGAGCTGCTGGAAATGCTGCTGCGGAACTCGGGCCGCGTCCTGACCCGCGGCCAGCTGATCGAGCGCGTCTGGGGCGCCGATTATGTGGGGGACACCAAAACCCTGGACGTGCACGTGAAGCGGCTGCGCGCCAAGATCGAGCCGGACCCTTCCGTTCCCCGGCACCTGGTCACCGTCCGCGGGCTGGGCTACAAGTTCGAGGCGTGACCGCTCCGGCCGGAGCGCAAGTGGGAGAACATGGAAAGGGCCCCGTCCGGCAGTGGACGGGGCCCTTTCCAAATGCAAACTGTGTACTGGCTACGGAGCAGCAGTCTCGGTCGGTTCGCCGGCCGGGGTCTCCGCAGGAGTCGGTTCAGGAGTCGGCAGGTAGTCCTGGTAGTACTGGATCTGGCCGTCAACCACGGGAACGTTCAGGGTGGCAGTTTCCGTGCCGGCCGTGGCTTCGGCGCGGATGCCGGTGCCGGGCAGGACGGCAACGGTTTCGACGAGAACCTCGGACTGCGGGGCGTCGTCATAAACGACCTTGCCGCCGGCGGGGATATTCCACGTCAGGGTCGAGCCGCCGACCTCAAGTTCGAAGTTCATCGGGTCAGAGGAATCGTTGACGACGGTGCCAAGCAGCCGCCCGGGCTCACCGTCTCCGTCGCTGACAACCAGGATGTTGCGCAGCTGGATGTCTCCGAGGTCCTGGACGATTCCGTCGGACGGGGAGTACTCCATGGTGGTTGCCTGATCGTTCACGACGCTGCAGCCGGTGGCGCCCAGCAGCGACAGCGCGATAACACCGGCGGCGGCAGCACTGCGCGTCCGGTTCCTGGATGTGAATCTCACAGCACAAACTCCTGATGTGTGGCGGTCGGAGGACCTGGGGAACGTTTGCTCATAGCCTATCGGCAATCAGCTAAAAACATGGATTTCGCGACGTCAGGGGCCTTTACGGAACTACTCAGTAGGCTACGTGCGGGAGGCCGAATACTACTCAGTTTTTGGGCTCGTGCCCCTGACCTGCGAAAACTCTTCTCGGCGTGTCGCTTGCATGCTAAAGTAGGGTTCGGGAAAGGGGAAAGTCCACATGGTTTTTGAGGTTGGCGAAACAGTTGTTTACCCTCACCACGGTGCCGCAAAGATCGAAGAGATCAAGATGCGGACCATCAGGGGCGAAGAGAAAATGTATCTCAAGCTCAAGGTGGCACAGGGTGATCTGACCATTGAAGTACCGGCAGAGAACGTTGACCTCGTTGGAGTGCGCGACGTCGTGGGCAAGGAAGGCCTCGAGCATGTTTTCGATGTCCTGCGTGCCGAACTGACAGAAGAGCCCACCAACTGGTCCCGCCGTTACAAGGCGAATTTGGAGAAGCTGGCTTCGGGCGACGTAGTCAAGGTTGCAGAGGTCGTTCGCGACCTGTGGCGCCGCGACCACGACCGCGGGCTGTCCGCAGGTGAAAAGCGGATGCTCGCGAAAGCCCGGCAGATTCTCATTTCAGAACTCGCCTTGGCGGAAAAGACGGACGAAGACCAGGCGGCCGCTGTTCTGGACGAAGTCCTGGCAAGCTAGACCCTGGCGATCAGTTGCCGGCCCCAAAGGGCCGGCTTCTGCCGTTTAAGGACACGTGTTTGCGCTGCCCGGGCCGGTCAACGGGTCCGGTCCCGCTGGACTGACGCCGCGGGGCACTAGGCTTGGTACGTGTCAGACTCCAATCCCGTCCCGCAGCGAGTGGGCGTCATCCTGGTGGCCGGCGGTTCCGGCCAGCGCCTGGGCTACGGCATGCCGAAGGCCCAGGTTCCCCTGGCAGGTGAAATGCTGCTGGCGCACGCCCTGCGGGGCGTGGATGCCTCCGGCGTCGCCTCCTTCATCAGCGTTGCCGTACCGGCTGCCGACACGGTCCTCCGTGCTCTCTGCGCAGCGTCACAGCTGAGCTGCCCTGTGGCGGTGGTCGACGGCGGCGCCACCCGGTCCGACTCGGTCCGCGCTGCCCTGAACTCGCTGCCCGCCGACATCGACTTCGTCCTGGTGCACGACGCGGCTCGTGCGATGGCACCCGCCCAGGTGTTCCATCGCGTGGCGTCGGCACTGACAGCCGGCGCACGGGCGGTCATTCCAGCTGTTCCCGTAACGGACACAGTGAAAACCGTGGAAGCCACATCCTCCGAGGAGGCCGCACTGGCACCGGCCCGCGTGACGGCTACGCCGGACCGGGCTTCGCTTCGGGCGGTGCAGACGCCTCAGGGGTTTGACGCAGACCTGCTGCGCCGCGCGCACGCGGCAGCCACGGAGTTCACCGAAGAACGGGCAGCAGCCATCACGGACGATGCCATGCTGGCCGAAAGCCTGGGCGTTCGGGTGCACGTGGTGGAAGGTTCCGCCATGTCCATGAAAATCACTACCCCCCTGGACCTGCTGCTTGCCGAAGCGGTACTTGCAGGCGGATCCAGCATGCAGGAGGACTAGACCGTGATTGCCTTGCCCCGCACCGGAATCGGGACCGACGTGCATGCGTTCGCCCCTGAGGATTCGCCCCGCCCGCTGTGGGTAGCGGGCCTGGAATGGAAGGGCGAACGCGGACTTGCCGGACATTCCGACGGCGATGTGGTGGCCCACGCCGCAGCCGACGCGTTGTTTTCCGCCGCCGGGATCGGCGACCTGGGACTGCACTTCGGAACGGACCGGCCGGAATATGCCGGAGCTTCCGGAACGGTTCTCCTGGCTGAGGCGGCCCGGCTGGTCCGGGAAGCCGGCTTCCGGATCGGGAACGTTTCGGTGCAGCTGATCGGCAACAGGCCCAAGTTCAGCCCGCGCCGGGCCGAGGCTGAGGCAGTGCTCAGCGAAGCGGCGGGAGCTCCGGTAAGCGTCTCGGCGACCACGACGGACGGCCTGGGCTTCACCGGCCGCGGCGAGGGAATCGCCGCCGTGGCTACCGCCGTCGTCGTTCAGGCCTGACGCCTTAACACTGGGGAGGGGCGGAACACGGCACGCGGTAGCCTAGAGCAGTGAGCCTGAGATTCTATGACACAGCAACTGCCCGCCTCCGGGACTTCGAGCCCCTGGTTCCCGGGCAGGTCAGCCTGTACTACTGCGGGGCCACGGTGCAGGGCCTGCCGCACGTTGGGCACATCCGCTCCGCTATTGCCTTCGACCAGCTGACCCGCTGGCTGCAGGCCCGCGGTTACCGTGTCACTGCCGTCCGCAACGTCACTGACATCGATGACAAGATCCTGGCCAAGGCCGCGGCTTCCGTTGGTGCCGAACCCGCAGACGGCGTCATACCGGATGAACCCTGGTGGGCACTGGCCTACCGGTTCGAGCAGGAGTTCTCCCGGGCCTACGATGTCCTGGGCGTCCAGCGGCCCACCTACGAACCCCGGGCAACAGGCCACATCCCCGAAATGCACGCCCTGATCCAGCGGCTCATTGACGCGGGGCACGCCTACCCGGCCTTGGATGACTCAGGTGATGTCTACTTCGACGTACGCTCCTGGCCGGCGTACGGTTCGCTGACCCGCCAGGACATCGATGACATGCAGGCAGCGCCCGACGCCGATCCCCGCGGCAAACGGGATCCGCGCGATTTCGCGCTGTGGAAGGGTCACAAGGACACCGATCCCGAGACGGCCGCCTGGGACAGCCCCTGGGGCCGAGGCCGCCCGGGCTGGCATCTGGAGTGCTCGGCCATGGTCACGAAGTACCTTGGCCCGCGCTTTGACATCCACGGCGGCGGCCTGGACCTGCGCTTCCCGCACCACGAAAACGAGATGGCCCAGTCCCAGGCGGCAGGCGACGGTTTCGCGAATTTCTGGATGCACAACGGCATGGTCACCTTCGAGGGTGAAAAGATGTCCAAGTCCATTGGAAACACGATCAGCCCGGCGCAGATGCTCGCCGAGGCCTCCCCGCGCGTCGTGCGCTATTACCTCGGCCAGGCCCATTACCGCTCCGTGCTGGACTACCGGCCCACTTCGCTCCAGGAAGCTGCGGCGGCCGTGGAACGGATCGACGGGTTTATCGCCAAGGCAGAAGCCAAGGTCGGGGAAGTGCGCGGCAGTGCAGCAGACCTGCCGGAAGCCTTCGGAACGGCAATGGATGATGACCTGAACGTCCCCCAGGCACTCGCCGTCCTGCATGACACTGTCCGTGCCGGCAACACGGCGCTGGCAGCGGCGGACCTCGAAACCGCCCGCACTTCCCTGGCACAGGTCCGTGCGATGACCGGTGTACTCGGCCTGGACGCCGTCCAGGCACCGGCCGCCGCATCCGGGCCTGAGCACTCGGCCCTGGACAGCCTGATCCAGGACCTCCTGCGTGAGCGCGGCGACGCGCGGGCAGCCAAGGACTGGGCACGCGCCGACGCGATCCGGGACTCCCTTGCGGCTGCCGGGATTGTGGTGGAAGACACCGCCGACGGCGCCCTTTGGTCACTGGAACAGGGGTAGGCGTTAGCTCTCGGCTAACACCCACGGGGTCCGGCACACGGGATTGGACGGCCTGCGTAGACTAGAAGTAGTGCTTTCTTCTACTTAAGGTGTATTACCCATGGCCAACCACGGACGACCCGGCGCGATTCGCAAAGCCAAAAAGGGCCCTTCCCAGGGCACCGGCGGCCTCGGACGCAAGGCCCTCGAAGGCAAGGGACCGACGCCCAAGGCTGAAGACCGCCCCTACCACAAGGCATACAAGAGCAAGCAGCTGGCTGAACGCTCCGCCGCCAAGCACGGCGGACAGCGCACCGGCGGCCGCAACGCGCCCGCGCGCGGAAAGGTCGCCGAGGAAGTGGTCACCGGGCGCAACTCGGTGGTTGAGGCGCTGCGTGCCGGCATCCCGGCCAAGGCCCTGCACGTGGCCGTGCGGATCGACATGGACGACCGCGTCCGCGAATCCCTGAAGATGGCATCCGAGCGCGGCCTGCCCGTCATGGAAACGCACAAGCCGGAACTGGACCGGATGACCAATGAGGCCGTGCACCAGGGCCTCGTCCTCCAGATCCCGCCGTACGAGTACGCGGACCCCACGGACCTTGCCGAAGAGACCATCCAGGCCTGGAAGAAGGGCCACATCAAAAACGCGCCGCTCTTCGTGGCGCTGGACGGCATCACCGATCCCCGGAACCTCGGAGCGATCATCCGTTCCGCATCGGCCTTCAGCGCCCACGGCGTGATCGTTCCCGAACGCCGTTCCGTCGGCGTCACGGCCTCTGCCTGGAAGACCAGCGCAGGAGCTGCCGTCCGTGTGCCGGTTGCCCGCGCCAGCAACCTGAACAACACACTCAAGACGTTCAAAAAGATGGGCATCTTTGTCCTGGGCCTGGACGGCGACGGCGACGTTTCCCTCCCCAACCTGGCGCTGGCCAAGGAGCCGGTCTGCATCGTGGTCGGCTCTGAGGGCAAGGGCCTGTCCCGGCTGGTCAGGGAGAACTGCGACCAGATCGTTTCCATCCCGATCGACTCCGCCATGGAATCCCTGAACGCCTCCATGGCAGTCGGGATCACCCTTTACGAAGTTTCACGGCAGCGCTCCGCCTAAGCCCTGCGGAGCGACGGAGAGGCAACATGGCACACGTCGTCACTGGGGGTAAACAGATTCCCTCGGAACGGGTTTCCAAGGCATTCCCCCTGGGAGTCCATGAAGGCGTTGCCGGCGTCCCGGACGTTCCGGGTGCCGTCAACGTCTCGGTGTACGCACCGGGCTTGGAGTCTGTGGACATCTGGTACGAGACGGTGCCGGGGGGATGGGTGTCCCGGCGGCTGGACAGCAAGTCTGCCGGGATCCACCACGGCCGGGCGGAAGGATTCACCCCCGGGATCCGCTACGGGTTCTGGGGCGGTGGAGAACCCCTCCCTGCCGCGCCCGGTGAGTTCCAGCTGCTGCTGGACCCGTACGGGCGGGGCATCGACACGAAGCAGGACGCCGAGGGCCGTCCGCTGTACTTTTCCGTAGCCACGAAGTCCGGCTTCGACTGGGACGGCGACGGACAGCTGCACACGCCGTGGCGGGACAGCGTGATCTATGAGGCGCACGTCCGCGGCCAGACGATGCTCAACCCGGCGTTGCCGGAGGAACTGCGCGGCACCTACGCGGGCATGGGGCATCCCGCCACGATCCAATACCTGCTGGACCTCGGAATCACAGCCGTCGAGCTGCTGCCCGTGCACTTCCACATCGACGAGCTGCACCTGCGGGAGCTGGGCCTGACGAATTACTGGGGCTACAACACCCTGGGCTACTTCGCCCCGCACACCGGCTATGCCACTGCGATCGCGCAGGCCGCCGGGCCGCAGGCTGTCCAAGACGAGTTCAAGGCCATGGTGAAGGCCCTGCACGCAGCGGGCCTGGAAGTCATCCTTGACGTCGTCTACAACCACACTGCAGAGGGCGGTCCGAACGAGCCCGCCCTCTGCTGGCGCGGACTCGGCGAGAAGGTCTATTACCGCCACGATGCCGAGGGCCGCTACCTGGATACCACCGGCTGCGGCAACACCCTGGATTTCAGTGAACCGCGGGTCGTCCAGATGACGCTCGACTCGCTGCGTCACTGGGTCCGCGAATACCACGTGGACGGATTCCGCTTCGACTTGGCGCCCACGATGGCCCGGGATGAGGAAAACAGGTTTGACCGCCGGCATCCCCTGCTGGTGGCACTCGCTGCCGATCCCGTGATGCAGGACATCAAGCTCATCGCCGAACCCTGGGACCTGGGTCCGGACGGCTGGCAAACCGGGAACTTCCCGCCCGGGTGGGCCGACTGGAACGACCATTTCCGCGACACCGTCCGGGATTTCTGGCTGGAGGACCAGGCGGCGCTGGCCGCCGGGAAACCCGCCGGATCGCTGGCACGCCTCGGTGGTGCCCTTTCCGGCTCCGCCGACCTCTTCGCCCGTTCGGACCGGACCCCGCTCTCCTCGGTCAACCTCGTCACGGCCCATGACGGTTTCACCATGGCCGACCTCACTGCCTACGACCACAAGCACAACTACGCCAACGGCGAGGATAACCGGGACGGATCGAACCACAACCGCAGCTGGAACCACGGCTGCGAAGGTCCGGTTGACGACCCGCAGATCCAGGAACACCGGGCGCAGACAGCCCGAAACCTCATGGCTACCCTGCTCTTTTCCCTCGGTGTTCCCATGATCACGGCCGGCGACGAGGTAGGCCGCTCCCAGCACGGGAACAACAACACCTATTGCCAGGACAACGAGACCGCGTGGTTCCCCTGGGACCACGGCAACGACGCCCGCCGAATGTTCGAGGCCACGGCGCGGCTGCTGCGGCTGCGCCGGGAATTCCTGGCCCGGCAGCCCTATGCCTTCCCCGACGACGCCCGGGCTGCGCAGCTGCTCTGGTTCAGCGCAGACGGGGAGCCGATGTCCGACGCCGGCTGGCACGACCCATCCTGCCGGGTGCTGCAGCTGCTGCTTGGATCGGAGCGGGGTGAACGCGTCGGACTCGTGGTCATCAACGGACAGACGGAACCCGTCGACGTCGTCCTGCCGGACATGGAAACGCTGCGTGCCAGCGGAGTTGCGGCTGCCAACCAGGGACAGTTCTACGACCTGCTGCTCGCCACTTCGGATCCGGAAGGGCGCCGCAGGGGCGCCCGCCTGTCCGGCGGCGAGAAGGACCGCGTCGCTGCCAATTCCATCAGCGTCTACCGTCTCTGAGGCTCCGCCAGTCCGGTCAGGCGTTCGCGACCAGGCCCAGCTCCGCCTTGGAGGCCAGGCCGGAGTGTTCCGGCAGGACGCGCACGGTGTAGCCGAACGAACCCGCCACCTCGATGTGCAGTGTTCCCGAATAGAGGTACCGGCCCGAGCCGAGATCCTCGGCGACCTGCAGGTCGAGGAATTGGTGATCGCTCAGTTTGTCCGTGCTGGAGACCTTGCCGTAGGCGGCCTCCACCACCACATCCGAGGGCTTGAGCGAGCCCAGGCTGACGTAGGCCTGAATGGTGAGGCTGTCACCGATCTGCGGTGCGTCGGAGATGCCGATCGAATCCACGTGCTCCACGGAAACGCCTGACCAGCCGTCCCGGACCTTCAGGATCCACGCCGCGAGTTCCTTTGCAGCCTGGTACTGGTTCGCTGCGGCTGTGCGGCCGGAGTCGCTGGCCGGCCGGTACAGCCGGTTCACGTAGTCCTTCAGCATCCTCGAGGCAGACACCTGCGGCCCGAGTTCAGCCAGCGTGTGCTTGACCATTTCCAGCCACTCGCGCGGCAGGGAGTCCGCCGGCGCGTCCGACGGCCCGGCAGCACCGGCGTCGCCCGGAGGCTCCTGCCCGTAGAACAGGGGAGCGACGGTGTTTTCCAAGAGGTCGTACAGGGCCGAAGCCTCGATGTCGTCCCTCTGGTCCGCGGTGTAGAGCTCGCGGGTGTGCGTCCCTTCCCGCGGGTTGGCCGAGGGGATCGCCCACCCGTTGTCGCCGTCGTACATCTCGTCCCACCAGCCGTCCATGATGGACACGTTCAGGCCGCCGTTAATGGCGGACTTCATGCCGGACGTCCCGGATGCTTCGAGCGGACGGATCGGATTGTTCAGCCAGACGTCGCAGCCAGGGAACAGTGTCCGCGCCATGGCGATGTCGTAGTTCGGCAGGAAGACGATCCTGTGGCGCAGCTCCGGGTCGTCGGTGAACTGCACCAGGTCCTGGATCATCCGCTTTCCCTGCTCGTCCGCCGGGTGCGATTTACCGGCAACGACAATTTGAACGGGATGGGTCGGGTGCAGGAGCAGGGCCTTGAGCCGGGCAGGATCGCGCAGCATCAGGGTGAGGCGCTTGTAGGTGGGGACCCGGCGTGCAAACCCGATGGTAAGGATGTCCGGATCGAGCACCTCGTCGGTCCAGCCCAGCTGGGCGTCGGCGGCGCCGCGCTTGAGCCACGCTGCGCGGACACGGCCGCGGACGTCCTCGATCAAATTGCTGCGCAACCGGCGCCGCAGGTCCCAGAGTTCCTGGTCGGGAACTTCATAGGCGCGTGCCCAGTCCCGGTCATGGACGGAAGCGATGCCAAACTGCTGCTTGGCCAGTTCGGTGAGCTGCGGATCAACCCAGGTGGGCACATGCACGCCGTTCGTCACCGAGGTGATGGGAACCTCCGAGACATCGAAGCCGGGCCACAGGCCGGAGAACATCTGGCGGGAGACTTCGCCGTGGAGTTTCGCTACGCCGTTGGCCCGCTGCGCCAGGCGCAGTCCCATAACGGCCATGTTGAACTTGCCGGAATCTCCGCCCTCGTAGTCCTCTGCCCCCAATGCGAGCACTTTGTCCGTAGGAACGGACTGGGCGAGGCCGGCGCTGAGGAAGTGCCGCACCTCCGCCTGGTCAAAGCGGTCAATGCCGGCGGGAACGGGGGTGTGGGTCGTGAAGACTGTCGATGCACGGGTGACAGTAAGGGCTTCTTCCCAGCCCATCCCGGTATCCATCAGCTCCCGGATGCGCTCGACGCCGAGGAAACCGGCATGGCCTTCATTGGTGTGGTAAACCTCCGGAGACGGCGCCCCCGTCAGACGTTCGAAGACCCGGAGCGCTTTGACCCCGCCCATGCCAAGCAGGAGCTCCTGCTGGAGGCGGTGGTCCCCGCCGCCTCCG
This sequence comes from Arthrobacter caoxuetaonis, assembly GCF_023921125.1. Lineage (NCBI taxonomy): Bacteria > Bacillati > Actinomycetota > Actinomycetes > Micrococcales > Micrococcaceae > Arthrobacter > Arthrobacter caoxuetaonis. Next base: position 515,558 of record NZ_CP099466.1, read on the forward strand.
TAGAGGCGGTCGGTGATCCCGCGGGCGGCGTCGTCGTTGCCGCGGACGTCCGCGTCCAGCAGCAGCAGGGGGACGCGTCCGACGTCGGCGCGCCAGATCTGCGCCATGAGGTGCCGGCCGTTGGGCAGCGGCAAGTTGATCCGGGAAGGTGTGCCGTCTTCTTCACGCAGAAGTGTCAGCGGCAGCCCGTTGGGGTCCAGGACCGGGTAGGTTTCCTGCTGCCATCCGTCCCGGGACAGGGACTGCTTGAAGTACCCGGCCTGATACAGCAGGCCGACGCCGACCAGAGGTACGCCAAGGTCTGAGGCAGCCTTGAGGTGGTCTCCCGCGAGGATGCCGAGACCGCCGGAGTACTGGGGAAGGACAGCGCTGATGCCGTACTCGGGCGAGAAGTAAGCGATAGACCGGGGAGCGTCTTCGCCCAGCGACTGGTACCAGCGCGGGGCGCTCAGATAGTGCTCGAGTCCCTCGTCCAGGGTCCGGATGCGTTCAACCAGTTCCGGATCGGCAGCGATGCGCTCCAGGGTCTGGCGGCTGGCCGCTCCCAGGGCACGGATCGGGTCGTGGCCGCTGGCTTCCCAGTTCTGCGGGTCCAGGTCATGGAAGAGCTCCAGCGTGGGTTGATGCCAGCTCCAGCGGAGGTTCTTGGCCAACCTTGCCAGCGGAGCAATGCTCTCGGGGAGGACAGTACGGACGGTAAACCTTCGGATTGCCTTCACCCACGTTACGCTAGCGCAGATCAGCTCAAACGTGCTCTGTGTCACGTAAAAGCAGTGCGGATTAACCCCGGATTTCCGCCTGCGCCCCTCACCTGCGGGGATTCACGTGACCCCGCTCTGACCTGTGCCGATGGGGGCAAAAGGTATGTGCCCTTAGCAATCTGTCCTGATTGTCGCTAACGTCTAGTCTGTGACCACTTCCAGCGCGTTGCCATCTGATGTCCAGCCCGCCAAGGAACTCCGGTTTGGCCGGATTCCGATCCTCAATGTGTCTCCCGTAGTCGGCTGCGGCCGATTTCCGGCGAAGGCGGTCCCGGGGGAGGACCTCGTGATCGGGGCGACTGTCTTCCGCGAAGGCCACGATCTGGTCGGGGCGACTGCCGTACTGTATGACGCTGCGGGCGTCGAGGTGCAGCGGCACCGGATGCACCCTGTGGGACAAGGGCTTGACCGGTGGGAAGGCCAGTTGCGCCCGGAGGCCGTGGGCAGTTTCTCCTTCGCCGTTGAAGGCTGGGCAGATCTCTACGGCACCTGGCACCACAATGCCGAGGTGAAAATCGATGCCGGTGTCGACGTCGAACTGATGCTGGCTGAAGGCGCCGCACTTTTCGATGCCGCAGCTGACGGGCGGCCCGAAGAGGATGCCCGGATACTGCGCGAAACCGCCGGGACCATGCGCGACACAGCCCAGAACCCGGGCGTCCGGCTGGAGGCTGCCGGCCGGAGCGAACTGACACAGGTGCTGGACCGCGAACCGATTCGTGACCTGGTGACCTCGTCAGACAGGTTCCCGATCAACGTTGAGCGGGAGCGTGCAGGCCGGGGCGCCTGGTACGAATTCTTCCCCCGTTCAGAAGGTGCTTCCTTCGACCCCGCGACCCAATCCTGGACATCCGGAACGTTCCGGACCGCTGCCCACAGCCTGGACCGCGTGGCAGCCATGGGATTCGATGTCATCTACCTGCCCCCGATCCATCCGATCGGCACGACGCACCGCAAGGGTCCGAACAACACCCTGGTAGCAGGAGAGCATGACCCCGGTTCGCCGTGGGCCATCGGCGCACCGGAAGGCGGCCATGATGCGATCCACCCTGACCTGGGCACTTTCGAGGACTTTGACTACTTCGTTGACGCTGCCGGGCGCCGGGGACTGGACGTAGCGATTGACCTGGCGCTGCAGGCCTCGCCGGACCATCCGTGGGTGAAGGAACACCCGGAGTGGTTCACCACCCGCATCGACGGGACGATCGCCTACGCGGAAAACCCGCCGAAGAAGTACCAGGACATCTATCCGCTGAACTTCGACAACGACTACGAAGGCCTGTCCCGTGAAATCCTGCGGATCGTGCGGATGTGGATCAGCCACGGCGTCAAGATCTTTCGGGTGGACAACCCGCACACCAAACCGCTGCGGTTCTGGGAATGGCTGATTGCCACCGTCAACGAGGAAGATCCGGACGTCGTCTTCCTGGCGGAGGCCTTCACCCGCCCGCCCATGATGCACGCACTGGGGATGGCCGGTTTCCAGCAGTCCTACACGTACTTCACCTGGCGGAATACAAGGGCCGAGATCGAGGAATACTTCCACGAAATCTCGCGGAAAACCGCCGCGTTCTTCCGTCCGAACTTCTTCGTGAACACCCCGGACATCCTGACGGAGTTCCTCCAGTACGGCGGCCCGCCCGCGTTCAAGATCCGTGCGGTGCTGGCCTCCACGGCCAGCCCGCTCTGGGGGATGTATGCAGGGTTTGAGCTGTACGAGCACGTTGCCCGGCCCGGTGCCGAGGAGTACCTGGACAACGAGAAATTCGAGTTCAAGCAGCGCGACTTCGCCCTGGCCGAGGCACAGGACCGCAGCCTTGCCCCGTACATCACCCGGCTCAACCAGATCCGCCGTGCGCACCCCTCGCTTGGCGACCTCCAGAACCTGACCGTGCACTCCAGCACGGACGAAGCCACGGTGGTCTACTCCAAGCACAAACAGGAACGGCTATCCGACCCGAGAAGTAAGGACACACTGATCATCGTTGTGAACACCGATCCGCACAGTGCACGGGAGTGCACCGTAACGCTGGATCTTGACGCCCTGCACCTGGACCCGGAGGACTTCAACGAGGACGGGACTTTCTGGGTTGACGACCTGATCAGCGGACAGAGCTGGCGCTGGGGACAGTACAACTATGTGCGGCTTGACGCGCATTACGAACCCGCGCACATCCTTTCGGTTCGGAGGGCAAAGTAGTGGTAAATCCATTCCAGCTGCATGCACCCGGCCTTACCAATGACCCGAACTGGTACCGCAAGGCGGTTTTCTACGAAGTCCTGGTACGCGGCTTCCGTGATTCGAACGGAGACGGCAACGGCGACTTCACCGGATTGATCTCCCAGCTGGACTACCTCCAGTGGCTCGGCGTCGATTGCCTCTGGCTGCCCCCGTTCTTCAAGTCTCCGCTGCGCGACGGCGGATACGACATCTCCGACTACTACGACGTGCTGAGCGAGTTCGGCACCATCAGCGACTTCAAGCGGCTGGTTGCCGAAGCCCATGCCCGCGGCCTGCGCGTCATCATCGACCTTCCGCTGAACCACACCTCGGACAAGCACCCCTGGTTCGAAGAATCCCGCAATGACCCGGAAGGCCCCTACGGCGACTTCTACGTGTGGTCCGACACCGATCAGAAATACGAAGATGCCCGCATCATTTTCGTGGACACAGAGGAATCGAACTGGGCCTTTGACCCGGTACGCCGCCAGTTCTACTGGCACCGGTTCTTCAGCCACCAGCCGGACCTGAACTTCGAGAACCCCAAAGTCGTGGAGGCGGTGTTCGACGTCGTCCGTTTCTGGCTGGACCAGGGAATCGACGGCTTCCGTGCGGACGCCATCCCCTATCTCTTTGAGGAGGACGGCACCAACTGCGAGAACCTGCCGGCAACGCACCGGTTCCTCAAGGATCTGCGCACCATGGTGGACGAAAACTATCCCGGCCGGGTCATCGTGGCTGAAGCCAACCAGATGCCGCATGAGGTCGTGGAGTACTTCGGCGACGAGACCGGCCCGGAATGCCACATGTGCTTCCATTTCCCGATCATGCCCCGCCTGTTCTACGCGCTGCGGGACCAGAAGGCCGCACCGATCGTGCAGACCATGGAAGAAACCCCGGAAATCCCCCAGGGCGGCCAGTGGGGAACATTCCTGCGCAACCACGACGAGCTGACGCTCGAAATGGTGACCAATGAGGAACGCCAGGCCATGCTGGGCTGGTACGCGCCGGACTCCCGGATGCGGGCCAACATTGGTATTCGACGCCGGCTGGCGCCGCTGCTGGACAACTCGCGCTCCGAGATCGAACTCATCCATGCGCTGCTGCTCTCGCTTCCGGGCAGCCCGTTCCTTTATTACGGGGACGAGATCGGGATGGGTGACAACATCTGGCTCGAGGACCGGGATTCTTCCCGTACCCCCATGCAGTGGAACCCCGACCGCAATGCGGGATTCTCCACAGCAGACCCTGGCAAGGTCTACCTGCCGGTGGTGCAGTCGCTGGTGTACCACTACAACCACGTGAACGTTGAAGCACAGCTCGCCAGCTCGTCGTCGCTGCTGCACTGGATGCGCCAGATGATCATGGTCCGGCGGGTGCATCCTTCGTTCGGCCTGGGGTCCTACCGGAACGTGCCGACCGACAGTGAAGCTGTCCTGGCGTTCCTCCGCGAACTGCCGGAGGACAATCCCGAGGGCGAAGCAGGGGAGACGATGTTCTGCATCTTCAACCTCTCCCAGCACCCGGTGGCGGCAACGGTCCAGCTCCCGGAGTTCGCAAACAGGGGCCTGCGGGATGCTTTCGGCGGCACCCCCTTCCCGGCGTTCGGTGAGGACGGTGTGCTCACCCTCACGCTCGGGAGCCATGACTTCTTCTGGCTCCGGCTGCGCTCTGCGAAGTCCAACACCAGCTCCCCGCAGACCGAAGCTCTTCCGCTCATCGTCGCCTCGGAGGCCGCACCTAAATGACAGAGACCATTCCGACCCTGCCCGAACTTCTCACTGCCTGGCTGCCCCGGCAGCGATGGTTCCCGGCCAAGGGGCGGGATGTGACCCTCAAACGCGTCGGCGGCATCGAATTGGAGGATCCAGAGGGACTCGTTGAACTCCACGTGCACTTCGTCGCCGTTGAATCCGGACGGCGGGTCGACGTCATCAGTGTTCCCATCACCATGAGGAGCGAGCCGGAACCCGAACTGGAAACTGCGCTGCTCGGCCCGGTTGAACAAGCCGGCGCCGGACGGCAGTGGCTCTATGACGGGACAGCGGACCCGGTTTTCGTGACGGCCTGGCTCGAGACGATGCGGTCGCAGGCAAGTTCCCTGGACGGGCGCACCCACGGCTACGCAATGGGCGGCTTCGCCGACTGGGACGCGTTCACCGAACCGCTGTCCATCCAGGTGCTCAAGGGGGAGCAGTCCAACACCTCGGTCATCGCCTCGACGCCGCAGGCTCCGGTCATCGTGAAGTTCTACCGGGTGCTGGCAGCCGGTGAGAGCCCCGACGTCCTCGTCAGCGCCAAACTCACCGAAGGCGGTTCGCACGATGTCCCGGCAACCCTGGGATGGCTCACCGGAAGCTGGCTGGACGTGTACGACGCCGAAACTGCTGCCTGGACCACCGGAGACGTGAGCGTACTGCGGGAATTCATCCCCAACAGCGAAGACGCGTGGCGGACGGCGTCCTCCGCGGCTGTGGCGGGACGGGATTTTACGGCCGAGGCTGAAGAACTTGGCGCCGTCACCGGCCGGATCCACTCACAGCTCGACGCCGCGTTCGGAGCAAGGAAGCCGACGCCGGCAGAACGGGCGGAGTTCCTTGCTTCCCTGATCCGCAGGATCCGCTGGGAATGGGAAGAAGCAGGAAGCTACGTCGGGCCCTACGGCGCCACCGTGGAGCGCCTGCTGGAGAGCCTGGAGCACTTGGAAACACTTCCCAATCTCCAGCGCATCCATGCCGATTACCACCTGGGCCAGGTGCTGTATTCGGCAGAGCGCGGCTGGACGGTGCTGGACTTTGAAGGCGAGCCGCTGCGCCCGGCCGCCGAGCGAAGCGTCCCGGACGTTGCCCTGCGCGACGTCGTCGGAATGCTCCGGTCCATTGACTACGCCGCCGCGGTGGCCGTGATCGGAAGCACCGGTTCCGGCCCCGAAGAAGCGAGCGGCAATTCCGGCCGCCGCGCCAAAGCCGGCCGGTGGGCGCAGGCGGCCTCCGAAGCTTTCCTCCGCGGCTACGAGAAAGAGACAGGAACAGCGGTCCACAAGTCGGATCCGCTTTTCCTCGCCCTGTGGTTGGACAAAGCCCTGTACGAAGTTGTCTACGAGATCCGCAACCGCCCGGCATGGATTGAGGTGCCGGCCACCGCAGCCCGCAACGTGCTGGAAGAACTCCAGCTGGAGCAGGATCCGACGAAAGGCCAGGAAGAGAGCCCCGTGAACACGACACACAACCCTGAACCCGAGAAGCCTGCTGCCGGGGAACCCGCTCTTCCAGCGGCTCCTGCGGAGCCGGCCCTTCCGGCGGCTCCTGTGGAGCCGGCCCTTCCGGCTGTGCCCGACAACGCAGCCGGCACGGCGCTCGCCCACGGACCGGGAGGTGCAGAAGCGGAACTTCCCGCCGTCCCTGATACCGCAGCAGCCGGGAACGATGCGGGTGCCAAAGCGCCGCTGCCCGTCTCGGAGGACGTGCTGGCGGCGGTCTCACACGGAAGCTATTACCAGCCCCATGCGGTGCTCGGTGCCCACCTTGACGACCGCGGCACGGTAACCATCCGCACGCTGCGGCCGCTGGCCCGGGAAGTCACGGCCGTGACGCCGGACCGCCGTGTGCCGCTGCACCACGAGTACAACGGGATCTGGGCGGGAACCCTGCCAGCACCCGCCCCCGGCCAGGTTCCCGATTACCGGGTGGAGGTCAGCTATGAAGGACTGCCCGCCACCACGGTGGATGATCCGTACCGTTTCCTGCCCAGCCTCGGCGAAATGGACCTGCACCTCATCGGCGAAGGCCGGCATGAGAAGCTCTGGACGGTCCTCGGAGCCAACCCGCATCATTACAGCTCGGTTCTGGGTGAAGTCCACGGCGTCAGTTTCGCTGTCTGGGCTCCGAATGCGCAGGCAGTCCGGGTGGAGGGTGACTTCAACGGCTGGGACGGGCGGATCCACGCGATGCGTTCACTGGGCAGCACGGGAGTCTGGGAGATCTTTATCCCGGACGTGGAACCGGGTTCGCGCTACAAGTACGAGATTCTGGGCAGGGACGGGGTCTGGCGCGAGAAGGCCGATCCCATGGCCAAGGGGACCGAAGCCCCTCCGCTGACCGGATCCCGGGTTGTTGAATCCACCTACCGTTTCGAAGACCAGGCCTGGATGGAGGCCCGCGCCCAGCGGGATCCGCATAATTCCCCCATGAGCGTCTACGAAGTCCACCTGGGCTCCTGGCGCCTGGGACTGGACTACCGTGAGCTGGCGACCCAGCTGGCGGAGTATGTGAGCTGGCAGGGATTCACCCATGTCGAGTTCATGCCGGTGGCCGAACACCCCTTCGGCGGTTCCTGGGGTTACCAGATCACCAGCTACTTCGCACCGACGTCCCGCTTCGGGCACCCGGACGATTTCCGCTACCTGGTCGATACGCTGCACCAGGCGGGCATCGGCGTCATCCTCGACTGGGTTCCGGGTCATTTCCCCAAGGATTCGTGGGCCCTGGCGAACTTTGACGGACAGCCGCTCTACGAACACCCTGACCCGATGCGCGGTGAACAGCCGGACTGGGGCACGCTCATCTTCGACTACGGCCGCAACGAAGTACGGAACTTCCTCGTGGCCAACGCGATTTACTGGCTTGAGGAATTCCACATCGACGGGCTGCGGGTCGACGCCGTCGCCTCCATGCTTTACCTCGACTACTCGCGTCCGGCAGACCAGTGGCGTCCCAATGCGTTTGGCGGCCGCGAAAACCTGGAAGCCATTTCGTTCCTTCAGGAAGTCAATGCCACCGCCTACCGCCGGGTGCCCGGAATCGTCATGGTCGCAGAAGAGTCGACGGCGTTCCCGGGTGTCACCGCACCGACAAGCACCGGCGGACTCGGCTTCGGCCTGAAATGGAACATGGGGTGGATGAACGACACCCTGGAGTACATGTCGGAAGACCCGATCAACCGCATGTACCACCACGCCAAGCTCACGTTCTCCCTGGTCTACGCCTTCACCGAGAATTTCCTGCTGCCCATCAGCCACGACGAAGTCGTGCATGGCAAGGGTTCGCTGCTTCGCAAGATGCCGGGGGACCGGTGGCAGCAGCTCGCCAACGTCCGCGCCTACCTGGCGTTCCAATGGGCCCACCCGGGCAAGCAGCTCATCTTCATGGGGACTGAGTTCGGCCAGGAAGCCGAATGGTCTGAACAGTACGGACTGGACTGGTACCTGACCGAAACGCCGCAGCACCGCGGGGTGCAGCTGCTGGTCAAGGAGCTGAACGGGATCTACCAGCGGACGCCTGCGCTGTACGACCGGGATAACGAGCCGGCCGGGTTCCAGTGGATCAACGAGAACGACGGCGCACGGAACGTCCTCTCCTTCATCCGTTGGGACCATCAGGGCAACCCGCTGGTCTGCATAGCGAACTTCTCCGGAAACCCGCATGAAGGCTTCCGTGTGGGCCTGCCCTGGGCAGGCGACTGGGTGGAGCGGCTCAATACGGATGCCTCCGACTTCGGCGGCTCGGGCGTCGGGAACATGGGGACGGTTACTGCAACTGAGGGTGCCTACGAAGGGCAGCCCGCTTCGGCGGAACTCCGGCTGCCGCCGCTGGGCGTCCTCTACCTGACGCCCCGCGCATAGCGGGTCTCGCAGGGGTCGAACAGCCCCAGCCGTTGGCGGGTTCGGGTGTAGATCCGAGCCCGCCAAAATCGTGCTATAGTTGATATCCGCGCAGAACGAGAGATCGGGAAGCGCGCCGCAGGGCCGAGAAGCCGGTTTGACACCGACAGGCCAGCGGTACTAAGATAGAAAAGTTGCTCCGGAGCGACGGAGAGCACAAGATTCCACGGAATATCAGCTCTCCCGGTGCCGGAAGTACCTGTTGTTTGAGAACTCAATAGTGTGCCAAGTTTATTGATACCAATTATTTTGATTGGTTGAACTGGCTGTTCGGCCCACCCCGTGGGCTGGAGCAGCTTTTTTAGCTGGTTTCGAATTTAGTGCATGACTGTGCAGCCAATTTTCCTTGGCTCCGGTTGTGTGTCTGTAACACATTTACGGAGAGTTTGATCCTGGCTCAGGATGAACGCTGGCGGCGTGCTTAACACATGCAAGTCGAACGATGACTTCTGTGCTTGCACAGAATGATTAGTGGCGAACGGGTGAGTAACACGTGAGTAACCTGCCCTTAACTTCGGGATAAGCCTGGGAAACCGGGTCTAATACCGGATACGACCATCTGGCGCATGCCATGGTGGTGGAAAGCTTTATGCGGTTTTGGATGGACTCGCGGCCTATCAGCTTGTTGGTTGGGGTAATGGCCCACCAAGGCGACGACGGGTAGCCGGCCTGAGAGGGTGACCGGCCACACTGGGACTGAGACACGGCCCAGACTCCTACGGGAGGCAGCAGTGGGGAATATTGCACAATGGGCGGAAGCCTGATGCAGCGACGCCGCGTGAGGGATGACGGCCTTCGGGTTGTAAACCTCTTTCAGCAGGGAAGAAGCGAAAGTGACGGTACCTGCAGAAGAAGCGCCGGCTAACTACGTGCCAGCAGCCGCGGTAATACGTAGGGCGCAAGCGTTATCCGGAATTATTGGGCGTAAAGAGCTCGTAGGCGGTTTGTCGCGTCTGCTGTGAAAGCCCGGGCTCAACCCCGGGTCTGCAGTGGGTACGGGCAGACTAGAGTGATGTAGGGGAGACTGGAATTCCTGGTGTAGCGGTGAAATGCGCAGATATCAGGAGGAACACCGATGGCGAAGGCAGGTCTCTGGGCATTAACTGACGCTGAGGAGCGAAAGCATGGGGAGCGAACAGGATTAGATACCCTGGTAGTCCATGCCGTAAACGTTGGGCACTAGGTGTGGGGGACATTCCACGTTTTCCGCGCCGTAGCTAACGCATTAAGTGCCCCGCCTGGGGAGTACGGCCGCAAGGCTAAAACTCAAAGGAATTGACGGGGGCCCGCACAAGCGGCGGAGCATGCGGATTAATTCGATGCAACGCGAAGAACCTTACCAAGGCTTGACATGAACCGGAAAGGCCTGGAAACAGGTCCCCCACTTGTGGTCGGTTTACAGGTGGTGCATGGTTGTCGTCAGCTCGTGTCGTGAGATGTTGGGTTAAGTCCCGCAACGAGCGCAACCCTCGTTCTATGTTGCCAGCGCGTTATGGCGGGGACTCATAGGAGACTGCCGGGGTCAACTCGGAGGAAGGTGGGGACGACGTCAAATCATCATGCCCCTTATGTCTTGGGCTTCACGCATGCTACAATGGCCGGTACAAAGGGTTGCGATACTGTGAGGTGGAGCTAATCCCAAAAAGCCGGTCTCAGTTCGGATTGAGGTCTGCAACTCGACCTCATGAAGTTGGAGTCGCTAGTAATCGCAGATCAGCAACGCTGCGGTGAATACGTTCCCGGGCCTTGTACACACCGCCCGTCAAGTCACGAAAGTTGGTAACACCCGAAGCCGGTGGCCTAACCCCTTGTGGGAGGGAGCCGTCGAAGGTGGGACCGGCGATTGGGACTAAGTCGTAACAAGGTAGCCGTACCGGAAGGTGCGGCTGGATCACCTCCTTTCTAAGGAGCACCTCAAAGTGGCAGGTCCTTCCACAGTGTTGGATGTGTGCTTTGCAGGAGATGCCCATGTCGGAGACATATGTTCTCCGGTGGGTGCTCAAGGGTGGAATATCAATAAATAGGTTCTTCCGGGTTCTGTCCGGCTGGTGAGTACGCCTCCTTCTGGGGGTTGGAAAGCATGGCCGGTCGGGTTGCCCGGTGGGTATCGTTTGGCACACTGTTGGGTCCTGAGGCAACAGGATCTGTTGTTTCTGGTTTTCCTGCGCATGCCGGATGCCGGGCTGTGGGTTTCCCCTTGCGGGGTGCCTGGTCTGGTGGATGGGTGTGACGGGGTTGTTGTTTGAGAACTACATAGTGGACGCGAGCATCTTAAAAATTATTAAGTGCAATTTCAGAAAAACCTGGTGACCGGTCTTGTACTGGTAACCGTGGTTTTCTCGATAGCGATATTAATTATTGATCTTTGTGGTCAAGTTTTTAAGGGCACACGGTGGATGCCTTGGCATCAGGAGCCGAAGAAGGACGTAGGAATCTGCGATAAGCCTGGGGAGTTGATAACCGAGCGTTGATCCCAGGATGTCCGAATGGGGAAACCCCGCCCGGCGCGCGAGTGACCGGGTGACCCGCATCTGAACACATAGGGTGCGTGGAGGGAACGCGGGGAAGTGAAACATCTCAGTACCCGCAGGAAGAGAAAACAACAGTGATTCCGTTAGTAGTGGCGAGCGAACGCGGAAGAGGCTAAACCAGTGGTGTGTGATAGCCGGCGGGCGTTGCATCACTGGGGTTGCGGGACTTTCCGTATCAGTTCTGCCGGACTGGTGAAGTGAGTGCAGGTGCATAGGTGAACTGGTTTGAAAGCCAGGCCGTAGAGGGTGTTAGCCCCGTAACCGGAATGTATGCTGCCGCTTGGAGAGGATCCCAAGTAGCACGGGGCCCGAGAAATCCCGTGCGAATCTGCCAGGACCACCTGGTAAGCCTAAATACTCCCTGATGACCGATAGCGGACAAGTACCGTGAGGGAAAGGTGAAAAGTACCCCGGGAGGGGAGTGAAATAGTACCTGAAACCGTGTGCCTACAAACCGTTGGAGCAGCCTTGTTGCTGTGACAGCGTGCCTTTTGAAGAATGAGCCTGCGAGTTAGTGTTACGTCGCGAGGTTAACCCGTGTGGGGAAGCCGTAGCGAAAGCGAGTCTGAATAGGGCGAGTGAGTGGCGTGATCTAGACCCGAAGCGGAGTGATCTACCCATGGCCAGGTTGAAGCGACGGTAAGACGTCGTGGAGGACCGAACCCACTTCAGTTGAAAATGGAGGGGATGAGCTGTGGGTAGGGGTGAAAGGCCAATCAAACTCCGTGATAGCTGGTTCTCCCCGAAATGCATTTAGGTGCAGCGTTGCGTGTTTCTTGCCGGAGGTAGAGCTACTGGATGGCCGATGGGCCCTACAAGGTTACTGACGTCAGCCAAACTCCGAATGCCGGTAAGTGAGAGCGCAGCAGTGAGACTGTGGGGGATAAGCTTCATAGTCGAGAGGGAAACAGCCCAGACCACCAACTAAGGCCCCTAAGCGTGTGCTAAGTGGGAAAGGATGTGGAGTTGCCCAGACAACCAGGAGGTTGGCTTAGAAGCAGCCACCCTTGAAAGAGTGCGTAATAGCTCACTGGTCAAGTGATTCCGCGCCGACAATGTAGCGGGGCTCAAGTACACCGCCGAAGTTGTGGATTTCAGATTATTGGTAAGCCTTCGTGGTTCAGCCGTCTGGAGTGGTAGGGGAGCGTCGTGTGGGCAGTGAAGCTGCGGTGTAAACCAGTGGTGGAGCCTACACGAGTGAGAATGCAGGCATGAGTAGCGAAAGACGGGTGAGAAACCCGTCCGCCGAATGATCAAGGGTTCCAGGGTCAAGCTAATCTGCCCTGGGTAAGTCGGGACCTAAGGCGAGGCCGACAGGCGTAGTCGATGGACAACGGGTTGATATTCCCGTACCGGCGAAAAACCGCCCATACCAAGCGGGGGATACTAACCGCCCGAAACCTGCCCGTGCACCCTTGTGGTGTTCCGGGTTTTGGTGGAGCGCGGGACCGTAACCTGGGAGGTAAGCGTATTAACAGGTGTGACGCAGGAAGGTAGCCGGGCCGGGCGATGGTTGTCCTGGTCTAAGGATGTAGGGTCAGTGATTGGCAAATCCGTCACTGTGTCTTTGATGACGCACCTGAGATCTGATGGGACCCCCGTATGGGGGAATCCGGTGATCCTATGCTGCCTAGAAAAGCATCGGCGCGAGGTTTTAGCCGCCCGTACCCCAAACCGACACAGGTGATCAGGTAGAGAATACTAAGGCGATCGAGAGAATTATGGTTAAGGAACTCGGCAAAATGCCCCCGTAACTTCGGGAGAAGGGGGGCCTGCCCCGTGATGGAAACTTGCTTTCCGGAGCGGGTGTGGGCCGCAGAGACCAGGGGGAAGCGACTGTTTACTAAAAACACAGGTCCGTGCGAAGTCGCAAGACGATGTATACGGACTGACTCCTGCCCGGTGCTGGAAGGTTAAGAGGACCGGTTAGCCCTTACGGGCGAAGCTGGGAATTTAAGCCCCAGTAAACGGCGGTGGTAACTATAACCATCCTAAGGTAGCGAAATTCCTTGTCGGGTAAGTTCCGACCTGCACGAATGGAGTAACGACTTCCCCGCTGTCTCAACCATAAACTCGGCGAAATTGCAGTACGAGTAAAGATGCTCGTTACGCGCAGCAGGACGGAAAGACCCCGAGACCTTTACTATAGTTTGGTATTGGTGTTCGGTGTGGCTTGTGTAGGATAGGTGGGAGACTGTGAGACCCGGACGCCAGTTCGGGTGGAGTCATCGTTGAAATACCACTCTGGTCATACTGGATATCTAACTTCGGCCCGTAATCCGGGTCAGGGACAGTGCCTGATGGGTAGTTTAACTGGGGCGGTTGCCTCCTAAAGAGTAACGGAGGCGCCCAAAGGTTCCCTCAGCCTGGTTGGCAATCAGGTGTCGAGTGTAAGTGCACAAGGGAGCTTGACTGTGAGAGAGACATCTCAAGCAGGGACGAAAGTCGGGACTAGTGATCCGGCGGTACATTGTGGAATGGCCGTCGCTCAACGGATAAAAGGTACCTCGGGGATAACAGGCTGATCTTGCCCAAGAGTCCATATCGACGGCATGGTTTGGCACCTCGATGTCGGCTCGTCGCATCCTGGGGCTGGAGTAGGTCCCAAGGGTTGGGCTGTTCGCCCATTAAAGCGGTACGCGAGCTGGGTTTAGAACGTCGTGAGACAGTTCGGTCCCTATCCGCTGCGCGCGCAGGAAATTTGAGAAGGGCTGTCCTTAGTACGAGAGGACCGGGACGGACGAACCTCTGGTGTGTCAGTTGTACTGCCAAGTGCATCGCTGATTAGCTACGTTCGGATGGGATAACCGCTGAAAGCATCTAAGCGGGAAGCCTGCTTCGAGATGAGATTTCCATACACCTTGTGTGTGAGAGGCCCCCAGCCAGACCACTGGGTTGATAGGCCGGATGTGGAAGCGGGGACTAAAGACCCGTGAAGCTGACCGGTACTAATAGGCCGATAACTTACACCACACCAACACCTGGGGAAACACGACTTCAAACGGTTTCCCAACGTACAGGGTGTTGTGATCATGCTGCTTGCGTCCACTATGTGGTTCCCAACCAACAACCCGCCAGGGTTGTTCTGGTTGCAGGAACTAATTGAATACACGGTTATCGTGTAATCCACTGATTTACCCGCCATACCACCGGACTCGGTCCGGGTGGGTGTGTGCCGGGTTGGTAGGGTTACGGCGGTCATTGCGCGGGGGAAACGCCCGGTCCCATTCCGAACCCGGAAGCTAAGACCCGCAGCGCCGATGGTACTGCACCTGGGAGGGTGTGGGAGAGTAGGTCACCGCCGGACAACCATTAGAACCCCTGTCGGGGGTTCCGGGCTACGGGCCCCGCACTAGGTGCGGGGCCCGACCTGTTTAACCCGACCGGATTGAACCCGCCGAAACCCGGGGTCGCCGGCTACCGAGCGTGCCGGCCTGGCCGGAGGGCCGGGTTCCGGGGTGCCGGAGCGCTGGCTGACGGCTGGAGGCTGGACCGCCGGATGAGCGGGGCGGTTGAACGGCTGTTCCGGGTTCCGGGTCAGCCGTACCGGGCGGGTGCCTTGGTTCTCTGTGGCTGCTTGTACCGGAAGGGGCTTCTTGTACCGGAAGGCCTGTACGCCGGGGTGCGCAAAATCATGCGGCATGGCGGGATCGGCCGCACAGCGTGCTGCACAGTTCCCCGTGTGCCCCGAGACCTCGCTTCACCGAAGACCCGCGTGAGCATGAGTGGCGGGGACCACGCTGCGTGCGACCGGGCGCGCCGCTTGCGGCCGGTGCACAAAATCACCCGGACGGGGTATGCCGGGCGTTGCCGCACGGCGTGCTGCACAGCTCTCAGCGCTAACGTCTCGCGGCTATGACCGGGCGTTGGTTGCACGGCGTGCTGCACAGAATCAACAGAGTCCACCCCTTTTGCAAAACCGGCAGGCAAGGCCAAGGTCCCCGGTGCTGCATAATTTCCCACTCCCCGTCGCTCCCGTGGCTGGAATGAACTCGTGGGTAACACCAGTAACTGCAGCTGGGAAACCCGGAGCCCGAACACCAGCGCGGCACCATTCCCGCCAGAAGCACCGCGGCATCGTGCCGTGTTGCCGCGGCGTGCGTGGCTCAGACTCTGAGCATCTTGCAGGGGCTGCCCCCAGGGTAAACGCTTCCTCCCGGGGTAAAGGCACTGCACTGTGGGTAAAATCGCTGCGTTCCGGGGCAAAATCACTGCGCACCGGGGCAAACGCTGCATCATGGGTAAACGCTGCACTCTGAGCACGGAAACACTGCGCTCGGGGATTTCACTGCGCCCTGTGGCACGGTCTCACTGCGTTTCGGGACAAACCGATCGTCTTGGGAAAAACCGGGTACGGCGCCGTGCAGCAGATTCCCACAACACACGAATTAGGCCCAAACGCAGCAAAACCGATCGACCCGGGGTCCGCAAACCGGCCAGACGCAGCCCGGCACCGTGAACGGCTCATGCGCCACAAACCTCAGACCCCTTCGCCTCGAAGACGGAGCTGCTAAGCCAACCGACTCGCTCGCGCCCCCTGGGGTCTACCCGCAGTGCAGGCTTGTCGCCGGGTGAATGGCTGAGAGCATCTGGGCTGGGACGCTGGCTGGTCGCCTGCACCTGGGCGGCTGGGACGCGCCTGCGCCTCCGGTTATGCGTCCCACGATTGGTTGCACGAGTCCTGCTGACGCCGTAGGCCCAGGGATCCGCTGCTGGCGGCACTAGATCCCGCGTACTCGAAGGTATCGCAGGCAATCCCCTGGTTCTGCAGGCAGTCAGTTTCGGAACCTAAAGAGTGCGATACGTAACCGGATTGTGGCTAAAACGCGTAGTTCTTCTCTGTCGCAAAGGGGTATCTGCCCGTAGTCTCGCGCTTCCGCAGGGAGCGGACCTTACCCGATAGAGCCGCAGGACTCTGTTGCGGCAGCAAACTTACAGAGGAGCCGATGTCCATGAAGCATTCTTCGTCACTCGCGCGTGTCAGGGGACATTCCAGACAGACCAAATACAGACGTGGCCTTCATAGGAAGGGGTCGCTGCTTGCAGTGTTGACTGCCGGAATGGTCCTGGCAGCACCGCTAAGCGCGGTGGCGCTTGAGCCGTTGCCGGCAGTTGTAGTCACCGGATTCGGCCCGGGGCAGGAGGTTCAGGGGCTCCACCCCGGCGAGGCCGCTGTTCCAAACCCCCTTGATGAGTACCCAGCCGAGAATCCCGCAGACTACGTCAACATGGACACCTATGCCGGCATCGTCCAGACCGCCAGCGTTGACGACCCGGAGCAGGTTGCTCTGATGTACTGCATCAACGTGTACCTGGACACGGAGGTTGGCCTCGACTACGTACTGGACACATGGGCGGAATCGAACGTTCCGAATATCGGGTACGTGACCTATGTCCTGAACAACTACTATCCCAATACCGGGCTGCCCGCCGGACTGGACGAGGACCAGCAGGCCGCAGCCGTGCAGGCAGCTATTTGGTACTTTACGGACGGCTTCGTGCTGGATACATCGGAGGAAGAAATCCGATCTGCTGCTGCAGCAATCGTGTTGGATGCACAAACCAATGGCCCAGCCGTAACGCCAGGCGTTCCGGGAATCGAGATTACGCCGGAGACGGCTTCGGCGTTCCTCGGCTCAAGGGCTGGTCCTTTCACGGTGAACGGACAGAACGTGGGCCCCATTACCGTAACCGCCCCGGAGGGAAGCTCCCTTCACACTGATGCTGTTGGCGGGCAGGAGATTGCAAGCGGCTCCGCCGTGGAACCGGGCACGGACCTTTGGGTCCAGAACAACACCGGGGTCGCTGCGGATGGCTCGTTGTCTGCGGCAGCCAGCGTGACACTGGAGACGGGCAGCGTGTATTTGGGAGCGGGGAACCCAGCCGACGCGCAACCGCTGATCCTGGCGTCCACGTCACAGGCAAACGCCACAGACTTTGCAACCTTCGTCCATACCGAGGTGGATCCTGGCACGCTGGTTGTCTCCAAGGCCATCACCGGCGCGGGCGCAGGCAACCAGAGCGACATCATCGTTAGCGTGGACTGTGGTGCCGAGCTGAACGAATCCTTCATCATCGCCGCTGGAACTCCGGCGGGTACGTATGTTCAGACCTTTGAAGAGATCGCCGACGGGACATCCTGCACGGTCAGCGAGGTGAGCTCGGGCTCCAACGAGATTGTCAATGTGGTTGCCGGTGAATCTGCGACGGTGGACATCGTGACGGGGCAAACCTCTGTGGCTGAACTAGTTAACGATGTGCAGTTCATCTATGGACAGCTTTCGGTAGTCAAGCACTTCGCAGGCGACGGCGCCGGGTTCCAGGACCAGGTTGTACTGTCCGTGGTCTGCGACGGCGAGGTGGCAGATTCCATCGTTATTCCCGCAGGCAACACCGATATAGTCACGAGGACTTACGACCAGATTCCTGCCGGCTCTACCTGCTTCATCCGCGAGGAAGAATCCGGGCAGAATACCGAGGTTCTTGTCAGCGTCGACCTTCCGGACCCCGTGCTGGTAACCGGCGGACAGAACACCACTCTCGAAGCGGTCAACACCTACACCGAGCGGGGACGGGCAACCCTCCCACGGACCGGGGCAAACGCCGTGAGCCAGGAGCTCGCCCTGATGGGCGGGGGAATCCTGCTGGTGGGCACGCTGATGGTCTTGGGATCCCGACGACGGCGCCACCCGCAGTAAGCGCACGTCACCTGCAGTAATCACCAGGAACAACCGCCCGCTGCACTTCGCCCTTGTCCCGGCACCATAAAAACGCCAGGACAGGGAAGAAACGCCCGTCTGGCCGGCGCACGACATCAATGTCGGGCGCCGGCCAGACGCGTAACGTAGATGGTCGCACTTTGTGTTCACCGGCGGGATTCGGAGCGGTTGCAACGGGCCAGACAGAGGTGTCGCAGGCCATGTCCCGCGGATTTGCGCAGGGGTGCAGAGGCATGTAAAGTTTTTCTAGTCGCCGCGGCCGGGACGCTCCGCTGAAAAGCTGGAAGCAACCGAAGCATGGCGGCCAACCCCAAACTTCCTTACCGGGAAATCTTGCGCGCTCTAGGGTGCGAAGGAAAATCCTGGGACTGAATGCTGGGTTCGGAGTGATGGTTTGACCGGTTCGAAACGATTTCCACGGAAATCCGCCGAATTGCTAAAACCGGATCGATGAAATAGAATTATGAAACACCGCAGCGGTGCGAAAAGAAAAAGAATCAGCCGGAAACGGAAATGGTTTTTCTGAGTAGGCCGGATGCGACTGTTGTTTGAGAACTCAATAGTGTGCCAAGTTTATTGATACCAATTATTTTGATTGGTTGAACTGGCTGTTCGGCCCACCCCGTGGGCTGGAGCAGCTTTTTTAGCTGGTTTCGAATTTAGTGCATGACTGTGCAGCCAATTTTCCTTGGCTCCGGTTGTGTGTCTGTAACACATTTACGGAGAGTTTGATCCTGGCTCAGGATGAACGCTGGCGGCGTGCTTAACACATGCAAGTCGAACGATGACTTCTGTGCTTGCACAGAATGATTAGTGGCGAACGGGTGAGTAACACGTGAGTAACCTGCCCTTAACTTCGGGATAAGCCTGGGAAACCGGGTCTAATACCGGATACGACCATCTGGCGCATGCCATGGTGGTGGAAAGCTTTATGCGGTTTTGGATGGACTCGCGGCCTATCAGCTTGTTGGTTGGGGTAATGGCCCACCAAGGCGACGACGGGTAGCCGGCCTGAGAGGGTGACCGGCCACACTGGGACTGAGACACGGCCCAGACTCCTACGGGAGGCAGCAGTGGGGAATATTGCACAATGGGCGGAAGCCTGATGCAGCGACGCCGCGTGAGGGATGACGGCCTTCGGGTTGTAAACCTCTTTCAGCAGGGAAGAAGCGAAAGTGACGGTACCTGCAGAAGAAGCGCCGGCTAACTACGTGCCAGCAGCCGCGGTAATACGTAGGGCGCAAGCGTTATCCGGAATTATTGGGCGTAAAGAGCTCGTAGGCGGTTTGTCGCGTCTGCTGTGAAAGCCCGGGGCTCAACCCCGGGTCTGCAGTGGGTACGGGCAGACTAGAGTGATGTAGGGGAGACTGGAATTCCTGGTGTAGCGGTGAAATGCGCAGATATCAGGAGGAACACCGATGGCGAAGGCAGGTCTCTGGGCATTAACTGACGCTGAGGAGCGAAAGCATGGGGAGCGAACAGGATTAGATACCCTGGTAGTCCATGCCGTAAACGTTGGGCACTAGGTGTGGGGGACATTCCACGTTTTCCGCGCCGTAGCTAACGCATTAAGTGCCCCGCCTGGGGAGTACGGCCGCAAGGCTAAAACTCAAAGGAATTGACGGGGGCCCGCACAAGCGGCGGAGCATGCGGATTAATTCGATGCAACGCGAAGAACCTTACCAAGGCTTGACATGAACCGGAAAGGCCTGGAAACAGGTCCCCCACTTGTGGTCGGTTTACAGGTGGTGCATGGTTGTCGTCAGCTCGTGTCGTGAGATGTTGGGTTAAGTCCCGCAACGAGCGCAACCCTCGTTCTATGTTGCCAGCGCGTTATGGCGGGGACTCATAGGAGACTGCCGGGGTCAACTCGGAGGAAGGTGGGGACGACGTCAAATCATCATGCCCCTTATGTCTTGGGCTTCACGCATGCTACAATGGCCGGTACAAAGGGTTGCGATACTGTGAGGTGGAGCTAATCCCAAAAAGCCGGTCTCAGTTCGGATTGAGGTCTGCAACTCGACCTCATGAAGTTGGAGTCGCTAGTAATCGCAGATCAGCAACGCTGCGGTGAATACGTTCCCGGGCCTTGTACACACCGCCCGTCAAGTCACGAAAGTTGGTAACACCCGAAGCCGGTGGCCTAACCCCTTGTGGGAGGGAGCCGTCGAAGGTGGGACCGGCGATTGGGACTAAGTCGTAACAAGGTAGCCGTACCGGAAGGTGCGGCTGGATCACCTCCTTTCTAAGGAGCACCTCAAAGTGGCAGGTCCTTCCACAGTGTTGGATGTGTGCTTTGCAGGAGATGCCCATGTCGGAGACATATGTTCTCCGGTGGGTGCTCAAGGGTGGAATATCAATAAATAGGTTCTTCCGGGTTCTGTCCGGCTGGTGAGTACGCCTCCTTCTGGGGGTTGGAAAGCATGGCCGGTCGGGTTGCCCGGTGGGTATCGTTTGGCACACTGTTGGGTCCTGAGGCAACAGGATCTGTTGTTTCTGGTTTTCCTGCGCATGCCGGATGCCGGGCTGTGGGTTTCCCCTTGCGGGGTGCCTGGTCTGGTGGATGGGTGTGACGGGGTTGTTGTTTGAGAACTACATAGTGGACGCGAGCATCTTAAAAATTATTAAGTGCAATTTCAGAAAAACCTGGTGACCGGTCTTGTACTGGTAACCGTGGTTTTCTCGATAGCGATATTAATTATTGATCTTTGTGGTCAAGTTTTTAAGGGCACACGGTGGATGCCTTGGCATCAGGAGCCGAAGAAGGACGTAGGAATCTGCGATAAGCCTGGGGGAGTTGATAACCGAGCGTTGATCCCAGGATGTCCGAATGGGGAAACCCCGCCCGGCGCGCGAGTGACCGGGTGACCCGCATCTGAACACATAGGGTGCGTGGAGGGAACGCGGGGAAGTGAAACATCTCAGTACCCGCAGGAAGAGAAAACAACAGTGATTCCGTTAGTAGTGGCGAGCGAACGCGGAAGAGGCTAAACCAGTGGTGTGTGATAGCCGGCGGGCGTTGCATCACTGGGGTTGCGGGACTTTCCGTATCAGTTCTGCCGGACTGGTGAAGTGAGTGCAGGTGCATAGGTGAACTGGTTTGAAAGCCAGGCCGTAGAGGGTGTTAGCCCCGTAACCGGAATGTATGCTGCCGCTTGGAGAGGATCCCAAGTAGCACGGGGCCCGAGAAATCCCGTGCGAATCTGCCAGGACCACCTGGTAAGCCTAAATACTCCCTGATGACCGATAGCGGACAAGTACCGTGAGGGAAAGGTGAAAAGTACCCCGGGAGGGGAGTGAAATAGTACCTGAAACCGTGTGCCTACAAACCGTTGGAGCAGCCTTGTTGCTGTGACAGCGTGCCTTTTGAAGAATGAGCCTGCGAGTTAGTGTTACGTCGCGAGGTTAACCCGTGTGGGGAAGCCGTAGCGAAAGCGAGTCTGAATAGGGCGAGTGAGTGGCGTGATCTAGACCCGAAGCGGAGTGATCTACCCATGGCCAGGTTGAAGCGACGGTAAGACGTCGTGGAGGACCGAACCCACTTCAGTTGAAAATGGAGGGGATGAGCTGTGGGTAGGGGTGAAAGGCCAATCAAACTCCGTGATAGCTGGTTCTCCCCGAAATGCATTTAGGTGCAGCGTTGCGTGTTTCTTGCCGGAGGTAGAGCTACTGGATGGCCGATGGGCCCTACAAGGTTACTGACGTCAGCCAAACTCCGAATGCCGGTAAGTGAGAGCGCAGCAGTGAGACTGTGGGGGATAAGCTTCATAGTCGAGAGGGAAACAGCCCAGACCACCAACTAAGGCCCCTAAGCGTGTGCTAAGTGGGAAAGGATGTGGAGTTGCCCAGACAACCAGGAGGTTGGCTTAGAAGCAGCCACCCTTGAAAGAGTGCGTAATAGCTCACTGGTCAAGTGATTCCGCGCCGACAATGTAGCGGGGCTCAAGTACACCGCCGAAGTTGTGGATTTCAGATTATTGGTAAGCCTTCGTGGTTCAGCCGTCTGGAGTGGTAGGGGAGCGTCGTGTGGGCAGTGAAGCTGCGGTGTAAACCAGTGGTGGAGCCTACACGAGTGAGAATGCAGGCATGAGTAGCGAAAGACGGGTGAGAAACCCGTCCGCCGAATGATCAAGGGTTCCAGGGTCAAGCTAATCTGCCCTGGGTAAGTCGGGACCTAAGGCGAGGCCGACAGGCGTAGTCGATGGACAACGGGTTGATATTCCCGTACCGGCGAAAAACCGCCCATACCAAGCGGGGGATACTAACCGCCCGAAACCTGCCCGTGCACCCTTGTGGTGTTCCGGGTTTTGGTGGAGCGCGGGACCGTAACCTGGGAGGTAAGCGTATTAACAGGTGTGACGCAGGAAGGTAGCCGGGCCGGGCGATGGTTGTCCTGGTCTAAGGATGTAGGGTCAGTGATTGGCAAATCCGTCACTGTGTCTTTGATGACGCACCTGAGATCTGATGGGACCCCCGTATGGGGGAATCCGGTGATCCTATGCTGCCTAGAAAAGCATCGGCGCGAGGTTTTAGCCGCCCGTACCCCAAACCGACACAGGTGATCAGGTAGAGAATACTAAGGCGATCGAGAGAATTATGGTTAAGGAACTCGGCAAAATGCCCCCGTAACTTCGGGAGAAGGGGGGCCTGCCCCGTGATGGAAACTTGCTTTCCGGAGCGGGTGTGGGCCGCAGAGACCAGGGGGAAGCGACTGTTTACTAAAAACACAGGTCCGTGCGAAGTCGCAAGACGATGTATACGGACTGACTCCTGCCCGGTGCTGGAAGGTTAAGAGGACCGGTTAGCCCTTACGGGCGAAGCTGGGAATTTAAGCCCCAGTAAACGGCGGTGGTAACTATAACCATCCTAAGGTAGCGAAATTCCTTGTCGGGTAAGTTCCGACCTGCACGAATGGAGTAACGACTTCCCCGCTGTCTCAACCATAAACTCGGCGAAATTGCAGTACGAGTAAAGATGCTCGTTACGCGCAGCAGGACGGAAAGACCCCGAGACCTTTACTATAGTTTGGTATTGGTGTTCGGTGTGGCTTGTGTAGGATAGGTGGGAGACTGTGAGACCCGGACGCCAGTTCGGGTGGAGTCATCGTTGAAATACCACTCTGGTCATACTGGATATCTAACTTCGGCCCGTAATCCGGGTCAGGGACAGTGCCTGATGGGTAGTTTAACTGGGGCGGTTGCCTCCTAAAGAGTAACGGAGGCGCCCAAAGGTTCCCTCAGCCTGGTTGGCAATCAGGTGTCGAGTGTAAGTGCACAAGGGAGCTTGACTGTGAGAGAGACATCTCAAGCAGGGACGAAAGTCGGGACTAGTGATCCGGCGGTACATTGTGGAATGGCCGTCGCTCAACGGATAAAAGGTACCTCGGGGATAACAGGCTGATCTTGCCCAAGAGTCCATATCGACGGCATGGTTTGGCACCTCGATGTCGGCTCGTCGCATCCTGGGGCTGGAGTAGGTCCCAAGGGTTGGGCTGTTCGCCCATTAAAGCGGTACGCGAGCTGGGTTTAGAACGTCGTGAGACAGTTCGGTCCCTATCCGCTGCGCGCGCAGGAAATTTGAGAAGGGCTGTCCTTAGTACGAGAGGACCGGGACGGACGAACCTCTGGTGTGTCAGTTGTACTGCCAAGTGCATCGCTGATTAGCTACGTTCGGATGGGATAACCGCTGAAAGCATCTAAGCGGGAAGCCTGCTTCGAGATGAGATTTCCATACACCTTGTGTGTGAGAGGCCCCCAGCCAGACCACTGGGTTGATAGGCCGGATGTGGAAGCGGGGACTAAAGACCCGTGAAGCTGACCGGTACTAATAGGCCGATAACTTACACCACACCAACACCTGGGGAAACACGACTTCAAACGGTTTCCCAACGTACAGGGTGTTGTGATCATGCTGCTTGCGTCCACTATGTGGTTCCCAACCAACAACCCGCCAGGGTTGTTCTGGTTGCAGGAACTAATTGAATACACGGTTATCGTGTAATCCACTGATTTACCCGCCATACCACCGGACTCGGTCCGGGTGGGTGTGTGCCGGGTTGGTAGGGTTACGGCGGTCATTGCGCGGGGGAAACGCCCGGTCCCATTCCGAACCCGGAAGCTAAGACCCGCAGCGCCGATGGTACTGCACCTGGGAGGGTGTGGGAGAGTAGGTCACCGCCGGACAACCATTAGAACCCCCTGGGGGTTCCGGGCTTCGGGCCCCGCACTAGGTGCGGGGCCCGACCTGTTTAACCCGACCGGCATGCGGGGCCGGCTCCGCCGTGCCGGCGGGCGCCGACGGGCGCCGGGCTGTGCGTGGCAACGGGTGCCGACGGTGCCGGGTTAACGGCCAGCTCCCGCCTCGCACACCTGCGGGATGGTGACGCAGATATTCCGTAGGCTGGAACCATGACTTCTTCCCTCTTCTCCCACGCGCCGGATCCTGAACCGGAACGGGCGCCGCTTCAGGTCCCCGATATCGAAGAGTCCTGTGTCGTTCCCCGTGAAACGGACGAAGCTTTCAGCGGTTTCCATGAGTATCCCCACCTCTGGTGGCCGGAGGACTTCAGTACCTTTCGGGAGGGCATGCATCCCGAGTTTGAGGGGGGCTCCCTGACGGAAACCAGCGTGGACGAGGAAAAGGCACTGTGGGCTACGGTTCGCGAAGTGCGTGCCGGCGAGCTGCTGGTCCTGGACTGGTTCCTGGGGCATGGTGCTTCCGTGCCCACCGACGTTGAGGTGCGGTTCGAACCAGCGGCGGCTGGCACCGGGACGTCGGTGACACTCGTCCACACCGGGTTCGGGCGGCTCCCCGACGGAGCGGACGTCCGCGAACGGATGGCCGGGCAGTGGCGTAACGCGCTGCAACGTTACTCCCGGTTCATGGGCGCCGGGTAGCCTTTGGCTATGACCACGGAAGTCCTGCATGACCTCGAGCACTCAATTCCAGGAGTGGCATTCGCCACTGAAAGTGCTGTCCTGAGCCAGTATTCCCGCGACCAGGGGCCGGTCCAGGAGCTGATAGAGCCACTGGCCGTCGTATGGCCGGAATCCGTGGCTGACGTGCAGGGAGTCCTCCGCTGGGCCTCGCGGAGCAACACCGCAGTCGTGCCCCGCGGTGCGGGCACCGGCGTGTCCGGCGGAGCCCACGCCACACGCAACTGCATCATCCTCAGCCTCGAGAAAATGAACCGGATCCTCGACATTCGGCCAGACGACGAACTCGCGGTCGTGGAGCCCGGCGTCATCAATGCAGACCTCAACGAAGCAGCAAAGCCCTTTGGGCTGATGTACGCGCCCGACCCGGCGAGTTACAGGTTTTCCACGCTCGGCGGCAATGTCGCTACCAACGCCGGTGGCCTGCGCTGCGCCAAGTACGGCGTGACGCGTGATTCCGTGCTGGCCCTGGACGTGGTCCTGGCGGACGGTACGTTGATCCACACCGGCCACCAGACCTTCAAGGGCGTAGCCGGTTATGACCTTACCGGCTTGTTCACCGGTTCCGAGGGGACCCTCGGCGTCGTCGTCGGAATCACCGTGCGGCTGCGCTACCTGCCGGCCGATGTTCGGACCGTCGCCGCGTTTTTTCCCGACTTTCGCACGGCCGCCGCGGGAGTCCTTGCTGTTGGGGCAGCCCGGGTGCAGCCCGCCATCATGGAGCTGCTCGACGGCGCGACGATGGAAGCGCTCGACGGCGCCCACGGCTCGGACCTGCGGACACGCGGCGGAGCGCTGCTGCTGATCCAGACGGACGGCTTTGGCGCTGAGGCAGAGGCCGCCGCCGTCCGCGCGGTCCTGTCCGAGCTTGGCGGGACCGTCAGCTCCGAAGGCTCAGCAGAAGCCGAACGCCTGGTGGAGCTGCGCCGGCACAGCCGGGGAGACGACGTCGAACATGAGATCCGTGTGGGCGAAGACATCGCCGTCCCCAGGTCCCAGCTAGTGCATTACGTTGCTGAACTGGAAAGGATGGCAGCCGACCACGATGTCCGGCTGAAGGTCGTTGCGCACGCCGGGGACGGCAACCTGCACCCGACGTTTTGGATCGACGCCGCCGAGGGTGCAGCAGGAACGGCGCGGCTCAATGCCGCCCTCGACGAATCGATCACCGTCGCTTTGCGGATGGGCGGAACCATCACTGGTGAGCACGGGGTTGGCCAGTTCAAGCTGCGCTGGCTGCCGCAGGAACAGCAGTCCGAGGTGCTGGAACTGCAGCGCCGGATCAAAGCGGTGTTTGACCCGGCAGGCATCCTGAACCCCGGGAAAGCCATTTAAGGATCCTAGTTGCCGCGGCCGGCCAAGGGGCCTAGGAACCGGTGGCCGGCCAGCGGCAAGCCGTTGCTAGGGAATGCGCATCCACACAGTCCGGTTGGGGTGCAGCCGTGTCCCTTCCACGGCGCCTGGGGAGCTCTCCTGCAGGATCTCAAACCCGGGAAGTTCTACCGGTTCGGTGCCCATGTTCATGACGGCGAGGATGCTGCCGTTGGCGAACGCCACTGCACCCTCGGCGTCGTGCTCGGGCCACCAGGCCAGCGAGCCGTGCCCCAAATCCATCTCGCGGCGCAGCCGCAACGCTGCGCGGTACATGTTGAGCGTCGAGTCGGGATTGTGTTCCTGGCTATCCCGGGAGTGGGCGCCCCAGATGTCAGGTTGCGGCAGCCAGGATTTCCCCGTGGAGCTGAACCCGAACGAAGGCGCGTCCGCTCGCCAGGGCAGGGGTACCCGGGAACCGTCCCGGCCAACCCGCACTCCGTCGGTTCGGTGGAACGTGGGGTCCTGCCGGAATTCCTGCGGAATCAGGGTGTGGTCCGGTAAACCGAGTTCCTCGCCCTGGTAAAGGTAGACGCCACCCGGAAGCGCCAGCATTAGCAGCGTCGCCGCGCGGGCGCGGGCCATTCCGAGTACATGGTCCGGCTGGGCATCTTCGGGACCGATGCCGTCCCCCAGCCGCAACTCATTTGCCTTGAGCCCTAAGCGGGAGACATGGCGGACGACATCGTGGTTGGAGAGGACCCAGGTGGTGGGAGCGCCGACCTGATCGAAGGTGGTGAGGCTGGTTTCGATGATGCGGCGCAGTTCGGGTGCGTTCCAGGGGTGGTGGAGGTAGGCGAAGTTGAAGGCCTGGTGCATTTCGTCGGGCCGGACCCAGTCGGTGAGCCGGTCCAGGGGATCCACATTCGCTTCGGCGCAGAGCACGCGGTCGCCGTCGTATTCGTCGAGGATTTTGCGCCAGGAGCGGTAGATGTCGTGGATGCCGGCCTGGCCGAACATGGGGGCCGCCTCTCCGGGGAAGCCTTCGGAGGAGGCGCCGTCGGCGCGGCCGCCCCAGTCGGGGAGCCCGGTTTTCTTGATCAGGGCGTGGGCGACGTCGACGCGGAAGCCGCCGACGCCGCGGTCGAGCCAGAAGCGCAGGATGCGTTCGAATTCGTCGTGGACGGCGGGGTTGTCCCAGTTGAAGTCGGGCTGGGTGGAGTCAAAGAGGTGCAGGTACCACTGGCCGGGGGTGCCGTCGGGGTTGGTGGTGCGGGTCCAGGCGGGGCCGCCGAAGTGGGACTGCCAGTTGTTCGGCGGGTTTTCGCCGTGTTCTCCGGTGCCGTCGCGGAAGATGAACATGTCGCGGGCGGGGGAGTTTTCGGGGGCGGCGAGGGCTGCCTGGAAGAGGGTGTGCGCATCGGAGCAGTGGTTGGGGACGAGGTCCACGATGACGCGGATGCCGTGTTTTTTGGCGGTGGCGACGAGGGTGTCGAAGTCGTCCAGGGTGCCGAAGAGGGGGTCGACGTCGCAGTAGTCGGCGACGTCGTAGCCGGCGTCTTTTTGGGGGGAGACGTAGAAGGGGGAGAGCCAGATTGCGTCGATGTCGAGTTCGGCGAGGGCGGGGAGTTCGGCGGTGATGCCGGGCAGGTCGCCGATGCCGTCCCCGCGCAGGTCGCGGAAGGAGCGGGGGTAGATCTGGTAGATGACCGAGGAGCGCCACCATTGGCGGTCGCGTTCGGCGGAGGCCTCATGGACAGGAACAAGCTGAAGCTTTTCGGTACCAGGGGAAGGATCGCGGAGAGCATTGTCCATAGACAGGATCATCCTTTACACACATTGCAGTCTGCTTACCTTAATTTTAACGGCGTGTGTTCCCTGGGGTGTGCCGAATAATGACTGGTGATTGCTCACACAGGGGTGTGGTGTGCGACTTCGGACCTGGCCCGGACGCGGCTCGGCGGCGGCTCGGCTCGGCGGCGGCTCGGTGAGGGCGGCACTGGCCGCGGACGCGCGGTCCGGAACGGCGGCAACGAAATTCCTCGCTCGCAGAGCTCGCTTGGAATATTAAAGCCGCCTAACCCGGACCGCGGGTCCGCTGGTTGCTCCGTGCGCCTAACCGGGACCGCGGGTCCGCTGGTTGGTCCGTGCGCCTAACCCGGACCGCGGGTCCGGTGGTTGGAGCGGAGTCCGGGCTGCGGGAGTGCAACGGGTTGGGGAGGTGGTCGGGGGCGCTGGCTTGGGGGTTGAGATGAATCTACGGGGGAGTGACAGCTGCGCAGGATAGACTGGGCGGCGATCGCGGACCTCGCCGCAGAGGCGGACCGCATGCCACTATCCCCTTACAAAGTTCCCGGGAGAACCATGTCAGAGAACCGAAACGACGCCGGCTCCGGCCAGCCCGAAACACAGCCCGCGAAGCCGGAAGAAGCCACACAGCGGGTTCCGGACAGCGGCGCGCCGACCCAGCCGCTCCACGGACAGTACAGCCCGCAGTCCGGCCAGGCCGCACCGGGCGGGCAGCCGTTTGCCAGCCCCGGGAACCTGCCGTACGGGCAGCAGGAGGAGCCAGCTGCACCCTATGGGCAGCAGCAGCCTGCCGGCCAGCAGGCGCCCTACGGCGGGGACAATTCCTACGGACAGCAGCAGGGGTACCCCGGTACCCAGCAGGGGTACCCGGGTTACGGCCAGCAGCCCTCGCCCTATGGCTACCCGAACTACCAGGCCCCGGCAACGAACCCCGGCAAGACCATGGGCATTGTGGGCCTGATCCTCTCCTGCCTGTTCTTTATCCCGTTCGCCTCAGTGGTGGGCGTGATCCTGAGCATCGTCGGATTCGTCCAGTCCCGTAAAGCCAAGCTAAGCAACGGTCCGGCACTGGCCGGCATCATCGTCGGCGCCGTGGTGTTTGTCCTCACGCTGCTTATGACCATCGCGGTGTTTGTCTTCGCTGCCGATGCTGCCATGACCATCGTTGAGGCATGCGAGGCCAACGGACCCGGAGAGGTCTATATCGACGGAGAATTCATCGAGTGCCCGTCTGACTTCGAGCAGTCCCTCTAACCTCTGACCGTCCAGGGCAGGCGAGCGGCACCGGAGGCCGGGCCCGGCAGACCATGCCGGTGCCCGGCCTCCGGTATGTGCGGGCTCAGCCCGGCCCCGGCGCCGCTCCGCCTTCGAGCATGCGCATGGTCTTGGTGTCCGGGTTGAGCAGGATCGCCGCTTCATCCCTGCGGTGGCGCAGCACCGTGTCCATATAGGACTGCACCGCTTCGGCCATCGGCACGTTGCGGTTCTCCTTTTCGGACATGTACCAGCGGTGCTCCAGGACCTCATGCACCACCTCCGCCTGCTCCAGCTTGCTGCCCAGCTCACGCGGCACGGACTTCACTATCGGTTCGAAGACCTGGGAGACCCAAAGGTGGGCGCTCAGTTCTTCGTCCATCTCGGGGTGGTTGTCTGCCCGGTAGGAGTTGAGGTCGTTGAGCAGCCGGCGGGCCTGGTTTTCCTGGGCATCCAGCCCGGTCAGGCTGAGCAGCCGCCGCTGGTGGTGGCCGGCGTCGACCACCTTGGGCTGAAGCTGCACGCGGGAGCCGTCGGGCGTGGTGCGTATGGTGAGCTCGTCGACGTCGAACCCCAGGTCATTGAGCCGCCGGATGCGTGCGTTGACGCGCCAGCGCTCACCCAAGTCGAAGGACTCCTGCTCCGTCAGCTCCGCCCAGAGGTTCCGGTAGCTGTCCATAATCCGCTCGCTGGTGGCAAGGGGGTCGATGTTCTCCTCAACCAGCCCGCCCTCGGCCAGATCCATCAACTCGCCGGCGATGTTCACCCGGGCGATCTCAAGATCGTACTCGCGCTGCCCGTTGGAAAGCTCGGGGTAGAGCTCACCTGTTTCGGCATCGACCAGGTACGCGGCAAACGAGCCGGCATCCCGCCGGAACAAGGTGTTGGACAGGGACACGTCGCCCCAGTAGAAGCCGGCCAGATGCAGCCGCACCAGCAGCAGCGCCTGGGCATCGATCAGTCGGGTCAGCGTGACTTCGCGCAGCGTCTGCGAAAAAACGGCGCGGTAGGGCAGTGAGAAGCGCAGGTGCCGGGTGACCAGCACCGGTGCCAGTTCCTCCCCGTCCTTGTCCATCCTGCCGGTGATGACGGCGACAGGGGCCACGCTCGGCACATTCAGCCGCCTGAGCTTGCGCAGCATGTGATACTCCTGCCGGGCTACATGCTCGCTGGTTTCCTTGATGGCGACCAGGGAGTCGCCCAGCCGGGCAAAGCGCACAACGTGCCGCGAAATGCCGCGGGGCAGGGCCGCCAGATTTTCTTTCGGCCAATCTTCCAGCGGAATCGACCAGGGCAGGTCCAGCAGCGCGGGGTCCATAGAAGCTGCAGTGATGTTGAGCGAACCAAGCGGTGACTGGGTTGCTTCCGCATGGCTGCGGGGAAGTTTTCCGGGCTGTCCCCAGTCCGTCGGTTCATCGCGCCAGTTGGCGCGGGGAGTTTCAGTCATGGGCAAAATGCCTTCTATGGACTCAGTTGCGGGGCTTAAACCAATGCGGTGGCCTTCCCCCAGAAGTCTAGTTCAGGGGAAAGGCCACCGCACGTGCAAGGAGTGGCTAAAGGCTACGCTTCGTCAGCAAGTCGCTCTCCGGTGCTGGTGTCGAAAAGGTGCACGTGTCCCGGCTTGGGGCGGACAAACAGGGTATCGCCCTTGGCCGGCGGCCTCCGCGCATCCACGCGTGCGGTGATGGCGTGCTCCTGGCCGTCCAGGAAGGTGTGCCCGTACACAAAAGCATCGGCACCGAGTTCCTCCACGACGTCGACCTCAACCTTCAGGCCCTCGCCGTCGGCGGCGACGTCCATGTCTTCGGGCCGGACGCCGAAGGTCACCGTGTTGCCTGCAGCTGCGTCCAGGATGGTGCGCGGCACGGGGTAGACGGTCCCGCCGAAGGTGACGCCGCCTTCGGTGACCGGCAGCTCGAGCAGGTTCATGGCGGGGGAGCCCATGAAGCCTGCCACGAAGACGTTCATCGGCTTGTCGTAGAGGTTTCGGGGAGTGTCTACCTGCTGCAGTACGCCGTCCTTGAGGACTGCAACGCGGTCGCCCATGGTCATGGCCTCGACCTGGTCGTGGGTGACGTAGACGGTGGTGACTCCCAGCCGGCGGGTCAGCGAAGCGATCTGGGTGCGGGTCTGGACGCGGAGCTTGGCGTCCAGGTTGGACAGCGGCTCATCCATGAGGAACACCTGCGGGTTGCGCACGATCGCGCGGCCCATCGCGACACGCTGGCGCTGGCCGCCGGAGAGCGCCTTGGGCTTGCGGTCAAGGTAGTCCTCGAGATCCAGCAGCTTTGCTGCTTCCCGGACCCGTTCTGCGCGTTCCTCCTTGGAAACGCCCGCAATCTTCAGGGCGAAGCCCATGTTGTCCGCGACCGACATGTGAGGGTAAAGCGCATAGTTCTGGAAAACCATGGCGATATCACGGTCTTTGGGCGGAACGTCGGTGACGTCGCGGTCACCGATCAGGATGCGTCCCGAATTGACGTCTTCCAGCCCGGCGAGCATACGCAGGGAGGTCGACTTGCCGCAGCCGGAGGGGCCCACGAGCACCAGGAACTCGCCGTCGGCGATCTCCAGGCTCAGGTTGTCGACTGCGGGGCGCTCTGTGCCCGGGTACAGCCGTGTTGCTTGGTCAAACGTTACCGTTGCCATGATGTTTCCCTTCACGGGCAGGTACGTGCCCGACGATCCGTTGTGAATGGGTGAATATGAATTTGTAAAATATCGTGATGGGCGCCACAAGAGCACTCACTGTCGCCAAGTATGCCATGCCTGTCCAGCCCCGGCATGAAAAGCGGGAGACCGGGAGCTAATTGCCGACGGCGGCCCGGCGCAGGTCCAGCAGGTGTTCCAGCACTTGTGCGAACTCCCCGGGATTCTGCACCCGGAATGCGGCAGCCGTCTCGCCTGCGCCAACCTTGATGCCGACGTCGCCGCGCTCCAGGACAGCGAACCCCTGCTCGTCGGTGACATCGTCGCCGGCGAAGAAAACTGCCGTCGCGCCGGTGAGTTCGCGGAGCGCGCGGATGCCCTCTCCCTTGTTGGCATGCACGACCGACGCCTCCAGCACCTGCTTTCCGTCGGTCACCTGGACGCCGTCGAGTTCCCCCAGCCGGACGCGGGCGGCATCAACGGCTGCGGAAGCGACATCGTGGGGCGCGCTGCGGGTATGCAGGACGACCCCGGCGGGTTTGCCTTCGATCCTGCACTCCGGGAAATCCATGACCACCTGTTCGAGGGCATTGCGGGCGCGGGCCAGCAAGGCAGCCTGTTCCGGGGTCAGCTGCAGCGGTTCGGCGTTGGGCCCGGTCCAGGTTTCGGCGCCGTGGCTGCCTACGAGCAGGGTTTCCGGTTCCGGAGAGGCAGCCCGGCGCAGGCTGTCCAGGGCCCTGCCGGAGATCATCGCCGTCGCCGTGTGCGGCACGCCGGCGAGGGCGCGCATTGCTGCCGCGGCTTCCGGGAGCGGACGGGCGTCCTCGGCGTGTTCCACCAGGGGCGCCAGGGTCCCGTCAAAGTCGACGGCCACCAGCAGCTCGTCGGCCGCAGCGAGTGTTGCCAGCGCCGTGCGCAGGTCCAGGGAAATCATTGGTGCTCTCCTTCTCCCTCCAGCCGCAGGGCATTGAGGAAGTTCTGCGACCAGCGTTCGACGTCGTTCTGCAGGACCTGGCGGCGCATCAGGCGCATGCGGCGCTGGGCTTCGCGCGGCTGCATGTTGATGGCGGAGACGATCGCGTCCTTGAGGCGGTCGATGTCGTGCGGGTTCACGAGCACTGCCTGGCGCAGCTGGTCTGCAGCCCCTGCGAATTCGCTGAGCACCAGGGCGCCGGAGTTCTCCGTCCGGGCGGCAACGTATTCCTTGGCCACCAGGTTCATGCCGTCGCGCAGGGCCGTGACCAGCATGACGTCGGAGGCCAGGTACAGGGCAACCATCTCCTCCACCGGATAGGAGTGGTGCAGATAGCGGATGGCGGTGTTGCCCATGGTGTCGTAGGTGCCGTTGATCCGGCCGACGGTTCCTTCAACCTCTTCGCGCAGCAGCCGGTACTGTTCCACGCGCTCGCGGCTGGGGCTGGCCACCTGGATCAGGGAGGCGTCCTCCACGGTGATACGGCCGTCTTCGAGGAGTTCGCCGTAAGCCTTGAGCCGGTGGCTGATGCCCTTGGTATAGTCCAGCCGGTCCACGCCGAGCAGGATCACCTTGGGGTTGCCGAGCTCCCGGCGGATCTGCTTGGAGCGTTCGATGATGTCTTCACGGTGGGCGAGCTCCGTGATTTGGTCGACGTCGATGGAAATCGGGAAGGCCTCGGCCCGCGAGACATAGGAATTGCCGTCCTCGTCCGTGACGTGCACCTGCTGCTGGCGGACTGAGTGGCCGGCGAAGCGGCGGACGCAGCGCAGGAAATTCGCCGTGTCGCTGGGACGCTGGAAGCCAATCAGGTCCGCTCCCAGCAACCCGGCGATGATGTCCCGGCGCCACGGCAGCTGTGCGAAGATTTCCAGCGGAGGGAAGGGAATGTGGTTGAAGAACCCGATCTTCAGGTCCGGGCGGGCCTTCCGGAGCAGCTGCGGCACCAGCTGGAGCTGGTAATCCTGGACCCACACCGTGGCCCCCTCGGCGGCGACTTCAGCCGCAGCTTCTGCGAAACGGCGGTTCACCGTGCGGTAGGAGTCCCACCAGGTCCGGTGGAACTCCGGCGGTGCAATGACGTCGTGATAGAGCGGCCAGAGGGTCGCGTTGGAGAAGCCTTCGTAATAGAGCTCAACCTCTGAGTCGCTCAGCGGCACCGGCCGCAGATGCATATTGTCGTGGTCGAAGGGGTCCAAGGTTTCGTCCGGGGCGCCGTGCCAGCCGACCCACGCGCCGTCGGCCTTTGCCATGACGGGCGCCAGCGCCGTCACGAGCCCGCCGGGGGAGCGGCGCCATGTGTCGCCGTCGTCAGATCCGTTGTCCGCCACCCGGTCTACGGGCAGGCGGTTTGAGACAACGATGAAGTCGTAATCGCCGTACCCGTCCGTTGAAATCTCAGTCTTCGATTCCGCGGCAACAGCGTTCACCTTCGCACTCCTAAGTTGACTTGTTTGTTTGCCACTCTATCCAACAGGGGAAACTTTGTACCCTCCCGGGGCGTTGTCCATGGGGTGCCGGGATATCGTTGTCCCGGAGACTGTGTACGTTGATGCCGCTACCAGCGCGGCCGTTAGAGAGACAGAAGGAAACATGAGCGACCGGAACCCCAAGGCCACCAAGGCTGATCGCCAGGCTGCGGCGCGTGAAAAAGCGCGGGCCCTGCGTGAAGCGCAGCTTAAGAAGGAACGCCGCAACAAGCTGCTGACGCGCTGGGGAATCGTGGCGGGAATCGTCGCCGTCATCGCCATCGTCGCTGTGATCGTGGTCAACAGTCTCCGCGGAGACATTCCCGACGCCGGACCGGCCCCGGCCAACGGCAACGCGGACGGCGGCTTCACCCTCACCTCCACCACCGCGCTGGAGCCTACCGAGCCGCTGGAAGTGGACGTCAACGCGCTGCCCGAGGCAACGACCACAAATGAAGCCGGCGACACCGTGCCTGCAGGCGTCGAAGCAGCCGGACCCGGGGAGCCGGTACAGATTGTCGAGTACGTCGACATCAACTGCGTGCACTGCGCGGACTTCACCGGAACGTACGGTGACCAGATCGGCTCCTGGCTCGACGCCGGCGAGGTCACCTACGAATACCGCACGGTGGCGTTCCTGGACCGTAACTCGCCCACGAACTACTCGTCCCGCGGCGCCAACGCTGCTGCCTGCGTGGCGGACACCAACCCGGAATCCTACTGGGACTTCATGAAGGCCATCTTCGCGCAGCATGCTTCCGGCGAGATCAACAACGCTGCCCTGGCCGATATGGCAGACTCCGTCGGCGCCTCGGATGCCAAGGACTGCATCACCAGCGACGGCTTCCGCACCTACGTGAAGTACGCCGACTCGCTGGCACGCGAAGCCGAAGTCAGCGGCACCCCGACGGTTTACGTCAACGGAGCCGAGGCCGACCTGAACGCTTTCGTCGACACCGTCCAGGCCGCCATCGACGCCAACAAGGCCGAGGCTTCTTCCTAGCAGCTCCTCCAGCCGGCGCCCCGCCGGAGCGGACCAGTCCTGGTTTCGTTCCGGCGGGTGTGCTGGGCTAATCTTGTCTAGCGCTGTTTTGTTGTCGGAGGACGACGACGGCGCGGGGCCGGTTTCCCGGTCCACGCCTCCTTAGCTCAGTTGGCCAGAGCACCTGTCTTGTAAACAGGGGGTCGCCGGTTCGAATCCGGCAGGGGGCTCCACGAAACCCCTTCTGATCAGGCATAACGCCCGGTCAGGAGGGGTTTTTCCATGAATGGACTCGGAGTTTCCGCTTTCGTTCAGGTGACATCTTCAGGCACCTGGACCATCACTCCCCAGTAGCGTCTTCAGCACACAGAAAAACAGGGGCGCGTAACAGCGGCTGGGATTTCAGTCCCAGGACCTGCCGTCCCTGAGCAGATCAGAGACGTTAGCTGCCGCGGGGGTGGTCTGCATCCGCCGTGTCATCGGGGCGGGGCTGCGACTGGGCCTCGGTCGAACGCTTGCCGACCAGCCACACGAGCAGGACAGCAGCGGCCAGGGTGAGGGTCGCCCCGCCGTAAACGTTCGACGCCGCATAGATGCCGGGCTGCGACGCGGAGAACATCCGGCTCACGAGGCCCGGAATCTGCGGCCCGGCGAGCAGGAACACGGTAAGGAGCGGGCCTGACCCGGTGAACCGGCCCAGGGGGCCGGGGTGTTTGGCCTTTCCATTCTGCTGCTCGCTCATGATCCCAGTGTCCCAGAAAATCCTGAGCGCCGTTGAAGGCCGTCCCGCTCCGGAAGCGGAACCAAACAGCCCCCTAGAACCGGAAGATGGAGTCGATCTCTTGCCTGGCGCCGTCGACGTAGGTCTCGACCCGTTCGTCAAAGAACGAGACCCGGTCTTTCAACTGCCCCGAGTCCGGCAGCACCGACTCGTAGGACCAAGCGAGGTCAGTGCCGGCCGGGTCGTCAGTGACTGACCAGTAGGACGCCGTTCCCTTATAGGGGCAAACCGTCTGCGTGTCCGAGGGGCTGAGGAGGTCCCAATCGACGTCGCTCCTTGGAAAATAGGTACGCGGCGGCAGCATGGTCTCGTAGACAAAGAGGGGCTGCCGGGTCTCAGCCAGGAGCTCGCCGTTGAGATGCATGCGGACCGCGCGGGAGGAATCCCTGGCATCGACACGGTGGAACGGGTCGCGCGGGTGTCCCTTGATCTCATTGTCTTCCTCAAACCAGCTGTCGAAGGCAAAGAAATCCAGCACGACATGGTTCGCCAGGTCAGCGTCGGACGGCCTGAATCCCGCCCCGGCCAGCACCTGGGAGCCCGCCACAATGTCCAGGGCCTGCCCATCGGCGGTGTGGGCGCTGAACGGATACCGCGGATCCATCAAGGCGCCCGGCGGGACCATGGCCAGTGGGTCAACCTCCGTTTCCGCAGGGACCAGGCCGGCAGAGATGTCCTCCGGCGGTACGGCAAATACGGGCGTCACGCGCCGCGGTTCATACACCAGGAAGGCGTTGGTGGAGTCGACGACGGCGTCCGACCCCACCAGGGCGCGGATCCGCCGCGGGGTGGGCTCAAAGCGCAGCATCGGAAGCATCTTCGCGAACTCCGGGGTGATGTGCAGTGCCATGCATCCAGTGTCTTGCCGGCGGACCGGCCAAACAAGGCGTTGCGGAATTCGGCGCAGGCACCAAAACGCTTGACCAATCTATCGTTTATCGATATTAATAGAAGATCATTCGATATCGAGCCAAGAGGCCGCCATGGGAAACTTCACCATCCTCATCCTGCGCGTGCTGATGTCAGGAGTCCTGGCAGGGACGCTGCTCATCCAAGTGGTGCTGGTACCCCTGCTGGGCACCGACCTGGACCAAGGCGATCCGGCGATCGCTGCCCTGCGGATTCCGTTCCTGGTCATCGTGTGTCTCGGGGTGCTCGCGTTCCAGGTCACCCTGGTCTGCGTCTGGCGCCTGCTCACCATGGTCCGCAGGGGGACGGTCTTTTCCGCCGCGGCGTTCCGCTGGGTGGACATCATCATCGGCGCCGTAGGATCCGCGGCCCTGCTGCTGGTTGCCCTGGGGTTCCTGCTCGCGCCCGGAGAAGCGGTTGCCCCGGGAATCGTGCTCCTGGTCGGAGGAGCGGCGGTGACCGCCGCGGGAGTGGCGCTCGTCGTCGTCGTGATGCGGGCCCTGCTCGCCCAGGCTGTCGTGAGGGAAGCGGAAGCGCTGGACCTCCGAACGCAGCTCAGCGAGGTGATCTGATGCCAATCGTCGTCGACATTGACGTGATGCTGGCCCGGCGCAAGATGCCCGTTGGTGTCCTGGCTGAGCGGATCGGCATTACTCCGGCGAACTTGGCGGTGCTGAAGAACGGGCGAGCCAAGGCGGTTCGGTTCACCACGCTCGAGTCGCTCTGCGAGGTCCTGGAGTGCCAGCCCGGAGACCTGCTGCGGTGGGTGCCGGAGAGTGCTGACAGCGCGGACCGCGTACACCAGGCCCAAGCCTGACGCCGGGTAAAACGGGCGCCGGCGCCGTGCCTGGCCGTGTCCGGTTTCCGCACCTGTTCGACCTGCCGCGGTTGATATGAAGTTGTGTCCTAGACCGACGCTGGCACGGAAGAAACTTAGGTAGTCTCAGTACTGGATCACTGCAGGGCAGGGATCCACAGGTTTGAAGGTCCCGTACAGGGGTCAGGCGCCGGGCCGAAGCCGGTGATTTCCATGGGGGTGGAATCACCGGCTCCGGACCGGCGTCTGTGGTTTAAGGGCCGCGTTCCCATGACACCGCGCAAAACGGCGGTACCGTGTCCCGATGGGGAATGAACAACATGGGGGACAGCAGCACGGCCCGGCGGAACTTCTCAGCACAGTCCGGGCCATGGAAGGCCAGGGCATTCCACAGCCCAAGCCGTACATCATGACCGTGCTTTCCGCGGCCAAAGCGTACGCCGGCTGCGGCGAAACCGGGGAGGGCAGGGCACTGTGCGAAAGGGCGTGGGACTTCGCTGAATCAGTCCCGGCCCTGAACCACGACCGCGAGGTGGCAATCCACCTCTACGACGCGGCATGGGACCACCGCCGGCCCCGTGACCCTCTGTACCTGACCGGCGCGTTCTTCCTCGCCGTCGAGGAGCACGGTCCGGGCAGCCCCTGGGTGCCTTACCTCATGCGGGAACTGTACTGGCATCTCCAGGACCGCCCGGGCTGGGACGTTTTCGGCTCCCTCCGGGAACGGGAGGAGGACGAGGAACTGGCGGAAGCGCTGCACCAGATGGCCATCGCGGCGCTCGCAGGGTTTCCTGCCGGAACGAACCACGCCGAACGCTGCCGACGCAGCGACGTCGTCGGGTTCGCAGCGCAGTTCCTGTTCCTGGCAGGTGACGACTTGTGCCGCAGGGCATTGGAGGAATGGCTCTCCGGACCCGTCAGCGGGTACGAATCCGGCACCGCCCTGGTCAGCTTCCTGCTCAGGCTGCCCGCCTATGGACCGGCGCGGGCAGCGGCCGAGCGCACCTTGCAGGCAGTGGAAGCCGATCCCGACTCGACCGGAGCGGAGAAGGCAAGCGTCCTGTTGGATGTCGTGTTCGGCATCGCGATGGCGCCGGATCCTTCCGGACTGGCGCGGCTGCCTGA
The DNA here is from genome assembly GCF_023921125.1 of Arthrobacter caoxuetaonis. Taxonomy (NCBI): domain Bacteria; kingdom Bacillati; phylum Actinomycetota; class Actinomycetes; order Micrococcales; family Micrococcaceae; genus Arthrobacter; species Arthrobacter caoxuetaonis. The sequence continues at coordinate 554,463 of NZ_CP099466.1, forward strand.
GCTCGAGCAGCGGATCGGTGGACTGGCGCACGGACCCTTCAGCGAGGGCGAAGCGCACGTGCTGCAGGAAAAGCTGTACCGCTACGTCATCCAGCGCCTGGATGAGGGCAAGGAAGCGCAGCCGGCCCAGCGGGAAATGTTCGGCCGGCTGCTCTTCGACCCTTTCAGCGCCGGCAGTACGTGGTCCTCGGAGAGCCAAGCCCGCCGCTAGACGGCGGCAGTCCGCGCCCCGGCGGCGTTCCGTGCGGCCAGGATGTGGGTGCGCATCACAGCTTCTGCCCACTCGCCGTCGCGGGCCCGCGCCGCAGCCACCAGTTCCGCGTGATGGAGCATGCTGCGGCGCAGGGCTTCGGGACTGTAGGTCCCGAAGGTGTGGGCGACTACTGCCGGCCGCATCAGGGTCTGCAGGGCCACGGCAAAGTGCCGGTTGCCGCAGCGGTCCACGAAAAGCCCGTGGAACTCGTTGTTCAGTGCTCCCAGTGTCCGCAGGTCCCCGTCCGCTGCCGCGGCTTCCATGGCGGTGTTCAGTTCGGCCAGCCGCTCGACGTCGCTGTCCGTTAGCCGGGGAACGGCCAGCAGTGCCGCATGCGGCTCGAAGCCGGCCCGCACGTCGTACAGCCCTGCCACGTCCTCGGGCGAGAAGGAGACCACCTGGGCACCCTTGTTCCGGCTGATCTCCACAATTCCTTCGGCGGCCAGCCGGTTCAGTGCCTCCCGGACCGGGGTCCGTGAAACGCCCAGCCGTTCGGCAAGGGCGGCCTCCCGCAGCCAGGCGCCCGGAGCGACCTCACCGGAGGCTATGAGGGCACGCAGGCGGGCGTAAGGGCTCTCCTCGACGGGATCCGAGGCGGCGGGGGAATGGTCCATGTGAACTACGTTATCCCTTGCCGGAGGCGGGTTCGTCCGCCGGCCAGCGGGCTTCGGCAAGCTGGGTGCGGGTGCCGCCGCGGGCAACGAAAGACGCCGATGCCCGCCCGGTCAGCTCCACGATCCGGTTGGCTGCCAGCAGGTAACTCTCCAGGTCCACTCCGGTGTGAATTCCGAGGCCGTCACACAGGTGCACCAGATCCTCGAACGGCGCATTGCCCAGCACGGAGGGATCTCCGGGAAACCAGAGGTCTCCGCCCAGCCCGGCAAAGGAGCCCTCAATCCAGTCCGTGCCGGCCTGCAGTGCAGCCAGGGCATTCGCCGGGGCGAAGCCGTTGCGGTTATGCAGGTGGACACCAACTTCCAGCCCGGGATACAGCTCGCGGACCTCACGGATTCCGTCATAGATTTCGCCGGGCTCTTCCTGCCCGGAGGTCCCGGCAAGGTAGACACCGGCCGACCCTGCGGCCACAGCTGCATCCACCACCCGCAGCCGCTCTTCGCGGGCTACCGGGCCCCGGGCGGGGGCGAAGAAGGAGCAGGCGACGGCGGTGACCAGCCGCAGGCCCGCGGAGCGGGCCAGCTCGCCGATCCGCTCCAGTCCGGCCAGTGCTTCATCGACGGAGAGCCGCTGGTTGCGCCGGCTGACCTCTTGGTCTGCGGAGACCACCACCACCAGTTCATCCAGGCCGCAGTCCGCGGCCCGTTCGGCACCCCGGTAATTCGGTGCCAGACCGCGGTAGCGCACGCCGGGGACCCGGGGAACGGCGGCCATCACCTCGGCGGCATCAGCCAGCTGCGGCAGGACCCTGGGGTGGGCGAAGGACACCGCCTCGATTTCGCGGACTCCCGCATCGATCAGCAGTTGGACCAGTTCCACCTTGTGGGCGGTGCTCAGCGGTTCCGGAACAGACTGCAGCCCGTCCCGCAGGCCCACCTCCACCAGGCGGACCGAGGACGGAAGCCCCGGCAGGCTCATGCCACGCCCCGGGCGCGCAGCTCCTGGAGCGCTGCCTCGTCGACACCGATCCCGGCAAGGACTTCCGCGGTATGGGCTCCGAGCTCCGGGCCGGGCCAGCGGATGCTGCCGCCCGTCCGGCTGAGGCGGGGGAACACGTTCTGCATGGACACCGGACCCAGGGTGGGGTGGTCCACTTCGGTGATGGATTTCCGTGCGGCAAACTGCGGGTCCGTGAACATATCCGCCGGACGGAAAATCTTGCCTGAGGGGACTCCGTGTTCCTGGAGGAGTTTCTCGAGTTCGTCAGCGTCCAGCCCGGAGGTGAAGCCGGCAATCAGGTCGTCGAGCTCCTGCTGCCGCTCCCCGCGGGCGCCGTGGGTGGCGTAGCGCGGGTCGTCCGCCAGTCCAGGGGAGTCCATGGCCTTGGCCAGGCGGGCGAAGACAGTGTCCTGATTGGCGGCGATCAGCAGCCACTGGCCGTCCTGGGTTGGGTAGACGTTGCTGGGTGCAACGTTGGGCAGCACGGCTCCGGTGCGCTCGCGCTGGTAGCCGGTGACCTGCCATTCCGGCACCAGGGATTCCATGACTCCCAGGACCGCCTCATAGATGGCGGAATCAACAACCTGCCCCTGCCCGCTGGACTGCCGCTCCTGCAGGGCGGCGAGGGCCCCGATGGCCGCGAACATTGCGGCGAGGGTGTCGCCTATGGAGATCCCCACCCGGGAGGGCGGCGTGGACGGATCGCCGACGACGTAGCGCAGGCCTCCCATCGCTTCGCCGATCGCTCCATACCCGGCGCGCTGCGCATACGGGCCGTCCTGGCCAAAGCCGGAAACCCGCACCATCACCAGCCGGGGATTCTCCCGGCGAAGCTCCTCGAACCCCAGGCCCCAGCGTTCCATGGTCCCGGGGCGGAAGTTCTCAATGACGACGTCGGCCTGTGCAATCAGGCGTTTAGCCAGCTCCTGGCCTTCGGGGTCCCGAAGATTCAGGGTCACGGACCGCTTGTTCCGTCCGACCACCGACCACCAGAGGGAGACGCCTTCGGGCAGTTGCCGGCCCCACTGGCGCAGCGGATCCCCGCGTGCCGGGTCTTCGATTTTGACGACGTCGGCGCCCAGGTCCCCGAGGAGTTGTCCGCAGAACGGCCCTGCGAGCAGCTGGCCCATTTCCACCACCCGCACGCCCGCCAGCGGGCCCTGTTGTGCAGGTGGCATGGTTGCTCCTTCTGTGGGCCGGGTACGGGCAGTGTGCATACAACCTGACAGTTGGATATCCCAGTGTCAAGGACGCTGGCGGAAGCTTTGCGAAGGGTTGTATGCAATCTATTGACAGTGCAACATCGCACCCCTAGCCTGATGCCACTCATGTGACGCTGGCAACGGGGCCGGCGCATGAAGCGGCATAAATGCACTTCCGGCACGGATCCTTCCGCTGCCCTGGCCACGCGTGGACCGGCAGCACCACCCCCAAGGAGAACTGATGGCGTTTCGGTTAGGCGTGGATGTCGGCGGCACATTCACGGACATTCTGCTTGTTAATGAGGACACCGGCGAAACGCACCGGTACAAGACATCCTCCACTCCCGAGGACCAGTCAGTCGGCGTGCTGCACGGCATCAGCCAGGTATGCGCCGCCGCGGGGATCGACACCTCCGCGGTGAAGGACGTGCTGCACGGCACTACCGTTGCGACCAACGCCATCCTGGAACAGAAGGGCTCCCGCGTTGGGCTGGTAACCACCCGGGGCTTCCGCCAGGTGCTGCAGATTGCGCGCTCCTTCGTTCCCGGAGGGCTCGCCGGCTGGATCATCTGGCCCAAGCCGGAGCCGCTTGCGGATCTCGAGGACACCGTCGAAGTAACAGAGCGCGTCTCCACGGCCGGCGCCGTACTGACGCCCCTGGACGAAGACGACGTCCGCCGGCAGCTGGCCAAACTGGGGCGCAACGGCGTCGAGGCGCTGAGTATCTGCCTGATCAACGCGTACGCGAACGGCAGCCACGAGGCGCGGATCGCCGAGATCGCCGGCGAAGTGCTCCCCGGCGTTCCGGTGTCCCGCTCCTCCGTTGTCCTTCCCGAGCTGCGTGAATACGAACGCGCCATCACCACCGTTGCCAATGCCTACGTCCAGGGCCAGGTCTCCGGCTACGTGCGGAACCTTGACGCGCAGCTTGCCAACGCAGGGATGGATACCCAGCTCTCGATCCTGCGCAGTGACGGAGGACTTGTCTCCGGAACCGTCGCTGCCGACAACCCCGTCTCGCTCCTGCTTTCGGGCCCGGCCGGAGGCGTAACCGGCGCGGCTTGGGCGGCTGAGCAGGCCGGCTACACCGACTTCCTGACCTTCGACATGGGCGGCACGTCCACCGACGTCGCCCTGGTCCAGAACCTGCAACCGCGCATCGGCCGCGAGACCACGGTGGGGGACCTCACCGTCCGGGCCACCTCGGTGGATGTGCGGACCGTTGGTGCCGGCGGCGGATCGATCGCCCACGTTCCGCCGCTGACCCAGGCGCTGCGCGTCGGGCCGCAGTCCGCAGGGGCGGCGCCGGGGCCGGCGTCGTACGGACGCGGCGGCGCCGATCCGACGGTCACGGACGCAAACGTTGTGCTCGGCTATCTTCCGGCCGAACTGGCAGGCGGGGAAATCGGCCTCGACGCGGAAGCAGCAGCGGCAGCCGTGAAGACCATTGCCGATGCGACCGGGCTGAACGATGTTGAACGGGCCGCTGAGGGGATCGTCAACATCGTCAACGAGAACATGTTCGGCGCGCTGAAACTGGTGTCCACCCAGCAGGGATTCGACCCGCGGGACTTCGCCCTCGTGGCATTCGGGGGAGCAGGGCCGCTGCACGCCAACGCGCTGGGCAAGCTCACCGGAGCGTGGCCGGTGATCATCCCGCCGTCGCCCGGCGTGCTGTCGGCCTACGGCGATGCCACCACGAGCCTGCGGAATGAAGCAGCCCGGACGCTGGTCCGTCCCTTCGGCGATTTCACCGACGCGGAACTGTCCGGCCTGCTGGACGAGCTCAGCGCCACCGCCCGGGAAACCATGCTCGCGGCGGGGCTGGGGGACTCCGACCTCACCGTCAGCTACTCCGCCGACGTCCGCTACCACGGGCAGGGTTTCGAGATCCCGGTTCCGCTGGATTACGCGGCGTTTGCAGCCGGCGACGGCGGCGGGTTCGCGGGGCTGAGACAGGCATTCGACAAAGAGCACGAGCGGCTCTTTTCCTTCCTGCTGGACAACGAGCACGAACTCGTGACCGTCCGGTCCACCGTGAACGGTCCGCGTCCGGAGGTCGCCTCCATCAGCCTGGACACCGGCGGCACGGATCCGTCGGCAGCGGAACGGACCTCCACCACCATCTTCGTGGAAGGCAGCTCGGTCGAGGCCATGGTGTACGACCGGGACCGCCTCCTGGCGGGAAATGTGGTTCCCGGCCCCGCGGTCATCGCGGAGATGGATTCCACCACCCTGGTCCTCCCCGGACACACCGCTGCCGTGCACCCGCACGGCAGCCTGCTCATCCGCCCCGTCCAAGACCCGAAGGAGTAGGCCCATGGCCCAGTTAGTGGAGACCGCCACCGAGCCGCTGCAGGCCGTGGACGTCGACGTCGTAACGCTTGACCTCATTGAAAACGCGCTCCGCAGCGCGAGATATGAGATGGACGAAACACTCTTCCGCACTGCCCTCAGTCCCGGGATCCGGGAGCAGCACGACGAATTTCCCCTGATCGCCGACCCGAGCGGCAAGATGATCGTGGGGCAGTTCGGCCTCTCGATTCCCGACTTCCTGGAGAACTTCCACGGAACCATCGAGGAGGGCGACGTGCTGATGACCTCCGACCCATATTCCTGCGGGGCAGCGATCAGCCATGCCAACGACTGGCTGGTGGTGATGCCCATCTTCTTCGAGGGACGGATCGTCGGATGGGCTTCGCAGTTCGGGCACATGACCGACGTCGGCGGGAAGACTCCGGCGTCCATGCCCACCGATGCCCGGACCATCTTCGAGGAAGGTGTGGTGATTCCGCCGTTCAAGCTCTACCGGCGCGGAGAGAGGGACGACACGGCACTGGGCATCATCCTGAACCAGGTCCGCAAGCCGGACTGGAACCGGGCGGACCTGAACGGACTGGTCGCAGCCTGCAGCACCGCCTCCCGGCGGGTGCAGGAAATGTGCGCCCGCTTCGGCGTGGACACCTACACCTCCGCACTGAACGCCCTGCTGGACCGGAACTACCGCGCCATGAAGACGCTGCTGTCCATGGTGTTCGAAGAGGGCAAACCGCTCTCCTTCACCGACTACATCGATGACGACGGCCGCGGCTTCGGCCCGTACGAGCTGAAGATGACCATCACCCGCACCGGGGACAAGGTGCTGATCGATCTGACCGGCAGCAGCCCGCAGGCGCAGGGTCCGATCAACTACTACATCAACGAGAACCTGATCCGGATGTTCTTCGGCATCTACATGATCACCGTGGCCGATCCGCAGATCCTGTGGAACGACGGGTTCTATCCGCTGGTGGACGTGGAAATCCCCGATGACACGTTCTGGAAACCGCGCTATCCGGCCGCGCTGAACGGCCGCAACCACGGCATTGGCCGGCTGTTCGACCTCTTCGGCGGGCTGCTCGGCCAGGCCAACCCGGACCTGCTCAACGGCGCCGGTTTCTCATCCTCCCCGCACTTCATGTACTCCGGGAACTACAGCTCCGGGGACCGGCGGGGTGAATGGTTCCAGCTGTACTCGATCGGCTTCGGCGGGATCCCCGGACGGCCGGTGGGCGACGGCCCTGACGGGCACTCGCTCTGGCCGTCCTTCACGAACATTCCCTGTGAGTACCTGGAGTCCTATTACCCGCTGGTCATTGACCGCTGGGAGACCATCGCGGACACCGGAGGCGCCGGCCTGCACCGGGGAGGCAACGGCGTCGACGTCGCGTACCGCTTCCTGGAACCCGGGACCATCGCCATTCACGACGACCGCTGGCTCACCTATCCGTGGGGTGTCCGCGGCGGTGAGCCGGGCGCCCGCGGACGGAAATGGATCGATAAGGCCGACGGGACCACGCTTATCCTTCCGTCCAAGGTCCACGACGTTCAGGTCGCACCGGGTGACGTCCTGCATTTTGTCACCTGGGGCGGCGGCGGCTGGGGTGATCCGCTGGAGCGTGATCCGGAGCTGGTCTGCAAAGAGGTCCGGCGCGGATTGGTGACGGCGCAGGGCGCGCTCGCCTACGGAGTGGTGTGCTCGGAGGAGGGAACGCCCGACGCCGAGGCCACTCAGGCGCTCCGTGAACGGCTGCGCGGGGACCGGGAGGGGCCCCTGCCCCTTTTCAACCGCGGCGGAGAGATGGCGGACCTGCTGGCCAACAGCCTGGCTGAGACGGGCCTGGCTGCACCGCTGCCGCCGGTGGCGCTGGCGTGACCGGTTTCGCCCACGGATTCGACGGCACCCTGGCACCGGGCACAGCGCCCGCCGTCGTGGCCGTTGACCTGATGCGTGCCTACTTCGACCCGCAGAGCCCGCTCTGCCTGCCGGACAAGGAATTCCTCGACAGCGCGGCGCAGGTGCTTGTCGCTGCCCGTGCCTGCGGCGTCCCGGTGCTGCATACGCGGGTCAGCTTCGGGCCGGACGGCGCGGACGGCGGAGTGTTTATCCGCAAGGTCCCGGCACTCCGCCTGCTGATCGGGGAGACGGAACTGGGCCAGCTCATGCCGGAGGTCGCCCCCGAGGAGGGGGAAACCGTGCTGGTGAAACAGTACGCCAGCGCCTTCTTCGGCACGGACCTGGCCCAGCTCCTCCACACCCGTGCAATCGACACCCTGGTCATCGTGGGCACCAGCACCAGCGGCTGCATCCGCGCAACGGCAGTCGATGCGATGCAGCACGGATTCGTGCCGATCGTCGTCGGAAACGCTGTTGGGGACCGCGACGCCGCGGTCCACGACGGATCGCTGTACGACCTCCAGGCAAAGTATGCGGAGATCTGGAACAGCTCCGCCGTGGAAGAGTACTTCCGGGAGGGCTAGCTCAGGCGCCTACCCCCACCAGGGCTCCTTCGCGGCGTCGTACGTGCCGTCGTTCTCCGCGAGGTTCAGCCACTGGTTGACGTACTCCTGGAACACCGTGTCGCCGAGCGGAAGCAGGTACGCCTTCTGCGAGAAGTTGAACGGGTTGTCCGGGTCCACGGCGCACAGCTCCGGGTACTCGTTGTCGACCCATTTCACCTCAGCGGCGTCGGTGGTCATCACGTCGGCGCGGCCGGCGACGATCTCATCGAAAATCGTGTTGTTGTCCTCGAATCGGATGATCTCGCCGTTGGGGTAGTTTTCGTCGGCGAAGATTTCATTTGTGCCGCCGATCGGGGTGATCGAACGGACGCCGGGTGAGTTGATTTCCTCCACGGTGTCGTAGAGCTCCTCCTCACCGCACCGCGTAATCGGGGTTTTACCGTCGTCCAGCACGGTGCTGCTGTAGAACGCCTGCTCGGCCCGGGCCAGGGAGACTGAGACTCCGCCGGCACCGATGTCGCAGCCGGCGAGGAAGTCCGGCATCAGGTCCTTCCACGTGGTCTGCACATACTCGATGTCTACGTCCAGGCGTGAGGCAAGGTCCTGGACCATGGCAATGTCGATGCCGCTGAATTCGCCGGTCTCCGGGTCCTTGTAGGTGAACGGCCGGTAATCCCCGGTGGTGCAGACAATGAGCGAACCCCGGGACTTGATGAGGTCCAGCCGCGACTCGTGCGCAGCGTCCTGGCCCCCGGGTGCGGTGGAGGCCCCGGGTTCGGCGGCGCCCGGACTGGTACATCCGGCAACAAGCAGGGTTGAGAGCGCAAGAACGGGCAGCAGACGGAATGACGGCACTGGTACTCCTTGAGGTTGGGGGAAGCGGAAGGTTCTCCGTTCCCTCAAGACCTAGCAGGAAGCTGCAGCGGGTGTCTGCCCACGTCAAAGCCATAATCATTGCCGATGCGGAAACGTTATCCGGTGCTGTGGGACCGTTCCGCGGCGTCAAGTTCCGGCAGAACCCTGCCGAAGTGGGCAGCCAGGACAAACGCCATGCACAGCCCGGATCCCGCCATGATCCACCGGTCCGCCGCTGAGGATCCGGCCCGCCGCAGCAGGAGCATGCCCCCGGCGGCATTGGCTGCACTCCACACGATGTTCGCGGAAGGCGGGGACAGGGCGCCCCCGGGCGGACTGGAAAACGGGGAGGGAAAACGGCGGCCCTGGAGTCCGCTGACGCCGTGGGGAACAGCGTTGACCAGCAGGACGGCGGATGCGGCACCGGCAAGGAACCGAGCTGCTGGCATGGTTCCGCCTTTCATGGGGTGACCTGTCCCGGCCCGGAGACAGGCGGTGTGCCGTGGGTGTGGAAGGTGGAGATCGTCTTCATGCCCCATGCCTGGCCCTTGGCCCGCTCGGTCTCGGTCCATTCGATGGTTTTCCAGTCCGGCGACAGAATCAGGCGTGCCCCGGCGTTGCAGAACTCGATCCGGTTTCCGCCGGGTTCGTACACGTAGAGGAAGAAGGTCTGCTGGATAGCGTGTTTGTGCGGCCCGGTTTCAATGTGGATGCCGTTTTCGAGGAAGATGTCTGCTGCCTTGAGGATGTCTTCCCGGGTGTCGGTGGCAAAGGCCACGTGGTGCAGTCGTCCGCTGCTGCCGGTCCAGTCCCCGCTGTAGACCAGGTCATAAGACTTGTTGGAGAACGTAAACCACTGTGCGGACAGGGATCCGTTGTCCAGCCGGATCTGCTCGGTCGGCTTGCCGCCCAGGATGTCCTCAACGAACCGCCCGTTGGCTTCGACGTCGGCGCCCAGGAAGTTGACGTGGTCCAGCCGGCGGGCGTTGACTCCGCGGCCGGGGAAGCGGTCGGCCTGGTTCTTGAGAGCCGGCCGGGACTCTTCCGTGGGAACATGCCAGGCACTCTCGTAGTAGAGGTCCATGGGGTGGCCATCAGGGTCCGTGAAGGCGTAGGTCTTTCCCATGCCGGGTCCGCCGTCGTGCCAGCCCGTGCCGCGGCCGGCCGCCTCGATGGCCGCAACCCTCCGCTCCAGCGCCTCCTGGCTGGAGGCCCGGAGGCCCAGCCTGCCGACGCCGGAGGTGGCGTGCCGGGTCAGCTTGATGGTGTGGTGTTCGTAGTCGTCCCAGGCGTGCAGGTAGGCGGAATCGCCCTCGCGTGCGACCTCCCGCATGGCGAGCAGTTCCGTGAAGAACCAGAGGCTCCCCTCAAAGTCGGGGGTGTAGAGCTCCACGAAACCAACGTGGGCAATGTCCCGGAATCCAGGCGCCATGGGATTTTCCTTCCGCATTTCTCACGCTCAACTGCAGGGCAACGCAGGGAGTCCATCACCCGTCCGGAGAATTGTCAACAATATTGACGGCAAAGTGGCCGGCGGGTACGTTGCTGACTAGCGTCCGACGGGGAGGGGAGCATGGAACAGGTTCAGGGGGCAGCCGGGCCGGCACCGGGACAGCCGGCCGGCAACCAGGTCGGCATTCCCTGCAGGTTCATGCGCGGAGGCACATCGCGCGGTCCGTTTTTCGCAGCAGGCGACCTCCCGCAGGACACCGCCCGGCGAGACGCCGTCCTCCGTGCCGTGATGGGATCGCCGCACCCGCTGCAGATAGACGGCATGGGCGGAGGGAATCCGCTGACCAGCAAGGCCGGCATCGTCTCCGTCAGCCGGCGCCCGGGCATCGATCTTGAGTTCCTGTTCGCGCAGCTGCGCCCTGACACCGGCACCGTCGACACCACCCCCAACTGCGGGAACATGCTGGCAGCCGTGCTGCCGTTCGCCGTCGAACGCGGTCTCCTGGAACCGCACTCCGACACGACGACCGCAGCAGTGCTCACGCTGAATACCGGGATGGTGGCAGAGATCAGCATCCGCACTCCGCTGGGGGACGGGGCCAGGTACGTGGATTACGACGGCGATACCCGGATCGACGGGGTCCCGGGAACATCGTCTCCGGTCACCATCAATTTTCTCGACACCGCAGGTTCGGTCTGCGACCAGCTCCTGCCCACGGGCCGGGCCAGGAACACCGTGCATCTTGACGGATCGGGCGAAGTCGCGGTCACCTGCATCGACAACGGACAGCCCCTGGTCATCGTGGAGGCCGCCGCCCTGGGACGTTCGGGCTACGAAGATCCCGCCGCGCTCAACGCCGACGGTGATCTCAAGGATCGGCTCGAGCAGCTGCGCCTCGCCTGCGGGCACCTGATGGGTTTGGGAGACGTAAGCGCAAAGAACTACCCCAAGATGACCTTGGTCTCCGCGGCCCGCAGCGGCGGAACCCTCAACACCCGCAGCTTCATCCCGCACGTATGCCACGAGTCCATTGGCGTGCTGGCGGCGGTCACCGCAGCCACCGCCTGCGTGATTGAGGGAACGGTCGCCCAGGCCGTTGCCGGCGGGGCGCCGCCGCCCGGTCAGCCGGTTTCCGTGGAGCACCCGGCGGGAGAGTTCACCGTGGAACTCGGACTGGATCCGCAGGATCCGCAGCGGGTGACCCGCTCTGCCCTGCTGCGCACGGCACGGCTCATCATGGCAGGCACCGCCTATGTCCCGCGCGCCGTATGGCAGGGACCCTCCGGAGAGGAACACCGATGATCATCGATATCCACGGCCACTACACCACGGCGCCGCCGGCCCTGGCCGCATGGCGCCAGCAGCAGACGGCGTCGCTGGAGGACCCCTCCGTGCCGGCGCCGCACCCAGCCGACCTTCGCATCAGCGACGATGACCTGCGGAAGAGCATCACCGCCAACCAGCTGCGCCAGATGGACGAGCGTGGCATCGACCTCACCGTTTTCTCGCCCCGGGCCTCTTTCATGGCCCACCACATTGGCAGCTTTGAGACCTCCGCCCAGTGGGCCGCCATCTGCAACGAGCTCTGCTACCGGGTCAGCACGCTGTTCCCGGACCGGTTCGCCACCGCCGCAATGCTCCCGCAGTCCCCGGGCGCTGATCCGGCGACCAGCGTTCCGGAGCTGGTGCGCTGCGTGGAGGAATACGGCGCCGTGGCCGTCAACCTGAATCCGGATCCTTCCGGCGGTCTCTGGAACGCCCCGCCGCTGACGGACCGGTCCTGGTACCCCATCTATGAAAAGCTCACCGAGTATGACGTTCCGGCCATGATCCATGTGAGCACCAGCGTGAATCCGGCTTTCCACACCACCGGTTCGCACTACCTGAATGCAGACACCACAGCGGTGATGCAGCTGATCCAGGGCGACCTGTTCGCCGACTTCCCGACCCTGCGCTTTGTCATTCCGCACGGCGGGGGAGCTGCTCCCTACCATTGGGGCCGCCTCCGCGGGCTGGCCATGGCGATGGGCAAGCCTCCGCTGGAGGAACACCTGCTCAGCAACGTCTTCTTTGACACGTGCGTCTACCACCAGCCAGGCATCGACCTGCTGCTGGAGGTGATACCGACAAAGAACATCCTTTTTGCCTCCGAAATGATCGGCGCGGTCCGGGATATTGACCCGTGCACGGGCTTCCACTTTGACGACACGCTGCGCTATCTCGCAGCCGCGGGCCTGACCATCGAAGAGCTCGACGACATCCAAGAGCACAACGCCCGGGCCGTGTATCCCCGGCTGGATGCCCGCCTGGGCAGCCGCGGCGGGGAACGGAGCAGTACCCATGCATGAACTCGGCATAGTCCACCGCACCATTACCCGGCCGTCGGCCTCCGACGCCGCGGCGCTGCAGCCGTTCGGGACAAGCACAGTGCACGAAGCTATGGGCAGGCTGGGGCTCATGCGGCCCTATATCCGGCCCGTTTACCCCGGCGCGAAACTCTGTGGCCCCGCCGTGACAGTACTGCTGCAGCCGGGGGACAACTGGATGCTCCACGTCGCCGTCGAACAGCTGCAGCCGGGGGATGTGCTCGTGGCCGCCTGCACCACGGAGTGCGAGGACGGGTTTTTCGGTGAATTGCTGGCGACATCGGTCCGTGCCCGGGGAGGGGTTGGCCTCGTGATCGACGGCGGCTGCCGTGACGCCGCTGCGCTGGAAGAGATGGACTTTCCCGTCTTCAGCCGCGCGATCCATGCCAAGGGAACGGTGAAGGCGACGCTGGGGTCGGTCAACGTGCCCGTGGTCTGCGCCAACGCGCTGGTCCATCCCGGGGACATGGTGGTCGCGGACATCGACGGCGTCGTGGTCGTCCCGGCGGCCCGCACCCGTGAGGTGGCGGAGGCGTCCAGGGAGCGCGAAGAGAACGAAGCGGCCAAACGCAAACGCCTGGCCGCAGGGGAACTGGGCCTGGACATGTACCAGATGCGCGGAAAGCTCGAAGCGGCCGGTCTGCGTTACCTCGGCTAAAAACGCCGGTACGGCGCATGGCAAGCTGGAGGGGTGCAACCGAGTGATACCGTCCAGCCGATCCTGCTTCGCGTCGACAAGGAAGAACCTGCAGCGCACCGCGACGCTGTCGCAGCTGCCGCCGTCGCCGGGGTCCTCGCCTACGCTGCCCGGACCGGTGATGATGCCTGGGCGGACTGGGTCTCGGGACGCTTCACCAAGACCGTGCGGCGTGCCGGACCAAAAGCGTTCGCGAAACTCTGTGCCGAAGCGCCTTCGGGGGTTGTCCGGATAGGCAAGGCCGAGGCAGCCGCTTTCGAACCCCAGCGCTATGAGGACATGCCGCGGGCGGTACGTTCGCTCCAGGTCTCCGGCACGCAGCTTCCCGACGACCAGCCGGCACCCCCTGCCGGGGACGTTCCGGTGATCATCCTGAACCGGGACCTGGGAATGTCCACCGGGAAGGCAGCCGCCCAGGCCGCCCATGCGCTGCTTGCCTGGTACCTGGAACAGGAAACCGCGCACCAGCAGGCATGGGCAGCGCGGCCTGGAGCAACGGTCCTCGAAGTCCCGCAGGGGAGGTTCGGCCACGCCTTGTCCCTGCCGGGCGCCGGGCCGTTGATTGTTGATGCCGGCCTGACTGAAATCGATCCCGGGACCCCGACAGCTTTCGTCGTGGAGCCTGTTGCCTAGTTAGCCGCCTGAGGACGTGGGCTGGAGATCGCCGGCTGCTTAGGTGCTCACCGAAGCTGACCCGAGCCGCCTGGTCTCGCGTGCCCGGGATTCCAGGTCGGCAGCGGCTGGTGCGGGCAGGTCGATGATGCCGCGCAGGGAACCGCGCAGGGTGCGGTAGGCGCCGTCGACTTCCGACGGGGCTGCTGCGCCGTCGAGGATCAGGTTCAGTGCCGCGCGGGCTGTGGCCAGCTTGCCGCGCTCCTGCTCCGTCAGCCGTGACTGTCCGCAGCGGCGTGCGTAATTCTCAGCGGTCCGCAGGGCGACGTCGAAGCGGTCAACGGCGAGATGCAGCCGGTCCGGATCCGTTCCGCGCTCCGCCTCCCGGATGCCCTGCATGGCCACGATGACTTCGCGGATGACCGGATCGGAGTAGTCGGTCATGACCGGGTACTCGATCAGCAGCGATACGTCCGTTTCATAGCGGGACCAGCTCACGAGCGAAGCGTCCCGGCGCTGGCACGCCGCTTCCCAGGAGGCGCTGCGGGCCTGCGACTGCACCCGGAGCCCGCGGCGGGCCTGGAGCCCTTTCGAGGTCCTCCGCACCGTGAAGACCAGCCCTGTCAGGGCGGCGATGGCCAACGGCGGTACAGCGAACGCGAGCACGAACGTGTAGGCAGGCGGAACCGCGCCCCAGACGGCCCAGGCTGCGAAGCTGATCAGCGCATAGACCCCCAGGACGACCATCCCGGAAGCGAAGGCAAACAGGACCAGTGCCGCTGCGGCAATTTTGCGGGCGACTCGTTTCAGCATGCCGACAGAATAGTCCCCCAAGCTGGAGTGCGGCAGGGAACGCAGGCGGGGAATCGGCAACGGACCCACCGAATAACGGGACTTTCCCTAGGGCTGGGCGGATCCGGCGCTTACGGTGTGCCCATCACTGATCTCGATGAGGAGACACCCTTATGCACTCCCGGAATCTGCCTTTGGTGTTCGCTTTGACTGCAGCGCTCGCGGCCGGCGGAGCTGCCGTGCCCTCCGCAGCCCACCCCCGCCACGACCCGAAACCGGACCAGGGGAGCCTGCAGTCACTGCGCGGTCCCGTCACGGATGAGAACTTCTACTTCGTTATGGCCGACAGGTTCGCCAACGGCACTAAGGACAACGACGACGGCGGCCTGGGCCCGGACCCGATGGTTTCAGGCTTCGATCCCACCTCCAAAGGCTTTTACAACGGGGGAGACCTGCAGGGACTGATTGGCCAGCTGGACTACATCCAGGGGCTGGGAACAACCTCGATCTGGCTCACGCCCAGCTTCAAGAACAAGGCCGTCCAGCCCGAAGACAACTCGGCGGGCTACCACGGCTACTGGATCACCGACTTCACCCGAATCGACCCGCACCTGGGCAGCAACGAAGACCTGCGGACCCTGATCGACCTGGCCCACGGGCGGGGAATGAAGGTGTACTTCGACATCATCACCAACCACACAGCGGACGTCATCGGCTATGAGGAGGGCAACCGCACACCCTATGTCTCCAAGGACCAGGTGCCCTACCGCGACGCCGCGGGGCAGGTCTTCGACGACAGGGACTTCGCAGGGACCGCTGCCTTCCCCGAACTGGACCCGGCGTCGTCGTTTCCTTACCTGCCCGTCCTGGAAGCCGGAGAAGAAGACCTCAAAGTACCCGCGTGGTTGAACGACGTGACGCTTTACCACAACCGCGGTGACACCACCTTCACCGGCGAGGATTCCCTGTATGGAGACTTCTTTGGCCTCGATGACCTCTTCACTGAGGACCCGCGGGTCGTGGACGGGATGAAGGAAATATACAAGGCGTGGATTGCGGACTTCGGGGTCGACGGTTTCCGGATCGACACCATGCGCCATGTCAACGACGAGTTCTGGCAGGAATTCGGCCCCGAAGTGCTGGAGTTCGCACGGTCCAAGGGCAAGGACGAGTTCCTCATGTTCGGGGAAGTCTTCGACACCTCCAGGGCCAGGACCTCCCACTTCACCACCGGCGCCCGGATGCAGTCGGTCCTGGATTTCCCGTTCCAGGACGCCGCCCGGAACTTCGCCTCCCGGTCCGCCCCGGCGGCGGACCTGGAGGCCTTCTTCGCCGCCGATGACTGGTACACGGACGCGGATTCGAATGTCTACCAGCTTCCAACCTTCCTGGGGAACCACGACATGGGACGGATCGGCAGCTTCGTCGCAGCAGACAACCCCGGCGCCGCTGAGGACGAGCTGCTGGCCAGGGACCGGCTGGCACATGAACTGATGTATTTCTCCCGCGGAAATCCGGTGATCTACTACGGTGACGAGCAGGGGTTCACCGGACCGGGCGGTGACCAGGACGCACGGCAGAGCATGTTTGCCTCCCAGGTTGAGGAGTACCTGGATGACGATCTCCTGGGAACGGATGCCACGCATGCGCAGGACAACTTCGACACGGGGCATCCCCTGTACACGAAGATCGCGGAACTCGCCCGGCTCACTGCCAGGCACCCCGCCCTGCGCGACGGCGCGCACCAAAACCGGTACGCGAGTGACGGCCCCGGAATCTACGCCTTTTCCCGGATCGACGCAGGAGAACAGCGGGAGTATCTGGTAGCCGTGAACAACAGCACCGAGGCCCAGTCCGCCCGGATTCCCACTGCCTCACCGAGGCAGAAGTTTATGGCCCTGTACGGGACCTCCTCCCGGGGGCTGCACAGCGACCGGCGCGGAAACCTGGCGGTCGAAGTGCCGCCGCTGTCCGCCGTCGTCCTGAAGGCCACCGCAAAAATCCCGGGCTCACGGAATGCTCCAGCCGTCCGGCTGCAGCAGCCTGCCGTCAGCGCCGAAGATGCTGGGCGGATTGAAGTGTCGGCGCAGGTACGCGGAGATTCCTTTTACCAGGTGACCTTCCAGGCACGGACTGCCGGAGGCCGCTGGCAGTCCATCGGCACCGATGACACGGCACCGTACCGGGTTTTCGACGACGTGAGTGACCTGGATGCCGGAACCCGGCTGGAGTACCGCGCGGTCGTGCTGGACAATCGGCGGCACACGGCTGCCTCCCGTACGGTGGCCGCCGTCGTACCTGCCGCAGGCTTGAGCATCACCTCACCCGGGGAGGGAGCACTGGTCAGCGGTGAAGTGACGGTCACTGCAGAGGCGGTTCCGGAGAAGCCGTCGCACGTGGTGGGGATGGAACGGCGCATCGGGGACGGGCCCTGGGAGCAGCTGGCGGCGGACGAGTCCTCTCCCGCCTACACCGTTGTCGATGACCTGGAGCAGCTCGGTCTGACCGAAGGCGCCCGGGTACAGTACCGGGCGGTGCTGCTGAGCGGAGAGCTGAGGTCCTTCAGCGAGGTGCGCACCGTCGTCTACGGCACACCCGAGGTGGTCCAGCCGGCGGCAGTTGCCGTTGCCGGGAGCCTCAACAGCGAGCTGGGCTGCGCGGGTGATTGGGAACCTGCCTGCCCGCAGGCCCAAATGGTGTTCGACGGCGCCACCGGACTGTGGACACTGACAGTTCCCGACCTTCCTGCCGGACGTTATGAATTCAAGGTCGCACTGAATGGCGGCTGGGAGGAAAACTACGGAGCCGGCGGCGTCCGCAACGGAAGCAACGTGGTGCTGGAGCATCCGGGCGGGCGTGTGGAGTGGAGGTATGACCACGCTACCCACATCATCTCGGCCTCGTGAGGCCGGGATCGTCCAGCGGGTCAAGGACGGTACTGGGTGGACGGCGTTTTGAGCGGGAAACACGCCCAATCTTGAGCGAAAATTGCGTCTTTCTATAGCGAACGCACGGGATGGGGTTCCTAATGTCGGGGTATGGGGACTTATAACGCAGTTTCAAGGAAGAGCTCCGCTATCGATTTCTTTTCCCCGCCCGCCGGGGTGGTCCTGTCCGGGAACCGCTGGCTGCACGCCAGCCGGGTGCAGACGGCGCAAACAATGCCGGTGCTCAGCCCGGGCGAGGTCTACGTGACGCGCCGGGGGACGGCGTACCACACCGGGTGGTGCCAGGTGGTGCAGCGGACCTGGGAGTTCAACCGGCCCGCGCTGATGGTCAGCGGGGAAAAGGGCAACCGGCGCCTTTGCCGGTCCTGCGCCGAGGACTCCCGGGGGATGTGACCTGTTGGGCGGGAGCGGCCCGGCAGTGCCTTAGGCATCCCCGGGCCGGCTCGCTTCCAGGGCGCGGATCAGTGAAGCGGCATCATGCGGACCACGGTGCCGGGATCCGTTCACGAAGAACGTGGGAGTCGAGTGCAGGTCCATGGCTTCGGCATCCAGGGCGTCATCCCTGACCCGGTTGCTGACCTGCGCTGACCTCAGGTCCGACTCAAACCGGTCCAGGTCCAAGCCCAGGTTGTCCGCCAATGAGAGCAGATCCGCCGGGCTGAGGCGATCCTGGTTTTGGAACAGGGCGGCTGCGTAGGTGCTGAAGCGCCCTTGCAGAGCCGCAGCCTCGGAGGCCTCCGAAGCTTCCACCGCATGCGGATGGACGCGGGTGAGCGGAAGGTGCCGCCAGACCCAGCGAAGTTCGCTGCCGAAATGTTCGCGGACCTCCTCCACCGCGCCGGTGGCTTTGCTGCAGAACGGACACTCGAAATCGCCGTACTCGACGAGTGTCAGCGGGGCGTCAACTTCACCGGCGATGTGGTCCCTGCCGGGAACAACCGGCCGGGCCAGCTGCCTTCCTACCGGCACCAGCGGTGCCCGCGACTCCAGGACTTTGAAGATGAGCGTGCCGAGCCCAAAGGCGGCCAGTGAGCCGGCAAGGACTCCCACGCGGGCGTCGTTCCGGGCATCGGGGTCCTCAATCGCCAGGCTGATGATGAACAGGGAGATCGTGAACCCGATGCCGGACAGCGCTGCACCCCCGGCGATCCGACCCAAGGTAAGCCCCGGACCGAACTCGCCCAACCGCAGCCGCTGCAGGAGCGAAGAAATCCCGAAGATCCCGACAAACTTGCCGACCGCCAAACCACCCAATACCGCCCACGTCAGGGGTGAGGCAGCAGCGGAGCCCAGCGTAGCGGCGTCGAGCACTACTCCTGCATTGGCCAGCGCGAACAGGGGCAGGATGAGGTAGGAAACCCAGGGGCGAAGAGTGCTCTGCAGACGCTCATTGACCGAGATCGATTCCCGCAGGCTCCCGGCAGCAGCACGGGCATACTCCGAGTTCGGTGATTGGCGGAAGGTCTGCGTCAACGCCACCGCACGTTCAACCTCATGCCGGCGCGGAGCGAAGACGGGTATAAACAAGGCAACAGCGACACCGGCCAGGGTCGGGTGGACACCGGCGTAGTAGAAAGCCAGCCAGGCACAGGCCGCCAGAATTGCATAAGCCGTGCCGCGGCCGCGCGGCAGATAACGGGAAGCAGCCACCGCCGCCAGCCCGGCGAAGCCCGCAAGGAGCGGTACAAGCCTCAGGTCCCGGGTATAAACCACGGCGATGATGCTCAGGGCGGCGACGTCATCCACCACCGCGAGGGTGAGCAGGAAAACCCGCAGCCGTCCGGGGAACCTCGGGCCGACAAGCGCCAGCGCACCAAGCAGGAAAGCCGTGTCGGTGGAGATCACAACACCCCATGCGTGGGCGTACTCCGTACTGCCGGCGATCAGCAGGAAGATGAGGGCCGGAACGGCAAGGCCGACGGCGGCGCCAACCACCGGGACAATGGCCCGTGAGCGGTTGGTCAGTTCCCCCAGCGCGAATTCGCGGCGCACTTCGAGGCCCACCATGAAGAAGAAGACAGCCATGAGCACGTCATTGACGACCTCCTGCAGCGTCAGCTCCAGGTCCCAGTTTCCGGCGCGGACCTCAACTGTGCTCTCCCAAAACCCGGCGTAACTCGGCAGCTGGGGCAGATTCGCCCAGAGCAGGGCGAGGGCCGTGAATATCAGGAGCAGGGCTGCGGCGCGTTTTTCTTCCCCCAGCGCTGCCAGCCGGACGAGCAAGCGGGAAGGGCCCTGGCCGATGGACAATGGCTGGCCTCCCTTCCGGAACTGCCGATGCGTCAGAGACTAGCGTTCGCCCCGAAGCCGTTCCATCTCCCGGCGGTCTTTCTTGGTGGGGCGGCCGGTTCCGCGGTCGCGCTGCGGGATGCCCAGGGCCGGTGCCGGCGGACGCTCGGGGGTGTGGTCCGTGAAGAAGTGCGAGGCCGCTTCCGCACCGACGCGCTTGCTGATCAGGCCGCGGACTTCCAGGATCCGTTCAAAACCCGGCTGCCGGACCCGGATGGTGTCTCCGGGCTGGACGGGCTGCGCAGCTTTCGCGGCGTTGCCGTTGAGCTTCACGTGCCCGGCACGGCAGGCGGCAGTGGCTGCGGAACGGGTCTTGTAGGCGCGGATGGCCCACAGCCACGCGTCAATACGCACGGTCTTTGGGCTGCTGCTGGGGATGCTCATGGTTGATTCAGAGTCTAGTCGGCGCCGGGCTTCCGGTTGCCCAGCAGCTGTTCGGCATCTGCCTGTGCCTGGAGGTCTTCCGGGGTGACCGGCCTTCCCGCCAGGACCTGGGGGACCGGAAGAACGGCCCGGGCAGCCAACAACCGGCGAAGCTCGGCCGGAGTGTAGGGGTCGGGGGACCCGGTATGGGCCATCGCATGGCAGTTGGGGCAGAGGGGAACAAGGTCGGTGACCGGATCCAGCTCGTAGCCGTCCTGCACCAGGCGCGGGGGCACGATGTGGTGGACCTGCATCATGCCTGAGCCGTTCTCACCGAAGGCAGCCCTGAATTCGAAGCCGCAGGCCGAGCACGCCGGGCCATGGTGGACCAGGCAGATCCGGATGGCATCCGGGTCGTTTTCGTAACGGCTGGCCAAGGACCACCGCAGTGCCTCCTGCGGCAAGGTCCCCGGGATGACAGCTGTCGCGGGGCTGGGGAGCGCGGCCAGCTGCAGTGCCCAGGCCGCCCGCAGGTCAGCTTCCTCATCGCGGTCCAGCAGCAGGATTCCGCTCTCCGGAAGGGTGCCGGAGGGCAGCAGGCCGCTGAGCGGAATCTGGTCTCCGAGCGGGAGGAGAAGGTCGATATCCACGTCCACCACGGTGACTGGACCGTCTGGATCTGCCTCGGCATCCGAAATGGCGTAAGGATAGGAGACGACGACGCCGTGGCCGGCTACGCCTTCATGCGCACCAGGGAGGACAAACCAGGTGTCCGCTCCTGGCTCAATGCTGGGGGCTCCGGTGATGTCCCAGACAGCCCGGAACATTCCGGCGTCGGCCGCACCGGCTGCGGCCGACGCATAGTCAGGCTGCCAGGCTTCCGGCCACACAGGGTCCCAGCCGAGAAGGACAGCGCTCAACTGTGGTTCCTCCAGGGACTGCTCAACGCGGCTGGTACGTCAGGCAATCGGCGAGTTCCGCCCCGGGCCCAACCCGTACGTCGTGGGCGTCGCACATCAAATGGTCATTGAAACGGCATTCTTCGCGCTGGCACGCGCCAACGGTGGCCAGGACCTTCGGCAGCCCGCCGGTGGACGAGGTGTCTATGAAGGTAGCGCAGCTGGCATGGTCGGGAGCGCCTCCAACCGTGATGGCATATGCGGTGCAGCCTTCGTGGTTGAAATCGCAGTTATGGACCGAACAATCGGAAACGGGTGCTACGTGGTCAGTCATGGGTTCCTCCCGTGCAGGTTGCCGGAGTGCATGTTGCCCGAAACCCGAACGTACCACCGTTATGCGCGAATAATTAGCACGAATTTTTGGGCTCTAATTGGTACCGGTGCGCCGGAACAGGTGCCTACAGCCGCAGTATTGCCACCGCGGTCAGCACCGCCGTGACAGTGAGCGCCAGCCGGAGAAGGAATGACGCTTCGGGGTAGGAACGGCGGAGGGCCTTGGGGAGCCCGTCCCGTGCCGGCCAGGACCGGGCATCACACCGGATGACCATCGCGGTGTAGACGATCGCCCCGCCGAGCCCGCAGACAGTCGTCAGCACGCCAACAACTGGATTCTCGGTAATCATGCCGCCGGAAAGCAGCACGCCGAGGGCCAGGCCGAACGCGCTGCCCCGACCCACAAAGTCGAGGTACTTCGCCATCGCCGGAAGGAACACTGCCGCAAAGCGGCGTGCGGCACTGGTGCGAAGCAACTGTCCGGCCGACTGTGAAAAGGTCCGTCGGGTGGCCGCGAGTTCTGCCAGGCTTCCCGCTGACCTGACCGCCGATTCCACGGGAGCGAAAGCCTCGGTGACGAGTTCTTCCTGCTCACGGAGGAGCCCTGGGCGTTTCAGCAGCTGGGCCAGGGCCCCTGCTGCGAGGACCCGCTGGCTGCTGTCGGGCCGGGAACGCCGCTGCCGTTCCATCCTTTTGAGCCATCCGGTATCGGAAGAGCCCAAGCCGTGCAGCGGCTCCGCGGTGGCAAGGCCGAGGCGCCGCGCATACGAGATTGTTCTGTTCCGGCCCGAAGGCGCCGGCAACCTGTCGCGGAGGGCCTCAGCACGTGCGGCAACCAGTTCGGTGTACCGGTCCTGCAAGGCCGGAAGGCCGGTGTTGTCCCAGCAGGCCCGAGCCGCGATCACCACACCGAACACTGCTGAAACAAGTGCCGTGGCCTGTATGACCGTCCAGGTATCCAGGACCCGCAGTAGTTCGTGCACAGTTCCCCCACATCGTTCTGCCTGACGGGAACAGCATTTCACGTTCCGTTTCCGGTGCTGGAGTACAGCGTCCGGGACGCGTAACAGTGGGGCCGGCGGGGTATGTGGCTGTCCGGGGAAGCCCCCTTTTTGGTGCCCGGGTGCGCGGCTGGGTATAACCGGGTTATGACCTCCGTGCAGCTGCCCGCCCTTGCAGGCGCCCTGGCCCGCAAAGCAGAAGCAGAGGGGTTGGAACTCGACGCCGCCCAGGCTGCGGTTCTCCCGCTCCTCGCGGCGGCAGAAGAATCGGTGCGCCGCGGAGTTTCCGACGGATCGGTCTATCTGTGGGGACCGCCGGGCGGGGGGAAGACCTGGCTGCTCGACGCGTTCTTCGATGCGGTTCCGGTGGAGCAGAAGCGCCGCCTGCACTTTCACGATTTCTTCCGCGAACTCCATGCCCGCACTTTTGAGGGGTACGGCAGGAAGGGATTCCGGGAACAATCGGCCTTCGCTGAGGGGCTCGATGCGCTGCTGGGCGACGCCCGCCTGCTGTGCTTTGATGAATTCCACGTCAGCGGGCCGGCCGACGCAGCGTTTGTCACCCGCCTGCTGCGGCAGGTGCTTGAGCGCGGCATTGTCCTCGTGGCAACGTCCAACTATGCCCCGGACGACTTGCTCCCGGACCCGATGTTCCACCACCTGTTTGAGCCGGGCATCGAACTGATCCACCGGCACCTCACCGTCGCATGCCTCAACGCCGGCGTCGACTACCGCAGTATCCCTGCAGCCACGCGCCCCAGCACGGGGTTTGCGTCCGGATACCACCTCCGCCGCCCCTATCCCTCGCTGCTGCGGGAGGCGGGCCTGCGGGAACCGGAACCTGAAGAAGCCCGGTCAGTCCAGCCCGGGCCGGTTCCGCTGAGCGCAGCACGAGCAGCGGGAGACCAGGTCTGGTTCCACTTTGCGGAACTCTGCGAGGTGCGCTCAGCGGCCTCCGACTACCTTGCGCTCGCAGGGCAGTTCCGGCACTGGGTTGTGTCCGGAGTTCCGTCCCTCACCGAAGCGGATCCGTATGCCTGGCAGCGCTTCGGGAACGTGGTCGACGTGCTCTACGACGCCGGATGCAGGCTGGATGTGATTGGCTTCGCTGATTACGAAGGACGTTTTCCGGGAACCGGGAACGCCGTGGACCTGGGCCGGATCAGCAGCCGTTTCGGCATGCTGCGGGAGCTCTCCGCGCCGCCGGTTGCCGGTTCAGTGCAGTGACTGGAGCTTGGCCTCGGCTTTGTCCAGCGCCCGGCGCGCCGCCCTCGCCTCACGGCGGGCAGTATCGCGGGAGCGCTCCAGTGTTCCGCGGTGCCGGTCCACAGTGCTGACCTCGCGTTCGAGTTCGCGGATTCGTTCCCTGAGGTCATCGATCTCGTCCGTCAACGCGTCCCGGGCAGCGGTTTGGCTGTCCAGTTCGGCTTGGACGGCGGCAAGCTGTTCCTCAGCCTTCCGCGCGGTTTCCTTCGCGGATGCCAGTGCATCTTCTGCACTGCGGAGCGCCTTGGCCTGCGCTGCCCGCTGTTGCCGGGAGGACATGCCTTCTCCATCCCCACGGACGGGAGCCGGCCGGGACGGCCGCGCTGCGCCGTCGTTCCTGGCGCCAGCCGACACCAGCGGCTGGGCGCTCTCGGGGTCAGCCACGGCGCCGTCCAAGTCCACGGGCTCCCAGCCGTTGGCTTCCAGGCCACGGACCAGGCGTCCGGTAGCAAGGGCCGCGGCCGCGTCCGCATCCGTCATGGCAGCCCACAGCGTCTGTTCCACTTCCGCGGCTACCGCTGCGCTGACCGGATGACCCGCTTCCCCGGCCAGCTCCCGGGCCTGACGGGCCAGGGCGCGCAGCATGCGGTGGCGTTCAGAGTTCAGCCGGCGAAGCTCGTCGCGGTCCAGGTCCGTCTGGGCCTCCCGCAGTGAGGCCCCGAGTGAGAGGACATCGGCGATTGCCTGTCCTTCCTGCCGCACCAGGGTATTGGCCAGCCAGGCGGCGGCAGAGGGCTTTGGCAGGGCCTTCAGCCGCTTGCCGAGTTCCTTGTCGCCGGTCCGGGAGGCCTCAGCAGCGTGCTGGTTGCGGGCAGCAGTGAAGTCGGCAGGGAGCAGCCCGTAGAGTTCCGTGACGACCTCGCCCGGCTCCCTTCCGGCGCCCTGCCTGGCAGCCGTCACCCCGGGTACGGTCCGAACCGGCCGATGGCGATGAAAACGTTCATCGCCAGGAGGATGCAGGGGAGCGCCACCCGCTGCCGTTCACGGCGGCGCAGATGGACGGCGACGGCGCCGGCCATCAGCATGCCCAGGGCGCAGGCGGCAATGGGGGTGAGGATGGGAGCGACATCAGCTGCGGCGGGAATGATGAGCCCGAGAGCGCCGAGAATCTCCGCGAGGCCGATCAGCTTGACAGCCCACGCCGGAAAATCGGCAGGCCAGCGCAGCACCCGGACCAGCTTGTCGTACGGCTGGACCAGCCGCATGACGCCCAGTCCCAGGTACAGCAGGGCCAAGACGATTTCGGCCACCCATAGAAACACCAGCATTGCTGATCCTTTGTCCCCCTCCAGCGCCGGAGCGCACCGGTCACAATATCCTAGCCAGCAGCCCCCGTTCCGGGGTACCGCTGAGAGTCCGCATGGTCAGGTCCGCAGCGTGCCGGGCACGGCCGTGCTGGAACGCACCACGAATTCCGTGGGGTGGAAGCCATGCAGCAGATCCTTGCTGACAGGGCGGTCCTGGAGAAGGTCAAGGACCGCACCGACCGCTGATGCTCCCTGTCCTGCCGGGTCCTGGCTGATCGTGGTGAGCCCGAAGACCTCCGCCAGCTCGTGCCCGTCAATCCCGATCACCGAAAGGTCTTCCGGGACCCGCAGGCCCATCTCACGGGCAGCGAGCACCGTGCCAACGGCGATCTCGTCGGCAGCGCAGAAGATGCCGGTGACCTGCGCGGCAGGATCCGCCAGGAGCCGTTTCGCCGCGGCGAATCCACCGGCGACGCTGAATTCCGAATTGCTGAGCCATTCTGGGGCGACGCTCAGCCCGGCATCTGCCATGGCCTGGAAGTAACCGTCCTGCCGGGTGCTGCCCATACGGAAGTCACGCTCGAGTTCCTCCCCGCCGCCGATATGGGCAATCCGGGTATGGCCCAAGGCAATCAGGTGCCGGGTTGCCAGTGAAGAGATGCTGAATTCGTCCACCCGGACCGTTGGGGTTTCCGGCAGCGGGCCGCCGATTGCCACGATCGGTTTGCCGACTTCCCTGAGCTGTCCCAATTCTTCATCGGTGAGCCGCAGCGCCACCGTAATGACGGCGTCGAGCCGTTTGCGCTGCAGCATCTCCTTCAGCACGCTCTCGCGGTGCCCGGGGCCGTCGCTGGTGTTGTACAGCGTGAGGTCATAGCCCGCCTCGATCAGGGCCGACGCCGCCCCCTCGAGTACCTGGGAAAAGTACCAGCGTCCCACCGTTGGCAGGACAATCCCGATGTTCCTGCTGCGCCCGGAGGCCAGGGACGACGCGTTGTAGGAAATGACGAACCCGAGTTCGTCCGCAGCTTCCTGGACCTTGCGGCGGGTCGCCTCGGAGACCCGTCCGTTGCCGCTCAGCGCCCGCGAGACCGTCGCCGCCGAGACCCCTGCCCGAGCGGCGACTTCCTTGATCCCGGCCCCGCGGGCACCATGCTCCATTGCCGCTACGCCAGCCGGAGCCAGACGGCGGTATCCGGCCCCAGGAAGCCGTCCTGGCCGGCTTCCGGCACGCTCTGCGCAAGCAGTTCGCCCTCGGGCAGCTGCACGGTATTGGTGCCCATGTTCATCACCGCCAGCACGTTGCCGTTGACCAGCGCGACGACGCCGTCGTCTTCGAACTCCGGCCACCACGCGAGGGACCCGTGTCCCAGGGAGAGTTCGCGCCGCAGCTTCAGGGCGGTGCGGTAGAGGCCAAGGGTCGACGCCGGATGGGCAGCCTGTAGGTCCCGGGACAGTTCGCGCCACTCCTCCGGCTGGGGCAGCCATGCCGCTCCGGTGCTGCTGAAACCGTAGGACGGCTCATCTGCGCGCCAGGGCAGGGGGACCCGGCAGCCGTCACGGCCAAGCCGTTCTCCGCCGGTCCGGTGGAACGTGGGGTCCTGCCGGTGCCCGTGCTCAAGCATGGTGTGGTCCGGCATCCCGAGCTCTTCGCCCTGGTAAAGGTAGACGCCGCCGGGCAGGGCCAGCATCAGCAGTGTGGCCGCCCGGGCGCGCCGCAGCCCGAGGTCGTGGTCAGGCTGCAGATCCTCCGGTCCCAGGCCGTCTCCCGGCCGGTTGTGCCCTGCAGTGAGGCCGAAGCGGGAGACGTGGCGGACGACGTCGTGGTTGGAGAGGACCCAGGTGGTGGGAGCGCCGACCTGGTCGAAGGCGGTGAGGCTGGTTTCGATGATGCGGCGCAGTTCGGGTGCGTTCCAGGGGTGGTGGAGGTAGGCGAAGTTGAAGGTTTGGTGCATTTCGTCGGGCCGGACCCAGTCGGTGAGCCGGTCCAGGGGGTCGATGGTCGCTTCGGCGCAGAGCACGCGGTCGCCGTCGTATTCGTCGAGGATTTTGCGCCAGGAGCGGTAGATGTCGTGGATGCCGGCCTGGCCGAACATGGGGGCCTGGTCTCCGGGGAAGCCTTCGGAGGAGGCGCCGTCGGCGCGGCCGCCCCAGTCGGGGAGCCCGGTTTTCTTGATCAGGGCGTGGGCGACGTCGACGCGGAAGCCGCCGACGCCGCGGTCGAGCCAGAAGCGCAGGATGCGTTCGAATTCGTCGTGGACGGCGGGGTTGTCCCAGTTGAAGTCGGGCTGGGTGGAGTCAAAGAGGTGCAGGTACCACTGGCCGGGGGTGCCGTCGGGGTTGGTGGTGCGGGTCCAGGCGGGGCCGCCGAAGTGGGACTGCCAGTTGTTCGGCGGGTTTTCGCCGTGTTCTCCGGTGCCGTCGCGGAAGATGAACATGTCGCGGGCGGGGGAGTTTTCGGGGGCGGCGAGGGCTGCCTGGAAGAGGGTGTGCGCATCGGAGCAGTGGTTGGGGACGAGGTCCACGATGACGCGGATGCCGTGTTTTTTGGCGGTGGCGGTGAGGGTGTCGAAGTCGTCCAGGGTGCCGAAGAGGGGGTCGACGTCGCAGTAGTCGGCGACGTCGTAGCCGGCGTCTTTCTGGGGGGAGACGTAGAAGGGGGAGAGCCAGATCGCGTCGATGTCGAGTTCGGCGAGGGCGGGGAGTTCGGCGGTGATGCCGGGCAGGTCGCCGATGCCGTCGCCGTTCAGGTCGCGGAAGGAGCGGGGGTAGATCTGGTAGATGACCGAGGAGCGCCACCATTGGCGGTCGCGTTCGGCGGAGGCCTCATGCACGGGAACAAGGGAGGCTCCCGGAAGGAGGCCCTCAGGGGCAGCGATGGAGCTAAGCATGCCTTGAATCCTAGGCGATGGTACCCGGGGTAGTGCAAACGCTTCCACAAATTCTCCCTCGTGTTCCTGTCCAAGAGGTGGTGGAATCTTCGGGGCTTTTGACCAGCGGGAGCCGGTACTGGTCGGACGATTCAGCGTCCGCCATGGTGTGACTGGACGCACACTGTGCACACGCTTACACTTGCACCCATGCCACCGCCCGGGTTCCGGACCGGCTGGCGTCACCCGGCCCGCGGAGGGCCTTCACTACAGACCTAAAACACAGAAGAGGTACACCAATGAAGGTGCGCACAACGGGTACGACGGCGTTTCGCCGGCGTACCTTTACTCTCGGTGCCGTGTCGGTCACCGCGGCACTGGTCCTCAGCGCCTGCGGCGGATCGGACGCCGGCGAAAAGGCCGAATCCAGCGATCTGGCCTCCGGCGGCGCCACGACCCTCACGATGTGGGTGGACGCAGAGCGCTCTCCCGCCCTGACCGACGTCACGGAGAAATTCAAGGAAGATA
This sequence comes from Arthrobacter caoxuetaonis, assembly GCF_023921125.1. Lineage (NCBI taxonomy): Bacteria > Bacillati > Actinomycetota > Actinomycetes > Micrococcales > Micrococcaceae > Arthrobacter > Arthrobacter caoxuetaonis. The sequence goes on from NZ_CP099466.1 coordinate 582,834, forward strand.
CCGGTATCGAGGTCAAGCTCGTCACCAAGGACTTCCAGCAGGTTTCGGATGACTTCATCACGCAGGTACCCACCGGCAAGGGCCCGGACCTGATCGTCGGCCCGCACGACTGGCTGGGCAAGTTCGTCCAGAACGGCGTCGTCGCTCCGATCGAACTCGGTGACAAGGCCGGCCAGTTCCAGGAAAGTGCCATCAAGGCCATGACCTATGAGGGCAACACCTACGGCGTTCCCTACTCGATCGAGAACATCGGCCTGCTGCGCAACACGGACCTGGTCCCGGAAGCCGCCGCCACCATGGACGAGGTCATCGCCAACGGCAAGGCAGTCGTGGCCGAAGGCAAGGCCGAATTCCCCTTCCTGGTACAGATGGACCCCAAGCAGGGCGATCCCTACCACCTTTACCCGCTGCAGACCTCCATGGGCGTGCCCGTCTTCGGCACGGACGAGGCTGGCAGCTACGACGCTTCGAAGCTGGAACTGGGCAACCCCGGCGGCGTCGAATTCGCCGAGAAGCTTGTGGCCTGGGGCGATTCCGGCGAACGCATCTTCAACTCCAGCATCACCCCGGATATCGCCAAGGAAAAGTTCAACGCCGGCGCCTCCCCGTACCTGCTGACCGGCCCGTGGAACGTCCCGGACGCCGAAGCCGCCGGCATCAACCTGGCTGTCGACCCGCTGCCGACTGCCGGAGATTCCCCGGCGCAGCCGTTCGTCGGCGTCAACGGCTTCTTCATCAGCGCCAAGAGCCAGAATGCCCTGGCAGCCAACGAATTCGCCCTGAACTACCTCACCACCGAGGCCGTGCAGGATTCCATGTTCGAGGCAGGCGGACGCCCGCCGGCCCTGACGGCTTCCTTCGACAAGGCTGCCGAAGACCCGATCGTGGCTGCGTTTGGCGAAATCGGTGCCAACGGTGTTCCGATGCCGGCCATCCCGGAAATGGAAGCCGTCTGGGCTGACTGGGGCGGCACGCAGCTGGCCCTCATCAAGGGCGAAGCAGACCCGGCCACGGCATGGCCGGCCATGGTCTCCAACATCGAGTCCAAGATCAGCAAGTAGCGGTACCAACCAGCCGCAGGCGACGAGTGGTCCGGACGGGATTCCCGTCCGGACCACCTGTAGGAGAACTTCATGGCCGTTTCCACGGACGCACCCGTCCGCCCGTCCAAACCCGCACCGGTCCGCGAGCGCAGGCGCAGTCCCGACTCGATCGCCGGAACGCTGGCCAAGATCCTGCTTCTGGGACTCGTGGACGCGTTCGCCGTCTACGTTCTGATGATGCTCTTCCTTGCCGAAGAGTGGGTCATCCTTGCCGTGGCGGCCGGCGTGACGCTGGCGATCAACTGGATCTACCTGCGGCGGGGCGGCCTTCCGGCCAAGTACCTGGCACCCGGGGTGCTGTTCCTGCTGGTCTTCCAGGTTTTCGTGGTCGTCTACAGCGGTTACGTGGCCTTTACGAATTACGGCGACGGGCATAACAGCACCAAGGAAGACGCCGTCGCTGCAATCTCCCTGACCGCCCAGCAGCGGGTGCCCGACTCCCCGGCCTACCAGGTCTCCGTGGTGGAGCAGGGGAACGAGCTGTTCCTGCTGGTTACCGATCCGGACGGACGGGTTCAGCTCGGCGGCAGCGAGCAGCCGCTCGAAGAGGTCCAGGACGCCCAGCTCGGCGGAACCGGCAAGGCGACCGGTGTCCAGGGCTATGAAACCCTCGCCTTCAATGACCTGCTCAACAGGCAGTCGGAGATCCTGGAACTCACGGTCCCTTTCTCCGAGGACCTCGACGACGGGACGCTGAAGACTGCTGACGGCTCCAACGCCTATGTCTACAAGCCGGTGCTGGTCTATGACGAAGCAGCAGATACCTTCACCAGTTCCGAGACGGGAACCGTCTACCGCGACAGCGGCGAGGGGTCCTTCGTTTCCGAAGACGGGGAACGGCTTGCCACCGGCTGGAAGATCAACGTCGGCTTCGAGAACTTCCAGCACGCCGTCACGGACCCGGAGCTCCGCGGACCGCTGCTGAGCGTGATCGGCTGGACCTTTACCTTCGCGGTTGCCTCCGTGGCACTTTGCTTCGGGCTGGGGCTGTTCCTGGCGATCACGTTCAACCACCCCACGCTCAAGGGCAAACGCACCTACCGGGTGCTGATGATCATGCCCTACGCTTTCCCTGCCTTCCTCGCCGGACTGGTCTGGTCAGGCATGCTGAACCAGGAGTTCGGCTTCATCAACGGGACGTTCTTCGGCGGTGCGTCCATTCCCTGGCTGAACGACCCCTGGCTGGCCAAAGCCAGCGTGCTGCTCGTGAACACCTGGCTGGGTTTCCCCTACATGTTCCTTGTCTGCACCGGTGCCCTGCAGTCCCTGCCCGAGGAAGTGAACGAGGCCGCGAGAATGGACGGCGCCTCCGCCTGGCGGATCTTCCGTTCCATCAAGCTCCCGCTGCTGCTGGTCTCCACTGCACCGCTGCTGATTTCCACGTTCGCGTTCAACTTCAACAACTTCAACGTGATCTTCATGCTCACCGGCGGCGGCCCGCGCTTCCCGGGCACCAGCCAGGACATCGGCGCCACCGACCTGCTGATCACCGTGGTCTACAAGGTGGCCTTCGGGCAGGGGACGGGCCGTGACTACGGTCTGGCCAGCGCACTGGCGATCCTCATCTTCGTCATCGTCGCCGTCATTTCCGCCGTCAGCTTTAGGCAGACCAAGTCGCTGGAAGAAGTGAACTCATGAGCACCTCCACCTCAGTTCCGTCCAGGCTCGCCGCGGAAGCCCCGCGCCCCGGGCCCGCCGTCCGGCCCACCCGCCGCAGTTTTGGAGCCTGGTTCAAGGACACCGGATGGCGGCACCTGGTGGGCCTGGTGATGACGGTCTTCGCCCTGCTGCCGCTGGCGTACGTCCTCTCCGCTGCCCTCAGCCCCAGCGGAACCCTGGTTGCCTCGTCCGGACTGTTCCGGGACATTGGGTTCGCCAACTTCCAGGCACTCTTTTCAGACCCGCAGAAACCGTTCGCCCGCTGGTTCCTGAACACCCTGGTGATCGGCGTGGTCACCAGCGTCGCAACGGTCTTCCTGGGGGCGCTGGCCGCCTACAGCTTCTCCCGGATGCGCTTCACCGGGCGGCGGATGGGCCTGCTGAGCCTCCTGCTGCTGCAGATGTTCCCGCAGATGCTGGGGGTAGTTGCCATCTTCCTGCTGCTCTCGGAAATTTCGGACATCGTTCCCTGGCTTGGGCTGGGCAGTCAGCTGGGCCTGATCATGGTCTACCTGGGCGGGGCGCTTGGGGTGAACACCTACCTGATGTACGGGTTCTTCAACACGGTCCCCAAGACGCTCGACGAAGCGGCACGGATTGACGGTGCCGGGCATTTCCAGATCTTCTTCACCATCATCCTTCGCCTGGTGACTCCCATCCTGGCGATCGTGGGCCTGCTGACCTTCATCACCACCACGGGGGAGTTCATGATCGCCTCCATTGTCCTCAACGATCCGGATAGCCAGACCCTCGCCGTCGGGCTCTATTCCTTCGTGGGGGACAACCAGTCCCGGACGTGGGGCGTCTTCTCCGCCGGAGCGGTGCTGGCAGCCGTGCCGGTGATGGTGTTGTTCCTGTTCCTGCAGCGCTACATCGCCTCCGGCCTGGTCGCGGGCGCAGTGAAGGGCTGACGCGGGCAGGTTAGAAGCCGACGACGCCGTGCGGGATGTAGTGCTCGTCCAGCAGTGCCAGGTCCTCCGAGGTGAGCTGCATGTCCAGGGCGCCGACGTCGTCCTCCAGATGCCCCACCCTGGTGGCACCGACCAGCGGCGCCGTTACCACGGGATGCGCCATCACCCAGGCGATGGCCACCTGCGCCCTGCTGGTTCCATGCGCCTGGGCGACCTCACCGACGGCATCGGAGACCAGCCGGTCGGTGGACTCGTACGCGCCATAGAGCCTGTCGTCCAAAGCATCCCGCCCGCGGTGCCTGCTTGGCTCGTCCCAGGGGCGTGAGAGCCTGCCCCGCGCCAGCGGGCAGTACGCCAGGACGCCGATTCCCTGGTCCTCGCAGAGCGGGTACATCTCCCGTTCCTCTTCCCGGTAGATCAGGTTGTAGTGGTCCTGCATGGTGATGAAGGGCGTCCATCCGTGTTCCTGCTGCAGGCAGAGGGCCCGGGCGAACTGCCAGGCGTATGTGGTCGACGCGCCGATGTACCGGACCTTTCCGTCCCGGACCAGCTGGTCCAGGGTGGAGAGCGTTTCCTCCAGCGGCGTCGTCCCGTCCCAGCGGTGGATCTGGTACAGATCGATGTAGTCGGTTCCGAGCCGGCGCAGGCTTTGGTCCACCTGCCACAGGATGTGCTTGCGGGACAGTCCCCAGCCGTTGGGCCCTCGGGACATCTCGCCGTGGACTTTGGTGGCGATGACAACCTCTTCGCGGCGGGCGTACTCGGCCAGCGCGACGCCGAGGATGCGCTCGCTGTCCCCGGCTGAGTAGACGTTTGCCGTATCGAAGAGGTTAATGCCCAGTTCCACGGCCCGCCGGATGAGGAGCTTGGATTCGTCCTCGCGCAGCGTCCAGTCATGGTTGCCGCGGTGCGGGTCACCGAAGCTGAGGCATCCCAGCCCGAGCGCGGACACTGTCAGGCCGGAGTTGCCAAGCTTGGCGTAGCGCATGGAGTTCATGACCTTGCCTCCAAGAATGTTGCCTCGGGCAGCGGGAGCGCCGGCGGCACCGCCGGTACTGCCGATGCTACGGCGGCCGTTGCACGGGGTACAGGGTCAGGGGGCTTCACAGCGGACAGCAGGGCTCAGCCGGGCCGCGCGGTGCGAAGCTCTACAGTCTCGGCGATCTCGGCAAGCCGGCTGGCGCGGGCGGACTCTGCCGGCGTGAACGGCTCCCCGGGCCGGATGAACCTCAGCGCCTCGTCCCAGGCCGTGGGGACCTTTAGGACCGGGGTTCCATATTCCGGCCCGCCCGGAGCGAGGCGGGACGGATCAACCACCAGTTCCGCCGCGAGGAGTTCCGAGACGGCCCAGCCGAGCTCCTGCGGGTTGGCCGCCACCCGTGCGCCCAAGGCCAGGGCCTTGGTTTGGCCGTCGGCCAGGGCCAAAGCCGTCGTGGGCCAAACCAGCACAGACCCGGCTCCGCCGTCGGCAAGCGCCTCGGCCACGTCGTGTTCCCGCAGCCCAGGCGGTCCGGAGACCACGAGCTCGTCCATGACTCCGCCGGGCACTGGTTGCGAGGTAATCGAGAGGATATTCGCACGGGACCGTGCCAGCGCATGGGCCAGGTCCTCCAATGCACCGGGAGTATCCGCGAGGACCACGCGTGCCCTCCAGAGGGTTCCCGAACCGGCCAGCATGCTCCGCTGCCGCAGCGCCGGACCGTGGAGCCAGCTGTGCAGCAGCCGGCGGGCCGAAGGCTCGGCCACCCAAATCACCAGGACCGTGGCGGTGACCGTGAGCAGCAGGACTTTGGACAGGTAGGGAAGATCCGCCTGCAGGACGGCAGCGTGGACCAGGAGTTCGATGGGGAGCATGGCGGCAACGTTGGCGGCCGTGAGGCGGGTACGGCCCGGCCGCGGCAGCTGGCCGCAGGACCCGCAGGCCAGATCGGAAGCGGAGGCAGGGCGTTTCGTCATGGGCCCAGTGTCGCGGGGGACCTGTTTCGCGCGTATTGCGGGTGCGTCAATTGTGCGTGGCACAGGGTCTGCCTCCCGGGCAGGACCGGGACCTATACTTCAGCCATGGTTTTTGCTCCCAAAGGTCCCAGCGCCGGGCAGGACAGCAGTGCGGGTGCGGAGAAGGGCGCCGCAGCCCTGCTGCTGGCGTACCTGCAGGAGCAGCTTGCTGAACTGCTCCGGCAGCAGGAAAGGGTCCGGGCCGAGGAACCGGAGGCCGTCCATAAGATGAGGGTGAGCACCCGCCGTCTGCGTTCGGCGCTGGCCAGCTACCGCCGCCTGCTTGAAAAGGAACCGGCCCGCAGCCTGCGCGGTGACCTGAAATGGCTGGCACAGGTGCTGGGCGGGGCCCGTGATGCACAAGTGATGCGCCACCGGCTGCAGGCCCTCGTGGCATCGCAGCCTCCGGACCTGGTCCTGGGGCCGGTGGCGGCCCGGATCGACGAAGAACTGCTCAGCGACTATTCGTCCGCCGTCCAGTCGGTGCACCAGGCGCTGGACAGCGAGCGCTATGGGCAGATGGTCAAGCAGCTGGCCGGGATGGTAGCGGATCCGCCGTGGAACCAGGCCGAAACCGGTTCGGGGCGGCACACTGCGGAGGCAATGATCCGCCGGGACCGCGGCCGGCTCCGGGCCCGCGTCAAGGAGGCCAAGGCCGAAAAGGATCCCGAAAAGCGTGCGGAGATCCTTCACGAAGCACGCAAGGAGGCCAAGCGGCTGCGCTATGCCGCCGAGGCGTGGAGGCCGGCAGGAGGAAGCGCAGCAGACGCCATGGTGGAAGCCGCCGAGGGACTGCAGAAAACACTGGGGGAGCACCAGGACAGCGTTGTCACCAGGTCGCTGCTGCGCTGGATGGGAAGTACGGCCGGAGAGGGCGAAAACGGGTTCACTTACGGGCGCCTCCATGCGATTGAGGAGCACAGGGGAAGGGCCGCGGAGAAGAACTATCGCCGCCTGTGGAACAAGTTTCCGCCAGGGCCCTGAACCTCGGCCGCTGTGAACGGGCACTCTGGACGCGGCGGAGGTGCCGGACATAACCTTCAGGAAGCGGGGGTCAGGTCTCCGGAACCGCCGGGGCGCCCGGTTCCTGCGCTGACGGAGGGATCCAATGGCATCTCCCTGGGCGCCGCTGCAGAACCGGATGTTCCTCATACTGTGGCTGGCCCAGCTGGGGTCCAACATCGGCAGCTGGATGCAGACCGTCGGCGCGCAGTGGTATCTGGTGGAAACCGGCGCCAGTCCCGCCCTGGTATCCCTGGTGCAAACCGCCTCCCTTGCTCCTGCCCTCCTGCTCGGACTGATTGCGGGCGTCCTCGCCGATGCGTTCAACCGCCGCCGGCTGATCCTGGGCGCCAACCTCTTTGCCGCCGGCGCCGGGATCCTGCTCACGGTCATTGCCGCGTTGGGCCTGCTCGGGCCCGATGCCCTGCTCCTCTACACGTTCCTGATCGGCTGCGGGGTCGCCCTCAGCTCGCCGGCCTGGCAGGCCATAACCCCCTCGCTGGTACCGAGGGACCAGATCCGTTCCGCCTCGGCGCTGGGGTCGGTGGCGATGAATGCCGCCCGTGCCATAGGACCGGCCGTGGGAGGCCTGCTGGTTTCGCTCGCTGGTCCAGCCTTCGTCTTTGGTGTCAATGCGGTGTCTTTCCTGGGCACGGCACTGGCGGTGTTCGTGTGGCGGAGCGCACCGGAGAGTCCTGCGGACCGCGAACGGGTCGGCGAAGCGATGGCAGCCGGCATCCGTTATGTGCGGGCAGCGCCCAGGATCCGCCGCATCCTGCTGCGCTGCGTGATGTTCATGGTTCCGGCCAGCTCCCTGTACGCCTTGCTTCCCATTGCCGTCAACGGCCATCTTCAGCTGGGTTCCTCAGGCTACGGGCTCCTTCTTGGCGCCCTCGGCATCGGTGCCATCCTCGGAGTGGTAATCCAGGGCCGAGTCCGGGAGCTCTTCCCGGATAACGCCCTGCTGGCAGCGTCCGCCGTGGCGTTCGGGGCCTGCGTTTTTGCCGCAGGCTACCTCCCCGCGGTACCGCTGGCTGCCCTGCTGGTGCTGGGCGGAGCAGCATGGATCAATACCTTTTCCACGCTCAACAGTGCTGTGCAGCTGACCCTGCCGGAATGGGTCCGGGCGAGGGGACTTTCCGTCTACCTCATGGTTTTCACCGGAACGCAGGCATTCGGGTCGCTGTTGTGGGGGAGCCTGGCCACGGCGTACGGCTACTCGGCGGTCCTGGCCGCCGCCGGCGTCGTGCTGGTCCTGGTGGCCGCGAGCGTGGCGGTCCTGCCATTGCTTCCCCGCACCGGCAAGCTGGACCGCAGCGTTCCTGAGCCGGACCTTGGGCTGGAGGTCGAAAAGGAGCCGAGACCCGACGACGGGCCGGTGACGGTCTTGGTGGCCTATGAACTGGAACCGGGTGAGTCCGCAGCGTTCGTGCAGGCAATGCATGAAGTCCGGCTCTCGCGGATGCGCACCGGAGCCACAGGGTGGGAGCTGGTGCATTCGGTGACGGATTCCCGCCAGTTCCGCGAGATTTACGACGTTCCGACGTGGCGCGAGTACATGCGCCAGGAGCATGAACGGCTCACCGGTGAAGACCGGAAGAACATTGAGCGGGCGGAATCCCTGGCGGCGGAGGAACCACGGACCAGGTGGTTCCTCCCCGCGAAGGCCTAGTCCCCGGCCGCCAGCGCTTCGCGGACCCGGGGTGCTACCTCGGATCCATAGAGTTCGATGCACTTCATCAGGTTCTCGTGGGGAAGCGTGCCCAGACTGTACTTAAGATCGAAACGCGACAGTTCGAGGGTCCGCGCGGTCCGCACGATCTTTGCCGCCACAGTTTCCGGCGAACCGACAAAGAGCGCGCCCTCAGGACCGGCCGATGCTTCATACTCCGAGCGGCTGACCGGCGGCCAGCCGCGTTCCCTGCCGATCCGGTTCTGCATCGCGGCGTAGTGCGGCCACGCTTCCTCCAGCGCCTGCTCGTCCGTAGCGGCTATGTAGCCGGGAGAATGCGCCCCGACGGGAAGCATCGGCTTGCCGAACTCCTTCAGCGCCCGCTTGAACAGGGAAACGAACGGGGTGAAGCGGGCAGGTTCCCCGCCGATGATGGCCAGCATCAGCGGCAGGCCGTAGTGGGCCGCGCGGACAACGGACTGGGGCGTGCCGCCGACGGCGATCCACGCGGGGAGGGCACCGTTTTCCGTGGGGGGATAAACCAACACGTCGCGCAAGGGAGGCCGGATGGTCCCCTCCCAGCTGACGGGCTTTTCTGCCAGCAGCTTGGTGAACAGATCAAGCTTCTCTTCGAACAGGACCTCGTAATCAGCCAGGTCGTATCCAAAGAGAGGGAAGGACTCGGTGAAGGAGCCGCGGCCAAGGATGATTTCTGCACGGCCGTTGGACACGGCGTCGAGCGTTGCGAAACGTTCGTAGACCCGGATGGGGTCGTCGGAGGAAAGGACGGTCACCGCGGATCCCAGGCGGATACGGCTGGTCTGGCCTGCGATGGCTGCCAGCACGGTCTCCGGCGAGGACACCGCGTAGTCGTCCCGGTGGTGTTCACCAATACCGATGAAATCGAGTCCGAGGGAGTCGGCCAGGACGGCCTCCGCCACCACGTTGCGGACGACCTGGGGCATCGGCAGCTTGTTGCCCCCGCCGTCGAATGTCACGTCTCCAAACGTGTCCAGTCCCAGTTCAATCTGCTGTGCCACTCAGTCCGCCTTCTCTCGATCTCATGCAAATGCATCTAATGATGAGCCTAACCTGTCTTGGCGCACGGGTATTCCCGCCGGTCCGGGTACGGGCCTGCTCCGCCGCGCCGCACCCGGCCGCACGGAGCGCCCCGCGCTCGCAGATAGACTGGAAACCGGTCCGGAGCGCGGCTCCGTGCCCGGGGGCGACGAGACAGATCCACCAACCGAGGACAGTTGAGGAACTTTGCGAGACTTTAGTGCACGCCTGGCCACGCCTGAGGAGATTGCGGACTGGGACAGCCGCGTCCAGGCGAACCCCAACGGCGGCAATGTCCTGCAGTCCGCCGCCTACGCGGAGGTCAAATCGCACCACGGCTGGAACCCCGTCTACGTTGTCTTCACGTGCGCGGACTACACGTCCTACAACCTGGTCATCGAAAAGAAGGTCGCCCTCCTGGGCAGCCTCTGGTACCTCATCAAGGGTCCCGATGCCGCCGCAGCCGAAGACGTGCCGGCCATGGCCCGGGCACTGGGAAGGTTTGCCAAGGAGAGCGGCCGCCGGGTCTTCGCACTCAAGGTGGAGCCGGACATCGTGGACGGAGAAGACGTACGGAAACTCTTCCGCGAAGCCGGGCTGGTCAAGACCTTCAATCTCCAGCCCAACGACTCCACTGCGCTGCTGGACACGACGCCCGACACGGAACAGATTCTCAAGAACATCTCCTCCCGTGCCCGCAACGCCGTCCGGCGGGCGATCCGCGAAGAGGCTGACGTGCGCCGGGTGGAGCCCACCGAAGAGAACATGCGCGCCATGTACAAACTGATGAGCCACATCGAGGACCGCTCTTCGGCGAGGATGCGCTCCTACGAGTACTACCGGCGCTTCTGGTCGAACTTCACGGCCGCCGGACAGGGCCGCTTCTATTTTGCGTTCGAAGACGGCGAGCCGAGTGTCGGTGCGTTCGTCATCGCCTACGGCAAAAAGGGTACGTACAAGGACGGCGGCTCCAAGCCGCGGCGCAAGCAATACGGGGATTCCCACCTGGTGCAGTGGACTGCGCTGACCGAACTCAAGGAAGACTTCGGTATTGAGGAATACGATTTCTGCGGCACGCCGCCGAGCAGCGAACTCAAGAACAAGGAACATCCCCACCACGGACTGGGCCTGTTCAAGACCAGCTTTTCCAAGACCGTCACGGACTTCGCCGGCTGCTGGGACCTGGTGCTGGACCCGCTGCGGTACCGGATCTGGAACACCATCGGTGAACGTGTGACCCGCCAGATCTACTGGCGCAGGCATCACCAGCCTTTCTACTAAACCGCACGTCAAGACGAGGCCAAAGGGGTGGACACTGTGGAGAACGAGAATGAGCGCCGCAACGCTGCCCTGAGCACGCAACCGGAGGCAGGGCTGATCCCTGTGATCAAGGCACCCGAACGGGCGGCGCGGAGCAGCGCCGCCGGCCTGCGCAGCACCAAGCCCAAGCCGCCGCCGGCGACGTCCTCTGTTCCGCGGCTGGAGAAGGGTGCTCCGGCAAAGGCTCCGTCAGTGACCCCCAAGGGCCAGCGTGCGGCCGGTGTCCCGCCGCGTACCGGCAAGCCGCGGGCACGCAAGACGACGCCCCGCCAGCACAGCCCCTCAGCGGCCCAGCGTACGGATTCGTCCTCGGCAGCGGCACGGCGGATGCTGCGCCGGCTGGTGCAGGGGGAAACACCGCCGACGCAGGCCATGTCGATCGTGGAACGACTGGCCGGGAGCCCCTACGCCAACCCCCGGGTACGCTCCGGCGGTCCGGATGCCAGTGCGCGGAAGACCCTCGACTTCGCCCTGGGCATGGCAGAAACCATGTTCAGGTACGGTGCCGGTGCCCTCGAAGTGGAAACGGCCATAATCGCCGTGACCGCTGCCTACGGACTCGAAAACATCGAAGTGGACATCACCAACCAGTCGGTGCTGCTGAACTACTCGCCCAAGGACCAGACGCCCATCACGGTCATGCGCGTCGTCCGGTCCTGGACGAACAACTATGCGGGACTGGCACTGGTGCACCGGCTGGTCACTGACATCGTGGACGGCCACGTCACCCGTGCCGAGGCGTCAGCCCGGCTGGGCGAGATCGTCCATAAACCCAAACCGTTCCCGCGCTGGGCTGTCACCTTCTCCGCCGGACTGTTTGCCGCCGCGATCGTCGCATTTATTGGCGGCGGGCCGCTGGGATCAGCCGTCGGATTTGGCAGCACCATCCTGGTCAGCCTGCTGCAGCGGGTGCTCGGACGCTGGCGGGTGCCGGACTTCTTCACCACGGCTGCGAGCGGGTTCCTCGTGACCGCCCTCGCCATGCTGTTCTGGTGGCTGGACGCAAGCGGTTCGGTGGACCTGAATATTGCGCCCGGAATCGTGGTGGCAGGGGGCATCCTCCTGCTGCTGCCCACCGGACGGCTGGTTTCCGCCGTGCAGGATGCGATCAACGGCTTCCCGGTGACGGCCGCCGGCCGCTTCCTCTCCGCCTTCCTCAGTTTTGGCGCCATTGTCGCGGGAATCGCCGTCGCACTGGTGGTGGGCACCCTGCTGGGGATGCCCTCCCTGGAAGTGACTGAAGAGACGTCGTCCCAGTACCCGTTCGCCGTCACGGTGCTGATACTCGCCGTAGCCCTGGCCACGATCAGCATCACCGAGCAGTCACCGATGAACCTGGTGCTGCCCACGGTGCTGATCGGCGTGGGCGGGTTCCTGGTGGGGACCCTGTCAGAAGCGGTGGGCGTGGGCCCACGGCTGACGCCGGCTGTCGCAGCGATCGCGATCGGCATGGCCAGCCGGATCGTCGCCCTGCGGATGGGCGCGCCGCAGCTGGTGATCGCCGTGCCGGCGATCCTGTTCCTGTTCCCGGGCCTGAGCATCTTCCGTTCCATGTACGGCCTGAGCATCGGGCTGGAGGATATTTCCGACGGCGTCATCGGACTCTTTAACGCCCTCACCGTGATCCTGGCAATCGCCGGGGGAGTGGTCTTCGGTGACAACTTGGCCCGTCCGCTGACCCGGAACCTCAGCGGAAATGACCGCCGCAACCGCAGGCGCTGAAGGCCCGGATACCAGGGGTCAGAGAACCTTGCCGATCGGGGTGCGCTTCTCTGCCTGGAAAGCGTCCTCGGTCCGGCCCGCGGCCCAGTAGCCGGAGAGCGAGACCTGGTCCCGCTCGAGTCCATGCCGGTTGAAGAATATTTCCCGGAGTTCCTTCATGGCTTCGCGCTCACCGTGGGCAAAAACCTGGACGCGTCCGCTGGGCCAGGGGTACGCGGCCACGGCTTCAGCCAGGACCTGTCCCGCTCCTGCGGCCGATCCCCGGTGGAGCCAGGTGATGCGTACGCCGTCAGGCGCGGTCAACGGCAGCTCATCTTCCGGGCCGTGGACTTCGATCAGTGCGGAACCGATGGCGTCGGCCGGCAGGGCTTCCAAGGCGGCCGCCGTAGCGGGCAGGGCGGACTCGTCAGCTGCGAACAGATACCAGTCAGCCTCGGGATCCGGCGAGAAACCGCCGCCCGGACCGCCGAACGTGATCCTCTCACCGGGCTGGGCGCCGGCGGCCCACGGTCCGGCAAGGCCTTCCGCCCCGTGCACCACGAAGTCCATGGCCAGTTCCCGCTTCACCGTATCCACCCAGCGGACGGTGTATGTCCGTGAGACCGGCCAGTTTTCCCGTTCCGTCTGTTCACGCAGCGTTTCCAGGCTCACCGAGCCGTCCAGCGGGCGGCCGTCAGGCCCGAACCAGATCTTGCAGTAGGCGTCCGTGCATTCGCTGGGGTGGAACGAGTCGAACCCTGGGCCGCCAACGACAATCCGCACCATGTGCCGGGAGAGCTGTTCCCGGCGCAGGACCTGCATGGTGTGGACGGGCCTTGCACGCCGGACCGGAGCAGGGGAACGTGTGGCGGGTGCTTCAGGCATGTGTTGTTTCTCCTGGTACGGGGGGACTGCTTCTACGGTACCCCGGGAAGCTGCCAGTCCACCGGGGTGCTGCCCTGGGCGAGTAACATCTCGTTGGCGCGGCTGAAGGGGCGGGATCCGAAGAATCCCCGCGAAGCGGACAAAGGGCTGGGATGAGCCGACTCAACCCTCGGGGCACCGCCCAGCAAAGGTGCCAGGGCCTGCGCCTGCCGCCCCCACAAGACGGCGACGAGCGGGAGGGGTGATCCGTCAGCACGCCGCCGCGCAGCCAAAGCCCGTACGGCCAGATCGGTGATGTCCTCCCAGCCCCGGCCGCGGTGGGAGTTCGCCGCGCCGGCCTCGACTGTCAGGGAACGGTTCAGCAGCAGGACCCCCTGTTCCGTCCAGGCGCTGAGATCTCCATGGGCGGCGGGGGCGATGCCCAGATCCGCCTGCAGCTCCTTATAGATGTTGGCCAGTGAACGCGGAAGGGGCCGGACTCCCGGCTCCACCGAAAAGGAAAGGCCGACGGCGTGCCCCGGTGTTGGGTACGGGTCCTGTCCGGCGATGAGCACCTTCACCTCTGACATGGGGCGGCGGAAGGCACGCAGGATGTTCTGCGGGGCGGGCAGGATGTGGGCTCCGGCACTGCGGCGGCGTTCGAGGTCGTCTCCCAGCCGGTGGATCAGGCCGGCCGCCGGGGCAAGGGCCTCGGCCCAGTCCGGGGCCATCAGCGAGGCCAGCGGTGTCCCGCTGGTGAAAGGAATGGGCGTGCCGCCGTCGGTTTCCTGCTGCCCGCCGCCGGGCGTGGCGGGAGGATCCAGGGGGAACAATGCCGGCTCTTCGCTGTTTCTCACCTGTCCAGTCTTGGATATCTCCCGCCAGAATCCCAACCGCATCCGCGGCACAGCTAAATGACAAGGTTGTTATTCCGGTTTAGGATTACTGCTGGACACAGACTTTCCCCCGCACCGGCATGCCTTACTGCCGCGCCCGGGGGAACAGACCAGGAGACGGGGACACTCAGTGGCAGGAACAGCTGAAGCCGGGGCCTTCTCACCGGACGGCACCGTCGACCCCGAGAGCCCTTTGAGTGAACGCGAGCAGCAGATGCTCTCGCTGGAACGTTCCTGGTGGAAATACTCGGGGGCCAAGGAACAGGCCATCCGGGATCTCTTTGGGCTCTCTGCGACTGCCTACTACCAGATCCTCAACGCGCTGATCGACACGGAGGAAGCGCTGGCACACGATCCGATGCTGGTGAAGAGGCTGCGTAGACTACGTACTACACGCCAGCGTGCGCGCACTGCCCGCCGCATGGGCACCGACGCATAGGGCCCCACAGATCAAGGACAGACAACGCAACCATGAGCCAATACCCCAGGGACGAGTTCGATAAGGTCCCGGAGACCTCCACACGGCAGGGCGTCCACCGCGAACGCCTCATCCCTGCGCGCTCAAGTGGTATTGGCCTGATCATTACGGTTGGTGTCCTGGCACTCCTCGTCGGGCTGGCCGCATATGTGGTCCTGCCCCGTCTCGGCATCGGTGCTGACGGCAACGCGACACCGGTGGCCGCAGAAACGGAAGCTACCGATTCTGCTTCGCCGAGCGCCCCGGCAACACCGTCCAGCCCGCCGTCGCCGTCTGCGGTGCCGTCCAGCAGCCCAGAGCCGACCCCGGTGGAATCGACCCCTGCGGCAGACAAGACCCAGCCGGTGGTCGTCCTGAACGCCAGCGGCATCAGCGGCCTGGGCGCCGGCATCTCCGCCCGGATCGGTGCCGAGGGCTGGATCACTTCCAGTGTCGGCAACTGGGCCGGAGCTCCGCTGCAGGGCTCGGTCATCTTCTACAACGGCGAGGCCCAGCGCGCCAACGCGGAGGAGCTGTCTGCCCTCCTCGGGATCCCCACGCTCAGTGAGTCGCCTGAATTCGCCACTGTGACAGTGGTGGCGGGCCCCGGTTTCCAGTAAATAGCCGAGTGTTGTTAAAACTCGATAACTAATTCCCCGCCCCGGACCGCTGCCGGGTCCCTGTGGCTAAAGTTAGCTCCAGCCGCCGGGGTAACAGCGGTCCTGCCCCACCTCGGCACGGATCTCCCGGCAGCTGTTCCGGCGGAGCACCAGCCCCGGGACTGACCTGGACAAGGGGAGAGAAGCATGGCGCAGGGCATCGTCAAATGGTTCAACGGCGAAAAAGGGTACGGGTTCATCACAGTCGATGAGGCCCAGACTGATGTTTTTGTCCATTGGTCCGCCATCCAGTCAGCCGGGTACCGGACACTGGAAGAGGGCCAGCGGGTGGAATTCGAGATCGGTGAGGGACAAAAGGGTCCCCAGGCCGAAGACGTCCGGACGGTCTAGCCGGACCCCTCCAAGCAAAAGAGCCGGCGGCTCCCTGAATCCAGGGGGCCGCCGGCTCTTTCTCTTTCCGCGTGTTGGGGCGCCCTGGTCTTGGGCGCTGGCCATTACTCCCGCAGCGGCATCCCGCGCGCATCAGTCCGGAAGGTCTGGGCGCCGGCCAGGATCATGATTCCCTCGACGAAGCCCCAAATCGCGCCAGCCCCGAAAGTGAAGAGGGTTACCAGCAGCTGCACGACGCCGATGGTGGTGTAGCCGAGGTAGAACCGGTGGACTCCGAGGCCGCCGAGGAAGATGCCGAGCAAACCAGCAGCGAGGCGGGACTTCGGCGCCCAGCCGTACGGGGCCGGGTAACCCTGCTGGTAAGGATTCGGCGGCCCGGGCTGGTAGTAGCCGGGCGGCGGGCCCGGTGGATATGGGTTCTGGCCCTGGTACTGGCCGGTGGGCTGGTACTCACCGTGGTACTGGCCCGGGTGCCCGGGGTTCGTGTAGCGCCCCTGTCCCGGATACTCGCCCTGATAAGGGCTCTGCCCTGGCTGGCCTGTTTGGCCTTGGCCCTGATAGCCGCCGGGTTCCGGGGACTGGTGCGCCGACTCGTCGTAATCGCCGGGCGGCCGGCCGTAGGGAGGCGGGGCGGCGCTGGATCCATGTGCGGCCTGCGCCGTGGGATCCTGGTCTTCCGGCTGGCCCGGGGTGGGTTGCCCCGGAGGGGGCTCGTTCGTCGCCATTTGCCTACTCCTGAAGATGTCGGGGTCACGCCGCCCGCAGGGAACCCGTTGGTAACGAAAGGGCGTGCATGGGACCAATCTACGCCGTCGGGCAGCGATTTGGAGGCAGCTGGCGGTCCACGGTGGGGCGATGGGGTACCGGCTCGGGTTTTGGATGGAAACCCCGGTCACAACCGGCCGTGACTGCTTGCACTCCCGGTGCGGGAGTGCTAATTATTGACTTAGCACTCTTGCGGGCTGACTGCTAAAAGTCGCCGGTGTTGAGTGAACCAGCAAGCCGCTGGGGTGAGGGGCGGAACGCGCGTAAAGAGATCGTGCGATTCTCCCCGTCCGTCGCGGGCACCTCAGAAGGAATGCAACATCCAAGCATGACTGTTCCGGAAGGACGATAGCCGTTATGGCCAAGATCATTGCATTTGACGAAGAGGCACGCCGCGGCCTTGAGCGGGGCCTGAACACCCTCGCCGACGCCGTCAAGGTCACGCTCGGCCCGCGTGGCCGCAACGTCGTACTCGAAAAGAAGTGGGGCGCTCCCACCATCACGAACGACGGCGTTTCCATCGCCAAGGAGATCGAACTCGACGATCCCTACGAGAAGATCGGCGCCGAGCTGGTCAAGGAAGTTGCCAAGAAGACTGACGACGTCGCCGGTGACGGAACCACCACGGCTACCGTCCTGGCTCAGGCCCTCGTCAAGGAAGGCCTGCGCAACGTTGCTGCCGGCGCCGACCCGCTGGGCCTGAAGCGCGGCATCGAGAAGGCTGTTGCAGCCGTCACTGCCGAACTGCTCGCCTCTGCCAAGGAAATCGAAACCAAGGAGCAGATCGCTGCTACGGCTTCCATCTCCGCCGGTGACCAGCAGATCGGCGACCTGATCGCCGAAGCGCTGGACAAGGTTGGCAAGGAAGGCGTCATCACGGTCGAGGAATCGAACACCTTCGGCCTGGAACTTGAGCTCACCGAAGGCATGCGTT
Source organism: Arthrobacter caoxuetaonis (assembly GCF_023921125.1). Taxonomy (NCBI): domain Bacteria; kingdom Bacillati; phylum Actinomycetota; class Actinomycetes; order Micrococcales; family Micrococcaceae; genus Arthrobacter; species Arthrobacter caoxuetaonis. Next base: position 600,182 of record NZ_CP099466.1, read on the forward strand.
TCGACAAGGGCTACATCTCCGGTTACTTCGTCACCGACGCAGAGCGCCAGGAAGCTGTCCTCGAGGACCCGTACATCCTGATCGTCAACTCCAAGATCTCCAACGTCAAGGACCTCGTTGCCGTCCTCGAGAAGGTCATGCAGTCCGGCAAGCCGCTGCTGATCATCGCCGAAGACGTTGAAGGCGAAGCACTGGCCACCCTGGTGGTCAACAAGATCCGCGGCACCTTCAAGTCCGTAGCCGTCAAGGCTCCGGGCTTCGGCGACCGCCGCAAGGCCCAGCTGGCTGACATCGCCATCCTGACCGGCGGCCAGGTCATCGCCGAAGAGGTTGGCCTCAAGCTCGAGAACGCCACGCTGGACCTGCTCGGCAAGGCACGCAAGGTTGTTGTCACCAAGGACGAGACCACCATCGTCGAAGGTGCAGGCGACGCCGACGAAATCGCCGGCCGCGTCAACCAGATCCGCGCCGAGATCGAGAACTCCGATTCGGATTACGACCGCGAGAAGCTGCAGGAACGCCTGGCCAAGCTGGCCGGCGGCGTTGCAGTCATCAAGGCCGGTGCCGCAACCGAGGTTGAGCTCAAGGAACGCAAGCACCGCATTGAAGATGCCGTCCGCAACGCCAAGGCAGCGGTTGAAGAAGGCATCGTCGCCGGTGGCGGCGTGGCCCTGATCCAGGCCGGCCAGAAGGCATTCGCCAACCTGAACCTCGAAGGCGACGAAGCAACCGGCGCCAACATCGTCAAGGTTGCCATCGATGCTCCGCTGAAGCAGATCGCCTACAACGCCGGCCTCGAGCCGGGCGTTGTCGTCGACAAGGTCCGCGGCCTGCCCGAGGGCTTCGGCCTGAATGCCGCAACCGGCGAATACGAGGACCTGCTTGCTGCAGGCATCAACGACCCGGTAAAGGTAACGCGTTCGGCGCTGCAGAACGCTGCATCCATCGCCGGTCTGTTCCTGACCACCGAAGCTGTTGTTGCTGACAAGCCCGAAAAGGCCGCACCGGCCATGGGCGGCGACGACATGGGTGGCATGGGCGGTATGGGCGGCTTCTAGTCCCCAACCGCCGGCCCCCGGGCCGGCAGCACCACATGCGCAGGAGCGCGGTACCTTCTTGAGGTGCCGCGCTCCGTTGCGTTACCCGCAGGTTCTCCTCCCTAGCGCCGAAAGAGTGCCGTATTTGCCGCCTCCGTGTCTGCGTACTGGACCGAGGCGTACGCCAACGCCTGGTTGATGCTGGCGAGCGACTCTTCGACCCTCGCCTGGGTGGTCCGCCAATCCGTGATGAGCAGCTGGAAGTTGGCCGAGGCCTGTCCCTGCCACGACTCACCGAGGGACAGCAGCCCTGCCTGCATGGAATTGATGTCTGCCTGCAGCCTGTCGATGGTCGCACGGACCTCGGTGCTTTTGGCAGCCAGGATGTCACTGTCGACGACAAACCCCGCCACGGTTTCCTCCTCACATCTGGGCCCGCCTGGTGCGGTCCGTGCTTCCAAGGATCAGGCAGGGCAGGGCAGCCATCCGGAGCGCACGCCAGAGGGTGGACAGTGCGGAGAGCGGGGGTGCGTTGACCGGGCGGTGGAGGACAGGTCCGCCCGGGACGAGCGGGACTTAGGGACGCAGGGCGCCGCCGTCGTCCTCCCGGCTGTCGCCTTCTGCAGTCTCGTCCTCGTGTTCGGGCATGCTGTCAGGCTGCTTATACGGCAGGCGGATGGACATCGTAGCGCCGCCGCCTTCGGTTTCGGTCAGGCGGACCGTGCCGTCGTGCTGGGCCACCAAAGCAGCGACGATCGCCAATCCCAGACCTGTTCCACCCGTTTCCCGGTAACGCGAGGAATCGGCCCGGTAGAAGCGCTCGAAAACCCTGGCTGCGTCCTCTTCCGAGATTCCGGGTCCATGGTCCCGAACTTCAAGCACGGCGTCCATCCGGTCATGAATCACCGGTGCTACGCCTACGGCGACTTCAATGGGTGAGCCTTCCGGCGTATACCGGAGTGCGTTCGTCATCAGGTTTGCCACGACCTGCCGCAGCCGTGCCTCATCGCCCATGGCAGGGGCGCTCCGGGGCGAATTGCCGTCAAGTCCGACCACGCGGATTTCCCGGTCCGGGGCACTGGCCCGTGCGTCAAGGGCGGCGTCGTTGCCCAGGATCATCAGGTCCACGGGCCGGTACTCCAGCGGGCGCTGTTCGTCGACGCGGGCCAGGGTGAGCAGATCCTCCACGAGCTGGCCCATCCGCTTGGCTTCGCTTTCAATGCGGCCCATGGCAGCGGCGATTTCTTCCGGCTTTTGCAGCGCCCCGTGGCGGTACAGCTCGGAAAATCCCCGAATGGTCACCAGCGGTGTCCGGAGTTCATGGGAAGCGTCCTGCACGAAGCGGCGCATCTTCTGCTCGGACTGCGTCCGGGCAGCGAATGCGGTTTCAATATGCGCGAGCATGGCGTTCAGTGACCGGGAAAGCCTGCCGATTTCAGTGGCCGGGTTCCCGACTTCCACGCGGCGGGAAAGATCACCGGCCGCAATGGCTGCGGCCGTCTTCTCGACCTGGCTCAGCGGACGGAACTGCCGCGTGACCGCCCAGTAGGCAATGCCCGTGGCGCCGAGCGTGCCCAGCAGCCCCACGGAAAACACCAGCGAGGCGGCCTCATCCACGGTCTCAGCCACGGAGTCCAACGGGACAGCTACGGCAACAGATCCGGGGAGGTTTGCCACATGGAAGACCTTGACCCGCCATCCCTTGCTGCCGGGGGCGGTGCCGGGCACGTCAAAGCCCCGGCCGTCCCGCGCCGTGACTTCGTCCGACGTGATGTTGAGCAGTATCGGTGTATCAAAGTCGGTGTCGGAGTGCGTCTCGGGTCCGTGCTCGCCGTCGTCATTCAGGTACAGGCCGTAGAAACGGAACAGTGAGGTGTCAGTCGAGGGCGCACCTGAGATCAGGTAGCGCGAAATGGCCGGAGCATTGTCCTGGATGTCTGCATCGAGCCTGCTGACAAGGATCTGGCGCAGCACGTAAATGGTGGCAAGACCGGTAATGGTCACCGTCACCACCATGAGCACGGCCATAATGGCCACCAGCTGTGATCTGAGGGAAGCGGACTTCCAGCGCCGGATCAAGGCTCAGCGCTTCTCCGTGGTGCGCAGCAGGTAGCCGACGCCGCGCTTGGTCTGGATCAGTGCGGGGGCATCAGGGCTGCGGTCGATTTTGCGGCGCAGGTAGGAGATGTAGGACTCCACGATCGAAGCGTCTCCGTTGAAGTCGTACTCCCATACGTGGTCCAGGATCTGCGCCTTGGACAGTACCCGGTTCGGGTTCAGCATCAGGTAGCGCAGCAGCTTGAACTCGGTGGGGGAGAGTTCGATCGTGACCCCGCCGCGCCGGACCTCGTGCGCGTCGTCGTCGAGCTCCAAATCCTCCACGCGGATGACGGCGTCGTCATCGTCCAGGGGCTGGGTGCGGCGCAGGACGGCGCGGATCCGGGCCACGACTTCATCCAGGCTGAAAGGCTTGGTCACATAGTCATCCCCGCCGACGGTGAGGCCGGTGACCTTGTCTTCGGTGTCGTCCCGGGCGGTCAGGAACACTACGGGGAAGTGCCGTCCCGCGGCCCGGAGCCGGCGGGTCAGGGTGAAGCCGTCCATATCCGGAAGCATGACGTCCAGGACAGCCAGGTCCGGGCTGTGTTCGTCCACGGCGGCGAGGGCTTCGCGGCCGTTTCCGGCTGCAACGACGTCGAAGCCGGCGAAACGCAGCGAGGTGGAGAGCAGCTCGCGGATGTTCGGCTCATCATCGACAACGAGGAGGCGTGCTTCGGGTGCAGACGATTTGTTCACCCGCCTAGTTTCTTACATTTAGCTGGACGTTGTCTGTAGGCCGGCAATAAGTCAGCTGGAAATGTCCCATGTAAGCACTGAGGCATCCCGGTACGGTCCTGCGGGAACGGAACCGGTAAAACGTCAGAAGACTGTCAACGCGGAAACGAGGTCGCGGTAGGCCATTCCAGAGGTCACCGGCTCGAGCGTGGCACGCTCCGCGTCAACCGTCAGCAGATGCTGACCTGCCCGGCCCGCGTCCACGTAGCCCCACTCGGGGACCGCACCGGCCGCGGTTTGCACCTGGACACGCCAGATGAACCACGGTTCGCTCCACATCCGGATCCACGCCGGATCCTCCGTCGGCGGCGGCTCGTCTACGGAAGCGATACGGCGGTCGAAGACCTCGGTCGGGAAATCGAGGGCACCCGTCGTGAGGGTCCAGGCGGGACCCAGGCCCAGCCACGAAGCTACCACCTGGGCCAGATCGGGGAGACCGACGAAATCCAGCTGGACGAGGGACTCATAACGGTCGATGCGGCCCGCGTCGAGTTCCGCGCGGGAGGGGCCAGCGAGTACCAGGGCATCCTCGTCATCGATTTGTATCTGCAGCTCGGTGGATCCCTGGGGATGCAGGCAATGGATGCTGACGGAGGCACGTGCTGAGGTCAGCGGTGCCGTGACGGTGATGCCCTCCGGCGTCAGGCGCCCGGCGGTATCCATGAGCCCGGCCTCGACCAGGGCGGCAAGGCCCGCCTTCCGGCCGGCCCGCTGGAAACGGCCGGCATAGCCGCTCTCCGCGGCTGCATCCAGCAGATGTACCGCTTCACCATTCAGCCACGGTCCCCGGGAGCTGAAGGGCTGCCGGGCCGACAGGCCGCCGAGTTCTTCAAGGTCGGCTCCGAGAATCCGGCTCGCGGCCTCATCCAGTGCCGGCTCGCGGTCCGGGACAATATCAACCATTGGAGGGGTCCTTCAGGGTGGCCGAGAGCGCGATGGCGCCCAGGACTTCGTCGTAGGCGGTCAGCTGGTTGGCCGAACAGGAGGTGGTCACAGAGGCGGCCAGTCCGTTGCGGAACAACAGCAGCTGGCTGCAGTGGATCAGCCCGCCGGACCCCCGGTGCAGGTACTCGAGCCGGCGGACGGCTTCCAGTTGGGGGACCGGGTCCACTGAGAGCAGATAGGGGTCTGCCAGGGACGTCAGCAGTGACGCCATAACAACTGTGCTCAGCTGGGTTACGGTGCCGGGGAAGGGGAATGCCGTCACGGCGACGTTCGGGCGGAAGCCGCCCTCCTCCATCCACTTCGTGAGCGGTGCTGCCACCACCAGTTCCGCGTCCGGGTGCGGAATGACCTCCCAGTCGGACGGGCGTTCAAGCGCTACATTGGCGCTGCACTCAGCGGTGAACATTCCTAGGCTTTCGCAGCCAGGAGAACGGGGAGGAATACTCGGGTTTCAGGACTTCGTCCTTGTCCGCACCGCGGTCCAGCCAGTCTTTGTACCACGCGGGCAGCATAATCCGGGGGAGGCGGAAACAGCAGGCGAACGCCACCATGAAAAGCGGGGTGATGGTGAGCACCAGAACCCAGTCGGTGACCCACTCAGCGCCCAGGATGGTAACCAGGCTCAGCAGGACCGCCACAATGATGACGGGCTGCAAATAGAGCCCGAAGAACCCGAGGTAGTTCTGCTTTCCGAACTGATAGACGCTTCTTTGGCCCGCCCACGTACGCCAGGTTCCCTTATAAGCCGCTATGCCGGAAATGAGCATATAAGCGATTCCGCCCACAGCCGCTGCTACGAAAAGGATCATCCCCGCTGTCACCATAGCTTCAGATTCTCCCATGTTTCCTTGAGGCCTCCGCCCACAGCGTCAGCAAGTCCCTTGTCCCTCAGGTTTCTCACGACATTTCCGATGCCTTCTCCGACGGCACCGCCTACCCATCCCCCCACAGCGGCCCCGGCAAGCGTTCCCACCACCGGGATGGGGATCAGGCTGCCCAGTGAAGCGCCGATTGCTGTTCCCGCGATGCTGCCGCCAATGGCACCACCGCCTTCGACAACGGCGGTGGCGGCGGCACTGCCTACACGGTCTCCCGTACTCATCTCAGGATGCTCCAGCTGGTCCTGGTTCCATTGTTCGGACCAGTTCTTGTAGACGGACAAGGCGCCGTCCGCCACGCCCAGTCCATTGGCCACCCTGTTCGCCCAGCGCGGCAGCTCCGGAGCGGCCACGCTGTTTCCACTCGCGTTGGTCCGCCGCCGGGCTCCCGGGACCTGGGGGTCCCGGAACACCGGCCGATGAATGGTCAGCGCCCGCGCGCCCAGTGGCGCGAGCATCGCCGCCATGAGGCTGCCGGCCGGGAGGTAGCGGTACGGCCGGCCGTTCAACCGCAGGGTGACTGATCCGGGCACATTGAGCCGGCGCCTGTTGGAGCCGGGGTCCAAAGCGATCCTAATCAGCCGGGGACCGGGGTTCTGGTGCACTGAAAGGAGTCCGTTGGCCGCCAGGCCGGATGAGACCGCGGCGTAGGGCGACGTTGCGATTCTGTGCGGCTCCAGAAATGACGTGTGCAGACCGGAAATCGCAGCAGCGCAGGCGTCTTCGGCAGCTTGGAGCTCGGCGGCTATCGAGGCTGACTCACGGGTGAGGCGTGCTTCTTCTGACTGTGCGGCGGCCGCGCTTTCCTGGCTGTCGTCGTCCAGCGGCCGGCAGGCGTGGGCTTCCAGCGCTGCCACGAGGGCATCGTAGCGGGGGCGAAGCGCGTCGACGGCGTCGGCGTAGGCATCAAGGGCATTCCGGATTGCGCCGGTCACATCCGCTGTTGCGTCGGTGTAAATGGCCGCTTTGTCCATGGCACCGTGGACTATGTCCTGCTCGGGGGCCTGATAGCTGTCCTGGAGCGCTGTCCAGGTTGCAACCAGATCCTGGCCGTAGTCCTTCGCCCGTTTTCCCGACGCATCGATCGCGGCCGCGTCTTCACGGATGGCGCAGGTGTCCGGCAGTACCGGGAGATTCCCCGCACTCACCGTCCGCCTCCTGTGCTGTCCGCGTCCGCGCCGGCAGCCGGGGATTCGCCGGCCATCCGATTGGCATTGCCGGCCATCTCTTCATCGCCGCGCACATAATGATTGACGGCGTCGCTGGTCGAATTGCAGGCGTTGTCGCCGCGAATGGTGCCGCTGTTGAGCAGCCGGGACAAATAGTCCTCATAGCAGTCCGTGAGTGCCTGAAGGATGACGGGACTGTTGGCGGAGCAGGCAGCGGAGGTGACCGCGTTCTGGAGCTTGGTCTCTTCGGCCTGCAGGTCTTCCACCGTGGCCCGCGCCTTCCCAATGACGCCGCGGACTGCGGCGACCTGGATATCCCAGCCGTTAATCGGCATCTTCCCCCCTGGATGACAGAACGAGCTGCGTTCCGCTGAAGCAAATCTCTGGCTATTGCCTCTAAGAATCTAGCGCAGGAAACACAAATGCCCCATGGGGAGAACTACCCATGGGGAAAACTATCCGCGGCGGGAGCATGGCAGGAAAGTTACACGGCTCGGACGGAAACCCCGCCTCGGCTAGGCGGGCTTTTCGATGTCCGCAGCGTCCTGGATGGAATAGGCGTAGCCCTGCTCGGCCAGGAAGCGCTGCCGCTTCGCAGCGAAGTCCTGGTCCAGGGTGTCCCGCGCGACGACGGTGTAGAAGTGCGCTGCCCGGCCGTCAGCCTTCGGGCGCAGCAGGCGCCCGAGGCGCTGCGCTTCTTCCTGGCGCGAGCCGAAGGACCCGGAGACCTGGATGGCCACCGAGGCTTCGGGCAGGTCGATCGAGAAGTTTGCGACCTTGGAGACCACCAGGGTCTTGAGTTCCCCCCTGCGGAAGAGGTCGAAGAGCCGCTGGCGTTCCTTTACCGGAGTCTCACCCTTGATCACCGGGGCGTCCAGGCGTTCGGCCAGTTCGTCCAGCTGGTCGATGTACTGGCCAATGACCAGGATCTGGTCCCCGGCATGGCGCCGGACCAGGTCCTCAACCACCTTGGACTTGGTTTCCGACGTCGAACACAGGCGGTACTTGTCGCCGTCTTCGGCCATGGCGTACGCAACGCGCTCGTCCCGCGGAAGGTCCACCCGGACCTCGATGCAGTCTGCGGGCGCAATGTAGCCCTGGGCCTCAATGTCCTTCCACGGAGCGTCATAGCGCTTTGGCCCGATGAGGGAGAAGACCTCACCCTCGCGGCCGTCTTCACGGACCAGGGTGGCCGTGAGTCCAAGCCTTCGGCGGGCCTGCAGGTCAGCCGTCATACGGAAGATGGGTGCCGGGAGCAGATGGACCTCGTCATAGATGATCAGGCCCCAGTCGTTGGCGTCCAGCAATTCCAGGTGCGGGTACAGTCCTCCGCGTTTGAGCGTGAGCACCTGGTACGTGGCAATGGTGACCGGACGGACTTCCTTGACCGCACCGGAGTACTCGCCGATTTCGTCTTCAGTGAGCGACGTGCGCTTGAGGAGCTCATCCTTCCACTGCCGTGCCGAGACGGTGTTGGTGACCAGGATCAGCGTGGTCGTGGAGCTGGTAGCCATGGCAGCAGCACCCACGAGGGTCTTCCCGGCACCGCACGGAAGCACCACCACACCCGAGCCGCCGGCCCAAAAATTCTCCGTGGCCAGCTTCTGGTAAGGGCGCAGGGCCCAGCCGTCCTCGTTCAGCAGGATCGGATGGGGAGTTCCGTCAACGTAGCCGGCGAGGTCTTCCGCCGGCCAGCCCAGCTTGAGCAGGAGCTGTTTGAGCTGGCCTCGCATCGCGGACTGCACCACCACGGTTTCCCCGTCGATCCGGGGGCCGAGCAGCGGCTGGATCTTCTTGGCGTGCAGCACTTCCTCAAGGACGGGATAGTCATTGGTCCGCAGCACCAGCCCGTGCTGTGGATCCTTCTCGAGCCGGAGCCGCCCGTAGCGGGACATCGTCTCTTCGATGTCCACGAGCAGGGAGTGCGGAACCGGGAAACGGGAATACGTGAGCAGGGTGTTGAGTACCTGTTCGGCGTCCAGGCCCGCGGCGCGGGCGTTCCACAGCCCCAGGGGCGTCAGCCGGTAGCTGTGGATGTGCTCGGGAGCCCGTTCGAGTTCCGCAAAAGCCGCAATCGCGTGGCGGGCTTCCTGGGCTTTCTCGTGATCCACTTCCAGCAGGATGGTCTTGTCACTTTGGACGATCAACGGTCCGTCAACCATGTGCTGGGCTGCCCTCCACTATTTCCACATCCATTATCCGGTGTATTGACACTACGCGCTCAACGTCGCGCCGCGGATCGAAGACCCTGACCCGGCCCTCGCCTACCGAAAGGGGAACGAAGATCTCCTGCCGTTCATTCCCCTGGCTGTCCACCACTCCCATCCGCACGGAACTCTTGGTGCGGATGGCCTTGCGCAGCGTCTCCAGCCCTACCAGCGGCATCGACTCATCATTATGTTTGGCCACAGCCGGCCCGCGGCCGCGGAGCGCAGCCAGCTGGGCATCCAGGTCCTCATCACTGAGTTCCCATTGGTTCACCCGGGTACTGGACGACGACGGTGCCGGCACAGGGGGGCGGACATGGGAACCGTTGGCCTCGCGGGCCCTGCCTTCCATGACCGGCGCGTAGCCGAGGCCGCGGATAGCCAGTGCGAGTTCCTGCGGCGTGGCAGCGGAGGAAACCACTGTCGGCGCAATCCGCGTCAGCCCCAGCGGCGCGGAGCGGGGATCGGCAACCAGCGCGTTGAGCGCTGCCTCGTCGTCACTGCGCAGGTAGGACCAGGCTGCACCGATGCGCAGGCGCCCATGGCGGCTGGCGGTGTCTTCCACGAGGTAGCGCAGCGGCTGCGGAACCTCGGTGGCAGAGTAGTGGGACAAAAACTCCAGGATCGAGGCGGCGTCCATATCGGCATCAAGGGCGCGGCGGATGGAATCTGCCGAGAAGCGGTAGATCGCGGCAGGTCCGCGGCCCTCGGCATCTGAGATGAGGGAGAGCTGCCGGGCGACTGAAGGATCCAGGTAACCGGGTGCCACCGCGGTCAGGTCGGCCTGGAGCAGGAATGAACTCAGGGGTGCCGGCAGGGCCTGGTTTAGCCTTCCGGTCGCCCTCCCGAAATCGGAGGCGGCCACCGCGTGGCCGAGTTCAGAGAGGGCACCCGATCCGATGAGGCCCAGCTGGGCAGCCTCCTTGAGGATGCCCGGAACCAGGCGGGCGAACCTGCGCTGCAGCCTGGGCTGATGCCAGGTCAGTGCGCCGATCAGGTCCTCGACGTCGAACGCTGCCGAATGGGTTTCCTGGCCAACGCCCGCGGCGGAAAGTTCGGACAGCATTTCCAGGGCCCGGCGCCGCACGAGGGGCGCATCCGGGCGCGAGAGCTCTCCGGCCAGGGCATTAATCACTCCTCCGCCGGGCAGCGGTCCGCCCACCAGCGAGGGCGCCCGCTCTGCCTCCAGCCAGGATTCCACCAGCCGGCGCCACTGCAGCTCGCGGTCCAGGGTCAGCCAATCGGTTTCGGCAGTTCCCCACCGTGCGGTGGCAGCATCAAGAACCAGCAGGCCGGAGAGGGCAGCCAGCTCCAACAGCCAGGCCGTACCCATGGGGTCCAGCCGCAGTGCTTCGGAGACGCGCCGCACCTCCCGCACGCCCACTCCGCCCGACCGCAGGGTTCCAATGGGTGCCTCCGCAGCGACGGCCAGCAGTTCGGTCATGAGGCGCAGGGTTTCAGCTACCGCTCCGAAGGCCGCGTTGTCGCGCAGGGTATTCGGCACCGCCCGCGGTGTCGGGGACACAGGCTCAAGCTGGAAATCAGAAACGATGACATGGCCGCGCGACGCCTGGCCTACGGGACGGGGCAGCTCCACATGCAGGGCATCCAGCGGCACCAGCAGGCCGTGCGCGACGAGCCATTCGACCGGAGTCGGCGAGGGATTATCCAGCACGGCGCGGCTGATGGCGGCCTTCTTCGGGATGGTCCCGACAGGGGAGTACTTGAACCGGCGCAGCAGGTCCCCGGTCTGCGGCGGTGCGTCAGCCAGGAGGGCGTTCCAGCCCGCCGGGTCCGAGACCAGGTGATGCAGGGAATGTGCCGCCGTGGCGGGAGTGTCTGCCTTCTCGATGGGCAGGCCGCGCTTTCTCAGCCCCTCCACGATCTCGACGAGGCGTTGCCCGAACTCGGGCTGCTGGGCAGCGAGCGTGGAATACGGACGGCCAAGCCCTGCCGGGTAGGCGCCCAGCGCCTCACCCAGAACGGACACCGGCAGGTAGAAGCGGCGTCCGGCGTCGGCCTTCGGGGCGCCGGGGTGGGGGCGGGCACGGCGCAGCAGCGCCAGCTGGTGCAGGTAACTGAGGATCGAATCCAGGGCCTTGATGGTTGAACCGGCGATCGAGGCCTTCAGCCAGGAGGCCGTTGTGCTGAGGTGTGAGTCCTCATTGGTCGTGAGATCCAGCGCTTCGAGGACCTGCATCTGGGGAGCCGTGAGCTTTTCCAGCGCCCGCTGGACGCTGATGCGCGTGGATGCGCGGGCCGCCAGGGCCTGGAAATCCGGCACCGGAGGAAGCACCAGGTCAGGCCGGGCGGTCAAAAGCTCACGCAGTTGTTCGTCACTGCGCGCTGCAAGGTCTTCGGCCAATGCTCGGATCGCGGACATCGTCCAATACGTTACCCGAGTGGAGGCGAAAACAAACGGGTCAGCCTCGCCGCCGGCGCACGATTGAGTCAATTACCAGCCCCGCCATCAGCACAAAAGCGATCGGCAGGGCGTAGAAAGCGCCGGCAGCAAAACCGGGCCAGACGCTTTCGCCGCGCAGCGCTTCCAGGAGCAGGGCAGCAAGGCTCGCGACGCCGGCAAGCGCCAGCAGCGCGGCCAGCACCGTCACAATCAGCCGCAGCGGTGAACGGGGGGTGCGGGGGGCAGCTCCGGCGCCCTCGGAATGAGCGGGCCCGCCGGGAGAGTTGGCAGCAGATTTTCCCGGGTGCGGGAGGCGTTCGTCCATGATGTTTAACGCTAACAGCTAAAATTTCCGGCCATCAAAGCGGACACTGGAGTGCGATTAGCAGCGTCGGGATATTCTAAAGGGAACAGACTTCACCGTAGTATCTCTGGAAGTGCCCTGCCGCCCGGCTGGGAGAGCGATGCAGGGAATCAACGGAGATTCGCTGCGGATGCACCACCGTATGCGGCGGGACCGCCGCATCCATTAGCTAAGAACGAGGTAAGCGAAGTGCCCATCGGCAAGGTCAAGTGGTTCGACACTGGCAAGGGATTCGGATTCCTGGCCACTGACGACGGCCAGGAAGTTTTTCTGCATGCCTCCGCACTTCCCTCCGGTGTGAGCGAGGTGAAGCCTGGAACCCGCATGGAGTTTGGTGTGGCGGACGGCCGCCGCGGGCCGCAGGCGCTTTCCGCGCGCATCCTGGAAGCTCCGCCCTCGGTGGCGAAGGCCACGCGCAAGCCGGCTGACGACATGGCCGTGATTACCGAAGACCTTATTAAACTGTTGGACGGCATTTCCAACGGACTGCGCCGGGGCCGGTACCCCGAGAAAAAGCACGCAACCAAGGTTGCTGCAGTGCTGCGGGCCGTCGCCGATGACCTTGACGCATAGGGGCAGATCCACGCAGTGAACACAACCGACACCTTCGTTCCAGAAGAGCCGAAAAAACCCGCGGCACGGAAGCCCCAGCGCCGGCCCTCCAAACCGGACGCCGTGCTGGCAGCTGCCGTGGAGACGGCACGCGCCGGGCTCCTGGAAGTGGTGCCGGAGGTCCAGCTGGGAGAGTGGATCGGGGCAGTGCCTGAAGCTGACCGGCTGGTCACCCACCGGTTCCAGGCGAATCGGGCCGGCTACCGCGGCTGGCAGTGGTACGCCACCGTTGCGCGGGTTCCCCGCGGAAAGGTCGCCACGGTCTGCGAAGTCGGACTGCTGCCCTCCGAGGACTCTGTCCTGGCTCCGGAATGGGTTCCGTGGTCCGAGCGGCTCCGTCCGGAGGATGTTGCTGCCCAGGCAGAAGTAAAGGCAGGGGAGCGCGCAGAGAACGCTGCCCCCGAAAATGAGGAACCCCGGACCGGGGCTGAAGAGCAGGAAAAGGCAGTCGAACCGGAAGAGGACGCAGCCGACGGCGCGGCCATGGAGGACGAATAACAGTTGAGCAGGCGGAACCAGGTTCTTGATCCCGGAAGGGAGAAGTGAATCCACATGTTCCGTTCGCTTCGCATCTTCAACTACCGCATCTGGTTCATTGGAGCCCTGGTCTCCAATATCGGCACCTGGATGCAGCGCACGGCCCAGGACTGGCTGGTCTATGACATCCTGACGAACCAGGATGCCGCGGCCATGGGCATTGTGATGGCGCTCCAGCTTGGACCCCAGCTGCTGCTCGCCCCCTGGGCCGGGCTCATCGCCGACAGTTACGACCGGCGAAAGGTCCTGCTCACCACCCAGGTATCCATGGCTGCCCTGGGCGCCGGGCTGGGATTGCTGGTGCTCTCGGGACATGCGCACCTGTGGCACGTCTACGCTTTCGCGCTGGCGCTGGGTGTCGTCTCGGCGATTGACGCCCCGGCCCGCCAGAGTTTTGTCTCCGAGGTGGTCTCCGAGGAGAACCTGCCCAACGCCGTCGCGCTGAACAGTGCGTCCTTCAACGGTGCCCGCATGGTCGGCCCCGCAGCAGCGGGCCTGCTGACCGTGGCGGTCGGGCCCGGCTGGGTGTTCCTCATCAATACCGTGACTTTTGCGGCGATGGTCCTGGCGCTGCTGAAAATGCGCAGCGCGGAGCTGCGGGTGCTGCCCAAGGCGCCTCCGGGCAAGGGGCGCATCCGGGCAGGGCTGAAGTACGTGAAGTACCGGCCGGACCTGGTCATGGTCTTGGTGGCGATCTTCATCGTGGGCACATTCGGCCTCAACTTCGCCGTATATATAGCAGCCATGGCCCGCACCGAGTTTGGCCAGGACGCGGGAATCTTCGGTCTGCTGAACTCGATCATGGCCATAGGTTCTGTCTGCGGGGCACTGCTCTCCGCCCGGCGGGAACGCCCGCGGCTGCGCTTCATCTTCGGGGCTGCGGGAGCATTCGGGGTTTCCTGCCTGCTTGCGGCGTTCTCCCCGAACCTGTGGATCTTTGCCCTGTCCCTGATTCCCACCGGGCTGTTTGCGCTGACCCTGATGACAAGCGCAAATGCCTATGTGCAGACGACGACGACCCCCGTCATGCGCGGGCGTGTCATGGCGCTGTACTTCGCCATTTTCATGGGCGGGACGCCGCTTGGTGCGCCGATCGTGGGTTGGGTGTCCAACGCTTTCGGACCGCGGTGGAGCCTTGGGGTCGCGGCGGCATCGGGCATCATCACCGCCGTGGTGGGACTGGTCTGGGCCTGGCGTTCCCACCATCTGCGCCTGCACTACGACCGCACCGTCCGGCGGCGCCTCTACCTGACGACCCGGGAAACGGAACAGGACCCCAAACCGCGGTAGCGGCGGGGCCCTGTTCGTGCGGCTGCCCGGCGGGTGCCGGATGCCTGCTGCTAGGAATGCTCGATAACGTAGTCGATGCACTGCAGCAGTGCGCTGACGTCCTCGGGTTCGATCGCCACGAACGTCGCGATGCGCAGCTGGTTGCGGCCGAGCTTGCGGTACGGCTCAACGTCCACCACGCCGTTCGCGCGCAGGGTCTTGGCGATCCCGGCAGCGTCGATCGAATCGTCGAAGTCGATGGTTGCGATCACGTTGGACCGGTCTTCGGCCCGGCCAACAAACGGCGTGGCGACGGAGGACGCTTCGGCCCAGGCATAAATACGGCCTGCTGAGTCTGCCGTGCGGTCCGTGGCGAACTTCAGCCCGCCGTTCGAGTTCAGCCACTCCAGCTGGGCGTTCAGTGTCACCAGGGTGGAGAGCGACGGCGTGTTGTAGGTCTGGTTCAGGCGTGAGTTGTCGATTGCCGTCTGCAGGTTCAGGAAATCGGGGATCCAGCGGTCCGATGCGTTGATCCGCGCTGCACGCTCAATGGCGGCCGGGGAGAACATGCCAAGCCAGAGCCCGCCGTCGGACGCGAAGTTCTTCTGCGGTGCGAAGTAATAGACATCCGCCTCCGAGAGGTCGACGTCGAGTCCGCCGGCAGCGGATGTCGCGTCGATCAGGACCAGGGAATCCTTGTCCGCACCTTCGACCCGGCGGACCGGAGCCGCAACGCCCGTGGACGTCTCATTCTGCGGCCAGGCGTACACGTCGACGCCCGCCTCGGCCTGCGCCTCGGGACGGGTTCCGGGCTCCGCCTTGATGATGCTGGATGCGGACAGGAAAGGCGCCTTGTTCGTAGCCGCAGCGAACTTGGATCCGAATTCACCGAATGAAAGATGCTGTGCCTTGTTCTCCACGAGGCCGAATGACGCAACATCCCAGAACGCCGTGGATCCGCCAACGCCGAGGACTACTTCGTATCCTTCGGGAGCGGAGAACAGCGAGGAAAGTCCCTCCCGGACGCTGCCGACCAGGTTCCGGACCGGAGCCTGGCGGTGGGAGGTGCCAAGGAGCTTTGCTCCGGCACGGGAGAGAGCCTCCATTTGTTCGGGGCGGACTTTGGAAGGACCGGCACCGAAACGTCCGTCCTTTGGAAGAAGATCTGCAGGGATGGTAAGTGCGGTGGTTTCGCCCATTGTTGTATTTGCTCCAAGCGGGTTGGCAGGGTACTTCACGTACCTTTCCATTCAACACCCGGCGGCCGTGACGTTCCTATTTGTGACCGGGTGCCCTAAGGTGGCCCGCGCCATGGTGTTTGGGCCCGTTTCGGTGCGATGGGCTAACGTGGAACCGAACCTGCGGCGCGGTCTGCGCCACGCCGGTTTTCCATCCCTTCTCTTCCGCACGAATGCTAGGAGCGGCTGGTCATGACGGACCTCATAGACACAACTGAGATGTATCTTCGAACCATTCTGGAACTCGAAGAGGAGAACATCGTGGCTCTCCGGGCGCGGATTGCCGAGCGTCTGCGCCATTCCGGTCCTACGGTCTCCCAGACCATCGGCCGGATGGAACGCGATGGCCTGGTTGTGGTTTCGGGAACCCGTCAGCTGGAGCTGACCGAATTCGGACGCCGGCGGGCAACGGAGGTCATGCGCAAGCACCGCCTGGCCGAGCGCCTGCTGGCCGACGTGATCGGACTGGACTGGGCCTACGTCCATGACGAGGCCTGCCGCTGGGAACACGTGATGAGCGAACGGGTGGAACGGCGGCTCTACGACTTGCTGGGACACCCCACAGAGTCGCCCTACGGGAACCCCATTCCAGGCCTGGAGGCGATTGGCGGGCTGCCCTCGGCGCAGACAACCAGCTGCCTGAATTTGGTCTCGGCGGTGGGTTCTGCCCAGCCGGGAGAAGAGATGCTGCTGGAACGGCTGGCCGAACCGATCCAGGTGGATCCCGAACTGCTGACCCAGCTCGATGAAGCCGGCCTGCGGCCCGGCGCCACCATTACGGCGGAGGTGGTAGGCGGCTATATCTCCGTGCGGGTTCCCGGGATTGAAGGCGCACTGGAACTGCCCGCGGAAGTGGCATCCCACGTCTTTGTCGCGCAGCCCGCCCGCGACATTCCGGTGTCCTGATAACGGAATGGTATCTTTTCGACTTTTTACCCTATAGTTGCATCTGACTACAGCAACCCCACCGCTTACCGGTCCGACAGCCGAACCCTGCCACTGGACCGCAGGTGCAACCGTTCGAAGGCAGGGGCGGAGGACCCAATCACCGGCAGCAGGGCTGCCTTGGGGTGAAGCCTCCGAGCAGCATGGAATCCTTGCGGATCCCGTGCGTCAGAGGCCGAGTTTTCTCTACTCGAATCCGACAGCTAACTTCGCAGGCTTTGCAGAGAGGGAAAAACTTGTCGAAGCATGCAGCTTCGGGCAGGCGCAGAGCCGAAACACCGGCTGCACCGCTGCGCCCACGCTCCACCGACCGGTCAACAGGCCGGCGCCGCGCAGAAACAGTCCAGCGCCCCCTTGGGGCGTCGGCACAGAAGCTGGCCATTGGTGCTGCGGCATCGGGCCTGGTCCTGACGGTCGCCCTGCCTACGACCGCTGCTGCCGATATTCCGATGGAGCAGCCCACGCCGTCAGCGGCACCTGCCGTGTCGGCGGATCCGAACGTCACACTGAGCTTCGACCGGGCGGCGCTTACCAGCAAGTTTGATCCGGACGCCAAGCTCCAGGGGCTCACCGTGGCCGGAATGGACGTCACGCCGGCCGCGGCCAAGGGCACACTGGCCACGCCGCTGGAATCCGAACTGGTGCAGGCCTCGTCCTTCGGTTACCGGGTCAGTCCGATCACGGGAGCAGCGGGAGAGCTGCACACCGGCCAGGACTTTGCTGCTGCCTGCGGGACCGAGGTCACGGCAGCAGCCAGCGGCACCGTTACCTTTGCCGGGTGGCATGCCCTCGGCGGCGGGAACCGCGTGGTCCTCGATCACGGCAATGGCGTGGAGACGACGTATAACCACCTTTCCGCCATCAGCGTGTCTGTGGGGGATAAGGTCCAGCGCGGCCACTTGGTGGGCGCCAGCGGCAGCACCGGCGCATCAACCGGCTGCCATCTGCATTTCGAAGTAATGGTAAACGGCACTGCTGTCGACCCTCTTGGGTGGTTGTGATCCGCTCAACACGCTTTCGTGACCTGAGCGTGACATTTCCCTGATGTTGTTATATTCTCGTCACCGTGCCTGGTTCGCAAAGACCGGGCACTCTCGAACAGTTCGCCGAGCTCTGCCACTGTCTGAGATCCGTTCGCAAAAATCGCATGGCAGAGGCGGGGGAACCAATTTTGGGTTTCGTAAGAAGCCCTAGGGGTTAAGTTGCTGGACCTAGCCGTCCGCAGCCGGGTGACTCCCATCCGAATCCGACAGCTCACCTCGCAGGCGTTGGGAGAGGCAAACACTGTGTCATCAAACACGTCCGGACGCCACCGTGCGCCCGCAGTCCAAACCAGCCCGCTTACGGCGCTTTCCAAAGCCGTAACCGCCAACGCAGGATCTGTCGGCCGTCAGGCCGCCGTCGTCGTCGCAGCTTCCGGCCTCGTCCTGGCCGCAGGTATGCCGGCGCAGGCCGCACCGGTCTCCACTGACCGCCAGGCACTGGAATCCACCCCCCTCAACGTTGTGACCTCCAACGGGACCGTCACGGTCTCCGAGCAGGCACCTTTCGAACTTCCGGTTGAGCCCCTTGCCGGCTCGCTTTCCGGTGCCGAGATCCGCGCCGAAATTGCGGCAGCCGAGCTCGCGGCAGCCGAAGAAGCCGCAGCGGCACTCGCCGCCCAGCAGGAAGCCTATGCAGCCCAGCAGGCCGCAGCCGCTCCCGCAGCCGCAGCACAGGCCTCCACCGGCCTCACCACGGCGTCTTCCGCTCCGGTGGCCGAGGTTAGCGCCAGCGGCGTTGCAGCCGGACTGGTAGCTTCTGCCTACTCGCAGATCGGCGTGGCGCAGGACTGCACCGCCATGGTCGAGAAGGCACTGCGCTCGGTCGGCAAGTCCGTCGGCGACCTCGGTCCCTCACAGTTCTTCGCTTTCGGTGCCGTGGTTGGCACTCCGCAGGCAGGCGACCTGGTAATCACCGGCGGCCACGTAGCCATCTACGTCGGCAACGGCCAAGTCATCTCCGGTGGCCTGAACGGCATGAACACCGGCCTGCACTCCCTGTCCGACCTTCCCGGCGCAAGCTTCGTCCGCGTCAGCTGACGCGCGGTTGCCTGAAACTACGGAGAAACACCTTCCATGACCTCGACAACTGAGCGCGCGCGCCACCGGGCTCCTGTCCAGCGCACCAGCACCCTCACCGCCCTGGCCGGCGCAGTCAGCACCAACGCCGGCACGATGGGCCGCCAGGCCGCTGTCATCGCAGCAGCCTCGGGCCTGGTACTGACCACCGGCGTCGCAGCAAACGCTGCCGGCGCGGAGACCTCCCGTGACGTGCAGACCAGCAAGCTGGATCTCTCCTCCATCCCTCTTCAGGTCCCTGCTGATGCAGCAGGCCTGGAGCTGAAGCTCGCACAGGTACCCGGCGTTATTGCTGCCGAGCAGTCTGTTGTGGAAGCAGAAACCGCCGAAACCGCCGAAACCGCCGACATCTCGGTGCAGTCGCAGGAGGTCATCGCTCCCGCAGCGCAGGCCCAGGGCACCGGTACAGCTGCTGCTGCACCCGCCCAGGCGGCTCCCGCAGTTGCCTCCGGTGTCGGCGCGACCATCGCGGCCGCTGCCTACGCACAGCTGGGCGTGATGCAGGACTGCACCATGCTGGCAACGAACGCCCTGGCAGCTGCAGGCATCAACTACCACGGGTGGCCGGCCGGTTACCTTTCCCTCGGCCGCACGGTGGGT
The DNA here is from genome assembly GCF_023921125.1 of Arthrobacter caoxuetaonis. NCBI lineage: Bacteria > Bacillati > Actinomycetota > Actinomycetes > Micrococcales > Micrococcaceae > Arthrobacter > Arthrobacter caoxuetaonis. Next base: position 619,342 of record NZ_CP099466.1, read on the forward strand.
GCAGCTGAGGCGCTTCCGGGCGACCTGATCTACTACGCCGACGGCGGCATGGGCCTGGCCCACATTGCTGTTTACGTCGGCAACGGCCAGGCCATCCACGGCGGCTTCTTCGGAAACCAGACAGTGGTTGCCCCGGCAGAGCTCGGCTCGGGCGGCGTCTACATCCGCGTTGGCGGCTAGCAGTACCTCTTCTTGACCTAGCAGTACCTTTTGACACAGCAGTACCTTTTGACACAGTCCGGCGAAGGACCTTCCCCCTCGGGAAGGTCCTTTGCTGGTTCTGCCCGGCTATAGGCGCGGCCGCTCGGCACTCCGCCGATTCCTTGCCTTTCCTTCCCCTTAAATGGCGCGATTGCCTCCCGCGGCTTACTCTTGCAATCAAGATTCGAAGTACCGCGGTGTAAAGGTGGGGCTGCTTCTCCGCCTGCACCGGCGGGCAGGCGAAGAGGAACGTGCATGCGAACCTTGGTTCTGAATGCCGGCTACGAACCGCTGGCTGTCGTAACTTTCAAGCGCGCGCTGGTGCTGGTGCTCACCGGCAAAGCGAGCGTGCTTGCAGAAAGCGGCGATCCGGTGGTCGGCCCCACGGACGTCTTCGGACGCCCCTCAGTGATTCTCCTCAACCGCTACGTGAACATTCCCTACCGCGAGGGAACGGTCGCCACGCGGCGGGGTGTCCTGAGAAGGGACGGGCACTCCTGCGCGTATTGCGGTAAGCAGGCCTCAACCGTTGATCACGTGGTGCCGAAGTCCCGCGGGGGAGAAGACAGCTGGGAGAATCTTGTGGCCTGCTGCCTGAGATGCAACAACCACAAAGGGGACAAGACGTTGAACCAGCTCGGATGGAAACTGCGCTTTACTCCCCGGCCACCCAGGGGTGCCCGGTGGCAGATCCGTGAGCTGGAGCAGCCCGCAGCCCAGTGGAATCCCTTCCTCGGCGATACGGCAGCCTAGTGGCACTGCCGGAACCGCCCCCGCCTGCCTATGACGCCGTCGTCCTGGCCGGCGGACGCTCCTCCCGGTTGGGGGGTGTGCCCAAGGCGGAGCTGGTCCTCGGGGAAAACAGCCTGCTTGAAATCACCCTCGACGCCGCTGCCGGAGCCCGCGAAATAGCCGTCGCCGGACCTGACCGGCTGGAATCAATGCTGCTTAGGCACGGGGATAACTGCGTTCGCGTCCGTGAGGATCCTCCGTTCGCAGGCCCGGCCGCGGCAGTCGGCGCCGCCCTCACGGTGCTTGACCAGCGGTCCGCTGCCCGCGGCCGCCCTGCGCCGGAATGGATACTGGTGCTGGCCTGCGACATGCCCGGCGTGGCCCGTGCAGTTCCCGCCCTGGTCGCTGAAGCCGCCCGGGATCCCCGAGACTCCCTCATGGCAGTCGATGCAAGGGGCAAGGCGCAACCGCTGGCGGCACTGTACCGGAGCGCCGAGCTGCGGCGCTGCGTGGCAGCGCGTCCGGAGGGACTGGAGAATCTGTCAATGTTCAGCCTGCTTGCTAGGGTGCAGTGGAGAGAGGTCGCCGTTCCAGCGGGAAGTACCGCGGACGTGGACACCTGGGAGGATGCCGGAAGATGGGGCATCAGCCCGGGTAACCGCACCGCCTGAAACCTGCTGCTTCCGGTGCTACGCGACGGACAAAGGAGCCACTATGGGAACCCAGCAGCAGCAACTTGAAGCTTGGACGCAGCGCCTGCTGCAGTCCTTGGAGCTCGAAGGCACAGAGGTGGACATCGACGCGGTCCTCGACTTGGCCGCAGCAGCAGCACACAACGTCGTGCGGCCTGCTGCACCGCTCACCACCTTCGTCGCCGGGCTGGCCGCCGGCCTGGCTGCGGGAAGCGGGCAGGCTGATGAGGCACTCGCCATGCGGGCAGCTATCCGGGCAGCCCAGCGTGAATGCGACGCCGCCGGGACGCAGGAGCAGAAGTGAACGGCGCCGCACCCCTCATTCTGCCGCTGCAGCCGAACACTTCCTGGGAACAGGCACGGCGGGCTTCCCACGCCGCGGCCCGGCCGCTGCCGTTTGAGACGGTCCCGCTGGCTGAAGCACTTGGCCAGACACTTGCCTCCGACGCCGTTGCCCTCCAGCCCGTGCCGCACTACCCGTCGTCCGCCATGGATGGCTGGGCCGTGGCCGGAGCACCGCCGTGGACGCTTGTGACGGCCGAAGAGCCCGAACATGAGCGCTGGCAGATCCACCGCGAATCGGGCCGCCGTCCGCTGCAGCGGGGACAGGCCGTGCCGATCCTGACAGGTGGACTGATTCCGGCCGGAGGAGAAGCGGTGCTGCGTTCCGAAAACGGGGTGCTGCGTCCCGGGGATCCCCAGACCATCGTTCCGGGGCCTTCTGCCCGGGCTGACGAACCGCGGCCCGGTGAACACATCCGCCCGGCGGGGGAGGAAGCAGCAGCAGAAGAAACCACGATCCCCGCGGGGACGGTGCTGAACCCGGCCCACATCGCGCTGGCTGCGGTCTGCGGCCATGACACGCTGCCAGTGCTGCGGGCCCCACGGGTTTCGCTGCTGTTCACCGGGGACGAAGTCATCGAGTTCGGCCTGCCGGACTCCGGTCAGGTGCGGGACACCTTCGGCCCCCAGCTTCCGCAGCTGGTGGAAATGCTCGGCGGCAGGATTGATGCCGTGCGGCGGCTTCCGGACCGGCTGGAGGACGTCGTCGCGGCGCTGAGCACCGATGCTGTGGACGAAGCGTCCCTGGCGATGTCCTCCGGCGATGTGCTGGTGACCACCGGCGGCACGGGAACATCAGAGGCGGACCATTTGCGCCGCGCGCTGGAGTCCGTCGACGCAGAGCTGCTGATAGACGGCATCGCGATGCGTCCGGGCCACCCCACCCTGCTGGCACGCCTTCCCGACGGCCGGTTTGTGGTTGCCCTGCCGGGCAACCCCCTGGCCGCGATGATGGCGGTGTTCACGGTCCTGGAGCCGCTGCTTGACGGGCTTCGCGGCGCAGCGGCGGCACCGGAGCGCCATGTGCTGGCAGGGGTCAGCATCGACCCGATGCCGGGCAAGACCCGCCTGGTGCCGTGCCGCATCCAGGACGGGCGTGCCATGCCCTCGCAGTACTACCGCTCAGGCATGCTGCGGGGACTGGCCGACGCTGACGCCGTGATGGTGGTACCCGAAGGCGGCTGCAGCCCCGACCAGAGTATTACTGCGCTGCCGCTGCCGTGGCCGGTGAAGCAGGCTCCAACCGGATAATCACCGATTTCGATGTGGGGGTGCCGCTGACGTCAGCAACCGAGTCCAGCGGCACCAGCACATTGGCCTCCGGGTAGTACGCGGCGGCACAGCCCACAGGGGTGTTGTAGGCGACCGCACGGAAGCTCTCGGCGCGCCGCTCCACCCCATCCTCGTACTCCGAGACCATGTCCACCAGGTCACCGTCCTTGAGTCCGGCCGCCGCCAGATCGGCGGCATTGACGAAGACGACCCTCCGCCCGCCGTAAATGCCCCGGTAACGGTCATCCTTGGCATACACCGTGGTGTTGTACTGGTCGTGCGCACGCAGGGTCTGCAGGATGAGGCGGCCCTCGGGCACCTTGGGGTACTGCAGTTCATTCGCCGTGAATCGGGCCTTGCCCGTCGCAGTGGCAAACTTCCTGCCGTCACGGGGGCCGTTGGGAAGCACAAAACCTCCGCCGCCCCGCTTGATCTTGGACTCGAAGCCCTCGAACCCGGGAATGACGTTCTCGATGTGGCGGCGGATCACGGAGTAGTCCGCACGGGCAGCCAGCCAGTCCAGCTGCGGGGCGTTGTTCCGGAAGGGCGCTTTGGTCCCGGTGAAAAGCCGTTCCGCGAGTTCGCTGACGATCGCAACCTCGGAGCGGACCTGCGGGCCGGGCGGGTCCAGCCGCCCCTGGGATGCGTGGACGGCGCTCATCGAGTCTTCCACAGTGACCCGCTGGTCCCCGCCGGCCTGCGTGTCGCGGTCGGTACGGCCCAGGGCCGGAAGGATGAGGGCCCTGGTGCCATGGACCAGGTGCGACTTGTTCAGCTTGGTGGAGACCTGGACCGTCAGCGCCGTGTTGCGCAGGGCATCCTCCGTGACCAGGGAATCCGGGGTCGCGCGGATGAAGTTGCCGCCCATGGCCATGAACACGCGGACCTTCGAATCCCGCATGGCACGGATCGCGTTGACGGTGTCGAAGCCGTGGCGGCGCGGGGACTGGAATCCGAATTCGTCGTCGAGCCGGTCGTGGAAAACTTCCGGCATGCGCTCGAAGATTCCCATGGTTCGGTCACCCTGGACGTTGGAATGTCCGCGCACCGGGCACACTCCGGCTCCCGGACGGCCGACGTTGCCCTGAAGCAGCAGGACGTTAACGATGTCGCGCAGCATCGGTACGGAATGCTTGTGCTGCGTCAGACCCATGGCCCAGCACACCACGGTGGATTTCGATGCGGTCAGGCGGGCGCCGGTGGCTTCGATCTGTGCGCGGGTCAGGCCGCTGGCAAAGCAGATTTCATCCCAGCTGGTCCGGCGGAGTTCGGCAAGGTACGCGTCCAGCCCGTCTGTGTAGGACTTGATGAAGGCATGGTCGAACACGTTCCCGTGCTCTTCCTCCTGCTCGAGCAGGTATTTGCCGAGTCCCTGGAAGAGCGCCTGGTCCCCGCCCAGACGAATCTGGAGGAAGTCGTCGGCGAGCTGGGTTCCGCCGCCGAACTTGGTGCCGAGGATGCCCGACGCCGTCTGCGGGTTGTCGAAACGCAGCAGTCCCGCTTCCGGCAGGGGATTCACCGCGATGATGGTCGCGCCGTTCTTCTTGGCCCGTTCCAGGGCGGTCAGCATCCGGGGGTGGTTGGTGCCGGGATTCTGGCCGGCCACGATGATCAGGTCCGAGCCCTGCACATCGTCCAGGCTGACGGTGCCCTTTCCCACGCCCAGGGTTTCGGTCAGCGCCGAGCCGGAGGATTCATGGCACATGTTCGAGCAGTCGGGCAGGTTATTGGTTCCGATGCCCCGGACCATGAGCTGGTAGAGGAACGCGGCCTCGTTGGATGTCCGTCCCGAGGTATAGAACACTGCCTGGTCGGGGGAATCCATGGCGCCGAGTTCCTCGACGATCAGGTCATAGGCAGCGTCCCAGCTGATGGGGCGGTAATGGGTGTCACCGGCCTCGAGCACCATGGGGTCAGTGAGCCGGCCCTGCTGGCCCAGCCAGTAGTCGTCCATCTCCAGCATCTCGGCCACGGAGTGCTCAGCGAAGAACTCCGGCGGAACCCGGCGCTTCGTGGCTTCTTCGGCTACGGCCTTGGCCCCGTTCTCGCAGAACTCTGCGGCATGCCGCTTGTCTCCTTCAGGCCAGGCGCAGCCGGGGCAGTCAAAGCCCTTCTTCTGGTTGACGTTCATGAGGGTCTGCGCGCTGCGGAGCGCACCCATCTGGTCGAAGGAAATACGCAGGGAATTGATGACGGCCGGAAGGCCGACGGCATGGGTCTTGGGTTCACCCACCCGCAGTTCGGATTCGTCGATTCCGTTCTTCGGAGCCTTGCTTGGCACAGCCACCACGTCCTCATGTAAGAATTCACCTAGTCTGAAGTGAGGCCAGTCTAAGACTTATTGAGGAGCGATGGGATGGGACGGGTTTCACGGCGTGCCCGAATTACAAGGTTCCGCATCGACGGGACGGCCAGCAAGCGCGACGACGTACTGGCCGGCGAGGAACCGCTCGAGATCCGCTTCCAGGGCCGATCCTTCACGGTGACCATGCGGACGCCGGGCGATGACTTTGACCTGGTGGCGGGCTTCCTCGTCTCCGAAGGCGTGATTTGGGAAGCCGGCCAGCTCATATCGATGCGGTACTGCGCCGGCGTCGACGAGGAAGGCCAGCAGACATTCAACGTCGTGGACGTGCAGCTGCGCCCCGGTACGGCGCTGCCGGACACGGGCATGGAACGCCACGTCTACACCTCCAGTTCCTGCGGCATCTGCGGTACGGCCTCCATTGAAGCAGTGCGAAAGTCCTCCCATTTCGATGTCGCCGACGACGGCGTGCGGGTACCCCTGGACGTGCTGGCGTCGCTGCCGGACAGGCTCCGCGGGAGCCAGGCGCTCTTCGACAAGACCGGCGGAGTGCACGCGGCCGGACTCTTCACGGCCGAGGGAGAACTGCTGTGCCTCCGCGAGGACGTTGGCAGGCACAACGCCGTCGACAAGGTGGTGGGCTGGGCGCTCCGCAACGGCCTGCTGCCGCTGCGCGGCACGGTTCTCCAGGTCTCGGGCCGGGCCTCTTTTGAACTTGTTCAGAAAGCCCAGCTGGCAGGTATTCCGGTCCTGGCGGCGGTCTCGGCGCCGTCCTCACTGTCAGTGGAACTGGCGCGTGATGCCGGCATGACGCTTGTGGGGTTCAGCCGCGGCAATTCGCTGAACTGCTACTGCTTCCCGGAACGGATCGAAGCGCGGGCAGAGGTCGCCGCGGGCACCGGGGCGGGTTCCTAGCCGCTGGGCAGCAGTACTTCGACGCAGGTGCCCTCGCCCACGGCGGAGTCAATGGTGAGCGTACCGCCGTGCTGGTGCACGATGTCCTGGACGATCGCCAGGCCCAGTCCGGTACCGGGGATGGCTGCAGCTGTGGCGTTCGACGCGCGGAAGAACCGTCCGAAGAGCCTGGGCAGGTCTTCAGCGGGGATGCCGATACCGGTATCCCGGACACAGATGCGCAGCATAGGAGCTTTGCCGTCCGTAACGGGAACGCGGCAGGCCTCCACATTGACCGACCCGCCGGGCGGCGTGAACTTCACCGCGTTGGAAACCAGGTTGCTGAAGACCCGTTCAAGCTGTTCGCGGTCGCCGTCCAGGCGGAACGCCGAATCCGTCTCCTGCAGCGTGAGGCCGATATTCCGGCTTGCAGCAGCGGGGGTCAGGGAGGCGATGACCTGATCCAGGAGTTCGCTCAGGATCAGCTCCTCCACGTCCATCCGGGGTTCCTCGGCGTCTGAGCGGGAAATGGTCAGCAGGTCGCCGATCAGGTGGTTCAGGCGGCTGGCGTTGCGGCCGACGATTTCGAGCATCTGCGCGATTTCGGGCGAGATCCCGCCGCCTGACCCGTCGAGGATGAGATCCAGGTATCCGGTGATGGATGTCAGGGGCGTGCGCAGTTCATGGTTGATCGTGGCCACGAAGTCGGTTTTCTCCCGGTCCAGCTCGCGCTGGCGGGCCAGGACGGTGCGCTGGGCCGTAATCAGGTGGCCCTGCACCAGTCCGTGGGCGAGGTTGCCGCTGACGTGCTGGATCAGTGAAAGCTCCGTGGGAGTCCAGATTCGCTCCGTGTTTTCTCCCGCCAGCCAGATGATGCCGAACGGCCGGTCCCCGTGGCCCAGGGGCACGATCACCGAGGTGCGCAGCCCGGCCTCCCGCGGAGCCGGGTGCAGGATCGGGTGCGTGTCGCATTCAGGATCCCAGTGGTCCCGCGCGGCCAGCACCCGGCCGTTTTCCCACAGCATTTCCGCTACTTCGATGGCCTGGCCCGGGTCGGGGGCCGGGATCGCGGCACGGGTTCCGGGCCGGCTCCAGGAGGTCAGCAGCTCCGGCACCCGTTCATCGGGGAAGGTTGTCAGGGCGACGTGGTCGGCACCGAATACGCCGCCCAGACCGGAGACAACGGCGTCGGCCATGACATGGGGGTCGTTCGTGGCGCGGACAGCAGCGGAAATGACACGCGCCTTGCCGCGCAGCAGGTTGTTCACCTCCCGGCGGCGGCGCACGGCCAGGGACTCGGCCCGGATCAGCGCCGCGCGGTAGGACAGCTCATTGCCGGCCAGCGGGCTCAGCACAAAGTCCGTGATGCCGCGCCGCACCATGTCCTCCACATCAAGGAGCTCACCCGTAGTGATGAGGATGACAGGGGGACCGGAGCCGTCGGCACCGGGGAGCAGCCAGCTGCGCAGGTCCGGCCCTGCGGCCTCCACCGTGGCCGTGTCGACGACGGCGAGCACGGGAAGCGGAGCGTCCGGGACACTGCCGGAGGACACCGGACGCAGCCGGGCGAATGAAAGCGCTTCTTCCACTGCACTGCGCAGTGTCGTGTCGCTGACGGCAACCAGCGCCGGCAGGTCATCGCCGGGGCTGTCGGTAGACAGCCCCTCGTGGGTCGGCGCCGTGGGCATAGCGGCCCTTTCACTCTGTGTTCCCGGCTGTGTGCGGGCGGTTTGAGTGTATCCCAGCGCCGGGCCTATCCCGTGGTGCAGGACACATCGTTACCTGTGTCCCCTCCGGCTGCTGCCGCGCCCGGGAATGACGCGGAAGCGGCGGCGGTTATGAACGGCAGGCACAGGGACTCCGTCGCTTAAGCTGGTAGGTGCCGCCAAGTAAGGAAGTTAGACGCATGAGCATGGAAGGTGCTGCGTGGAGTTCTCTGTATAAGATCTCCACGGCCAAAGGCACAGACAAGAAGATTTCCCGCGAGACGCTGAAGCGTATTCTCGGGTTCGCAGCCCCTTACCGCAGGCAGCTGATCGGCTTCCTGGCGCTGTCCACGCTGGGAGCGTTCCTCGCCGTAGCCACGCCGGTCCTTGCCGGTGAGGTGGTGAACGCCCTCGTGGCCCAGACCTCCGTGGAGACCGTCATCTGGCTGGCGGCGCTGATCGCCGTGGTGGCAATCGCGGATGCGGGGGTTTCCCTTGCCACCCGCTGGTTCTCCTCCCGGATCGGCGAGCAGGTCATCCTGGACCTGCGGACCGCCGTCTTTGACCACGTCCAGCGCATGCCGATCGCCTTCTTCACCCGGACCCGCACGGGCGCGCTGGTCAGCCGCCTGAACAATGACGTCATCGGCGCCCAGCAGGCTTTCAGCGGAACGCTCTCCGGTGTGGTGAGCAACGTCGTCGCACTGGTCCTGACACTCATTGTCATGCTCAATACGTCGTGGCAGGTGACCGTGCTGGCCATGCTCCTGCTCCCGGTGTTCCTGGTGCCGGCGCGGCGGATGGGCGGACGGCTTGCCGCGCTCCGGCGCGAGGCCGCCAACCACAACGCCTCCATGGGCACCCAGATGACCGAGCGGTTCTCCGCTCCCGGCGCCACCCTGGTGAAGCTCTTCGGCCGGCCCGAGGCGGAATCCACGGAATTCGCCGTCCGTGCAGCACGGGTCCGGGACATTGGCGTGAAGACAGCCATGATGCAGTCCATCTTCGTGACGGCACTGACCTTGGTTTCCGCGCTCGCACTGGCCCTGGTGTACGGGTTGGGCGGCTACTTTGCCCTGACCGGCACCCTGAACACGGGCGACGTCGTGACCCTGGCCCTGCTGCTGACACGGCTGTACGCACCGCTGACCTCGCTGGCGAATGCCCGGGTGGAAATCATGAGCGCCGTCGTCAGCTTTGAACGCGTATTCGAGATCCTGGACCTCAAGCCGCTGATCCGGGAGAAGGAAAAGACCGCTCCGGTTCCCGCCGGACCGCTGGGCGTGGAGTTCGACAACGTGAGATTCGCCTACCCCACGGCGGACAAAGTCTCCCTGGCCTCCCTGGAAGACGTGGCGGTCCTGGACAGCCGCGGAGGAGAAGACGTGCTCCACGGAGTGTCGTTCAGGGTGGAGCCCGGCCAGACGGTGGCACTGGTAGGCAGCTCCGGCGCCGGCAAATCAACGATCGCGCAGCTGCTCTCCCGCCTGTACGACGTCGATTCAGGGGCTGTCCGTTTCTCCGGCACCGATGTCCGCGACCTCAGCTTTGAAGGCATGCGTTCGGCGCTTGGCATGGTGACGCAGGACGGGCACCTGTTCCACGAGACGATCCGTTCCAACCTGCTGCTGGCGAACCCCGAAGCCACCGAAGAAGAGATCTGGGATGCCCTGCGCCGTGCGCGGCTCGAAGACCTGATCCGGTCGCTGCCGGAGGGGCTGGAGACCATGGTCGGGGAGCGGGGCTACCGGCTCTCCGGCGGAGAACGCCAGCGAATGACCATCGCCCGGCTCCTGCTGGCCCAGCCGCGCGTCGTCATCCTCGATGAAGCGACCGCCGCACTGGACTCCACTTCTGAGGCAGCGGTCCAGGCAGCCCTTACCGAAGCGCTCGAAGGCCGTACCGCCGTCGTGATTGCGCACCGCCTCTCCACGATCCGCAACGCGGACCGAATCCTGGTGGTGGAGGACGGGCGGATTGTCGAGCAGGGCACGCACGCGGAACTGCTGGCGGCCCGGGGCCGCTACGCCGAACTGCACAACACCCAGTTCGCGACCGGCGAGCCGGCGTCCGTGGCTGACTAGGCGCCGGCGACGATCACCTTTGTGCCTGCGGCTTCGAAGGCGGCTTTTTCCTCTGCAGTAATCCCTGAGTCCGTAATCAGGTTGCTGAAATTGAAGCCGCTGAGCGTCGCGAAGCTGCGGGCACCGATCTTGGACGAATCGGCCACTACGTAGGTCTGGGAGGCACGCCGGGACATCAGCGCATTCACGGCGGCTTCGGCTTCGTCATTGATGGTCGGGCCCACCTCCGGGTCCAGGCCGTTCACCCCGACAAATGCCAGGTCCAGCGCCACCCGCTGCAGGATGGTGTCCGTGTACGGTCCCACCAGCTCATAGGAACGCGGATTGACGACGCCGCCGGTCACCATGACGCGGATATTCGGCCTGACGACCAATTGGGCAGCGATGTTAATGGCGTTGGTGACAACCGTCAGTGTCGGCTTGCTGGAGGTTTCCATGAGGTCCCGGCGCATGCCGAGCGCGTGGGCGATCGCCGTGCTTGTGGTACCGCCGCAGAGTCCGATCACTGCGCCCTTGGGCACCAGGGCGCTGGCAGCCTGGGCGATTGCCTGTTTCTGGGCGGCCTGGTCGTCGCGCGCGTACCGGGAGGGAAGGTCGTAGGCAACCGCGTCCATCCTGGCCCCGCCCCTGGTACGGGTGAGCAGCCGCTGCGCGGCGAGGGCATCAAGATCCCGGCGTGCCGTGGCGGGAGAAACCTCCAGCTGCGAGACGATGTCCTCCACCAGGACCTGGCCCTGCGCGGCGAGCAGATCGAGGATTGCGTTCAGCCGCTCTGTCTTTTCCATGGGTTCCTAGTCTTCGCCGGGGCAGTGGCACCCATGGAGCGAGAAGAGCGTCAGCAACCGGCCTGCCTCCGGTGCCAGAGCCTCCCGGCCCGCGCGGAGGTACTTCCGTGAATCCACCAGAGACGGGTTCTGTTCGAGCGCCCCGCGGACTGCACGGGTGAAGAAGCTGTTCAAATGGGTGGAAACATTTATCTTAGTCATCCCCGCCCGAATGGCCGCGACCAGCATGGCGTCGCTCACACCGGAGGATCCGTGCAGGACCAGCGGAACGTCCAGGCTCCTGCGCAGCTCGGCAATCAGCTCCAGGTCCAGGGCGGCTGACCGATCGGTCATGGCATGGGAGGACCCGACGGCGACCGCCAGGGCATCGACTCCCGTTGACAGGACAAAGTCCACGGCTTCGAACGGGTCGGTGCGGATTCCGGGGGCGTGTGCGCCGTCCTTGCCTCCAATCTCCCCGAGTTCCGCCTCCACGAAGACGCCTGCTGCCTCGGCATGCTTCACCACTCGTGCTGTTGCGGCAACGTTCTCGCTGTACGGCAGGCGCGAAGCGTCGAACATGACGGAGCCGAATCCCAGCTCGAGCGCGCTGTGCACCAGTGCTTCGTCCTCGGCATGGTCCAGATGCAGTGCCACGGGGACGGAGGCAGCGGATGCCACGGACCTGCAGGCCAAAGCCAGCGGTTCCAGGGCCCCGTGGTACGCGGAGCAGTTTTCCGAGATCTGCAGGATGACCGGCAGCCCTGCTTCCTCCGCACCCATGACGATCGCCTCGGCTGTTTCAAGGTGCAGGACGTTGAAGGCGCCTATGCCGGTTCCGGTCGCAGCTGCGTCCTGCACCAGCGTGCGGGTAGGTGTGAGGCTCATGCGTTTTCCTCCTGTGTCAGGGCTGCGCCCCGGGTAACCCGATGTACCTGCACTTCGTCCGCGAAGGAGGCATAGCGGGGAGATATTTCGCCGGCAGCCGGCATGAGAACAGCGGCTGCGGACCAGGCCGTCGCGGCCCGCAGCCAGGACGCCGGATTACCGTTGCCGGCGGCCAGCTGGACGGCAACCGCCGCGACGGCGGCGTCCCCGGCTCCGGTGGGATTTCCCGGCAGGCTGTGGCCCAGTGATGCAGTGTAGAAAGCGCCCGTCTCCTCCGCGGTAAAAAGCCACATTCCCTCAGCGCCCGCGCTGACCAGGACGTTCCGGGCTCCGGCCCGCAGGAGCGCTGCCGCGCCTGCGGGGACGTCAGCCTGCCTGGTTGCCTCCGCCAATTCCTCGCGGTTGGGTTTGAGCAGGAAGGCGCCCGCGGCCGCGGCCTCCAGGAGTGCGGGGCCGGAGGTGTCAATGATGCACGGCAGCCCGGACGCGTTGCCGAGCCGGACCAGCCGGGCGAAAAAATCGGGGGGAGCCTGCGGCGGGAGGCTGCCCGCACCAACCAGGCAGCCTGCATGGGGGAGTTCGGCTTCGACAGCTCCCAGCAGGTGCTCCCCTTCCCCCGGCGAAAGCGGGAATCCTGTTTCGTTGAAGATGCTCGTCAGCCCGCTCCCCTCATCAACGAAGGCCATGCTTCGCCTAGTGGGTGCTGCGGTGTCCACGAGCACGTGGGGCAGGCCGGAAGAAGCCAGTTCGGCTCGGAATATTTTCCCCGCCGGACCGCCGGAGGGAGCGACCGCCAGCGCCCGGTAACCGAGCTGGTGTGCCACGCGGGCCGCGTTGATGCCTTTGCCTCCGGCCCGGGCCAGCGGAGGCTGCACGCGGTGGGTGCTTCCCGGTATCAGGGCGGGAACGGCGTACGTCTCGTCGAGAGCGGGGTTCGGGGTCAGGGTGAGGACCGTGCCGGGAACCTGGTTCATGCGGTTGCCGCCAGCAGGTCCCGGGCGCGCAGCGCGGCCCCCGTCAGGCCGGCATCCTGTCCAAGGACGGAGCTGAGCAGCCGGGGACGGCGGTGGAAGGAGAGGCGGGAATCAACCAGCCGTGCCACCGGATCCAGCAATGCGCTGCCGGCCTGGGACAGTCCGCCGCCGAAGATGACCGCTTCACTGCCCAGCACCGCGGTTATCGAGGCGACGACAGCGGCGAGGGCCTCGACCGCCTCGTTCCAGATCCTGGCGGCGTCGGTGTTCCCGGCAGCAGCCGCGGCCAGGACCTCCCGGGCGCCGGAGACAGGCACACCGGTGAGCTCTGTGTAGCGGCGGGCAATGGCACCTGCTGAAGCGACAGTTTCCAGGCAGCCCGAGGCGCCGCACGCGCAGGGGATGCCGCCGGCCACCGGGGCATGCCCGATTTCACCGGCGAACCCGCCGCCATGGACGCGCCGGCCGTCGCAGAACAGGGCTCCGGCGATCCCGGTGCCGATGACCATGACGACGGCATCCCGCAGTCCGCGTCCGGCGCCGAGCCGCATCTCGGCTTCACCGGCCAGGCCGACGTCGTGTCCGAACGCCACCGGCAGTCCGGTCGCCTCCTCGACATTGCGGGAGAAGGGATAATTCCGCCAGCCGAGGTTCGTGGAGAGGATGCCGACGCCGGATACCTCATCCACGAGGCCCGGAACCACCAAACCGATGGATCGGACGGGCACACTGCCTGCCTGCTCCTGGTAATCCGCCAGAAGCCGGGCGACCTCTTCGACAACGACGTCGCCTGGACGCCGGGCGTCGCGGGGCGTGGAGAGCCGTCTCAGGCCGTGGAGTGTGCCCGAGCCGTCCTGGAGGGCGACCTTGATGTCGGTGCCGCCGACATCGAGGGCGAGGACGAGTCCGTTCCCGTCCCGGGGAACCAAGGGGTGCATTTGGAGTCCTAGTCGTCCAGGATGACGGAGCGGGTCAGGTTGCGGGGACTGTCAGGGTTCAAACCAGCGGCCAGTGCCCTTTCCAGTGCGACTTTGTGGACCCGGACGAGTTCGGCCAGCGGATGCCGGCCTTCGGCCTCGAACCGCGCGCCCGCAGCACGGACGTCATCGCCGAGTCCAGCGGGCTCCGGAGCCAGGAGCCAGGTGACCCTCCCCGGTGCAGCTATCGCAATCGGGCCGTGGCGGTATTCCATGGCGGGATACGATTCCGTCCACTCCTGGGCTGCTTCCCGCATTTTGAGGGCCGCCTCGTGGGCCAGGCCGACGGTCCAGCCCCGGCCCAGGAAAGTAAACTGTCCGGCTTCCAGCAGGGGCGCGGGAGTGCTTTCCTCCAAGACCCCGCGGGCATCGGCGACCGCGTCCGAGAGATCCCAGCCGAGGGAGGAAAGCAGGTAGCAAAGCGCTGCCGTGGCGAAGCGGGTTTGGACAACGGATCTCTCGTCGGCGTACGGCAGTGCAATGACGGCATCGGCCAGTTCGGCGGCAGGCGTTCCCGTTGCTCCCAGCACGAGGACCGTCCGTGTTCCTGTGCCGCGGAGGCTGGACATGAGTTCCAGGATTTCGCTGGTGGTCCCGGAGCGCGTGATGGCAACTACGGTGTCGTATCCCCGTGCCGTAAGGCCGGCGGCTTCAGAGGCGGCAAAAGCGTCGGTGACTCCGTGGCCGGCACTCTCACGCGCAGAGGCGTAGGCCTGTGCCATGAACCATGAGGTGCCGCACCCCACCACGGCCACTCTCGCTCCGCTGCCCGGGAGCAGCTGCTCGCCGCCTGCCTGGCTGATCGCGCGTTCCCAGATCCCGGGCTGGGACTGGAGTTCTTCGCGCATCCACTGCCCCCGAAGGGTGGCGGCGGATGCTGTGGTCGCAGATTCGGGCATTTCGGGCTGTGCTCCTTTTCGAAGGATGCGCCTCACTCCCGGGGCGCGCGATTACTTCATGGTGCATCTTGATTGCTTTAGATGTCCAGCAATCATAAAAAATCATCCTAGCTGGTGGCTCGTTTCCGCCCGCAAAGCCACGAAGTCCGCACGTTTCGGTGTCATGAACTTTTTCCAACCTCTTGACTCTGTGCACTGGGCAGGAAATTATGTGGCATCTGCTTGCTTGCTTGTGATTGTGCACAGGTAGAAAAAGTCATGATTTATCACGAGCCCTACCGGTCCATCACTTGAAAGAGGATTCAATGAAGAGAAAACTCCCCCTGGGCCTCATGGCGGCCGTCGCCGCCGGCACCCTGGCAGTCTCCTCCTGCGGCTTCGGCGGGGGAGGGGACAGCGAAGACGGCGCCACCACCCTGAACATGCTGGTCCCCACGTATTCCGACGGCACCAAGGCCCTGTGGGAGGGTGTCATCGAGGAATT
The DNA here is from genome assembly GCF_023921125.1 of Arthrobacter caoxuetaonis. Taxonomy (NCBI): domain Bacteria; kingdom Bacillati; phylum Actinomycetota; class Actinomycetes; order Micrococcales; family Micrococcaceae; genus Arthrobacter; species Arthrobacter caoxuetaonis. Next base: position 634,556 of record NZ_CP099466.1, read on the forward strand.
CGAGGCGGCCAACGAGGACATCGACATCAATCTCCAGGTCGAGTCCTGGGAGAACCTTGAATCAGTCCTGCAGACCAAGATCCAGGCAGGGGAAGCGCCGGACATTTACAACGGCGGTGCTTTCTCCGCCTTCGCGGAAGAGGGACTGCTCTACCCCGCGGCGGATGTTGCCTCCGAGGAGACAATCGCCGACTTCCAGGAATCGTTCGCGGAGAATGAGGCGCTGGACGGCACACAGTATGGCCTGCCGCTGATTGCTTCGGCACGTGCCCTGTTCTACAACCAGGACCTGTTCGACGCAGCCGGCGTCGAGGCTCCGCCCACCTCCTGGGATGAGCTGCATGAGGCCGCGAAGAAGATCTCGGCGACAGGAACCCCCGGATACGGCATGCCGCTGGGGTCCGAGGAAGCCCAGGGTGAGAGCCTGATCTGGTTCGCGGGCAACGGCGGCGGCTTCGGCGACGAATCGGAAATCACCGTCAACAGCCCGGAAAACGTTGAAGCGGCGGAGTTCATGAAGAAGATGATCACCGACGGCGTCACGCAGCCGGACCCCGGAGCCACCCAGCGCACCCCCATGCTGAACGTCTTCGCACAGGGCCAGATCGGCATGGTCTACGCCCTTCCGCAGACTGTGGGACAGATTGAGGAAGCGAATCCTGACCTCAACTACGGTGTCACCAGTGTTCCGACGAACACGGGTGAGCCGTCCACCCTTGGCGTCGCTGACCGTCTCATGGCGTTCAAGAACGACGACACCAAGGCCGAGGCCATTACCGCGTTCATGGACTTCTTCTTTGCCGAGGACCAGTACGTGAACTGGGTCCAGACGGAGGGCTTCCTTCCCACGACGAAGAGCGGATCCGAGGCCATGGCGTCGGACGAAACCCTGAAGCCCTTCCTCGAGATGCTGCCCAGCGCCAAGTTCTACCCGACAACGAACCCGGCCTGGAATGCCACCGACGGTGCCTTCAAGTCCCTGATGGGCCAGTTGGAAGACCAGGACGCGGCTACGGTCCTGGAGCAGATCCAGTCCAAGGCAGACGCTTCCTAGACCGGACAGAGCAGCACGGATACAGCAGAACAGATGCAGCAGCAGGGGCCGGTCCGCACGCCGGGGGCCGGCCCCTCAGCCCGAGAACGGTAGCCAGACATGAGCATACTGACCACGCCGCGGACATCGGTTCCGGGACGGAAACCGCCGAAACCGAAACCACGGACGAAGGCACAGAGGTCCCGGGAAATATTGGCAGCCCTTCCCTGGATAGGCCCGGTGCTGCTGCTGATATTTGGCGTGGTGGTCTTTCCCGCCGGTTACATGATCTACAGCTCAACGCGGAAGATCAGCCAGGCAGGCACCAACGTCGAAGGTGTGGGCCTGGCAAACTTCGCCACGATCTTCAGCGATCCCCATCTTCCCCGCATCCTGCTCAATACGGTCGTGTGGGTAGTCGTCGTCGTGAGCTTGACGGTGCTGATCTCGCTCGCCCTGGCGAACTTCCTCAACAAGCCGTTTCCCGGCCGGACACTGGTGCGCATGGCCGTCGTCGTGCCTTGGGCCGCCAGCGTCGTCATGACCACCACTGTGTTCTATTACGGGCTGGACCGGGACTACGGAATCATCAACAAGTTCATGGTGGACATCGGGCTGATGGACAGCCCTTACGGCTTCACCAAGAACGTTGCCTCCGCCCTTGCGGCAGCGATCATCGTGGGAGTCTTTGTGTCCCTGCCGTTCACTACCTACACCCTGCTTGCCGGATTCCAGGCTATCCCCGGCGACACACTGGAAGCCGCGAAAATGGACGGAGCCGGCCCCGCCAAGACGTTCTTCAGCGTCGTCCTGCCGCAGCTGCGCGGTGCCCTGGCCGTTTCGGTGCTGATCAATATCATCAACGTCTTCAACAACCTGCCCATCCTGAGGATCATGACGGGTTCCATTCCCGGATACAACGCGGACACGTTGATGACCTACATCTTCAAAGTGCTCCAGTTCGAGCGGCGGCTCGACATTGCCAGTGCGCTCAGCGTGGTCAATTTCGCCGTGGTGCTCGTGATCGTCGCGGTGTACGTCAAAGTCGTCAAGCCCATGAAGGAGGCCTAGATGGCCGCCACCGCGCCCGTTCCCGTTCACGTCCCGGCACCGCTGATGCTCCGGACACGCGGCAACAGCACCGCCGAAAACAGCCGGCGCCGCATGGGCCTGCGCTCTGCAATCGGGGCAGTCATTGCGCTGGTATTCCTGACGCCTTACCTGATCATGCTGGTCGGTTCGCTGAAGACCCGGTCCGAAATCCTCGCTGTGCCCCCGGCCTACTTTCCCCAGGACGGACTGCAGTTCGGCAACTACGCCTCCATGTGGGACACGCCTGAAACGCCGCTGACCTTTAACTTGATGTCTACGGTCATCATCGCCGTGTGTTCGACCATCCTGGTGCTGCTGGTGGCTACCCCGGCCGCGTATTACACGGCACGCTTCCGCTTTCCGGGACGGATGGCCTTCCTGTTCCTGGTGATCATCACCCAGATGCTCCAGCCCGCTGTCCTGACCGCCGGGCTGTTCCGGCAAATGCTGTGGCTGGACCTGAACGACACGTGGCTTGCCATGATCCTCATTAACGCCGCCTTCAATCTCTGCTTCGCACTCTGGATCATGCACAGCTTCTTTGCCGCCATTCCCAAGGAAATCGACGAGGCTGCACAGATCGACGGCGCAGGGCGGCTGCGGGTGCTTTTCACCGTGAACCTCCCGCTGGTGTGGCCCGGCATTGTCACCGCAGTGATCTTTACCTTCGTGTCGGCGTGGAACGAATTCGCCGCCAGCCTGGTCATCATGTCCACGGCGGAGAACCAGCCGCTCTCAGTGGCACTGACGAAGTTTATTGGCCAGTACTCCACCAGCTGGCAGTACGTCTTCGGAGTCTCAATCGTCGCGATCGTCCCGGTGATCATTCTCTTCGCAGTCATTGAGAAACGGCTCATCGGCGGCCTGACAGCCGGCTCCGTCAAATAGCCGGGAGGCCGCGGGGCATAAAAAAGTGCCCCCGGCCGGAATCGAACCGACGACCTGCCCTTTAGGAGAGGGCCGCTCTATCCTACTGAGCTACGGAGGCGTGGCTGCCGGGTGCCGGCAGCGATAGACAGCTTACCTGTTTTCCCCGGCTGATGCGGCGCCGGCCTCGGCCGCGCCGCCGGACTCCTCCAGCGCCTGCAGATGTTGGGAGTAGGCCTGCCGCATGCCGTTGAGGAAGCTGTGGATGGTTTCCAGCTCATCCTCGCTGTAGCGGTCCATGACCTGGCTCGTCAGCAGGCCCAGCGGGCCAAAGTAGGCGCCGGCGAGCTGGCGGGCCAGGGCTTCGAAATGCAGCGTCACTTTGCGGCGGTCCTGCTCCGAACGGGTCCGGTGGATGTGCCCGATCCGCTCCAGCCGGTCGATCACTGCAGTCGTGGCTCCGGTGGATGTTCCCAGCAGGCTGCTGAGCCTTCCCGCGGTCAGCGGTTCTCCCCGCACTTCGGCTTCCATAATCAGGGTCAGTGCCCGCATGTCGGTGGAGTTCAAACCGTGGCTGTGGGCGAAAGCGTCCGCGACCAGCTGGCCGTCCAGGCCCAAGCCCCGCACGGCATTCACGATCTCAAGCCTCAGCTCATTTCTCTCCACGGGTACATAGTAGCTCCATGTTGAAGTATCTCTAAATAAGAGATACTTTGTTCCCTAGTTACTTTTTCCAGCCCCCAAACAGGAGTCCGAAATGCATGCAGGGATAGTTCGCTCGGCCAGGGCGGCGTTGGTCACGCTGTTCCTTGGCCTGGTAGTGATCGTGGGGCTTTTTGCCATTCCGGTCCCCGAAAACGAGTCCTCGACCGTGGGCCAGCTCAGCGATAAGTACCAGGTCACCCAGGTGCAGGAGCTGCTCAAGGAATTCCCTGATGCGCAGCAGTCCACCGCGCTGATTGTGGTTTCGCGCGAAGACGGCGGCGAAATGAGCGAGGCTGACATTGCGGGCATCGCTGACATCAGTGCCGCAGCAACGGACGCTGGCGTCGAAGCACCGCCCGCCCAGGTTCCCCCGATGGTCTCCGAAAACGGCGTAGTCGCGATTATCCCGGTCACGCTGCAGGCAGCCAGTGACGACGGCGACGCCGTGGGCGAAGAGGTTGCCAACCTGCGCGAGGCCGTCAGCGGCGCGGCGCCGGAGGGAATCAAGGCGGAACTGACCGGCGGAGCTGCGTTTACCGCAGACCTGGCCGGCGTTTTCGCCGGAGCCAACTTCACGCTCCTTGCCGTGACCGCAGGAGTCGTTGCCCTGCTGCTGATCGTCACTTACCGCTCACCGTGGCTGTGGATCGTCCCGCTGGCGGTCGTAGGCACCATCGAACAGCTCTCCCTGCGCATGGTGGACGTGCTGGCCCCGCTGGTCGGGATTCAAGTCGACCCGTCCGCAGTTGGCATCACCAGTGTCCTGGTGTTTGGTGCCGCCACGAACTACGCGCTGCTCCTCATTGCCCGCTACCGCGAAGAACTCCGGCTTCACGACAGCGTCTACGCGGCCATGGGCAAGGCACTCACCCGCACCCGTGAAGCGATCATCGCCTCCGGCGGCACCGTCATCCTGGCACTGCTGACCCTGCTCTTCACCGACACCATGAGCTACCGCGGACTCGGGTTCTCCGCCGCATTGGGCATCGTCTTCGCAATCCTGAGCGCCCTGATCCTGCTGCCGGTTGCACTGGTGCTCCTGGGCCGGAAGCTGTTTTGGCCGTTTGTGCCCAAGGTCGGAGACCCTGCACGCGAAGGCAAGTTCTGGGGCAAGCTCGGCGACGCAACGGCCCGCCGGCCGAAGACGATCGCCGGCATCGCCGTCGTGGTTCTCCTGGTCATGGCCAGCGGCCTCTTCAGCGCCAAGATCGGCCTGAGCGAGAACGAACAGTTCACGGACAAGCCCGAAGCCGTAACTGCTGCGGAGACCCTGTCCGAAGGATTCGCTGCGGGCAGCACCTCCCCGGTGATCGTCCTGGTGAAGTCGGATGAGGCAGAGGCAGCAACGGAGGAGCTCGGCTCCCTGGACGGCGTGGACAGCGCCTCCATCACCGACGAGCACGATGGTCTGACCCGGATTGACCTGATCAATTCCTATGAAGCAGGAACCGGGGAATCGAACGACTTCATTCGGGATCTGCGCGCTGAGCTCGCGGAGACCCCGGAGTACGGAGCCCTGGTTGGCGGCGAAGCAGCCGAGCGGGTTGACCAGCTGGATGCGAACACCCACGACGTGACCCTGGTGGTTTCACTTGTCATCATCCTGGTGTTCCTGGTGCTGCTGGTCCTGCTGCGGTCCCTCGTTGCGCCGTTCCTGCTGGTCGGTTCGGTGCTGCTTACCTTCTTTGCCGCCAGCGGCCTGAGCTGGCTGCTGTTCGTGAACGTCCTGGGCTTCCCGGCCCTGGACACGCTGACCCTGCTGTACAGCTTCCTGTTCCTGGTGGCGCTGGGTGTGGACTACAACATCTTCCTGGTCACCCGGGCCCGGGAGAACGCCGGCACCATGGGAACCAAGAAGGGCATGCTGGCAGCTCTGCGTTCCACCGGCGGCGTGATCACCAGCGCCGGTATCCTGCTGGCCGCAGTGTTCGTGGTGCTGGGCGTCCTGCCCCTGGTCACACTGACCCAGGTGGGCATTACCGTGGCCATCGGTGTCCTGTTCGACACCCTGATCGTGCGGACCGTGATTGTGCCGGCCCTAGTGTTTGTCCTCGGCGACAAGTTCTGGTGGCCGAGCCGTCCGGGAGCTAAACACGGCAAGCACGGACGCCACCAGGCTGAGCCCGAGGAGGACCCAGCGGGCAACCGTCAGGATGCTGGCCAGGCCGGCGTCACCGGCCGCTAGCTCCGCAGACCCCAGGGCGTTGTCAATCGCGACGTTCTCCCACAGATCCGCAATGACGAACAGGATCGGCGCGGCCCACAGCACCCAGCGCAGCGTTCGTCGCTGGGTGTTGAGGCCGATGATCAACAGCCAGGCAAATCCGAACATGAGGGGAAATATGGTGCCCGCCGTCTTGTGCAGGTAGCTGAGCTGGCCCAGCGCATCGGCATCCATTGCCGAGCGCAGGGCAGCCAGGTACTCCATGTCGTACCCGCCGATCAGCGAGTCCGGCATGGCCAGCCCGCCCGACAACTGGGACATCTGGTTCAGCCCCAGAAGGTGGTAGTACCAAAACATAAACAGCGCGGTGGCCGCCGCGGCGATCAGGATCAAATTGGCGTTGTTCCTGGCCTGCTGCGGTGTCCGCTGCGTTGTTTGGTTGGCAACCATTTCCCGCTGGACAGGAGTCAGAGCCTTCTCGCCGTGCTTTGCTGCGCGCTGTGCCGGAGTTTTTCCCATAACTACAGTATGGGGGAGGGGGCTTGTGGACGGCGGCGGGGCCTTGCGCGGGCCGCTAGGGTGGGGCCATGAGCGCGTTCGCCACTGAAGAAGATTTCGTCCTGGCCGCGTCCCTGGTCCGCGAGGCGGGTGCCCTCGCCTTCGCGATGCGCGAAGAGGGGCTGACCGGAAGGCAAAAGACGTCGGTGTCCGACGTCGTCACGGCGGCTGACCATGCCGCCGAAAAGCTGGTACTTGAGACGCTCCGAAGACTGCGGCCGGACGACGGCATTGTGGGGGAGGAGGGTGCGAGCCACCAGGGGACCTCCGGCCGGACCTGGGTCATCGATCCGGTGGACGGGACCTACAACTTCCTCTCGGGTTCTCCCTACTGGTGCTCCGCCCTGGCGCTGCGTGCCGACGAGGATACGGACCAGCCCGTGGACAACCCCGATGTCCTCCTTGGAGCAGTCTTCCAGCCGCAGGAGGACAAGCTCTGGCTCGGTGGGCCCGGGAGAGCAGCGACCCTGAACGGGGGCGCCCTGCCTGCCCTGCCCGACGCCGGCCTGGACCGCCTGAGCGCGGGAACTTACCTGCACCCCACTTGGCTCATGCGCAGCGAAGTTGCCGGTCCCTGGACCAGGGCGGCTGCCGGTGCGGCCACCATCCGCATGCTGGGGTCCGGTTCATGCGACCTTGGTTCAGTGGCCACCGGGCGGCTCGGTGTCTGGTTCCAGCACAGCTGCCCGGAATGGGACTGGCTTCCAGGCAAGGCCATCGTGGAAGCGGCGGGAGGAGCCACCGCGGTGATCGAGGTCAACGGCTTCCGGTGGTACGTCGCCGGTCCGGTTGCCGCCGTCCGCGACGTGCAGCGGCTCCTCGTTGAGGGATAACCGCTGCCGGCGATGGTTGTCCCCGGCCAGCACGGCCCTTCGGCAAAATGTCAGGGCCAGGACCTAGACTTAACCGCACCATGGACTATCTCTTTGATCCGTACTTTTCCACGCCCGGCAAATCCAAGACTGCCTCCGGTGCTGCCGGGGATGACGCCGCCCCGAACACTGAGGGCCAGGCAGCGGGTGCCGTTGCCGAAGCGCCAAAGGCTTCCGGGGGCCATGCCCGCGGTGGGCGGGGCGTGGATGAAGCACGGGCAGCCGACCTGCTCCGCGGCCTGAACCCGCAGCAGGAAGAAGCAGTGAAGCACGCGGGCTCCCCGCTGCTGATCGTGGCCGGAGCCGGTTCCGGAAAGACCCGCGTGCTCAGCCACCGGATCGCGTACCTGATGGCCACAGGCCGTTCGAACCCCGGCCAGATCCTGGCGATTACCTTCACCAACAAGGCCGCAGCGGAAATGCGTGAGCGGATCGAATCCCTGGTGGGCGGCGTCGCCAAGACCATGTGGATCTCCACCTTCCACTCCTCCTGCGTCCGGATCCTGCGCCGCGAGGCCAAAGCCGTGGGCATGAATTCGAACTTCTCCATCTATGACTCCGCAGACACGCTCCGGCTGATCACCCTGGTGGCGAAGGGCCTGGACCTGGATCCCAAGCGTTTTGCCCCGAAGGCCATCGCGAACAAGATCTCCGGGCTGAAGAACGAACTGATCGATGATGAGTCCTATGCCTCCAGCGCCAATTACTCCGATCCGTTCGAGCAGGCCGTTGCACAGGTGTACACCGGATACACCCAGCGCATGCGCCAGGCCAACGCCATGGACTTCGATGACCTGATTGCCCAGACGGTCTACATGTTCCGTGCCTTCCCGGGTGTCGCCGAGTACTACCGGCGCCGTTTCCGCCACATCCTCGTGGATGAGTACCAGGACACCAACCATGCCCAGTACGCCCTGGTGCGTGAGCTGGTAGGCGTGCCCAGCGAGGATAACCAGCTGGACATTCCGCCGGCCGAACTGACCGTCGTCGGCGACTCGGACCAGTCCATCTATGCCTTCCGCGGCGCCGACGTGCGCAACATCGTGGACTTCGAAAAGGACTACCCGTCCGCCCGGACCATCCTGCTGGAACAGAATTACCGTTCCACCCAGACCATCCTCTCCGCCGCGAATGCGGTGATTTCCCGCAACCCCAACCGGCCGGAGAAGAAACTCTGGACGGCGGAGGGCGACGGCGCGAAGATCGTGGGCTACGTCGGCGAGAACGAACACGAGGAAGCCCGGTTCATCGCCGAGGAAATCGACCGGCTTCAGGATGAGGAAGACCTGCGCCCGGGCGACGTCGCCATTTTCTACCGCACCAACGCGCAGTCACGGTCGCTCGAGGACGTGCTGGTCCGGGTGGGCCTGCCCTACAAGGTAGTGGGCGGCACCCGTTTCTATGAGCGTAAGGAAATCAAGGACGCGCTGGCGTACCTGCGGGTGCTGGCGAACCAGGACGACGTCGTGAACCTGCGCCGGATCCTGAACGAGCCCAAGCGCGGCATTGGCGACCGGGCCGAGTATTCGATTGCGGCCCTGGCCGAGCGGGAACGGATTAGCTTCATGACGGCGCTGCGCCGGGCCGAGGACGCTCCCGGCCTGGCAACGCGCTCGCTGAACTCGGTCAACGGTTTCGTGAAACTCATCGACGACCTCGCCGAGGTTGCGTCCGGCTCCGGGGCTTCCGCAGCGCTGGAAGCCGTCCTGGAGCAGACCGGCTATCTGGCGCAGCTGAGGCAGAGCTCGGACCCGCAGGACGAATCCCGGGTCGAGAACCTGGCTGAACTCGTCGCCGTCGTGCGCGAGTTTGAACGCGACAACCCCGAAGGCACGCTGGAGCAGTTCCTGGAGCAGGTGTCCCTGGTGGCCGACGCTGACCAGATCCCGGACGCACCGGAGGGCTCCGCGGAAGAAGTAGCCGCGGCGGTCGAGGAATCCCGCCGGCAGGGCGTGGTGACCCTGATGACGCTGCATACCGCCAAAGGGCTGGAGTTCCCGGTGGTGTTCCTCACCGGAATGGAGCAGGGAATCTTCCCGCACCAGCGCTCGGCCACGGACCCGGCCGAGCTGGCCGAAGAACGCCGGCTGGCCTATGTAGGACTCACGCGCGCCCGGCAGCGGCTCTATCTCACCCGGTCCGAGGTCCGGAGCATGTGGGGGCAGAGCCAGTACAACCCCGCGAGCCAGTTCGTGGCCGAGGTGCCGTCGGAACTGATCGAGTGGAAGCGCGAAGGCATGGACCGGCCGGCGTGGGGCGGCGGAGGCAGCATCACCTCCAGCCGCTACAGCGGATCGCACTGGGGAGCCGGCGCGGCATCATCCACCGGCGGCAGCATCGCTGCAGCCCCCGTGTCCAAGGCCATCGGCCGGGTCCAGCCGCAGAAGGAAGTCATTTCCGTGACGGTGGGGGACAAGGTCAACCACACCTCCTTTGGCCACGGCACGGTCCTGTCCGTCGAAGGCGCAGGGGACAAGACCGTTGCCAAGGTGAAGTTCGACGCCGGCGAGAAACGCCTGCTGCTGCGCTATGCGCCGCTGACCAAGGAGTTTTAGCACACAGGCACGGCCATAACCGAAAGACCGCAATTTCTACAAACCATAGAACTGTGCGCTTCATCACTAAAGCGGTAGTCTGTGAAACGCGTTCGGCGCCAAGGGACTAAAGTGCCAATGGGGCAGCCCGGCTTCACGCATCTGCTTCTCGATCAGCTGATCGATATGTAAACCTACTTCGACGTAGAAGGACACTAGCCCGTGGACCTGTTTGAATATCAGGCGCGCGATCTGTTTGAGGCGCACGGTGTACCCGTGCTTGCCGGAATCGTGGCGCACACTCCTGAAGAAGCCAAAGCTGCAGCCGAAAAGATTGGCGGCGTCGTCGTCGTCAAGGCCCAGGTCAAGGTCGGCGGCCGCGGCAAGGCCGGCGGCGTCAAGGTAGCGAAGACCGCTGACGAGGCGTTCGAGCATGCCAGCAAGATCCTCGGGATGGACATCAAGGGCCACACGGTCAACAAAGTGATGATCGCCCAGGGTGCCGACATCGCCGAGGAGTTCTACTTCTCCGTCCTGCTGGACCGCGCCAATCGCAACTACCTGGCCATGTGCTCGGTTGAAGGCGGCATGGAGATCGAGCAGCTCGCCGTGGAGCGTCCCGACGCCCTCGCCCGGGTAGCCGTTGATCCCGCCGTTGGCATTGACACCGCGAAGGCAGAAGAAATCGTCGACGCTGCCGGTTTCGCCCCTGAGCTGCGCGAAGGCGTTGTCAACGCGATCCTCAAGCTGTGGGATGTCTTCGTCAAGGAAGACGCCACGCTCGTCGAGGTCAACCCGCTCGTGAAGACCGGTGCAGGCGACATTGTTGCCCTGGACGGCAAGGTCTCCCTGGACGAGAACGCTGACTTCCGCCAGCCCGGCCACGCCGAGCTGGAAGACAAGGAGGCAGCTGACCCGCTGGAGGCCAAGGCCAAGGCGAACGACCTCAACTACGTCAAGCTCGACGGCGAAGTGGGCATCATCGGCAACGGTGCAGGCCTGGTTATGTCCACGCTCGACGTCGTTGCCTATGCCGGCGAAAAGCACGGCAACGTCAAGCCCGCCAACTTCCTGGACATCGGCGGTGGAGCTTCGGCCTCCGTCATGGCTGCCGGTCTGGACGTCATCCTGAATGACTCGCAGGTCAAGTCTGTCTTCGTGAACGTCTTCGGTGGAATCACCGCCTGTGACGCTGTCGCCAACGGCATCGTCAAGGCCCTGGAGATCCTCGGCGACGAGGCCAACAAGCCGCTGGTCGTCCGCCTGGACGGCAACAACGTCGAGGAAGGCCGCCGCATCCTGGCCGAGGCCAACCACCCGCTGGTTACCCTCGCCACCACCATGGACAACGGCGCCGACAAGGCTGCCGAGCTCGCCTACGCAGCTCGCTGACCGAGCCGATCCCCAGAAAGAGAATTCACATATGTCTATCTTCTTGAACAAGGACTCCAAGGTCATCGTTCAGGGCATCACCGGCGGCGAAGGCACCAAGCACACCGCCCTGATGCTCAAGGCCGGGACCCAGGTCGTCGGCGGCGTCAACGCCCGCAAGGCCGGCACCACCGTGACCCACGGCGATGTTGAGCTGCCCGTCTTCGGTACCGTGGCCGAGGCCATGGACAAGACCGACGCTGACGTCTCCATCGTCTTCGTGCCGCCGGCCTTCACCAAGGACGCCGTCATGGAAGCAATCGACGCCGGCATCGGCCTCGTCGTGGTCATCACCGAAGGCGTTCCCGTCCAGGATTCCGCCGAGTTCTGGGCCCACGCCCAGTCCAAGGTCGACGCCGACGGCAACCAGGTCACCCGCATCATCGGCCCGAACTGCCCCGGCATCATTACCCCCGGCGAAGCCCTTGTCGGCATCACCCCGAACAACATCACGGGCAAGGGCCCGATCGGCCTCGTTTCGAAGTCCGGCACCCTGACCTACCAGATGATGTACGAACTGCGCGACCTCGGTTTCTCCACCGCCATCGGCATCGGCGGCGACCCGGTCATCGGCACCACCCACATTGACGCCCTCGCAGCCTTCGAAGCTGATCCCGAGACCAAGGCGATCGTGATGATCGGCGAAATCGGCGGCGACGCCGAAGAGCGTGCAGCCGAATTCATCAAGGCCAACGTCACCAAGCCGGTTGTCGGCTACGTGGCAGGCTTCACGGCTCCCGAAGGCAAGACCATGGGCCACGCCGGCGCCATCGTCTCCGGTTCCGCTGGAACCGCCCAGGCCAAGAAGGAAGCCCTCGAAGCTGCAGGCGTGAAGGTCGGCAAGACGCCGTCCGAGACCGCCACGCTGCTGCGCGAAGTCTTCGCTGCGCTCTAAAGTTCCACCAGTACCGCCCCCGTGCCCGGATTCGTCCGGTGCACGGGGGTTTTGTGCGTTCACCATCAGAAAGACATATCAATGAGTTCCACGCCAGCTTCCCGCACAGCGCCCGGAGACCATCGCCGGGCCCTGCGCCGGGCCACCTGGATCGCCACACTGGGCGGCTTCCTCTTCGGGTACGACACCGGAGTGATCAACGGGGCGCTGCCCTACATGCAGGACGATCTGGGACTGACACCCTTCACGGAAGGCCTGATCACCTCCAGCCTGCTCTTCGGTGCGGCGTTCGGCGCCGTGGGAGCCGGACAGCTGGCTGACCGGATCGGGCGGAAAAAGCTGCTGCTGATCCTGGCCGGTGTATTCATCGTGGGTGCTGCCGGGACCGCCGCGGCACCGGGTGTGGGGATCATGGTGCTGGCACGTGTTGTCCTGGGCCTCGCCGTCGGCGGTGCGTCCGCGGTTGTCCCCATGTTCCTGGCCGAGCTGGCACCGGCTGCCCGCCGCGGGCAGCTGGTGACCCGGGACCAGCTGATGATTGTTTCCGGCCAGCTCGCAGCCTTCGTCTGCAACGCCGTGATCGGCAACCTCTGGGGCGAGGAAGGCAACGTCTGGCGCTGGATGCTCCTGGTCGCGACCCTTCCGGCCATCGCCCTGTGGATCGGCATGAACTTCGTGCCCGAAAGTCCGCGCTGGCTGGGATCCAAGGGCCGGTACGCGCAGATGCTGACCGCGCTGCAGAAGATCCGCAGCGCCGAAGAAGCGCAGGCGGAGTATGAAGAGATCAAGGGGCTCGCCGGCACTTCGCGCACCGGCCGGCTGAAAGACTTCGCCGAGCCGTGGCTGCTGCGGGTCCTGCTGATCGGCATGGGCCTGTCGATTGTCCAGCAGATCACCGGCGTCAACGCGATCATCTACTACGGCACGCAGATCCTTGCCGACGCCGGTTTCGGAACGGAAGCGGCACTGACGGCGAATATTGCCAACGGCGTCGTCTCTGTTGGGGCTGCACTGCTGGGTATCTGGCTGCTGGGCAAGGTTGGGCGGCGGCCGATGCTGCTGACGGGCCTGATCGGCACCAGCAGCATGCTGGCCCTCATCGGGATCGCCTCGATCCTCATGCCTGAAGGGACTGCCCGGGGTTTTGCGGTGCTCTCCATGACTGTCCTGTTCCTGGCTTTCCAGCAGGGCGCCGTTTCGCCGGTGACATGGCTGATGCTGGCCGAAATCTTCCCGCTGCGGGTCCGTGGCCTGGGTATCGGCCTGTCCGTGTTCGTGCAGTGGATGGCCAACTTCGCGGTCGGCTTCTCCTTCCCCATGCTGATGGCCGCCCTGGGCATCTCCAACACGTTCTTCATCTTCGTTGCCCTGGGCATCTGTGCGGTGCTCTTCGTGAAGCGGTACCTGCCAGAAACCCGGGGACTTTCCCTGGAAGAAGTGGAACGGCAGATGCGCACGCTCTGACCCTGCCGTGCAGGAAATGGCCCCGCCGGGAGCCCGGCGGGGCCATTTCTCTGCGGCTAGGGCACCACCGGGTAGCTGGCGATGACCGGGAGAGACACAGAGGCGGTGAAAGAGGTCAGGGCGGTGACCTTGGGGGAGGTGTAGACCGAGGAGCTGGGGGTGACCTGCAGTGCCAGTTTGGTTTGCGGCGTCACGTGGTAGGAGATCTCCTCCAGCGGCACGGTTACGGTACGTTCCGTGCCGTCCAGGATCAGCGGCACGGGAGTCACCTGGTTGCCGGCGACCAGTGAGCTTCGGGACTTGTCGATGATCTGCGCGTAGACGTGTGTATTGGGTGTCCGGGAGGTGCCGCGGTAGGTCAGTGTGAGCTGCGGTGCTCCGAAGACCTGCGTCGCGGCCGCCGGAGCCGTGATGGGTGCATTAACCGCTACCGGTGCCCACGCTGCGGCAATGACTCCGCCGCTGACCGCGGCGGGGGAAAGCAGCAGTTTGCCCTTGCCCGAACCCGTCAGCGTACCGACAGGCTGGGGATAGCCGTTGGAGGCCCTGGTTGTGCCCTGCTGGTCGATGAACTCGAAATCCGTGCCGGTGGAGACATCATTGCCGTCCAAATGCTTGCTGAACCAGTTGAGGACTGCACCCGTGATGCGGTCCGGTCCCGCCACACCGGAGCTGCACAGGCCGTGGCCGCCGCAGAACTGCAGCATCTTCACGTCGGTCCCGGCGGATTTGAGGAGGTTGTAGTTGCGCGTGGCCTCGTCCAGTGTGAACAGGGTGTCCACGGTTCCCTGGATGATCAGCGTCGGGGCCGTGATCGAGGTGAACATGCTCTCCGGTGTCAGGGACTCGAAGTAGGCAACAGACTCCGGACTCAGCCGGTTCGGGTAGGTCAATCCTTCGCGGCAGGCTTTTCGCACCGGGGCAGCCAGTGCGCCGCGGTTGCCCACAAGCTCGCCAAGCTGGCCGGTGACGCTTCCTTCCAGGCACAGCAGGGCTCCCCAGCCCGATTTGAAGGAGCCTTCCTTGTAGAGGCTGGTGGTCAGGTCATTCCAGGCGATGGTTGGAGCGATTGCGTCAACGCGCTCATCCAGCGAGGCCAGGACGAACTGGATGCCGCCCCCATAGGAGGCACCCGCCATGCCCAGTACCGGGTCGCCCGGGGCATCCAGGGCCGCTTCCGGCTGGGAAGCGATGAAGTCGATGAGGACCTGACCGTCACGGCCTTCGAACTCCGGGTTGTTGACGTACGCCTCGCCGCCGCTGAAACCGAAGCCGCGGGGATCCCAGGTCACCACGTTGTAGCCGGCTTCCCTGAGCGGGGCAATGCCGATGGAGCCAACCAGTGCGCTGGTGGAGGTGTTTGGGATTCGCCCTCCAGGCAGCCCGAATCCAGGTCCAACCATCACGGTCGGCGCCTGTTCGCCGGCCTGCAGCCCCAGCGCCGGAAAGAAGTTGGTGTGGATGGGGGTGCCGTCGAAGGAAGGAACGACGACGTCGGTCCGGGGAGCCGGCGCGGGGGCTGCGTGCGCGGCCGGTGCGGCCAATAGTGAACCGAATGCCAGGGCGCCTGCGGTGAGCAGGGCGAGTGATTTTTTCATGGAAGACCTCAGCGACTTCATTGTCAGAAGGTGCGGTTACCGGCCGGTAACCTGAGGCGAGCTTAGGGTTCCTAAATATTTGGGCACAAGCATCCAACGCGAAAATACGGCTGCCCCAGCCGATATTCCGCTCGCCGCGGTTAGTTGAGGGGTTTTCCAGCCGCCGGGTCGTGTGCGGGATCAGAGGAGCATCCGCTGACGATTTCGACGGACTGCCGGTAGTCATTGGCAGCGTAGCGAACCGTTACGCCTGAGTGGCTGCCTACGTAGGTGAAGTCCGTGGAAGGTGCGGCTTCAGGTCCCGGCGTCAGTGCCGAAAGCATCTCGGTCCCCAGGGTGCCCAGGATGTGCTGGGCCTGGTCCCGGGACGCCACGGCGGACTCAGGCGCCGGCCCGGTCAGGCGCGTGGTGAGGACCTGCCGCCGCGGCCCCGTCCCTGTGCCGCTGGTGCCCCGGCCGGACCCCCGCAGCACGGTGCACGGCGTGACCTGTGGCCGCAGTGTTCCCTCGGCATAGGCCGTGCCGTCCGAGGAGGTCCACCCGGCCGGCCCGAGCGCGCCGAGCAGGCCGCGCAGCAGTTCCTCCTGCGCGGCCACGATCTCGGCTGCAGAAAGTTCGGCGCCGCCGGCTGGGGGACCGGCGGCGGGGGCAGCGGGCGGTGGGGGGACCGCTGATCCTGCTGCCAACACGATCCCTGCGGCTATGACGCAGAGTGATCGCGGGTCTGTCCTCCTCATCTGCGGCATTGTGCCGGTGGGAAGGAGAAGTGTCGAGAGTACTGCCTCAGGCCTTCGTGGTGCAGGGGCGGGACCGGCTCCAGTTGCGGCGGCAGAGTGTCCTGGGAATCCGCGCGCGCGGAACCAGCCGGACGGGCGCTTCTTTGCAGTGCCTAAGCATTTTCCACCTGTTTATGTTTGTGCCGCTGTTCTGACGGATCCTGCAAAGAGCAGCGTTGCGGCGTCTCGGTTTTAAGCTCAGCAGCCACGCTAGTGCGGATTCCCGGATCCGGACATGGGGAGAACTACCCATGCTCCTGGCTTTCCCTTTCCCGGCTAGGCTGGTAGGCGACGAACAGGCACCAACCCAGGAAGGCTCCCATGCGCGCCACCATCATCCACGGCCCCGGCGATATCCGTGTCGAGGACCGGGACTATCCCCGGGTCGAGCTTGATTCCGACGCCGTCGTCCGGGTCAGTGCCGCGTGCGTCTGCGGGTCCGATCTGTGGCCGTACCGGGGTGTCCGTGAGACGCGTGAGCCACGCGCGATTGGCCACGAGTTCATCGGTGTGGTGGAAAGCGTTGGATCAGGAATCTCCTCGCTGGCCGTCGGCGATTTCGTCATTGCGCCTTTCACCGGCAACTGCGGCCACTGCCCAGCCTGCCGGGACGGGGTCACTGTGGCGTGCGAGCACCTGGTCAGCTGGGGCAGCACGGACGAGAAGGGACATTTCGTGCAGGGCGCCCAGGGGGAGGCAGTGCGGGTGCCGAATGCCGAGGCCACCCTGGTCAAGGTACCCGGCGTTAAGGATCCTGATGACGAACTGCTGGCAGACCTGCTGACGCTTTCGGACGTGATGGGGACGGGGCATCACGCGGCAGTCAGTGCCGGAGTTGGCCCGGGCTCCACGGTGGTTGTCGTGGGCGACGGCGCTGTAGGGCTCTGTGCCGTCCTTGCCGCCAGCCGGCTCGGCGCCGATCGCATCATTGCCATGTCCCGCCATGAGGACCGGGCAGCGCTCGCCCGGGAATTCGGCGCCACAGATATCGTTGCCGAACGAGGCAAGGACGGCGCGGACCGGGTCAGGGACCTCCTCGGCGGAGTCCTGGCCGGTGCCGTCCTGGAGTGCGTGGGTACGGCCGAATCCATGGATCAGGCGCTTCGCTGCACCCGGCCCGGCGGCCGGGTTGGTTTCGTCGGCGTCCCCGCGGGCGGTGCCGAACTCCCGATCGGCCTGCTTTTCGCCAAGAACATCACTGTTGGAGGTGGAATGGCTCCGGTTCGGACCTATCTCCCCGAACTCCTTGATGACGTCCTTGCCGGCAAGATCCATCCCGGCCGGGTGTTCGATTCCGTGCTGTCCCTGGAAGAGGCGCCCCGGGCATACGCCCTCATGGATCAGCGGCAGGCAGTCAAGGTCATGCTGAAGCCCTAGCTGGTACGCATGTGATTTCTTGCACTTCTGCAATTTTGCAGTTGTGAAAAGTTTCCCCGGGTGACAAAGTAGTTCGGTGAGTCAACAACTTTCCCTCCGCGATCGCAAGCGCGCTGAAACCTGGGCAGCGCTGCACGCGGCGGCAGCCCGCCGGGCCATCGAAAACGGGCTGGACTGCGTCAATGTGGAAGTGGTTGCCGAAGATGCCGGCGTTTCGTCCCGGACGTTCTTCAACTACTTTGCCTGCAAGGAAGACGCGGTCCTCGGACTGCAGGAGCCTTCGGTCAACCAGGAGATGCTCGAGGACTTCGACATCGAAGGGGACCTGCTCAGCGAGGTCTGCAAGCTCATGCTCTCCGTCCTCCGCACGATCCAGGGCGGAGATGACTCCAATGACCTGCGCAGCCGCATTTACCAGGCCTACCCGCACCTGCGCCACCGGCGCTACCAGTACATCCTCAAGGTCGAACAGCTGGTCCTTGAAACGGTAAGCAGCCAACTGGCGGAATCACGCCGCTGGCGCGAGCAGGGGCCCGATTCCGGCTGGAGCGGGCACGACGTCGACGACGTCGCCTCCACGATTGTCCTCACCGCCGGCACCCGCATGCGCCACGTCATGCAGAAAACCTGGTCCAACCCCACCCAAACCGCCCAGTTCCAAGCCCTCGATCAGGGCATGGAACTTCTCAGAGACGTTCTCAAGGAAATCCTATGACGCGATCCGCTGCAGGTGCAGCTCCCCAAAGCACTGGGAAAAAACCCAGTCTCGTGCTTGTCTTCACGGCCCTGGTCCTGGCGATGCTCCTCTCGGCGCTCAACCAGACCATCCTGGGCACGGCCCTTCCCACCATCGTCGGCGAGCTCAACGGGGCCAACCTGATGCTCTGGGTGATCACCGCCTTCATCCTCGCCTCGACCGTGATGATGCCCATCTACGGGAAACTCGGCGACCTGATGGGACGCAAGTACCTCCTGGTAGCCGCAATCCTGATCTTCCTGGCAGGGTCCGTTGTCGGTGCACTTTCCCCGGACATGACGTGGCTGATCGTCGCCCGCGTCATCCAGGGCATCGGCGCCGGCGGCCTCATGATCCTCTCCCAGGCCATCATCGCCGACGTCGTACCCGCACGTGAGCGCGGAAAGTACATGGGCTGGATGGGTGGAGTCTTCGCGTTCTCCTCCGTTGTGGGTCCGCTGATCGGCGGCTGGCTGACCGAAGGTCCCGGCTGGCGCTGGGCGTTCTGGTTCAACATCCCCGTTGGGGTGCTCGCACTGCTCGGCGCGCTCTTCTTCCTCAAGCAGCGCGCCGTTCCCTCCCGGCCGAAGATCGACCTCTGGGGCATGGTTTTCATTGCCCTTGCCACCACCGGGCTGGTCCTGGTCAGCAGCTGGGGCGGCAGCAACTACGACTGGAACGATCCGCTGATCCTCGGACTGATCGCGGGCACCGTGCTCGCAGCCGTGATCTTCGTGATGGTGGAACGGCGCACCCCCGAGCCCATCATCCCGATGGAGCTTTTCCGCGACCGGAACTTCAACCTCGCCACGGCCTCCGGCCTGCTGACCTCCGTGGCCATGTTCGGTGCCATCGGCTACCTGCCCACCTACCTGCAGATGGCCACCGGCGCCAGCGCCACCGAAGCCGGCATGCTGATGATACCCATGATGGGCGCCCTGCTGGTGAGCTCTGTGGTCTCCGGTTCGCTGGTCTCCAAGACCGGGCGCTACAAGTGGATGCCGATCACAGGTTCTGCGGTCATGGTGCTGTCCCTATTCCTGATGGGCACCATCACGGCAGACTCACCCGTCTGGCAGCTGTGCGTCTACATTGCCATTCTTGGCCTCGGCCTGGGCCTCAATATGCAGATCCTGGTCCTGGTCGTGCAGAACTCGTTCCCCATGCGCCAGGTCGGCACCGCGACGGCAGCCAACAACTACTTCCGCCAGATTGGCGCGACCCTGGGCTCCGCCGTCGTCGGCAGCCTTTTTGCCCACCGCCTGACGGACCTGCTCAGCGAAAAGCTTCCCGCCTCCGCTGCCACGGCCACGGGAGGCGGCAATTCCCTGACCCCCAAAATGGTCCACGAGCTGCCCGACGCGATCCAGGGCATCATCATCACCTCCTACAACGAGGCGTTGATTCCGCTGTTCCTCTACATGGTGCCCATGGCAGTGCTGGCGACAATCCTGTGCCTGTTCATCAAGGAAAAGCCGCTGGCTACACGGCTGGAACCCGAAGTCATGCCGGAGGCTATCGGTGAGGGCAACGTCCTGATCAGTACCGAGGACGAGGGCAACGGTCCGAGCACCACGGAGATCCGTCAGGTCAGCCAAACGCGCTGACGCACTCCGCTTTTTTACGACCCCCAAAAAATCGAGGGGCCAGTTGCGGCTCTTCTGACGCGTCAGAAGAGCCGCAACTGGCCCCTCGGTGGTTTCTTAGGCGGGGCCGGTGCCGAAGAGCAGGCCCAGTGCGTAGGTGACCGCGGCAGCACCCAGGCCGATGGCCAGCTGCCGCAGCCCCCGCTTCACCGGCGAGGCTCCGGAGAGCAGGCCCACCACCCCGCCGGTCAGCAGCAGGGCGATTCCCACCAGCGTGCAGGAGAGGACGACGGCGGAGAGCCCGCCCATGCCAAACAGGTACGGAAGCACGGGGATGATGGCGCCCGAGGCGAAGAAGCAGAAACTGGACAGGGCCGCGCCGATCCCGGTCCCGACGGACTCGTGGTCATCTCCGGCGGCTTCCTCCATCTTTTCCGGCCAAAGGGAAAGCGACGGATCGCAGTCGCAGGTGAAGAGCCCCATCCTCTCGGCGGCCCGGTGCTCTGCGGCTTCCCGGCTCATCCCGCGGGCACGGTAGACCAGGACGAGTTCGTTGGCGTCAATGTCCAGTGACTTTGCCGCCGACAGGGTTACCTGTGTGGGCCGGGAGGCTTCGAGCAGCTCGCGTTGGGAACGGACGGAGACGTATTCCCCGGCTCCCATCGACAGGGCGCCCGCCAGCAGCCCGGCAATTCCGCTGAAAAGGATGAACGTACTGGAAACCCCGGTGGCTCCAATGGCCATGACCAGTGCCAGGTTGGAGACCAGGCCGTCATTGGCACCGAAAACCGCTGCCCGGAAATTGCCGGACAGGCGTGTACGGCCCCGCGTCGCCAGGCCCCGGATTACCTCTTCGTGGATCTGTTCGTCGGCTGCCATGGCGCTGGTGGCTGAAGGATCGTCGCTGTAGGGGGAGCGGCCCTCGGCGCGCTGGGCAAGGGCCAGGACGAAGACTGAACCGAAGCGGCGGGCGAGCAGGCCCAGCATGCGGTTGCGCAGGGACGGGCGGGTGGGTTTGTCCGCCTCGTGGCCCAGCAGCTGGCGCCAGTGCTCTTCATGGCGGCGTTCAGCGTCGGCCAAGGCGAGGAGGATGTCCCGTTCTTCGCCCTGGCGGCGCTCAGCCAGATAGCGGTAGGTGGCTGCTTCAGCCTTCTCATCAGCCAGATACTGCCGCCATCGGCGACGCTCTGCCGCGGACGGTTCGCCACGGTCTGGGGGCTGGGGCCCGGAAGTCGGTGGGGTGCTCACTTATGCTCCTGCTCATGGCCGGAGCGGAAAAAGGGGCTCCGGCCAGCTGTCAAAAACCGGCCGAAGGTCTCGCTCGCCGGGTGCCGGGCACCGCGGTGGACTGCCGGGCTGCTGCTGCAGCCAGTATGTCGACAGGCCTCGATTTGAGCCGATTTCATTGCGCACGACGGCGAAACTAAAATTGGAACAAACCTGAGCTACTCCCCTTCGGTTCCCCAGTCTAGCGGAGGAGCCGGCGCACCCGCTGCGCAGTAAGGGAGAGGGAGATGCTGGTGCGTACACCCGCCAAAGCCGGGTTCCTTAACCTGGCTGTGAACCGGATAGAGTCAATGCCGTGAGCAAAGCTGTCAAAGGACTTTTCGAACATAACAGGCCCTGGATGCGCCACTATGCCGAAGGAGTGCCTACGGACCTTGTGCTCCCCAAGGGCTCCCTGGTGGACATGATTGAGGAATCCGTCAGCAAATACGGTTCGAAGCCGGCACTCCAGTTCTTCGGTGCCACAGTTTCCTACCGTGAGATGGGTGAACAGATCCGGCTGGCTGCAGCTGGCTTGAAGCGGCTGGGGGTGCGCCCCGGAGACCGGGTCGCGCTCGTGCTGCCGAACTGTCCGCAGCATGTCGTCGCGTTCTACGCGGTGCTCCGCCTCGGGGCGATCGTCGTCGAACACAATCCGCTGTACACGGACCGCGAGCTGCGGCACCTGTTCGAGGACCACGGTGCCACCGTGGCAATCGTCTGGGACAAGGCAGTCGACCGGATCCAGGGACTTCCGGCGGACATTCCCGTCCGGACCATCGTGTCGGTGGATCTGATCAGCGCCATGCCGCGCACCATGCGGCTGGCGCTGAGCCTTCCGATCCCCGCCGTCCGACGGAGCCGGAGCGCCCTGACCGCGGATAAGAAGCCGCGGAGCGCCGGACGGCCCGTCCTGGAATGGAAGAAATTCCTGGATAACCGCCCCCTGCCGCGGCGCCACCCGCGTCCGGCGGCCGGGGACCTTGCTGCGATCCAGTACACCTCCGGCACGACGGCTGACCCCAAGGGTGCCATGCTCACCCACGCGAACCTCATGGCTAATGCGGCCCAGGGACGGGCCTGGATTCCAGGGCTGCGCATGGGCAAGGAAACGGTTTATGGCGTCCTGCCGATGTTCCACGCCTACGGCCTGACGCTGAGCCTGACCTTCGCGATGAGCATTGGCGCGAAGCTTGTCCTTTTCCCGAAGTTCGACGTCGACCTGGTGCTGAAGGCTGCCAAGAAAACCCCGCCGACATTCCTGCCCGCGGTACCGCCCATTTATGACCGGATCGTGGAAGGTGCCGCCAAGGAGGGCGTCTCACTCAAGGGCGTCCGCTTCGCGATTTCCGGGGCCATGAACCTGCCTGTCGCCACAGTGGAAGCCTGGGAAAAGGCGACCGGCGGCTACCTGGTCGAGGGCTACGGCCTGACCGAGACCTCGCCTGTGGCACTGGGCAATCCCATGGGGCCGACCCGGAAAGCCGGAACCGTCGGAGTCCCTTTCCCGCTGACGGACATCAAGGTTGTCGACCCGGAAGACCCCACCAGGGAAAAGCACCGCGGCGAGGCCGGGGAACTGCTCATCCGTGGCCCGCAGGTCTTCCAGGGATATTGGAACAAGCCGGCCGAAACACGCGCGGCACTGCTCGACGGCGGCTGGTTCCGCACCGGTGATATCGTCTCGGTGGACGACGACGACTTTGTTACGGTCCGGGACCGGATCAAGGAACTGATTATCACCGGCGGCTTCAATGTCTCTCCCTCGGAAGTGGAAGAGGCACTGAAGCGCCACCCTGCGGTCGCTGAGGCGGCAGTTGTGGGCCTGACCCGCCGCGGTGGCGGGGAAGACGTGGTGGCCGCCGTGGTCGTCCGTCCCGATGCCGATTTTGACCCTGACAACCTGCGGACCTACGTACGTTCCGAGCTGGCGGCTTACAAGGTGCCGCGCCGGATCGTGCAGATCCCGGACCTTCCGCGGTCCTTGATCGGCAAGGTGCTCCGCCGCCACGTGCGGGAATCGCTCCAGCCCAAAGGAACCGGCGAAGACACCGGAACCACAACTTAGACGGGGGACCCAAGAATCCATGGATAGCGAGCCCGGCTCCAGGCCGAACACGACAGAGCCACGCAGGCAGCAGGGGTATTGGAGCGACGGCCTTGGCCACGCTGCCCTGCGCTCGGCGCAGGTCCTCCTGGTCCTCCTCCTGATCGCGGTAGCCGTCTTCGCCCTGAGGCAGGTGACCCTGGTGGTCATCCCCGTGCTGCTGGCACTGATCCTGGCAGCCGCGATCGCGCCCTTCGTGAACTGGCTGCGCCGCAAGGGCTGGCCGGGTGCGCTGGCGACGGGGACTTCTTTCCTGCTCCTGCTGGTTGTCTTCGGCGGACTCGTCACCGGGATCGTCTTCGCGGTCCGCAGCGAATGGCGCACCCTGGTGGACCAGGCAGTGGCAGGCTTCGACGAGCTCTACGCGCTCATCCAGAGCGGCCCCCTGGCCATTGATTCGGCCGTCATCGAGGACACCCGGGACGCGGTACTCGACTTCGCGACGTCGTCCACGGTGGGCAACGGCGCCCTGGCCGGGCTTTCGGCGGCAGGCTCCTTCGCCACCGGTTTTGTACTCATGGCTGTCGTGCTGTTCTTCTTCCTCAAGGACGGCGACAAGATCTGGACCTTCATCCTGCGCTGGTTCAGCGCAGAGAGCCGGCAGAAGGCTGACCTCTCCGGAGCCCGCACCTTGGAGGTCCTTGGCAATTACGTGCGGGGGACCGCCATCGTGGCGGCAGTCGACGCTGTCTGCATCGGCGCGGCCCTGTTCTTCCTTGGCGTGCCGCTGGCACTGCCGCTTGCCGTGATCGTCTTCGTCGGCGCCTTCATCCCGCTGGTGGGTGCGACGGCTGCAGGTGTCCTGGCAGCGCTGATCGCCCTGGTGGCGAACGGGCCGTTCGTGGCACTGATCGTCATCATCGTGATCATTGCGGTGAACCAGCTCGAGGGGAACTTCCTCCAGCCGGTGGTGATGGGCAAGACCCTGAGCATCCATGCCCTGGTGATCCTGCTGGCGCTGACCGCCGGAACCATCCTGGCCGGCATCATCGGAGCCATCCTGTCGGTGCCGATCGCGGCTGTCGGATGGGCAGTCATCAAGGTCTGGATCGGCGAGGATACCGGCGACCCGGCCGAGGTGCCCGAAGCGGCGGCCACCCGCGAAGACGAGCTGCAGCAGGGGACCGAGCCCTAAAAAGAGCACCGGGGCCGGACGGGCAGGGGATGAACCGTCCGGACCCGGTGCAGCACTGGGGCCGGGGTAAACCGGCGGGGGATAAGGGAAACTTATGTTTACCTGTACGCTAGTGCGCAGCCCAGCAACCGTCAATTAGGCCGAAACGCAAGGGTAAAGCACCGTCTTATCCGCAAAAAAAGGATCTCCCGTTCATGAAGGCTTTGTCGGTTGAACCCAGCAACGCACCGTTGGCTATTGGTTCCCGGATCAGGACTGCACGCCAGGCCAGGCACCTCACGATCGAACAGGTGGCGGATTCGACCGGCCTGACCAAGGGATTCCTCAGCCGGGTGGAAAGAGACCTGACGTCGCCCTCCGTGGCGTCCCTGGTGACGTTGTGCCAGGTGCTGTCCATCTCCATCGGCGACCTTTTTATGCCACCCGAAACCACGCTGGTCCGCTGGCCGGAAGCTCCCGGCATCAACCTGGGCGGGGACGGCATCAACGAGCGGCTCGTAACGCCCCGCACTGAACGCCGGGTCCAGGTGATCCGGTCGGAAATCGTCCCCGGCGGCTCCGGGGAAGCGGAACTGTATTCCGTGGACTGTGACGTCGAGGTGCTGCACGTGGCCGCGGGACGGCTGGACCTGGTCTTCACGACCGAAACCATGTCCCTGACGGCCGGGGACACGGTGACCTTTCCGGGCAAGGAGCCGCACTCCTGGCGTAATCCCGATGACGCGGCTCCCGCCGTCGTGATCTGGACCCTGGTCAGTCCCGGCACGGCCTAGCCCCCTACCAATCCCCGGGGCCGGCGCGCACAGTGGGCGCATGCACCAGGACCGCGAACTCACCGAACGCCGCATCGCCCGTTTCCTGGCCCAGCGCCTGACCCCCTCGATCTGGACCGCGCCCGTCCCGCTCCATGCCCAGGCGTGGGACTGTCCCGGCGAGCCGGTTAGCTTTGCGGAGGCAGCCGCGCAGGACTATCGGCCGTTTCCACCCGGCAGCCCGTGGGGAAGGCCCTGGCAGACGACGTGGCTCAGGCTCACCGGGTCCGTCCCGGCCGCTCCGGACGGATTTACTGCCGAAGCCGTGATTGATCTGGGGTTCAGCACCGATATGCCCGGTTTCCAGGCGGAGGGCCTCGTCTACTCGGCGGACGGAACCGTCCTGAAGGCCCTGGAGTCCACCAACATGGCCGTACCGCTGACGGGCCCGGCCGGGTCAGACGTGACGCTTTTTGTCGAAGCTGCCGCCACCCCCAACGTGATCGGCAGCTTCAGTTTCCTGCCGACCCCGCTGGGAGACCGGGAAACCGCGGGGACGGAGCCGCTCTATCTCTTCCGCCGGGCGGACACAGCGCTGCTGGACCGCCAGGTCTGGAACCTTGCCCAGGACTTCGCCGTGCTCTGGGGCCTGATGCACGAGCTCCCCATGGACTCACCCCGCCGGCACAACCTGCTGCGCGCGCTGGCGGAAGCCGTCAATGCCGTGGTCCCGGACGACGTGCACAACAGTGCTGCAGCAGCCCGGCGCATCCTGGAACCGGCACTGTCCGCGCCGGCGGCGGCCAGCGCCCACCGCGTGCACGCCGTCGGGCACGCCCACATTGACAGCGCCTGGCTGTGGCCCGTGCGTGAAACCCGGCGCAAGGTCGCGAGGACCTTTGCCAATGTCCTCGCGCTGATGGAGACGGACCCGGACTTTGTGTTCACGGCGTCCTCGGCGCAGCAGTACGCCTGGCTGCTGGAGGACCACCCGCAGCTCTTTGCCCGGGTGGCAGAGCGCGTTGCAGAGGGACGGTTCGTGCCCGCCGGCGGTATGTGGGTGGAGGCGGACACCAACCTGCCCTCGGGGGAGTCACTGGTGCGGCAGTTCACCTTCGGGAAGCGTTTCTTCATGGAGAACTTCGGGGTTGAACCCCTGGACGTCTGGCTGCCGGATTCGTTCGGGTATTCGGGGGCCCTGCCGCAGATCGTCCGGTCCGCGGGATCCCGCTGGTTCCTCACCCAGAAACTGAGCTGGAACGAATCCGACGTGATGCCGCACCATACGTTCCTGTGGGAAGGCATCGACGGGACACGGGTGTTCACGCATTTCCCTCCGGTGGACACCTACAACTCCGCCCTGACCGGCCAGGAACTGGCCCGGGCCGAACGGCAGTTTCGGGAAAAAGGCGCAACGAACCTTTCCCTGGTGCCCTACGGCTGGGGCGACGGCGGCGGCGGTCCAACGCGCGAAATGCTGGCTGCCGCGCACCGCACGGCGTCGCTGGAAGGATCTCCCCGCGTTCAGCTGTCCAGTCCGCGCACGTTCTTTGAAGAAGCCGAGGCCGACTACGCAGACCCACCGGTCTGGTCCGGCGAAATGTACCTGCAGTTCCACCGCGGAACCTACACGTCCCAGGCCCGGACCAAGCGCGGAAACCGGCGCAGCGAGTCAGTGCTGCGCGAAGCCGAACTGTGGGCAGCGACCGCCGCCGTCCGCACTGCGGCGCCGTACCCCTACGAGGAACTGGAGGAGGCGTGGAAGACGGTGCTCCTGGGACAGTTCCACGACATCCTGCCGGGTTCCTCGATTGCCTGGGTGTATCAGGACATCGAACAGGCCTATGAACGCACCGCAGCGGCGCTGGAAACCATCATCGGCCAAGCCCAGCGGGAGCTGGCCGGCAGCGGCGGCAGCACGCTGGTCTTCAACGCCGCACCGATACCGCTCCAGGGTGTCGCACCGCTTGCGGCTGAATCCGCTGCGTTGCCGCCCGTGCCGGGCCGCTTGACAGAGCTAGACGGCGGCGGCTGGGAACTCTCCTCCGAGCACCTGAGCGTGCGCATCGACCCCTCAGGCGCAATGACGTCCCTTCGGGCTGCCCAGGGGCGGGAACTGCTGCTGCCGGGCCACCCGGGGAATGTGTTCCAGCTCTTCCGGGACACTCCCAACCAGTGGGACGCCTGGGACATCGACGCGGCAGATCGGAGAAGCGCCGCTGCCCTCCTGATGCCGGACTCGGTGGAAGCCGGGGATGGGAGTCTCACTGCCACGTACGTTTTCGGAGTATCACGGCTGCAGGAGCGGGTGTGCCTGAGTCCGGACGGCCGGTCGGTTGACCTGGTGGTAACCGTCGACTGGCACGAGCGGCAGAAACTGCTCAAGCTGGCGTTTCCGGTGGGGGTGCTGGCCGACCGGGCTGCCTCGGAGATCCAGTTTGGCCACATCCAGCGGCCCACCCACGCCAACACCTCCTGGGACCACGCACGTTTCGAAACACCGGCGCACCGCTGGGTGCACGTGGGGGAGGACGGGGAGGGGATCTCCCTGGCGAATGACTCAACCTACGGCTATGACATCACCCGCACCGGGAACCGCGACGCCGGCACCGGAACGCTGGTTCGCGCTTCGCTCCTGCGCGCTCCGCTCTTCCCCGACCCCGGTGCGGACCAGGGCGGGCACGTGTTCCGTTTCTCGCTGCGTCCGGAGGCCGCCGTGGCCGACGCCGTGGCCGAGGGGTACCGGCTGAACCTTCCGCCAAGGACCGTCTCCGGGTGCGCCTCCACTCAGGTGCCCCCGGTTGTGTCCCTGAGTCCCGCCGGCGTTCTGGCCGAAGCCGTGAAGCTGGCCGATGACCGCAGCGGCGACGTGGTGCTGCGGCTCTACGAATCACTCGGCAGGCACACCGCTGCGTTCCTGGAACCGGGGTTCGAGGTCCGGGACGCTGCCCTCACCGATCTGCTGGAACGCCCGGCGGGCGAGGCCCCGGCCCGGAACGGGCGCGGATACGTCCTGGACTTCAGGCCGTTCGAAGTGAAGACTCTTCGCTTGTCCCGGTGAGCCGCCCCAGATAGCCCAGTGCACCGTTGATGTCGGTTCCGGAGGAACGGAATCCGATGTAGCCGTCGGGGCGCACCACGATGATCTCGGGGCGGCGGGCGGAGAGTCCCAGCCGTTCAAACGCCAGCCCGCTGGTGTCCTGGATGATGCCCGGACCGCCGGGAGTCAGGCGGCTGCCAACCACCAGCCGGTGCACGCTGAGCAGGCCGTCAACGGCCGGGAGTGCGGCATGGAACTGCTGCGGGGTGTCCTCAGGCCATCCGGGGCCGGTGAGCAGGACGTGGAAACCGGGGGAAGACACCAGGTCCTGGAGCCTGCGCTCGTGCTCCTGGTAGGTCACGGCGGCGTCCGGCAGCCGGTCCCCGGGGCGCGGCCCTGACGCCAGGACGGCAGGCAGCCGGTTCCCTCCGGTCTCGGAGAGATCGCTGCCACGATAGTGGATGCCCAGCTGGGACATGGTGCGGAAAGCCCGGCTTCGCAGGCGCTCGCTTGCTGCGGCAACGGGAGCCAGAGCGGGAAGCAGTTTGGTGCGCGGGAGCTTCTTCACACCGTTGCGGGTAGTGGCGAGTTTGAAGAGCCGGTCGGTGAACCCGACAATCTCCCGCGCTACCGGACGCCGCTCGGCGTCGTAGCTGTCAATCAGCTCATCGCTGGCCAGGCCGCGTGCACCCAGGGCGAGCTTCCACCCGAGGTTCAGTGCGTCCTGGATCCCGGTGTTCATGCCCTGGCCGCCGATGGGGGAGTGCACGTGGGCCGCGTCTCCGGCCAGGAAGACCGATCCCCACTGGAAATACTCGGCCATCTGGTGGGAGAGCCTGAAGGTGCTCATCCAGTGCGGATCCCGCAGCTTCAGCGTTCCGCCGGAGAACTTGTCGGCGGTTTCCTGCAGGCTTGAGAGCGTGGTCTCGCTTGTGTCGCCCTTGTCCTTGAGGCTGATCATCCGCCAGGACGCGGGCGAACCAAGCGGGAAAAGCACCATAAAACCGTCGTCGGTGGGGTAGGCGTGTACGGCGGAGGGTTCCGCGCCGTCGATCTCCAGGTCCGCCAGGACAAAGGAATCTTCGTAGCCCGAACCGCGGAAATCCATTCCGGCGCGGCGGCGGACGGCGCTTCCCACGCCGTCGGCCCCGACAACGTAGCGGGCCCGGATACGGTCGATCCCGCGGTCCTGGCGCTGGACGCGTGCTTCCATGCCGGCAAAGGGATCCTGGGGGTCCAGACGGTCGAGCTCCAGCAGTTCGGCGCCGCGTTCCACGCGTACGCCGCGGCTGGCGAGGTAGGACGTGAGGATGTTTTCCGTGTCCGACTGGGGCAGGAAAAGCAGCTGCTGGTAGGCGGAGTCTTCAACGCCGGCGTCGAAGAGGCCGATGGACACAGTGTCTTCAGGAAGGTGCAGGTGGAGCTGCGTGGCCGCGTTGCCGCGGCGGACCATGGCATCGCTGACGCCGAAGGGCCGCAGCGCCTCCAGCGTGCGCGGCTGCACGGCAAGCGCCTTGGATTGGGTGGACGGGGCTTGCCTGCGGTCAATGATCCGGAAGCTCGTGCCGTAGGTGGCCAGCTGGGCCGCCAGCGCGAGTCCGGTTGGTCCGGCGCCCACGATCAGGACATCGACGTCGTAGTTCATTCCATTATTCTTCGCACTCGGTTCCGTGTCCGCCATAGTCACAGCCTAGTCTTGACGCCGAGAGCTGTTCCACTTTAGCGTGGCGATAAACATTTGATGCATATTGGATAACTTTTGCCGGTTCGGCCGATAGCATCAAGGTAAGCGCCGTTCCGGCACCGAAGCAGATGAACCGGGAGATATACCTAGTGGACAAGCCAAACACCCAGCCCCGCGTCAACGCCAACGGCAAGGTTGGACCGATTGATGCCGCGCAGGTGCCGCGTTATGCAGGTGCCGCGACGTACGCGCGCCTGCCCCGGCTGGACCAGGTGGACCACGCAGACGTCGCCGTCGTGGGCGTTCCGTTCGACACCGGCGTCTCCTACCGGCCCGGCGCCCGGTTCGGCGGAAACCATATTCGTGAAGCCTCCCGCCTGCTGCGCCCCTACAACCCGGCCCAGGACACCTCGCCGTTCGAAAACCTCCAGGTCGCAGACGCCGGTGACCTCGCCGTGAACCCGTTCAACATCAACGAGGCGATCGAGACCATCCAGGCCGGTGCCCTGGACCTGACCGAGGGCGGTACCAAGCTGCTGACCCTGGGCGGGGACCACACCATCGCCCTGCCGCTGCTGCGCGCCGCGGCCGAGCGGGCAGGGGAGCCGGTGGCCATGCTGCACTTCGATGCGCACCTGGACACCTGGGACACCTACTTTGGTGCCGAGTACACCCACGGCACCCCCTTCCGCCGTGCGGTGGAGGAAGGGATCCTGGATACCGAGGCGATCTCCCACGTCGGTACCCGCGGCCCGCTGTACGGCAAGAAGGACCTGGAGGATGACAAACGCTTCGGCTTTGGCATCGTCACCAGTTCCGACGTCTTCCGCCAGGGCGTGGATGAAGTCGTCGCCAAGCTCCGGGACCGGATCGGAAACCGCCCGCTGTACATTTCGGTGGACATCGATGTGCTTGACCCCGCCCATGCCCCGGGTACCGGAACACCGGAAGCCGGCGGCATGACCAGCCGCGAACTGCTGGAAATCCTGCGCGGCATGCGCGGTATGAACCTCATCGGAGCCGACGTGGTGGAAGTGGCTCCGGCCTACGACCACGCGGATATCACCGCCGTCGCCGCCTCGCACGTAGCCTATGACCTGATCACCCTGATGGGCCTCACCTCATGACCGGGGCAGCGGACGGCGCAGTACGCAACGGCGGGGACCTCGTCGTCGAGACCCTGGAAGCCCTGGGCGCCACCACGGTGTTCGGGATCCCCGGCCAGCACGCGCTGGGCCTGTTCGATGCCCTCTCCCGCTCCACGCTGGAGTTTGTCTCCTCCCGCGTGGAAAACAACGCAGCGTTCGCTGCCGACGGCTTTTCCCGCGCCACGGGCAAGGTGGGCGTACTGTTCCTGTCCACCGGCCCCGGAGCGCTCACCTCGCTGGCGGGCCTGCAGGAGGCCTATGCGACAGGCGTTCCCATGGTCGTCGTCGCCAGCCAGATCCCGATTGAAGGCCTGGGAGCGCGGCGGCGGGGCATGCTGCACCAGCTCGATGACCAGAAAGCCTCGGCAGCGAACGTCACCAAGAGCCAGCGCCTGATCCAGCACGCCTCGGGCATCCCGTCGGCCATCCAGGATGCCTGGACCGAAGCGATTTCCGCGCCCATGGGACCGGTCTGGATCGAGGTTCCGCAGAACGTCCTGCTCGGCCCGGTCATGGTGCCGGCTGTTGAAGACGCACTCGCGGAGCCGTTCGACAACCCGCCGCGCAGCGAGCTGGTCACCGAAGCGGTGAAGTGGCTCAGCACGGCCCGGCGTCCGGCCATCATTGCCGGCGGCGGCACACGCCGCGGCCACGGCGAAGAGCATCTGCTTTCGATTGCGGAGAAGCTGCGTGCCCCGGTCATTTGCACGCCCGGCGGCAAGGGCGCCTTCCCCTGGGCCCATCCGCTGTCTCTGCAGTCCTGGATCGAGGACCGCTGGGCCACGGACGTCCTCGAAGAGGCAGACGTCCTCGTTGTGATCGGATCCTCCCTGGGGGAAATCACCTCCAACTACTTCACGTTCGCGCCGCGCGGCCGGATCATCCAGATCGACGCCGAACCCCGGGTCCTGGAATCCAACGGTCCGGCACTGGGTATCCGGGCGGATGCCGGACAGGCGCTGGCAGCGCTCGACGCCGCACTTCCGGTCCCGGAGCAGGCGCCGGAATGGCACGGCCAGTCCCCCGAAGAGCTGGTCGGGGATACCTTGAACCGGATTGCCGCCCGGCTGGACGCCCAGGACCTGGCTCCGGAACGCACGTTCATGGCAGATATCCGCGCTGCGGTCCCGGCTGGGATGCAGACGTTCTGGGATATGACCATTGCGGCGTACTGGGCCTGGAGTTGCTGGGATGCCAAATCCGGCCAGTTCCATTCGGCCCAGGGTGCCGGCGGCCTGGGCTTCGGCTACCCGGGAGCGCTCGGTGCGGCCGTCGGGACCCGGGACAGGGTGCTTGCCGTCTCCGGTGACGGCTCGGCCATGTACTCCATTGCCGAGCTGGCGACCGCCCGGCAGCATGACCTGCCGGTCACTTGGCTGATCGTGGACGACGGCGGCTATGGAGTGCTGCGCGAATACATGGTTGACGCGTTCGGCAAGGCTACGGCCACCGAGCTGGCCGGTCCGGACTTCGTCCGCCTGGCAGAGTCCTTTGGAATCCCGGCGAGGCGCGCCGATCCGGGGAACGTAAGGCAGGCACTCGAAGAATCCTTCGCCGAAGAAGGGCCCAACGTGGTGGTGGTGGAAACCGTCCTGCGGCTCTTCGCCCCCACGCACCTGGTGCCCTAGTATCCAGCAGCCTTCCAGCTGCCTGCGATAAAGTTATCTCAGGCAACTAAGTGGAGGTGTCCGGTGAACATTGTTCCCAGGCGGCAGAACGCTGCCCTTGGAGGGCCCAGCGCATGGAATTCCTGATCCTGCTGATCGGACTGCTGTTCGGCACGGTGCTGGTGGTAGGCATCGGAGAGCGCATCCGGCTGCCGTACCCGGTGCTGATGCTGATCTTCTCCGCGCTCTTCGCGTTCCTGCCGATGATTCCGGAGATCCACATCGACCCGGAACTGATCCTGCCGCTGTTCCTGCCGCCATTGCTCTACGCGGCTGCCCAGCGGAGCTCGTGGTCTGTGTTCCGGCTGCGCTGGCGCTCGCTCATCCTGCTGGCAGTGGCCCTGGTTGCCGTAACTGTTGCCGTGGTGGCCGGGGTTTCCTGGGCGCTGGTTCCGGCCCTGGGCCTGCCGGCTGCCATTGCCCTGGGGGCGATTGCCGCCCCGCCGGATCCGGTGGCGGTGGAAGCCGTCGCCGGCAAGGTGAACATGCCCCGCCGGCTGATCACCGTGCTGCAGACCGAGGGACTGTTCAACGACGCGATCGCAATCGTCATTTTCCAGGCCGCCGTCGCCGCGGCAGTCAGCGGCGGCGAAGTTGGCTGGTCGATCATTCCCAAGTTCCTCATCGGTGCCGCCGGCGCCGTGGTCCTTGGCCTGGCCATGGGATGGCTGGTGGGCGCGCTCAACCGGTTTGTGCCGAACCTGGTGGCACGGTCCGCCGTGACGCTGGTGGCACCCTACGCGGTCTACATCCTGGCGGAGGAGATGCATTTCTCCGGTGTGGTCGCCGTGGTGGTGACCGCCCTGGAGCTCGGCCGCCGTGCCCGTCCCCAGGACTCGGAGGAACGGCTCACGCGCACAGCCTTCTGGGACGTCGTAGAGCTGCTCACCACCGGCGTGGCCTTCGGGCTGGTGGGCATCGAGATGCGGTACGTCATCGAGGACGAAGGCCGCGAAATCTTCAGCTTCATCCCGGGCGTCGCTGCCGTCTGCGCCGCGGTGATCCTGGTCCGCTTCCTCTGGATGTACGGGCTCTACCGGTTCGGCAGCACCGAACGGCTCCGCCGCGTACCCGGCTCCATGAAGGAAGTCCTGGTCCTCTCCTGGTGCGGCATGCGCGGTCTGGCAACGCTGGCGCTGGCGCTGGCGCTGCCTGCAACCACGCTGGCGGGTGAGGCCCTGCCCGGCCGGAACTTCATGATCGTCACAGCCGGAGCTGTCCTGCTGGTCACCCTGGTGCTGCCCGGTCTGACCCTGCCGTGGCTGATGCGCCGCCTGTTGCTGCCCAGCGACCACGGCGCGGTTGCCAAGCAGGAACGGGAACTGGCGCGGCGGGCCGAGCGGGTGGCCATGGAAACCATGAAACGCTCGACGGCGGCGGACAAGCTGCCGCCGGAGCGCCGCGCGGCACTGGCCCGCCGGATGTCCTCCCTGCACTCCATCCTTGAGCGCGACTCGGAATCGGATCCGCAGAAGATGCTGCAGCTCAAAGCCACGCTGGAAGTCATGGACATGGTCCAGCGCGAGGCCCTGGCCGCGGCCCGGAAGGAAGTACTTGCTGCTCGCCGGCAGTCCGGCATGGACCCTGAGGCCGTGGACCGGGTGCTGCGGCGCCTGGACCTGCGGACCGTGACCCTGGACCGCGGAGGCCACTAGGTGTCCCGGTAGAACCAGGGACTACTGCATGGTGAACCTTCGGGCCACCGCATCGCCCAGCCGCCGTGACTGGAAGAACGATGCCAGGACCAGGTTGCGGGCTTGCATCACCCCGGCCGGCAGCGGGCGGCCAAGCGCCATGTTCAGCTGCGCCTGCGCGGAGGCGATCTGCGCTGCCCGGCGCCGGCGGCGGGTGAACTGCCCGAGTTCACTGCTGATGTCTTCTCCGCGCAGTCCGGCGGCGAGCAGCGGTGCCAGCTCCGCCGCGTCGAGCCAGCCCAAGGTCATGCCCTGCCCGCCGATCGGGCTGACTTCATGGGCTGCGTCACCGATCAGTACCGTACGGCCGTGCACCAGCTCCCGCACCAGCGTGGTGTTGACGGAAAACGCGCTCAGCATCGTGTGCCCGGCGGCATCAATGTCACGCCCGGTGCGCTGCCGGACCAAGCGTGCCAGGTCCTTTGCATCGGCATCCGCGTGGAGCGTGCGCGTGTGCACAACCCAGCGCCGTTTGCCGCCCGGCAGCGGAAACGACTCCACGATGCCCTCAGGCTCCAGGTACAGCACACCGACGGGACCGTCGCCGGTCGTGTCCGGAAAATCTCCCATCAGGTAGGAATCCTTCAGCCGCCTGCCCCGGGCGCCGGCACCCAGCATGGTCCGCAGCGCCGACCGGGCGCCGTCGGCCGCCACCACCCAGGAGGCACGGAGACGGACCGGCTCGCCGCCGGACGTCCCCTCCAAGGTGACCCCGGCGCCGTCGTCCGCCAATGAGGTGACGGTCCAGCCGCGCCGCAGCGCCCGCGGGTCCAGGGCGCGAAGCCTGTCCTCGAGGACGTGTTCCGTACGTTCCTGCGGCAGCGCCAGGACGTACGGGTACCGGGTGGAGGTGTTGCTGAAACGCAGGGAGACGAGGTCCCGCTCCCGGGACCGTGCCTCACCGTGCCGGATCTGGACGCCCTCCCGGGTCAGCTGCTCCGTGACGCCGGTGCCTTCGAGCGCCGCCAGCCCGGGAGGATGGATGCCGATCGCCCGGGAATGGCTGCTCCGCACGGTCCGGCGTTCCAGGACCCGGACGCTGGCACCTGATTGCAGCAGCAGGATGGCCAGGGCCAGGCCAACGGGACCGCCGCCAACAACGGCGACGTCGACGTCGGCCGCTGGCTTCCCGGTCACCGGCGGGCCCGGTAGAGGAGCAGGTTTTGCCAGGGATGCTGGCGGCGGGTTTCCCATCCGGCGGGAGCCGCGGCAGCCAGCTCCGCCGCGGTGTAGCTGCGGCGGATGGAGGTCAGGCCGTCGGCACGGATGAAGGATCCGTGGAAGAACGGCAGTGTGCCGGCTGAGAACAGTCCGTAGGCCCAGGGACTGCGCTCAATGTCGCTGTGCAGGACAAGGCCGCGGGCCAGCTTCTCGGAATCCGCCAGCAGCCCATGGAACGCTCCCGGGTCCAGATGATGCAGCACGTGGTTGGAGATTACGACATCGAAGACCTTCCCCTCGGCTACCAGATCAGAGCTGAACAGGGGACGGAACACCAGGCCGGGAACAGGCCTGCGGGAGGCAGCGTAAGCGTGTGCCCTCGGATCCGGGTCGATGCCGGTGA
Organism: Arthrobacter caoxuetaonis; assembly: GCF_023921125.1. Taxonomy (NCBI): domain Bacteria; kingdom Bacillati; phylum Actinomycetota; class Actinomycetes; order Micrococcales; family Micrococcaceae; genus Arthrobacter; species Arthrobacter caoxuetaonis. The sequence continues at coordinate 670,301 of NZ_CP099466.1, forward strand.
CCTGCACCTCAAGGCCGTCACGCCGGGACCAGCGGGCCAGTGACCGCGCCAGGTCCCCGCCCCCTGAACCGACGTCCAGGATGGTTCCGCCTCCCCGGGCAGCCAGCGCCGGGCGCACATAGCGGCGGTAGTTCCGGCGCCATCCGGAGACGACGGCGTTGATCAGCGGGAACTGCGCATAGGTGCGTTCCAGCCGCACCGGGTCACAGTTCGGACTGTCCATCTGCTCGGCCGCATCCAGCGCGCGGGTACTCAGATCCGGCGGAAGGAACGGAGGAGCGTCAGGGCTCACCACGCTCACCGGCGCTACCCGACGGCGGCAGGGACGTGCTCTGCCGCGGCTGCCTGCGCCGCGGCTGCCTGGGCCGTCCCGGCAACGCGGGTGAACAGTCCGGTTTCGACGGTCAGACCTGGCCCGAAGGCCATGGAACAAATCCGCTCGTTACCCCCGTTGAAGGGCTGGTCCAGGATGTGCTTGAGCACGAACATCACGGTGGCCGAGCTCATGTTGCCGAAGTTCCGCAGTGTCTCACGGGCGGGAACCAGCTGTTCCTCGGTGAGTTCCAGCTTTGCTTCCACCTTGTCCAGGATGCTGCGGCCGCCGGGATGGATGGCCCAGTGCTCAATCTCGTTGTAGGCCCGTCCCGCCAGCGACGGATCATGTCCCAGCAGCGGTTCCAGGGCGCCGACGATGTGGTCGTCAATGATGTGCGGGACATAGGTTCCCAGGACCATCTCAAAGCCGTGGTCACCGATGTTCCACGCCATGGACTCCTCACCCACGGGGGTCAGGGTGGTTTCGAAGTGGTCCAGCACGATCGCCGGGTTTTCGCCCGGGAGATCCCGTGCGGTGACAACTGCGGCAGCGGCACCGTCGGCGAACAGCGAAGATCCCATGATGATGTCCGGGTCGTTGGAGGAACGCACGTGCAGCGAGCAGAGCTCGGTGCTGACAACCAGCACAACGGCGTCGGGATCCGCGTCGCAGAAGGCCTTGGCTGCCCGCAGGGCAGGGAAGGCGGCATAACAGCCCATGAACCCCAGGTGATAACGCTGCACCGAAGGTTTCAGGCCCAGGGCGCGGACCAGTTTGTAGTCCGGACCCGGGTTGAAGAACCCGGTGCAGGAGACGGTGACCACGTGGGTGACGTCTTCGGGGGAGATGCCGGGGCAGTTCTCCACCGCCTTGCTGCCCGCCTCGATGAAAAGCTTGGTGGCTTCCGCGGCGAAGATGTCGTTGCGGGTCTTGGTGCTGGGCATCAGCAGGAGGCCGGTTTTCGGATCGAAGAACTGTGGATTTTCCGCCGTTGACGCAAGAGTCAGCTCCTCCAAAGCGGTCCGGCGGGTCTCAATCGCAGCCGAGTTGAAGCAGGTGTTCACTAATCGCGTGCCGAGCCTGGTCAGCCCCGGCTGGGCGGCGAAGACATCGCGGACCTGGTCCTGCACCAGGACCGTAGGCGGGACAGCAGTTTCTAGGGATCTGAGCGTAACTGGCATCCTCCATTGTTAGGGGAACTACCTTCAGTACACAATGGTCCGGCGTGGCCGGACCATTGTGGCCGCCCTGTTCCAGGCCCGGAAGTTCCCGCCCGGAAAGCCACCGACCTGAGGGCACTGTGCATTTGTGCAGATACGCCATGCGGTATTGGCGATTGAGCGGTCCCGTGCAAGGCACCATACTCATCCTTACTCCGCCGGGACGGACCCGCGCCCGGCGGCGGCCTGCTGGCCGAGTGTCAACGAGGACACCAAAGGAGACGAGTGGATGAGCACTGATAATCGACCAAGGGGTGGCCGCACCAAGGCACCCGTCCCCGAAGGACTGCGTAAGGTCGTAGTCGCTTCCATGGCCGGCACGGTGGTGGAGTGGTACGAATTCTTCCTGTACGCGGCGGCGTCAACCCTGGTCTTCGCCCGGCTGTTCTTTCCGAATGCCGAGACGGAATTGGACGGCATCATTGCAGCCTTCGTGACCTACGCCGTCGGTTTCGTAGCCCGTCCGGTCGGCGGAATCGTGTTCGGCCACTTCGGCGACAAGTTCGGCCGCAAGAAGCTGCTGCAGCTCAGCATCATCCTGGTGGGTGTTTCCACTTTCCTCATGGGATGCCTGCCCGGCTTCGACTCCATCGGCTACTGGGCTCCGGCCATGCTGGTGGCCCTGCGGTTCATCCAGGGCTTCGCAGTCGGCGGCGAGTGGGGCGGAGCAGTGCTCCTGGTCGCAGAGCACAGCCCGAACAAGTCCCGGGGATTCTGGTCCAGCTGGCCGCAGTCCGCGGTTCCGATGGGCAACCTCCTCGCGACAGGTGTCCTGTTCCTGCTCTCGGCCACGCTGACGGATGAGGCATTCCTCGGCTGGGGCTGGCGGGTGGCTTTCTGGCTGTCGGCAGTGATCGTGCTGGTTGGCTACTACATCCGGACAAAGGTCTCCGATGCGCCGATCTTCCTGGAAGCGCAGAAAGAGGTGGAGCAGGAAGCCAAGGGCTACGGCGTCCTGGAAGTTTTCAAGCGCTACCCGCGCGGCGTCTTCACCGCCATGGGCCTGCGCTTTGCGGAGAACATTCTCTACTACCTGGTGGTCACGTTCTCCATCACCTACCTCCGGACCGTGGTGGAAACGGACACGTCCCGGATCCTGCTGCTGCTGCTAATTGCGCACTTCATCCATTTCTGTGCCGTGCCGGTGGCCGGCCGGATGTCAGATGCCCTGGGCAGGCGTCCGGTGTACCTGGCCGGCGCGATCCTCGGCGCAACCTGGGGCTTCTTTGCCTTCCCAATGATGGACACTGCGAACGACTTCATGATCCTCGCGGCGGTGACGATCGGCCTGCTCTTCCACGCCCTGATGTACGCCGGACAGCCCTCGATCATGGCGGAAATGTTCCCGACCCGGATGCGGTACTCCGGCGTCTCGCTGGGCTACCAGGTGACCTCCATTGTGGCCGGTTCCCTGGCACCGATCATCGCGACGTCGCTGCTGGCGAGCTATGGCTCGTCCACTCCCGTGGCGCTGTACCTGCTCGGGGCATGCATCGTCACGGCAATCTCCGTGCTGCTGCTGCGGGAGACCAACGGCATTTCCCTGCACGACGTCGATGCAGCGGATGCGCAGGGCACTGCCGACCTGCTCGCAGCGTCGAAGTCAAAAGAGGAGCGCGGCACACCCCAGGGCAGCTAGTCCCGCAGCCGGACGGAAGCCGCTGTCCGTCAGGAATCCCGCTGTCCGTCAGGAGGCCAACAGGTCCTGGCGGGCAGCGGCTTCTGCCTGGATGGCTGAAACGACGGCCTGGACACGGGGTGAGCGCAGGGCCTCCGGGCGGGCTACGGCCCAGATGGGCAGCCGGCGTTCGAATTCAGTGGCCAGCACGGGTTCGAATCCCTCCCGTCCGGCCACCATGAAGTTCGGCAGCAGGCCGATCCCGGCTTCACGGCGCACTGCTTCCACCTGCGCGAAGATACTCGTGGCCTGGAAGGTTGAGCGGGGATCGGGGAGCCCTGTGGACCGGTGGCCCAGTTCTTCCACCAGGAGCGTTGACTCGACGTAGGAGACGAAGCCGTGCCCGGACAGCTCATCAGCCGTCTGCGGTATCCCGTGGCGCTGGAGATAGCCGGGGGCGGCATAGAGCCGCAGCACGTAGTGGCCCAGGGGAATCGACTGCGCCGTACTGACGTCGGTGTGCCCCACCACCACCTCCAGGTCCACTCCGGAGCGGTTCTGGCTCACCTTGCGGGTAGCGGAAAACATCTCGACGCTGATGCGCGGATGCTCGGCCTGCAGGCGGACCAGGGCGGGCGTGACGAACTCCGCTCCAAACCCGTCAACGGTGCTGATCCGCACCAGGCCAGCCAGGGGATCGGCATCCCGTGCGAGCGCGCAGCGCAGGTTCCCGAGGCTCTCTTCGATTGCTTCGGCAGCCCGCACAGCCTCGGCTCCCAGTGCTGTCAACTCCCAGCCGCGCGGGGTGCGCGAGAGGGTGCGGCCGCCCAGCTGCTTCTCCAACGCGATAATGCGGCGCGAAATGGTGGTGTGGGTGGTGCCCAGGGTCTCTGCCACTGCGTTGAAGCGTCCCAGCCTGGCGACGGTGAGAAGGATGAGCAGGTCATCGGGACTGGGCAGGCGGCGATCAGTTTCCACGACCGTGTTCCTCCTCCTGGTGGCTGAGCCGGACGCCGCTGCCACCCCGGCGGCTTCCCGGGAAGGAAACAGCACCGGTGTGCACGGCTGCACATGCGGTCTGTGCATTCTGGCCTTGAACGCACCCTAGCAGGGTGCGAGTCTGGTTCCGCGGCGGACGCGCAGCCCTCTCTCAGCAACAGCAGGACCTAAGCAAAGGAGCTTAACCATGGCAGAAGTGGGATGGATTGGACTGGGGAACATGGGCGGGCCGATGGCCGCGAACCTGGTCAAGGCCGGTCATAACGTACGCGGTTTCGATCTCAGTCCGCGGGCTGTCGCGGCAGCCGAAGCAGCCGGAGTCCAGGCCGTTGCCAGCATTGCCGAAGCGGTGGCCGGCGCCGACGTCGTCTTCACCATGCTCCCCAAGGGTGAGCACTCCCGCGCCGTGTACCTGGAACCGGACGGAATCCTGGCCCACGCCTCGATGGACACACTGCTCATCGATTCCTCGACGATTGATATTGAATCCGCCCAGACGCTGCATGATGCAGCGGCTGCGGAACGGTTCCGTTTTGTGGATGCCCCGGTCTCCGGTGGCATGAGCGGGGCACAGGCCGGCACCCTGACGTTCATGGTCGGCGGCGCCGAAGACGCGGTTGCCGATGCCGCCGTGTTCATCGAGCCGATGGCCGGCAACGTGATCCCTACCGGCGGCCCCACCACGGGACAGGCCGCGAAGATCTGCAACAACCTCATGCTGTTCATCAACCTGGCGGCCACCGCGGAAGGAGCGGTCCTGGCCGACAGGCTGGGACTGGATAAGCAGGTGTTCTGGGACATCGCCTCCGTCTCCTCCGGAGACAGCTGGGCGCTCCGCACCTGGTACCCGGTTCCGGGTGTCGTGGAGACGGCGGCGTCGAACAATGATTTCGAACCTACGTTCACCACGGAACTGGCGAACAAGGACATCAACCTCGCCATCGCCGCAGCCCGGGACACCGGGACTCCGCTGGAAATCGGTGAGCATGTCCAGCAGCTCTTTGCCCGGCTGATCGACGCCGGGCAGGCCGGCAAGGACTGCTCCATGATCGTGAAACTCGTGGACGGCTCCCTGCAGGGCACCACGACGCCCGCCCAGGTCCCCGCGCCGTAGCGGCGCCCAACGAATCGAGAACCCATGCAGCGCATACCGCACGTCATCAACGGCAAACACGTCCCGGAAGCAGAGCGCTACGGGCCGGTCTTCAACCCGGCGACCGGAACCCAGGAAAAAGAGGTGGCCCTGGCCTCCGTGTCCCGGGTGGAGGAGGCCATCCAGGCTGCACGCGTTGCCCTGCCGGGCTGGCGTGCCACGTCCCTGGCCCGGCGCACCAACATCTTCTTCAAGGTCCGCGAACTGCTCACCGAACGCAAGGGCGAACTCGCGGCCATCCTGACCAGCGAGCACGGGAAGGTCCTCTCCGACGCTGAAGGCGAGATCACCCGCGGACTGGAGAACATCGAGTTCGCGACAGCCCTGTCCCAGACGCTGAAAGGGGAGCGGTCGGAGCAGGTGGCCTCCGGCGTCGACGTGCATTCCATCCGCCAGCCGGTTGGCGTAGTTGCCTGCATTACCCCGTTCAACTTCCCGGCCATGGTGCCGCTGTGGATGATTGGAAGCGCCCTGGCCTGCGGCAACACCGTCCTGCTGAAGCCCAGCGAAAAGGACCCCTCCGCCTCCGTGTTCATCGCGGAGCTGTTCGCCGAAGCCGGCCTGCCGGACGGCGTGCTGAACGTGGTGCACGGAGACAAGGAAGCCGTGGACGTGCTCCTGGAGCACCCGGAGGTGAAGGCCGTCAGCTTTGTCGGGTCGACGCCGATTGCCCGCACGATCTACCGGCGCGCGGCGGAACACGGCAAGCGTGTCCAGGCCCTGGGCGGCGCCAAGAACCACATGGTAGTCCTGCCCGACGCCGACCTGGACATGGCTGCTGACGCTGCAGTCTCCGCAGCCTACGGGTCGGCGGGAGAGCGGTGCATGGCAGTCAGCGTCCTGGTGGCCGTGGGCAGCATCGCCGATGACCTGGTCGAGGCTGTGCGCTCGCGGATGGTGGGCTTGAAAATTGGCCCCGGCACGGATCCCTCCTCCCAGATGGGTCCGCTGATCACCGCCGAGCACCGGGACAAGGTGGCCTCCTACGTGGCCGGTGCCGCTGAGGAAGGCGCCACCGTGGTGGTGGATGGCCGGGAAGCACAGTTCGACGGCGACGGGTTCTTCCTGGGCGTCAGCCTGCTGGATCATGTGAAACCGGGTATGAAGGCCTACGACGACGAGATTTTCGGGCCCGTGCTCTCCGTCGTCCGCGTTCCGACCTACAACGACGCCGTGCAGCTGGTGAACGAGAACCAGTACGGCAACGGGACGGCGATCTTCACCCGCGACGGCGGTGCGGCCCGGGCCTTCGAGTTCGACGTCGAAGCCGGCATGGTGGGCGTGAACGTTCCCATTCCCGTGCCGGTGGGGTCCTTCTCCTTCGGCGGCTGGAAGGACTCGCTCTTTGGCGACACCCACATGTACGGTCCGGACTCGATCCGCTTCTACACCCGCGGCAAGGTGGTCACCACGCGCTGGCCGGACCCGGCGACGTCGGAAATCGACCTGGGTTTCCCGCAGGTACTGTAGCGGCTTAGGCGCGTCGGATCTGGGGCAGCAGCCGGGCCGGGCCCAGCTGCTGCCCCAGCAGGATCCAGCCCAGGATGCCCTGGACGGCAATGCCCGCGAGAAGCAGCACCAACGCTCCGGCAGCGGTATTCCCGGCGCCGTCGGGAGGCGCCAGCCACAGCCAGCCTGCCAGTCCCGCATGGACGACGGCGGCGGCCAGCAGTGCGCCGGCCCGAAGCGGAAAACTGTGCCGTACCGGTCCGGTTCCCAGCACCGCAGCGGTGAACAGGCAGCCTGTCGCCGCCAGATAGACGGTGACAAGCCAATGGACGGGCATCGACTGCTGCATCGCCGTGAACAGTCCGGTATGGAACATCGCCCACATTCCGCCGGCAACCAGCACGGTGGCGGCCACCGGGTGTGTCAGGAACCGTGCCGCCGGCCCATTGACCAGGCGGCGGAGCCGGGACGCCGGAACGTCGTCGAGCGTTTTCATCGCCAGGGCCACCGGACGTGAGAGCACCAGCAGCAGCGGTCCGGCCATACCGGCCAGGACGTGGGACAGGCTGAGGGCCGTGAGGTCCACGTGCGCCCATCCCGCGATCGGTTCCAGCACTGTCAGCAGTACCGTCAGCACCCCGGCGAGGAAACTCACCAGCCGCCAGGCCGGCCAGTGCCCGGACTTCTTCGAGACGGCACCGGCCCAATATGCGGCCACGGCGGCCACGGCGGGTATCAGGAAAAGGGACTCTGCCGGGAAATCGCCGTGGTTATGCATGCGCTGCTGCCGGACGGGTCGGTGGACAGGGGAAACACACTGTCTGGGAACGCACTGTCTGGGACGGCGTCATGTTTCCGAACGTAACACCGCACCGGTCCCGGATGAACCCTCCTGCCCTAACCCGCACGTTGACAGATCCCGATCCCCGGCAAGGATAGAGGGCATGTGGACGGGGACCCTGGAATTCGACCTGCTGCTTGACGACGTGCATTCACTGAAGCAGAAGCGGTCGCTGGTGCGCCCGCTCGTAGCGGAACTGGCACGCAGGTTCGCTGTTTCCGCCGCCGAGACCGGCCAGCTGGATCTTCACCGTCGCGCGGAGATTGGAATCGGAATTGTGTCTGCGGACCGGGCCCACGTCGTCGAGGTGCTCGACGCCGCCGAGCGGCTGGTGGCCTACCGGCCGGAAGTGCAGCTGCTCAGCACCCGCAGGCGGGTGCTGAGCAGCGAGGATGAGTAGGGCCTAGTACGCCTTGACCCGCTGCTCCACGATCAGGTGGATCAGTGCGAACTTCTTCTCTTCATCAATGGCCTTCAGCGCCGCCTCGATCGCTGCGGGTACATCGGCGTCGTTCTCCACACGGACGCCGAACCCGCCGAACGCCTGTGCCATCAGCGCGAAGTCCGGGTTCTTCAGCTGGGTGCCGGAGATGCGGTCCGGGTAGTGCCGTTCCTGGTGGGTGCGGATGGTGCCGTATTCCTGGTTGTCCATCACCACCACCAGCGGGGTGGCACCGTACTGCGCCGCGGTGGCAAGCTCCTGCCCGTTCATCATGAACTCACCGTCCCCGGCGATGGTGACGACGCGGCGGCCCGGGTACGCCAGGGACGCGGCAATTGCCGAAGGCACCGAGTAGCCCATGGAACCGTTGCGGGCACTGAGCATCGAGGCGTAGCGGCGGGTGGGGAAGTACCGGTGCGCCCAGTTGGTGTGCTCGCCGGCGCCCAGGGTGATCATTGCGTCCTGAGGCAGGGTCGGCACCAGGTTGGCCATCAACGTGTCCATCCGGGCCGGGCCGGAGCCGGGTTCGGCCGGGGGAAGCGCCGCAAAGGACTCCTGCTCCTTCCGCATGCGGGAGGTCCAGGCCTTCCACTCGTCCTTCACCGGCAGGTCCATCATGACCAGGTCACGGACGAAGACATCCGGCTTGGCGACGATCTGGTAGGACACCGGGCCGGAGCGTCCGCGCAGCGAAGGATCGATGGTGACCAGGAAGTTCTTCTTCTCCCAGTCCTGCCGCACCACGAAGCCGTCGGTGATCACATCGCCCGGGACGGTCCCCACGAACACCAGCAGGTCGGTTTCTTCCAGCAGGTCGTAGGTCGGCTTGGGCCGGCCGTACCCGATCGGGCCCACATAGGACGGCGAATCGAAGGAAATGGTGCCTTGGCAGCGCCACTCAGCGGCTGCCGGAAGATGGTGTTCCTCCAGCCAGCGGGTGAGGGACTCGGCGCCTTCCTGGGTCCAGTCGTTGCCGCCGGTAACGAACAGCGGCTTGTCTGCCTCCTTGAGCGCAGCCTGCAGGGCCTTCCAATCCGTGACGGTCATACCGCCCGGAGCAACGGGGATGGGCGGGTGGAGCGCCGGGCTCACCTCGCGGCGGATGACGTCCTCAGGCAGGCCGACGACGACGGGGCCCGGGCGGCCGCTCATGGCGGCGAAAAACGCTTCGGCCACGATCTCGGACGCCCGCTCGGCGTGGTCCAGCACCATCACACGCTTGGCGCCGGTATCGAACCAGGCTTTGATGTCGAATTCCTGGAAGGCTTCGCGGTCCCGGTGTTCAAAGGGGATGAGCCCTACGAAGAGGACCATGGGGGTGGAGTCCTGCCAGGCGGTGTGGAGGCCAACGTGGGCGTTTGCGGCGCCGGGGCCGCGGGTCACCATGGCGATGCCGGGGAGCTGGTTCATCTTGCCGTCAGCTTCGGCCATGTAGGCCGCGCCGCCCTCGTGGCGGCACACTACGGTTTCAATCTCGCTGTTGTGCAGTCCGTCCAGCACATCGAGGAAGCTTTCTCCGGGAACCACATAGGTGCGCTGAACGCCGTGGGCAATAAGGGAGTCGACAATGACGTGGCCGGCGGTCTTCACCTCCGCCCGGTCGGCAGGGGGAGAGGATACCGGTGCAATCTGAGTCATCTTCGACCTTTCTTCCTTGAAACGTTGAGCTGCCTCCCCGGCCGGCACTGGCCGGGACGGCGCATCCCTATGTTCTACCCCATTCGCAGGCCGGTTCAGCAGATCATGAGCCAATGTGAAGGCTTTCTTTCCGGCGCCTTCATCCCCTCCTGGTGGCCGCCCGCGCCAACCATGCGGAACAATGGGGCGGGTGAGTTCCCCAGCCGCCCCGCAGCCAGTGTCCACCACCCGTTCCTCTGCCCCTGCCCAGAGCAGCGACGAACGCCTTTATGCCCAGATTTATGCCCAGATTGCCGCCGAGCTCGGTGTGGCCGCGTGGCAGGTGCGTGCCGCCGTCGAACTCCTGGACAGCGGATCCACCGTGCCCTTCATTGCCCGCTACCGCAAGGAAGCCACCGGCACGCTGGATGACACCCAGCTCCGCGAACTCGATGAACGCCTGCGCTACCTGCGCGAACTGGCGGACCGGCGCCGGGCGATCCTGGATGCTGTCGATGCCCAGGGCAAGCTCACGCCCGAGCTGCGTGCGGCGATCGAGGCTGCGGACACCAAGTCCCGGCTGGAAGACATTTACCTGCCCTATAAGACCAAACGGCGGACCAAAGCGCAGATCGCCCGTGAGGCCGGGCTGGAGCCCTTGGCCGAGGCGCTGCTGGCCAACCCGTCCCTGGACCCGGGGAAGGAAGCCGGCCGCTACCTGGGAGAGGGTGTCCCGGACGCTGCTGAAGCGCTCGCCGGTGCCCGCGCCATTCTGATCGAACGTGCAGGACAGGACGCAGACCTGCTAACCACTGCACGGGAGAAACTGTGGAAGCAGGGGCGCCTGCGCTCGCAGGTCCGGGCCGGAAAGGAAACAGAAGGGCAGAAGTACGCGGACTACTTCGACTTCTCCCAGGCGCCGTCGGGGATGCCGTCACACCGGGTGCTGGCACTGCTGCGCGCGGAGAGCGAAGGGATCCTGGAACTGGGCCTGGCGGAAGCCGATCCGGGGGACACGCAGGCCCTGGCCCAGGCACGGCAGCGGTTCGAGAACACTGTGGCAGCCCGGCTCGGCGTAGCAGCGCGGGGACGGCCGGCTGATGCCTGGCTCCAGCAGACCGTGCAGCTGGCCTGGCGGCGGATTCTGGCGAAGCTCTCCGTGGACCTGAGGGTCCGGTTGTTCCAGGAGGCAGAAACCGAAGCCGTCCGGGTCTTCGCTGCCAACCTTCGGGATGTCCTGCTCGCGGCTCCGGCCGGCAACCGGGCCACCCTGGGCCTGGACCCGGGCCTGCGCACCGGCGTGAAGGCAGCGGTGGTGGACGGCACGGGCAAGGTTGTCGCCACGGACACGGTCTACCCGCATGCACCGGCCCGCAAGTGGGATGAGGCACTGGTCCGGTTGGGCAACCTGGTTCGGAAACACGGGGTGGATCTCGTCGCGATCGGCAACGGAACGGCGTCCCGCGAAACGGACAAGCTGGCGGCCGAGCTGATGCGGCTGGTTCCGGAGGCGAAGCTGCAGAAACTCGTGGTCTCCGAAGCCGGAGCCTCCGTGTATTCGGCGTCCGCGCTGGCCGCAGCCGAACTGCCGGGCATGGATGTTTCCCTCCGCGGAGCCGTCTCCATCGCCCGGCGGCTGCAGGATCCGCTGGCCGAGCTGGTCAAGATTGATCCGAAGTCCATCGGCGTGGGCCAGTACCAGCACGACATCACGGCCGCCCGGCTGGACCGGTCGCTGGACGCGGTCGTGGAGGACTGCGTGAACGCCGTTGGAGTGGATGTCAACACGGCCTCCCCGGCGCTGCTCAGCCGGGTTGCCGGCGTCGGACCGCTGCTGAGCGAAAACATCGTGGCCTACCGCAACGCCAACGGGCCGTTCGCCCGGCGCCGGGACCTGATGAAGGTCCCGCGCCTGGGCGCCAAGGCGTTTGAACAGTGCGCAGGGTTCCTGCGCATCACCGGAGGAAGCGATCCGCTGGACGCTTCCAGCGTCCACCCGGAGTCGTACGGGATTGCCCGCAGGATCCTCTCCGCGGCCAAGGCAGAGATGACTCCCGCCGGTGCGGACCTGCAAGGGCTTGACCCGGCGGCCTTCGTGGATGAGAACACCGGCCTGCCGACCGTCATGGACATCATGAATGAACTGCGCAAGCCCGGACGCGATCCGCGCCCGGCGTTCAAGACCGCCACCTTCTCCGAGGGCATCGAAAAGATCGCTGACCTGCGGCCCGGCATGGTGCTCGACGGCGTGGTCACCAACGTGGCGGCCTTCGGTGCCTTCGTGGATATTGGCGTTCACCAGGACGGGCTCGTGCACATCTCGGCCATGTCTTCCACGTTCATTTCGGACCCGCGCGACGTCGTGAAGTCCGGCCAGGTGGTGAAGGTGAAGGTGATGGAGGCCGATCCCGAGCGGAAGCGGATTTCGCTGACCCTCCGGCTCGAGGACGAACTGCCCTCCAGTACCCGCAAGGAAACCGGGCGTCCCGCACGGGCGGGACGCCCGGCCCCGGCGTCCAAGGCGCAGCCAGGCAAAGCAGGCCGCCCGCCGCGCCGGGAAACGGCCGCCCCGCAGCCGGAAGGGCCGATGGCGGAAGCGCTGCGCCGGGCCGGTCTGGCCTAGCGCCGGCAGCTTAGCGCCGCGGGCTCAGCCGTCGGCCGAGGTCGGTTCCTGGAGTGCGTCTTCGGGACGGCGGTGATCGTGTTCTGCTTCGTCAGCTCCGCCGGAATGGGCAGCCGGGACGGTACCTGCGGCATGTGTTCCCTGTTCCTCGCGGATGTTGCCCGCGGGCTGCTCCGTTTCTCCAGGCGTCCGCGGTGCCCCCGTGGGCTCGGGCTGCGGGGCGCTGGGACCCAGGGGATCCTCGGCGTCGTTGGCGGGTCCGGTCGGTTCAGTAGTCATGGGGTGTCCTTTCGGGTCGTTTAGCTGGCCGACTGCTGGTTCAGCAGGCTGTCCTGCAGACTCTCCAGCAGGTCCCTCGGGCTGGCGTAAACCTGTTTGGCGCCGGCCTCGAGCAGCTCCGCTTCGCTGGTTCCGCCGCAGGTGAGTGCGATCGTCGGGATTCCCAGTTTGGCGGCAGACCGCACGTCCCAGACGGAGTCGCCCACAAAAACTGTCTCCTGGGCCTGCAGCCCGGCGGAGTCCAGGGCCGCCTGGAGGATGTCCGGAGCGGGCTTGCTCTGCTCGGCGTCGGAGGAACTGGTAGCGCCGGTGATGGCGTCGTCGGCATCGATCGCGGCGCGCAGCGCGTCCAGATCCGCGGAGGAGGCAGAAGATGCCAGGACGACGGCGAGCCCGTCGGAGGCGACTTTGCGCAACAGCTCTGCCGCGCCGTCGAACGCCCGAAGGGAGGGCCAGGACGCGGAGAAGAGCGCACCGTGGCTCGAATCGAGTTTCTCCTCTTCCTCCGCGGACGGATCACCATCCAGCAGGTGGCTGACGAGCTTGTCACCGCCCATCCCGATAGCCCGGTGGATGGCCGCCATGGGAATGTCATAGTCCAGCTGGCGGAAGGCCTGCCACCAGGCCACTGTATGGAGGTAATTCGAATCAACCAGCGTGCCGTCCACGTCGAAAAGCACGCCGCGCAGGGCCTGGGTTGTCTCCGGCATTCAGTTCCCCTTCGGTTGGGTGATGGTTGCGGGCGAGTCTAGCGGGGATGATTCGGCAGCGCCCGGTGGGCCGAGGAAAGCCAGCAGCTGCGACTCAAGCACGGATGCATTGCGCATTTCGCATTCCCAGACCACCAGGGCTTCCCAGCCGGCATCGTTCAGTGCCTGGAGGGCGGCGGCGTCCCGGGCGAGCGTCCTGGCCCGTTTCGCGGCCCAGAACTCAGGATTCGTTGCCGGTGCGTGCGTCCCGGCGGGACAGGAATGGGTGTGCCAGAAGCATCCGTTGACGAAGATGACTTTGCGCCTGCCCGCGAAGACCAAGTCCGGCTTTCCCGGCAGGCTTCCCCCGCGCGTGGCTCCGTGCAGCCTGAACCGGTAACCGGCGCGGTGAAGCAGGCGCCGGATCAGCAGTTCGGGTTTGGTGTTCTTGGAGCGGATCCGGGACATGTTCCGGCTGCGCTGCTCCGGAGAGACCGTATCTGCCATGCCGCCAGTCTAGGATGCCCGCCGGCTTTGCCGCCCCGGGCTCCGCTAAAGCCGGGAACTCCTAGCCATGGCGTTCCGGCGGGCATAGCTTTGGCTGTAGTGATGCCGGCGAGAGGACAGCGGTTCAATGGCCCACATCAGGATTTTGGCGACCGGAGGAACCATTGCCTCAAGGTCCGGACAGGACGGAGCGTCCTCTGCGGAACGTGCTGAGAAGCTGGCGGCCGGGCTCTCCGGCCGGCACAGCTACTCGGCCCAGGACGTCACCAACGCCAACAGCTACCAGCTGCGCCTGGGTGAGGTTCGGCTGATCGCGGAGGCCGTCCACGCTGCGGTCATGGACGACGGTGTGGACGGCGTCGTCGTCACGCACGGCACAGACACCATGGAAGAGACAGCCTTCCTGCTGGACCTGGTGCACGACTCACCCAAACCGGTGGTCTTCACCGGCGCCCAACGGCCCGCGGACAGCAAGGTGGCAGACGGTCCGGGCAACCTGGAGGACGCCGTCACGGCTGCGGCGGCTCCCCAGCTGCGGGGCTGCGGGGTCCTGATCTCCTTCGCGGGGGAGATCCTTGGCGCACGCGGAACCCGGAAACTGCATACCCTGGCGGAGAGTCCATTTGGCGGCGGCGTTCCGGTGGCGCATTTCGTGGCGGGAACGCTGCACGTCACCGCCGTGCCGGTTCGGCAGAAACCCCTGCCGCTGCCCGGCGAAGACTTTGACAATGCCCGGGTGGAGATCATCGAGTGCGCCCTCGGAACCACGCCGGAGCTGTTCTCCTACGCCGTGCGGTCCGGAGCCAACGCCGTCGTCCTGGCTGGTACGGGTACGGGTAACGCCGGAGCCGGCTTCGCCGAAGCAGTCCAGGACGCAGTGCGCGCCGGGTGCCCGGTGATTCTGTGCAGCCGGGTGCCGGCGGGAGGCGTGGTTCCGGCCTACGGTGCCGGCGGCGGAGTGAACCTGGTCCGGGCCGGTGCCATCCCGGGCGGAGACCTGGGTCCGTCCCAGGCGCGGATGCTCGCCGCACTGCTGACCTCCCTGCCCGCTACCCAGGACGAAATCCTGCAGGCACTCACCACGGGGGCGTCCCGTGGAGCCTAAAGGTCCCGATCACAAGGTCTCGATCACGCAACGGCTGCCAAAGTTGCCGGGAAAGGGGTCCGAAAACTCGTCAGCCGACTTACCATTAATCGCACTGAAGGTACCCCTTACAAGGAGGTAAGAGATGTCGGGCTACTTCAAGCTGGTTGACGCCCACGACGGCGCATTCCGGATCAAGCTCATTTCCGGTGACGGAGCACTGATGGCAGTCTCCGCAATGTTTCCTACGAAGGAAGCTGCTGCGGCAGGGATTGAGCAGCTCCGTGAGATTGCCGGGACCGGGCCAGTGGTGGACCACAGCAAGGATGCCGACGTAATAGCTGACGCGAACAGGAACAGCGGCACGGCGAAAGCATCGTAAGTCCGCCGCTGATTGAGGTCTGTCCCTGGCCTTTCGTGCCCGGCGCCCCACACGCCGGGAACGGGAGGCCTTTTACTGTTTAACCCTGCAGGTCAGGTGCCCTGCGGGTCCTCGTCTTCACCTTCGGCCGGTTGCTGTGACCTTTCCTGTCCGGTTCCCGGATCGACGTTCGTGTCACCTTCCGCCGGGCTCTCGTTGTGGGTACGTTCCTCATCGTGTGGATTCGTGCTCATGAGTTCCTCCATCCTCGGTAAAGCGCGTCCGGTGGTGGCGGCAGCTTCCCGTCAATGCCGGAGCTGGCCGGATGGCCGATGTGTTCAAGTCTAGGAATCGCCGGGCGCTTGCGACAGGCCCTACGGGGAGTGCAGCCAGTCCCGGGGCACTGTCACAAGCGCCGGACAGCCCCTAGGCAGGACGGCGTACCTGCCGGTAGCGTTTGCCCGATGCAGCCAAAAGACGCAGATGTCATAGTGGTGGGGGCCGGGCTGGCGGGCCTGGTAGCAACGGCCGAACTCGTGCACGCAGGGCGCTCCGTGCTCCTTGTGGAGCAGGAAGGCGAACAGAGCCTGGGCGGCCAGGCCTGGTGGTCCTTCGGTGGCCTGTTCCTGGTGGACTCGCCCGAACAGCGGCGGCTCCGGGTCAAGGATTCCGTGGAACTGGCCTGGCAGGACTGGCTGGGTACGGCCGGCTTCGACCGCGAGGAGGATTACTGGCCGCGGCGTTGGGCGGAGGCCTACGTGAACTTCGCGGCGGGAGAAAAACGCTCCTGGCTGCACCAGATGGGCCACCGTTTCTTTCCGGTAGTGGGCTGGGCTGAGCGCGGAGGCTACGGCGCCACGGGTCCCGGCAACTCCGTGCCCAGGTTCCACATCACCTGGGGGACCGGTCCCGGCGTCACCGCACCGTTTGAAGCCAAGGTGCGCGACGGCGTCGCCCGCGGCCTGGTCCGCCTGGCCTGCAACCACCGGATGGAGTCCCTCGTCACCAGTGCGGGCACGGTGGCCGGGATCCGCGGCAGCGTCCTGGGGAGAACCACGACGCCGCGTGGCCGCTTGGCCTCCCGCGACGTGGTGGGGGAGTTCGAGTTCCCGGCCGGCGCCGTCGTCGTAACGACGGGCGGTATTGGCGGCGACCATGCCTTGGTGCGGGATGCCTGGCCGGCGCGGCTCGGGACACCACCCGCGACGATGCTCAGCGGTGTGCCCCAGCATGTTGACGGGCGGGGGATCCAAGCCGCCCAGGATGCCGGCGGACGGGTCATTAATCCGGACCGGATGTGGCATTACGTGGAAGGCATCAAGAACTGGAATCCGGTGTGGCCCAACCACGGTATCCGGATCCTGCCGGGTCCGTCCTCCCTCTGGCTGGACGCTGCAGGAAACCGGCTGCCCGGTCCGCTGTTCCCGGGTTTCGATACGCTCGGGACGCTGGAGCACCTGCGTAGCACCGGTCATGACTACAGCTGGTTTGTGTTGAACAAGGCCATCATCCGCAAGGAATTCGCCCTCTCAGGCTCGGAGCAGAATCCGGACCTGACCGGCAAGTCTGTCCGTGACGTCCTCAAGCGGGCCACCGCAGGCGTGCCCGGCCCGGTCCAGAAGTTCCTGGACCATGGGGAGGACTTCATCACCGCTTCCAGCGTGCCCGGACTGGTGGCCGCGATGAACACCCTGGCCAAGTCCGCCACGGACGGCCGGGCGCCGGTGCTTTCCGCCGAGTCGGTCCTGGCGGAACTGCAGGCCCGGGACCGGGAGATCGCCAACCCCTTCAGCAAGGATGCGCAGGTGACGGCGATCCGCGGCGCCCGCACCTATCTGGGGGACCGCTTGATCCGCACCGCCGCTCCCCGGCCCATCCTGGACCCCAAGGACGGACCGCTGATCGCAGTGCGGCTCTCCGTCCTCACCCGCAAGACCTTGGGCGGACTCGAAACAGACCTGGACAGCCAGGTGCTGGGCGCCAACGGTACACCCGTTCCCGGCCTGTTTGCCGCCGGTGAAGCTGCCGGCTTCGGCGGCGGGGGCATGCACGGATACCGCTCCCTCGAGGGAACGTTCCTGGGTGGATGCCTCTTCAGCGGGCGGGCCGCAGGGCGGGCCGCCGCACGTTGACGTCCAAACGCCGCTTAAAGAAACTGGGCCGGTACCGCCGCGGCGGTACCGGCCCAGTCCCGGGTGGTTATGCCCCCGGGTTGAACTTCTTGAACTGCCGGTAAGCCTTTGACGCGTTGAAGAACTCCGTGGAGGGCTTCATCCACAGAACGACGACCGCTGCAACCGGGAGCAGCACGCCCAGGACGGTCAGTACCGCCATCAGGCCGCCGGCGCCTGCGCCGGCGAGGTTGAAGATGCCCAGGACAGCGAAAACGGTCGCTACGATTCGCGCCCAGTTGTGGCCCTTGCGGATAAACAGGGCTACCAGCAGAGCGATAGCGGTGCTGACGACAGCGAAGAACAGGGTCGTCATCAGGGCGACGCCGATGATCATGTCGAGCTCTTCGGCCGTGAACTGGCCGCCCACGGTTGCCTGGTACTCGCTGGAGTTCAACCAGGAGATCCCAACCGGGATGCTGATGATGGTCAGGGCTGCAGCGGCAATCAAGAGCCAGAAGCCCAGGTCCACCTGCTTGGGGCGAACCGGTGCCGGCGGCGCTGCCGGTGCCTGGCCGCTCGAGTACGCGTTGTAGCTGTAATTGTTTGCCGGAGGCATTTGCTCGGACATTATTCCCCTCAGAATGTTCTGCAATGCGGGTGCGTGCCGATGGCTGCAGGGGCCGCCGGCGTAGGACAGAAGACAGCATAGTTACCATCCGTCACTTCTGCCTCCCCAAAACGGCTGAGTTTCCGCGAAATCCGCCCTATAGGAGTTTTTTGACCTGCTCCGGAAGGACTAGTTCAGTGTTGCCAGCGCCGGGTAGGAGGTCTGCGCGCCGGGTCCGGCCGCGGCCAGGGCTGCGGCGCGGGATGCGAACGCCGCGGCCTCGGCGAGCGTGCTTCCACGGGCCAGGCGTGCCGCCACCGCTGCCGTGAAAGCATCGCCGCACCCGGTGGTGTCCACGGCATCCACGGGTGTTGCCGGGATCGCCTGCACGGCAGGTTGGGAGGACGGATCCAGGACTACCGACCCGCCGGCTCCGAGGGTGACCACGGCGCGGCCGATACCGCGTGTGGCCAGTGACTGGGTTACTGCTGGCCAGTCGGCCGCGGGATCGCCGATTCCGCTGAGCTGGCCTGCCTCATGGACATTCACCAGCAGGACGTCGGTCAGGGCGAGCAAATCCCGCGGAACGTCCCGGTAAGGGGAGAGGTTCAGCAGGACCTGCGCTCCGGCTGAATGCGCGCTCTCGGCCGCGGCCACGACCGTTTCGAGCGGTACTTCCAGGCTGAGGCACAGCACCGCAGCGTCCGTAAAGAGGGACGCCGGCAGGTCACTTCCCTGGAGGGTCCCGTTGGCTCCGGGGGAGACGATGATGGTGTTCTCGCCGGCAGCGTCGACCACGATCATGGCCGTCCCGGTAGCGGTCCCTTCCCGGCGGACAACTGCCGAGATGTCCACTCCGGCGCCGGCAGCCGCTTCCAGCAGCAGATCGCCGTGGCCATCGGCACCAACCGCGCCGCAGAGCACGACGTCGGCACCCAGGATCGCGGCAGCAGCCGCCTGGTTGGCACTTTTACCGCCAGGAACGATCACCAGTTCCGAACCGGTAAGGGTTTCACCGGGCTGGGGGAACCGCTCGGTGCGTACTGTCAGGTCGGCATTAAGCGAGCCGACCACCACAACCTTGTTCCCGCTCACGCCTGGACCTCCCCGATCCGTTCGAGGGCGTCGATTACCAGGTCCCAGAACCGCTCGTGGTCAAGGTCCATGGCCACCGACGTCGTGCAGTCAGCCGGTGCAGGGGCCCGGAAATCGGCCACGGTCATGCCGAGGGTCTTGGTGCCCGTCAATTCGACATCGAGCGGAACCCGGCGGGTGGTCATGACCTTTGGGTCAATCACCAGGGCCACGGCACAGGGATCGTGCACGGGAGGGGCCGCAAAGCCCTGCGCGTCGCGGTAGGACGTGCG
Source organism: Arthrobacter caoxuetaonis (assembly GCF_023921125.1). Classification (NCBI taxonomy): domain Bacteria; kingdom Bacillati; phylum Actinomycetota; class Actinomycetes; order Micrococcales; family Micrococcaceae; genus Arthrobacter; species Arthrobacter caoxuetaonis. The sequence continues at coordinate 689,587 of NZ_CP099466.1, forward strand.
GAAGAATTCGAGCAGTTCTCCGACGAACGTGGCCGGAGCGGTGCCGACTGCTGCGATCCGCTGGACGACGTCGTCGGTCGCGAGTGCCTGGTGCGTCAGGTCCAGCCCGACCATCGTCAGCGGCCACTTCTCGTGGAAGACAATATGGGCGGCTTCGGGGTCGATGATGATGTTGAACTCGGCCACGGCGGACCAGTTGCCGGTGTGGTAGCCGCCGCCCATCAGCACCACCTCCTTCACCCGCTGCGCGATCCGGGGTTCCTTGCGGACCGCCAGGGCAATGTTGGTGAGCGCGCCGGTGGGCACCAGGGTGACGGTTCCGGGCTCGTGGGACATCACCGTGTCGATGATCAGGTCCACTGCATGCCGGGAATCGAGCTCGATGGCCGGCTCGGGAAGGACCGGCCCGTCCAGCCCGGATTCTCCGTGGATGTCCGGTGCGGTTTCCACCGTGCGGACCAGCGGGCGGGCGCAGCCGGCGGCGAAGGGCACATCGGTGATTCCGGCGACGCGGGCCACGGAGAGCGCATTCCGCGTGACCTTCTCCAGGGTCTGGTTACCCATCACCGTGGTCACGGCCAGGAGCTCGATCTCCGGGTTTCCGTGGGCCAGCAGGAGGGCAATGGCATCGTCGTGGCCGGGATCGCAGTCCAGGATGATCTTTTGCGGCATAGCTGTGGTGCTCATGTCTTTCGGTGCGGGGGCGCCTCAACGGGCACCGGGTCTGCCCTCAATCATAGGGAACTGCGCAGCGGTCAGCGGGTGGCGAGGCGGTGCTTCAAGCCGAGCCGGACCGAGGACCACTCGCTGTCCAGGATGGAAAAGACGACGACGTCGCGCCGGGAACCGTCCACCCACAGTTCGTTGCTGCGCAGCACTCCGTCCTGCTTGGCGCCCAGCCGGGCAATAGCGGTCCGGGACGCATAGTTGTGCCAGTGCGTCCGGAACTCCACAGCGATGCAGTCGAGTTCTTCAAAGGCCCGCGTGAGCAGCAGGTATTTGGTCTCGGCATTGATCGAGGTCCGCTGCGCGCTCTCGGCAAGCCAGGTGGAGCCGATCTCCAACCGGCGGTGCTCGGCCTTGATGTTCATGTACGTGGTCATGCCGCAGAGCTTTCCGGTGTCCAGGCGGCGGATGGCCCACGGTGCCATGGTCCCGGCTGCCTGGTGTGAAAGCCGCGCCTGGACCTCCGCTGCCATTCCCACCGGAGCAGGGATCCGCGTGTACCAAAGCTTCCAGAGTTCCCCGTCTTCGACCGCCTCAACCAGCTCGGGAACGTGGGCCTCCTCCAGCGGTTCAAGCCGTACGGTGCGGCCTTGCAGGGTAACGGGCGTGGAGAAGCTCATGGGCTCATCCTAGGGGTGGCGCCGGCGGGGGAATAAGAACGGCGTACCGGCAGTTCACCCATTAGATGCAAAAGCATGAAAATAGGCAGGCGTTACCGAAAGGGGCCGTTGTGGCCAAGCGCAGGATAGTCATCATCACCGCTGGGCTGGGTGTGCCCTCTTCCAGCCGCATGCTGGCCGACCAGCTGGGCGCCGCAGCCAGGGACGTGCTGACGGAGGCAGGGATCGACGCTGCCGTCACTACCCATGAGCTGCGTGAGTACGCAGTGGACATCGCGAACACCATGGTCGCCGGGTATGCACCGCCGAACCTGGAGGCGCTGCTCAACGAAGTGATCGACGCCGACGCGCTCATTGCGGTGACGCCGGTCTTCACGGCCTCGGTGTCCGGACTCTTCAAGTCCTTCTTCGACGTGATCGACAAGGACTCGCTGGACGGCAAGCCCGTGCTGATCGGGGCCACCGGCGGCAGCGCCCGGCACTCGATGGTGCTCGATTTCGCCATGCGGCCGCTGTTCGGATACCTCCGCGCCCGGCTGGTGCCCACCGCCGTCTACGCCGCGCCGGAAGACTGGGGAGCCGGTGCTTCCGGAGCCGCCGGCCTGGACCGCCGGGTGCGGCAGGCCGGCGCGGAACTGGCAGGCCTGCTGCGCGGCGGGACCGGCCTGCAGCAGGAGACTGCTCCCGCAGCGCCGGGCCGGACTGCGGTGCACGGCTCGATGGAGTCGCTGCCGTTCGAGGAGCTGCTGGCCCAGACCCAGCGGCGGTAGAGCGGCTAAGACCGTTCCACGAAGGCGAGCACGCGTGCCGGGCTGGCAGTGCCGCCAACGATCTTCAGCGGTGACACCACAACCATGGCGCCGGTGGCCGGCAGCTGGGCGAGGTTCTGGAGCAGCGTGACGCCGTACTTGTTGTTGCCGAGCAGGTAGTAATGGGCAGGGAACGGCGGGTCGAACGCGCCCGCATTGCCCGCGTCGATCCCCACCGTCTCAACGCCCAGTCCGGCGATCGGGGTTTCCTCCGCCAGCCATTTGGCGCATGCTGCGGAAATCCCCGGCGTGTGGGAACCGGTCTCGTCGATGTTCAGGAAGGCATCGGCGTCGTCCACGAATTTGTCCCAGCCGGTGCGCAGCAGCAGCCAGCCGCCGTCGGGCAGCGCTCCGTGCTCCGCTTCCCACGCCTTGATATGTTCCGGCTCCACCAGGAAATCGGGGTCCGCCGCAGCTTCGGCGCTGAAGTCCAGGACAACGGCGGGACCGGTCAGGCGCTTGACCGGGATCTCGGACACGTCGTCGCCGTCGCGTCCCGTGACCCAGTGCGACGGCGCATCCACGTGGGTGCCGATGTGCTCACCGGTATGGATGTTGTGGTGCTTCCAGAACGGACCTGGTTCATTGAAGGCGCTGACCTCTTCGAGGCTGAAGTCGATCAGGTTCACGAACGGATCCGGCAGCTTCAGCGTCGGGATCTCACTGCTCAGGGGCGCCGTGAGGTCCACGATCTCCAGCGTTCCGCCGTCGAGGGCGCCGAGGAAGTCCTGGATCACACCGGGGTTGATGCTGTTCTGCGCCATGTTCGGGTCCTGTCCTGCGGTTGCGGAAATGTTTGCCTGAGAATACCTCCCACGCCCCGCCGGAGCGGCAAAAGCGAAGTTCTGTGCCGAATCATGACGCGGGCACGGTTGGGACTGCTGCGGGCGCATCCTAGAGTCTTGGTAGGAAGTTGCGTCAGACCCAGGCAGGAGCCGCACGGATGGATCAAATGAATGTCGCCGCGCTGGTGGGCCGCACGCTCGCCAAGTTGGGGGCCGGACACGCCTTTGGCGTGGTGGGCAGCGGCAACTTCCATCTCACGAACGCCCTGCGCGGGAACGGCGTCCCTTTTACTGCCGCGCGGCATGAAGGCGGAGCTGCCACGATGGCGGACGCCTACTCCCGGATGTCCGGATTGGTCTCGGTTCTTTCCACCCATCAGGGCTGCGGCCTGAGCAACGCCGCGACCGGAATCGCTGAAGCCGCGAAGTCGCGCACCCCCATGATCGTCCTGACAGCCGACGCCGCCGGGGCTGCTGTCCGGTCGAACTTCCGGATCGACCAGGATGGTTTCGCCCGCAGCCTCGGAGCCGTTCCGGAGCGGGTGCACTCTGCCGCCAGCGCGGTTGCCGATACGGTCCGGGCGTTCCGAACAGCGCAGAACGAGCGCCGCACGGTGGTCCTCAGCGTGCCCCTGGACGTCCAGGCCCAGCCGGCACCCGACGGCACGCCGGACCGGCTGATGCCGGTTCTTCCCGGCGGCCGTATCCGGCCCGATGCCGTGCTGGTCCGCGGACTGGCCGACTGCCTCAGCCACGCGAAGCGTCCCGTGTTTGTTGCCGGACGCGGTGCCCGGGCAGCCGGATCCGAGCTGAAGATGCTCGCCGCCCACTCGGGAGCCCTGCTGGCAACATCGGCCGTAGCGAGCGGCCTCTTCGCCGGCGAGGAGTTCAACCTCGGAATCGCCGGTGGTTTCTCCACCCCGGAAACGGCCGCACTGATCAGCGAAGCTGATCTCATCATTGGGTGGGGCTGCACCCTGAATATGTGGACCATGCGCCACGGTTCCCTGATCCATCCCGACGCCGTGGTGGTGCAGGTGGACGTGGAGGACTCAGCGCTGGGAGCGAACCGCGACATCCATCTTGGCGTGCTGGGCGACTGCGCCGTCACGGCTGCCGACGTGCTCGCCGAACTGCGGGCTGTTCGTCCGGAACCCCTCGAAAACTACCGGACAGCCGATGTTGCCGGGCGCATCGCGGCGGGTTCGCGCTGGCAGGACGTGCCGGTGCAGGACATTTCAACCCCGGAGCAGATCGACCCCCGCGTGCTGACGCTGGAACTGGACCGGCTGCTGCCCGCGGAGCGCCTGGTTTCCGTGGATTCGGGCAACTTCATGGGCTATCCCTCCACCCACCTCACCGTTCCGGACGAGTTCGGGTTCTGCTTCACGCAGGCGTTCCAGTCCATTGGCCTTGGCCTGTCCACCGCGATCGGTGCCGCACTGGCCCGGCCGGACCGCCTGCCGGTCCTGGGCACCGGCGACGGCGGCTTCCTGATGGGCATCTCGGAACTCGAAACGGCAGTCCGGCTGCGGCTCCCGCTCGTCGCGATCGTCTACAACGACGCCGCCTACGGTGCCGAAGTACACCATTTTGGTGCAGCGCCCGAGCCCGTCGATATGGCTGCCGTAACCTTCCCCGACACCGACATCGCGGCCATCGCCCGCGGCTGCGGGGCGGCGGGAATTACCGTACGCAGCACCGCCGACCTGGCGGGGGTCACCGAATGGCTGGCCGGCCCGCGGGACGCTCCGCTGGTCATCGACGCCAAGATTGCCAACGACGGCGGCGCCTGGTGGCTGGCGGAGGCCTTCAAAGGCCACTAATCCCGGCTTCTCTGCCCGGCCGAGGGTTACAGGCCGGGAGTGTCCTGGTTGTCCGGGCGATCTTCCCAGCCCAAGTTGGAAGCCATGCGCTGCAGGACGGTGACCAGGGCCGCGTATTCCTCTTCGGAGACCTCGGAGGTCAGCTGTTCCCGGATCCGCTCGACGGCGCCGCGCAGGTTTTCAAGGCTGCGGGTGCCCAGGTCCGTCAGGGCATAGGTTCCGTCATTCACTTCCACCCAGCCGCTGTCGGCCAGTTCTTCGATCAGCTCGGCCGAGGTGCCGGTTTCTACGGGCGGGAAGAAAGGACGGAGCTGGTCAGCCAGTTCCTTTTCGGTGACGGGGCCGCTGGTGAGCACATTCATCATCTGCCACTGCAGGCGGGTGACTCCGTGTTCCTCAAAGCTCGCGCCGAACTGCTCATCGACGAGCTGGTCCACCAGTTTGAGCCAAAATCCTATGGGACGTTCCTGGGTAGCCATCCCCCCACTGTACAAACCAACACGGACGCTGGGAATGGCCAGCCTAGAGGCGGGCCTGCATTCCGCAGGCAGGGCAGGGTGCAGAGCGGGCCAGCTCCACGCACACCACGCAGACGGGCAGGTGGCCGTTGTCATCCCTGAGCGGCCGGTTCGGCATTTTCTTGCCGCAGTAGGGAACCGGACGGCGGGCGCGCTGCATGGCCCGCCGCTTGCAGGGGGTGCAGAAGACGTGGACCAGCTCATCGGTGTCGTCCGTCGGGGTATCCAGCGGGCGTGTGTCCGCCACCGGCGTCGGGCGGACGGCTTCCTTGAGGCTCATGTTCCTTCCTTGGCAACACTGCAGTTGCGCAGGGCTGAGTGTCCTGCAGCATTTTCCAAGGTACCGATTTCTACAATTGGTAGAAGTTGTTTCAGCCCGTCGCGAGGCGCAAGGCGGCGCGGAAACCGTGCATTTTGCTGTGCCGGATTTCACCGGCCGCTGTGGCGCGGAACGGGGAACTACTGCAGAAGTTCCCGGATATCCTCTGCGGTCAGCGCTGAACTGAACACGGCGTCGTCGTCCATCACGGAGGAGAACAGTGCAGCCTTTTGTTCCTTCAGGGCCATGACTTTTTCCTCGATGGTTCCTCTGGCCACCATCCGGTAGACCATCACCGAGCGGGTCTGGCCGATGCGGTGGGTCCGGTCCACGGCCTGCGCCTCGGTGGCAGGGTTCCACCAGGGATCGAGCAGGAACACGTAGTCGGCCTCGGTCAGGTTCAGGCCGAATCCGCCCGCTTTCAGGCTGATCAGGAAGACCGGGGCTTCGCCGTCCTTGAACCGGGAAATGACCTCGGCGCGGTTGCGGGTGGAACCGTCCAGGTATGCGTAGGGGATTCCGGCCTCCTGAAGCCGGGCTTCGGCGAGCTTGAGGAAAGACGTGAACTGGCTGAAGACCAAGGCGCGGTGCCCCTCGGCGGTGACGTCTTCGAGCTGCTCGAACAGTGCGTCCAGCTTGGCCGAGGGGACTCCGGCGTTCTCCGGATCGACCAGCGAAGCATCGAGGCTGAGCATGCGCAGCAGGGTCAGGGAGCGGAAGACGATCATCCGGTTCCGGTCCATGTCCTGCAGCAGGCCCATGAGCTTCTGCCGTTCCCGCTGCAGGTGCGTTTCATAGATCTTGCGGTGCTTGGGGCTGAGGTCCACCTCCAGCACCTGTTCCTGCTTGGCGGGAAGATCGGACGCCACGGCCTCCTTGGTCCGGCGCAGCATCAGCGGTTTGATCCGGCGGCGCAGCCGGCCCAGCTGCTCCCGGTCCTGGGACTTTTCGATGCGGCGCTGGTACTCCTCCGCGAACTTCCGTGCGGAGGGGAACAGTCCGGGCGCCACGATGGCGAACATGGACCACAGTTCCATGAGGTTGTTCTCCATCGGGGTGCCGGTGATCGCCAGCTTGAATGGTGCAGGGAGCTCCCGGGCGCACTGGCTGGCCCGGGTGGTGCGGTTCTTGACGAACTGCGCTTCGTCCAGGATCAGCCCGTCCCATTCCTGGGCGCGGTAGGCCGCAAAGTCCAGGCGGAAGACGGCGTAGGACGTCACCACGATGTCCGCCCCTGCGATCACGTCGCCGAGTTTGCGGCGGGACTTGGAGCTGGTGTCCGCGATGGACACCGTCTTCAGTCCGGGAGTGAAGCGGGCAGCTTCGGAGACCCAGTTGGGAACCACCGACGTCGGAGCCACCACGAGGAAGGGCCTGCGGGCGGGATTTTCCCCGGCCGCGGGCGCGGAGGTTGCCGGGCTGGTCTGTGCCTGGGTTTCGCGGGCCCGGGCAATGAGCGCCAGGGTTTGCAGGGTCTTGCCCAGGCCCATGTCGTCGGCGAGCACACCGCCCAGCCCGTGCTCCCACAGGAAGGCAAGCCAGTTGTAGCCTTGCACCTGGTACGGCCGAAGCTGGGCCTGAAGTCCGGCCGGAAGCGGTACCGGGTCCACTGCCTCAAGGTCCAGCAGCCCGCTGACGGCCGAACGCCACGCGGCCGCCTGCTCGGTCTCCTCGGCGAGTTCCTCCAGTTCGGCCCACAAACCGGCCTGGTACCGGCTGATCGAGAGGCCGCCGGTGTCCCACTCCTGCAGCGCCTGGGCTTCCTCGATGAGGGCGTGGAGCTTGGCGAATTCCGGCCGGTCCAGGGACATGTACGTCTTGTCCACCAGTTGGATCTTGGTCTTCCCCTTGGCCATCGCCTTGAACACGTCCGCAAAAGGCACCTGGCGGCCGTCCACCGTGATCATGACGGCCAGGTCGAACCAGTCCCGCCGGTCAGTCTCCACCGTGGTGATTTTCAGCTGCGGAGCAGACGTCAGTTCGCGGTAGTCCGGGCGCTCACCAAGGATTTCGACCCGGATGCCGTCCGTTTTCTGCAGCTTCGGAATGGTGTATTCGCTGAACTCTGCCGTGTCGATGTCGTGCAGCACGGTGTTGCGCGGGGGACCTCCCAGCACCCGTGCGGCGGACTCCAGCAGCACGGCTTCGGCGCCGACGTCGCGTGCGGCCGGGTCGCCGGGTGAGGGCTGGGTGTCCAGGGCCATCCGGGACGAGGCGGTGCCCTGCCGGTATTCGTAGTTCCAGCCCAGGGCCAGTTCATCGCCGGGCTGGAACGCCGCAGTCAGGACCAGCATCGGCGGTTCAACTTCCGGGAACTGGACCGACTCATCGCTGCTGACCACCGGGAGGACCTGGCGGAGCTTGGGGTAGAACTTCTCCAGGAACAGGGCGGTATCCGCTTCCGGGATGGTCACCGGCGCGTTGCCTGCCAGCAGGTTCCGGTCCTGCTCGGTCAGGGTCCGCGGGCTCGGCGCCAGCAGGATGGTGCCGTTGGCTGAACGGACATACAGGCCATGGGTGCCGATGACCCCTGCCGTGTCCAGGGGGTAGGGCTGGCCGTCGATTTCCAGGCTCGGCAGCAGCTGCAGCGGAGCGGTGTCCCCCGCGGCCGTGGCGCGGACATCAAGGGCCAGGACGGCCTCGGAGCCCACCTGGACGGTGACGTCCTTTTTGGTCCCCACGAACTGCACGTCGAGTCGCTGGGCTTCCTCCAACAGTTGCCACAGCAGGGGATTGGCGAAGTCATCGAGGTAGAGCCACGAGTCGTTCTGCCCGAAATATGTCACGCCGTTGGAGCGGTGCAATGCCGGGAACTGGGAGAACCAGCGGTGCTGTTCCGGGTCCAGCTTCAGTCCGTAGGTCTGGTAGGCAAGGTTGGTCCAGGCCAGGTTGTTCTTCACCCATGCTCCGCGGGCATTGCGCACTACCGGCCGGACGCCCAGCCGCCAGGCCGGAGCCCGGGATCCGCGCCGGGCGGGCGGTCCCCACACACTGGAGGACCCGCCGTCGCGCCTGCGCAGTTCGAACTGCAGGCCGAGCGGCGTGATCTGCCGCCGCTCGGGAGTGGAACTGCCCTCAAGCAGGGTTTGCAGCGATTCCTGCCAGGCCGGCACGGCGGGTTTGGCCGGGGTGCTGCGCAGCTCCTGCCGCGCAATGAGGTGCTGGGTGTTGCTCTGCAGGGCCGCCGCCGCCACATGCTTGCAGTCGTAGCCGAGGGGGCAGCTGCAATGGTTGTCTGCCAGCCGGTAGTCACCCTGCCGTTTGGGCTCAAGCACCAGCATGGTCCGGTACGGCGTGCTGGCATGGCCACGGACCCGTGCCCGCAGGACAGCCCCCGGCGCATCCCAGTCCAGGCTCTCGACGGCGCCGCCCTTGGCGTAGCTCTGGCCGCGTTGGAACGCCGTGCCGCCCACTACGCGGATGATGTCCGTGACATCCACAAGGGGCAGGGTTTCAGGCATGGAATCATCGTCTCACGCAGGGCCGACACACCCCACGCCGCGACGAAGCGGCAGGTCGCAGAGGGGAGCGGCTCCCGTTTGGCGTTTCACGCGCGCAAAGCGGTAACATCGCCCGTAACGCAGATCACAATGGCGTGATCTGCGTGCCCTCGTAGCGGCGTTGCCGCTTATGCGCGGAAGAGGGCCGGTACGGTCTGCAGCAGCACTGCCAGGGCGACAGCAAAAATGAGGGCGGCGAAAACCCGGCTGACGACGGCGTCGTTAAGGCGGTGGGCGATTCGCGCAGCTCCCAGCGAGGCGGCCATGGCTGCCGCAGCGAAGCTGAGAGTCAATGCCCAGTCAATGGAAAGCCCGTCCAGGTGTGCGGCGAAGCCGGACGCAGAGTTGATCACGATGATGACCAGGGACGTGCCAATCGCCCGGTGCATGGGAAGGCGAAGCAGCAGGGTGAGGGCGGGAATGATGAGGAAACCGCCGCCCACACCCAAAAGGCCGGTGAGGAAACCAACGGCCAGTCCGGTGGGAATGCCGCGCAGTGCCAGCTGGCCCCAGCGGTTGGCGCCCGGCTGTGACTGGACGTTGGATACCCCGGCGGCCAGCAGCATCCGCAGTCCCGCGACGATCATGATCAGGGCGAAGAACAGCATCAGCCAGTCCTTGTCCAGGCGTGCGCCGGCGGCAGCCCCCAGCCAGGAAGCCGGAATGCCTGCAGCTCCCACCAGCAGGACCAGCGGCCAGCTGACGTCCGAACGCAGCCGGGGGAGGGCTCCTGCAAGGGAGGCCAGGCCCACGACGATCAGCGAGGTAGGCACCGCCTCGGCAGGCTCCAGTCCCACCACATAGACCAGTGCGGGGACGGCAATAATCGCTCCGCCGGCGCCGACCAGGCCCACCACGGCGCCGACCAGTACGCCGACAGCCAGGCCGATCAGCACCATGTCCATGCCCGCAACATTCCCAGACAACCTGCTGTTCGAGAAGGCTTGGGAAATGGGATACCCCCGGGGGTGTTTTGCATACCCCCATGGGTATATGGGAGCGTAGGGGTACTCCCTATTCCTTTCGAAAGGACCCCATGACTGCGACGCCTGCAGCCGTAACCTCCGTTGACGCCCAGACCCTCCGCACCTGGATGCAGGACCAGGAAGACCTGATCGTCCTCGACGTCCGCTCCGCCGCCGAGTTCGAATCAATGCACATCCGCGGCTCCTATAACGTTCCGCTGCCGCTGCTCTCGGAGCACACCGATGCCTTGGCCGAACGGCTCGGCAAGCGTGTTGTACTGGTGTGCCAGTCCGGCACCCGGGCAGAACAGGCCCGCACCCGCCTGGGCGGCGCGGGCGTCGGTTTCGCCCATGTCCTGGCTGGCGGTGTCCCGGCGTTCGCAGCAGCGAACGGCGAGGTCGTCCGCGGCCAGCAGCGCTGGGACCTGGAACGCCAGGTGCGCATGGTGGCCGGCAGCGCCGTCGTGCTGGGCCTTGCCGGCGGCCGCTTTGTCTCGCCTAAGCTCCGCATGCTTGCCGGCGGCATCGGTGCCGGCCTGACTTTCTCCGCTGCCACCAACTCCTGCGCCATGGGCATGGTCCTGGCCAAGATGCCGTGGAACCGCACTTCTTCGGAGCCCACACGGGAATCGGCAATCGAGACCCTTCCCCAGCAGGGTCCTGCGGCCTCATGACCCCCACGCTCGCCCTCGTTCTTGGCCTGTCCCTGCTCATCGGCCTCTCCCTGGGGCTGCTGGGGGGAGGCGGTTCGATCCTCACGGTACCGATCCTGGTGTACATCGCCGGTTTCGGTGCGAAGGAAGCCATTGCGGCTTCGCTGTTTGTTGTGGGGGTGACCTCCGCCGTCAGCGTCATCGGGCACGCCCGCGGAGGGCGGGTCCGCTGGAAGACCGGACTGATCTTCGGTACCGCAGGTATGGCCGGAGCCTTCGGCGGCGGCCTGCTCGGCAGCCGCATCCCCGCCGTCGTGCTCATGATCGCCTTTGCGCTCATGATGATCGCGACGTCGATCGCTATGCTCCGCGGACGCCGCAAGGTCGATCCGGATAAGGCCTACACCGACCTGCCGATTCTGCGGATCCTCGCAGACGGCGCCGTCGTGGGCCTGGTGACGGGACTGGTTGGCGCCGGCGGCGGGTTCCTGGTGGTTCCGGCACTGGCGCTGCTCGGCGGCATGCCGATGGCCATGGCTGTTGGCACGTCCCTGGTGGTCATCGCCATGAAGTCCTTTGCCGGCCTGGCAGGCTACCTGACCACCGTGCAGATCGACTGGAGCCTGACCCTGGCCGTGACTGCCATGGCGATTGTTGGGTCCTTGGCCGGCGCACGGCTGATCGGGAGGATTCCCGAGGCTGCCCTGCGGAAAGCCTTCGGCTGGTTTGTCCTGGCCATGGGTGCCTTTGTCCTGGTGCAGGAGCTCACCGGCTTGTAATACCGTTTCCTGCGCAACATACAAACCCCGGCCCGCAATATGCGGACCGGGGTTAGTTTCGCCGGGGGTTAGGAAGCGTGAGCGGCAGCCCAGGCGGGGTAGGCGCCTTCCAGCTCGACGACGTCGTACCCGGCGTTGCGCAGGGCATTGCCGACGATCGAGCTGCGCATGCCGCTGGCGCAGTACGCCACAATCGTGCCATCGGAGGGCAGCTGGTCCAGGTTCCACAGGGCGCGGCCGCCGTGCAGCTGGTGCGAGCCGGGGATGTGGCCCGCGGCGTGCTCCGTGCGGGAGCGGACGTCCAGCACCATGGCTGTGTCGAACGGGTCCAGGTCCGTGGCGGAGATGGTGGCCGGCGCGGCCTGGGGGAGTCCGTCAAGGCTGGAAACGAAGCCGGCGACGTCGTCAATGCCTACGCGGGCCAGGGCATCACGAACGGCGTGGGCCTGGGCCTGATCTGCGGTGAGCAGGATCAGCGGGCGCGTGTTTTCGGACTCGGGGTCGACGGCCCAGGCTCCGAAGCTGGCAGTCTTGCCGCCGGCGGGAATGTGCAGGGCACCGGGGACGGTTCCCTTGTGCAGGTCGGCCACGCCGCGGGTGTCCACAAAGGTGGCCTTCCCGGTCTCCAAGCGGGATGCGACGTCGGTTGCGGGGATTTCCGTGAGCGGTTCACGCGGGCCCATCACTGCCGGACCCTGCTTGTTCTGCTTCTTCATGCGGGCGAAGTAAGCGTGGGCCTCGGGCTGTCCGTCGAGGAGTTCGTTGATGAAGGCCTGCTCGTCGTTGGCTGCGAGGTAGGGGCCCCACCAGGCGTACAGGCGCTCGTAACCCACGGTGGAGGACGGGATGGCGCCCAGCGCCTTGCCGCAGGCGCTGCCTGCGCCGTGGCCGGGGTGGACCTGCACGTAATCGGGCAGGGTCAGGAACTTGTCCCGCAGGCTGGCGAACATCTGCCGTGCGCCTTCGAAGCGGGTGTCAACGCCGCCGGCTGCTTCATCGAGCAGGTCGGGGCGGCCGAGGTCTCCGGCGAAGACGAAGTCACCGGAGAGCAGGTAGCCGGCCTGGTCGCTGAAGGCGCCGTCAGTGACCAGGAAGGAGAGGTGCTCTGGGGTGTGGCCCGGAGTGTGCAGCGCCTTGATGGTGAGGTTGCCGATGGTGATCGCATCGCCGTCGAACATCCGCGTGCCCTCGAAGCCGTACTGCCAGTCGGTGCCGCCTTCGCCGGAAACGTAGATGGCTGCACCGGTGGCGGCGGCGAGCTCACGCGTGCCGGAGAGGTAGTCGGCGTGGATGTGGGTTTCCGTCACCGCAGTGATCTTCATGCCGTTGGCGGCAGCAAGTTCGAGGTAGGGCGCGACGTCGCGGCGGGCGTCAACGACGATAGCCTCGCCCAGCCGCTGGCAGCCGATGAAGTAGCTGGCCTGGGCCAGGTCCTCGTCATAGATGCGTTCGATAAGCATGGGTTCCTCCGTGGGGATGGGGTTCTGTTCCCTCCACGGTAATACCCCCTAGGGTATAAACCCAAATACCCGAGGGGGTATGTGGCGGCGAGCCCCTGGGGGCTTCAATGCCAGGGGTCGCCGCTGGGCGAGCGCAGTATGCTAGCTTGGAGCTGATAAATCTGATTTATTCGCGGCGAAGCCACAGCAAATCAGATGTAATGGAGCGTCTGAGGAGTTTGGCCATGCCGTTGGCGAACAATTCGTATCCGCCTGTCGTCGTCATGGGCGTACAGGGATGCGGCAAATCCACCGCCGGACGGGCCATCGCGGCCACTCTGGGCCTGCCGTTCCTGGACGGAGATGACCTGCACCCGGCCAGCAACAAAGCCAAAATGGCCTCCGGGCACCCGCTGACCGATGAGGACCGCGAACCCTGGCTCCGTGCCATTGGCGCTGAAATCGAGGCAGGCCTGGCGAAGGGCACTGCGACAGTGGTTGCCTGTTCCGCCCTGAAGCGGCAGTACCGGGACCTCATCCGTTCCTACGCGCCGACTGTGCAGTTCGTTCACTTGGACGGTTCGCGCGAACTGATCGCCGAACGCCTCTCCAAGCGCGACCACGAGTACATGCCGCCGACCCTGCTGGACTCCCAGTTCGCCACCCTTGAACCTCTCGGCGATGACGAGGCCGGAATCCGGCTGGACATCACGCTGAGCCTTGGCGAGATTGCCGCTGCAGCGGCAGCCGCCGTCGAACCCTCCGGGCACTAACCCGGTTCACTCACCCACCTGATAGGACAACGATGACCGATCTCGAGCTCAATTGGACGCTGGGTACGCCCGGCCTCCTGTTGATCGCCGTCGCAGCCATTGCACTGCTGCTGGTGATGATCATGAAGTTCCGCATCCACGCCTTCCTGGCGCTGATCGTGGTCAGCCTGCTCACCGCCGTCGCCACCGGTATTCCGGCCGGCTCCATTGTGCCCACGCTGCTCAGCGGCTTCGGGACCACCCTGGGCAGCGTCGCGCTGCTGGTTGGCCTGGGCGCGATGCTCGGACGCATGCTGGAAGTTTCCGGCGGTGCGGAGGTCCTGACCAACGCGCTCATCAACAAGTTCGGGCAGAAGCGGGCCTCGCTGGCGCTTTCCGTGGCCTCGCTGATGTTCGGCTTCCCCATCTTCTTCGACGCCGGCCTTGTGGTCATGCTGCCGATTATCTTCACCGTTGCACGCCGCATGGGCGGGTCGCTGCTGACCTACGCTTTCCCGGCCGCTGCCGCGTTCTCCGTCATGCACGTGTTTGTCCCGCCGCACCCCGGCCCGGTGGCAGCTACCGGGCTGCTGGGTGCTGATATCGGCCTGGTGCTGATCTTCGGCCTGCTCATTGCCATTCCCACCTGGTACCTGACCGGCTACCTCTTCGGACACTTCCTGGGCCGCAAGTTCAACATCCCCGTGCCGGCGATTCTGGATGCCCCGAAGGGTTCCGCGGAAGAGGAATTCCGTTCCGCTCCGAGCCTTGGTGCGATCGTCACCCTGCTGCTGCTTCCGTTCTTCCTCATCTTCCTGAACACCGGCCTGAACATGGCAGCCACTGCGGAGCTGGTCTCCCTGGAGGACACCTGGGTCCAGATCCTGCGTACGCTCGGTGAGACTCCGGTTGCCCTGCTCATCACCGTCTTCCTGGCGATGTGGCTGCTCGGCCGCCGCCAGGGCAAAAAGGCCACGCTCATCGAGACCGTTGTGGATTCGGCCCTCGGCCCGGTCTGCTCGATCATCCTGATCACCGGTGCCGGCGGCATGTTCGGCGGCGTGCTGCGCGCCAGCGGGATTGGCGACGCGATTGCCGGCTCCCTCGACGCCATTGGCCTGCCGGTCATCGTTGCCGGCTTCGTCATTGCCGCAATCATCCGGCTGGCACAGGGTTCCGCCACGGTGGCCCTGACCACAGCCGCTGCCCTGGTGCAGCCGGTGGTCCTGGACAATCCGGAGTTCAACGCCGTGCAGACGGTCGCGATCGTGCTGTCCCTGGCCGCGGGCTCGGTCTTCGCCGGCCACGTCAACGACTCCGGTTTCTGGCTGGTCAGCCGGTTCTTCCAGATGGACACCAAGACCACGCTGAAGACCTGGACCGTTGGCCAGGCGCTCATCGGCGTCGTCGGCTTCATCCTGGCACTGGCGATCTACCTGATCGCGTCAGGGTTCTAGCAATCCGCAACGGCCGGGAACAGCAGCTGCTGTTCCCGGCCGTTGCGCTACCACGCACCCCTGGAGGGACACATGTTTGATATTTCCGGCCGGATCGCACTGGTCACCGGATCGAGCCGGGGGATCGGGAACGCGATTGCCCGCGGGCTGGCAGGTGCCGGCGCGATCGTGGTCCTGAACGGGCTCGACGGCGACCGGCTGGAGGCAGCGCGGGCTTACCTGGCCGCCGAATTCGGACCCGGGAAGGTCTTCGCCAGACAGTTCGATGTCACCGACGCGCAGGCTGCGGCCGACGGCGTCGCCTGGGTAGAGCGTGAAGTTGGTCCCCTGGCCATCCTGGTGAACAACGCCGGAGTCCAGCACCGGGTGCCGATGCTGGACCTGGAGGTCGAGGACTGGGAACGGGTGATCCGCACCAACCTGACCAGCGCTTTCCTAGTAGGACGAGAAGCTGCACGGCACATGATTCCGCGCGGTGCCGGGAAGATCATCAACATTGCCTCGGTCCAGGCCGATCTCGCGCGGCCGACCATAGCGCCGTACACGGCATCAAAGGGCGGGATCCGGAACCTGACCCGGGCGATGACGGCTGAATGGGCAGGATCCGGGCTGCAGATCAATGCCATCGCGCCGGGATACATCCACACTGAGATGACGCAGAACCTCGTCGATGATGAGGAGTTCAATTCGTGGATTCTGGGCAGGACTCCGGCGGGTCGCTGGGGCACTGTGGAGGACATCATTGGCCCGGCGATCTGGCTGGCCTCCGATGCGTCGAACTTCGTCAACGGTCAGGTCGTCTTTATCGACGGCGGCATGACCACGGTGGTGTAGGGGGCTCTTGTGAATTCAGTTTTGGGTGTCGTGGCGCACGGGGCGGGCGACCTGCGGGTAGAACCTGTGGCGCCGGCGGAGCCGGCTGCTGATGAAGCTGTCGTGGAGATCGCCTATGGCGGGATCTGCGGATCGGACCTGCATTACTGGCAGCACGGTGCTGCGGGGGAGTCCATCCTGAAGGCGCCGATGCTGCTCGGACATGAAGTCGTGGGGCGTGTGTTCCGTGCTGCAGCCGACGGCTCGGGGCCGGTGGCGGGAACTGCCGTGGCCGTGCATCCGGCGACGCCGGGTCCAGGCGACGGGTCCAGGTATCCCGAGGACCGGCCGAACCTGTCGCCCGGCTGCACGTATTTGGGCAGCGCTGCGCGGTTCCCGCATACGGAGGGGGCCTTTGCCCGGTTCGTGAACCTTCCGGTGCGGATGCTCCGGGTGCTGCCGGAGAACCTGCCGCTGCGCCGTGCAGCACTGGTGGAACCTGCGGCTGTGGCCTGGCATGCGGTTTCTCGTGCCGGGGATGTGCGGGGCAAACGTGTGCTGGTGACTGGTTCCGGACCTATTGGAGCGCTCATTACCGCCGTGCTTCGGGCACGCGGCGCCGGTGAGATCATCACGACGGACATGCACGAGTTCCCGCTGGAGACCGCCCGGGCTGTTGGAGCCGACCGCAGCCTGCTGGCGACGGATGCCGAGGGTATTGCTGCCGTGGATGCCGACATCTGCTTCGAGTCCTCGGGCAGTTACCGCGGTCTGATGTCCGCGGTACAGGGAGCAACCCGCGGCGGCCGGGTTGTCATGGTGGGGCTGTTGCCTTCGGGGGAGCAGCCTGCGCTGATCTCCCTGGCAATCACGCGGGAACTGGAGCTGGTCGGTTCCTTCCGGTTCAACGACGAGATCGACGATGTCATTTCTGCCCTCGCCGACGGGAGCCTGCAAGCTGACCCGGTGATCACCCACGAATTTGCGGTCCAGGAGGCGCTGGAGGCGTTCGAAGTGGCCAGGGACGCTTCGGCTAGCAGCAAGGTTCTTCTGCGCTTCGACGACTGAGGGCAGGCTCCGATGGGTCAGCCGGATACATCTAGGGGAGTATCGCGTCCAGGGGAGTATCGCGTTCCGGGAGCGCCGCGTCCCAGTGGGCTCAACGGGCCTGGTCGGCTGCCCGGCAGCGGCGGTGCCGTGGAGGTGTAGGTGTGGCCGGTGGGTGTGGTGATCCGGACAATGTGCCGACCTCCGGACGTTTGGCAGGGCGCCCCGGCCGCATTCGCTGCCGCTGATTGACCCGCCGGCCCGTTCACCCCCGACGGCACCCCATTGATTGGTGTTGCGTTCCAACCGGGTGCTTCTTTGGCCTGGTTGCAGGCTTCGCAGAGTCCCTGTCCGTTGATGTAACTGGTTGGTCCGCCCGCGGCGGAGGATCGGATGTGGTCGATGTGCCGGATCGGTGCGTCGCACCAGGGAGTGCGGCAGGTTTGGTCCCTGGTGCGGATCAGCCGTGCCAGGCCTGCAGGGAATGCGCGGGCCTTGGATTCCATTGCGGCCAGTTCCCCGGAAACCGGGTCAAGATACAGGCGGCGCAGGCTGACCAGGGATGGATGCTCCGGCGGAGATTCTTGGCTGGAGGATTCCGCATCCGGCAACCCTGATGTGCCCCGCAGTTGTTGGTTGGATGAGCCTCCGACTGGTGGTGAAGCCTCTCGGCGTCCGCCTGGCGGTGAAGCCTCTCGGCCGCAGATCCCTAGTCCCAGTCCTGAACGGATCAGTTCCCTCGCCCACGAGCCGGGGACGATCCCGTACCCCGGGAAGTAGGCCGGTGCCTCTGGGAGCGATGGCCGTGCTCCGAAGGCCCGGTCCCCAGAAGATCCGTTCTCAGGGACCCCGTTCCCGTTCCCAGGGACCCCGTTCCCGTTCCCAGGGACCCCGTTCCCGCTCCCAGAGAGGCCGTTCCGACTCTCGGACGTCCCGTTCTGCATGACCGACTGCTGTGGGATCACGATCTGGGAGAGCAGGGTCCGGTCCGTGATCACCAGCTGCACCTCGACCGGTACCCGGTCCGCTGTGTCCTGGCCGGTGACGCGTTCGACGAGGGTATCGGCCATGATCTGACCCCGCCCGCGTCCGTCCCCGGATGCACGCAGGGAATCCGCTGCCCGGGACAATGCCGCATACACCGCCACTCCCTGAGCCACCGGCAGCAGACCGGTCAGGTAGGACATGGTGTCCGGCGCCGGGCGGCAGGAGACGTACCGGTCGGAGACGGCTTTGGCGTTGCGCCGGACCTGGGACGCGGGGTCAATGGTCTGGGTGATCGTGCGGATCCGGGCGATGAGTTTCCGGTCGCCGAGGCCTTCCAGGGAGGCTGGGTCCTTGCAGATCAGCTCATCGACCCGGCGCCGGTCTTCCACGTCCAGGCAGGCTGTTTCCCGGACCAGGAGCGTGGCCCGCCATTCACTGAGCACCCCGGAAGACAAAGCCGCCAGGGTGTAGGGCATTTCGTGGACCAGTGCCTTGCCGAAACCCAGGTGCCGGCTGCCCCGGTGCGGGGAATCCCGCCTCGCCAGCGCCACCTGCGATCCCACACCGCGGCCAAGATGCTCAGCCGGGACACCGGCACGGGACTGCGCCCGCCGCTGGGAGGCATCAAACGATGCCGCGGCACGGGCCTGCACCGCCGCAGCTGCAGACTTCAGTTCCTCCAGCACCCGCATCAAATCAACCAACTCGGGGTCAGCCCAGGCATCCGGGATGTCATCCGTGGTGTCCGGATCCTGGAGACAGCGCAGGCAGGCGACGACGTCGTCCAGTAACTCGTGAGTGCTGGCGGAACGAACAGCCGCCCGGCTCTCGCTGCCGAGCCAGGACGAATTCGGAACTGACGGGCCGGTCTTTTGAGGTATGGACGCCGGTAAGGAAGCGTCGAGCGCGGCAGCCCCACGGACCCCGTGAAAGAGCAAGGAGCGGGCAGGAGCCATGCCGGTAAGGGGGCCGGCGGCACGGCGGTAGGCAGCCCGTGCTCCGGGTGCTCCAGATGCTCCAGGACCCGAGGGCTTTGGCTGCTGCAACGGGGGTGCTGCTTCCATCTCCAACATGGTCGAAGGCTATGAAACGGTTTCTCGTTGAAGACCAGTAAGACCTGTCTATGTGGACAAAGACCTTTCCGCCCAGCGCGGCGCCACTATCGGGGAGGACAGGAGGAGCGGCTTCCATCGGGGAGGAAAGGAGAGCGGCAGGCTGGCCGCGCCCGCGCCGCGCCCGCGCCGCGCCCTCGCCGGGGCCTTGGCCGTACCTACGGCCAAGGCGCGCGCCCACAGCTACCCCAATAACTACCCCTCCACTACGCCCGGACGCTCCGGCTGAGTAAAGATCCGGGGTTCTTCCGCCCAGACACCCTCGACTTCAGACTTGGTCCGGCGCATGATCTGGTCCATGGCCTCGCGGGCAGCTTCAGGTTTTCCCTCCTGGACCGCGTTCGCGACGTCGACGTGCCACTGCAGTGCTTCCTCATGCGGATGGGAGGGCATGAGCCCGTAGTCGGTGCGGCCCCGGAGGACTTCGGCGATCATCGACTGCATTTGCCCGAACATCTCGTTCCCGGAAGCGGCTAGGACCAGTGCATGGAAGTGGATGTCCAGGTCCAGGAACTGCTGCAGGTCGCCGGCACGGCCTACGGCACGCATCTTGGCGGCAACAGCCATCAGCTCCGCAGCCATATCCTCGGGGGCGTGCTCGGCTGCGAGTTCGGCGGCAGCAGGCTCGACGGCGGAACGCAGTTCAGTCAGTGAGCGCAGCTGTGCACCCTTGCCGGGAACGGAGGCCAGCCGCCAGCGCACCACGAACGGGTCGAACACGTTCCAGGCGGTCTCCGGGAGAACCCGGATACCAATCCGCTTCACCGTTTCAACCAGGCCGAGGGACTGCAGCACCCGCACCGCTTCGCGTGCAACGGACCGCGAAACGCCGAGCTCAGTTTCGAGGTCTCCGGAGAGCATCGTCGACCCGGGAGCGAGCTCGCCGGAAACAATCCTGCGTCCGAGGGATTCGATGACCAGGCTGTGCAGTCGGGAACTCATGCGCGTCGTCGGGTAGCAGTCACCGTTTCATCATATGCAACAGCGGCCGTGCCTCAGGGCTGCGGCTTGACGACGGGAAACAGTCCGTCCGGCTCCTCGCCCTCCTCGTAGTGACTGGCCGCCGGACCAACGATGAGGGGATCCGGGGCGTGTGCCACGGCCCGGTCCTTGTTGGGGTATTCGACGCTGTCCAGCACGAACCGCATCGCCTCCAGCCGGGCGCGTTTCTTGTCATTCGACTTCACCACGGTCCAGGGCGCGTCACCGGTGTCCGTGTAGAAGAACATGGCTTCCTTGGCCTGCGTGTAGTCGTCCCACTTGTCCAGGCTCGCGAGGTCCGTGGGGGAGAGCTTCCACTGCTTCACCGGATCTGTTTCGCGTGCCGCAAACCGTGCCAGCTGTTCGGCCCGGCCCACGGAAAACCAGAATTTGCGCACCAGCACGCCGGAGTTCACGAGCATCCGTTCCAGTTCCGGAACCTCCCGCATGAACTCCAGGTACTGCGCCGGAGTGCAGTAGTTCATGACGCGTTCGACGCCGGCACGGTTGTACCAGGACCGGTCCATCATCACGATTTCCCCGCCGCCGGGGAGGTGGGAGACGTAGCGCTGGAAATACCACTGCGTCCGCTCCTGATCCGTGGGCTTCTCCAGGGCGACGATCCTGGAACCGCGGGGATTCAGGTGCTCATTGAACCGTTTGATCGCGCCGCCCTTCCCGGCGGCGTCGCGGCCCTCAAAGATCAGAAGCATCTTCTGGCCGGTGTCCTTGACCCACAGCTGCATCTTGAGGAGTTCAATCTGCAGCTGCCGCTTTTGCCGTTCGTAGGACCGCCGGCTGAGTTTTTTATCGTAGGGGTAGTTGTGCTGCCAGGGGGCCTCGTTGCCTTTGTCCGTAAGGACGACAGGATTCCTCGCATCCAGCTCGCCGAGTTCATCGAGTTCCGCGGCATAGTCCTCTGCGACTGAAACCCGTTCACGGCCGTTGGAATTCGCGCTGGCCTTTCCCCCGGATTTGTCCTCCGCGGGCGCCTTCTCGGAGTCAGTCTGGGTCGCGTTCTTGCCGTTGGCCATGGCCCTCCTCAGGAAGTGTGCACACCACCGAATCTACGCGGCAGCCCCGGCCAAGGGAAGGGCGCGCCGCACGCCTGCACGGCATCACCTGCGCAGCGGAGATAATTGATGGCGATGAAACACCTGCGCACCATATTGCTGTCCCTTTCCGCCCTCACGCTCCTGCTGACAGGAACAGCCTGCGTGCCGCAGGAATCACCTGCCGGCGCCATCCCGCAGCCTGCAGAAGTCCAAAGCAGCGAAGCAGGGACCACAGACGCCCAGGCGGGAACCGCGCTGGAGCAGCTGGGAACCATCGCGATCAAAGGCCGCGCCCCGAAGACCGGCTACAGCCGCGAGGAATTCGGGCCGGCCTGGGCCGACGTCGACCACAATGGCTGCGACACCCGCAACGACATCCTGGCCCGGGACCTGGTGTCTGAGGAATTCAAGCATGGAACCCAGGACTGCGTTGTCGCCTCGGGAACCTTCGCCGACCCCTACACAGGGACCACGATCAGCTTCGTGCGCGGCAACACCACCAGCACGGCCGTGCAGATCGACCATGTGGTGGCGCTGTCCGATGCCTGGCAGAAGGGTGCGCAGCAGCTCTCTGCCGAGCAGCGCAGCCAGTTCGCCAACGATCCGCTCAACCTTTTGGCCGCGGACGGTCCGGCCAATGGGGCGAAGTCGGATTCCGACGCCGCCACCTGGCTGCCGCCGAACAAGGCCTTCCGCTGCGAGTACGTCGCGCGGCAAACAGCGGTCAAGGCCGCGTACGGGCTGTGGATGACGCAGGCCGAGCACGACGCGATAGCAACTGTCCTCTCGTCCTGCCCCGAGGAACCGGTTCCGGCCCGGGAGGGCACAGCGCCGCGGACTGTGGCCGCCCAACCGGGAGCGGCTGGTCCGGGGGCAGAGGGGGCTCCGGAGGGCGCCGGCACGACGCCGGTTTATGCCAACTGCACGGCAGTCCGGGCTGCGGGAGCGGCTCCGATCCGCCCCGGGGATCCCGGCTGGGATCCGAAGTTCGACGGCGACGGCGACGGGGTCGGCTGCACGTCCTGAGAACCCCGACACTGAGAGCCCTGACGATCCCGACCCGGAAGCCTTCAACTAGCGGACAGTTCCTGTCCTGAATTTGGGTCAATGCGGACCCTAGGTGTCCTCAAAGGCGTCGTGTGTTGTTGCAGCGGCTCCTAGCGTTGTGCCCAAGCTTCTAAGCACCAGGGGCACGGAAGGGTACGTCATGGGATTGCTTGAGATAGAGCTGGCGCGGCTCGACTACCGGGAGCGTCTGGCCGACGCAGAACGGGGCAGGAGGGAGGCGGTTCGGGCCAGGTCCCTGCGGGGAAGGCCCCGGCAGGAAGCAAAGGTCGATTGGCCCGTGCTGTCATTCCACGTAGCAGGGTTCCGGTACCGGCTCTGGTTCACCCGAACGGTCTCGTTCTAGCTGCCGGTTCCTGTTCCAAACGCCAGCCATCGGCCGCCAGCTGGCAGCCGGCCTGCGGACGCACTTCGCGCCCGGCAACAGGTGCCGGGCGCGAAGTTCAGGGTGCGGGAACGCTCAACAGGGCGGGCTAGCGTCAGTTAGCGGCCGCCGCCGTGGTGCCCGCCGCCACCGCCGCCGCCGTGGTGCCCACCGCCGCCGTGGTGCCCGCCGCCGCCGTGGTGGCCGTTGTTCCAGCCAGCAGTCTGGCCGGTGTTCGGATCAGCGCCTCGTCCGGGATCGTTCCAGCCGCCGCGGTCCCCGCGGTGTCCTTCCCCACGGCCCTCGCGGCCTCCCTTCGGCCAGCAGTCCTTGCCGTCCGGAGCAGTGGGATTGTTGACGATCGGCTGCTCGGGTTCGGGACCCGGGTTCGGGACCGGTGCAGGCTCGGGAGCAGGCTCCGGGACAGGTGCCGGTTCCGGCGCGGGCTCGGGTGCAGGCTCCGGTTCCGGCGCGGGTTCGGGCGCGGGTTCGGGGACAGGCGCAGGTTCAGGCGAAGCCTCAGCACCCGGAGCAGGAACGGTTGCCGGATGGTCCGGTGAATACTGGAAGAAATTCGCCACAGCATACAATGCCTGATCCCCGTCGCTAAAGGTCACTCCAATTCCAAGCGTATTCAGATCGGGGTCGCTGAGAATCGCGTTATGGCCGGGAGAGTTTATCCACTGCTGCACAATCTCCTGGGCGCTGTGATCGGAGCGGGAAGCGATAACTTCTCCGGCCTTGCTCCATCCCGCCAGGTCGGGGGAACCGGCATAGTCCGGGTTGTGTTCGAACACCCCGGAGGAGGCCATCTGGTCCGACCAGCCCTGGGCTGTCTGGGAAACCACGGGATTGTATTGCACCGGAGCAAGTCCCTGAGCTTCTCGGAATGCGTTGATTTCCGCGAAGATCTCGGCCAGGACCTGCTCCTGCGAAGCGGTTGCGGCACCGGGCTCCATAGTCACGGCTGGAGCCAGTGAGGGCGACGCTACGG
This sequence comes from Arthrobacter caoxuetaonis, assembly GCF_023921125.1. Classification (NCBI taxonomy): domain Bacteria; kingdom Bacillati; phylum Actinomycetota; class Actinomycetes; order Micrococcales; family Micrococcaceae; genus Arthrobacter; species Arthrobacter caoxuetaonis. The sequence goes on from NZ_CP099466.1 coordinate 713,153, forward strand.
CTGCCGTACCCACTCCTCCTGCGCCAATAACGGCTGAAAGCGTAATGATGCCAAGCGATTTCTTGGTTTTATTCATAGGATGAGACCTTTCTTAGGTTGCGGTCACTATGTGGCTCATCCCCCCGCTTTTACGCTACAAAAGTGCGTCTCAAAATCACAATTCTAATTCAAATTAATGGTGTTTCAGTCATCACCCTTCCCAAGTCCAAAACAGGAACTTATAATTAGCCCGCCTAACATGTGCGGTGCGGGTTCGCTACCATTTCGCCCATGGCATCCACCCTTCTCACGCGGGACGCAACACCCGCCGACGCCGCCGCCTGCGCAGCGCTCTACGCCCCCTACGTCCTGCAGACGGCAGTGTCGTTCGAAACGGAGCCGCCCGCAGCGGAGGAGATGGCCCGGCGCATCGCCGCAGCACAGGAACGGTACGCGTGGCTCGTGGGGGAGCACGACGGCGCGGTGGCCGGCTATGCGTACGCCGGCAGCTGGCGAAGCCGGGCAGCGTACGCCCGGACAGCGGAAACCAGCATCTACGTGGCCCAGTCAGCTACGGGCACCGGTGTGGGATCTGCCCTCTACAGGGCGCTGCTGGAACGTTTGGGAAAGCTGGGCTTGCGCACCGTCGTGGCCGGCATGACCCTGCCGAACCCGGCCAGCGAGGCGCTGCATACCGCACTTGGGTTCATGCCCGTGGGAGTGTTCCGCCGAGTGGGCTGGAAGCACGGCGCCTGGCACGACGTCAGCTGGATGCAGCTGGACCTGTCCGCCGCATCCGGGGGAACGACCTAGGCTTCGACCATCCGCTCAAGCACGAACACTGGAATCTCGCGCTCAGTCCTGGCCTGGTAGTCGGCGTACGGCGGATAGGCCTCCACGGCGCGGTCCCACCAGAGCGTTTTCTCTTCGCCGGTGACTTCGCGGGCCCGCATGTCCCATTTCTGCGGACCGTCCTGCAATTCGACATGGGGATGGGACTTGACGTTGAAGTACCAGAGGGGGTGCTTCGCGGCACCGCCAAGGGAAGCGACCACCGCGTAGTCGCCGTCGTGCTCAACCCGCATCAGCGGCGTCTTGCGCAGCTTGCCGCTTTTGGCACCCTTGGTGGTCAGCAGGACCACCGGACGACCATGGAGAGTAGTGCCGCGGGTACCGCCGGAGGACTCGATTTCGGCCGCCTGGTCGCGGGAGCGTTTGGAGGTGCTGGGGACGTATTCACCGGTAAGGGGCATGCCCTCCAGTTAACACCCGATCCGGAGCGAAGGTTAGGGCGGGGCTAGCGGACCGGCGGGGTGAAGATCCACGGTTCCCGGGGGAGCTTCCGCGGATCGAACACCTCCAGCGCTTCCGGCAACGTCCCGGGCAAACCGAGTGAGTCCAGGATCATCGCCGTCGCTTCCGGCACTGGAATCCCGGCGTCGGCCAGCGCGCCGAGTGTCACGGCGCCGTCGCGCTTGGCCAGCCGCTTGCCCGTGGTGCCCAGCACCAGCGGGACGTGCACGTACTCCACCGGAGGCAGCCCCAGCAGGGATGCGAGGTACGCCTGCCGGGGTGTGGAGGAGAGGAGATCGTCGCCGCGGACCACCTGGTCGATGCCCTGGGCGGCATCGTCGACGACGACCGCCAGGTTGTAGGGCGGCACGCCGTCGTTGCGCAGCAGCACCAGGTCATCCACGGCTCCGGTGTAGTCCCCGTGCAGCACATCATGCACGGTGTACTCGTCCACGTCGGCCCGCAGCCGGAGCGCTCCCGGACGTTCGCGGCGGCGTCGTTCACGCTCTGCTTCCGGGAGGTTCCGGCAGGTCCCCGGGTACGCCCCCGGCGGCGAGTGCGGGGCGCGGGGTGCATCGGAAATCTCCGCACGGGTGCAGAAACACTCATAGACCCTGCCCTCGGCCTGCAGTTTCGCGATCGCCTCCAGATACACGGGGGTCCGGTCGGACTGGCGGATGACCTCACCGTCCCAGTCGAGTCCGACGGCGGCGAGGTCGCGCACCTGGGCAGCTTCCGCTCCGGCGCGCGCCCGGTCAAGGTCCTCAATGCGCAGCAGGAAGTTCCGCCCGGTGCTCCGGGCGAAGAGCCAGGCCAGCATGGCGGTGCGGAGGTTTCCGACGTGCAGTTCGCCGGAGGGGCTGGGGGCATAACGGCCGGCGGCGGCGGAGGACGAGGGAGACGGGACAGGAAGCACGCCTTCCAGCCTACAAACCCGCGGCCCGATCCGCTGCACGCCACCGCTGCACGATCTGCTGCACGCCGCCGCGGCTAGACTGGCGGGCACCACTGCGAGCCAGAGGAGCCTGACATGCCCGACTACGGCCGAGACCTGCTCTTCGGCGCCTTCATCACTCCGGCTGCGGCACCGCCGCAGCATGCCGTGGGCCTGGCGGTCGCCGCCGAGGCCGCCGGACTCGACCTGGCGGCCTTCCAGGACCATCCCTATCAGCCGCGGTTCCTCGACACCTGGACCCTGCTGTCCTATGTGGCTGCCCGGACCACCCGCCTGAAGCTGGTGACCGATGTCCTGAACCTGCCGCTGCGCCAGCCTGCAGTGGTCGCCCGCAGTGCGGCCAGCCTGGACCTGCTCAGCGGCGGACGGTTGGAGCTCGGCCTGGGCGCAGGGGCGTTCTGGGAGGCGATCGAAGCTGCGGGCGGGAAGAAGCTCAGCCCGGCAGACGCCGTCACGGCCCTGGAAGAGGCGATCCGGATCATCCGCGGGATCTGGGACGTCTCCACCAAGGCTCCGCTCCGGGTGGACGGCCGGATCCACCGGGTGGACGGCGCCAAGCGCGGGCCGGCGCCGGCGCACGACGTCGGCATCTGGCTGGGTGCCTACAAGCCGCGGATGCTGCGGGTCACCGGGGAGGTGGCTGACGGCTGGATCGGCTCGCTGGGCTATCTGCGCGCAGGCATGCAGGAACTGGCGGAGCTGAACGCCCGCATTGACGACGGCGCCGCCTCGGCCGGCCGCGATCCGTCGGACGTGCGGCGGCTGCTGAACATCAGCCCTTCCTCGGATACGCCGGGCTGGACGGAACGGCTGGCGGAGCTGGCCCTGGACTACGGAATCTCCGGCTTCATCCTGGCCAGCGACGATGCCGGAGAGCTTGCCAGGTTCGGACACGAGACGGCTCCAGCGGTCCGGGAAGCTGTGGCGGCGGCGCGTTCCGGCAGGAACTGATGCCGGTGCGGCTCTTCCCAGTTTTGTCGCGTCCTCCTAGGGTGGGGCCATGACGTCGGAGCTGCTGTTGCCTGCCCTGAATTCCGCCCGCAAGGGCCGGGCCGAAGGCGGAATCCCCATTGGTGCCGCGCTGTATGTCGAAGGAGCGATCGTGTCCACGGGGCGCAACCGCAGGCAGCAGCTCGGCAGCGTGATCCGCCATGCCGAGATGGACTGCCTGGAGCATGCAGGACGGCTGCCCGCCGGCGCCTACACAAAGGCCACGATGGTCACCACGCTCTCACCCTGCGACATGTGCACCGGAGCGATCCTGCTGTACCGGATTCCGCACGTGGTCATCGGCGAGAACCGCAGCTACCGGGGTGCCGAAGATCTGCTGCGGGAACGCGGGGTCCAGGTGGACGTTCTGGATGATCAGGCGTGCACCCTCCTGATGCAGGAGTTCATGGCCGAATTCCCGTCCCTGTGGAACGAGGACATCGGCGTGCTCTAGAGCGCTGCGCGCCGGCTCGGCTGCGCGCCCCGCAATGTCACGCGCCCGCACGAACCCCGTCCGCGACAGCGTCGACGGGACCGTTCCAGGGCGTGCCGTGGCCGGGCAGCACCCAGTCCACGTCTGCCAGGCCGGTGAGCCGGTCCAGCACTTCAAGGGCACGCGCGGGATCGTCCGTGAAGGGAGAAGGCTGCAGCCCCGTCTTGCCGGATAGAACGTGCCGGGTGGTGAGGGCATCGCCGACGAACAGCGCCCGGGCCGCAGGGACATGGACCGCCACGCTGCCGGGGGAGTGGCCGGGAAGTCCGATGATCCGCGGCGAGCCCGGCAGGTCCAGCACATCCCCGTCCTGGACGGGCACGACGTCGGCGAGGTAAGTGGTGCGCCACCCGCCCTTGCGGACGGTGTAGGCCAGGAACCCGGCTGTGGGCTTGAGCCGGAACCGGCCTGCAGAGGCCAGGGCCGCTTTCGCCTTTTCCGTTCCGCGCGCCCGGGCGGCGTCGTCGGCATGCACGTAGACCGGAATTCCCGTCTCGCGGCGCAGGCGTTCGGCGAAGCCGATGTGGTCGGTGTCCCCATGGGTCAGGACGATTCCCCGCACGTCACTGAGCGGGCGCCCCAGTGCGGCCAATTCGCGCTGCAGGTCCTTCCAGTGCCCGGCGAGGCCTGCGTCGATGATGGTGATCCCCTCATCGGTCACCACCAGGTAGGCGGCAACGATGTCGTTCCCGATGCGGTGCAGGTGGTCTCCAAGCAACATGTCCGTCTCCTTGCATCCGGTCTTCCGGGGCCCTGGTTCGACGTGCCTTCGCCTCAGCGCACATCCCTGGTGATTGTTGCAGCCGCACGGGCCGCTTTGGAAGCAGGCGGCCCCGCCCTGCCCTTGCCCGTTGGGCCGCCGTCGTGAAGTATGGCCGCACCGGGGGGATCAGGATCAACTGCAAAGACGCAGAAGGGATCAGACGGAACCATGCGCAAACTGACATCACTCGCAGCCGCCGTGTCACTGGCACTTATGGCAGCGCCGGCCACGGCAACAGCAGCCGAACCAGTCACGGAACTGGGCGGCACACTGGCCAACGGAGCAACCTGGGCTGCCGAAGTGCCCCGGAACTGGAACGGAAAGCTGGTGCTCTACAGCCACGGCTTCCGGCCGGGCCCGGACAACCCGGCGTGGGATCAGGGCTTCGATTCCACCGCCCAGGCGCTGACGGACCGCGGGTTCGCGGTGGCGGCGTCGTCCTACGCTACTGCGGGCTGGGCGCTGGGAACCGCGGTGCAGGACCAGCTGGACACGCTGGCTGCGTTCTCAGCCGAAGCGGGCGAACCGGCGCGGACCATCGCGTTCGGAACGTCCATGGGCGGGCTGGTCAGCAGCCTCATCGCCGAAACTCCGCAGAGCGGCGTGGACGGCGCGGTGAGCACCTGCGGGCTACTCGGCGGCGGGATCAACCTCAATAACTACCAGCTCGACGGACTCCATGCCCTTGCCGAACTGCTCCTTCCCGGCCAGGAGGTGCAGCTGACTGGTTTCCGCACGGCAGAAGAAGCCGCGGCCACTACCGGGGTGCTCCTGCAGGCAGTGCAGCAGGCACAAACGACGCCGGACGGACAGGCTCGGCTGGCGCTCGCAGCGGCCCTGATGAACACTCCTACCTGGTTCAGCGGGGACACCCCGCCGGATCCCCGGGACTATGCCGCGCAGCAGGAAGCACAGTACAACTGGCTGCTGCAGACCATCCCGTTCGTGGTCGGTGCGCGCGTATCGATCGTGACGGCGGCCAACGGGGACAGCGGCTGGAACGAGGGCGTGGACTACCGGTCGCTGCTGCAGGAATCCGCGCAGCGCCGGCAGGTGGATGCGCTTTACCGTGCCGCGGGGCTGGACCTGCGGGCGGACCTGCGGACCCTGACGGGTGAGGCGGACATCAAGCCGGACCCCGAGGCGCTGGAATGGGTGGAAGAGACCTCCACTCCGCAGGGCGACCTGCAGATACCGGTGCTGACCATGCACACCCTGGCAGACATCCTGGCGCCGGTGGAATACACCGAGGAGTACGGGGAGACGGTGCGCGAAGCCCGGGCGACGCCGCTGCTGCGGCAGGCGTATATCGAGCGCACCGGGCACTGCACCTTTACGGACGCCGAACGCGTTGCGGCCGTTCTGGCGATGGATGAACGGCTGGACACCGGACGCTGGGCCAACATCGCCGAACCCCGGCAGCTGGACCGCCGGGCCGAATCCCTGAACCTGGGTGAGGCAGACTTCATCAGGTACCAGCCGGCCGAGTTCGTCAACGACCGCAGCTGGGATCCCTGCCCGGGCCAGGGACACGGCCACGGGAAGGGCGACGGATATGGGAAGGGACACGGCCACGGGAAGGGGCACGGCCATGGAAAGGGCCACGGCCACGGACACGGCCGCGGCCGGTAGCTGCTAGTCCTGGTCGCCGAGTTCCTGGAACAGGGTCAGCTGCAGTCCGGCCGGACCGTTCAGCCGGGAGTTGAGCGATCGCCACGGGGTTTCCCGCGGCTCGGCGACCAGTTCGGCGCCGCCGTCCACCGCCCGTTGGGTGCGGGCGGCGGCGTCGTCCACTTCAAAGGCGACCCGGAGCTTGAGGCTGGGCTGGCCATCGGCCTCGACCCGGTCGATCATGCGCACCTGTGCAGGATTGGAGAGTTCCAGCGTCGCTCTTCCTGCGTCCAGGATGGTGACGCGGGCATCTCCCTCGCCCTGGTAGGCCTCCTGCTCGGGCAGGCCAAGGACGTCCCGGTAGAACGCCAGGGCGGCATCGTAATCTTCGGCTTCCACGACCAGGCGCAGCTGGCGGACAGGCTGTTGGTTTTCCATGCCTGGGCAAACCGCAGGCAGGGCGCCGCCATTCCCGCCGTCCGGCGTTAAGAGGGACTAACGCACGACGGCGGCAGGTGCCGCTCCGAGGAGAAGGCGCCTGCCGCCGTCGTACTGTCAGTTCCGGGCGTTGCGCTAGATTCCTTCACCAAACTGCGGGCGGGAGGCAAAGGGGATGAGCGGATGCTCCGCCCGGGCGCGGATCTGCTGCACTACCCACGTGTTGCCGTCCGGGTCCGCGAAGGAGAACATAGTGCCGCCGTCGCGCTCGTCCAGAACGGTGATCTCGCTGGCCTCCACGCCGCGGGAGGCCAGCTCTTCCCGGGCGGCGGCGGCGTCGGGAACCACCAGCTGCAGCCCCTTCAGGGAGCCCGGGTCCATCTCCTCCCCGCCGGGAATGCTGCCGATGACGATTGAGCAGCCCGATCCCGGGGGAGTCAGCTGCGCGAAGGCCATGTGCTCGTTGACGGTGTGGTGGTCCAGGTCGAACCCCACCTGGTCGCCGTAGAAGGCGATACTGCGGTCCAGGTCGCTGACCGGGACTTTGATGACTTCCAAGGTCCAATCCATGCTTCCTCCAAGGCTTTTGCGTGCTTCAGGCGGTCGCGAATGCCAGCAGCTGCTCCAGCTTGTCGTAGCCCGCGGCCATGCCGGATTCCATCCCCGAGGACACGAAACTATCCCTCGTTTCGAGCGATGGATAGACCGAGTGCCCCACGAGCCTGGACCGGCCGTCGGGAAGGTCCTCGAAACGCAGGAAATCCAGGCTCGCCTGGTCCGGGAAACCCTCGTACTCGAAGGTCTGCAGGATGAACTCCGCCGGACGGATGGAGTGGAAGACGCCGCGGAAGGCGTACTCCTCGGTCCCCTCGGTCTGCACGAACCGGTAGCTGCCTCCCGGGACCGCGTCAAAGACGTCGATCCGGGTGTCCAGCCGGTCCGGGCCGATCCATTCGGCATAGGTGTCCGGGTCTACGTGGGCACCGAAGACCCGGGCCGCGGGGTAATCGAATTCGCGGGTGTAATCGATAAAGGGGGCACCGTCGGGAAGGGTGACTTCCAATGCGTTGGTCATGATGCCTCCTGCGGTGTCTTGGCGCCGGTCCGGCTGGCAAGAAGCTCTTCCAGCCGCTCGTAACCTTGGACGAGGCCGCTTTCCATGCCGGAGGCGGCCATGCCGTCCCGTGCTTCCTGGGTGGGGTAGACAGCATGCACGGTGATGCGGGTGCGGCCGTCTCCCAGGTCTTCGAAGGTATTGAATTCCAGGCTGACGACGTCGGGATAGCCGGAGAACTCGAAGGTCTGGATGGCGAACTCGTTCTCCCGGACGGTGTGGAAGATGCCGGTGAAGTCATACGGAATGCCTTCGGGGCCGGTGTGCGTGTATTTGTAGGTGCCGCCGGTGGCGAAGTCGTAATGGTCCATTTCCATCTTCATGCCCCGCGGTCCGAGCCACTGGCTGACCAGGTTCGGATCGGCGTGGGCACGGAAGACATCGGCGACGGGAAAATCGATCTCCCGGGTGTAGTCGATGAAGGGGACACCGTCAGGGACGGAGAGCTGCAGTGCGTTGGTCATGATGGATCCTTTGCCTGCGGGCCGCTGCGTGCGGCCTGGTTCTGGAGCACAGCGTCGAGGCTGCGGAACTGCTCTTCGCGGACCAATCGGTAGCGGTCGATCCACGCCGTGAGTGCCTCCAACCGTGCGGGGTTCAGGTGGACGGGCCGGCGCTGGGCGTCACGCGTGCGCGTGACCAGTTCCGCCTGCTCGAGGACCTGGATGTGCTTCGAGACAGCCTGCTTGCTGATCTCGAAGGGTTCCGCCAGTTCGTTGACCGTGGCAGGGCCCCGGGAAAGCCGGGCAATGATGCGGCGGCGGGCCGGATCGGCGAGGGCCATAAAGGCCCTGTCGAGCTGTGTCTCGCCGCGCGCCTCGTCCATGCTGTGGTCCGTTCCTTGCTGCAAACTGTATTCAATGTTCTGGTTGTTCAACCTTTCGGTTGATTACGAAGCTACGCCGCCTGACAGGAGGGGTCAAGGGGCTTCCTGGAAGAATTCAGGGCTGGCCCAGCCGCGCGTCGCCGAGCGGGACGGAAGATCCGAAGTGGCTCCCTTCAGTGCGTTCCCAGCGGACGCACGGTGCTGGTTCGAGGTGAGCGGAGTAGCGTTTATACGCACTGCGGCTCTTCGCGGACGGAACGGTACGGACCCCAGAACGCGGCTACCGGTGAGGACACAACATGAGTTCCATGGATCACGGTGCAGCTTCGGGACAGCGCCGCCACAAGGAGACCGAGACCGGATTCCACTGGCCCAGCTTCGCCCTGGGCCTGGTGCTGCTGCTGTTCGTCCTGGCCCAGGGGGAAGACAACGGGGCGCCCGGCTACGTTGGCATGGCGGGACTGATCCTGCTCATCACCGGACTGTACTCGGCGGCCACGCGGCGGAAATCCTGGATGCGCCTGACCACGCCGTCGGCCGCATGGATTGTTGCAGCCGGCGGCGCAGTCCTGATGCTTGTCGCTCTGGGGCTGCGGCTCGCGGGGCTGTAATGCCCGGTGCATCAGCCCGGCCTTGGCTACGCTGGGCGGATGCTGAACGACGAACGAATCGACCCGCCCGAAGCAGCTGACGAGCGGGGGACCCTCAACGGTTTCCTGGACTACCTTCGCGCCACCGTTGTCTTCAAGGCCCAAGGCCTGTCCGACGCCGACGCCGCACGCCAGGTCCTGCCCTCCCTGCTGACCGTCTCGGGTCTGCTCCGCCACCTTGCCGACGTCGAACGCTGGTGGTTCCGGGCACAGCTGGATGGCCAGACGGGCATTCCCACGCGCTGGAGCGGTGACGATCCCGACGCCGAGTTCCGCGTTACCGAGCAGGACAGCCTCGCCGAAATCATCACCGACTACCAGGCTGCCTGCGACGAGTCCCGTGAGGTTGCCGCGCGCTACGGGCTGGAGGACATGTGCAAAGCGGACCACAGCGCCGGGCACAACCTTCGCTGGGTGCTGGTGCACATGGTCGAGGAAACCGGGCGCCACTGCGGTCACCTGGATATCATCCGCGAACTGCTCGACGGCGTCACGGGGGAGTAGCGGGCCGGTTCCGCGGCTGCCTGCTCCGGGGTGTTGTCAGTGCCGGATCCCCGGTTTGGAAGCGATGTCAGTGCCGGATCCTATGGTTGGCGGCGAAGGAACAAATTGTTCCTTGCCGGCCCACAGGCCGGTCATTCGCATCCTTTGGGGGATCACCATGGAAAACCAGACCTATACTCCTGCGCCGGCACCGCTGCCGGCCGCGCCCGCAGCAAAACCCGGCAAGGGCCTTGCCGTCACCGGCCTGGTCCTGGGCATCGTCGCCCTGGTTCTGTGCTGGGTGCCGATTCTCAACAACGTCTTCCTGTTTGTGGGACTCGCCGGACTCGGCTTTGCCATTGCAGCCCTGGTGATCGCTTCGAAGCGCAAGGCGCCGAAGGGTATGCCCATCGCTGGCCTGATCCTCAGCATCGTGGCCATCATTGGGGTTTTCGCAACCCAGGCCATGTACTCGGCAGCCCTCGACTCCGTGGTGAAGAGCGTTGAAGACAGCGCGGACGGCGTGACCACCTCCTCGGAGGAGGAACAGGAAGAAGCCACCACGGAAGCCCTTGCGGCAGGGGAATCGGCCATGGTCGGCGAATACACCGTGACCGTTTCCGGGGTGAACCTGCAGGCCACTGATCCGATCATGGCGGTGAACCAGTTCAACAGTGCGCCGACGGGCCAGTATGTGCTGGTGGACCTGTCCGTTGTGTACAACGGCTCTGAAGAAGGCGATCCGTGGATCGATCTCACCACTGAGTTCGCCGGCTCTGACGCCCGCCAGTACTCGACCAGCACCTGCAGTGCCCTCCTCGAACGGCCGAGCCACGAGGTCCCCACGCTGACCAACGGCGGCGCGGCGGAGTACCAGGTCTGCTTCGATGTTCCTGGTGAGTCCGTCTCCGGGTCAAAGATCCTGGTGGAGTCCCTGTTCTCGCTCCGGGATGACCGGGTGTACTGGGCAGCTCAGTAGCGGTTTGGATCGGATGCCCCTGCCGCCCGTCTGTGTCAGCGCAACCCGCGTCGAGACGTCACTGCAGGTCAGCGGTAAGGGGCCCCGGCCAGAACGTGATAAACACGAAGCATGGCAACCACAGCATTCAAGCAGAACCCTGTCCGCACCGCCGGTGAGCTTCCCGCCGTCGGCACCCAAGCCCCGGCCGTTGAACTGGTAGGCGCCGATCTTTCAAGCGTCACCCTTTCGGGCTTCGCCGGACGCCGGGTCGTCCTGAACATCTTCCCGAGCGTGGACACTGGCGTCTGCGCCGCGAGCGTCCGCCGCTTCAACGAAATCGCGGCAGGACTGGAGAACACCACGGTCGTATGCGTCTCCAAGGACCTTCCGTTCGCGCTCGGCCGCTTCTGCGGCGCCGAAGGCATCGAGAACGTGGTGGCCGCTTCGGCTTTCCGCAGCAGCTTCGGTGAAGACTTCGGCCTGACCCAGGCAGAGGGACCGCTGGCAGGCCTGCTGGCCCGCGCCGTCGTCGCTATCGATACGGACGGAAGCGTCCTCTACACGCAGCTCGTCCCGGAAATCACCACCGAACCGGATTACGACGCCGCAGTGGCCGCCCTCGGCTAGTTTTCCATTTGTGACGGGGCCCGTTCCGCTTTCCTGCGGGGCGGGCCTTTCGTTGTGCGGCATAGGTAACCAGCGTGCTTAGGATAGTGGCGGGGCGGCCGGTGAGCGGAGCTCATTCCCGCCCCTTGTCTCAGTCACATCGTTGGGGGAACGAATGAACAAGGAACATGGGTGGCCCGCGCCTGAGGAACGGACCGGGGAAGTAGCCGGCCGCGAATCGCCAGAAGACGGACGCCGGCCTGAAGCCGGGGACGGCGCGGATTCCGGGGTCAGCACGGAATCAGGGGACGCCGGACAACTGTCTTCGCTCGAGCCTCAGCCGGCGGAGAACCAGGCATCAGCTGCTGCGGAGGCAGAATCCGCTCCGGCGCCATCCGTTCCGTCTTACGCAGCTGGCCCAGGCTTTGCTCCGCCCGGATACGCCCCTCCGTCCGGATATGCCGCTCCGGCGGGCTACAGTGCGCCGGCCGGAAACGGCGGTCCCGTCAGTTATGGGCAGGCCCAGTCCGGAAACGGCGGTTACGGCGGTTACGGCCAAGCTCCGGCCGGTTACGCCCCTCCGTCCGGATATGCCGCTCCGGCGGGTTACAGCGCGCCGGCCGGGCACGGCGCTCCGTACGGATACGGCGGATATGCCGGACCCGGTGGATTCGGGCCGGGACAGGGCCCCGGGCCTGGAGGCCCGGCCGGTTACGGAAACGGACCGGGATACGGCAGCCATCAGCGGAAGTCACCGGGCAAAGGACTGGCCATCGCTGCCGTCTGCGTCGCCGGAGTCGGTCTGCTGTTCAGCTGGATCTGGTTCCTGAACTTCATCACCTATCTGGCCGGCGCCGTCGCCCTTGGCATGGGTATTCCAGCTCTGATCAAGGGCATCAAGGCGAAAAACGTCGCGCTGCCGTTGTCCGTTATCGCGTTGTCTTTCGCGGTGGTGGCCATGGTCGCGGCGACCATCATCAACCTCACCGTCCAATATGATTCCCCGGACACCGAGATGAATCCGGGCTATTCCCAGGGCCAGGCGGTCCCCGGACCTGTGCCTGCTGAGACGCCCGAACCGGTGCCCGCCGATGAACAGGCAACTGAACAGGCAACTGAGCGCCAAGAGCAGCCGGGCTTGCCTGACCGGGACTATTCGGCCGATATTTCCGGATCCTTCTACACGGACATCATTGAGCAGCCTGCCGCTTCAGCGGGGGAAGGTGTGCAGGTTGGCGACTACACCGTAACGCTCGCTGAAGTGGACCGGGATGCATCCGCCGAAGTGCTGGAGCGCGACCCTTCCGCAGGTGAGCCGACCCACGGGTACGTTCTCTTTGAATTCCGCGCGGTATACAACGGGTCCGCTTCCGGTGGCACCGGCCGGCCCGACTTGGACTTCACGCCAAAGTTCATTGGCGCCGATGCCCGGCTCCACAGTGTCCTGAACTGTTCCATGGATCTTGGCGTGAGCTCCTCCGACCGGCCCAGCCTGGCCCCGGGAGAGACCGGAACCTACGAAATCTGCTTCGATCTGCCCGAAGCAGCCCTGGCTGAGGACAGCAGGGTTGGCCTGCGAATGATCCTCGCCGAACGCAACGAGGACGTTTACTGGCGGTTGCCGTAGGCCGGCTGTTGCGGGACCAGCACTGAACCAGAACCAATTTCAGGGGGAAATGGGTATGCAGAATCAGACTGCGGCCGCGCCGCACGGGGACTATTACGGGTCTTACCCCGGGCCGGGCCAGGTGCTCCCGCCAGCCGGGTCTACGGGCAGGGGGCCGGCGATCGCTGCTGTTTCGGTGGCCGGGTCGGCGCTGGTGAGCTGCTGGATACCGTTCCTGAATGTTTATGCGTTCATCGCCGGCCCGGTAACCCTCGTGCTGGCGGTAGTTGCACTGGTGAGCGCGAAGAGGAAACCGCTCCTGGCCCGGGTGCTGGCAGTCGTCTCCATCGGGATGGCGGTCCTCGCCGTGGCGCTCGCCTGGTCCGTCAACTCCTGGGCCGTAAAAGCCCTCGACAAGACACCGGGATCTCCTCAGTCCCAGCAGGAAGCTGAGCAACCACGGTCCGCCGAAACCCGCGGACTGTCGGGCGACGCATCCCCTGTGCTGCCCGGCAGGGCCCTGGAACAGATCCTCGCGGAGCCGGTTGTTCCATCCGGTGTGGGGGCACAGTTAGGGGACTTTGAAGTCAGGCTTTCGGAAGTGGACCGTGATGCAACGGACAGGGTCCAGCAGCGCAGCCCGTCTTCCGTGCCGCAGGAGGGCACCTATGTGCTGTTCGAGTTCGAAATGCGCTACGACGGCGGGCTAACGGGCGAACCGGACTTCACTCTGGTGCCCGGATTCGTGGGCACTGACGGCCGCGAGTACTCGGCGGTGGACTGCTCCACGGGCTTGAGCATGGAAGGCCCAGACCATCCGGGGCTGCACGGGGAGTACAGCGGCAGCTACGACATCTGTTTTGACCTGCCCCCGGAGGCCCTGGGCGACAAGAGCAGGGTGGTACTGCGGATGCCGGCCGTGGCCGAAGAGCTTTACTGGCAGCCATAAGGCGCTGGGGAGGCTGTGACTAGGAAGTATGCAGGTAGCGGCCTTGGCTAGGATAGGGGTCGGCGGTCTCCGGACCGATCGAACTAATTTGATAACGCACGACTTTTGGGGGGAACGAATGGATAGGGACCAGGGACAGCCCGAGCCCGCGGACCGGGACAACAGCGTCGGCGGTGACAGCTCCGGCACCGAGGCTGGCGCCAGCGACAGCACCGGCGGCACTCGCGACGGCGGCACTCGCGAGGGCGGTCCGGCTGCGGAGGACCTGCGCCCGGAGGCCGGACCGGAAGGGGACCCGGAACGTCCTGCCGAGGAAGAGGCCAAGGAGACGGCATCGGCCTGGTCCGCACCCGGTGGTGTAGAACCTGAAATTGGTGGCGGACCTTCGCTGCCATACCAGGACGGGCAGATTCCTCCGGTACCCCAGTACAACCCCTATGCCCAGGTTCCCCGTATGCCTGCTGCCGACCAGGGCGGAGCCCCCGGATACCCCGGCCAGCAAGGCGGCTACCCGGGCTACCCAAGCTATCCCGGCCAGCAAAGCCAGCAAGGCCAACAGAGTCCCTACGCCAACCAGGCGGGAGCCCCCGGCTACTCGGGCTACCCGGGCCAGCAAGGGCAGCCCGGCCAGCCAGGTTCCTACCCCAACCCGGGCGGAGCCCCCGGATACCCCGGCCAGCCCGGCTACGGCAGCTACGGGCCGCCGCCGGCCACGCCGGGCAAGGGCCTGGCCATCGCGGCACTGGTGCTCGCCATCCTGGCCGTGCTCATTTGCTGGATCCCGTTACTGAACTTTGTGTCGTTCCCCCTGGCAATCGTCGCGCTCGGCCTGGCAATCCCGGCGCTCATCAAGGGCAACAAGGCCCGCAACGTTGCAAAACCGCTCTCGATCGCCGCGCTGACCGTAGCGGCGTTGTCCATCGTTACGGCCATCGTTGTGAACACCGTCGTCGTGGACTCGCTGCGGGACGCAGGTCTCTGGGAAAGCGAAAGCGAGACGGGGACGGAGTCCTTCACTGAGGTCGAGGACTACTCCGAGGAACTCACCGAAGCTGAGAAAGAGGATTACTCCTACCAGTTCACTGACTCGTACATCAGTGAAATTGCCGCAGAGCCGGCAAACGCAGCCGGCGACGAAGTGACCGTGGGTGACTACACGGTCACCCTGGTGGAGCTGGACCGCGACGCAGCGGCCGAGGTCCAGGAACGGGACCCGCAGGCCGGCGCACCGGACTACAACTACGTTCTGGCCCGCTTCACCGCCGTCTACAACGGCACCGGAGACGGACGTCCGTGGCTGGACCTGCCGCCGGAACTCATTGGAACTGACAGCAGGCTCTACACCGTCATGGGGTGCTCCAGTGGCCTCGGCCAGCGGAGCATTGACCAGGAACTGCTCAGCAAGGGGGACACCGTCACGGTGGAAGCCTGCTTCGACGTTCCCGATACCGCCCTGGGCGAGGACAGCCGCCTGGGCATGCGCATGATCCTCGCCGAGCAGGACAACGACTACGTCTACTGGCGCCTGCCGTAACCGAAGCGACGTAAGAATAGTCCTCAGACTGCTGAAACTCAATGGTGCTGGAGATACTTGAGTGCTTTACGAGGAAGAAGTCGGCTGAGGAAGAACAGGCTGTTTTAAGCTGGAAAAGGCCCGCTCCGTTGGGGCGGAGCGGGCCATCACCACGGGAAAGCGTTCGCGGCTAGCGGTCGAGGTCCGCCTGGATCTCTTCCCACGACGGCTCGGAAGCACCCTGGTTCCACGGCAGGTACGCCAGCGCCTTGCCCATCGCACAGGTGTTGGACAGCGCAGAGAAAACCAGCCCGCCGCTGATGCCCCCGGCCAGCATTCGGAACTTCGGCGACGCCACGCGGCCTGCCAGCAGGCCCAGCCCCACGAGGCTTCCGGCGGCGAAACGCACCTGGCGCTCCATATCCCAGACCTGCTTGCCTCGCACGACGGAACCGCCGGCCTTCTCGACGTCGTCCACGCTGCCGGTGAGCACCTGCCCGCCCTCCAGCCCGGCTGCGGCCAGGCGCTCGTGCGCCTGCTTGGCGCGGACACCGGACTGGCACAGGATCACGACGTCGCTGCCCAGCCGGGCGGAAAGCTCAACGGTGTGCGCAGAGAGCAGGGGCAACGGAATGTTGTGGGAGCCCGGGAGATGTGCGGACTCAAACTCGGCGGGATTGCGGACGTCGATAACCGTGAGGTTCGGGTTGTCCTCCAGCAGTGCCTTCAGAGTGGGGGCGTCGATGGTCTTGGTGGTCTCTGCGGTGGCAGCGGGGGACATTGGGATCCTTCGGAAGTGATGGCCGGAGTGAAGCATCCACCCTATGGGCCGAATCTGGGAGAAGGCCGGGGACGTTACGGAGTGTGGCCGGGCGGGCAGCTATTCCCCGATGGACCAGGGGTCCCTGCGCTGGCTCCTAAGGTCCCCTACCCGCAGAAGACGCCGGTACAGCGCGCCAACCAGGAGTACGGGGACAGCGAACATGATGACAATCAGGGCAGTGGAAGGCAGTTCGAGGAACCGTGCCATGGCCGGGGACGCCGGTGCTGCGTCGCTGTAGACATGGCGCAGGAGCATCAGCGCCGCGTGAAGCAGCGCCGGTGCGGTGACGGCAGCCGCTGCCAAAGCGCCGAGGATCCGGGACCTCGGGGAAGGTTCGACGACGGCATCCTGGGTGATCTCGTAGATCACCGGCGCGAGGACCGCGGGGATGAGCAGCCACAGCGAGGCGACGGCCAGCCCGGTCAGGAAGACGCCACGGGCGTACGACGGGGCTGCGGGCTGCGAGGTCATGACAAGGACCAGTCCAGTGACACCGACCAGGGAAATGAGTCCCGCGATGACCGGAGCTATGCGCTTCACGGCGTTCATCCCGCGCGCTTGCTGTGCCAGCCTCTCGGCTACCTCTTCCCAGTGCCGGTCTTCGCTGCCGCTGCTGTAAGCGGCTTCGCCGTCCCTGCCCAACGATGCCATGTCCCGTATCCCCCCGATCTGCTGTTTCGTCAGCAAGAATACCGGGTCTGCTGCGGGCCGGGCCGGGGAGTAAAGGGTGAAAGTTCACCTGGCCTCTTGGGTCCGTATGACAATCTGGGCCCCCGCGCATTGCGTTTGGATAACGTTCCGGGAACCCCTTGCCGGAGGGGCATGCGCGGGCATATGTTGTGCTGGCCTACAAATTGTCGGTAGGGGTACCGGCAGGGCGCTACAGCGTTGTATCCGCTCGATCCAGCCGTCCGGGTCACAAGGATGTTTCCCGTAGTCTCGCCGCGCAGTGCCCTTGCCGGCGGCAGGATCCTTTTCGAAGGTTCGACCATGAGCAAAAGAAAGAATGTTTCGGCCCTCTTCCTGGCGTTCGGACTGGCAGCAGGTATGGCGGCCTGCGCCCCGGCCGGCACCACCAACAGCGACAGCGAGGGCGGCGACGGCGTCGACTGCAATGTCGGCATCTCCATGCCCACCCGCAGCCTGGAACGCTGGATCAACGACGGCGAAGGGCTGAAGGAGAACCTTGAAGCCCGCGACTGCACCGTTGACCTGCAGTACGCAGATGACAAGACCGACCAGCAGATCAGCCAGATCCAGAACCAGGTGGCCGGCGGCGCGAAGATCCTGGTGGTCGCAGCGATCGACGGCGAAACCCTCGGCCCGGTCCTGGAGGACGCCAAGAACCAGGACGTCACCGTGATCGCCTACGACCGGCTGATCAACGGCACCGACGCAGTGGACTACTACGCCACGTTCGACAACTACCAGGTGGGCCAGCTCCAGGGCGAGTTCATCGAGGAGCAGCTGGGCCTGGCCGACGGCGAAGGCCCCTACAACCTTGAACCGTTCGCCGGCAGCCCGGATGACAACAACGCCAAGTTCTTCTTCTCCGGCGCGTGGGATGTCCTGCTGCCCTACGTGGAGAGCGGGCAGCTGGTGGTTCCGTCCGGCAAGTCCCCGGCCTCGAACGACGACTGGACGTCCATCGGCATCCTCGGCTGGGGCTCGGCGGATGCGCAGGCGGAAATGGACAACCGGCTGCAGTCCTTCTACACCGGCGGTGACAAGGTCGACGTCGTGCTTTCGCCCAATGACAGCCTGGCGCTCGGCATCGAACAGTCGCTTTCCAGCGCAGGGTACGCCCCGGGCACCGACTGGCCGGTGATCACCGGCCAGGACGGCGACGTCGCGAACATCAAGGCCATCCTGGCCGACCAGCAGTCCATGACTGTCTGGAAGGACACCCGGGAGCTCGGCGCCCAGGTGGACACCATGATCGAGCAGATCGTCAACGGGGAAGAGGTGGAGGTCACTGACACCGAGACCTACGACAACGGGGTGAAGGTGGTCCCCACCTACATCCTTGAGCCGCAGGTCGTGGTCAAGGACGATGTCCAGCCGATGCTGGTGGACTCCGGTTTCGTGGAGGCCGCCGACATCGGGCTGTAGCGGTCCCCGGCTGTAGCGGTCCCGGTTTGCGGGGCACGGCGGCGGCTGCCGCCGTCGTGCCCCACCTTCCCACTTCAGTGAGGCGAGAGATGATCGACGACGACGTCGTCCTGCACATGGACGGCATTGTGAAGGAGTTCAACGGCATCAAGGCCCTGGACGGGGTGTCGGTGTCCGTCCGGCGCGGTGAGGTGCACGGCATCTGCGGCGAGAACGGCGCCGGCAAGTCCACGCTGATGAAGGTGCTCAGCGGCGTCTACCCGCACGGCAGTTTCGAGGGAACCATCTCGCTGGAGGGCAGGCCGGTCAGCTACGGCTCGATCAATGACAGCGAGCGGGACGGGATCGTGATCATCCACCAGGAGCTGGCGCTCAGCCCGTTCCTGTCCATCGCGGAGAACATCTTCCTGGGCAACGAGGTGCAGCGCGGCGGGGTGATCGACTGGAACCAGACCAACCTGCAGGCCGCGGCCCTGCTGAAGCGGGTGGGGCTGGAGGAGAACCCGGCCACCAAGATCCTGGAGCTCGGCGTCGGCAAGCAGCAGCTGGTGGAAATCGCCAAGGCGCTGTCCAAGGAAGTGAAGATCCTGATCCTGGACGAGCCGACGGCGGCACTGAACGACGGCGATTCGGCGCACCTTTTGGGGCTCATTGACCAGCTGCGCGACGGCGGCATCACCTCGATCGTCATTTCCCACAAACTCAACGAAATCCGGGCGATCGCGGACACAGTGACGGTGATCCGGGACGGAAAAACCATTGAGTCCTTTCCGGTGGAAAACACTCCGGAAATCGAAACCCGGATTATCCGGGACATGGTGGGCCGGCCGCTGGACAGCCAGTTCCCGGACCGGGAACCGCAGATCGGCGAGGAGAAATTCCGGGTGGAGGACTGGACGGTGCACCACCCGATCGACGTGGACCGCGTGGTGGTTTCCAACGCGTCCTTCAACGTCCGGGCGGGGGAAATCGTCGGCTTCGCGGGGCTGATGGGGGCCGGACGCACCGAACTGGCGATGAGTATCTTCGGCCGGTCCTGGGGCACCGGGATTTCCGGCCGGGTGTACAAAGACGGCGTGGAAATCCAGACCCGGTCGGTGGGGGAGGCCATCAGGCACGGACTGGCCTACGTGAGCGAGGACCGGAAGCGGTACGGACTGAACCTGATCGGCTCGGTGGTGGTCAACGTGTCCGCCGCCGCGCTGGGGAAGCTGGCCCGGCTGGGCGTGATCGACAAGCACCGCGAATATGCCGTGGCGGATGACTACCGGCAGAAGATGAACATCCGCACCCCGTCCGTCGTCTCCCTGGTGGCCAACCTCTCCGGCGGAAACCAGCAGAAGGTGGTGCTGAGCAAATGGATTTACTCCGGCCCGGAGGTACTGATCCTGGACGAACCAACCCGGGGAATCGACGTCGGCGCCAAGTTTGAGATTTACGGAATCATCAATGAAATGGCGGCGCAGGGCAAAGCCGTGCTGGTCATTTCCAGTGAACTGCCCGAGCTGATCGGGCTCTGCGACCGCATTTACACCATCGCCGAAGGCAGGCTCACTGCGGAGGTTCCGCGGGCCGACGCCACGCAGGAGGAACTGATGCGGCACATGACGGTCGTCCGTAAGAAATCCGCCCGTAATGAAGGAGCACAAGGGACGTGACCACCACTACTTCCGAACAGGCGAAGACCCCGGCCCCGCCGCCCGCGGGCGGCAACGGCCGGAAACGCAGGCGGGTCGACCTGAGCCAGTACGGCATCCTCGCCGCGCTGGTGGTGATCGTCCTGCTGTTCCAGGTCCTCACCGGCGGGCGGCTGCTGTATCCGGGCAACGTCAGCAACCTCATCCAGCAGAACGCCTACGTGCTGATCCTGGCGATCGGCATGGTCATGGTGATCATTGCCGGCCACATCGACCTCTCCGTGGGGTCGGTGGTCGCCACCGTGGGTGCCATCGCCGCCCTGGCGATGAACAACTGGGGCATGCCCTGGTGGGCGGCCGTGATCATCTCCCTGGTGGTGGGCGCTCTGATCGGGGCGTGGCAGGGATTCTGGGTGGCGTTCGTGGGGATACCCGCGTTCATCGTCACGCTGGCGGGCATGCTGGTGTTCCGCGGCGTCGCATTGATCCTGCTCACGGGCGGCACCATCAGCGGCCTGCCCCGGCCGTTCATCGCCATCGGCAACGGAACCCTTCCGGCGACCGGGGTGCCGGACCTGCTCACGCTGGGCATCGGCGTCGTCGCCTCCGTGGCACTGGTGGTTCAGCAGCTCAAGTCCCGCTCCGACCTGAAGAAGCTGGACCTGCCGCGGGAGCGCACGGCGTCGTTCGTGTTCAAGAACGCTGTGGCCGTCGCCGCCATCATGTACCTCTGCTACCTGCTGGCCTACAACCGCGGCACCCCGATCATCCTGATCATCCTGGCTGCGCTGATCCTCGCGTACTCCTTCCTGCTGAACCGGACCGTGTTTGGCCGGCATATCTACGCCATGGGCGGGAACCTGAACGCAGCCATGATGTCCGGGGTGAAGACCCGCTGGGTGAACTTTATGGTGTTCGTGAACATGGGCTTCCTGGCCGGACTGGCCGCTGTGGTGAGCACGGCGCGTGCCGGCAGCGCCGTGGCCTCGGCCGGCGGCGGATTTGAGCTGGACGCCATTGCCGCCGTGTTTATTGGCGGTGCGTCGGTGCAGGGCGGTGTCGGCACGGTGGTGGGGGCCGTGATCGGCGGCCTGGTGATGGGCGTGCTGAACCAGGGCCTGTCCATCCTGTCCGTGGACGCCGCCTGGCAGCAGGTGATAAAGGGCCTGGTGCTGCTGCTGGCTGTGGCGGTCGGGTTCGCCCGGCGGGGCAGGGGTGCCCGGTAGGCGTGCTCGAGTAGGCTCGCCGCATGGGGAATCCAGCAAGCGCCTCCGGGGCGCATCATGATCTTTATCGGCGGCCCGTTGAGGGACAGACGCAGGACGCTGTGCAGGTTGTCGATGACGGGTCGGCCAGCGGGGCGGCGGACCGTTTCGCAGATCCGGCACGCGGGGATGCCACGGAGTACCTCGGCGAACCGGCAGGGGACAGGACGCCGCTGGCCCAGGCCCCGGTCCGGCAACGGGTCAACGTCCCACTGATCGCAGCCTGGGTCCTGGTTGGCCTGTTCCTGGCGGCCGGCCTGGCATGGCTCACGGGAACTCTCCCGGCGTCACAGATGCTCTACGACTCCTCGGGCAACCTGCTCACCGAAAGCTCGACCGCTATCGCGATGAACCTCAATTTCATGGGCCCGTTCCTCTTCCTCTTCGGACTGCTCGGGGCCTTCACCCTGCTCACCGTGCAAGCGGCGGCGTTCCGGCGTGGGGTGCGGTCCTAGATAGGAAGAGCCTTGGGGAAGAGCCGGCGCCCGCACCCGTCGGTCAGAGGATCCCGGATGCCGCTGTAATGTCCATCCGCTGCACCTGCGGCACTTCGACGGGGTTCAGCTGCGCTCGGCAGCACAGGTCGCCCCGCTCCCCGGGCACAATCCAGCGAAGTTCGGCCGGCGCCTCCCCGCCGGCGGTGCGTGTTTTTTCGGGATGCAGCGGCCCGGCCGCGGCGCGCAGCCGCAGCCAGTCCGCGCGACGCTCCTCCCAGGGCTGATCCTGATCCATGTTTGGGGCAAAACAGGCGCGGAGCGCCTGCTCGGACTCGTCCGTGGGGCTGGACAGCCAGGCGGTCAAGGCTTCCCGGGCAGCATGCAGTTCCGGCCAGGTTCCGGCGTCGGGCTGTTCTCCACTGTCCGCTGCAGGCGGTGGATCTGCGGGTGCCTGCGGAGCAATCCCGAGAGCGGTGTCCAGGGCACGGGTCACTGCTTCCCCAATGCGGGAGTAGGTGGCGTTCTCGAGGCCCAGGGCTATGGTGCCGGTCTCCGGATGCCAGCGCATGTGCGCACTGAATCCGGGATAGCCGCCGGAATGGGAGACGATCCGCCCCGCGGCCGGATGCTCCAGGATGTTGAGGCCGAAGCCGTAGCCGCGGCGGGTGCCGGGCAGGTCCTGCGGGCGCAGCGGTACCGGACGGTGGATCCGCTGCATCTCTGCCCGGTCAGCAAGATCCAGCGGGCCTGCTGCCAGCGGCCCGGCGGCCAGCGCGCCGGCGGCCAGCGCGCCTGCGGCCAGCGGGCCGGCAGCTGACGGATCGGCAGCATAGGCGGGGCCCGCGGCCAGCCAAGCTGCCCACCGGTGCAGGTCCCGCAGCGTGGAAAAGAGGCCGCCAATGGGCGAGAACATCCCGGGGCCGGAGAAGGGCAGCTGCTGCCAGCCACCGGGCGCACGCCGGTAGCCGCGCACAGCGGGGACGGACAGTTCGGAGGCGGAGAAGGCGGTGTCGGCCAGGCCCAGCGGACGCAGCAGGCTGCTGGTCACCAGGGTTCGGTAGTCCGTTCCCGAGGCCCTCTCAAGGATCCGTCCCAGCAGGGCGTAGCCGAGGTTTGAGTAGCGGAAGCGGTCACCGGGAGCAGAAGCCAGACGGATTCCCCCGGCCAGCAGTGCGTCGAACTGTTCCGCCGGCATGGACTCCTGCCGGTCTGCCCAGGGGTCGTCCTCGGGCAGGCCCGAAGACATGGTGAGCAGGTGCCGGACAGTGACTGGACCGGCTGCGGCAAACGCCCCGGTGAACCGAAGCTCCGGAAGCCACTCGCGGATATCCGTGGCCAGGTCCAGCCGGCCGGAGCGCCGCAGTACCAGCGCTGCCGCAGCCGTGAAGCTCTTGGTGCAGGAAGCGATGCGGAAGGCCGTCCGCTCCCCGGGCGGGGGCCCGGCGTCGTCGGCAGCGCCGCACAGCACCCGGACCGGTGACCGGCCGGGGCGCGTCACTTCGGCCACGAGCACCGGGGCGATGCCCTCCTCGAAACGTGCCTGGAACAGGGCTTCCAGCTCAGTTTCCGGCCACCTTCCCTCTCCCGGTGGCCGCCCGCCGGATTCCGCCGCCGAAGGAGCTCCGGCCACGTCGTCAGACATTGGCCAGGAAATCCTGCAGCACCTTCTGTCCGCCCCGCACCGAGGCCACCGGCACCCGTTCGTCGACTCCGTGCACGCCCTCGGGGATGCGCCCGTCGGGGTCGGCCGTGAGCGGCGCAAAGCCGTAGCACTGGATACCCAGGCGGGAAAAAGCTTTGGCGTCGGTGCCCCCGCCCATGCACATAGGCACCACCACCGCCTCCGGATCGTGCCGCACCAGGGCCTGGCGCATCGCCTCGAACCACGGGGAATCCACCGGGGACTGCAGCGGGCTCTCCCGGGTCAGGAAGCGAAGGCTGACGTCCGGGCCCAGCAGTTCCTTGACCGTAGCCAGAGTTTCCTTCTCCGTGCCGGGCAGGCAGCGGATATCGACGTCGGCTTCCGCCAGGCCGGGGATGACGTTCGTCTTGTACCCGGCGCGGAGAACCGTCGGCGTTGCCGAGCAGCGGACGGTCACCCTCGCGACCCGTCCCGCCTCGCCCATGGCATCGATCGCCGCCTCCACGCCAGCCTCGCTGGACAGGTCCGCAGTGAACCCAAGCGCCGCCGTCGTCTGCTCGATGTAGGCGCGGACCACGGGGACGAGCACCTGCGGCCATTGGTGATTGCCCAGGCGGTGCAGTGCGGAGACCAGGTTCTGCACGGCGTTGACAGGAACCGGACGGGAGCCATGGCCGGAAACACCTTCTGCGCGGACGCGGATGTGCATGGTGCCGCGCTCGCCGGCGCCCACCGGGTAGAGGCGGAGGGTACGGCCGTCTGCTCCTGGAAGCAGTGTCGCAGTGCCGCCGGATTCGCCGATCGCAGCCTCGACCCCGGCGAACAATTCGGGATGCTTAGTGGCCAGCCAGTCGGCGCCGTAGGCGCCCTTGTCCTCTTCGTCGGCAACGAACGCGACCACGATGTCGCGGAGTGGCTGCTGGCCGGATTCGGCCCAGTTCAGCAGGGTGGCCAGGGTCATGGCGGCCATGTCTTTCATGTCGGCGGCGCCGCGTCCATAGATCCAGCCGTCCCGTACCAGTCCCTCAAAGGGCGGGACGCTCCACTGCTCCGGTTCGGCAGGCACAACGTCCAGGTGTGCGTGCACCAGCAGTGCCGGAAGCGAGCGGTCCGCGCCCGGCACCCGCACCACCACGGACTGCCGGGTTTCCTCGGGGCCCAGGACCACCGGATCCAGGCCCGCGGCTGAAAGCCGGGCCGCGATCCACAGGGCAGCCTCCCGCTCTCCGTTGCTCTTGCCCTCGCCGTAGTTGGACGTATCGAAGCGAATCAGTTCTGCGCAGAGCTCTGCCGGATCGTGCATGCGGTTCCCTTCAGGTGTTTACAAGACAGTAACCAAAATAGGTAAAAAAATCTGTTGATTCGGGAACCTTCAGTAATTAGTGTTCAAGCAGCGATTTCCACGCGATCGAATTCCTCACCGGATTGCCGGCCGCAGATTACGCTATGCCCGAAACTGGGACCGTAGATACGTGTTTACATTTGTTTGCATATTTCCGCTGGCATAAGTCCAGCCTGTTACGGAGGAAAACGTAAATTGCAGCCGTATATCCCGCGCCCGCCGAGGCACCGCTTCCGTTCTTCCTCCGTCGCAGCCGCCCTGGGGCTGGCGGCAGCACTTGCCGTCCCCGTGGCCGCGGCGGCACCGGCAGTCGCCGCCGAGGACAACGCGCCGATGCTCAAGCTCGCCCTCACCGGGGACATTGACACCCTGAACCCTTTCATCTCCATCCTCGCCACGAGCTCGAACGTGCTGCGCCTGCAGTACGAGCCGCTCGTTGCCTACGGTGCGGAAGCGAACGAGGAAATCCCGGGGATGGCCGAGAGCTGGGAGACTTCCGAGGACGGGACCGTCTGGACCTTCAGCATCCCCGAGGGACGGCAGTGGTCTGACGGAGAGCCGATCACCGCCGAAGACGCGGAGTGGACCTTTAACGCCATTATGGAAAACGATGACCTGAAGCAGGCCAACGGCTCAGTGCTGAGCAGTGTGGAATCGGTCGAAGCCGAGGATGACACCACCCTGGTGATCACCCTGAGCGAGGCCCAGGCCGTCAACCCCGGCACCGAGCTGCCGATCGTCCCCGAGCATGTGTGGTCCGAGCTGGACGATCCGGCCGGTTACGCCAATGACAAGGACACGGTGGGATCGGGGCCGTTCGTGGTGGACAACTACGACAAGTCGGCCGGCGTCACCATGACCACCAACCCGAACTACTGGCGCGGAGCCGCGAAGATCTCCGGTGTCACCTGGATTCCGTACAAGAACTCCGACGCCGCCGTGCAGGCGCTGCGCACCGGAGAGATCGACATTGTCAGCGGCCTCACACCGGCCCAGTACCAGGCACTCGAGAACGAGCCGAACATCACCACCAACGCCGGCACCGGGCGCCGCTACCAGGCAATCGGCATCAATCCCGGCGCCCAGACCCCCGACGGTACCCCGATGGGCGACGGACATCCGGCACTGCAGGACGTGCAGGTGCGCCGGGCCGTGGCCCTGGCCATCGACAGCGACACCCTGCTGGAGAAGGTCCTGCAGGGACTGGGGGACAAGGCCACGGGTGAGATTCCCATGACTTACCCGCTCTACCACTGGGATACCGATGAGTTGCCGCTGGCCTATGACCCGGACGCCGCCAACAAGCTGCTGGACGAGGCCGGATACGAAATGGGTCCCGACGGCGTCCGCCTGGACAAGGACGGCAAGGCACTGTCCATGCGCCTGATGGGCCGCAACTCGGATCCGACCCACCAGCAGATGGCCGATTACGTCAAACCCTGGCTTAAGGAAATCGGTATTGATGTTTCCGTGGAAATGAAGGCTCCCGCCCAGGTGAATGATGATTCCACCGTCGGCAACTACGATCTCTACTTCACGGGATGGGGAATCGGTCCGGATCCGGATTTCCAGCTGTCCATCAACCAGTGCAGCTCGCGCCCGAATGCAGACGGCACCGGCGCGACGTCGGAGAACAATTACTGCGATCCGGAGTTCGATGAACTGTACAAAGCACAGCACGCCGAACTGGACCAGGAAAAGCGCAGCGAGTTGGTGGCCCAGGCACAGGAAATGATCTACAACGCAGCCGTCAACAAAGTCCTTTACTACGCCAACAGCCTTGAGGCCTACCGCTCGGACCGCTGGGAGCCGTTTGTCACCCAGCCGGCTGAGGGCGGCGTCATCACCAGCCAGAACGGTCCGTGGAGCTACTACCAGGCCACTCCGGCAGGTGAGCTGGATGAAGCCGGAGTTGTGACGGACGACGACAGCAACACCGGAATGTTCATCGGTGTTGGCGGAGCTGTTCTCGTGGCGGGCCTCGTGGCCTTCCTGCTGATCCGCCGCCGCTCCGCCACCGCGGACGACCGCGAGTAGCTGTGGCAGAAGCGCTCAGCGAGCAGGACCTGACTCCCGCCCGCCAAGACTCCGACAACCAGCGCAGGAATTCCTCCTGGCTGCATTACATCGGCGTCAAGGCGGGCGGGGCGGCCGTCTCCCTCATCATGGTGGTGGTCCTCGGGTTCTTCGCCTTTAGGATCCTGCCGGGAGACCCGGTGCGTTCCCTCGCGGACGGCCGGCAGGTCACTGCCGAACAAATGGATATCCTGCGCCGTGACTACGGCCTGGACCAGCCCCTGTTAGGCCAGTTCTGGCGGTACCTCACCGACCTGTTCCAGGGGAAGCTGGGGGAGTCCTACACGTACAACAGGCCGGTGCTGGAACTGATCGGCGACCGTCTGGGCCCTACCCTGCTGCTGACCGGAACCGCTGCGCTGATTTCGGTGGTGCTCGGGCTGTGGCTCGGGCAGAAGGCAGCGTGGCGCCGGGGCAGCCTGTTCGACAAGACCCAGACCGGGCTGGCGCTGATCTTTTGGTCGGTGCCGACGTTCTGGCTCGGGCTGTTGCTGCTGCTGCTCTTCGCCGGGACCCTGAACTGGTTCCCCACGGGCGGCATGGTCACCGCCGGGAGCAGTGCCGGCGGGCTGGAACGGATCCTGGACATCGGCCACCACATGGTTCTGCCGGTGCTGACCATGGTGGCCGTGGTCTACGCCCAGTACCTCATGGTGATGAGGGCGTCGCTGCTGGAGGAGATGACCTCCGATTACCTGACCACAGCGCGCGCCAAGGGGCTGCGGGAAGACGACGTCCGCCGCCGCCACGCAGTGCCCAACGCCCTCCTGCCCGCCGTCACGCTGATTTTCCTGACCTTGGGAGGGCTGATCGGCGGAGCGGTCACGGTGGAAACCGTGTTCTCCTGGCCAGGTCTCGGCTATCTGACCTTCCAGGCCCTGTCCGCGCCGGACTTCCCGCTCCTGCAGGGGACATTCGTGGTCTTTTCCTCGATCGTCATCCTGATGAACTTCGCCGCGGACCTGCTTTACCGCGTGCTCGATCCGCGATTGAGGGCCTCATGAACGCAACCCGCACCGCCTCGCGGGCGGCATGGGCGCGGCGCCGCGCCTCCGCCGCCGCAGGCTGGACACAGTTCCGCAGCAACAAGGCCGGGCTCAGCGGGATGATTGTCCTGCTCATTGTGGTGGCGCTGGCGCTGCTGGCTCCGGTGCTGGCACCGGAATCAACCCTCGACGTCACCCGGCTCGATTCCCTGCAGAACGAGCCGCCGTCGCTGGCCAACCCTCTGGGCACCGACCCGTCCGGGCGCAGCGTGCTGGCCATGCTGTTGTGGGGAGCCCGGGTCTCCCTGGTGGTCGGCTTCGCCGCAACGGCGGTCTCCATGGTGATCGGCACCGTCGTCGGGATGGCGGCCGGACACTTCTCCGGAGCCATCCAGGCAGTCCTCATGAGGATCATCGATTTCTTCCTGGTGGTTCCCTCCCTGGTGCTGGCAATCGTCCTCTCCAGCATCCTGGGCGCTGGCGTCATCACCATCGTCGCGGCGATCGGCATCACCTCCTGGGCGTCGACGGCCCGGCTGGTCCGGGCGCAGACCCTGACCATCGAGTCCCGGCCGTACATTGACCGTTCCTGGGCACTTGGTGCCGGCGACGCGCACATCATTGGCCGGCACGTGCTGCCTGCGGTGCTGCCGCTGGTGCTGGCCAACACCACCCTGACCGTGGGTTCGGCCATCATCGCCGAGTCAACGCTGAGCTTCCTGGGCCTGGGGGATTCGACCAGCATCTCCTGGGGGACCATGCTGAAATCCGCCTTGGACACGGGCGCTGCAACCGCCGGGTTCTGGTGGTTCGTGCTCCCGCCCGGTGTGGCGATCGTGATCGTCGTGCTCTGCTTCACCCTGGTGGGCCGTGCCCTGGAATCCGTAGTCAACCCCACCCTGCGAGGACGCTGATGCCCCGGCTGGCTTTTGAAGATATCCGCGTGACCTACACGATCCGCAGCGAGGAAGGTCCCCGCGATCTGGTGGCCGTCGACGGCGTATCCCTGGTCCTCGAGCCAGGTTCCACCCTGGGCCTGGCCGGCGAATCCGGCTGCGGCAAGTCCACCCTGGCCATGTCCGTGCTCCGCCTGCTTCCGTCCAACGCGCGGATAGAGGGGCGGATCATGCTCGGCGAGGAGGACGTTTCGGAACTGAGCTGGGGCCGGCTGCGTGCCGTGCGCTGGACCTCCGCCGCCGTCGTGTTCCAGGGTGCCATGCACTCACTGAACCCGGTACAGCGCATCGGGGACCAGATCGAGGAGGCGCTGCGCATCCATGCCCGCGACCTGGATCCGGCCTACCGCGAGGAGAAGGCCCGCCGGGCACGGGTGACGGAACTGCTCGGCCTGGTCGATCTGCCCCGGGCGAAGGCGGCGTCCTACCCGCACGAACTCTCCGGCGGACAGAAGCAGCGCGTCATGATCGCCATGGCCCTGGCCTGCGAGCCGGAACTGATCATCGCCGACGAGCCCACCACCGCCCTGGACGTGATTGTCCAGGACCAGGTGCTGCAGGTGCTCACCGGGCTGGTGGCCAGCCGCGGCCTGTCGCTGGTGATGATCAGCCACGACCTGTCCGTGCTCGCGTCGACCTGTGAGCGGATCGCGGTGATGCAGAACGGCCGGATCGTGGAGGAGGGCCCGGCGGCCTCGGTCATGCACGCACCGCAGCATCCCCACACCCAGGCCCTGGCCGCAGCGTTCCCCACCATCGGGGACCCGGCGTCCCGCCTGCGCCTGCCCGGTTACGCCGCCGAACCGGGGGCGCCGGATCCGGACGCTGCGCCCGTCTTGGAGGCCCGGAACGTCTCGGTGAGTTTCGCCGGACGCGGCGCGGGGACGGTTAGAGCGGTCGACGGCGTGAGCATCGCCTGCCGCCGCGGGGAAATCGTGGCCCTGGTCGGCCAGTCCGGGTCCGGGAAAACGACGCTGGCGCGCACACTGCTGGGCCTGCAGAAACCGACCGGCGGTGAACTGCTCTTTGACGGCAGTCCGCTGCCGCACCGCCGGCGTGCGCTGAAGGCCTACCGGCGGGCCGTGCAGTTTGTGCTGCAGGATCCCACCGCCGCGCTGAACCCGAAGCACACGGTCTACGAGTCGGTGGCTGAGGGGCCGCGGCTGCACAAACTGCCCGGCCACGAGGTACAGCTGGTGGCCGCCGCGCTGGCCAAGGCGGAGCTGAGCCCGCCGGAGCGGTTCGGCCCGGCCCTGCCGCAGGAGCTGTCCGGCGGGCAGCGCCAGCGCGTGGTCATCGCCGGGGCGCTGGCCCTGGACCCGGAGTTCCTGGTCGCCGATGAGCCGGTGGCCAGTCTGGATGCCTCGGTCCGGGCGGAAATCCTGGCCCTGCTGCTGCGGCTGCGCTCCGAGCTGGGGCTCGGAGCGCTGGTCATCACCCATGACCTGGGCCTGGCGTGGAACATCGCGGACCGGGTGGTGGTCATGTACCAGGGCAGGATTGTGGAGGAAGGCCCGGTGGAGCAGGTCCTGCTGGATCCGCAGCACGAATACACCCGCCGGCTGCTAAGCGTGGTGCCCACCGCGAACCGTCCGGCCGTCGGGGACCCAGCCGCCGTCGGGGAACCGGCCGCCGTTGGGGAACTGGCCGCGGGAGATACCGCCGTTGGGGAACCGGCGTGAGCGGGGCGGCCCATCCGGAGCTGGGGCCGCTGCGGTCCGGGGCGCGGGTTGGGCTGGTGGCACCCAGCGGTCCGCCGAAGCCGGAACAGCTGGAACGGGCTGAGGAGGTGCTGCGCGGCTGGGGGCTGGAACCTGTGCGGGGCAAGCACCTGCTGGACCACCATCCCCGTGCCAGCTACCTTGCCGGCAGTGATGCGGACCGTGCCAGTGACCTGCAGGACGCCTGGTGCGATGACTCGCTGGACGCCGTCCTGTGCGTGCGCGGCGGCTACGGCGCCGTCCGGGTATTGGACCTGCTGGATGTGCCCAAGCTGGCCTCGGCCCGGCCCAAGCCGCTGCTGGGATCCTCCGACATCACGGCACTGCATGTGTTCTGGGCCGAGGAGCTGGGCCTGGCCACCTGGTTCACTCCGATGGTGGCAACCGGGGCGTTCCTGGATGATCCGGTTGCGGCCGCGGGCGTGCACCGGGCACTGCTGGAACCATACGCAGGCACGTCGTACACGGGCCCCGCAGCCGAGGCGCTGGTGCCCGGCACTGCCC
This sequence comes from Arthrobacter caoxuetaonis, assembly GCF_023921125.1. Classification (NCBI taxonomy): domain Bacteria; kingdom Bacillati; phylum Actinomycetota; class Actinomycetes; order Micrococcales; family Micrococcaceae; genus Arthrobacter; species Arthrobacter caoxuetaonis. The sequence goes on from NZ_CP099466.1 coordinate 743,884, forward strand.
ACGGCGTCCTGACCGGCGGCAACCTGGCCCTGCTGGCCATGCTCAACGGTGCACGAACGCGGAAGCCGGTGGACAACACCGGGCGGATCGGGCTGCTGGAGGATGTCACCGAAGAGCCGTACCGGCTGGACGGGTTGCTGCAGACCTTGCTGCGGTCCGGTTGGTTTGACGGCCTCACCGGCCTGGCGCTGGGTTCCTGGTCCGAGTGCGGCGACCTCGCCGAGGTGCGGGCCCTCTGCGTCGAGTTGCTGGCTCCGCTCGGCATTCCGCTGGTCTGGGAACTGGGCTTCGGACACGGTCCCGCCGCGCACAGCATCCCCCTTGGTGTCCCTGCCACCCTGACGGCAGGCCCGCAGCCGCAGCTGGTCCTGGACTGACCGGCATGGACCTGACACGCCAGCTGCAGGACCTGCTCGACGACGCCGTCGGGCAGGGCATGACGCCCTCAGCGGTGTGCGCCGCATCGCTCGACGGCGAAGCGTTGCCCGTACTCTCCGCCGGTCTGGCCCTGCGCTTCGGCGCCGACGGCGTGCCGCTGCCTGCCGAGGAGCGGGTGCCGGCCGATCCGCAGACCTGGTACGACCTCGCGTCGGTGACCAAACCCTTTTCCGCCCTCGCCGTCCTGGCGCTGGCGCGGGACGGGCTCCTGGACCTGGACGAGCCGGTGGCCGCCCGGCTGTCCGCTTTCGCCGCACCGTATCGGGGGAGCGAAGCGGGGAAGCAGCGCGTGACGCTGCGGCATCTGCTTACTCACACCTCGGGGCTGCCGGGCACCTGGGACGGCTGGCGGGAGCCACTGCCGGACCGGCAGACCGCGCTGGCCTCCCTGCTCTCCGTTCCGCTGGTTGCGGAGCCCGGTACCGGTTTCAGCTATTCGTGCGTGGGTTACAACTCCGCCATGGCGCTGGCGGAAAGCGTCACCGGGATGGCTTGGCGGACGCTCGTCGAGCTCCTGGTCCTGGATCCCCTGGCGCTGGGCGGCGACATCACGTTCCAGCCCGACCCCGGACACTGCGCCGCCACGGAATGCGGCTCGCCGGACGGGCGCGCCCTGGTCCGCGGCGAGGTGCATGACGAATCCGCGTACGCCCTGGGCGGGGCCGCCGCCAACGCAGGACTGTTCGGTACAGCCTCCGGCGTCCTCCGGTTCGCCGAAGCGCTGCGCGGCGGGATCCCGGCGCTCCTGCCCGGTCCGCTGGCAGAACTGCTGTGGGAGGACCAGCTGGACGGCCTGATGGGCTCCGCCGCAGGGGCGGCCCGCACCGGCGTCGGATACGGACAGTCCGTGGGCCTGCGGATCGGCCAGCTCGGCTGGATGGGCGGGGAAGCCGCGGACGCCCGCGGCCACAACGGTTTCACGGGCACCTCTTTCCTGACCGACCGGGGGCGCCGGCTCAGCGTGGTCCTGCTGACCAACCGGGTCCACCCCACCCGCGACGGAACCGACGTTACGCCGCTGCGGAAGGCGGTCAACGAGGCCGTCTACACCGCTTAGACCCCATCCATCCCTCCAGGAGAGTTCATGCCCGTTCTATCCGATTACAGCGACGGCACCCCCGAGATCGCGTTTTGCCTGCTGAACCCCGACGGCGGCACGGCGGCCTCCCGCGGCGCGGACACTGCGTTCTATTCAGCCAGCACCATCAAACTGGCCGTCCTGCTGGCGGTACTGCAGGCGGTGGACCGCGGTGAGCTGTCGCTGGAGATGAGGTTTCCCGCTCGGGACACGTTCTCCAGCGCCGTGCCCGATGGCGGCGAGTTCGGCTTCCCGGGCGATGAGGCAGACCCGGGAATGCCGGCGGCGGGCACCGAGATGTCCCTGGCCGCCGTGCTGGACCGGATGATCACTGTCTCCTCGAACGCGGCCACGAACATGGCCGTGGACCTGGTCGGGTTCGACGCCGTGAACCGCACCCTCGCCGGCGCCGGTGCAGCGTCGTCGTACATGCAGCGCTATATCGGCGACCTGGCCGCGTTGGAGGCCGGGCTCACCCACCAGGTGACGGCGGCGGATCTGGCCCGCACCATGTACGCACTGATTTCCGGAAAGGCGCTGGGGCCGGAATCCACGGAGTTCGCGCTGGGCCTCCTGGCCCGGCAGGAGTTCGCCTGGATTGCCGCCGGCCTTGCCCCGGACACGGTCCAGGGCAGCAAGTCCGGCTGGGTGACAGGTATCAGCCACGATGTTGCGTTCTTCGCCCCGGCCGGCACTCTGCTGCAGGCGCCGTTGGAGCGGGCGTGGGTGTTGGCCATCTGCACCCGCGGCTACGAAGCGGATGCCGGCCAGGAGGTGCTTGCCGCCGTCGCCGGCCTGGCTGCTGCGGTGGCAGGAAGCGAGTTCAGTGCCGTGGTGCCGGCCGGCTAGGTCAGTACAGCTAGGCCGGATCGGTGCGGATGCCGGCGGCGGCCAGCCCGGTGTGCAGGCCGGTGATGCCCTGTCCGGGAACTGACGGCAGGTGCAGGACGGGACCGACGTAGCGGACGCCGCCGTCGACCGCCGGCACCGCGGGCCACAGGCCGCCGTCCAGGTCCTGGCCGCTGCGCCCGGGGAACCCCGTGCCCAGTCCCGCGGCTGCGGCCAGCGCAGCACCGGCTCCGGCGCCTACAGTGCTTTCGAGCATGCAGCCGACCAGTACGCCCAGTCCGTGCCCGCGGGCCGCGGCGAGCAGGCGGACGGCGGGATAGATGCCGCCTGCCTTGGCCAGTTTGAGGTTCACCAGCGCCGCCGCACGGTGTTGCAGCAGGGGTTCCAGGTCCCGCTCGTCCTGGACGGATTCGTCGGCCATGACGGGCACGTCGACGGCGGCCCGCACCCGGGCCAGCCCGGCCCAGTTCCCTGCGGCCACCGGCTGCTCAGCCAGCTCCAGCCCGACTCCGGCGTCGGCCATGGCGTTCAGGACCCGCACTGCCTCGTCCGGTGAATAGGCTTGGTTCGCGTCGACCCGCAGCCGCACGTCCGGGCCCACCGCAGCGCGGACAGCAGTCAGCCCTGCCACGGCGTCCAGGTCGGCGCGGAGCTTGACCTTCAGGCAGCGAAAACCTTTCTGCACCCATCCGGTGGCTGCATCGGCCAGAGCCTCAGGTTCCGCGGCGGAGAGGGTAATGTCCGTGAGTACGGTGTCTTCCAGATTCGGCCCGGCGACCTGCGGCCCCGCGACCTGCGGATACGTGATTGCCAGGAACCGGTGCAGGGGCTGTCCGGCGGTTACGGCCGCGAGGTCATGCACGGCGCAGTCGAGTCCCATCCGTACCGCGGACGGCACCGGAGCTCCGGCGATGCGGCGCACCAGGCTGTCCAGGTCGCTGATGGGGCGGCCGATCACCAGGGGAGCGAGGTCCTGCCGTGCCCGGGCCAGCACCTCTGCGGTGCTGACCCCGGTCACCCGGCTGACCGGCGTCTCGCCCCATCCGCTGCGGCCGTCCGAGTCCTGCAGCCGGAACAGCACTGTTTCCAGGACGGAGGACGTCCGGACGGCGGTGCTGAAGGTTCCGGTCAGCGGGAGGCTGAGAGGGTGCAGGTCCAGGGTGGTGATGGTGGCCATGCGTGCTGTGCTCCTGCTGGTGCCGGGCCCGCCTTAGACCACCCGTGCCTCGATCAGCACGGGGCCCTCGGCTTCCAGAGCTTTCCGGTACGCAGCTGCGAATTCTTCCCGGGTTTCGGTGCGGCTTGCCGGAACGCCGTAGCCCTCGGCCAGGGACACGAAATCGATTCCGCCGAGCGTCAGCCCCGGCACGTCCGGAACGCCCATGCGTTGGGCGAATCCTGCAAGCGCGCCGTAGCCGGAGTTATTGACGATCACAAAGACCGTCCGCGTTCCGTGCTGCGCGGCCGTGTAGAGCGCGCTGATGCCGTAGTTGGCGGAACCGTCTCCTACGGTGGCGACGACGGTCATGTCTGGCTTGGCCAGTGCTACGCCCACAGCAGCCGGGAGCCCGAATCCAAGACCGCCGGAGGCAGGGAAGTGGTACATCCCCGGGCGGTCCATGGCGACCCGTTCCAGGTATTCCAGGTCCAGGGTGGTGGTCTCGTTGACGTAGACGACGTCGTCGCGGACCTGTTCGTTCAGGACCTCCAGGATTTCTGTACCGGTCATTCCGTTCGGCGAGGTGGCTGCCGCGGGAAGTTCACGCGCTGGCCGGCGGATTCCCCGGTCCTGCACATTGGAGGACAGGACGGCGATGGCAGCAGCTATGTCTGCCACTATCGCGCGGCCAAAGGGAGCGCGGGTGGCTTCGGACGGGTCCTGGGTGAGGTGCCAGACCTGCGTTCCGGGATCCAGGTAGTTCGAGGGCTCCCAGCGGTGATAGCGGAACACCGGGGCTCCGAGCACCAGCACGGTGTCATGGCCGGAGAGCTGGCGCCGAACGGAATCGATCCCGGGAACCATCACTCCGCCGAAGTTGGGATGAGTGGTGGGGAAGGGGGCACGCGGAGGGGACGGGGCTACATAGACGGTCGCATTGAGGTGCTCGGCCAGACGCACCACCTGGGAGTAAACCTCCGGATCCTTGATGGCCGCTGCGTCCACCTGGGGTCCGAGCACCAGCGCCGGGTTCCGGGCCTGGTCAACGGCGTTCACGAGCTCCTGAGCCAGGTCAGTGGGGAGGCCACCGGCCACGGTCACCGACCGGGAGGTGAGCAGGTCGTCGTCGGGAAGGGCTGGCTGGGCCCAGTCATCCAGGGGGACGGAGACGTAGACCGGGCCCTGCGGGTGGGTGGTGGCCTCGAGCACAGCCTGGGACAGGGTGCGGGGAACGTCGGTCGCCGCGAGGGGCTCGTGGGCGTATTTGGTGAGGGGATAGGTCAGCATGCCGGCATCCACATTTGCGAGCATGGTCTCCTGGCCCACGGTGCGGCGGACCTGCTGGCCGGCAAGCAGGACCAGCGGAATATGCGCGTAGTGCGCGTTCGTCAAAGCCCCCATAGCGTTTCCGGTTCCGGAGGCCGCGTGCAGGTTGACCAGGACCGGCTGGCCCGTCACCCGGGCGTAACCCTCTGCCATCCCCACGACGACCTGCTCGTGGAGGCCCAGGACGAACGTGAAATCCTTCCCCAGGCCGGCCAGGAAAGGCAGTTCGTTGGATCCGGGGTTGCCGAAGATGGTCGTCATCCCGTGAGCCCGGAACACGTTCGCAGATGCCTGCAGGACGGTAGTTTCTTCGTTGATCAAGTCTCTCCTCGGGAATGCGGTGCCAGCTGCGTGGCCGGGTCCTTCGTGGTTCAGGTCCTACACTGTGAACGCGCGGACGAATCCAAAAAACCCTGGCGCTCCTTTGCGTCATTACCATTCTTGCATGAGTCGTAGGTCACACATGGATGGTGTTACGCCGAGGAAAGTGCGTCGGGGATGACCGGGATGTGGGCGCAGAAAACGGGCCAAGTGCGGGACGGCGAGCTGCCAGTGAGCATTTGCCTCTGCCAATTATCATTACTCCGTGCACACCGGAGGAACCTTTCCAGCCTGACAGCAGCGCGCTTGAAGACCATTCCCTCCACGACCACCAGTCAGGCCGACCGGAAATTGCTTGAAAATCCGCTCGGAGAGGTAATGAAATGAATCGAGTAAGATTTACTGCCTCATTTTCAGCCCTGCTGCTAGCCCTCACCGGGTGTGGGTTAGCCAGCGATTCGACGGAGGGGCTGGAACCGACCCCTTCAACGGATGGGGAGACACCAGGGTGAACAAGAGACCTGGCAGGAAGCCAAGGCTTAAACGCGGGGAATGGAACTGGAAATAGCCAATTCGATTCCGAAGGATCTACTGTCCACAATTGATCAGCTGGCCGAGCTCCTGATCGATTGTGGCGGGTCTTCCGATAACTGGGCCGGGGCGCTGTCAATCTGATAGCGGGAACCGAACCGGAACCGTTGGTGCGGACATTGAGGCGAAGTACCGGGACAGCACAATCCGTATCGCCACCGGCTCTGCATGCGGGGAGTCCTAGTGCCGATGGGACCGGCACGGGCCAGACAGAGGTCGATAAACTGAGCTCCACCGCCCTGCGCTGGGACCTTGCTGCGCCGTCGGAACTACGTCTACCTGACCACAGACACAGACACAGACACAGACACAGACACAGACACAGACACAGATGGTCATGGGAGCTGTTGCAGCCTTTGCGCTCGGCCTCGCGAGGAGCGGTTCCTGTCGCCTTCCTTGAGCGGAGGGGGAGCGTGGGTGTATGCGTCTGCCTAGTTGGCAGGTGTGTCCACTCGGCTTTCGGAATCTTGCCTTGCTTGGGTCTGAACCGGCGGCGTCTCTCGAGCTGTCCGCCGCCGCCCGGCGCAAAGACCTCAATCGCTTTTCGGACGCGGCTTTTTATTCGCATCCGAAGGAGCTTCCTCTAGGAACTGCGGCAGAGACGGCTTTGGCTTCGGGGAAGGTGTCCTTGGCCAGCTCGGCTACCGATTTTCGCCACGGCTCGCGTCCAGCTCACCGGGCCGTCACTTCGGATCCCGTGACTTCGATCCTTCGGCCTGGGCCGTCCCAGCCATCGCCGGCGACCGCCACGATCAGTTCGATCCCGACCTGTGTCAAGAGAGTGAGGTTGCAAAAGCACTAAGAGCCCAAAAATGCCTTCGGCGTGTGGCGCCACAATCCGTTCACGGTACCGATACGGTGGCTCTACACATAAACCGGGGGGGGAAATGTCAACGTTGACAAAGGGCTGGGAGCCAGACGAGACGCTCGTCCGAGAGGTCAAAGAGCAGTTTGCAAGCGCTATAACGGCGTATACGGCAAAACCGACACTAATCACGGAGCACGCCAATCACGAGGAATCGATTCGCACTGGAGGATACGCGAGCCGCACGCTCTTGGAGCTCGTCCAAAACGCTGCCGATGCGATGGCTGGCATTGACGACACAGATGCCTTGGGTCGGGTGGAGATTGTCCTTGATCCCGAATCTCGGACCCTCTACTGCGCGAACTCTGGCCGCCCCTTCTCCAAGAGCGGCCTCGTCGCAATTACTCACGCCCACCTCAGCGGCAAGCGTGGTGACGAGATTGGCCGCTTCGGGCTGGGTTTTAAATCGGTTCTCGCTGTCAGTAGTAGGCCGCAAGTTCTTAGTCGGTCAGTTTCCTTTGAGTTCAATTCAAAGGAGGCGAATAGTGCGCTGAAGCAAATCGGGGCTGCTACCAGGAGCCTGCCTGTGCTTCGTACGGCGACCTTGGTGGATGCATCGGCCACGATTGCTGCAGACCCGACTGCTAGTGACCTTGCAGAATGGGCGACAACAATTGTGCGCCTCCCCGACATTACCGACTTGGACCGGATATGTAAGGAGATGGAGAAATTTGCGTCTGAATTCCTGCTCTTCGTCGGTGCGGTTCGTGAGGTCCGGCTCAGCGTTCTCGGCGACGAAGGATTTACGACAAGTCACGTTTCTCGCAGCCTAGGCGACGGTCGCTTCAAAATAGAGCGCCCAGACGGTACTGGAGATGAATGGTTCGTTAATGAGGCTATGCATGCCCCAAGCTCGGTTGCACGCCGTGAAGTGGGCGAGGCTGTTTCACGGAGCGAGATTAAAGTCAGTGTGGCTATTCCGCTGAAGCCTCGAAGGGCAAACTCGGAGACGGGCGATCTCGGTAATCAGATCGGCCAGTTCTGGAGTTACTTCCCGTTGCAAGACAAGACATCCGCAACGGCCTTCTTCAATGCGCCCTGGAGTGTCAATGATGACAGGACGACTCTACTTTCGAACCAATACAATCGTGAGATTCTGGCGACCGTCGCAGAACTTTTTGTAGAGCTCTTGCCACGACTAAGTACGAAGGAAGATCCTGCCGCCCATCTCGATTACCTACCCGCGCGAGGTAGAGAAGCAAAGTACTTCGGGGACGAAGTTTTGTGTGCTTTGGTACCTCCACTCGCTGTCTCAGCGTTGTTGGTTCCGGATGGTACGGGAGAGCTGTGCAATCCCGCGGAATTGAGACCGCTTGACTTTGCCTGCGACTGGAAAATTCCGGAGGAGGCACACGAAGGCTGGATTGCGTCACCGAACACCTTGAACGATGTTCCGCATTGGCGTTGTTATAGTTCTACTCAGCGGATTTCTCGGCTGCGCCAGTTATTTGCTACGAGCGTTGATCCAACGCGGTATGACGATGATGATCGCGGAATAAAGCGTGCACTTGAGCTCATGCCCAAAAGGGGCATCCAGTCCTGGCTGCGGGAGTGGGCTGAAGGCGGGGATATGCGTTCTTCTGCGAACGCCCTTCGGGTGGTACTAAAGAACCGTCAAATGGACGACGCTGACAAAGTCCGTGTAATCCCAACCAGTGACGGTTTGAAGGCATTATGTGACCGTAGCTTGGTGTTCCTAGAGCAAGCTGACGACCTCGCTATTGAGGGCGCGATTTTTATCAGCCCTGAATTTCTTAGATTGCCGGACGTGGAGAAAATTCTGCGATCAGCAGGATTCCGAGACTTGGACCCCGAGGCAATTTTGGCAGCACGGCTAAGTCAGCTAACCCCCGAGGCCGGTAACGAGCAGCAAGCAAAATTTTGGGACGCAGCACTTGGGGTGAGCCTGCGTGAAGCACTTAGAATCGTCCAAGCGAACCCCACTGCTCAGATCCTGGTCCCGACCAAGGACGGCGAGTGGCACTGGCCGCAACAGGTACTCGACCTCGACAGCGACATACCGGCATATTCCAATGTATTGCTAGACCGTGGTCGCTGTCTTCCTGTGCTTGCTCATAAGCTGGGTGTGGCACACCGTCCGGTGGCGGATTTCTCACTCGAGGACGAATCTTTTGGCCAGCTTTATCAGGAATGGGTACTCGAGGAACTGAACACTAAGCTTACTCCGGGCGAGCGTCCCATCGAGAAGATTGCTCTCTATCCGAGAGACTCTCACTCACCGGGGCCGTTTTCTCCTCTGTTCTTGTTCGAACAGTCGGGTGCTAGTAACGAGGTGAGGGAATCCTGGACACGGCAACTCCTAGAGCTGGGGGATGCTTCATGGGACTGCGAGGACCTATCTACTGGCGCATCTTACAGAGTCAAATCTCCCGTCAGGTGGGCTGTGGAGGCAGTAGGCCTTTTGCGCAGTTCGCGCGGATACCGCCGGATTGCCGAACTGGTGGCTCCATCTCTGGTGCAGTATAGGGACCTTCTTCCGCTGTACGAGGGCCCCCGGAGCATAGTCGATATCCTTCGTCTCCCAGCTGACCTCAAGATGGTCCCTAAGCCAGTCCTGCGGGACGCACTTAACGTCGATCTCCTGCCCCCGCAGTTTGACGACGGCCTTCTTGTCGAATTCCTTTTGGACGCGGCTAGCCGGGCTTACCCGGAAGGGAAGCCCCCACGAATCCCTGCTCGCGTGGGTAGGATTATAGAATCCTGTCCTAGCAACACGGTCTTCACTGCCGTCAACGAAGAACAGCGCCAATATCTCGCTACTCATCAGAGGCCTTTTCTCCTTGCCACCGAGGCGCAAGCTGAACGCCTAGCCCAAGAAGTGGGCTGTCTCAGCTTTGAGGACAGTTTTTCTTTTTCGACTCGCATCGATGGCGAACAGGACTCTGAACCCCTCCTCGACGTCTTTACCGGATTGCGCAGTTTCACAGCTAAAACGGACCTGAACAGCGTGATGGTTGCTCGTGCAGAGTCTGTGGCGAAGTGGGTCACGACTAAGGAGGGTGTCGTGCCTCAGTCGCTGGACTCACACCGCGACGGTTTCAAACTGGTCATACGGACAGGCCTTGATGAGCGTGCAACTCTGCGTGTCGTAAGCGAGTCGTTCGACTTGGGCCTGAATAATTCGGACATTGACCGAGTCCTCAAGGATGGAATAGATCATCGCCTTGAAATGATGCGTCAGGAAGCTCTGGCCGCAACCACAGATGTAGACCGGTTGGAAGTTTATTTCGGTGCAGATGACCTCAGAGAGGAACTGCCGAAGGGACTGTGGCAAGGGCTTGTCGCACAAAAACTGGTGAACAGGGATACTTCGGTCGCCGAACTGTTCCTGTCCGTTTACGGCAAGGATTCTGTCAGCAAAGTTGCGGACCTCTTTCGCCGTGAGGGGTTTCCGGACGTCCCCACGCAATGGGCTGGCGGAGCAGCTACCATTTCTTGGCTTAGGAAGATGGGATTCGGCACCGAGTTTGCCGGGCAGAAGAACCGCAGACAGGACGCAGAGTTCGTCATACCGGGTGCTACTGTCCTGCCGGACCTGCACGACTACCAGGCAAGGATTAGTACTGAGCTCGCCAATGTGATTTTGGAAGTTGGGGACGGGGGACGCCGCAGTAAAGCTATGGTCGAGTTGCCCACAGGTGCCGGCAAGACACGAGTTGCGACGCAGACCATTCTGCAGCTTTTCATTGACGGCGAGCTCCGAGGCCCCATCCTATGGATTGCGCAGTCACAGGAACTCTGCGAACAAGCCGTTCAAACGTTCTCTGAAGTGTGGAGGGGACTCTGTACAGCTCAAGCCGTCGATTTGCCTTTGACCGTGGGGCGCCTGTGGCAAGACAACGAGGTCCACGAGCCGGATACGGACTTGAGCGTGATCGTGGCCACGGACGCAAAATTGGATGTGATCATTGGTCGCGCTGAGTACGAATGGCTCAGCAATGCCAAGGCCGTCTTCGTAGACGAGGGCCACGTTGCCGGAACTTCCACCCGGTACACAGGAATCTTCTCCTGGCTCGGTGTTGACGGCCGTAAGTGGGAGCGTCCACTCGTTGGCCTGTCAGCCACACCCTTCAAGGGCACCTCAGCCCAAGCAACTGATCAGCTTGCTGCTCGCTTCGGTCGCCGGAAACTCGTTGCGTTCCCGGAAAACCCTTATCAGGAGCTGGTCGCCCGCGGCGTCCTGGCGAGAGTTGAGCACCGGGTGCTCAAGGGGGCGGAGATTGAACTGACGGGCGCGGAGGAGAGCGAAGCAAAGCGCACCAATCGCATCAGTAATACGGTCCTCGACCGAGTCGCCACAAACCACGCTCGTATGGCGGTTCTAGTAGACAGCATCATGGGGCTTGAGCTGGATTGGGGTAGGTCGGTCCTTGTGTTTACACCCAACGTGCTATCCGCCCAGGTGCTAGCTGCTACGTTGCGGTTCCGCGGTGTTGAGGCTGCATCAGTGAGTGGCCAAACAGGCCGCCAAGAACGTCGTGATTTGATCAAGAGGTTTAAGGACGGAGACATCCAGGTCCTCACGAACTGTGACCTGCTGACACAGGGTTTCGACGCGCCGGGGGTTACTTCTCTCTACATCGCACGGCCAACTTTCAGCCCCAACGCTTACATCCAAATGGCAGGACGTGGTCTACGCGGACCGAGAAACGGTGGAAAGGAAAAGTGTCTGATTGTTGACATGGCGGACAATTTCGGAAATGCAGACATCAACCAACTGCTCGGATTCCGTGAATACGAAGCACTTTGGCAGGAGCAGCAGTCATGATTCTCGTTCCGGATTTGCAGACTATTACGCAAACGGCACAAAGCGACGCTGAACGTCGGGTTGCCCGTTTGCTCCACGCGATTCATGGTGACGACGCGGTTGCCTTTCACTCGGTAAAACTCCGCTCGCACCAGTACAAGCGGGTGGCGGAAGCGGACTTTGTCGTACTGTGGAAGGGCGTTGCCATAGTTATTGAGGTCAAAGGCGGTGGGGTAACCAAGTTTGAGGGTGTTTGGTACTCCACTGACAGGCGCGGCGACGCCCATCGCCTCAATTCCTCGCCGATGGAGCAAGCGCGGACAGCGATGTTTGCGCTCAAGGACATTCTCGAGCAGGACAAGCTCGGTTGGTTCCCTGCCGAAGCCGCAGTGGTGACGCCCGATACTAATTCACCTCCCCCCTCAACTGAGTGGAAGTCAACGCACTGGCTGGCAAAAGAAACGATGACCAGTGCCGCACTTGCAGGTGCGCTCGATCTGATTGCAAAATCAGCCCGAACTGCGCGATCCGGAATACGCCTAGCTCGGGTGAATGAACTTCGTGCGCGGCTGTTCGGGGAGTTTTCGAGGATGCCTGTTATCGATGCCCAACGCGGTGCCGTGCTCGAAGAACAAAACCTTGCCACCGTCGAGCAGGCACGCGTTCTTGCGGGCCTCGCCAAAAACGAACGGATTATGGTACTCGGCGGCGCTGGCACTGGCAAATCATTGGTTCTTGCCGAGGCCGCTAAACAAGAAGCAGATGCTGGACGATCGGTGCTCGTGACATTCCGCTCACCTGGGCTACGCAACTTCTTTGAACCGTTGCTTAATGGCCACAATGTGGAGCTTCTTGAATTTGATCAGATTGATCAAGCAAAGCAATTCGATGTGGTTTTGGTCGATGAAGCACAGGATCTCATGTCTGACGACGCGATGGACCTTCTTGACCGGGTCGTCAAAGGCGGCCGGGCAAGGGGTCGCTGGCGTATGTTCCTCGATCCGAACAATCAGGCACACGTCGACGGCCCCTTCGACGCCGAGGTGCTGGAACTCGTAGGTTCAGACGCAATGGAGTATGAGTTGAACAAGAACGTGCGGAACACTAGATCAATCGTGCACGTGGTGCAGGAATATCTTGGAGCAGACATTGGTGATCCCGGTATCGTCCACGGGGAGCGAATTCAGTGGAAATGGGTAACGGAAGGCGACGCACTCATTTCTGCGTTAACCGTTGCGAAACAGCTCAAGGAAGACGGCGTCCCTGCTGCTGACATCTGGATCATCCCGGTGGCTGCAGAACGCGAGCTAGATGAAGCTCGGGAAGGCTTCCGTGTGCTAAGCCCTCGCGTGGCAAAGGGGCTGGAAGCCGAACACGTTATCGTATGCGACCTGCCGAAGGAGTACCGTGACGAACAGCTTTCCGCACTGTACGTAGCGGTAACACGCGCGAGGGTCACGCTGCATATCGTTGCGACTCAGATGGACAAGAGGCAACTTCAAACTTTGGGGCGTCTTTCTGGAGCCCGGTCATGAGCTTAACGCCTCATCAAATGGCAGCCATGGCCCACCTGCGCAGAGCCTACATGGGACCCGAGCAGGGGGAGGACGAGGTATTGTTCAACCGTCCCTCTCTTCAATATGCCGTCGGCTTGTTGTTTCCTGTCGATCTAGCCGGGGCCGTAGAGCCACAAGCTCTCGACGCAGAAGCCTTCCTTATGGCAGACGTGGGAGAGGGCGAGGTAGAAGAGAGCGGAGCTGCGCCTCCCCTGGCAGAAGAGTGGAGGCCGTCCTCGGCGGCTCTCTCCTTCGTAACTACTGGGGAAACAATCATCTGCGAATTTTCGGCTGCTACCTACGGGCCGATCCTGGATGATGGCCCGCTGCGCTGGAAGCGGACTGGGCACCGAGTACCTGCCATAAAGCTCACCCGTGGCGTTGCCTCCCGCAAATCACTCGACGTGGGCGGGCTGCAGGCGGAAATCGGGTCTCGGTGGCGTCAGTACGGCGATGCATGGCTCGTCACTGTGCATGTGCGACTTCTATCAGAATCGACTGGAGACGATCGCGAGGACATTGCCCGAATGCTCTTCCAAGTGGATCTCCAAGCCTCTCCGTCAGATGAAGGGATGATCGTGGAATACGACGTGGCTCGAGCGATCGACGTCGATCAAGAGGCGCGAGAAATCCGGTTGCGGTATCGAGACCGCAAGATTTTCGGAATAGGCCATGGAATGGCTGCAGGCTGGGACCTTGATGAGTCTGGCAAGTGCACACGGGTGTTTCTCGATCCGGTACCCCACTTCGTGGTCCCCGGAGTTGAGCAAGCTGGGGGAAACGACTTGGCGGAGGCTCCCCGTCAGGCTTTAGACCTGGCTTTCCTAGAGAGTATCGACAAGGATTCCGAGCCGGTTGTTTTGGCGCTTAAAGCGTTCGTGGATTCCTTCGGTGTGTGGGTGGACGGTCAGAAACTGGCGGCTGACAGCCTCGGGAAGGACGCTCAAGAGATAGCATTCCGGAGCGATCTTGCATTAAAGCGGATGAACGCTGGCGCGACCCTACTGGCAGATCCTTCTCAGCAGCAGCTCCGTCGTGCGTTTTCGCTAGCCATGGCGGCGATGAGACTTCAAATGTGCCAAGCCGACATAGGCAGGGGAAAACCACATTCAGAGCCAGCCTGGCGTCCTTTCCAACTCGGGTTTCTCCTTGTAGCGCTGGCATCGACCGTTGATGAGGGCCACGACGAGCGCGAACTCGTCGATCTGATCTGGTTCCCAACCGGTGGCGGGAAGACAGAGGCGTACCTCGCTTTAGCGGCGGTCGTGATCTTCCTGCGCCGCCTCGTAAACGGAACCAAGGGTGGTGGGACAGCAGTAATCACGAGGTATACGTTGCGCCTTCTGACTTCCCAGCAGTTCCAGCGGTCGGCCTCTTTGATATGCGCAATGGAACTTCTACGCGAGACCGACGACCGCGTACGTGGAATGGCACCTTTCTCTATCGGGTTGTGGGTGGGAAATGAAGTGACGCCTGGAACGCGGGACGACGCTAAATATGCACTCAACCGGCTTTATAAGGCACAGCATCCCCAGGATGCCAACAAGTTCCAAATAACCGAGTGTCCCTGGTGCCTTGCCGAGCTTGTTCCTGAGCGCAAGGACATTTCGGAGAGACAATATGGTGCCCGGCTCGTCGGCAAGGACGTCGTATTCCGGTGCGTCAGCGCTTCGTGTGAGTTCTCAACCCGCGAACTTCCCATGAACGTGGTGGACGAGGTCCTTTACGAGGAACCGCCAACGTTCCTACTCGCTACTGTAGACAAATTCGCGCGCCTTCAGTTTAAGGAAGAGGCAGGGCGTCTTCTCGGTATCGGCACCATTTATAAGCAACCCTCATTGATCATTCAAGACGAACTGCATCTGCTGTCCGGGCCACTTGGAACCACAGTTGCCGTCTTCGATGCGGTTATTCAGCTACTTCTCAGCCGATCCGGTTCACGCCCCAAAATTGTGGCCTCGACCGCAACGATCCGGTCCTCTAGTGACCAGGTCCGCGGCCTCTATGGACGCGATGTTGCCCTCTATCCTCCGGCCAGTCTGGACGGGGACACTACCTTTTTTGCCCGTCCAGTGAGAAGCGGGCAGGGGCGACTTTATGCTGGCCTTATGCCGCAAAGCGTGTCGCAGGCTACCGCGCTTATCGCTGCTGCTTCCCCGATGCTTGAACTTCCTCACATACTTGGCGATGTCGAAGGGGACAGTGGACGGCTCGATTCATACTGGAGCCTGGTTATGTATCACAACAGCCTTCGCGAGCTGGGACGCACTGGTGCTCTCCTGCTGGATGATATCAACGGCCGGCTTGAAACACGTTCTGAGCGCCTCGAGCATAAACTACGTACTGTTCGGGCGCAGCACGTACTCGAACTCACCAGTCGGCGAGGTCCGGAAGAGCTTCCCAAAGATTTACGGGAGCTAAGGGTGGAAGCCGATGAATCAGCCGAAGCGGTTGACGTGGTGCTGTCTTCAAATATGCTGTCCGTCGGAATCGATGTCCAGCGCCTGGCGCTGATGCTCATGGTGGGGCAACCGAAGACTACTGCCGAGTACATTCAGGCAACCAGCCGTGTCGGACGAGGAGACACACACGGCATTGTGGTGACGCTGTTTCGATCGAATCGTGCGCGGGACCGTTCACATTTCGAAACCTTCCGTGGCTACCACGATGCCCTCTACCGGAGCGTGGAACCTACCAGTGTCACCCCGTGGTCCTTATCATCC
Organism: Arthrobacter caoxuetaonis; assembly: GCF_023921125.1. Taxonomy (NCBI): domain Bacteria; kingdom Bacillati; phylum Actinomycetota; class Actinomycetes; order Micrococcales; family Micrococcaceae; genus Arthrobacter; species Arthrobacter caoxuetaonis. Next base: position 759,558 of record NZ_CP099466.1, read on the forward strand.
CGTGATCGTTCTCTTGCTGGGGCGACGATTGCACTCATTCGCCATTCTTTTCCTGCGCTTGCGGGGGATGCTGCTGCCGGTGCTTTCGATCTTGCGAATATGAGATTCCGCTCCGCGCTCGACCGACTAATCGACGGTTTCTTAGAGCGCGTTACAAATGCGGACCCCGAGGAACTTGAAGCTGCCTCAGATCAGGTATGGAAAATTCTGAGGGAGTGGGACCGCAAAGCGGAGAGCGCGCGGGCCGCTGGCGAGCAACTACGTTACGAGCGTCGCAAAGCTGAGCAACCGTCACTAGTGAAGAGATACGGTGAGACAGGAGACGCGTGGGTGGTAGGCGATTCGATGCGTTCGGTAGAGCCGAACGTATCAGTAGAGGTTCAGGAACCTGAGAGAGAAGTGCAGCGTGCAAAACATCAGGCATGATCTAAGGCTTTCCGAAACTGTATCTCCCTTCGGCGTCGGCGCCATCGTGGACGTGCTCGGGGAATCACTAATAGCACCCGACACCTCTTGGTGGGACCGGCGGACATCTCCGGAGATCAGCTGTGACCGGCTTGTCGCGCAGCTGGGGCCCGGCGTTCTCAAACAGGCTCCAACGCATGCCGGGCCTGCAGGCAAAGACACCCCAAGTCTTCTTTACTGGAGATTTCCGGCGTGGAGGTTCTGCGAGAGATGTTCAAAGCTGTCGAAGCTTACAGGAATAGAGAAGGGCAAGTTTCGTAACTCGTGTGACTGTGGCGGGGCACTCGTACCGATGCGTTATGTAGCGGTCTGCAAGACAGGCAGTCACATACAGGATGTTCCCTGGTTTAAATGGTCCCATCGCGGATCCGACAAAGGCGTAACGGAGGAAGTGCGCTTTTGCCGTGCTTACACAGAACTGCGCTTCGTCAGGTCCAGCAAGCGAGGCGAGGGCCTTGCATCCCTTCGCGTCGAGTGCGGCAAATGCAAACGGTCCCGTCCGCTCTCAGAACTGGTAGGCGTAGACTCGCTAATCCGTGACGGTATCAGATGCGACGGCCGGCAACCCTGGGAGCCGGAGGGACCGACTACGCAGACCTGTGAAGCGCCTCTCGTGGCTGTTCAACGAGGAGCTAACGGAAATTACATTGCCGAACGGGTGTCGGCTTTAGATATTCCCGAGGAGAGACCACGCTCTCTGCAAATCATTGAGCAGGTGCGGAGCCACGACCTGTTCACCCGACTCATCGATGACAACGGCGGTCCAAAATCGGAGCAGATCGCTGGCTGGATTGCGGAAGAACTCAACACTGAGACTGAGCAAGTCCTTGAAGCCGCGTTTGCCAGTAGTGATGAGCCTGGATCGCCAGTCCATAAACTTAAGGACGGTGAATGGGCCGCGTTTGTGAAAAAGATGGAGCGGAGGCGAGATCTAACCCAGGGAAACTTTGTCGTGGATGGCTGGACCCGCGACGACTACTCGCATCGAAATGGCGGCATCCATGCTGTTCTCTCCGGCGTAGGTCAGGTGAGGAGGGTGCGCGAGGTTCGGGCTCTCAAGGGTTTCCGACGCCACAGCCCCGATGCGGACTTTATCCGGGCAGATCTCGACCGTGATCCAAAGCATCGGCCCGTCTATCCGGCGTTGGAACTGTTCGGCGAAGGCATATTCCTTCAGTTCGATGAGGCGGTGCTCGCGCAATGGGAGGCTCAGCACTCAGTGAGGGCACGTGCGGGGATCCTAGCGGAGCGACGTTCCCAGTCTGAATGGGCCAACCGGCTTGATGTGCCCGAACCACGATTCGTTGCACTCCACACTGTTGCACACCTGCTAGTGCGGCGCCTGGCATTCGCTAGCGGTTATTCATCCGCAGCTCTGCAGGAGCGGATCTACGCGAATTCAGACCGGCCGGACAAAACCGCAGGCATCCTCATCTATACCGCAGCTGGCGACGCCCAGGGGACTCTCGGTGGGCTTGTGCGGCTAGGTGACCCTCGCCATCTGTTTCCGCTTTTGCTGGCTGCACTGGATGATGCGGATGTATGTTCCAACGACCCCGTTTGCATCGAAAGCGATAGGCAGGGAGCATCGCAGCTTAACCTCTCCGCTTGCCACGGTTGTGCGCTCATAAGTGAAACATCCTGCGAGACGGGAAACCGCCTCCTGGACCGGCAGCTGGTGCTGGGTGGGAGTGAAGTTCCAGGGCTGCTAGAGGACATACTAAAAGCTGTTCGAATGCCAGTCCTCTAGGCGGACGAAGTCCAGCCTCACCAAACGCTGTGTATTGGTCGAGGGATTTGTGTACCGCCCCACAGTGAGTGATGATGCTATTCCGGCTTCGAAATGTTCACAACTGGCATTTGTAGAAAGGGCTTATTGTTAAATGATGCTTTGGGGAACGAAGAATTTTGATGGGACGAATGGCGATGCACCATTTGCCAGCGACCTGATTGTGTGGAAAACTCTGAAGAACGGCAGAAAAGTTGTCAACATTGCCGATTCGGACAATGATCCCTCGTGCAAATTGTCCGAGCTTGTGGTTGACCAACTAATGGCTTCCAAAGATAGCCCAGGTGCTGGTCTTGGCACTGGACGCCCGTTGGAAATGGCGGTAGCAAGTTCCTTGGAAACTGACTTGCCTAAGCTTGACCCCAGTCGTACTTGGACGGTCGGCAGAGGCTCAGAAAAAATCTCCGACTTCTTGCAGTATAAGCATTTGGAAAAGGTGAATCAGTTAGTTAATAGGCATGCGGAACTTAGAACTACGTTGGGTACCGATTATTTGATAAAGCCGGATGTGACAGTAGGCCTACCCTCTAGGCATGAATGGGAACCACGCTTTCTGCACGCAGCCGTCTCGTGCAAATGGACAATTAGAAGTGATCGAGTTCAAAATATTCGCCACGAAAATAACCAAATGATCCGACATCGGAGGGAGCGCCTGCCACACTTGGTGACCGTGACGGCAGAGCCGCTTCCTACTCGCTTGGCAGCAATTGCACGAGGAACCGGTGAAGTAGATGCCGTCTATCACGTGGCTTATGGTGCATTGGATCGAGCTATCGGTACAGCTGGTTTTCTCAGCCGCGAGCAGAGGGATGCTTGGGAAGAGGTGACAGAGCAGGGCCGGGTGCGGCCCTATTCTGACCTTGCAAAAACACTCGCATATTGGTAGGTCCACGCTCAGTGGGAGGCGTCGGTAGGTCTCACAATTCGTGAGTGGGCATGCTAGCTGAACAGCTGCCCCATGGGTTGCTACGACGGGACTATGAGTTCACATACCTGACACTCGTTATCTCCCGGTTGCGGGGCCTCTATGAAGCTTCTATATTTCGTCAATTTCCAAATCGGTTGTCGCGGTGCTGTTCAACAGTGGGCACAGCATCTATGGGCTCTTGCTTGAACTCTGGTAAAAACCGAAGGTGTCCGTACTGTTAGAACTCAAGCGCTGAGTGCGCATGCCGAATGGCAAGGACGGGACGCATCGGTCGGAGAAGATTTTGCATGCGGAGACCCTCGAACAACGCTTGCTCAAGTTCGACCGACCTCAGCATCCAATATGTTGAGATCGGTCGTGAGGTTCTTCTTCCTGTCCAGACGGTAGCCACAGAGCCGTGCGGCGAAGGGAGCAGGCGTGATTCGACTCACTCATGAACACTGACCCAGCCCCTACTATCTCTTGGAACGTCAGAGTCGAGAGCGAGGATGGGATCACGGCTGGGAAGAGAACCATGGGCATACGCACAATCGATTTATTTGCAGGCGCCGGACTATCTGGCTGCGAGCGGGCAGGCTTGGGCTTCAAGCCCATCTTCGCCGTCGAGATAGAGGCTGCGGAAGCCGCAATCTACGAGTGGCACTTTGGCTCAGAGATTGGAATCAGGGTCTGTTACGAATGTGAAGAGCTCCCGACGCTGACAGAGAAGAGACGTCCGATGCACGTGCCTAGCCGCCACAGTTGCAGCGGCACTAAGCGCTGTGTGACTACACGAGCTGGGGGATGCCCTCGGTGTTTCGCGCTGTGGGTACGGTCTCGACCGGGGAACTCCATCGTGATCTCGTCATCGTATCGAGGAAATCATCAGGGAGAACACGACCGAGTGCTGCTGCCAGGACATGAACCGCGAGCCGCGGGGGAATGGCGTTGCCGATCTGTTGAGAGACGTCCTTGCCCGCCCACGGGTAGTCAGCCGGGAACGTCTGGAGCTGGCCAGCTTCTGAGAGCGTGAGACGATCAAGTTCGCCTTCATCAGAATACAGTCTGTTTCGGGAGACTTTCCCGGTAACCGTGAAAGCAGGTTCCTTTGACGTCCGCCGACCGCGGGCCTTCGGATCCCCACCGGTTCCATAATTAGAAACCAACACGAAAGGCTCTGCCCGGTTCAAGGTCTCACCGATGCTTCTAGTCGGTAGCAACGAAGGCCTGTCCGTGGAGACTATGAGCTCTTTCCTCCTGAACCGGTGGTGCGTTGGGGCGGGAAGTTCGGGCACAAGTTCCAGGTTCGCGATCATAATCGCCCGCCGACGCGTCTGTGGAACTCCATATTCCTCTGCGTTGAGTATGCCCGTCGCTGTCTTGTAACCGAGTGATTCAAGACCCCTCGCCATGGCCTCCCAGACGGGCAGGACGGCAGGTACCTGCTCCAAGACAATGGTCTTATAGGGTTTCCCCGCCCTATGGGCTTCCAGCGCCCACCGCAGCGGCTGCAGCACCAACCCGGTTCGCTCATCGTCCAAAGCGGCTAGTTCAGTAGTGATGTCATCCCCGCCGACCATCCGGTCAATAAAAGATAAGACTTTGTCTAAGGCCTTGCGACCGGCGCCTGCCCCCGCCACCGTATACGTCTGACACGGCGGCCCTCCAGCGAGGATCGTCGCGTGAGGGAACTCATCCGGATTGTGGTTCCGTACGTCACCTTGCACAGTTTCCAGCCCGGCGGCTCGCCTGGTTGCACAAGCATTCTCATCCCACTCGATGCCGGTCACGGACACTCCCAGCCAATGCGCGGCGACATCCAATCCACCGGGACCAGCAAAAAGATCCACCATTTGGGCGGAAGAAAGTGAACCAGATTGCGTGAACGTCATAGCCGACGATCCTATCAGCCGACAGCGCTCCCAAAATGAGCAGCATGCTGAGCCTTTCGACGATGCCTTTCGCCACAATGGGTCCCGAAAGGCTCGGCACCCCGCCGGTGTTCTTCGACGCCAAATACAAGGTCTCCTCGGCGGTCGGCAAATACGCCAACGCCGACCATTACCAAATGCTGGCCTACCGCGCCGGGGGGATCCGGAGCCTGGCTGGTCAATACAAGGGCTGGCGAGCATCGCTCTCGCCGGGTTAACACCAGAGTCGCTGTGGAGGTGTACCCGTTGGATCTTTCCCAGCATCCCCACTAGGCCGTGGATGGAGTCGACCGCTTGGCTGTACTGTCCGTGGCCCTGCCACGTAAAGCGGTCTGCCACGAGATATCTCTGCAAATCGGCTTCCAGGGAGACATTTGTCGTCGGTGACGGCGGCGCGGTCAACTACATCCACGGCGCCTTCCACTCCTAGTGGAAGGTGACCACGGAGCTCTAGAACTGACGCGCCGCTGCCGGACCGTCCCTCCATGGGGCTAGCCGTCCTAAGCTTGAGCGAATCCCAAACTTGAAGCACGCTCGGATGGTCTCTTGTATCCCTGAGATATATCTGTAGCATCTCTGTCATGCAGGTCATACCTTGACGTCCGTTGGCAACGTCCACCCGTTGCCCACGGGCAACGCGAACCCCGCCAAAGACGCAACCCAATCCCAGCCGGAACGAATCCGCAGCATGATCCGCCGGCAGATCATCCGCGCCGAATTGCGGCCGGGGCAGATCTTCACGGAACCGGACCTTGCCCGTGAATACGGTGTCTCCAAGACCCCGGTCCGCGAAGCGCTGCAGATGCTCACCGTTGAAGGCCTGGTAAGCGTGCTGCCGCGCAAGGGTTACATGGTGCGCAGCCTGAGCTTCCACGACGTCCGCGAAGTCATGGACCTGCGGCTCATCCTTGAGCCCCCGCTGGTTGCCGCAGCAGCCCGCAACGTGACCGCCGAACTCGTCACCGAACTCCGCGCACGGATTGAAGACCAGTTCCGCGACGGAAATTCCCTAGAAGAACGGCTCTCCGCAGCCCGCGACTTCCACGTCACCTGTGCCCATGCCTCCCGCAACACCCGTGCCGCGGCCATGGACCGCAGCCTCACCGACGAGGTCATGCGCTTCTACCACTTGATGCCCATGGCACACGACCACTTCTCCTCCACAGAGGAACGCACCGCCCACGAAGCGATCTTCGACGCCGTTGCCACCGGCAACGCCGAAGCAGCCCAGCAGCTGATGCACGACCATCTGCTTGAAGCCAACGCTGCCATGATCCGCACCTTCTACAACGCAGGACCGCTCTAACCCGCACCTCCAACCCCCGACCAGCACGCCGACAACTCGAAAGGCAACGCAATGAAGCGTTCACTTAGCACCCTCGGTACCGCCGCCCTGATAACCACCGGACTCTTCCTCACCTCCTGCGGATCCGACGCCGGAACCGGCGATGGCGGGGGAGGAGAACCGGTAAAGATCGGCATCTCCCAGCTCATGGACATCCAGGCCCTGGACGACACCCGGGAAGGTTTCATCAAGGGCATGAGTGAAAACGGGTACGCCGAAGGCGAGGGCGTGGAGTACGACTACCAGAACGCGCAGGGCGACCAGGCCACCGCCACCCAGATCGCTGCCGGCTTCGCGTCGTCGGACCTAGACCTGGTCTTCGCCATCGCCACCCCGGCAGCCCAGAGCGTGGCCCAGGCCGTCGGCAACATCCCCGTGGTCTTCTCCGCCGTCACCGAACCGGTGGAAGCCGGCATCGTCGAAGCCTGGGACGCACCCGGAGCCAACATCACCGGCACCAGCAACCTCGGCCCGGTGGAAGACCAGATTGCCCTGATCAAGGAACTTGCCCCTGAAGCCAAGACCATCGGCGTCGTCTATTCCTCAGGTGAAGTGAACTCCCGCGTGCAGGTCGACCTGGCCCGCGAAGCCGCCGACGAACTCGGGATGGAACTGAAGGAAGCCGCTATCTCCGCGACCTCCGAGGTCCAGCAGGCCGCCCAATCCCTGGACGCGGACGCGCTCTACGTGCCGACGGACTCGCACGTGGTCGCCGCCATCGACAGCGTGGTGGAAGCCGCTGAAACGAAACAGATTCCCCTCGTCGTCGGCGACAGTGCCTCCGTGGAAGCCGGCGGCGTCGCCACCTACGGACTGGACTACGAGCAGCTCGGCTACCAGACCGCGCTGATGGCCATCAAGATCCTCGAAGGCGAAGATCCCGCGAACATGCCGGTGGAAAAGCAGACCGAATCCCTGCTGGTCCTCAACAAGTCAGCTGCCGCGCGGATGGGCGTGACCATCCCGCAGGAAATGCTCGACGCCGCCGACACCGTCATTGACTGACCGCACCCTTTCGAAAGCAGCCATGAAGCGCCGAATTCCCCAATACTCCGAGCTCCGCGAACTCGTCCAGTTCAAGGCTTTCGACCCCGACCGGCGGCGCGCACGCCTGGCCAGGGCCAACACCATCGCTGACCTGCGGGACATCGCCAAACGGCGGGTCCCGACGGCGGCGTTCGAGTATGTGGACGGCGGCTCCTTCGCCGAACACTCGCTGCGCCGGAACCGGGACGCGTTCGACGCCGTCGAGTTCAACCCGCGTGTGCTGCGCGACGTCTCTGCCGTGGACCTTCGCACCAAGATCGCCGGTGCGGAAGCGGCGCTGCCGGTGGGCATCGCGCCTACCGGCCTGACCCGGCTGATGCACGCCGAAGGTGAGGTCGCCGGAGCGCAGGCAGCGGCGTCGTTCGGCATTCCGTTCTCGCTCTCCACGATGGGCACGGTGTCCATCGAGGAGGTCGCTCGGGAAGCGCCCGACGCCGAGCGATGGTTCCAGCTTTACCTCTGGAAGGACCGTCCCCGGTCACTGGACCTGATCCGCCGCGCGGAAGCGGCCGGATTCGGGGCGCTGATCGTCACCGTGGACACCCCGGTCTCCGGCGCCCGGCACCGCGACACCCGCAACGGGATGACGCTGCCGCCGACGCTCACTGCCAAGACCATCCTCGATGCCTCCTACCGGCCGGAATGGTGGTTCAACTTCCTAACCACCAAACCACTGGGCTTCGCGAACTTTGAGGGGGAGCGGACGTCGGTGGCGGAGCAGGTCAATACGATGTTCGATCCGTCCCTGAACCTGGATGACCTGGCCTGGCTGCGGGAGAACTGGTCCGGGGAGCTGATCGTGAAGGGCATCCAGTCGGCGTCCGACGCCGTCGACGTCCTGGCCCGCGGCGCGGATGCCCTGGTGGTCTCCAACCACGGCGGCCGGCAGCTGGACCGTGCGCCGGTTCCGCTGAAGGTCCTGCCGGAGATCCGCGCCGCCGTCGGGTCTGAGGCTCAGCTGATCCTGGACTCCGGGATTATGTCCGGCGGGGACATCGTGGCGGCGCTGGCGGCCGGTGCCGATTTCACCCTGATTGGGAGGGCCTATCTGTATGGGCTGATGGCCGGCGGGCGTCAGGGCGTGGACCGGGCGCTGGAAATCCTGCGGACGGAAATGACCCTGGTGATGCAGCTGATTGGGGTCACCAGTGTGGCGGAGCTTGGGCCGGAGCATTTGCGGAACCTTGCGCGAACCACGCAGGAAGCCAGGGGTTAACGCTCCACTGACACGTCCTCCGCTGTTGCTAGGCTGCGGAGGCGGCGTTCCGGTACCAAGCCGGGCCCGTGCCGACGCCACCGGAGGACCGCATGCCTAACCCAGACAACCACAGCAGCCACCACGCTCCCTTTGACGCGCAGATCGGCACGTTCATCGACCAGCACCGCAGCAGCCTGGCCGCCAGCCTGGAGAGCCTCACCGAAGAAGAGGCCCGACGGCGGCTGGTCCCCTCCAAGACAACGCTGCTCGGACTGGTCAAGCATGCCGCCTTCGTGGAGCGGGTCTGGTTCGGTGAAGCCGTCACCGGAGCGTCGAGGGCGGAACTCGGTATTCCAGACACCCCCGACGAGTCTCTCGATCTGGAGGAATCGGACACCATCGAGTCGGTTCTGGCGGCCTATGCCGTGGCCGTCGAGCAGTCCCGCCGTGCGGTTGCCGGGATGGACGGGGACGCCGTGCTCCCCGGCAACCGCCGGGGTCCGCTGCCGCTCCGCTGTGTCCAGCAGCACATGCTCCGCGAACTTGCCCACCACTGCGGCCACGCGGACATCCTGCGGGAACTGGTTTTGGCCGCTCGGTCCCGGACGCAGGAGTAGGCACCCCGCCTACCCACGCGCTTCCCACCGGCACCGCACACGGCTGTCGCCCAGAACACATCCCACCACCCCGCTCCTGGCGTTTACGGCGTAAACAACAGGACTAAAATTCCAACTGTGAACACCAAAACCTTCCCGCACCTGATGGCCCCGGGCCGCATCGGCCCGATGGAAACCCCCAACCGGATCGTCCTGCCCGCCATGGACATGAACGTCTCCGAGCACGGCGAAATCGAACAGACCGAGATTGACCACTACGTGGCCCGCGCCAAGGGCGGCGCAGGCCTGATCATCACCGGTGCCTGCGCCATCGCGTTCCCGCACGGCGCAGCGTCCATGAAGGAGCCCGGTCTCTCGGATGACAAGTACATCCCCGGACTGAAGGCCCTCGCCGACGCGATCCACGCCGCAGGCAGCAAGCTCTGCATCCAGTCCACGCACCACGGCAAGGTAGCCCGCGTGGACGTCGCCAATGACCGCGCGGTCCTCGCTCCGAACCAGCCGGACTACAGCTACGACATGTCCGCCCTGGCCGACAGCACCCGGGAAGAACTCGGCAAGATGGGCGCCGCTACCGCCGGCAAGCAGACCTCCTACAAGGAGATGACCCAGGAGGACATCGACTGGCTCATTCAGACCTGGGCCGACGCCGCTGAACGCATCGCGAAGGCCGGCGCCGACGCGATCGAAATCCACGCAGCCCACGGCTACATCCTGGGCGTCTTCCTGAACCAGCGGGACAACAAGCGCACCGACGAATACGGCGGCTCCCTCGCCAACCGCGCCCGCCTGGCCTGCGAAGTCATCTCCGCCGTCAAGGCACGAGTCGGCGACAAACTGGCCATCCTGGTCCGCGTCGCCGGCGAAGAATACGGACAGGAAGGCGGCCTCACCCTTCCCGAAGCCACCGAGGCCTCCAAGCTGTTCGAAGAAGCCGGCGCTGATGCCATCCACGTCACCGGCTGGGGCCGGAACCCGTTCGACAACTTCACCGACGGCCCGCTGCCCAACAAGGTGGGCGCCTATCTGGAAAACGCCGCCGCGGTGAAGAAGAACGTCAACGTTCCCGTCATCGCCGTCGGCCGTATGCTTCCGGACATCTCCGAGAAGGCCATTGCCGCAGGCCAGATCGACTTCGCCGCCATGGGACGGCAGCTGCTGGCTGACCCCGAACTGCCGAACAAACTCCGCGACGGCAAGTTCGACCAGGTGCGCCCCTGCATCAACTGCTACCTCTGCGTCGCGGAGAACTTCTTCGACGACACCCCGTTCTGTGCCGTCAACCCGGCCCTGGGCAACGAAGCCGTGCTCCCGCTCAAGCCCGCCTCGCAGGCCAAACACGTGCTCGTCGTCGGCGCCGGCCCGGCAGGCCTGGAAAGCGCGCGCGTGCTCACCGAACGCGGCCACCGCGTCACCGTGATCGACAAGTCCGACCGCCTGGGCGGCACCATGTGGTTCTCCACCATGACGACGCCGGACAACGAACGCCTGCTGCGCTGGTTCAAGGCCGAGATCAAGCGGCTGCGCATCGCCGTCAAACTGAACACCCCCGCCACCGTGGAAACCATCCGCGCACTGAACCCGGACCACGTCATCGTGGCCACCGGCGCCGTCCGGCCCAAGCCCGACTTCCCGGGCGGCGACCTGCCGATCGTGCAGACCGGCGACACCCTGCGCGCCATGATGCTCGGCACCGCCACCGCTGAGGAAGCCGGCGCCGTGCTGAGCACCCTGGGCAAGATGGGCCGGCTTTCCGGCGTGACCAAGAGCCCCGAGTTCGTCCGCCAGTTCACCAAGTTCTGGTTGCCGATGGGCAAGGACGTGGTGGTGATCGGCGGCTCCCTGGTGGGCCTGGAACTGGCCGAATTCCTCGCCGAACGCGGACGCCGCGTCACCCTGCTGCACGAAAAGCAGCAGCTGGGCCTGCCGCTGGCCATGCCGCGCCGCTGGACCGCGGTCAGCGACGCCAAGAAGCACGGCGTGCAGATCCACCGCAACGCCGTGATCACCCGCATCACCGAGAAGTCCGTGGAATGGACGGTGGGGGAGGAGTCCTTCTCCGCACCCGCCGCCATGGTGGTCTACGCGGACGGTACGACGTCGGCAGCCCCGCTCGCGGACGAGCTGCGGAACGCGGGCATCCCCTGCGACGTCGTCGGTGACGCCGGTGCGGTCAACTACATTCACGGCGCGATCCACTCTTCGTGGAAGGTGACCACGGAGCTCTAAGCTCAATTGGAGCTCCAGCTGCCCGCCGCCAGTCGTAGAACCGGCGGCGGGCAGCCTGGATGCCCCAACGATGGGCACGGAGAGTCCGCAGTACCTGAGCGGCATCGCTACCGTGCCGTGAGCAGGAGGACCCCACCCACAACACTGGCCAGTGCACGTGCTGCATTCGCGGCGCCCCACTGGCGGCGGTACGTGGACCACGGTGAGTCCATAGTTCCAGCAGCCAGCTTGCGGTTCAGCGGGACATTCACGGCAGCGGTGAGAGCGAAGGCTGCCAGACTGAGCCCGGCGCCAATCCAAGCCAGGGTGGGACGCTGCAGTTGTCCGGCCAGTACAGCGGTCCCCGCTGCTGCCAGAGCTGATCCGAAGAACAACAGCAGGAACGGCGGGCGCTCTGCGGTGTTGTTGATGCTGCGCATTAACTCCGCTGCCCGGTCCGAACCTAAGCGTTCCAGCCGGTCCAGCGCGGGAAGGACCATCACCGGGAACGCCGCATAGATGCCCCCTGTGACCAGGGCGCCCGTGCCCGCCAGGGCACTCAATAGTGCGGCGGGCTCGAGCGCAGTGGGCATTTCGGCGAAGTCGGCCGCGTGGGTCATGACACACCTGCCGCTGACTCGCCCTGCGGCTGCGGGAGCTTTTCATCCCAGACACGCTGGACCGCCGTCCGGGCAATGTACTCCTGGATCGGCTGGGGAGGCCTGCCCAGCAGGCGCTCCAAGTCACCGCTCGAGTGGCTGGCGGAGCCGTCCATCGCCTCCGCGAACAGCCAGACGATCCCCTCCGCTTCCTCGCGGCTCATCCCGGCATCCGCAGCTCCGGCAATGAAATCCTCCGGGGTCGTCGGGACGTGTTCGACTGTTCTGCCGAGGGCAGCAGAAAGGGCCGCGGCGACGTCGGCAAACGTCACCGAATCCGGCCCGGTGAACTCGAGGATTCCCGAGGCCACTTCCCGATAGGCATCCACTTCGGTGAGGAGGTGCGCCAGCGCCTCGGCCGAGTCTTCGAGGTCCACAAACGGTTCGGAAACTCCGTTCACGGGTACCCGCAGCTGGCCTTGGAGCACCTGCGGGTGCAGGAAGTGCTCGGAGAAGTCCTGCTGGAACCACGCAGAGCGGACGACGACGGCGGCAGGGAAGTTCCGCAGCACCGCTTCCTCACTGGGGTGGGCGGCTGTTCCGCCGCGCCCGGAGAGAAGGATCAACCGGCTGAGTCCGTGGTGGCGGGCGGCCGCGGCGAACTCGCTGAGGATCTCCGGTGCACCGGGGTCGGCAACGTCCGGGGCGTAGCAAATGAAGGCTGCATCAGCACCGGAGAGCTGGACCGGCCAGGTGTCCGGCGCTTCCCAGGCGAAGGGAGGGTCGCCCTGCCGGGAAGCTGCCCGCACGGAAAGCCCGTCGACGCCGGAGAGCGCAGAAACGAGCCGGCGGCCGGTACGGCCTGTGGCTCCGGTAATCAGAATGCTGGTTTTTGTGTCCATGTCTTTCATCTCAGCGGTGATTGGCTGGGTGCTCCATAATGAATCCACCGCAGATGTTTCGAATTCGTCCATCAGGCACAGACTTAAGAAAGCACAGCCCGGCAGTCCTCATCCCATCCTCGGGAGACACCCACATGGTTACCTTGGAATCGCTCGTTGAAGGTCCGCGCGCCCGAGGTGCATTTGTGCTGCGCCTGGAACTGGACGGGGACTGGGCGATCGAGGTCGCCGACGAATCAATGCTCACCGTGATGGCGGTCCTTGCGGGGGACTGCGTGGTGAGCACAGCGTCCGGCGAGGCCACAGCGCAGAAGGGGAACGTCGTCGTCGTCCGCGGTCCCGGACCATTCTCCGTGGCGTCGGAGCCTGGCCGGCCGCCGGACTTCATCATTCCGCCCGATCAGACCTGCGTGGACGTGCACGGTAACCGGTTGGTCGAGTCCATGAACCGCGGCATCCGCTCCTGGGGAACCACGCTGAGGGGTGAAGACCGGATCCTGGTCGGGACCTATGCGAATCCGCTGGAAGTCGGCCGTCTCTCGGCCCAGCTGTTGCCCGAGGTGATGGTCGAGCGCACCGATCCGGCCACCCAGGTGTTCGCGGAACTGCTGGCCGACCAGGCCGCCACGGATGCTCCGGGACAGGCCGTGGTCCTGGACCGGCTGCTGGATGTGCTGCTTATAGCGACGGTTCGCGCTGCCGGAAACGGAACTTCCCACCGTACCGATCCGCCGATCGACCGGGTTCTGGACCGTCTGCACAACAACCCGCAGTCCCCGCTGTCGGTCGACGCCATGGCCCGTATGGAGTCGATGTCCCGGGCAGCGTTCTCGCAGCGGTTCAGGGAGCGGACGGGTTTGGGCCCCGGCGCCTACCTGCGGCGCCTGCGCCTGGCCTGGGCCGCTGACACGCTGCTGGCGGGAACCCGGACCATCGCAGCGATTGCTGAGCAGGCCGGCTACGGGAGCCCGGCTTCCTTTTCCACCGCGTTCAAGCAGGAGCACGGGCAGAGCCCCCGGGACTGGCGGCTGCGGCGGGGACGTGAGGCCCCTTCGCTGCCCGGAGCGTAAAACCCGAATCACCGTCGCAGCGGCTGCGGCAGTTCCTACCGCCCCGACGCTGGCTGCGAAAAACTGCTACCCGGGCTGGCACACCCGGAACAGCGCCGGCTTGCCGTGCCGGTGCACTGGTCCTAGCGCCGTCAGCCGTAGAATCGACGGATGCCAAAAACCCTGCTGGTCCCCGCAGCCCGGTCCTCCCAGCTCGCGCGCATCGTCACGGAGGTTTCGGCCCCGGCCGTCCTGGTGGGGATGCTCCTGCTGCTCCAGCCACTGCTCAGCCCCGGCGTGACCTGGCTGCAGGGCATAGTGGCGGCCGGCTTTACCGTGGGCCTGCCGTTCGCCGGGATCCTGTGGCTGAAACGGCGGGGTTCGGTTACCGACCACCACATCGGCGTGCGCTCCCAGCGGGCTCCGATCCTGGCGGCGACGGCACTGTCTTTGGGGATTGGTGCGCTGGTGCTGATCCTCCTGGACGCCCCGGCCGTGCTGTTTGGCGAAATCGGCGGCGTGTTCATTGGGCTGGTGCTGTGCATGGCAGCGAACCTGGTGTGGAAGCTGTCGGTCCATTCCGCCGTGGCAGCGTACATCGGCCTGGCGCTGCTGGCACCCGTCCCCGTTTTTGGACCGGCCCTGGCACTGATGCTGGCTTCCGTCACCGGATGGTCCCGGGTGAAGCTCGGGGACCACACTCCCACGCAGGTTATGGCCGGACACCTGGCCGGGTGTGCGGCGTTCGCAGCCGCGCTGCTGCTGCCCTGATACGGGTCCGTCTGCCCTGGTACGGGTACGGTACCTCTGTCCAGGGCGGTGCTTTGCTGTTTCCGGCCAATCCGTTCCCTGGGACCCCTCGCGCCGCAAACCTCGGTTGACCAGCCGATGGCCGCCTCTTACCGTCCGACGTGCACCCGACGCCGGAACCTGCGGACGGCGGGTCAGCGGCGGGACCGCTTCTGCTGGGGGAAGGCAGGGCCTGGAATCGGGCCGGAGCGCCCGCCGTGCATCACCCGCACGCACGTTACGCGGGCATCCAGCGGTAGCCGCCGCGCCCAGGGGGTGAACGCGGCCCGTATGAGGGAACCACCATGGAAGAAAAAAAGACAACCAGCTCCCCACCCCTGCATCGACACCACAGCAAGCGAAGGCAGCCGGCCCGGATCTCCACGAGACACCTGCTGATCCGAAGAGCGGTCGCTGTCCTGGCCGGAGCAGTACTCGCCACCGGCAGTTTCCTGCCCGCCGCGAACGCCCAGGACGTGCCGGCGGATCAGGCCCCGGGCGCCCAGCTCCCCGGTGAGGCACCCGCCCCCGCCGACGCGCCGGCTCCGCAGCAGGACCCGGACCAGCCCTGGCTGGACCCCAGCCTGCCGCCCGCAGAACGCGCAGACCTCCTGGTCGCAGCCATGACGCTGGAGCAGAAAGTCACGCTGCTGATCCAAAGCGGCGGGCCCGGCCTGCCGGAACTGGGCATCCCGCCCATCCGCAGCAAGGACGGCTGCTGCGGGCTGGCCCTGGAATCGACGCCGACGACGGCGCTTCCGGTCGGCGTCGGACTCGCCTCCACCTTCAATCCCAGACTGGCCCAGGCCTATGGGCATGTCTCCGGGGAAGAAGCCCGCACCACCGGCTACAACGCGATTGCCGGGCCCACCATGGACCTGGTCCGCACCCCGTACAACGGCCGGATGTGGGAGGACCTGGGGGAGGACCCGCTGCTGAGCGGCGACACTGCCACTAACCAGGTCATCGGGGAACAGGACGCCCAGGTCTCCTCCCTGGTCAAGCACTACAACCTGAACAACTTCGAAACCCGGCGCGGCCACGTGGACGTTGTGGTGGACGAGCGGACCCTGCAGGAAACCTATACCCGGCCCTGGGCCAGCGTGGTCCAGGAAGGCAACGCCGGAGCCGTGATGTGTTCCTTCAACAAGGTCAACGGCGAGTTCGCCTGCGGCAATGACACGCTGCTGAACCAGATCCTCAAAAGCCAGCTCGGCTTCGAAGGATTTGTGTCCTCCGACTTCAACGCCGCGCACAGCTTCGCCGACTACGCCGCCGGGCTGGACGTCGCCGGCCCGGGCGACGAATTCTCCGGGAACAACCTGCTGCAGGCCGTGCTGGCCGGCACCGTCCCGGAAGAACGGATCACCGACGCCGCACGCCGTGTCGCGCTGACCATGTTCCAGTTCGGGATCGTGGACAATCCGCCGCCGGGATCCTTCGAGAACCCGCAGCCGGCCGAACCGCCCATTCCTGACACGTTGCTGGACCAGCATGCCGGAGTCGCCGAGCAGGTCGCCGCACAGGCGGCAGTGCTGCTGAAGAACGACGGCGCCCTGCCGCTGGATGACGCGGTGCCGAGCATCGGGCTGATCGGCGCGGACGTCGACTGGTACATCGACGGCGGCGGCAGCGGCGCCATTCCCAACCCGGCGCGGCTGACCACCATCCTGGACGGCATCACCGCCCGGGCAGGCGGCACGGTGGAAACCGCCGCCGGAACTGACCCGGTGTCCCTGGCGGATACCATTCCGGGCCCGCCGCCGGTTCCCAGCGGAGTGCTCACCAACGTCAATGCCGAATACCGGCTGGGGCTGAACAACTTCGAAGGCGAGCCGGAACTGGCCCGCACCGAGGAGCAGGTCAATCTGCGGACCGGGATCTCCAATGACACCATCAACACCTCCCAGGTGCCCGGCATCGGCCCGGTCCTGGCCTCCCAGCCGATGTCCGCGCGCTGGACCGGAACGATCGTGGCCCCTGCGACGGCGTCGTACACCTTCTCGCTGACCAACCTGGGGGCCGCGCAGCTGTTCCTGGATGACCAGCAGGTCATCACCAACCCGGCACCGACCCTGGAGACGCAGGAAATCACGCTGGACCTCACCGAGGGACAGAGTGTGGCCGTGCGCATCGACTACACCACCGATGCGCCGAACCAGTTCAACGGCGGCCTGAATGACCAGCCCGGAGCCATGATCCGGTTCGGCTGGACCCCGCCGGAGGACGTGCTGGCGCCGGACATGGCAGAAGCCGTGGAACTGGCAGCGAACTCCGCCGTCGCCGTCGTGGTGGCACGCGACTACACCGGTGAAGCTGCCGACCGCGGCTCGCTGACGCTGCCGCAGGACCAGGACCGGCTGATCAGCGCCGTCACGGCCGCCAACCCGAACACCATCGTGGTGCTGGCGACCAGCGGACCGGTGACCATGCCGTGGATCGACCAGGTGCCGGCGGTACTGGAAACCTGGTACCCCGGGCAGAGCCAGGGCATCACGGTGGCCGGGCTGCTCTTCGGGGACATCAACCCCTCCGGAAAGCTGCCGGTCACGTTCCCGGTCAGCGACGAGCAGGCGGTCACGGTTGGCCCGCCGAATCCGTTCGACCTGATCTCGATCGTGGATCCGGTGGTGGAGTACACCGAGGGCGTGTTCGTGGGTTACAAGGCCTACCTCGCCGCGGACGCCGTGCCGCTGTTCCCGTTCGGACACGGACTCTCCTACACCGAGTTCGACTACAGCCGGCTGCACACCACCCAGCGGGTGAATCCCGACGCCGAGGAACCCAAAGCCTCCGTCTCGCTGAAGGTGCGCAACACCGGAAACGCCGCCGGTCGGGAAACGGTCCAGGTCTATGTCGGTCCGCTGCCCGGCGACGTCCCGACGCCGCCGAAGCAGCTGGCAGGCTACGGCAGCATCACCCTGGAGCCAGGGGAGCGGGGCCGGCTGGAGATCAAGCTGGATCCGCGCTCGCTGCAGTACTGGGACGTGGAAACCGGCGGCTGGGTGACTCCCACCGGAACCGTGCCGATCTACGTGGGCAGTTCTGTGGAGGACATCCGGCTCGAAGGCAGCATCACCATCGGCTGCGGACGCCCCGACCACGGCAAGCACGACCACAGCCACGGTCATGGCAAGGGGCACGGCCATGGCCACGGTGACCAGGCCGGACACGGGAACTGGGACCGGGACCGCGGGCACTGGGGCAACAAGGGCCGCTGGGGACAGCGGGACGACGGCGGCCGCCAGCACTGGGCTTCCTACCGTCACGGCCGCGGCTAGCGGCTGACTCTGCGGCTTGCGGCTGAGACCCGGGCAGCATGACTTGTCAGGCCGTGCTGCCCGGGCCTTTCTCGGGCCCTGGGACTTTCCGCCCGGCCGGCACAGCCGGGCGTCACGGATACGCTCATTCCGTGCGGGATCGCCTAACCTGAGCGAATGCCCAAACCCGTACTGACCATCCTTGCCGGCTCCCGTCCCGTGACCGGATTGGAGCGGCTGGAAGCACTCGCTGACGTGCGCCTGGCCACGGACGCGGCGGAGCTGGCCGCTGCGCTGCCGGGCTCGGAAATCGTGTACCTCTGGGACTACTTCGCCGACGGGCTGCGCCAGGGATGGGCTGGGGCGGACGCCCTGAAATGGGTGCACCTTCCCGCGGCCGGCGTGGACCGGCTGCTCTTTCCGGAGCTCGCGGCGTCGAACGTGACTGTCACCAACGCCCGCGGCATCTTCGACGCGGCGATGGCCGAGTACGCCTTGGCCGGGATCCTCTACTTTGCCAAGAACTTTCCGCGCGCCACGCTGAACCAGCGGGAGCGCCTGTGGAAGCACTTCGGCACGTCCAACCTCGCCGGCACCCGCGCGCTGGTCGCCGGCACGGGCAGCATTGGGCGCGCCACCGCCCGGCTGCTGCGCGCCGTCGGCATTGAGGCCGACGGCCTGGGCCGCACCGCCCGGAACGGCGACCCCGACTTCTTTGCGATCCACAACAGTGCGGACTTTGCCTCCGTTGCACGCGGGTACGACTACGTCATCCTTGCCGCGCCGCTGACGTCCGGAACCCGGGACATGCTGAACCAGGAAGTCCTCGCGGCCATGCGCCCGAGCGCGGTGGTGGTCAACATGGGCCGCGGCGAACTCGTGGACCAGGACGCCCTCGTGGCCGCCTTGTCGGCCAACGGGATTGCCGGAGCCGTCCTCGACGTGACACACCCCGAACCCCTGCCCGAATCCGATCCGTTGTGGGGCCTGGACAACGTGCTCATCACCCCGCATCTGGCCGGCGATTCGCGGACCCACCTGCCTGCCCTGGCCGCCCAGTTCGAGGCCAACCTGGTGGCGTACCGTGAAGGCCGTCCGCTGGCGAACGTGGTGGACAAGCGGCTGGGATTCGTGGTGTCGGGCGGCTGATCAACCGAGATTCCCCGTCGGGGTTTTCGCCGCAATTTCCCGCCGCGGTTTACGGGCTGAATGGGGTTATGTCCCCTTCACCATCGGTGTACCATCTGGTACATCGATGCGCTGTGAGGCGCATCGCAAGGCATGGACTTCCCCAAGGAGGCGCCGCTATGGGCGTTCCGAACCCCCAAAGTACAGTCCGCCGCTGGCGGATCGATGACATCACTCCCGATTTCCAAAATTACGGAGTCTGGGATCTGCCCACCCCGGGCGGCCGGGATGACTTTCCCCGTTTGGTCCAGTTGTTTGCAGGCGGCACGACGGCGGACAACCCCTCCCGCATTGCCCGCCTGCTTTTCGCCATCCGGTGGAAGCTCGGTGCACTGCTGGGCTGGGACGATGCTGACTCCGGTATCGGCCGGAGGGTGGACTCGCTGCGCAGCCGCCTGCCGGCCGATCTTCGCCGGGCAGCACCCGGTCCGGCCTTCAGCACACTCCCTTTTACGCCCGTCTTCCTGCTGGAAAACGAGTCCGCCGCGGAAATGGCCAACAGCACGATGCACGGAGTGCTGCACCTGCGCTGGGTGCCGGATCAGCGCGGTGCCGACGGCGGCCAGAATGCCCAGGGTGACGCTGACGGTGCTTACCACGGACAGCTGGCCGTGCTGGTGAAGCCCAACGGGCTGTTCGGCCGCGCCTACATGGCGGGGATCAAGCCGTTCCGGCACCTGCTGGTCTATCCGCCCCTGCTGCGCGGAATCGGCCGGGAGTGGCAGGACCTCAGCGCGCAGGGCAGCGGCGGGACCGCATGACGGCCGGCAGCGCATGAACGACAGCCAGACCGGATCCAGCCGGGAGCAGCTGCTGGAGGCAGCACTTGGCTACTTTGCCAAGAACGGCGTGCAGAACCAGAGCCTGCGCAGTCTCGCCTCCGGCATCGGCACCAGCCACCGGATGCTCAACTACCACTTTGGGTCCCGGGAAGGACTCCTGACCGAGGTCGTGGGCGCCGTCGAACGCCGCCAGCGCAGCGCGTTCGAGCAGCTGCTGGATGCCACCGGACCTGCCGGCCTGCCGCGGCAGGCCGTCCAGGACTTCTGGGACCGGATCGTGGAGGAGACACTCACCTACGGCCCGCTGCTTTTTGAGCTGGCTGCCCATGCCATGCAGGGGGAACCCCATGCGCAGGGACTGCGGGACACGCTGGTTCCGCCCTGGTTGGACGCCCTCGAGGAGATGCTCGTCCGCTCCGGACGGGAGCCCGGGGCGGCCAGGACGCAGGCGCGGCTGGCCCTCGCCGTCGTCAACGGCCTGCTGTTCGATCTGCTGCTCACCGGAAACCGGGCGGGCGTGACGGAAGCGCACCGCGCGTTCATGGAACTGGCCTTCGCGGATCTGCCCGGCTTCGGCAGCAGCGCGTAGCGCAGTCAGGGTTCCCGGGGCTGCGGACAGCGCTGGCCGTGAATGCTTTCCGGGCGGATGTTCGGGGCGGGGCGGGGCGGGGCGGGGCTGGGCGGTCGGTGCTCGGGGCGCGCTCGATCTGCCCTCGTTTCCTTTGCTGCAATAACGATGCTTGGGAGGCCTTGGCTCTAACCGACGTTATTGCAGCAGCAGATGCCCCGGCTGCTGAAGTTCCGCGCGAAAACACGGGGTGCTGCCAGAATTCCCACGCGTCGTTACCCGTGTTAAGGGTGTGACCACAGCAGCTAACAGCTGTCCCATTGGCTGGGAACCTTGGCGTCCCAACTGGGTATCCCAGCCCGCGGCGGGCCCAACTGGTGCGCCCAGCATGCCCAGCCCTCGGCCGGGCCCAGTACGAGCGGCCCAACAACCCCAACCCGCGGCCAGCCCGGCAGGACCGAAAGTCCCTACAGCCGGGGAGTCCGCGGCGGTTCGGTCCGGCGGCTGCCCGTGGCCTCAAAGGCGGCAGCCAGCCGGAGCAGTGCGGTGTCATCCCAGCCGCGGCCTGCGAAGGTCAGCCCCACCGGCATGCCGGTATCCGCCATGGTGCCCATCGGCACGGTGATGGTCGGAATGCCCAGGTGCCGGGGAACCAGGTTGCCGTTCGCGACCCAGACGCCGTTGGCCCAGGCCGCGTCAGCAGACTCCGGGTTTGTATCCGCATCGGCGGGACCGACGTCGGCCATTGCCGGGAACACGACGGCATCCAGGCCGAGGGCATCCATCCAGTCCTCCAGATCCCGACGCCGGGTCTCCTCCAATCCACGCACACCGTCGGCCAGGTGCGGAATGTCGGTAAAGGACGCCACAGGGTTGGCCCGGACGTGGGCGGGATATTCGGCGATGTCGTCGTCGAACCCGGTGTACCGGTCCGGCAGCGCTCCTTCGGGGTGCGGGAAGATCGCGGTGCCGTCGACGTCGGCCAGCCGATTCAGTGCGGGATCCCCGTTGGCAGCCAGGAAGTCATCCCACGCCCACGCGGAAAGGTCCACGATTTCGCGGTGCAGGAACTCCGGGCTCACGAGTCCCCGGGTGGCGATGGTCGGTGCACCGGGCCTGTCGCCCTCGTAATTGGTGACGGCCGGGAAGTCCACCTCCACGACCTCGGCGCCGGCGGCTTCCAGGTCCCGACGCGCGGTCTGCCACAGGGCAAGGACGGATTCCCGGGTCTCAATCCGCTGCCCGGTGGGCCCGCCGATCCCGGGGGATTCTGCGGTGCCGGCGTCCGGGTCGGCGTTGACGTACATCTTCGGCACGCCAAAGCGGCGCCCGGCCAAGGCGCCGCGGGCGGCGGCGGGATCGGCGACGGCGAGGTCAGCGTACGACGGCGGCCGCACCTCGGACGCGGCCGGAACCTTCACCCAGGGCTGGGCACGCCAGAAATCTCCCCGGGTCTCGGCGTCGTCCGCCACGATCACGTCCAGGACTTCGAGCAGGTCAGCCATGGTGCGGGTGTGCGGGACCACCACGTCCATGGTCGGGACCAGCGGCCAGTTCCCGCGCACGGAGATCACCCCGCGGGACGGGGTGTAGGCGCACAAGGCATTGCACGACGCCGGTGCGCGGCCCGAGGACCAGGTCTCCTCGCCCAGGCCGAATGCCGCGAAGCTCGCCGCCGTCGCCGTGCCCGATCCGTTGGAGGAACCGGACGCGAAGGCCGACGTGAGGAAACCTGCGTTGTAGGGGCTTTCGGCCCGGCCGTACAGGCCGCGCTGCATGCCGCCGTTGGCCATGGGCGGCATGTTCGTCAGGCCGATCAGCACCGCTCCGGCTTCGCGGAGCCGGCCGATCGTGAAGGCATCCTGCTGCGCGACCAGGTCCGCGAACGCCGGGGAGCCTGCCGCCACGGTCAGTCCCCGGGCCTTGAAGCTGTCCTTGGCCGTGTACGGAATCCCGTCCAGCGGGCCGCGGGTTTCACCGCGGGCGCGGCGGGCATCGGAGGCGCGGGCGTCGGCCAGGGCTTCCGGGTTCAGGACGATGACAGCGTTCAGCCGCGGGCCGGATTGGTCGTAGGCCTCGATGCGTGCCAGGTACGCGCGGGTCAGCTCTTCGCTGGTGACGGTCCCGGCCTGCAGTGCAGCGCGCAGCTCGGCAATGCCGGCCTCGACGACGTCGAACATCAGGCGCCCGCCTCAGCCGCGCTTGCCTTAGCGGCGCTTGCGTCAGCGGCCGCGCCTGCTTTAGGCATGCTGCCCAGGGGAGCCGGCTGCTGCTGGGTGATGCAGTGGATGCCGCCGCCGAACTCGAAAATGTCCCGCGCGTCGACCAGTTCAATGGTCCGCCCCGGATAGGCGCGGCCGAGGATGTCGGCGGCAGCGGCGTCGTTCGCATCCTCGAAGGCGCAGAGCACCACCACATTGTTGGCCACGTAATGGTTGATGTAGGAGTAGTCCACGAAGCCGTCCCCGGCGTCGATCACGGTGGGGGCGGGCACATCGATGAGTTCCAGGGTCCGGCCGCGGGCGTCCGTCGCGGCCTCCAGGACCGCACGGATCTCCTGCATCACGTCACGGTCGGGGTGGCGGGAATCGTCCTGGCGGTGCAGCAGCACGGTGCCCGGGGAAGCGAAACATGCCACGATGTCCACGTGCCCGCGGGTGCCGAATTCGTCATAGTCCCGGGTCAGGCCGCGCGGCAGCCAGATGGCTTTGGACGTCCCCAGCCGGGCGTGGATTTCGGCTTCGACGGATTCCCGGGTGGCCCCGGGATTCCGGCCCGGATCGAGCTGGACGGTTTCGGTGAGCAGCACGGTGCCCTCGCCGTCGGTATGGAACCCGCCGCCCTCGTTGACCAGGGTGCTGGCGTGCACCGGCACTCCGGCGCGGCCGGCGGTGAACCGGCCCAGGTGCTGGTCCTTGTCCCACGCCGCCCAGTCCTGCGCACCCCAGCCGTTGAAGATCCAATCCACGGCGGCTACGGAACCGTCCGCGGCATGGACGAAGGTGGGTCCGGAGTCGCGCAGCCACGCGTCGTCCAGGGGGACCGGGAGCACCGTGATGCCGTCTCCCAGAAGCTCGTGTGCCTGGGCCACATCAGCGGGATCGGCGAGGACAGTGACCGGTTCGTAGCGGGAGATGGTGCGCGCGACGGCGGACCAGGCACGGCGGGCCCGGGCCAACGTCCCGCTTCCGGGATCCCCGAACGTGTCATTCGACGGCGGGAACGCCATCCAGGTGCGCTCGTGCGGAGCCCACTCGGCGGGCATGGCGGAGGCGGTCGAGGTGCTGGCGGGGTGCATGTCTTCGGAGTTCCTTCGGGTCGGTCAGGACAGGGTATCGGCCGCGGCGGAAAAGACCGTCCTGCCGCCGGTAACGGTCAGTAACACCGAGTTGGCCAGCAGGTCCTCCGCCGGTCCGGCAAGCGGGTCGGCGGCCAGGACGGTGAAGTCCGCCATGTGCCCGGGGCGAATCTGCCCAAGGCTGGCCTCCGCACGGCAGGAGTAGGCGGCGTCGCGCGTGGCGTGGCAGAGGGCATCGGCCAGGTCCATGGCGTAGCGGGGCAGGTTCGCGACCAGCTCCGGGTCCATGGCGGACTTGCGAGTGGCCGCGACGTACAGGTTGGGCAGCGCCTGGTACGGGGCGGTGGGGGCGTCCGTGCTGATCGCCAGGACGGCACCGGCCTCGCTGAACTCGGTCCAAGGGTAGGCCCGCTCGGTCCGGTCATCGCCGAGCATGGCACGCCAGTTGTCCTGGATGGCCGGATCCGCGTGGACCGGCTGGACGGAAGCGACGACGCCGAGGTCCGCCAGGCGCTGGACGTTGGCTTCGGTGACGGTTTCCAGATGCTCGATCCGGTGCCGGCGTGTATCCGCCGGTCCGTTGACCCGCACCGCATGTTCCAGGGCATCGAGGGCGATATCCGAGGCTTCGTCACCGATCGCGTGCAGGGCGACCTGCAGTCCGGCGGCATCTGCGGCGGC
This sequence comes from Arthrobacter caoxuetaonis, assembly GCF_023921125.1. Taxonomy (NCBI): domain Bacteria; kingdom Bacillati; phylum Actinomycetota; class Actinomycetes; order Micrococcales; family Micrococcaceae; genus Arthrobacter; species Arthrobacter caoxuetaonis. Next base: position 784,181 of record NZ_CP099466.1, read on the forward strand.
CACTACGGGGAAGAGCGCTTCGCGGTCCCAGATCGGCCCGGAAGTGCTGCCGTCGGCGTAGGGCTCCTTCATGGCGGCGGTGCAGCTGTCGATCACCCCGTCCACAATGACCTTTATCCCGCACAGCTGCAGCCAGGCGGCCGTGCCGTTCGCGGCCAGTTCCGCCGCGAGTTCCTGCGCCCGGGCCACCTGCGCCAGGTTCTCTTCGGTGCTGTCCCTGCGGTGGATCAGCCAGTGGCCCTTCACCCGGAGCGGCAGCGTGCCGCCGTGCCGGACTAGGGCGCGGGTGAACGCGGCGACGTCGTCGTCCCCCACTGCCATGTCCACGGCGCCGGTGACTCCGGCCGCGGCGTAGTGGGCGAAGGCGGCTTCGAGCCAGGCGTCGCGGTCTTCGTCGCGGGCCGCGTTGGCCAGGGCCGGCCAGACGATCTGCACGGCAGCGGTTTCATACAGCATGCCGTCGGCGGTTCCGGAGGAACCGCGGCCGATCCGTCCGCCGAGCGGGTCGGGGGTGCTGCCGTCGATGCCGAGTTCGGCCAGCGCGGCGCTGTTGACCCAGACCGAGTGCAGGTCATTGGAGTCCAGGTAAACCGGGCGGTCGGGTACGGCGGCGTCGAGCAGATCCCTGGTAGGTTCCGCACCGCCAAGTGCGCTGTGCAGCCAGCCGCTGCCCAGGACCCGGGGCAGTGCCGGGTTGTCCCGGACCGCCTGCCGCAGGCGTTCCTGCAGGTCGGCGAGGGTTTCCGCATCCCGGAGCTGGACCTTGCCGAGGGCCTGGCCGGTCATCAGCAGGTGGGTGTGCGCGTCGATGATTCCGGGCAGGACGAACGCTCCGCCGAGATCGACCGTTGTGGCGCCGTCGCCCGCGGCCTGGGCTGCGGGGGCGGTGTCCCCAGCGAAGAGGAAGCGCCCATTCTCGACGACGAACGCTTCGACGGTGGGCGGTTCGACGGCGTCCGCCTCGTTATGCAGCCCGGCTGCATGCGGTCCCGTGGCCGTGAAGACGATGCCGTTGGTGTAGAGCGTGCGCATCAGGCGACCGCCGTCGTCGTCGTGGTTTCGGCGGGGAGTGCCGCTGCCTTTTCGGCGCGGACCGAGTAACGGGAAATGATCACGAACGGGACCAGCAGGATCAAGGTCATCACGGCCAGGAGGATGCCCAGCGCCGAGTAGCCGGCCGAGGCGGAGACCGCAGTGCCGAGGAACGGGGCAAAAGCGGAGCCGATGAGGTAGACCCCGAGCGCCGGAGCGGACCATTTGCCGGAGGCGTCCAGGGCCGCGGCGATGGCAATGATGTAGATGAAAGCGATCAGGTACAGGGTGTTCCAGAGAATGATGACGGCCATGTAGAGGCCGGAATCCTCGACCGTGCCGGAGATGAATTTCATGGCGGCACCGGCCACAAGCACAACGGCCAGCGGTACGGTGCGGCCCAGCCGGCGGCCGGCCAGCCCGACCAGGGCAGATCCCAGCAGCCCGCCGAGCGTGGACAGGCTGAGCACCAGGCCCATGCCGGTCTCATCCAACCCGGCCTGGTCTGCGCCCATGGTCGCGGCGACGGCCCAGAGCGAATCCTCGCTCAGGCCCCAGAGGGCAAAGCAGATCAGCAGGCCAAGCCCGGCGAGTGTTGCTTTGCGGGAGGGGTTGCGGATGCCGACGCCGGTGCCTGCGGGGGTGCCGGTGGCTGCGGCGGGCTCGCGCTCCGGCGCTGCCGTGGCGGGCACCAGTGTGGCGGCGGGCGCCGCCGTCGGGCTGTCCGGAAGCCAGGAGGTTACCAGCAGGGCCGCCAGCGCGAGCCCTGCCAGCAGGCCGAACGCACTGCCCATCCCGGCGCCCAACGCCGGAATCACGAACAGCACGACGGACACGATGGCCCGGTTCGTGAAGCCGCTGATGCCGGAGGCACGGTCCGGGTTGCGCAGTGCACCCAGCGCGGCACCGGCGGAGGACACGGCGCCGCCGGCCCCAAGGCCGCCGAGAATGACGCCGGCAATCACTGCGGGTTCGGACGGAAGGAACGCTGCCGCACCGAAGCCGGCGGCGGTCAGCACCAGGCCGGCCCGGGCAATCAGGTAACGTCCGGACGACGCCGCCCAGCGCGAGGTCAGGAGGCAGGAGAGTGCGCACGCGAGCAGGGACGCTGTCATCAGCGTGCCGGCGGCCGTGACGGAGAAGCCGAGGTCCGCCGTGAGGGCGACGATCATGATCGGCACCAGGTTGGCCGTCATGAAACCGATGACGCCGATACCGAAGACGGAGACGGCCCGTTTGGGGGTGAGGGGAACCCGTCCCTCGGCGGAAATGGTCTGGACCATGATGTCTCCCTCGGTGCGTGCGGTGGAAAGTAAATGAATGAGTTTCATTTACTTTCGGGGACGCTGGCCCGTTGCGCAATAGTAAAACGAAAGGGTTTCAGTTAACTCTGTGTAAACTCCTGGGCCCGCAGCCCTTCGATCAGGACTTCCAGTCCCAGTTCAAAGGCGGCTTCCGCCCGGCCTTCGATGGTGAACGGTGCCTGCAATGCGCGGTCCAGCGCGGGAAAGTCACCCGGGGGAGGGGCCCACACGACGGCCGGGGCCGTCAGTTCCATAACCGAACCGAGCACCAGGTTATCGATCAGTGACAGCGCGGACACGATGCGGTTCGGCGGCAAGCCGGCCTGCTCCAGGGCGAGCGCCATCGTCTCGTAGGCAGCGAGGGCGCCTGTGTCCTGGACGGTCTGGGCCAGGATCAGCGGCACCAGCCGCGGGTGGGCTGCGATGCAGCGGCGGTAGGCGCGGACGACGGCGCGCAGTGCCTCGTCCCACGACAGGTCCTGGACGGGCAGCTGGAGCTTTTCGGAGAAGACGCGCGCGCGGATGAGTTCGATGATGTGTTCGCGGTTCTGGATGTGGTTGTAGAGCGAGGACTGGCTGACCTCCAGTTCCCGGGCGATCCGGGGGAAGCTGAAGTTCCCGGTCGTATCGATCAGTTCCAGCGCCGTCGTAACGATGGCCTCGGCCGAAAGCAGCGGCGAGCGGGGGCGGGGCATGGCGGGACTCCTCGATTAGTAGTGTCCACCAATCTACCGACACGGCGGCCGGCGGCGGTGGCGCAGCCTTCCACGAGCAGATCCAGCGGGCCTGCCGCCGTACCGTGACTGTGGCAGCGCCGCCGTCGTACCCCTACAGGAGGCTCTGCCCTCCCGCAGGGTCCGTACCCGGGGCTAAGCTCCGGGCATGAACAGGGGAAATTTCTGGACGGCAGTCTCGGACTGGGCCATCACCTGGATTCCTGTGCTCGGACCGCTGGGCATCCTGACGACGGCACTGGTTGCCTACTTTGCGTACCGGCAGAAACTCGAGGCAGACCGCCGCGCCCAGTGGTGGGTCCGGGCGCAGTGGGCGCTCGAAGCATCCCTGAGCGCAAATCCGCGCCGTTCGCTGGCCGGGCTGGCGGTGCTGAATGACCTGAAGACCAGCTCGCTCGCCACCCGTGAAGACCGGGAGTTGTTCCGGCTCATTGCCCTGACGGCGCGGGATGAGCTTCTGGCTGAGGCTGCGCCGCCGGCCTCGGTGCGTGCGCGTGAGGCAGCTGGGTCCGGGTCCGGTGACGGGACTGTCCTGGAGACGCGGATCCTGGAGCAGGCTCATCTGCTGCTTGGATCCGCAGAGCCGGCAATGCGCCCGCCAAGAACCCGCCTGCCGGGAACCCGGGGCGCCGCTCCTGCGGGTCCGCCGCCGCCGTCCCGCCAGGAGGAACCGAGCGCCTAAGCGGGGTGGTGCTTCAGCACCAGCCTGCCGGCATCCCAATCTCGGCGGCTCCTTGCCGCCCATCCCGGCTGCTCCTACCGTAGAAGGACCCGGAACCATCGACCCCGCAACTGCGAAGGGCCCAAATCCAGGCCACTTGCCGTGCGGCGTCCGGACCCTGCGAGGCGATCATGGGCACACAACCGAACGATCCTATGTACAGCTACGGACAGGGCTATCCCCCGAGCGGGGTGCGCTCCAACCAGGGATGGGGGCTGGCGCTCGCCGGGCTGATCTTCGGGGTGGTTGCCCTGGGAATGTTCTGGATCCCGCTGATCAACTACCTGGCACTGGCGCTGGCAGTGGTGGGACTTGGACTCTCGATTGCGGCGCTGGTCATCGCTGTGCGCCGCGGTACTACGGCGAAGATCCTGTCCATCGCTGCTGTAATTGTCTCCGGGCTGGCGTTCGTGCTGTGTGCGATGGCTATCTTCCTGTGGGGTGCCCTTTTCAGCAGCATCGGTGAAGACGAGGACACCACAAGATATGTGCCCGCACCCACAGTCACCATCACTAGTCCGGCTGCGACAGGGAGTTCGGGCGGGATGGCTCCTTCGTCGTCGGCCCCGTCCACCGGAACCGGCACGTCAACCGGCACCTCAACAGGTGCGACGAGCTCCGCTACCTCGTCCGAATAGGCGCCTTCGCTCCGGGGCGGTCGGCAGCTCCGCTGCCTGGGCCGGCGCCTCCGCCGGCATGAGCGTGCCGAGCCGCGACCCCCAAAGGGTCACCGCAAGCAGGGACCCAAGAATCAGCAACAGTCCGCAGGCCTGGCCGGCACTGAAGGACTCCCGCAGCACAACAGCACCCGCCACCGCGGCGACGACGGGACTGAGCAGCGACAGGAAACTCACCTGTGAGGCCGGGAGACGTGTGATGCCGCGGAACCACAGCCAGTACGCCAGCACGGTGCCGGCAATCGCGAGATAAACATAGCCCGCAATGTTCACGGACGTGAGGGACGGCAGGGAGGCACCTTCCGCCACAAGCATCACCGGAACGAGGAAGAGCCCGCCGGCCACCAGCTGCCAGGCCGTCGAAACCAGCGGACCGGCCGGCGGCTGCCAGCGCTTAGCCAGCACTATCCCGGCTGCCATCGACACGGCACCTCCCAGTGCCGCCAGCACCCCCACGACGTCGAGCCGGGCATTGGCCTGCAGGACCAGCAGCCCTACCCCTGCTACTCCGGCAACCCCGGCACCCAGTTTCAGGGGTGTCAGCCGCTCGCCCAGCAGCCGCACCGCCAAGCCAGCCACGATCAAAGGCTGCACCGCTCCAACCATGGCGGCCACTCCGCCCGGCAGCCGGTACGCCGCCACAAACAGCAGGGCAAAAAACACCCCGAAATTCAGCAGCCCCAGCACCGCCGATTTCCACCACCAGGCTCCGGAGGGCAGCCGGCGCAGAACCACCAGCAGGATCAGTCCGGCGGGAAGGGAGCGCAGCACGGCAGCCAGCAGCGGCCGGTCCGGCGGCAGCAGTTCGGAGGTCACGAGGTAGGTCGTGCCCCAGATGGCCGGAGCAAGGGCAGTCAGGATCAGGAACAGCAATTTACTAAGCACTTAGCAATAATTACTTAAGCACTTAGCAATGTCTAGACTGGAGGCATGAGCGACCACGTCGACAACGTCCTGGCCCAGTGGGCCGCAGAGCGCCCTGACCTGGACGTTTCCCCGATGGCTGTCCTTGGCAGGCTCAGCCGGGCCTCGCGCCGGCTGGACTCCGAACTTGCGCAGACCTTCGCCACCCACAACCTCGACGCCGCCGGATTCGACGTCTTGGCGACCCTTCGCCGGGCAGGTGCTCCCTACGCGCTCAGCCCCAAGGACCTGGCCGCCGGTGCCATGGTGACGTCCGCCGCCGTCGCACAGCGGCTCAATAAGCTCGAGGCGCGCGGTTTGGTGGAACGCTCCCGGAACGACGACGACGGCCGCAGCACCCGCGTGACGCTCACCGAAACGGGCAGGCAGCTGGTCGATGCCGCGCTGCCGGACCACGTCGCCACGGAGCATCGGCTGCTCGAGCCGCTCACCGGCGTCGAACGCCAGACGCTCGCGAAGCTGCTGGCAAAACTCGGCGGCTGACGCCCAATCTCCGTCACATGGTATTCGCGTAATCCGGACCGAAAACGGGGTGCGCACTTCCGCCGGAGGGGCCGGGAGGGGAAGGCTGCCTAAGTACGCAGCACTGCGCAAGTCACTACGCCCTCCAAGGAGCTGGTTTCCCGTGTCTTTCCATCCGCCCCGCCCCCGCACCCGCGTGGCCGCAGTCCTCGCCACTGTCTGCGCGGCTAGCCTGATCCTTATGCCGTCAGCAGCCGCCGCCCCAGGACACGGACATGGCTCCGGCCACTCGTCCGGCCACGGCCACGGTCACGGCCATGGCCACGGAAACGGACACGGACCTAAACCCGGGCATCCCGGTCACCCCGGGCATCCAGGCAAACCGGACAAACCGGGCAAGCCAGGCAAGGACCAAACCGCCACGGTAACCGTGATGGGCACCTCCGACCTGCACGGCTACATCGAGAACTGGGACTACTTCAAGGATGCGGAGTACGACGACGCTGCGGGCAACGATGTGGGTCTCGCCAAAATCTCGGCACTGGCCAACCAGGTCCGGGCGGACCGGGGAGAAGCCAATACCCTGCTGATCGATGCCGGTGACACGATCCAGGGGACGTCGCTCACGGACTACTTCGCCAACGTCGAGCCGATCACCGAGACCGGCGAAATCCACCCGATGGCGGCCGCCATGAACGCCATGGATTACGACGCCGCCGCGCTGGGCAACCATGAATTCAACTACGGCACCGACCTCCTCGCAGAGTTTGAGGACCAGCTGGACTTCCCGCTGCTGGCGGCCAACGCCGTGGATGAGAACACCGGCAAACCCGCCTTCACCCCGTACATCATCAAGACAGTGAAACCGAAGGGAAACAAGCCGATCAAGGTCGGCATCCTGGGCCTGACGAATCCGGGTATTGCCATCTGGGATAAGGGCAATGTGGAGGGCAAGCTGCGCTTCCCGGACCTGGTGGAGACGGCAGCGAAGTATGTGCCGCGGATGAAGGCCGCGGGCGCCGACGTCGTTGTGGTCAGTGCACACTCCGGAACCTCCGGCACCTCCTCCTACGGCGACGGACTGCCGCTGGAAAATGCTGCCACGCAGGTAGCCGAGGAAGTCCCGGGGATCGACGCGATCCTGGTGGGCCACGCGCACCAGGAAATCCCGGAACACTTCGTCACCAACAAAACCACCGGCGAGCAGGTGCTGCTGACCGAGCCGCTGAACTGGGGCATGCGGCTGTCCGTCATGGACTTCGAACTCACCAAGGTGCGCGGAAAATGGGACGTGACGTCGGCGTCGTCCTCCCTGCTGAATGCCAACACCGTGGAGCCGGATCCGGTGGTCTCCGGCCTGGTGCGCGATGCCCACCAGCGGGTGATCGACTACGTCAACACCCCGGTGGGCACAGCTACGGAATCCATGCCGGCGGCGGAATCGCGGTACCGGGACACCGCGGTGATCGATTTCGTCAACGAAGTCCAGGCCGACGCCGTCGAGCGGGCGCTGGCCGGCACCGAAAACGCGGGACTTCCGGTGCTCTCCATCGCTGCACCGTTCAGCCGCACGGCCGTTATCCCCGAAGGGCCGGTGACCATCCGCGACATCGCCGGACTCTACGTCTTTCCCAACACGCTCTACGCGGTGGACATGACCGGCGCGCAGATCAAGGATTACCTGGAGTATTCGGCGAAGTACTTTGTGCAGACTGCTCCGGGTGCTCCGATTGATCCGGAGACGCTGACCAACGCGGATGGCACTCCGGACTACAACTACGACATGTTCTCCGGGATCTCCTACGACATCGACATCTCCCAGCCGGCGGGGCAGCGGATCACCAACCTGATGTACGACGGCGCTGCGCTGGATCCGGCGCAGCACTTTGCCGTGGCCACGAACAACTACCGCCAGTCCGGCGGCGGGAACTTCCCGCACATTGCCACGGCTCCGGTGCTGCTCAACCAGCAGACCGAAATCCGCCAGCTCCTCATCGATTACGTGGTGGCGAACCAGAGCATCGACCCGTCCGCGTTTGCGGAGGAGAACTGGCGGCTGGTCCGGGCCGGGGTGCCGGTGTTCGGCTAGGTTGCACGGGTTCGTAGAGCCGCGCCGTTCGTTGGGTTGCGTTCGGTGCGCTCACGCCCGTTCGTTGGGGCGCTCGTTTGGCTGCGTCCTGAGTTCAGCGTTGCTGAGCTCGGTGTTTCCGGGCGCGGCCGATTTTCGCGGGGGAGTGTCCTCAGGCTCCAGGTGCGGAGGTCCTCGATTTCGATGGGCCCGAAATTCCTCCGCCTTGGGACTTCCCTGCCGGTTTGGGACATTCCTGCCAGCGCGCCGCGGAGGATTGTCCCCAACTGGCAGGGATTGTCCCGAACTGGAGGAAATATGCCTCGGATTGGTGCCCAAACTGGCGGGATTGTCCCGAGCTGGAGGGTTTCGGCCCAAGCCTGGTGGTGTCCCCAACCGGAGGGATTTGGGCCAGGTTCCGTGCCCAAGCGCTCGCCGGTTCGGGTTTTCGCTGCCACTTCGGCCTTTCGCTGCCACATACAACCGGCAGCGAAAACTGGAACAGGGAGCAGAGCAGATTACCGGCAGCAGAAACCCCGGCCCCGCCCCACCCCACCCATCCCCGCCCCCAAACGTCACACACGCGATGCTTGTTGTGACCTGCGTCATGCCTCCAGTACAGTGTCTGCACCAGCACAGTTTCGACTATTGAATCGCCTGTTCAAATAACGAACACCGAAGGCGCAGTAATCCGGTCGGACACCCGCAAGAAGACACAACGAAGTGAGGACACCCGTGCAGTTCCACCACCACGGCTACGTATCCGGCGATCCGCGCGTACAGCCCGCAGCCGGCGTCGGAATCAACCGGCCCGAAGAGCTCCCCGATGAGATGGACGTGCTCATTGTCGGCTCCGGTCCCGCCGGCATGCTCGCCGCCGCACAGCTGTCCCAGTTCCCGGACATCACCACCCGGATCATCGAACGCCGTGACAGCCGGCTGGTGATCGGCCAGGCCGACGGCATCCAGGCACGCAGCGTGGAAACCTTCCAGGCCTTTGGCTTCGCGGAGGAGATCATTGCCGAGGCCTACCGGATCACCGAGATGTGCTTCTGGCGCCCGGATCCCGAGAACCCGCAGAACATCGTCCGCTCCGGCCGCGCGCTGGACGATCCGACCGGCATCAGCGAGTTCCCGCACCTGATTGTGAACCAGGCCCGCGTGCTGGACTACTTCGCCCGTGTCATGGCGAATTCACCCACCCGGATGAAGCCGGACTACGGTTATGAGTTCGTGGACCTGGAAGTCGACGACGACGCCGAGTACCCGGTAACAGTCACCCTGCGCCGGACTGCCGGCCCGGACGAAGGCGCCGAGCGCATCGTCAAGGCCAAGTACGTGGTGGGCTGCGACGGCGCCCGGAGCAAGGTCCGCCAGTCGATCGGCAGCACCCTGGCCGGCGACGCCGCCAACCACGCCTGGGGTGTCATGGACGTCCTGGCCAACACCGACTTCCCGGACATCCGCACCAAGTGCGCCATCCAGTCCTCCAACGGCGGCAGCATCCTGCACATTCCGCGCGAAGGCGGGCACCTGTTCCGCATGTACGTGGACCTGGGTGAAGTTGCCGAGGACGACAACGGTGCTGTCCGCCAGACGAGCATCGAAGAAATCATCGATAAGGCCAACGCGATCCTGCACCCCTACACGCTCGACGTGCGCAACGTGGCCTGGCACAGCGTCTACGAGGTGGGCCACCGGCTCACCGACCGGTTCGACGACGTCCTGCCCGAGCAGATTGGCAAGCGCACCCCGCGCGTCTTCATCACCGGCGATGCCTGCCACACCCACAGCGCCAAGGCCGGCCAGGGCATGAATGTGTCCATGCAGGACGGGTTCAACATTGCCTGGAAGCTCGGCCACGTGCTGGACGGCCGCGCCCCGGAAAGCCTGCTCGCCACGTACTCCGCCGAACGCCAGGTGGTTGCCAAGAACCTGATCGACTTCGACAAGGAATGGTCCACACTGATGGCCAAGAAGCCCGAGGAGTTCGAGAACCCCTCGGACCTCGAGGACTTCTACGTCCGCACTGCCGAGTTCCCCGCCGGCTTCATGACCGAATACACGCCGTCCATGCTGGTCGGCGAGGCCCGGCACCAGGACCTGGCGACGGGCTTCACCATCGGCAAGCGCTTCAAGTCAGCTCCGGTGCTGCGCGTCTGCGACACCAATCCGGTGCAGCTCGGGCACCAGGCCAAGGCTGACGGCCGCTGGCGGATCTACGTCTTCGCCGACGCCGCCGAGGCCGGCACGCCTTCGCCGACCACGGAGCTCGCCGAGTGGCTGCAGAACGCTCCGGAATCACCGCTCGCCGCGCAGCCGGCCGACGGCGACGGGGATGCCTGGTTCGACGTCAAGGTCATCTACCAGCAGGACCACACCGGCATTGACCTGGGCGCGGTTCCGGCGGTCTTCAAGCCGCAGGTCGGCCCGTTCAAGCTGAATGACCTCACCAAGGTCTACGGCACCGACCCGGAAGCGGACATCTTCGAGCAGCGCGGCCTGGACCGCGGCGGCGTCGTCGTTGTGGTCCGCCCGGACCAATACGTTGCCAACGTGCTGCCGCTGACCGCGACGGCGGAGCTCGGTGAGTTCTTCGCTCCGCTGCTGCCGGCGCGCCAGGCACAGCGCTAGTACACATAAGCAAAGGACGACGGCGGCACTTTCGGTGCCGCCGTCGTCCTTTGCGTTAACGCCGGCACCGTTTCGCCGGCCGAATATTGCCGCTCGCCCTCCCGGCCAACCGCGCCCGGCCGTACGCTGGGCTGAGCACAGCTCCGCTCCCGCCGCCCAGGGATGGCACTATGACCGAACCCGCATCTGAGGGCTTCCTGGAGAAAAACCGTGTCCGGACGCTGGCCGCCCTCTCGGTTCCGGCGGTCCTGGTCGGCGTGGTTTCGGCCCTGATCCTCTTTGGCCTGGACGAGCTCAGCTACCTGCTCCAGGAATTGCTCTGGGATGTGCTGCCGCACGCAGCGGGCATCGATCCCGACGGCGGCTGGTGGGTTTTCGGGATGCTCACCGCCACGGGCCTCGCCGTCGGGCTGATTGTCCGGTACCTGCCCGGCCATGCCGGACCCGACTCCGCGGCAACCGAGTTCGGCGGACCCGCCCTCCCGCTGAAGGTGGTGCCCACCCTGGCAGCAGCAGCGGTGATCGGCCTGGCCGGCGGAGTCAGCCTGGGCCCGGAAAACCCTGTCATTGCGATCAACACCGCGGTCCTCACCGCCCTGCTGACCCGCCTGTTCAGCCGGGTCCCGGACCGCCTGATCATCGGACTCACCGTCGCGGGAACGGTAGGCGCCCTGTTCGGCACGCCGGTGGCCGCTGCCCTGCTCTTCACCGGAATGGCCGGCTCCATGGCCGGCAAGGCTGCCCTGTTCGACAAGTTGTTCCTTCCCCTTGTCGCTGCCGGTGCCGGCGCCGCAACCATGATCCTGCTGGGCGGCACACTGCTGAAGTTCAGCCTGCCGGATGCCGGCGGGGACACGGATCTCTGGGATGTGCTTGCCGGCCTGGTCATCGCGCCGGTGGCAGCCGCCCTGGGGCTGGCCGGGGTGTTTGCGTTCCGGTGGGCGCACCGGCTGTTCCACCGGCTGGCCAATCCCCTGCTCTTCACCACCCTGGGCGGTGCCCTGCTGGGACTCCTGGGCGTGCTCGGCGGCCCGCTCACTCTGTTCAAAGGCGCAACCGAATCGGGGGAACTGCTGCGCAGCACCGGGGAGTCCTTCGGCTATCTGCTCTTTCTGGCGGTGGTCAAGCTCGCTGCCCTGGTGGTTGCCTCGGCGGCAGGTTTCCGCGGCGGCCGGATTTTCCCCGCACTGTTTGCCGGCGTCGCCTTCGGCTTGGCCGCCGCCGCGCTCCTGCCGGATGTTCCCGTCAGCGTCACCGTCTCAACTGCGGTCCTGGGCCTGGTGCTGGCTGTGGCCCGGGACGGCTGGCTGGCGCTGTTCGTCGCCGTCATCATCACCGGCGACGCAACCGTGACGGCGCTGCTGTGCCTGGCCGTGCTGCCGGCGTGGCTGGTGGTCACCAACGCACCGCACTGGCTGGCGGACGACGGCGGCGACGGCGCACGCCCCCGCGGGACCGCCTAGCAGGCCCTCGAGTTCCAACGGTTCGGGTCTGTCGGAGCCGGGTTTGCGCGGGATACGATTCCGGCCACAAACACAGTCGCAGTACAAACACAGTCGCAGTACAAACAGAGTCCCATTGCAAACACAGTCCATTGCAAAGGAGCAAGGCATGAAAGCTGTTCGGGTGCACGCCTACGGAGAAGACGCACGCATTGACGATGTACCGGAGCCGGAAATTACCGGCCCGTGGGACGTGCTGGTCCAGGTAGGAGCCGCGGGGGTCTGCCGCACCGATCTGCACATCCTGGAAGGACAATGGGATGCTCTCCAGCGGCCCACGCTGCCCTACATCCTCGGCCACGAAAACGCAGGCTGGGTGCTGGATGTTGGCTCGGCGGTAACGAACGTGGCACCGGGCGACACCGTCATCATGCACCCGGTGACCTCCTGCGGACTGTGCCCGCCCTGCCGTGCGGGACAGGATTCGCACTGTGAAAACTCCACCTTTCCGGGCCTGAACACCGACGGCGGCATGGCCGAGCTGCTCAAAACCAACGCCAGGGCCGTGGTTAAGCTGGATGCCTCGGTGCGCCCCGCGGACGTGGCCGCCCTGGCCGACGCCGGCCTGACCGCCTACCACGCCGTGCGGCGGGCCGTACCGCTGCTGCCGCCGGGATCCGAGGCCGTGGTGATCGGTGCCGGCGGGCTCGGCCATATAGGGGTGCAGTCGCTGAAGGCGCTGACCGGAGCCCACATCACGGTTGTCGACACCTCGGACGAGGCGCTCGCCCTGGCCAAGGAACTCGGCGCCGACGCCACCGTGAACCCCCATGACCTGCGCCCCGCGGCCCGCGCTGTCGGCGAGCCGTTCGTGGAGGCCGTCGTGCTTGCCGTCCTGGACATCACCTGCGGGGGAGCCCACGTGGTCTTCGACTTCGTGGGGGAGAGGGGCACGGAGATCACGGGACCGGCGATGCTCCGCAACCGCGGCAGCTACTACGCCATAGGGTACGGCGGGACACTGGCCCTGCCGACCATCGACCTCATCTCCCGCGAAATCAGCGTGGTGGGAAACCTGGTGGGCACCTACCAGGATCTCGCGGAACTGATGACGCTGAACTCCCAGGGCGAGATCACCCTGCACACCACCACCTATGACCTCCTCGATGCGGTGCAGGCCCTGCACGACCTCGACGCCGGCAAGCTCACCGGCCGGGCCGTCCTGGTGCCGGACCGTGGCTGAACCGGAGGCAGAGCGGGTGCCGGACGGCCGGAGGGCCGTGGTGCTCGGCGGGGGAGTGCTGGGACTTTCCACGGCGCTGGAGCTGCTGCGCGGAGGAGCTGAGGTGCTGCTGGTGACCGAGTCGGAGGTTGGCAGCGGAGCATCCGGGCGCTCGTTGTCCTGGCTGAACGCCGGCGGCAGCTACGCAGAATCCTACTTCCGGCTGCGGATGGCCGGCATCGACCGTTACCGGACCCTGCTGGCACGGCATCCGGACGCGGACTGGCTGGCGTTCGGCGGCGGCCTGTACTGGGACGATGATCCGTTCGTGGTCATCGACCGGCACAACGCGCAGACCCGCCGCGGCTACGAAGCACGCATGCTGGGGCGGGACGACGCCGCCGCCCGGGTGCCGGGGATCGACCCGGGGGTGCTGCCGCACCGGGTGCTGGCCAATCCGGGCGAAGGCTGGGTGTCCCTGCCGCATCTTATTGCGGGGATGGCCGGGGAATTCACCATGCTCGGCGGAATGTTGATTGAACACGCCGGGCTGTGCACCGTGCTTGGGGAAAGCGGCGGGCCGGTGCGCGGGGTGCGCACGGCTGCGGGCCGGGACTACCGGTCCGACGCCGTCGTCCTGGCCTGCGGGGCGGGTACGCCCGCCGTGCTGGCGGCAGCCGGAATCGAGCTGCCCGACGCCTCGGATCCGGCGATGCTCCTGATCAGCCGGCCCCTGGAGCACGGTCTGCGGACCGTGCTGAACACGCCCCGGATCTCCCTGCGGCCCCACCCCGGCGGACGGCTGGCCATGGACCACACCTGGTACCTGGACCGGGTGAAACAGAACGCGGACGGCAGCTGGGACGTGGACGAAGACATCCTGACCGAGGTGGCCGCAGAAGCTTCCCGGCTGCTGGCCGGCAATCCGGAGGTGGCCGTGGAGGCCTGGCAGCCCGGCCTGAAGCCGGTTCCCGGCGACGGCGAACCGGTCTTCGGAGAGCTGCAGGCTCTGCCTGGCTGCTGGGTGTTGTTCACCCATTCCGGTGCCACGCTGGGGCTGATTGGTGGCGAGCTGGCCGCCGGCGAAATCCTGACCGGACGCCGGCATCCGCTGCTGGAACCCTTCCGGCCTGAACGGTTCGGCTACGGCTGGGAATCCTAACCGCCGGCAGCCCGAAGTCAGCCGTGCTGCTCCGCGGAGGAAATGGCATTGGACAGTGCCGCGGGGTCGGAGAGCAGCGGACTGAAGGCCAGTTCAGCCGCCCCCACCAGCAGCAGGTCTGCGCCCAGGGCAGCCCGGCGGATCTCTACCGATCCGCCCAGTCCGCCAATGGCACCGGCAGCAACGGCCCGGTGCAGGCGCTCAGGGTCGAACGCCCACAGCGCGCCCAGGAAGCCGCCGAGCAGGACGGCCCGGGGGTTGAAGACGTTGACGAAGTTCACGACTGCCTCGCCGAGCAGGTCCAGCTGCCTACCCGCCACGGCACGGAAGGCGGCCGAATCCTTTGCGGCCTCCATGGCAGCCTCAAGCTCGTCCAGATCCGCGTGCCCGAGTCCCAGGGTCTCGAGCAGGCCGCCGAGATTGACCTCGGTTTCCAGGCATCCTCTCCGCCCGCAATGGCAGGGCAGACCGTCGGTGCGCACCAGGGTATGACCCAGTTCGCCGGCGAAGCCTGCTGCTCCGCCCAGCGGAACGCCGCCCACTACCGCGCCGCCGCCGATACCGCTGGCGCTTCCGTTCAGGTAGACCACGTTGGCTTTGCCGACGGCGGCACCGAAAACGCTTTCGGCAAGGGTTCCCAGTGTGGCGTCGTTGCCGGCATAGGCGGGAAGCCCCAGGGCATCCTGAAGCGCCGTGGTCAGCGGCTCGTCCTCCCACTTCAGATGCGGAGCCAGCCGGACAGAGCCGTCCGAGCTGTCCACCAGTCCCGGAACCGCAGCACCGATGCCGATGACGCGGTCCATCAGCGCCAGGCTGGACGCCATGCCGCCCACCACGGTCCGGGTGATATCCACGGCCTCGGCCACGCTCGGACACCTCTCGGTTTCGTGGCGGATCCTGCGGTGCACCTTGCCGCCCAGGCCCACCAGGCCCACGGTGACGGCGTCGACGTCGGGATGGACTGCCAGCACCGCGATGCGTTCGTTGGCGTGCACGCGGGGACTGGGACGCCCTGCCCGGGCGGGCGCCGCCGGCTCGGTTTCATACGCCAGGCCAAGGCGTCCCAGCTCGGTGGTCAGGGCTCCCACAGTGGACCGGTTGAAGCCGGTGAGGCGGGTCAGCTCAGCCCGGGAAAGCGGTCCGCTGCGGTGCAGGAGAGTCAGCACGCGGGCAAGATTCTGCGCCCGGATGCCCTCGCTGCGCGGTTTTCCCGGTTTTGTCGGCATGCGCTGGATCTTTCTCGTAACGGGCAGGGGACGTTCGATTGTTGCACGTAACAGCAAAAAAACGGGATCAATTCGCCCGGAAAGAACAACGGAAAGCCGTTGACAGCGTCCGTTCCGACTCATATGTTGTAGGCCACAACTAATCTCCAGAAACCTCAAGCCGGGAGTGCACCATGCCAACGACGCCATCACCTGCCGACCACTTCACCTTTGGGCTCTGGACTGTCGGCTGGACCGGGAATGATCCGTTCGGCGTACCCACCCGGCCCGACCTTGACCCGGTGGAGGCCGTCCACAAACTGGCCGAGCTGGGCGCCTACGGGGTGACCTTCCATGACGATGACCTGATCCCGTTCGGTTCCTCCAACCAGGACCGGGAACTGATCCTGAAGCGCTTCACCAGTGCCATCCAGGACGCCGGCCTCAAGATCCCCATGATCACCACCAACCTGTTCAGCCATCCGGTGTTCAAGGACGGCGGCTTCAGCTCCAATGACCGGTCCGTGCGCCGCTTCGCGCTCCGGAAGGTACTGCGCAACATCGACCTCGCTGCGCAGCTGGGGGCGGAGACCTTCGTGATGTGGGGCGGGCGCGAAGGCGCCGAATACGACGGCTCCAAGGACCTCTCCGCCGCACTGGACCGGATGCGGGAAGGGGTAGACACCGCAGCCGGCTACATCAAGGAACAGGGCTACGGCCTGAAGATCGCGCTGGAACCGAAACCGAACGAACCCCGCGGCGACATCCTGCTTCCCACCGTCGGCCATGCCCTGGCGTTCATCGCCGAACTGGAGAACGGCGACATCGTTGGCCTGAACCCGGAAACCGGCCACGAGCAGATGGCCGGACTGAACTACACCCACGGCATTGCCCAGGCGCTCTGGGCCGGGAAACTCTTCCACATCGACCTCAACGGGCAGAAGTCGATCAAGTACGACCAGGACCTCGTCTTCGGCCACGGCGACCTGACCAGCGCCTTCTTCACCGTGGACCTGCTGGAAAACGGCTTCCCGGGCGGCGGACCGAAGTACGAGGGCCCGCGCCACTTCGACTACAAGCCCTCCCGCACCGACGGGTACGACGGCGTCTGGGCCTCCGCTGCGGCGAACATGTCCATGTACCTGCTGCTCAAGGAACGGGCGCAGGCGTTCCGCGCCGACCCGGAGGTCCGCGAGGCCCTGGAAGCCTCGGGCGTGTTCGAACTGGGCGAGCCGACGCTCGCCGCCGGGGAAACGGCCGCGGACCTGATTGCGGATTCGGCATCCTTTGAGGACTTCGACGCCGGTGCTGCCGCACAGCGGAACTTCGGCTTCATCCGGCTGAACCAGCTGGCCCTGGAACACCTCCTCGGAGCCCGCTGACCCTCCCGCCGATCCATCCCGAAAGGTACGCCCATGCCGCTAGTGGCAGGAGTGGACAGCTCCACGCAGTCCTGCAAGGTCGTGATCCGCGACGCCGAGACCGGTGCCCTGCACCGGCAGGGCACCGCCCGCCATGCACCGGGGACAGAGGTGGATCCCGAAACGTGGTGGAGCGCGCTTCTTGAAGCCGCGGACGCGGCGGGAGGGCTCGGCGACGTCGCGGCCATCGCGGTCTCCGGCCAGCAGCACGGCATGGTCTGCCTGGACGCTGACGGTGCCGTGGTGCGCCCGGCCCTGCTCTGGAACGACACCAGGTCTGCCGGTGCCGCAGCAGACCTGGTGGCCGAGGCCGGGCCTGACGGGGCCCGGTATTGGGCCGACACCACGGGCAGCGTCCCGGTGGCCTCCTTCACCGCAACGAAGCTTCGCTGGCTGGCCGGGAATGAACCGGACAACGCCGGCCGGACGGCGGCGGTGTGCCTGCCGCACGACTGGCTCACCTGGCGCCTGGCCGGCTACGGTCCGGGCAGCGGAGCCGAAGGACTGGCCGCCCTGCGGACCGACCGCTCCGATGCTTCAGGCACCGGATACTGGTCACCGGCAACGGGCCAGTACCTCCCGGAGATCCTGGAAACGGCCCTCGGCCACGTTCCCGTCCTCCCCAAAGTGCTCGGCCCCCTGGAACCAGGGCTGCAGACGCCATCCGGAGCCATTCTCGGCCCGGGAACCGGAGACAACGCAGGCGCGGCCCTGGGCGTCGGCGCCGGCGTCGGCGACATCGTGGTTTCCGTCGGCACCTCAGGCACCGTGTTCGCCGTCGTGGACCAGCCCACAGCGGACCAGACCGGCCTCGTGGCAGGATTCGCCGACGCTACGGGCAACTTCCTGCCGCTGGCTGCAACCCTCAACGCGTCCCGGGTGCTCGATGCGACCGCGGCGCTCCTCGGCGTCGGGCTTCCCGAACTCACCGACCTGGCGCTCTCCGCCGAGCCGGGCTCCGGGGGCCTCACGCTCGTGCCCTACTTCGAAGGTGAACGCACACCGAACCTTCCCGAGGCGAAGGCCAGTCTGCACGGAATGACGCTGGCCAACTACACGCCGGCGAATCTGGCACGGGCCGCCTTCGAAGGGGTGGCCTGTTCGCTGGCAGACGCTTTCGGTGCGTTTACTGAGCTGGGCATCGAGGCCCGCCGGATCATCCTGGTGGGCGGCGCGGCGCGCTCTGCGGCCATGCAGCAGGCACTTTCCTCTGTGCTGGGAATGCCGGTGGACGTGCCCGAGCCCGGGGAATACGTAGCCGACGGTGCGTCCCGGCAGGCGGCCGCTGTGCTGACCGGCCGGTGGCCGGAATGGAAGACCCAGGACTCCCTGACGGTTGCCGAGGCTCCCGCGCCCCGGGTGCTGGAGCGCTACCTGGCAGCGGCGCTCGGCCAGTACGGTGCCGCCTCTCCCAGCGTTCCGGCCGCCGGGTAACGCAGGGATCCGGGGGAGCGGGCAGATGGCGGAATCCAGGGGGCCCAACGGCCGTCCGCTTGAGCTTGCGTCCGGGCACTACAAGGCTGCGGTTTATCCTGCTGGCGCCGCGCTGGGCAGCCTCACCTGGCGGAACCGGCACCTTGTGCTTCCCCTGGCCCCGCACGAGATTCCGCCGGCCTTCTCCGGCAAGGTGCTTCTGCCGTGGCCCAACCGGATCACCGGCGGACGTTACGTCTTCGGCGGCGCCGTGCACCAGCTTCCGGTCAACGAGCCGGAGACCGGCTCTGCCCTGCACGGCCTGGTGGCCTGGCAGGAATGGGCCGTCGCAGAATCAACCGCCAGCCGTGCCGTCCTGAAGTACCGGCTCATGGGACAGCCCGGATATCCCTTTCCGCTGGACCTCCGTGCCACCTACACGCTGGACGCCGAAGGCGGGCTGCTGCTGGAACTTTCCGCGCGGAATCCGGGTACAGCCGCCGCACCCTACGGGGCCTCGGTCCACCCGTACCTCACCGCAGACGGCGCCTCCGTGGACCGCTGCGTCCTGGACGTCCCGGCACGCCGGGTCCTCGGCGGCCCCGATTCTCCGGGCCGGCCGCTCCCGCTGGGTGAGCTCCGGGACACCAGCGGCACTCCGTTGGCGTTCCATGCACCCGAACCGATGGCCGGCCGGTCCGTGGACCATGCCTTTACCGGCCTGCCCGGCGGTGAATGGCAGGTCAGCCTGACCGATCCGGCCACCGGGTTTGGTGCCCTCCTCACCGCTGACGGCAGCCAGTCCCCGTGGCTCCAGGTCTACTCCGGAGAAAAGATGGCGCGCCGCGGCGTGGCCGTAGAACCCATGACCTGCCCGCCGGATGCCTTCAATTCCGGGGAAAACCTCATCACGCTGGCCCCTGGAGGGGAGCACCGTATGGCCTGCCGTATTTCGGCTGTTGTCCCGGCGGGCTGACCTGTGGGCCGGCCTGCCGTGTCCGGCCGATTCCGACTTTGTTGCCTCCGGTAAAAATCTTTAGCTACTGTGACTCCTGTAACGCCAGTGCCCGGAGAGTCTGTTGAGCCGGATGATTATGGACGGAAGAAAACAATGAGAGTTTTCTGCAGGAGTGTGCTGCAGCTGGATGGGACCGTCCGCTGTCCACAACCGATCGCCGCGGGAGTCCTCCGCGGCACCGGAGCATGAGCCTTACCAAACCGGCAAAAGCGCCCGCAGCGGACGCGTCTGCGCAGCCCCCCCAGCGGATCACGGACCGTGGAAGCACCCGTGCCCTCTGGTACCTGGTGCCCGCTTTGCTGGTTTTCGCCCTCTTCCTTTTCTATCCCCTGGGGCGTTCGGTCTTCCTGTCCTTCCAGGGCAGCGACCTTTTCGGACGTCCGTCGGGCTTTGTCGGCTTCGACCAATACACCCGGCTGTTCACGGATTCAGGTTTCTGGACCGTCATGGGCGTGACGCTCGGGTTTACCGTCCTGACCGTTATTCCCTCCATTGCCGTGGCGCTGGCGCTGGCGCTGCTGCTGCACCAGAAGATCCGGGGCATCCGGTTCTTCCGCACGGCCTTTGCCCTGCCGTTCGCCTATTCCGTGGCAACGGCGTCGGTGATCTTCGGTGTGATGTTCAACCAGGCCACGGGCGTGCTGAACGGCATGCTGGCGTTTTTCGGCCTGGACCGGGTGGGCTGGCTGACCGACCCGGCCTGGGCACTGATCTCAGTGTCGGTGGCCACCGTCTGGATGCAGCTTGGCTACAACCTGCTGGTGCTCTCCGCCGGACTCGGTGCCGTGTCCGAAGATGTCGTTGAGGCTGCACGGCTGGACGGTGCGCACGGCTGGCGGATGCAGCGCTCGATCATCATGCCGCTGCTGACTCCGCAGCTGTTCTTCCTGCTGGTCACCGGAACCATCCACGCACTGCAGAGCTTCGGCCAGATCCACATCCTGACCAAGGGCGGACCGCAGGACAGCACCACCACGCTCGTCTACTCCATCTACGAGCAGGCCTTCGCCAACAACAACTCGAACTTCGGTTATGCCTCCGCCCAGGCCGTTGTCCTGCTGATCATCGTGGTAGCGGTGTCCGCCATCCAATTCGGCGTCCTGGAACGAAAGGTGTTCTACCGATGAGCCGCACCGCAACTGCCGCCGCCCCGCAGGGCCGCAAAGCTCAGCAGGGCCGCAGCGGCTCGTCCGCGGCCCTCCGGAAGCCGCAGCGGCGTCCCCTGACACTGGGACGTGTCCTGACCTATGCCGCCCTCACCCTGGGTGCCGTCGTCGTCCTCTTCCCGGTCTACTTCGGCTTCATCGGTTCTTTCATGGGCCCGGCTGACATCAACGCCTATCCGGCTTCCCTCTGGCCGTTCAACGGCTTCCGGGCTGAGAACTTCGCCGGCGCGCTGGACTCGATTCCGCTGGCCCGCCAGTACCTGAACTCCGTGGTCATGGCAGGGCTCATCACGCTGGGGCAGCTGGTGACGTCGCTGATGGCGGCGTACGCCCTGGTGTTCCTGAAAGTGCGGGGCAAGGCCTTCTGGTTCGCCCTGTTCCTGTGCAGCATGATGGTCCCCGCCGAAGCGATCATCATCCCGAACTACCTGACCATGTCCTCGGCAGGGCTGATCAATACCATCCCCGCGCTGGTACTGCCGTTCCTGGCCCACGGATTCGGGATCTTCCTGCTGCGCCAGGCGTTTATGTCCTTCCCGCTGGAGCTGTGGGAGGCGGCCAAGATCGACGGCGCCGGACACCTGCGTTTCCTGCTCTCAGTGCTGGTGCCGCTGTCCAAGCCGACCCTTGCGGCGCTGGGCATCTGGTCCTTCCTCTCGGCCTGGAACATGTACTTCTGGCCGCTGCTGGTCACCCAGACCCCGCAGATGCAGACGATCCAGATCGGCATCACTCAGCTGCGCTCGGCGGACAACTTCAACGCCGGGCTCGTCCTGGCGGGAACCGTCCTGGCCATCATTCCCACGTTGCTGCTGGTGATCTTTGGCCAGCGCTTCATTGTCCGCGGCCTCACCGCGGGTTCCATCAAGTAGGCACCACCACCTGCATCATCCGGGAGCCATTTCCGGTTCAACCCTGAAAGGGAATTCAATGCGAAGCACAAGCAGAGCGCGCCGCCTGCCAATGATGGCTGCCGGCGCTGCCGCACTCGCCCTGACGCTCTCCGCCTGCGGCGGCGGCAGCGGCTCGACCAGTGGGTCAGACGCCCCCGGAGCGGACGCGCTGGAGAACGCCGAAGGCGTTACGACCGTCAACTTCTGGCACTCCATGGACGGCACGAACGGCGAGACCCTCAACAAGCTGATCAGTGACTTCAATGCAGCCAATGACGGCAAGATTGAAGTTAAGGGTGTCTACCAGGGCGACTACGACTCCACGATCACCAAGTACAAGGCAGCAGTCCAGTCCAACAGCACGCCCAGCATGGTGCAGATCTATGACATCGGCACCCAGTTCATGATCGACTCCGGGGCCGTCATGCCCACGCAGGCCTTCATCGACCGCGACGAGTACGACGTCTCCGACCTGCAGCCCAACATTGCCGGCTACTACTCGATCAACGACGAGCTGTGGTCCATGCCGTTCAACACCTCCATGCCGGTCATGTACTACAACAAGACCCTGTTTGAGGCTGCCGGCCTGGATCCCGAAAAGGCTCCGGAAACCCTCGACGAGGTCGCTGAAGCAGCCAACAAGCTCTCCAAGAAAAACGGCGGCCCGGCCGAGTTCGGCTTCAACGCCGCGATCTACGGCTGGCTCCTGGAGCAGGAAATCGCCGCGAACGGCGCCCTGTACTGCAGCCCGGACAACGGCCGCACCGGTGAGCGCGTCACCGAGTACAGCTTCAACAATGACACCGCAGTGCAGTTCGTCGACTGGTGGAAGGAACTGGTGAGCACCGGAGTGGCGGGCAACACCGGCCGTGCCACAGCCGATGCGCAGAACGCCTTCAAGTCGGGCACCATCGGCATCACGCTCGAATCCACCGGTGCCCTGGGCGGCATGCAGAAGGCCGCCGAGGAGCAGGGCTTCGAACTGGGTGTTGGCTTCTACCCGAAGATCGAAAAGAACGATTCCGGTCCGATCATCGGCGGTGCCTCGCTCTGGATCTCCGACGAGGGGCACTCGGACGCTGAGAAGGAAGCCACCTGGCAGTTCATGCAGTACCTGGCCGAGCCGGCCACCCAGGCTACCTGGCACGTCGGCACCGGCTACTTCCCGATCTCCAAGGCTGCCCTCGAGGAGCCGGAGGACATCGCCTGGCGCGAACAGTACCCGCAGTTCGACGTCGCCGTGCAGCAGCTGGAATCCACCGAACTGACTGCCGCCACGCAGGGCTGCTCGGCCGGTTCCATGCCGCAGGCCCGCAAGGCTGCTGAGGACGCACTCGAAGGTGCGCTGCTCGGCGGAGACAGCAAGGCCGAGCTCACGGAGTCGGTTGAGGAACTCCAGGCCGAAGTGGATAACTACAACAACTCGGTTCAGTAACCCGTCTTCACCTTGAGCGCCGGTGCGGCCATGATGGGAGTCCCCGTCATGGAAGCACCGGCGCTTTGCTGTCCGCCGGGACAGTTGGGGCAGGTTGCCCTCCCGGAAGCCTCGGTTGACCGTCCGGAAACGGGCATGTGAAGGTTGCTTACTATCTGATCACCGAAGAGGAGGACCAGTGGAAGCAATGGTGTACCGCGGCCCGTACAAGATACGCGTCGAAGAAAAGGACATACCGCGCATAGAGCACCCCAACGACGCGATCATCCGCGTGACGCTGGCGGCGATCTGCGGCTCCGACCTGCACCTGTACCACGGGCTGATGCCGGATACCCGGGTCGGCACCACCTTCGGGCACGAGTTCATCGGCGTGGTTGACCAAGTGGGTTCCTCGGTGCAGAACCTCAGGCCGGGGGACCGGGTGATGGTTCCGGCCAATATCTACTGTGGCTCCTGCTGGTTCTGTGTCCGCGGGCTGTACTCCAACTGCCACAACGTGAATCCCAACGCCACCGCCGTCGGTGCGCTCTACGGCTACTCGCACACCACGGGAGGATACGACGGCGGACAGGCCGAGTATGTGCGCGTGCCGTTTGCCGACGTCGGACCCTCCCTGATTCCGGACTGGATGGCGGATGAGGACGCGCTGATGTGCACCGATGCGCTGGCCACCGGATACTTCGGCGCCCAGCTGGGCGACATCAAGGAACGCGACACCGTGGTGGTGTTCGGCGCCGGACCGGTGGGACTCTATGCCGCCAAGTCCGCCTGGCTGATGGGCGCCGGGCGGGTGATGGTGATTGACCATCTGGACTACCGGCTGGAAAAAGCGCGGGACTTCGCGCACGCCGAAACCTACAACTTCACGGAATACGACGACATTGTGGTCCAGATGAAGAAGGACACCGGATTCCTGGGTGCGGATGTAGCGATCGACGCCGTAGGAGCCGAGGCGGACGGGAACTTCCTGCAGCACGTCACCGGAACCAAGCTCAAGCTCCAGGGCGGATCTGCCGTGGCGCTGAACTGGGCGATCGATTCGGTCCGGAAGGGCGGCACCGTGTCCGTCATGGGCGCCTACGGTCCCATCTTCAATGCCGTGAAGTTTGGAGACGCCCTCAACAAGGGCCTGACGCTGAACATGAACCAATGCCCAATGAAGCGTCAGTGGCCGCGACTGTTCGAGCACATCCGCAACGGGTACCTCGTCCCCAGCGACATCATCACGCACCGGATTCCGCTTGAACACATCGCCGAGGGCTACCACATCTTCTCCTCCAAGCTGGATAACTGCATCAAGCCCGTGATCGTCCCCAGCTCCGCAGCCTGACCATAGCGATTCGAAGGAAGAGTCTTCATGGCCTACACCGCCAACAACCCCGTACCCGTCCCCACTGCCGAGGAACTCCGGGCACGCATCCCCGGGTGGGGCGCGGACCTGGATCCGCTCGACCGTCCCTCCGTTCCCAAGCTGCAGTTCGATCCCGGGCGCACCGGCGCACACTGGGACTTCCCGGACCGGCAGGAGGAAACGTACCCCCGGGAACGGTCGATGGAGCACGGGATGCTCACCCCGGTCTTCGGCACGTCCGTGCCGCTCAAGGGCGTCTCCGGAGTAATGCGCCGCTACGCCTACCGCCGCTACAGCGAAGCCCGGGCAGCGCACTGGCTGATCCTGCTGGCAGCGGACCGGGTGGACGCCTTCGAAGCCCGGATCTCTGCGCTGGCAACGCTGCGCCCGGATAACCCGGTTACCGAAACCGGTGTCCTCAGTGAGTTCCGGCGCGGCGGAGTCTCCTCGCGGGCAGGACGGCGCCGGGCGGACGTGAACCACCAGTGGATCGATCCCGTTCTGGTGGGGCTGCCGTGGGTTCTTGCCGGGGGAGCGGCCTTCGCCGGAGTGCGTGCCGTGCTCAGGCTCAGGCGCCGGGCCCAAGGGCGGTAGCCGTTCCTGCGAAACGGAGACCCATGTGTTCTTCGTTGAGCTCAAGGACTAGGAAGCTCGAATTCAGTAATCCTTGACACCTTTTAGGGATTACGTAATTCTTGACGCATGAGTTCGAATCATGACCGTCTGCAGGCACTCGAAGAACGGGTTGCTGCCCTGGAGGAACGGCTCCTGGCGGCGCCGCCGGCAGAACACCCGGCACCGGCGCCGGACCGCCCGGAGACCGATGATGTTTTCTGGGTGCTCAACGGCATCCGCAACCGCTACCCGGATCCCGGGGCCGTCCTGTTCGCCGGAACCGCCGGCACCCCGGCCGGTGAACGGTACGAATACCAGTACGGCCTGGAAACAGGACACCTGCTCGACGTCGACTGGGCACCCTTCGCTGAGTCCCTCGCCGCGCTGGGCAACCCCGTGCGGCTCTCCATCCTCCGCGCCGTCCTGGGCGGAACCGAGACCGTCGCGGCGCTGGCGGAGGAACTGGGCGCCGGCACCGCGGGGCAGATCTACCACCACGTGAACCAGCTCAGCGCCCAGGGCTGGCTCGCCGCCCACGCCCGCTCCCGCTACCGCGTGCCCCCGGCCCGGGTCATCCCGCTGCTGGCCATCCTTACCGCTGCCGCAGGAGGCAACTGAGATGCCCGAAACCAAAACCCGCACCAGAAAGCTGACGCCCCGGCTGATCGCGGGAGGTGCTGCCGCCGCCGTCGTCCTGCTCTGCGGCCTGGCAGCCGCCCCCTGGCCGCCGAAGCTGTCCGGCAACGTCACCGGTGATGCAGCCCTGGCCGAGAGGGTGCGTCCGCTGCTCACCGCTCCAGCGAATCAGGTCAGCGTCGCCTGGATCGACGGGGACAACGTCCGGTACGCAGGCTTCGGTGCCGATGAGCACACCGAATATGAGATCGGGTCCGTCAGCAAGACCTTCACCGCCTCACTGCTCGCCGACGCCGTCGAGCGCGGCGAGGTCGCCTTGGAGGCCACCGTCGGGGACATCCTGGGTGACGAACTGCGGGATCCCGACGCCGAGATCGGCACCGTGACCCTGGCCGAATTGGCCAGCCACCGTTCCGGTCTTCCCCGGCTGGCAACGGGCCTCGATGCCCTGCCCTCCCTCCTGGCCGGTCAGCTGCTGAACCGGGATCCGTATACCGCGGCCCCCGACCAGATCATTGCCCAGGCACAGGCCGCCGGGCTGAACAACCGCGGTTCCGTGGACTACTCGAACCTCGGCTACGCCTTCCTTGGCCAGCTCCTGGCCAAGGCTGCCGGAACAAGCTGGGAAGAGCTGCTGGCGGACCGGGTACTCACCCCGCTGGCGCTGAAGGAAACCTATGCACCGGTCACCGCGGAGAACCTTCCGGACGGCGCTCCCACCGGGCGAAGCGCCGCCGGCCGTCCAAAAGGAGCCTGGACGGCGAACGGCACGGCGCCGGCGGGAGGAATCCGGTCCACCGCGGCTGACCTGGTGCGTTACGCGCAGGCCCAGCTGGACGGAACTGCCCCGGGCGCAGCGGCACTGGAACCTCGGTGGGATGACGGAAACGGCGGCAGGTACGGACTGGGCTGGGTGACCGAGGAACTAGGAGGCAGGGAGGTCACCTGGCACAACGGGCAGACCGGCGGTTTCTGGTCCATGGTCGCCCTGGACCGGGAGTCCGGCCGCGCGGTGGTCATGCTCTCCAACGTCTCCGCCGGGCAGGAAGAAGCGGTGTTTGAGCTGCTGGCCGGAGGTCCGGCATGATGCAGGTGATCATCGGCTGGGTCCTGCCGGCCGTGCTGGCGCTCGCCTGCGGCTGGGTTGCTGCCTCCGCCTGGCAGTCCGACGGGATGGCAGCTGCCAGGAGCAGGCGTTCGCTGCTCGCGGCCCTGCTGGAGACGGCGTTCGTGGCGCTGGCCCTGCGGCTGGTTGTGGAATGGTCGCCGGTCACCATCTGGTTGTGGATCCTCTCCGTGGCTGCCCTGGCTGCGGCCACCGCCGGTGCCGTGATCCGCTGGGAATCCCTGCCGAGAACTGCTGCCGGGGCAGACGCGGCGGGCACAGCAGGGTCGGCGGCCAGGGCAGGCTCGGCGGACTCCCCGGCAGAATCCAAGCGCGGACGGAGCCGCAGGCAGCCCCGGGAGCCGGGGACAGCGACGCTCAGTGGCTATGCCGTGCTGCTGGCCGCGGCAGTGGCTGTGTCAATCGCCGCCGGCTGAGCCGCCGGGGCTGACCATAACCCGGCGCAGGAAGGCCACAGCAGCCACATCGTCCTCGATCCCGCCGGCTTCGTGCCCGTTGAAGGGCCATACCTGAAGCTCCTTGGCTCCGGAGTAGTTGTTGTACGCCGCATAGACGGTGGACGGCGGCGTTACTTGATCCATCAAACCCACCGAGAACAGTGCCGGAACCCTGGCCCGCTTGGCGAAGTTGACCGAATCAAAGTACTGCAGCGTCTGGTGCACCTGCTGGACCCGGGTGCGGTGGATCGCCAGATAATCAACCAGTTCCCGGAACGGGTACGCATCCGTGACCTGCAGCGCCCGGGGGATGTCGGAGAGGAAGGGCACCTTCGCTACGATGGCCGCCAGCTCCGGTGCCAGCGCTGCGACGGCCACTGCCAGGCCGCCACCCTGGCTCATGCCCACAGCCGCGCAACGGGCGGGATCTACCCTATCCAATGACCGCAGGGCCTGGACAGCCCGGACGGCGTCCGTGGTCAGCCGCCGGTAATAGTAGGTCCCGGGATCGGTGACGCCGCGGGTCATCACGCCTTGGCCCTGGGGTCCGGCACTGCCCGCGGCATCCGGGGTGACTCCCGTGCTCCAGCCCGCCCCCTGCCCACGGGTGTCCATCTCCAGGTGCGCGAAACCGCAGGACGCCCAGAACAGATTCTCGTGCGCATCCCCGCGTCCGCCCCCGTAGCCGACAAACTGCACGACGCCGGGCAGCGGACCGGATGCTCCGGACGGCACCCGCAGCCAGGCGCGGATTGGTTCACCGCCATAGCCGTTGAATGTCACGTCCCAGACGTCCACTGTGGACAGCACAGTCTCGAATGGTTCCAGGATCAGGTCCAGCGGATGGGCCTGCGCTTCTTCGAGGGTCTGCGCCCAGAAATCGTCGAACTCCGCGGGGTCGCTTTGGCTTCCCAGATATGTGGTCAGCTGGTCAGCGGGCAGATCCGTATACACGTGAATTCCTCCTACGGGGCCATGACATCCGCCCCCGGCCCCACTTCCACTTCACAGTGCAGGCGCCGGGTGTGGTCCACCGAGCGTACCGGTCCGGTGAGCGTAATTCCGGTGCTCAGCCGTATGTCGGTGCTGGAGGCACCGAACCGCAGTTCCAGGTCCCCGGGTTCGACGAGCCGCTGCAGGCCAATTCCGGTAAACGAGGCCAGGTCTGCCGGAACGGTGAACCGCACCCGGGCTGATTCCCCGGCCTGCAACGGTACGCGTGCGTAACCGATAAGCCGCTGCACCGGCCGAACCACGCTGGCCACGGGATCGTGCAGGTACAACTGGACTACCTCCACGCCCCCGCGGTCGCCGGTGTTGGTGACGGTCAGGGCAGCCTCCGCTTCGCCGTCGGTCCCGATCTGCGTCTGCCCAACGGAGAGGCCGTCCCAGCTGAAGTCCGTGTAGCCCACGCCGTGGCCAAACCCGAAGGCCGGAGTCGGATCGATGCTGGACACGTCGGTAGGCCCGGCAAGGGGAGCTGCCAGGTAGCTGGCCGGCTGGCTCCCGGGCGTCGCCGGAACGCTGATGGGCAGCCGTCCTGAGGGATTGACCGCACCGCTGAGCACCCGGGCCACGGCCGGGCCCCCTTCCTCTCCGGGAAAGAACGCCTGCACGACGGCGGCGGCCTTGGTAACTGCAGCCCCCAGCGCGTAGGGGCGGCCGGTGAGCAGCACAGTTACTACGGGGGTGCCGGATTCCAGCACCGCATCCAGGAGCTGCTGCTGGACGCCGGGGAGGACCAGGGACTCCACGTCGCAGCCTTCTCCGCTGGTGCCGCGGCCAAAGAGACCGGCGCGGTCGCCCAGCACCGCGATGACGACGTCGGCCTCCCGGGCGGCCGCAACGGCGTCGCCAATTCCCGAGACCGACGGATCATCGATTCCGCAGCCCTGAACGCAGGTGATCTCACTGTTTGGGAACTCAGTGCGGAGCGAGGATGCCACCGTGGGCAGGTCGATGCCTGCGGGGATGTCCGGAAACTGCGATCCGACGTGGGCCGGGAACGAATAGCAGCCCAAGAATGCCAGGGGATTCTCTGCATTGGGGCCAACGACGGCGATGCGGGACGGCGACCTCAGCGGCAGGACCCCGTTGTTGCTGAGCAGCACAATGGACTGCTCTGCCAGTTCTGCCGCCAGCTGCCGGTTCTCCGCCGGGTCAAGGTTGACGGTTCCCTCGACCGCCTGCAGGTCCAAGGCCTCGGCGGGCAGGACCTCGGGAACCGGAGTCCAGTCCTCATCGAGCAGGCCGAGGCCGATCTTCTGCACCAGGACCCGATGCGCGGCACGGTCCACCAGCTTCGGGTCGATGCGGCCGGCGTCCAGTTCTGCCAGCAGATGGTCTCCGTACGCGTCGACCGTGGGCAGCTCAACGTCCACGCCGGCGGAGAGGGCCTCCACTGCCGCTTCGCCGCGGGTTCCGGCAATGCCGTGCAGTTCCTCGAGGAAACCGATTCCGAAGTAGTCCGCCACAACTGTCCCGCTGAAGCCCCAGGTGTCCCGCAGCAGGCCGGTGAGCAGCTGCCGGTCAGCCGCCGAGGGCACGCCGTCAGTGTCGGTGTACGCATGCATCACGGACCGCACACCGGACTCCCGGACCGCCATCTCGAACGGCGGCAGGACGACGTCGGCGAACTCGCGCGGACCCATCGAGACCGGAGCAAGGTTCCGTCCCGCGCGGGACGCTGCGTAGCCGGCGAAGTGCTTGAGCGTTGCTACGATCCCGGCGTCTTCCAACCCCTGGACGTAGGCAGCCCCAATTGAGCCCACTAGGTAGGGATCTTCGCCCATGGTCTCCTCCACCCGTCCCCAGCGGGCGTCGCGGACAACGTCCAGCACGGGAGCCAGGCCCTGGTGGATTCCGACCCGGCGCAGGTCTGTGCCGATGGCATGGGCCATGCGTTTCACGAGCGCCGGGTTGAAGGTGGCGCCCCAGGCCAGCGGCACCGGATACGCCGTCGCACCCCAGGCAGCGAACCCGGCCAGGCATTCTTCGTGCGCCATGGCAGGTATTCCGAACCGGTTGGAGGCGGCGATTCTCTCCTGGGTGCGCATCAGCGACAGGGCGCCGGCACCGGCGTCGACCGGTTTGGTGCCGAAGGGCCGGGTGAGCTGGCCCAGACCGTTCGGCAGCAGCGCCTCCAGGTCCGGAGGTTCATTCATCTCATGCTGGTGCGGGGCCACCTCGGCGCCGTCGGCCGAAGCGCCTACCCACACGCCGAACAGCTGGGCAGTCTTCTCCTCCAGGGTCATTTGGGCCAGCAGGGCGTCCGCGCGTTCGGCGGGGGAGAGGGAGGCATCCCGCCAGGGGACGCGCTTGGTGGTGGTGTTCGACATGGGTCACTTTCCGCCAGCGCCCATGAGGCCCTGGACTAGTGCGCGGCGCGCGAAGAGGTACACCAGCAGCACGGGAATCATGGAGAGCATCACCGCGGCGAGGATGCCGGGGACGTTGATTCCGTACTGGGTCTGGAAGTTGAAGAGGCCAAGGGTGATGACCCGGGTCGATTCCGACTGGGTCAGGATCAGCGGCAGCAGGAAGCCGTTCCAGCCCTGTAGCGCGGCGAACACGGCGATCGTGGAGATCCCCGGCTTGGACAGCGGCAGCACCAGCCGCACGAAGGTCCGCCAGGTTCCGGCGCCGTCAACGGCCATGGCCTCGTACAGCTCAGGAGTGATGTCCCGCATGGTTCCGGAGAGAATCAGCGTGCAGATCGGCAGGGCGAACGCCGCGGTGGGCAGGATGATGCCCAGGAGGGTGTCGTAGAGTCCCACCGTATTGATCAGGTAGAACATCGGAACAATCACCGCCTGGACCGGAATCGCCAGGCCCAGCAGGAAGAACCGGAAGATCACGGTGGTGGTGCGGGACTGGTTGCGCACAATCGCGTAGGCCAGCGGCGGCACCACCAGCAGCACGATTCCCACCACGCCGCCCGTGACGATCAGGGTGTTCAGGAAGTACAGCCCGAACCCGCTCTGGAAGACCCCGACGTAGTTCTCCAGCGTGAAGCTGGTGGGGAAGGAGAGCGGGCCGCCGGCGCTGAAGCCGCTGCGGGTCTGCACGCTGGCGGCAATCATGACGTACAGCGGCAGGGCAACGATCAGGAGCCAGACGACGGCGGCTGCTCCGGCAATGTAATTGGGGCGCGTGCGCATCTAGACCCCTTCCATGGTGCTGCGCATTTTGTCGTAGCCGGAGACCTTGACCATGATCAGCGAGACGGTGGTGGCTACGACCACGAGCACCAGGGCCACGGCGGCGCCAATGCCGAAGTCGAAGCGGCGGAAGGCCTGCTCGAACATGTAGAAGGCCGTGATGGTGGTGTCCGTGCCCGGCCCTCCGTTGGTGAGGATCAGCACCGTCTCGAAGGTGGTCAGCCCGCCCACCACCATCAGGATCACCGAAGTGATGATGGAGTTGCGCAGCTGGGGGAGCGTGATGCTGAAGAAGGTCCGTGCCCGTCCCGCGCCGTCGATCTCCGCTGCCTGGTAGAGCACCTGTGGAATAGCCCGCGCGGCGCCCTGGTAGATCAGTGTGTGGAACGGCGTGAACTGCCACATGCTCACGAAGATGATGACGCCGATCGCAGTGGCCTGGTGGCCAAAAAGGTTGCCGTCGCCGAAGAGCCAGCGGAACTGTGACGGCACGCCGAAGTTGGGGTCCAGCAGCGCCCGCCACAGCACCGAAATAGCGGCCGAGGAGAGCAGTAGCGGAACGAAGTAGATGGCGCTGAGGATCGCCCGGTTGCGCTGCGGTCCGGCAGCCCAGACACCCAGCAGCATGCTCACCGGCGTCTGGGTGGCAACACCGAGGACTATGAAGAGCAGGGAAAGCCAGAGGCTTTTGAGCATCACCGGGTCTCCGGCGAGTTCCTGCCAGTTCTCCGTGCCGACGAACTTAGGCTCGCCGATGCCGCGCCAGCTCATGAAGGACAGGACAACGACGGCGATCAGCGGGATCACTGCGAACAGCAGGAAGAACACCGTGGCCGGCAGGGCCCAGGCCAGCCCGGGGCGGGGTGTGCGGGCCGAGCAGCCGGCGGCTGCCGGACGGACCCGTTCGGATCCGTCCGGCAGCGCCGGCGGCTTGGGAGGAAGCAGCGCAGTCATAAGGAGGAGTTCCTAGAGACCCTGCATGGCGGCAATGAAGCCGTCTTCATCGATCCGGCCGCTGAAGAAGTCGGACATGGCGCCGTGGATGGCCGGGGTGGCCGAGGGCGGGTAGGCCTGGTCCCAGGAAAGCTGGAATGCCGGTGCCTGCTCCACCAGTCCGTACTGGAAGCGGGCGTAGTCCGGATCAGCGGACTGGTCCAGGAACTGCTCCGTGTTGGTGGTGGTGGGCAGGTTGCCGATGGCCACGTGCTCCTGGACGAATTCGTCCGAGTACATCAGCTTCAGGAAGTCGCGGACGGTTTCCGGGTACCGGGTGTTCGCCAGGACGGAGTAGAAGTTGTTGGTGTTGCCCACCAGGTTGGCCGGGTCGCCCTTGCCGCCGTCGATGGTCGGGAACTCGCTGTAGCCCAGGAGGCCTGCCTCCACGAATTCAGGAGCGGCATCCTGGTGTGTTGAGTACGCCCAGGAGCCCATCAGCTCAAAGCCCGCCTGGCCGCTGGAGAGAAGCGACGGGGAGCCGCCGTCGGTGAACTTCACGGACTGGAAGTTGGTGCCAAAAGCACCGGTGTCCACCAGCTCGCGCAGCATGCCCAAAGCTTCCCGGCTTTCGTCGGAGTCCCAGACCTCGGTGTCTCCGGCCAGGGCGCTTTCAAAGAGTTCCGGTCCGGCTACGCGGTCATACACATACTCAACCCACATCAGGGTGGGCCACTCGTCCGCCCCGCCCAGTGCGATCGGGGTGACCCCGGCCGCCTTGAGCTTCTCCACCGCGTCCAGCAGGTCCTCCCACGTTTCCGGAGCACCGTCGACGCCGGCGCTGGCCAGGACCTCTTCGTTGCTGAAGAGCATCACCGGCTGGGTGCCGCGCATTGGAATGCCGTATGCCTGGCCATCCACCACAGCGGTATCGAAGACCGAGGGCAGGAACGCGTCCTTGAGCTGCGGATCCTCCTCGATGAAGTCGTCCAGCGGCATCAGCAGGCCCGCGTCCACGTAGTCGGTGATGGATCCGCCGCCCCAGTTGAAGAACACGTCCGGGGCGGAGTCCGTGTCGATGACGGTCTGGAGTTTCTGCTGGTAGTCGGCCCCGGGAATGGTGTCCAGGACAACCTTCACGTCCGAGGTTTCGTTGAACTTGTCCACCATGGCGCGTTCAACATCGTTGCCGGCGTCTCCGTAGACCAGGACGTGGATTTCGTTTTCGGGCCGGTTGCCGGCAGCGGATTCTCCGCTGTTTGAACAGGCGGCCATGGACATGCCGAGTGCCAGCGCACCCGCGGCTGCGGTAGCTGGTTTCAGCCAGCTGCGGTTGTTCCTCATTGAACTGCTCCTCACTGGAAGTTCTCCCGGGAAGCTGTGTTCCGAAAGTTTCGAAACACTTGCCGAAAGTTCTGGAATGCGGCTAGCTTAGGATGCAGGGATGTGATCCGCAACACTTAATTGCTGCGTCTTCACGCCGGCGGCCTTTCGTGTGGAGGAGAAACAGATGGCACAAACGCCTGCAGCAGGGCGCGTCACGCTCGCGGAGCTGGCGGCGGAGGCGGAGGTTTCGCTCTCGACAATCTCGAAAGTCCTGAACGGCCGGGCCGATGTTTCGCGGAAAACCCGCACGAAAGTTGAGGCCCTGCTGGACGGGCACGGGTATCAGCGGCGGGCCAGCCGCAGTTCCAAGTCAGGGCTGCTGGAGCTGGTGTTCCATGAACTGGAGAGTGCCTGGGCGCTGGAAATCATCCGGGGTGTGGAGAACGTGGCCCGCGAACACGGACTGAGCGTGGTGCTCACCGAAAGCGGCACCCGCCACTCGCCCGGGCCGGAGTGGGTGGAGGGTGTCATCGCGCGGCGCCCGGCCGGCGTCGTACTGGTCTTTGCTGACCTGGCACACGAATCGCGCCGGCTGCTCGAGTCCCGCGGCATACCGTTCGCGATCATCGACCCAGCGGGGGACCCGGCTCCGGATGTTCCTTCCGTGGGGTCCGCGAACTGGGCCGGGGGCATGATGGCAACCCGCCACCTGATCGACCTGGGCCATCAGCGGATTGCTGCCATTACCGGACCGGAGGACCTGATGTGCTCCCTCGCCCGGATCGACGGCTACCGGTCGGCCCTGAATACAGCCGGGCTCCCGTTTGATCCTGCGCTGGTGCGTTACGGAAACTTCCACGTCGACGGCGGCCGGGACCATGCGCTCGAGCTGCTCGCCCAGCCGGACCGTCCCACCGCGGTGTTTGCCGGCAGCGACCTGCAGGCACTGGGCGTCCTGGACGCGGCCCGGCAGCTGGGCATCAGCGTTCCGGACGAGCTCTCGTTAGTTGGCTACGACGACCTGCAGGTGGCCCGCTGGTCCTCGCCCGCGCTCACCACCGTGCATCAGCCGTTGATCGAAATGGCCGAGGAAGCGGCGCGGATGGTGCTGATGCTGCGCGACGGCGAACAGCCCAAGAACACGCGCCTGGACCTCTCCACCTCGCTGGTGATCCGGCAGAGCACCGCAGCGCCCCCGGCTGGCTAGCCCGCGGTTCCGCTGGCTTGTGCGGTCGGGTCCCCGGGCTCGGTCCCGTTCGGGGAGGTGCCCAGCCGCAGGCCCCGGCGGCGGTAGGCCGGCGTCGTTGCCAGGATCAGGTTGATGGCCGCGGCGCAGCCGATGATCACCCCTGCCATCGACAGTGCCGTGCCGCCAAAGACGCCAACCAGCGGACTGATCAGCCCGGCCAGTCCCACTTGGAGGCAGCCCAGCAGTGCGGCTGCCGTTCCGGCCATGTGCCCGTAACCGTCCAGGGCGAGGGAGGTCGCGTTGGAAAGGGTGAAGCCCAGCATGCCCAGGACCAGCCACAGGCCGGCCACCAGGCCGATCACACCGCCGAAACCGGTGGCAATGATGATCGGCAGGATCACGGCCAGCAGCAGCAGTACCGGCGCAGCGACGCGCAGGATTCCCGCGGAGGGGAAGCGGTTGAGCAGGGAAGCGTTCACCTGGGAGGAAATCACCATGGCGACGCCGTTGACCGCGAAGATGAGCGCGAACGTCGCGGGGGAGAGACCGTACTGCTCCTGCATCACGAACGGGGAACCCACCACGTAGCTCATGATGATGCCCATCGACAGGCCTGGAATGACGGCGAACGCGAGGAAGCGGCGGTCGCGCAGCAGGATCCGGTAGCCGCCGGGTTCACCGGTTTTTGCGGCACCCTTCACCTTCTTGGGCAGGCGGCGTTCGGGCGGAAGGGTTTCCGGCATCCAGCGCCAGACGATCACCACCAGGATCACACCGATCAGCGCGAGGGCGTAGAAGACTGCCCGCCAGGCCCAGATTCCTGCAACCGCCTGGCCCAGCGTCGGGGCCAGCAGTGGAGCGAGGCCGATCATCAGCATCAGGCGGGACAGCAGCTTGGCCGCAGCGGAGCCGGTGAAGCGGTCGCGGATGACCGCGATGGCCACCACCGAGGCTGCGGCGTTGAAGAATCCCTGCATGATCCGCAGGCCGATCAGGAGCCCGATGTTGGGCGCAATGGCGCAGAGCAGCGACGTCACAATGTGCATCGAGATGCCGATCAGCAGCGGCAGCCGCCGCCCGAACCGGTCCGAGAGCGGTCCGATCACCAGCTGTCCCACAGCCGTTCCCAGCAAGGTGCCGGAAAGCGTGAACTGGGCCGCCGTCGTCGTGGTTGCAAGGTCTTCGGCGACTGCGGGCAGCGCCGGCAGGTACATGTCGGTGGTAACCGCAGGCAGGGCAGCCAGGGCGCCGAGCATCAGGATGTACTTCAGGCTGCGGGAACGTGATGAGGTGCGTGCGGCGGGGGATTTGGGCACCGGGAAAGGCTCCTAGGGAGGGGTTGTGAGGGCTGCTGGCCATGGCCAGTATAGTCCCGGACGCAGAAGCAGGCCGGGGCGTTGACCGGCACCCGGCCGGTCTTCACACTTGGAAAACAACCCGCACTCCTGAGTCCCCGCCGCACCGAGCCACCGATTCGAGGCGAAACCCATGGAAAAACGGATTCTCGACTACACCGAATGGCAGGACACCGCCGATACCCTCCATCTGTTCCTGCAAATGGCGGGCAAGGTGAAGGTCGAGCGCAGCACCAAGAGGCCCGAGTGGGGCCACGTGCGCATGCCGCTGACTATCGACGGTATCGGCACCGGGATAATCCCGGGCAACGGATCCAGCTTCGAGATTTACTTCAACCTCCGCCAGCACCATGTGGACGTGCAGAACACCGACGGCGGCAAGTCCCGGATCCCCATCGAGGACGGACTCAGCGTCGCGGACTTCTACGCCCAGCTCATGAGTGCCCTGGACTACATCGGCATGGCAACGGAGATCAACACCACCCCGCAGGAGTTCTACGACGAGGCTCCCTTCGAACAGGACAACAAGCACCATTCCTGGGACCGGGAGGCCGTCGCCGCCTATTTGGAGAACCTGCACTTCGCCCACCGGAGCCTCTCCCGGTTCCTATCGCCTTTCCGGGGCAAGGTGGACATGCCGGAGTTCTTTTTCGGGACCATGGACCTCAGCGGTTCGGTCTTTGCCGGACAGGCTGCCCCGTACAGCGGTACGGACATGGTCGGGGTGAACTGCTTCGATGAGAAGTTCGTGGAGTACGGCTTCTGGCCCGGCGACGTGAGGATGTCCAAGCCGGCGTTCTTCGGGATGCCGTATCCCTTCATCCCGGGAATCGAGAGCTACGCCTCCATGCTCAAGCCGGACCGCGCAGAATTCCGGACGCAGATGAGCGAGTTCATCCTCACCCTGGAGGACGCCTTCTCCTATCCGGATCCGGAGCAGGCCGTGGTGGACATGTGCCGGAGCAGCTTCGAGATTGTGCAGCGGATGGACCGGTGGGCGGACCTGGACTGGATCACCGAGCCGCTGACCTATCCGGCTTCGCCTCGGGGGTAGGGTCCGGTTCCGGGCGGGGCAGGGAAGCCAGATAGGCCAGTGCCGCCGAAAGACCTGCTTCAAAGGCGGCATCGGACCTGACGCCAATCGGTTCCCGGCCGGTGGCCATTGCCCGGTGCAGGACGGGCTCCGTGTCCGGGGTTGCCTGCCAGGCCGCGGAGGGCCCGGCTGTGTCCACGGACGAGCCGAGGCACAGGATGTCCAGTACGGAGATGCCGAGGATGACCTGCGCGTCGTCGAAACCCGCCCCGGCAAGGAGGGATGCCAGGCGCTCGTAGATCTCCAGCGTGGGGGAGTCTGTCACGGCTTCTCCCACCAGCAGCGGAATGGCTTTGGCATGCAGGCTCAGGACCCTGCGGTAATTCCTCGTCCAGGCGGCGGCCTGCTCCTGCCAGGACCCCTGTCCCGGCGGGAAGCCCTCCGAAGCCAGGGCCTGGGCACCGATGATGGACCGCATGCCGTTGATGATCTCCGGGCGGCCCTGCACGTGATGGTAGAGCGAGGAAGGGCTTACGCCCAGGCGCCGCGCGAGCTGGGGGATCGTGAAATCCCCCAGCTCGTCCACCAGTTCCAGCGCACCCGTGTGGATCTTCTCCAGCGACAGCAGGGGTGTGCGGGGTCTGGCCATGGTTCTCCTCGGATTTTGCGGTGCTAGTCGAACACGATGACGCTGCGGGCGCGTTCCCCGCGGCGCATGGCGTCAAACGCCTCATTGACGTCGTCCAGCTTAATCCGGTTGGAGATCAGCCGGTCCACGGGGAGCTTCCCGGCCAGGTAGAGCTCAGCCAGCCGTGGAAAATCCCGGCCAGGCACGGTGGAACCGTAGTTGGAACCAATGAGCGACTTGCCGGTTTCCGCCAACGCCAGGGCATCGATGGACACGGGTGCATCCTGCGGGGGCAGGCCCACCAGCACTGCCTTGCCTCCGGCAGTGATGAGCCAGGGGAGCGACTCGATGGTTTCCACCCGGCCGATCGCTTCGAACGCAAAGTCCGCTCCGGTTCCGGTGATTTCCTGGACACGGGCGGCCAGGTCGTCGCCGGGCTTGAGCGTGTGGGTGGCGCCGAAGCTGCGGGCCGCCTCGAGTTTGTCGTCGCTTAGGTCCACGGCGATGATCGGGTTCGCGCCCACCAGGTTCAGCGCCATGATGATGGACAGCCCCACTCCTCCGGTGCCAACGACGACGGCGGACTGGCCGGCCTGGACAGCGGCGTCGTTCACCACGGAACCGTAGCCCGTGGCGATGGAGCAGCCGATCAGGCTGGCGACGTCGAACGGTACCTCCGCGGGAACCTTGATGGCGGCAGATTCGGGAACCACCGTGTATTCGCTCATCGAACCGACGGAAAGGTACGGGAAGAGCTGCGTCCCGGCATCGCTCAGTGCCGTGCTCCCGTCCGGCAGCAGGCACTCCTCGGAGCGGCTCCCGGTGCAGACGAAGGAGCGGCCGGAGAGACAGGCGGTGCAGCGCCGGCACGGGTAGAACCAGGACAGGATCACGTGGTCGCCCGCAGCAACGTCTTCCACTCCGGCGCCGACTGCTTCCACGGTGCCGGCACCCTCATGTCCCATGACGGTGGGGGACGGCAGCTGCCAGTCGCCGTCGAGCACGTGGCGGTCGGAGCCGCAGACGCCGGAGGCACCCAGGCGAACCAGTACCGTGCCCGGCCCGGGCGGGGCGATCTCCACAGTGCGGATCTCCAGTGCCGTGGAGGTGCCGTCGTGGACAGCTGCGCGGGTTTTGCGGGGAGAGGGGATCATGCGGGGTCCTTACTGGGGTGTGTGTCGGTGGAGGCCGGGATCGCGGGCGTTTCCGGAACGTCCCGGAAGCCGCCCATGCCGCGCCGTCGGTAGGCCAGTGACGCGATCACGTAGTAGACAGCGCCGGCGAGCAGGGCGGCCGGCAGCGACGCAGTGGTGTAGTTGAAGACCGGAAGGGTTTCCAGCGTGACGGGGTTGTAAATAGTCAGGTAGAAAGCGGCACCGGCGCCGACGGCGGCCAGGCCGGCCCAGTTGATCCCGCCGGAGAAGTGGTACCGGCTGGCGGAGCCGGGCTTGAAGATATCCGGCAGGTTGATGTGCTGCCTGCGCAGGAAGAAGTAGTCGGCAATGATCGCACCGCACATTGCGGACAGGAAGGCGCCGCTGATGGTCACGAAGACCATGAACTGGTCGTACATAAAGCCCGGGAAGAAGGCCAGGATGGCCGGGAGGGTAAAGAATCCCGCGCACAGCAGCGGCCAGGGGGTTCTCGACAGCAGGCTTCCGCTCGCCTGGCGCAGCGCCAGCACGGTGGAATAGACGATGGACGAGGTGCTGGTGATGTTCGCGAAGGCGATGAACAGCAGGATGGCTGCGCCCAGGACCGGCCCGCCGAAGGGCAGCATCCACACGGTGGGATCGGAATCGCCAAGGGTGAGGGCGGCGCCCATGCCCACCATCTGGGCAATGATAGTGGCGACGAAAAGTCCGCCGTAGGCAGGCCACAGGGCCGCCTTGGGCGACTTGGTCAGCCGGGCCAGGGAGCCCATCACCGGGTACCAGGAAACACCCACACCGGCGTTGAATTCCACGGCAAGCATGAAGTTCAGCCGTTCGTCCTCGAAGGGGGCCAGCGGAGCGGCAGTCAGCAGGGCGTCCCAGGACGTGTTCAGTACAAGGAAAACCATGAGGCCCGCCGTGATGACCACCAGTCCGGGCGCGATGAACTTGTTGAACCGGCCGATCATGACCGGCCCGCGGGAGAGGATCCACCAGGCGGCGGCTATCGCCAGCAGCGCCACTACGGTGACCATGACTGACTCGGGACCGAAGTCGGTGCCCAGCGCTTCGTTGGAAACCTGGGTGACGGCCCGGCCCACCATGATGGAGAGCAGCGAAGACCATCCCATCTCAGTCACCAGGATGACCGTGAAGACGAGGACGCCGACACCCACCAGCCCGAACACGGGCCGGAGCATGGTGTACTGCTCCCCGCCGTGGCGCTGGCTCGAAACCACCGATGCCAGCACCATGAAGGAGAGCCCGATGGCGTTGCCGATGACCATCGCCGCCAGGCCCTGCTGGAAGCCGACGAGCAGGGCGGTGGACCCTCCCACCAGGAAGGCCCAGGTGGCGATGGCCAGCGAGACGTTCACCCAGGTGAACTCCGCGCCGCTCCAAATCCGTTCGCTCTTCAGCAGCGGAAGGGAGCCCAGGGTGGCGCTCCGGGACGGGTCGGCCGTCCGCTTGCCGCCGCTCACAGCACCATCACCAGGAGGCCGAGAAGGCACAGGACTGCAGTGGTCCCGACGTAGGCGGCGAGTTCTCGGTTGGTCAGGGCCCGGCGCGACGGGTCCTGGTGCTCATCTTCACGTATTGCGCGCAGGCGGCCGGCGAGCTCATCGCCGGGCGAAGTAATCGGGTCCACGTGTCTCCTCGGGTTCACAAGACGAATAACCGAATGACATTCGGTTTGGTGAACATGCTTGTGCCTATCATGGAGAGAGTCAACGGTTTTTGTGATTGTTACCACCGCATGACGCGGCGGTTCACCCCCGGACAGGAGTAGGAATGGCCCGCATAGCCGTGCTGCAGGCAGAGTCCCGTGTGGGCGAACCCGGGGAGAACCTGGCCCTGATCCGGAGGGCCGCGGTTCGGGCTGCTGAAGCCGGAGCTGACCTTCTCATTACCCCGGAGCTTTTCCCCACCGGCTATGCGCCGGCCCTTGCGGCAGGGTCCGACGGCGCGGGGATGCGGAAGGAACTGGCGGCCATCGCGGACGAGGAGGGCATCGGCGTCGTTGCCTCGACCGTGGAGGATGACTCCGGCACCCGCTTCATCTCTGCCTCTTTCTTTGACGAAACCGGGGCCGAACTCCTGCGCTACCGGAAGGCCCATCTTTTCGGTGACGAGGAAAGGAGTGCGTTTATGCCCGGCGCCGGAATGCCCAGGACCACGGAGTTCCGCGGCCTCAGCATTGCCCTGGGCATCTGCTATGACATCGAATTCCCCGAGTATGCCCGTGCCGCGGTCCGGGCAGGGGCGGACTTGCTGTGCATCCCGACGGCGGTTCCCGCCACCGGGGATGTGGGGGGCCCGCGGCCGCTGCACACCTACAACGCCGAGCGGATCTCCACCCTGCTGGTGCCCGCCCGTGCCCTGGAGAACGGGGTCTACATTGCGTATGCAAATCACGCCGGTGCCGGGTTCACCGGAACCAGTGTCATCGCCTCGCCGTACGGAACGCTGCTGGCAGAGGCTGCGGACGGGGAGGAGCTGCTGCTGACGGACATCCACCCGGATGAGGTCCAGCGGGCGCGGCGGCTCAATACCTACGCCCAGGACATCCGTCCGGAGTTGTACCGCTAGGGGTCAGCCTGAATAAGGGGCCGCCCTGAATTAGGGGCACGCGGGGGCATGCTGACATAATGTTGGCAAACGCCCTTCGGAAGGTGGCCCAGCTCCATGACTCCACGCAAACTGTTCACCACCTTGGCCTTTGCCGAGGCCGTGACGTGGACTCTCCTGATCGCGGCCCTGGTGGCCAAGTACGCCTTCGGCAACGAAGCGTTCACGCCCATCGCCGGCGGACTGCACGGCTTTGTGTTCCTCTCCTATGCCGCAGTGACCGTGTTTGTGTGGGTCAACCAGAAGTGGTCGGCGGCTACCGGCGTGCTGGGCGTTGCGCTCGCCGTCGTTCCCTGGGCCACCATCCCGTTCGAGAAGTCGCTGGATAAGCGCGGACTGCTCGACGGCGGCTGGCGCCTGGGCCCGGGCGGTGAGGAGCCGAAGAACTTCGTGGACAAGGTTCAGGCACTTGTGCTGCGCCGCCCCGTGGCTGCTGCCCTGGTTGCCGTTGCCGGAGTCGCCGTCGTCTTTCTAATCCTGCTCTACCTCGGCCCGCCCATTCCCAAGGGCTAGCTCCGCCGCCCCCGGGCGTCACAACTCCGTGAGCCGGATCCCTGTGCTGGCAGGATGGGCACATGGCAAAACCGTTTACCCTGGTTCAGCTGCGGTATTTCGCCGCCGTTGCAGCAGCGGAGAGCATGACTGCGGCGTCGCGTGAACTCAATGTCACCCAGTCGGCGCTGTCGGCGGCGATCTCCCAGCTGGAGAAGGACCTCGACGTCCAGCTTTTCATCCGGGGCAGGCAGCGCGGAATGCGCCTCACTGCCCCCGGCAGGCAGTTCGCCAAGGACCTGGCGCCATTCCTGGAAGAAGCCGATGCACTGTACGAAGCTGCCCGCGGCTACTCGGATGTTCTCACCGGTGAACTGCGCGTCGGAGTCTTCGCTCCGCTGGCGCCCTTCCGTGCGCCGGTGATCCTCCAGGCCTTCGAAGCAGCCCACCCCGAGGTGCAGATCTCGTTCCTGGAAGGTGACCAGGAATACCTCCGCCGGTCCCTGCTCGAAGGCGAATGCGAACTCGCGCTGATGTACGGCCTCGGGCTGGATGAAGGCTTTACCACCAGGGTGGTGGAACGGATCGCCGCTCACGTGCTCGTGGCCGCAGACCATCCCCTTGCAGCGAATCCGGACGGGGAAGTGTCCTTGGCGCAGCTCGAAGACGAGCCGTTGATCCTGCTGGACCTTCCGCACACCCGCGAGTACTTCATGAGCCTGTTCGCCGCAGCCGGGGTTCGCCCGAAAATCCGCCACCGGGCCTCCGGGTATGAGACCGTGCGCTCCTTCGTGGGCCGGGGGCACGGCTACTCCGTCCTGAACCAGCGCCTTCATCACGACCAGACCTATGCCGGCGGCCGGGTGGTTCCGCTGCGGCTCACCGATGACGTTCCTGGTATTGAG
Organism: Arthrobacter caoxuetaonis; assembly: GCF_023921125.1. Classification (NCBI taxonomy): domain Bacteria; kingdom Bacillati; phylum Actinomycetota; class Actinomycetes; order Micrococcales; family Micrococcaceae; genus Arthrobacter; species Arthrobacter caoxuetaonis. Next base: position 827,082 of record NZ_CP099466.1, read on the forward strand.
GTCATGCTGGTGCGTCCCCGTGGAGTGCGGCCCACGCGCCGCGCCCTCGCGTTTGAGACCGTCTGCGGCCGCCTCTATGGAGCGGGCAGCTGATTCCTCGCATCGAGAAAATCGATCAAACACTTCAGAAACATCGACTGGACATCTGTGATGCGGATCACCAGAGTGGAGCCATCATCATCTCTGCCCCGCAGGTGAGCGGCGGGCTTCACCCCCAAATGACGCGGAAAATGCGCCCGCCGCCCCGGCACTGACCCCCAGGAGTGCAGTTGGCCAGTCCAGAACCACGTTTCCGCAGCATTACGTACTTCCCGGTCCCCGGGCCGGCCGCGGGAAATACTGCCGTCACAACGGCCAGCCGAACGTTACTTCCCGGAAACGGCGGGCAACGGCGCCTAAACCCGGTTTGCGTACGGTGGCATTCATGACTACGAACGAAGCCCCACCGAGTGTCCAGTCCGCTCCGGCGGAAGCAGCCAAACCCCGCATCACCGGCATGCAGAAGCGTGTCCTGGCCGGCGGCAGTGTTGGCCAGTTCATCGAGTTCTACGACTTCGCCCTGTACGGGCTCTCAGCAGTGGTTCTTTCGCAGCTCTTCTTCCCGAGCGAGAGCGCGTTCATCGGGCTGCTGTCCACCTTCGCAACCTTCGGCGTCGCGTTCCTGATCCGGCCGCTCGGCGGACTGTTCTTCGGAGCCCTCGGTGACCGGATCGGCCGCCGCCGCGTCCTGTACATCACCCTGGTCTCCATCGGAGCAGCAACCGCCGCAATCGGCCTGCTGCCGACCTACGCCACCATCGGTGCCCTGGCCCCGGCACTGCTGGTGCTCTGCCGCCTGGTCCAGGGCTTCTCGGCCGGCGGCGAATCCGTTGGCGCCCCGTCGTTCGTCTTCGAACACGCTCCGGCGAACCGCCGCGGCTTCTGGCTGAACATCACCCTCGCCGCCACGGCGCTGCCTTCCGTGGTGGCCGGAACGCTGATCCTGGTGCTGAGCCAGTCGATGAGCGAGGCCGACTTCCAGAGCTGGGGCTGGCGCATTCCGTTCCTGCTGGCGCTGCCGCTGTCCCTGTTCGGCCTGTGGATCCGGGCCAAGACCGAGGAAAGCGAAGTGTTCAAAGCCGTCCTGGCCAAGAACCAGACCAAGGAATACAGCCCCATCCGCGAGACATTCCGCACTAACAAGGTCCGCATGCTCCAGGTCATCTTCGTCATGGGCCTGACCGCCATGGGCTTCTACTTCCTCTCCGGGTACTTCGTCTCCTACGTCCAGACCACCGGCAACCTCAGCCGCGACCAGTCGCTGCTCGCCAACGCCGCAGCCATGGCGTTCTACGCACTGCTCCTGCCGCTGGGCGGAATCATCGGCGACCGGGTTGGCCGCAAGCCGATGCTGATCGCCGGTTCGGCAGCACTGGCAGTCTTCGCGGTTCCCTGCTTCATGCTGGTGACCAGCGGCGTGCTGGGACTGGCCATCCTGGGCCAGCTGCTCTTCGTCATCCCGCTCTGCATCTACGGCGGCGGCTGCTACACGTTCTTCGTGGAAATCTTCACCACCAAGACCCGCTTCACCTCCGCCGCCATCAGCTACAACGTCGCCTACGCCATCTTCGGCGGCACCGCTCCGTTCGTCGGCACCGCACTGGTGGCCGCGACGGACGTGGCGTACTCGCCCGGTTTCTACATGAGCGCCGCAGCGGTGATCGTGCTCCTGCTGCTCACCCTGACCCGGGTTCCGGAAACCCGCGGACGCATGGGCTAACACCGCCCGGCGCAGCCGCACGAACCAAGCCCGCCTGAATCAAAGGAAAGAACCATGACTTCATCCCAGGCATTCCTGAAGGATTTCCACGACGTCGCCGCCATTGGCGCCACACCCGCCAACGGCGTCGACAGGCAAGCAGCAACCCCGGAAGACAAGCAGACCAGGGACTGGTTCGCCGCCTACGCCGAAGCCCGCGGCTGGGAGGTGCGCGTGGACGGGATCGGCAACATGTTCGCGCTGGTGGAGCTGGTTCCCGGCGCACCGTACGTCCTGGTCGGATCACACCTGGACAGCCAGCCGCTGGGCGGACGGTTCGACGGCGCGTACGGCGTGATTGCCGGCCTGCACGCAGCTTCCCGGATCACCGAGCGGCTGGCCGCCAGCGGTGGAACACCGGTCTTCAACCTGGCGGTGGTCAACTGGTTCAACGAGGAAGGCGGGCGGTTCGCCCCGTCCATCATGGGCAGTTCCGTATTTGCCGGGCTGATGGATGAGGACGCCATGCTGGCTGTCCAGGACCTCGCCGGTATCTCGGTCCGGGAGGCCCTGGACGGAATCGGCTACCTCGGCACGGACCAGCGCCCGGAAGTGGCCAGCTACGCGGAAATCCACATTGAACAGGGACGGATCCTGGAACGCGAACAGCTGCCGCTCGGCGCCGTCGACTACTCCTGGTACACCCAGAAGCTGGATATTGAAGTGCTCGGTGAACAGTCCCACACCGGGGCAACTGCCATGGCAGACCGCCATGATGCCCTGGTGGCGGCGTCGAAGGTGGTTTTGCTGGTCCACGACGTGACGAAGAAGTTCACCGAAGAAGCCCTGGTTTCCTCGGTAGGCCGGATGACACTGGAGCCGAACTCGCCAATCGTCGTCGCGCGCCGGGTCCATCTGGTCGCAGACCTCCGCTCGGCGTCGCCGGAGATCGTCAGCGAGGCCCGTGCCTCTCTGCTCGCCGATATCGACGCTATTGCCCGGGAACATGACATCACCATCAACGTGAACGATTTCGATATCCGCGGCATCCAGTACTACCCCGAAGAAGGTCTGGAACTGGCGGAGAAGGTCGCCGCGGAGCTGGGCCTGGGAATCCGGAGAATCCAGACCATGGCCGGGCACGACTCCGTGGCACTAAACCGCATTGCCCCCACGGTCATGCTGTTCATTCCTTCGGTGGACGGCGTCTCGCACTGCGAACGCGAATTCACCCGCGACGAAGACATGGTTGCCGGACTGGACGCCCTCACCGAACTGGGCTGGAAGCTGGTGCACGGTGCCCTCACGGACCAGGCCACGGGGCCGGCGGCATGAGCACACCCACCGGTGAGGCTGCGGGTAGCCGGACTCCGCAGCAGGCGCCGCTGCACTATTTGGACGCCGTCACGGCACTGAAGCTGTTCCGCTCCCGGGAGCTCTCCCCGGTGGAACTGCTGCAGGCGGTGATTGACCGCGCGGGCACCGCGAACGCGTCAGTCAATGCCCTCACCGAGACTCTGTTCGACGACGCCATGGTGCTGGCCCGGGAAGCGGAAGCGCAATACCTGCGCGGTGAAGCCGGTGCTGCTGACCGGCCGCTGCTCGGACTGCCCGTCGTGGCCAAGGAGAAGCACGCCCTCGCGGGGCGCAGCTTTTCGCAGGGGCTGCTCTCCCATGCCGGGCGGACGGCAGCGGCAGACCACCCCGTGGTGGAACGCATCCGGGCCGCGGGAGGAATCGTGCACGCACGGAGTACGTCGCCGGAGTTCAGCTGCGCCACCGTGACCCACAGTCCCATGTGGGGCGTTACACGCAATCCCTGGAATCTTGAGCGGTCACCGGGTGGATCCTCCGGCGGTGCGGGAGCGGCGCTGGCCGCGGGCCTGGCTCCGTTGGCCACGGCGTCGGACATCGCCGGTTCCACCAGGCTGCCGGCGGCATTTACCGGAACGGTTGGGTACAAGGCCCCCTACGGCAGGATTCCCGGGCTGGCGCCGCTGTCCGCTGACTGGTACCGCGGCGACGGTCCCATGGCACGCACCGTTGCGGACACGGCGCTGCTGGCCAACGTCATGTCCGGCCGGCACCCCGGGGACCACACCTCCCACGGCGGACCGGGAACCCTGCCGCTGGAGTACCCCGGAGCCGGGGACGTCTCCGGGCTTCGGATTGCTCTGTGCCTGCGGCTCGGGGACTACCCGCTGGACGACGCCGTGGAGGCCAACACCCGGGCCGTTGCCGAAACCCTGCGGGCAGCGGGAGCTGTGGTGGAGGAGGTGGTCCTGCCGTGGACAAGCGCTGAGATCCGCGACACCATATTCACTCACTTCGGCCACATCCTGGGGCCGGCCATGGAAGCTGCCACCGCCGGGGACCAGGACACACTCGCTGCCTACACCCGGCGGTTTATGGCCGACGCGCGGGCCGCGGCGGAGCGCAGGACGCTGGTCGACGGACTCGGAGCTGAGGCCCGGATCCAGTCGCAGCTGGCAACCGTGATGGACGGTTTTGATGTGCTGCTCTGCCCGACCTCCGGAGCCGGATCACTGGCCGCTGATGCCGATTACCTCGACGGCATTACGGTTGCCGGAACCCGGCTGGAGCACTACTGGGAGGGGCACCTGACAGCGCCGTTCAACATCACCAACCGCTGCCCGGTCCTCGCGGTGCCGTCAGGGTTTGGTGCTGACGGTGTGCCCACCGGGGTGCAGCTGGTGGGGCACCCGTTTGCGGAGGAATCCGTCTTCCGAGTGGGTGCTGCCATCGAGGTGCTGCGGCCCTGGGCGGGGCGGTACCCGGACCTGTAGGCGTTCAGCCGTGCCGGCTATGGCGTCCAGTCCTCCGGGCCGGCAATACCCGGCTATACCGCACCGGCTGGTGCTGCAGTTCGGACCAGGGATGTTCGTGCGCCATCCCGGCTTGTGCCTGCGGGCCCCCGACAGTCTTTAGCCGTGCCGGATTCCCTGCCCGGCAAGCACCGCGCGGTAGCCCTCGCGGTACGTCGGATAGGTGAACTCGAAGCCCGTGCCGCGCAGCCGGGCGTTGGACAGGCGGCGGTTGCCTCCGCGGGTTGAGCTGCGGGGTTCCTGCGGTGCCAGCAGCGGTTTGCCCAGCTCAGCGGAGAGGAAGGCAAGCACGTCGCGCTGCTCCGCCGGCTCGTCGTCGACCCCCAAATACAAGGGTGCCGGCTCCGGGACCGCGGTGGTCAGGTGCACGATCGCAGCAGCCGCATCATCCCGGTGGATCCGGTTGGTCAGCTGTCCCGGCCCGGGATCCGGCGCACCGGCGCGGACCTGGTCGATCAGCCTGGTACGGCCCGGTCCGTAGATTCCGGCCAGCCGCAGCACCACCGCATCCGGGCGGCGGGAGTGCAGCAGGTCCTCGGCTTCGCGGATGACGGCGCCGGTCACCGATGCGGGAGCAGTGGGGGAGTCCTCATCCAGCCAGCCGCCGCCGGCGTCGCCGTACACGGCTGTGGAGGAGACGAACAGGATACGCCGCGGACGCACGCCGTCGCGCTCCAGGGCATCCAGGACGTTCGCGGTGCCGTCCACGTAGGCGGCCCGGTACGCGGCCTCGGTGCGCTCGGCGGCAGCCACCGAAATGACAACGACGCCGGTGTCCGCCGGAACCTGCGGCAGGGTGCCGGTGAGGTCGGCTGCCTGGCCGGCCAGCGGAGCGGGAATCTTCTCGGGCGAGCGGCGCCAACCGAGCACGGGAAAGCCGGCCGCGGCGAACCGCAGGCCGGCTTCCGTGCCCAGGTCGCCGCAGCCGGCAATCAGGACAGTCATGGTTTTAGTCTGCCACCAGTTGATCAGGCTAGTCCGGCAGGGAGGCGAGGACCTGGCGGGCCACGTCCACGCTGGACTGCGGATTCTGGCCGGTGATGAGGTTGCCGTCGGTGACGACAAAGCTCTCCCATGCGGGCCCGGAATCGACCACGGCGCCCTTCTCGGCCAGGGCGTCAGCGACCATCCACGGTGTGTTTTCGCCGGTGCCGCCGGTCAGCTCCTCCTCGTTGGTGAACACCGTGAGCCGGCGGCCGGAGAAGGCGAATCCAGTCTCGGGGGTTTCGGCGCTGAGCAGCGCCGCCGGGCCGTGGCAGAACGGGGCAATAACCATTCCGGCGTCGTTCGCGGCGATGAGGATCCGTCCCATGTCCCAGTCCGTGGCCAGGTCCGCCATCGGGCCGTGCCCGCCCGGGATGACAACGGCGTCGTATTCCAGGGGCACGACGTCGGACAGCGCCATCGGCTTCTCGAGTTCCGGGCGCAGTTCCTCCAGGTAGGACGTGAGGTGTGCTGCCTTCTCTTCGCCTCCGGCCTGGTCGGGCTGCAGGCTGATCTGGTCCACCGTGGGGGCCTTGGCGCCGGGAGTGGCGAACGTGATGCGGTGCCCGGCCTCGGCGAGGGTGCGGTGCGCTTCGACCAGTTCCTCGGCCCAGAAGCCGGTGGGGTGCTCGGATCCGTCCTTCATGGTGAGCGAATCGGCGGCGGAGACAACCATCAGGGTGTTCATGCGGGTCCTTCTTTCGGGGGAGTTTTCGGGGGAGCGGGCGGCCGCTCCTAGCGTGCTGCCGCGTCGATCTCGGCGAAAGCCGCGTCGTCGAGAACCAGGTCCCTGGCGCCCAGGTTCTCTTCCAGGTGGGCTACCGAGCCGGTGCCTGGAATCGGCATCATGACCGGTGAGCGCTTCAGCAGCCAGGCCAGGGCGACCTGGGAAGTGGTGGCTCCAAGCTTCTTGGCGGCAACGTCGAGCACGCCTCCGGGCCGGGCCAGTTCGCCGGCGGAAACCGGGGCCCAGGGGATGAAGCCGATTCCGTTTTCGGTGGCGTACTCGAGGACGTCCTCGGAAGAGCGGTCGGTGAGGTTGTAGCGGTTCTGCACGGTGGAAACCGTGAAGTACTTCTCCGCCGCCTTCAGCTGTTCCACGCTGACCTGGGACAGGCCAAGGGCCTTGACCTTCCCCTCCTGCTGCAGGTCCTGCAGCACGGCAAACTGTTCCTCGGCATCGACGGTCGGGTCAATCCGGTGCAGCTGGAACAGGTCCAGCGAGTCCACCTTGAGTTTGCGCAGGCTCAGCTCGGCCTGCTGGCGAAGGTACTCGGGGCGGCCCAGCGGAATCCATTCGTCCGGACCGGTACGCACGAACCCGGCCTTGGTCGCGATCCGCACGCCTTCGGGGTAGGGGTAGAGCGCCTCGGCAATGATCTCTTCACTGATGTTGGGTCCGTAGGAATCGGCGGTGTCAATGAAATCGACGCCCAGTTCGACGGCGCGGCGCACCACCTCGACGGCGGTTCCGCGGCTCTGCGGCTCACCCCAGACGCCGGGGCCGACAATGCGCATGGCGCCGAAGCCCAGGCGGTTCACGGTGCCGAGGTCCTTGAGGTCGATGGTCGGGGACAAATTGGGTTCTACAGTCTGCTCGGTCATATAGGCGGCAACAGCGTGCCCCCAAGGGCTTATTCCTCAGCACCCTGATATTTCCGCCGCAATCAAGGTACGTTGTGCCCTGTTGCTGCCGGGATCCGGCGTGCATTCTGTAGTTTCCGGGAGAAACCGAGAAGACAGCTATGGCTGAAGGAGTGTTTGCGATGACGGAAACTACTTCCACCGAGGTGGTGACAGGGCTCTACATCGGGGGTGAGGCGCGGGCCGGTGAGGACATGCTGGAGGTCGCTGACCCGGCCCGGCCCGGGGCGCCTGCAGGTTATGCGGCCGCGGCATCTGCCCGGGACGTCGCAGACGCCGTGGAGGCGGCGAAGGCAGCGTTCCCGGCTTGGGCTGCGCTGAGCCCGCAGGAGCGGGCGGCGCAGATGGCCGAAGCGATCGCCGGCATAGCCGACCTGCGGGATGAGGACGCCGCCATCCTCACGCGTGAAAACGGCAAGATCGTCAGCGAAAGCTGGGTTGATGCGCTTGTCTTCGAGATCCGTTGGCAGCTCGCCCTGGCCCTGGCCGGGGACGTCGAGCGCGAGGAGATCCTCGAAACTGCTCCGGGGATTCCGGTGCGGACCAGTGTGACGTATCAGCCGCTGGGCGTGGTGACGGTGATCGTCCCGTTCAACTGGCCCGTGGCCATCCTGGGAGCGTCCCTGCCCCACGCGCTGCTCGCCGGCAACACCGCGATCGTCAAGCCGCCGCCCACCGCCCCGCTGGCCACCACCCGGATTGTGCAGAGGGTGGCCGAGAAGCTGCCGCCCGGAGTGATCAACGTGGTCACCGGCCGGGACGAGGAAATGTCCGGACTGATCCGGAACGACGACGTCGCCAAGGTCTGTTTCACCGGAAGCGTCGGAGGCGGAAAACGAATCATGGAAGCAGCCTCCGGGACGTTGACCCGGGTGACCCTGGAACTGGGCGGCAATGACGCGGCAATTATCCTGGACGATGCGCTGCTCGACGAGACCCGCCTCGACCGCTTGTACGCAGCGGTGTTCGATACCACCGGCCAGATCTGCATGAATGCCAAACGCATCTATGTGCATCGCTCCCGCATGGAGGAACTGGTGGCCGGGCTCTCCAGCCGCCTGGAAAAGGTGGTCATCGGGTACGGCCTGGAGGAAGGGGTCACCATGGGGCCCCTGCATTCTCCGGCCCAGCGCACCTTCGTGCGTGAGCTGATCGAGGAGGCAAGGCAGGCAGGCGCCGAGGTCCGCGAGTTCGGACAGCTGCCGGAGGAACCGGAGATCCGGCAGGGCAACTTCCTGAAGCCGGCACTTGTCCTCAACCCCTCCCCGGACCTGCGGGTGGTAACCCAGGAGCAGTTCGGGCCCGTCATTCCGATCATGGCGTTCGACAGCGACGACGAAGCTGTGGCCGCCGCCAACGACAGCTGGGCGGGCCTTTGCGGGTCCGTTTGGACCGAGGACACGGCCCGGGCGAACGCCGTTGGCAGCCGGATGGAGTGCGGCTACGTCTGGGTGAATGACCACGGCGCCACCAGGCTGGACCTTCGCGCACCGTTCGGCGGAATGAAGCAGTCGGGCATGGGCCGCGAACAGGGAATCCACGGCGTCCGGGCCTTCCAGGACACCCGTTCCATTGCCCATCTGGATGAGGGTGCACTGTGAGGGGAAACCGGGGATGACGCATACTTCTTTGGCGGAAATCGGCGGGAGTCCAGCCGACCGCCATGGGCCGGGCGGTTAGCGGACTGAACCTGTCCGCTAATCGGTTGGACCCGGGAAGGGGAGGGCGTACGCTCGCGGCCATGGACTGGAAAATAGAACTCGTGCCCGTGCCGGTGTCCGACGTCGACGCAGCCAAGAACTTCTACGTGAACCAGGTGGGTTTCGCGGACGACTTCGACCAGCGGGTCGATGAGAACCTGAGGTTCGTCCAGCTGACCCCGCCCGGTTCCGCCTGTTCGGTGGTGATCGGCGAGGGGACCACGGACATGCTCCCCGGCAGCCAGCGGATCCAGATCGTTGTGCCCAGCGCTGCGGACGCGCGGCAGCATCTGGTGGACCACGGCGTGGAGACCAGCGAGATTACGCCGCTGGACTGGGGTACCTTCGTGTACTTCAGTGATCCGGACGGCAACCAGTGGTCGCTGCAGGAACTGCCTGCCCTTCCTGACCAGTAGGAGGGCAGGCGTGGTGTGTCCGAATTAGTGCCGCTCGGCGCGTGCTGCCCGGACCAGGCTGTACTCCGCGGGATCCAGTGCCGCTTCGGCACCGCCGGACAGCAGGACTGTCACGTCAGGATGCAGCTGCAGGACAGAGGCCGGCACATCCGGAGTGACCGGGCCCGTCAACGCCGCTGCAATGGCTTGTGCCTTGCGGGGCCCTGAGGCCAGGAGGACCAGCGACCGGGCCTCACGGATGGTGCCCAGCCCCTGGGTCAGCGCGTGGGTGGGGACATCCCGCAGCGACGGGAAGAACCGGGCATTCGCTTCCCGGGTACTGGCTGTCAGCGCCACGACCCGGGTGCGGGAATCCAGCGCCGACCCCGGCTCGTTGAACGCCAGATGCCCGTTGCTGCCAATCCCCAGCACCTGTACATCGATGCCGCCTGCGGTCCGGATGGCGGCCTCGTAGCGGTCGGCGGCGAGATCCGGATCCGCCGCCGCGCCGTCGGGCACCCGTACAGCCGCCGGATCCAGGCCCAGCGGATCAATGACTTCGCGCCGGACCACCGCGTGGTAACTCTGGGGGTGCGCAGGCGGCAGCCCGAGGTATTCGTCCAGGGCGAAGCCGCGCAGCGGAGACAGGTCCCCGGCCCGGCGTGCCAGCTGCTCATAGAGCGGCAGCGGCGAAGATCCGGTGGCAATGCCCAGGACCGGGTTTCTGCGTGCGGCCAGGCGCGCCAGGACTACATTCGCTGCCGTCAGGCCCAGGTCCCGGGGGGACGCGGCGGCAAGCACCTGAACGCTCATGCCTGCGCCGCGTTCGAGGAGAGCGAGGCGGCCAGAGCGGGATCCGCCGGCGCCCATTCCGCGAGTCCGAGCAGCCCGGCCGCATTGGCTCCGAAGATCCGCTGTACGTCAGCCGCCGGCATGCCCATCTCCCAGCAGATCCGCAGCTGGTCCACCAGGTAACGCCGGGCGTAGCCCCGCGGGAACCAGGAGGAGTCGGTGCCGAAGACGATCCGCTCCGGGCCATGGGTTTCGTAGAATCGGCGGAAAACATCCTCCAGGGTCAGTTTCTGCGCCATGAACCGCACCCACTGGTTGGAGCCGGAGGTGTCCACCAGAACGTTGGGGCAGGCCCACATCAGGAACAGCACCTGCTGCACGTGCTGGATTCCGAAGTGCGGCACCACAAACGTCACATCAGGGTGGCGTTTGGCCACGGCTTCCAGCCAGGCGGGTTCAATCATCGCGTTGTGCGCAATACCTCCGGCAGAGCCGCAGTGGCCAAAGTGGATCAGCACGGGAACCTGGTACTCGGCGGCCACGCGCCACACCGCATCCGCGCCCGGGTCATCGATGCGGGAGGACATCAGCGGGGCGAACAGCTTCAGCCCGCGCAGCCCGTGGTCGCGAACTGCCCGCCGGAAATCTTCGGCGGCCCCGGGGAGAAAAGGATCCGCCATGGCGGCCAAGCCCAGGAATCGCCCGGCGCCGTGCTGCACCAGTGCGGCCATCTCCTTGTCACCGCCGGCGGTGACGAAGGCCGCGTGCTCAACGTGGTGCTCGTCCAGTTCGGTGATCCAGCGGTCAGCTTCCGCCTCCCAGCCGGCGTCCTGTCCTGTGCTTTCCGGGTCTGCGAAATCCCAGCTGCGCCGCCACTGGGCGGACATGCCGGCTACCTTCGCGGCGCGGGCCGCAGCAGCCGGGCCGGATTCCTCACAAGCGAACTGGCCGCCGGACAGGGACCGGGTGAGCGGGTCGAACGGCATCCGGAAATGCAGGTGGAAATCGATGATGGAGATGCCCTGCACCACAGGGCGGTTTCCGATTCGGGCGACGTGCACGGTGTGGTCTCCTACAGGGGCAGCGGCTCGGGCAGTACGACGGCGCCGCGGTGGTCCGGAGCGGTTGCCACCAGATCGGTGGCATAGCGGACGGCGGCAGCCAGCGCTTGGCCGGGTTCATCTCCGCGCGCGAGGCAGGCAAGGAAAGCGGCGTTAAAACCGTCCCCGGCGCCGGTGCTGTCCACCGGTGTCACCGGGCGGGCCGGTGTGTGCAGCCAGGTCCCGTCCGGCAGGGCAAGGCCGGCCCCGCCGGCGCCCAGTTTTGCGGCCACCATGGTGGAGGTCTGCTCAGCCAGCAGCAGGGCGGCGGCCCGCGGATCCGGGTTCCCGGTGAGGCCAGCCAGCTCGTCGCTGTTTGGCAGGAACAGGTCCACTGAGCCCAGTACGCTGCGGACCTCCGCCCGGATATCTTCGGTCCAGCCCTCAGAAGGCCAGCCGGTGTCCAGCACGGTAAGGGCGCCGTTCGCATGCGCTGAAGCGAACAGCTCGCAGGCGGCCTGCCCGCGCAGCTTGGGCAGCAGGAAGTAGCCGGCCAGCACCAGGGTGCCGGTGTTCAGGGCGCCGGCAGGAACGTCCTGCGGTGTCAGTTCAGCCATGGCTCCCAGGGAGGAGATGAAGGCACGGTCCCGGCCGGGCGCCTCAACTGCCACAGTGATGCCGCTGGGCTGCCCGGCGTCCCGCACCAGCACTGCCTGAAGCCCGGGCAGCGCGAGCTCCTGCTCCACCAGGCGGGTGGAGGCGTCTTCTCCGACCTTGCTGACCAGGATGGTTTGCTGTCCCAGCCCGGCACAGCGCACGGCGAGGTTCCCCGCGGATCCGCCCAGCCGGATGTCGATGCCAGGCACAATCGCTTCCGTGCCGGGCTCCGGCAGGGCCGCAGCTCCGGACACCATGATGTCCAGGTTGGTGTTCCCTGCAACGGTGATGGTGGCCTTTGCACCGCTCATGCCGCGGCCGCCAGGGCCTGCGCGCGTTCCAGCAGGGCAGCGCGGGCAGCATCGATGCCGGTGCGCAGTTCCGCGGCGCGGACGGCAAGGGTACGGGCGGCTTCCGTCGCACGGTCCGCGGTGGCAGTAACAGCCTTGATGCCGGGGCTGCCTGCCTGCGGCCGGTCCAGGATCCGTCCCGGATCAGTTCCGGCGGCAAGCACGAGGTCAGCCAGGTCCGTGCTGATGTTCCCGGCGGACAGGGCCCCGGTCACCTGCTCCCGCGACCACGCTGTGGGGTCAGCGGACTTGAACAGCCGCCCGACGACGTCGTGCGCGCCCCGCCAGGGCACGCCGGCGACTGCCAGGGCTTCTGCCACGGACGTGGTGGTGGCACCGGAGCGGACGATCTCCGCCTTGTCCGGAAGCCGCAGCACGGTGAATTCGTTCAGCAGCCCGTCCAGCATGCGCACAAACCGGATCACCCGGTCCGAGGCACGCCAGAGGTGCTTCTGCACATCTGTGGTGGCGTTGTTGGAATCCTCGTACCAGCCGGAGTTGATGTTCGCGTAGGTGGCGGACATGTCTGCGGCAGCGGCGCCGGCCATGGACACCATGTGTTCCAGCACCACCGGGTTCTTCTTCTGCGGCATGATCGAGGAGCCCTGGGTGTAGGCGTCCGGGGTGGCCACCCAGCCGAAAGTCATCCATTCCAGCAGTACCCGGGAGAAGCGTGCGCCGGTGGCACAGATCCGCGCCTGCGCTGCGGCCAGGCGCATAAAGTGCTCCGCGCCGGCCACCGCCTCATAGCTGGACGTGAACGTTGACTCAAAGCCCAGCAGGTCAGCGACGGTCTGCGGGTTGATCGGCACGTCGGATCCGGTAAACGCCGCGGAGCCCAGCGGGGAAACGTTCATCTCCGCGTAGATGTCAAGCAGCTCCCGTCCCTGGCTCAGCAGGGCTTCGGCCAGGCCCCCCAGAACATGGCCGATGGTGGTGGGCTGGGCAGGACGCCGATGGGTGAAACCGATGATCAGCGCGTCGGCATGCCGGCGTGCCAGTTCGGCGGCGTCCGCGGCGCTCTGGAGCACCAGGTCCGCCTGGTCCAGGATCTGGCGGCGCAGCACCATCCGGAAGGCCCCGGCGTCAAGGTCGTTGCGGCTGCGGGCCAGCTGAACGTCCAGCTCCGAGGTGGAGATGCCGCAGGCTGCGGCGAGCTGCTGTTCCATGAAGTAGTACGGGTCTTCCACGGAGCCGTCGAAGCTGTATTCCTGCCGGTCGTCGGTGATCCGCTCCCACAGTTCCAGCAGGCCCTTCTCCAGCCGGGCGGAACGCTCCCGCGGAAGGATGCCTTCGTCGTCGAGCATCCAGACATGGGCCAGGGAAGCTTCCACCATGGGCGGGTAGATGTTCGCGGCAGCTTCCTCGAACGCGTCGCGCAGGTGGTTGTCCCAGTAGACGGACAGATCCGGGCGGTCGGTCAGGAGCGTACGGGAGGGGGTGTTCATGCTTATTTCACCGGCTTCAGGTCGGGGGAGGCGGAAGAGGGAATCGGCAGCGGGGAGGCGGCGGCGGGGATGGGACCCGCCAGCGGTGTCTCCACGGTGGGACGGCGGCGCCGCAGCATCTTGGCGATGCCTCCGCTGCCCGGGTTTTCAAGCCGCTGGGAGATGATCAGGACAATCAGGATCAGGCCCATCTGCAGGGTGCCGTACGCCGCGGCGGTGCCGAACTCGTTGGAGTAGATCCGGTTGTAGATCTCAACGGACAGCGGAGCGAACCGCGCCGGGTAAATCACCACGGAGGCCACGTACTCGCCGAAGCCCTGGATAAAGGCCATCAGGGCGCCGGCAAGGATGCCCCGGTACATCAGCGGCACTGTCACGGTGCGCAGCACCCGCCAGTGGCCGGCACCGAGGTTGCGGGCAGCTTCTTCCACAGAGGGATCGATCTGGGCCAGGGCGGCGTTGGCTGAGCGGAAGACCAGGGGAAGGAACCGCACAAAGTAGGCAACCGGGAGGATCCACAGCGAACCGATCAGGACCTGGCCCAGGTTGAAGGGCGAGGGGCTGGCGAACGCGGTCACCAGGTTGACGCCGACGACGGTGCCGGGCAGCGCCCAGGGAATCATGACCATCACGTCCAGCAGTCCCTTGCCCGGGCCCTTCCACCGGGTGACCACCCAGGAGGCAATAACACCGACCACGGTGCACGCGATCATGGCGATGAAGGCCATCTGGCTGCTCACCAGAATGGGTCGCAGGGTCGCCGGATCGGTGAAGATCCGGGAGAAGTTCCCCAACGTGTACTGGCTGGGCAGGATCTGTACGGTCCAGGAGCCGTCCACGGTGAAGGCCAGCAGCACGATCACGGCTGCCGGTGCCATCAGGATCAGCACCAGGACGGCGGAGCCGAGGCCTGCGCCGAGCCGGGGGAGCGTTCCGTGGATGACCTTCACGGCCTGCGGGGTGCCCTTGGACGCGCTGCGGTGAACCCGCCGGTTCTGGTACCAGCGCATCGCCAGCAGGAAGAGGATGGAGACGATGGACAGCACGGTGGACTGGGCCGCCGCCAGTTCGTAGGCGCCGGAGGTACGGGAGGCCACAATCTGCATGGTCAGGGTCTGCACGTTGTAGAACTGCGGTGCGGTAAAGGAAGCCATGGAGACCATAAAGGTCAGCAGGGCGCCGGAAACCAGGGCCGGGGTCAGCATGGGCAGCAGCACGGTGCGCCACATGGTGAAGCGGCTGGCCCCCAGGTTCAGGGCGGCTTCTTCCATGGAAGAATCGGACCCGGCCAGGCCGGAGGAGACCGCGAGGTAGAAGTACGGGTACATGGTCATGGTGTGGACCAGAAGCACACCCAGGACGCCGTTGGCGGAGACTGCCCCCGGGTCGGCGCCGAAGTACTGTGCCAGGAACCGCGGCAGGATCCCGCTCTCGGCGTAGAGGAAGTAGAAGGAGACGGCGCCGATCAGCGGCGGCAGTGCCATGGGCAGCATCGCGAACAGCCGCAGCACGTTGCGGCCGGGGAAATCGAAGCGGGTCAGGAGCACGGCCAGCGCCGTGCCAATGACACCGGTGGTGATTACGGAGACCACCGAGATGCCTACGGAGAGGCCCAGCGCCCGGCCGGAGTTTCCGCCGAAGAAGCCGCTGTAATTGCCCATTCCGCCGTCGACGCTGGTGCGTGCCGTGGCGAACATCGGAATCACGATGTACAGCAGCAGGACCAGGACCAGGGGAATGGCCAGCCAGTAGATGAACCGGTCCGAGGACGTGGTTCCGCTGCGGTTTCGCAGTCTTGCGGCGAGGCCGGTCACGGCGCTACCAGCCAGACCCGGTCCGGATGCGGGAACAGGGTGACCCGGTCCCCGGGCTGCGCCCGGTCCTCTGAGTCAGGGACGGAAACCACAAGTTCCTTGCCGTTCCAGTCCACTTCGTAAACGTTGACGGCACCGGTGAACTCAGCCGTCTTGACCGTGCCCCGCAGCGTGCCCGGTCGGCTCTGGCCGCCGGTGTCCGTGTGCATGGTGAAGGATTCAGGGCGCAGGCTCACCGCTGCCGTGTCGCCGGCGGCGGCGTTGCCGGATACTGTTCCGGCCACCCGCGGGGCGCGCAGCACCGAACCGTCGGCCAGCTTGAGATGCACGGTGTCGGTTGAGGACTCCAGCACGGTGCACTCCAACACGTTGGAACGTCCGATGAACCGTGCCACGAAGGACGTGGCCGGCCGGTGGTAGACCTCCCGGGGCGGGGCAACCTGGTGCAGCCGCCCGGACTCCAGGATGGCCACGCGGTCGCTCATTGCCATTGCCTCGGCCTGGTCATGGGTGACATAGATGCTCGTGATTCCTGCAGCCTTCTGGGTGCCGCGGATTTCTGCACGGGTTTCCTCGCGCAGCTTGGCATCCAGATTGGAAAGCGGCTCATCAAGCAGCAGCACCGAAGGCTGGATGACCAGGGCCCGTGCCAGCGCCACACGCTGCTGCTGTCCGCCGGAGAGCATGTCGATGCGGCGGTCAGCGTAGCTCTCAAGGCCAACCTGCTGCAGTGCGCGGTCCACGCGCTTGTTCTTCTCAGCCCTGGCGGTGCGGCGGACGCTGAGGCCGTAGCCCACGTTGGCACGCACGGTCATGTGCGGGAACAGGGCGTAGTTTTGGAACACCATGCCGGTGTCGCGGCGGTTGGGGGCAGTGTTTGTGACGTCGCGGTCATTAAAGAGGATCCGTCCGCGGGAGGGCTGGATGAACCCCGCAACCATGCGCAGGGTGGTGGACTTGCCGCACCCGGACGGGCCCAGAAGGGTGAAGAACTCTCCGTCTTCGATGGTGAGGTTGAGGTCTGCCACAGAAGGCGCGGAACCCGGGTACCGTTTTTCGATCGATTCGAGGAAGACTCGTGTCATGGCTGCTCTCCGCAGGGGATAGTGGGTGGAAGGTTCAGGAGGCGGCCGGCGCCCAGGGCGCCGGCCGCCTGTCCGGGTTTGGTTAGCCCTTGCCCTTGATGTTCTCGGCCCAGTAGCCGATCCATTCGGACTCGTTATCGCCGATCCGGTCCCAGTCAACGTCCATCTCCACCAGGTCCAGCTCTGTCAGCCAGGACGGGGTTTCGCTCATCTCGATTGACGGAATCTGGTAGTAGGTTTCGGAGAGGTCCTTCTGGGTCTCTTCGCTGAAGAGGAACTCGAGGAAGGCGTCAGCAGCTTCGCTGGACGGTCCGTTCTTGATCTTGGCCACCCCGTCCACCAGCATCGGGGCACCCGATTCGGGGATCACGGGGGTGTAGGGGGCGTTCTGGTTCTCGATCTGCAGCATGACGTCCTGCAGGTTCCAGGCGCTGGCTGCGGCTTCCTGGCGGGTCACGCGCAGGTACAGGTCAGTGGGGTTGGCTGCGTAGACCTTGGTGTTGGCGTCGAGCTTGCGCAGCCAGTCGTACCCTGCCTCCGGTGAACCGGCGGCGTCGTACTGGCGGTCAATCATGGCGGAGTAGATGCTGCGCATGGTTCCGGAGGCCTCGACGTCGCGGATAGCCAGTTTGTCGGCCATCTCCGGAGCCACCAGGTCGTCCCAGTCCTTGGGCGCTTCTTCTTCGCTGAGCATGTCGTGGTTGTAGAAGATGACCTCGGCCAGCTGCATTTCGCCGACCCACAAGCCGTTCGGATCACGCAGGTCCTCGGGAACGGCGTCAATCACGGCGTCCGGGGCGGGGGCAAGGACGTCGTCGCCGGCGGCCTGCTTCATCTGCTGGCCGGTGCCGCCCCACCAGATGTCACCCTGCGGGTTGGCCTTCTCCGCGCGGATGCGTTCCAGTGCTTCCTGCGCGCCGAGGGTGAGGATTTCCACCTTGCCGGCGTAGTCCGGATTGGCTGCCTCGAAGTCGGCCACGACTGCTTCGGCGAGGCCCTTGTCCCGGGCGGTGTAGATGGTGAGGGTGCCGCCGTCGGACCCCTCGGCTCCGGCGGACGAGTCGTCCAGGCCGCAGGACGAGAGAGCCAGCATCAGCGCGAGGCCGCCGGCAACGGTGCCGAGCGGTTTGCGGAAAGTGCGTTTCATGTACTTCTCCTAGGGTGTGGGTGGAACGGGGTAAACGGGGGACTAATCAGCGGGGGAGATAAGGGCAGAGGGGTCTTCCAGGACCCGGGCCACGGCACCGTGGAGGATGCCGGTGGTGCCCAGGGACGCGAAGGCAACATTCGGAGCCGACGGCGCCGCGGCGCGGATCCGGCTGGCCAGTGCGCTCCGGGCCGGGTCATCGAGGTCGACGGCGTCTCCGGAGAAGACCACAAGGGCAGGATTCAGGACGCAGGCGCAGACGACGGCGGCCCAGGCCCAGGCGTCCAGCACGTCGTCGCGCAGCCGCTGGGTACGCTCGTCAGCGCACATCCGCGCGATCACCGGCCCGTCGCCGTCGAGCCCTGCTGACTGGGCGGCGGCAGCGATCGCCGGTGTGCTCCAGGCTGCTTCGAAGGGTCCGCGGTTGCCGTGGGGGAGTGGGCGGGGTGCCACCGGCAGGAAACCGACCTCGCCGGCTGAGCGGGTGGCGCCGTGAAGGATCCGGCCGCCGCTGAGGATGGTGGCACCGATGCCTTCGGCGACGTGGATCAGCACGAGGTCATCGACGCCGGCTGCGGCACCGGCGCTGCGCTCGCCGAGGGCAACAAGGTTGACGTCGTTTTCAAGAGTCACCTTCAGGCCGGTCCGGCGGTTCAGCTCCCCGGCCAGCTCGGAGCCGCTTGCCGCGGCGAAGTCGGGGGCCAGGCTGACAGTGCCGTCGTTTCCGACGACTCCGGGCAGTGCCAGCACCAGCCGGGCCGGGCTGCGGGGTGCGGCGGCAGTGAGTTCGGAAACGGCCCGCGCCGTGGATGCCACCGGATCTTCGGCGTCGAAGACGGATTCGCGGGTTTCCAGGACGCTGGCATCGAGGTCCACAAGGCTGGCACGGACGCTGCCGCGGCTGATTTCGGCGACCACCAGCACCACTGCCGACCGGTCTATTTCCATCAGGGTTCGGCGCCGTCCACCGGTGGACTCGCGCTGGCCCACCTCATGCAGGTAACCCAGTTCCTGCAGCTCGTGCACGATTCCAGTCACGGTGGAGGGACTGTAGCCGGTGGCGGCTGCGAGGTCGGTGCGGGAGATGGGGCCCTGTGAAAGGAGGGCTCCCACAACGGACTCCACCCGGATCCGGCGCAGTTCCCGGCGTCCAGTTGGTGCGTGTGAGGTGGATAACATTCTTACTTTATACGGTGAAGAAAGTAAGAATGCAAGGCTTTCCAAGCCTCACTCGAGCGGACAGAACCTATCTGCACCCAAGTGGAGTATCGCCGGAACGTGCGGGCCGGTGTCGCCAAGGCAGGACAAATGTCGCGTGCCGGACGCGTCGCGGCGCCGATGACGGGACCTCCGGCAGCTCCTAGGCTCGCGGTGAGTAACACCACCACGGCAAAAGGAGGAGACACCGTGCCGTCCCACACCCCGCGCATTGAGGGAACACACATTTATGACACCCGGTCCAGCAGCCGGGGACGTGCCCTGAACAAAATGCTGTTCTCGCTGAAGGAAGCAAAGAACCGTGACCGGTTCAGCTCCGACGAGGCCGCTTATTGCGACGAATACCACCTCAATGCGGAACAGAAACGGGCAATCCTGGAGCGCAATTGGAAGGCCATGACGGACATTGGAGCTTCCATCTTTTATGTCATCAAACTTGCGGCCGTCGACCGCAAATCGGTTCAGGACCTCGGTGCCGCTTTTACCGGTCTGAGCACCGAGGAATTCATCGCAGCGCTGAGATCAGGAGGGCGGAAGTTTGGCTGACATCGTTTGGGGGCTGGCAACTTCGCACGTTCCATCCATCGGGGCAGCCATGGATAACGGCAAGACTTCGGACGAGTACTGGAAACCCCTTTTTGATGGCTATGCTCCGGCCCGGGAGTGGATGGCGGAGCACCGGCCCGACGTCGCAATTGTTGTGTACAACGACCATGCGAATGCCTTGGACATGTCGATCATTCCCACGTTCGCCATAGGAACCGCGGACCATTACCGGGTTGCTGACGAAGGCTATGGGCCACGGCGCGTCCCCGATGTTGTGGGTGCGCCCGACCTCTCCGAGCACCTGCTGGTGGAAATGATGGACGCGGGATTTGATCTGACCGTGTTCCAGGAACTCGACGTGGACCACGGCCTCACCGTCCCGCTGTCCGTGTACACCCCGGAGCCGGGGGAAGCCTGGCCATGCTCTGTGGTGCCGATCCTGGTAAACGTCCTGCACTATCCGCAGCCAACAGCGCAACGCTGCCTGGATTTTGGCGAGGCACTGGGACGAGCAATCCGTTCCTTCCCCGAGGACATCAAGGTTGCCGTCTTTGGCACCGGGGGGATGTCCCACCAGCTTTCCGGCGAACGCGCCGGACTGATCAACGAGGACTTCGACCGGAACTTCCTCGCCAAGATTGAAACAGATCCGCAGAGCCTCGCGCAGATCTCCCGCGCGGAGTACATCCGCGAAGCGGGGTCCGAAGGCATCGAGATGATCATGTGGCTGATCATGCGTGGCGCTCTGGGCGATGACCTTCGGCGTGTCCATGACACCTACCACGTTCCGGCGTCCAACACAGCGGCTGCACTGGCCCTGTTCGCTGCTGAAACGAGCAGCGTCCCCAGGGTGGAGGCGGGCGCAAATGGCTGAGCAGACCCCAGCGTCCACCGTTCCGGGCAGTGCGCTGCCCTCGGCTAAAAAACGCCGGCAGGTGCTTGGAGCCAGCCTGGTAGGCACCGCAATCGAGTGGTACGACTTTTTCATCTACGGTTCGGCAGCCGCCCTGATTTTCGGCCCGCAGTTCTTTCCGACAGATGACCCTACGGCCGGAACACTCGCTGCGTTTGCTTCCTTCGCTGTCGGTTTCCTGGCACGCCCGCTGGGTGGCCTGCTGATGGGGCACTTCGGCGACCGGGTCGGACGCAAGTCAATGCTGTTGTTCTCCATGCTGCTGATGGGCGCGGCCACCGTTGCCATCGGACTGCTGCCGAACTACGCAACAATAGGCATTTGGGCGCCCATCCTGCTGGTGACTCTCCGGCTGCTCCAAGGCATCGGAGTGGGCGGTGAGTGGGGTGGAGCCGTGCTCATGGCCGTGGAATACTCTCCCAGCAAGCGCCGTGCCTTTTATGGTTCATTCCCTCAGATGGGCCTTCCCATCGGCATCATCGGCGCGAACGTCGTGTTCGTGATTGTCACGAATATCCTGGCACCGGAGGCATTTGAAGCGTGGGGCTGGCGTGTGCCGTTCCTCTTCAGCGCGGTCCTGATCCTCATCGCCCTGTGGATGCGCCTGAGGATCGAAGACTCGCCGGCGTTCAAGGCGGTCAAACGGGACAACAGGGAAGTGAAGGCGCCGATCCTGGACCTGTTCCGCCATCACACAGGTACCGTGCTGCTGGCGGGAATTGTCTCGATAGCTGCCCCTGCGATCGGATATTTGTACTCGGTTTACATGCTGTCCTACGGAACCGGAACGCTGGGGCTGGAGCGGAAC
Organism: Arthrobacter caoxuetaonis; assembly: GCF_023921125.1. NCBI lineage: Bacteria > Bacillati > Actinomycetota > Actinomycetes > Micrococcales > Micrococcaceae > Arthrobacter > Arthrobacter caoxuetaonis. The sequence continues at coordinate 848,207 of NZ_CP099466.1, forward strand.
ACCATGCTGCTGCTCATCATCTTCGGTGCTGTCTGCCATTTGGTGACGATTGCATTTGGAGCGCTGCTTGCGGACCGGTTCGCGCAGAAACCCGTCTTCCTTTGGGGTGCCGCGCTGCTCACCGCGTGGGCCTTCCCGTTCTTCTGGCTGGTGGACACGGCAAACCCGGTCAATATTGCTATTGCGTTCGCCGTGATCCTGCTGGGCCAGTCGCTGATGGCAGGGCCGCAGGCTGCCCTGATCGCCGAGCTGTTCCCCACGGAAGTCCGCTACAGCGGCGCCTCAACCGCCTACCAGATCGGTTCCATCCTTGGCGGAGGATTCATGCCGCTGATCGCGACGGGTCTTTATGCGGCCTTTAATTCCTCCGCGCCGATCGCCGTCTACCTGCTCCTGATGGGCCTGGTCAGCTTTGCGGCCATGGCGGTGCTGAAGGTTGGGCGGTACCAGGCCTCCGCGGACGCAGGAGAGCAATCCGGCCCGGAACAGTCCGGAGTTCCGGGGCAGGGAGGAGCGGCATGAGCACCATTGTCCTGGTACACGGAGCCTGGCACGGAGGATGGTGCTGGCAGCGGGTGGTGCCCGTGCTGGAACAAGCGGGGCACAGGGTCCTGACGCCCACGCTGTCCGGCATTTCGGACCGGTCGCATTTGATGAGCCCGGCCGTTGGGCTGGATACCCACATCGAAGACCTGGTGCAGCTGGTGCAGGCCTACGACTTGGACGAGGTCACGCTGGTTGGTCACAGCTACGCAGGTCAGGTGATCACCGGCGCCGCCGATCGGCTGTCCGGCCGCACCGCCCGCCGGGTGTACCTGGACGGATTCATCGGTGATGGACGGCCCGCCATTGAGTTGCTGCCCGAAACCGTGGCGCGGCATTATCGCGAATCCGTCGAGCAGTCGGGGTTCGGCTGGCTCATCCCGCCCCGCCCACTGGAAAAACTCGGAATCAGCGATCCCGCGGACAAGGAATGGCTGCTTCCGCGGCTGACTCCGCATCCGTGGAAAACATACACCGATCCGCTGCCCCTCACCGGTGCCTACCGGGATGTGCCGGGCGTTTTCGTCGAATGCGTTGATTGGATGCGGGTTTTCCGGACGTTCGCCGAACAGGCGGCTGCGGACGGCTGGGAGACGCATGACGTCAACAGCGGGCATGAGGCGATGGTGACGGCACCCGAGGAACTCGCCGCGGTCCTGCTGAAGGTTGTTGGCTGAGACCGGCGTTGCCGGCCCGGAAGAGAGGTAAGGCAGTCATGGAGTTTTTAGTGCGGTTTGAAACAGCGTTGCCGGATTCGCTCAGCGAGGAACAGGTGGCGGACCTCTTGGTCCGGGAACGGGCCAGGGCCACGGAACTGCGCGGGAGCGGGGTACTGAAGCGGCTTTGGAGGATTCCGGGACGCCGCGGCGTCGTCGGCCTCTGGGAGGCAGCGGACGCCACGGAACTCCACGATGCGCTTTCCTCGTTGCCGCAGTTCCCCTGGATGGATGTCAGGATTGAGCCGCTGGCTACCCATCCCCAGGAACAGTGAGGGCGGCAGGAACCGGGCGGCTGCAGGCTCCAAGGGTGCGCTCCTCGGCCTGACCCGCGTCCTGGCCAATGAACTGGGCCAGGACGTCTTCGCAGCGACGATGGCAAAACAGGTTGGAAGGGAACTGGTATGAGCTACAAGATAGTACGTACGACGGCGGGACCGGACCCGGATGTGCTGGCCACCTTCCAGCGGCTGGGAGTCTCGACGGTTCACGAAGCGATGGGAAGGCGGGGGCTGGCAGAACCTGTGCTTCGGCCAATCTACCCCGGCACCCGGATTGCCGGCCGGGCCGTGACAGTGCTGAGTCATCCCGGCGACAACCTCATGATCCACGCGGCCATAGAACAATGCGGCGCAGGGGATGTCCTCGTGGTGACTACAACATCCCCATCCACCGACGGAATGTTCGGCGATCTGTTTGCCACCGCTCTCAAGGCCCGCGGCACGCTGGGACTGATCATCAACGCCGGCGTTCGCGACGTAGCCGACCTGACAGCAATGGGATTCCCGGTGTGGTCGAAAGCAGTCCACGCACAGGGCACCAACAAGCTGAATCCGGGGTCAATCAACGTCCCGATAATGCTCCCCGGCGTTAGCGTCCTGCCCGGCGATGCGGTGCTGGCCGACGACGACGGTGTCCTGGTTGTGCCCCAGGGCGAGGCAAAGGAAGCTGCCCGTAAAGCGCAGCAGCGCGAGGACCTGGAGGCTGAAAAGCGCGAACAGTTCAAAGCCGGGGTGCTGGGCCTGGACCTGTACAACCTGCGGCCGAAACTGAAGGAACTGGGGATCGAGTACGTGGACGGCTGACGCACTGCAGCCGCCAGGCACTTCGCCTGCTCAATCCCGGTGTGCCTCCAGGTTTGTCCCGGAACGGAAGGAGTACGCTGGCGTCAATGCGACGCAGGTCACAGTGGAGGACGCATTGGAGGGCAGAGGCTAAGAAGGAGAAACGTGCCGTTCAGCGAATGGGATGACTGGCCGGTGGGTCTGGCGCACGTCGATGACGACGGACGGATACTGAAGGCCAACACCACGGCCATGGATATCCTCGGCAAGGATGATGGTTTGGAAACGTTTCAGGGCCTGCTATCCCGAGGCACGCTGAGTAATGACGGCTCTGCGCCCGGCAACGCATGGAGCACAGCCTGGATCGAAGCCGGTGGCAATCCCGTAGAGCTTGCATACCGTCACCGGCCGTCCGAAGGGAAATTCGCCGTTGCGTTCTACGATGTGACCGCTCGCCGGCAGCGGGAGCGGCGTGCCGCCGCAGTAGCCCGGACCGCCGCGCGGGTGGCTTCCGAACGGTCCCTGCCTGCAACGCTCAACGCCCTGGCCCATGAGATCCTGCAGGCGGATGGCCTGGCCGGAGTGCAGGTACTTACAAATGAGCACTCCGGCGACAAGCTCCACATGCTGGGCATGGCAGGGTTCCCGGCGTCCCGAAGCAGCTCTTTCTTCTCGCTCCTCATGGAATGCCAGCGCTTGGGAGCGGACCTAAGGATGCTCGACTCCCTGGAATCTGCCGCTCCGGTGGTGATTCCACACCGCTACGCTGCCGTGATGTCTAACCCGGCGTGGAAACCGCTGCACGAATTCCATCGCTATCCGGAGTGGGATGCCTTCGCATCCCTCCCGATCAAGGTTCGGGATAACACCATCGGCGTCCTCAATGTCTTCCTGAAACCCGGACAGGAAGTCGACGGGGAAGCCATGGAATTCCTCGCCTCCATGGCAGAACAGGCAGCGCTGGCCATCGACTACGCTTCACTGCTTGAAGAAGAACGCAGTGCAGCCCATCGCGAGGAACGGCAGCGGCTGGCCCGTGACCTCCACGATTCCGTCGTCCAGCAGATTTTCTCGATGGGCATGCTGAGCCAGACGCTCAGTATTCTGGCAGCCGCACCCCACGGGCAGGACAATCAACGGATCCAGACGATCGCGGCGGAGCTGGAAGGGATCACGGGTTCCGTGTTGAAGGACCTGCGCGGCCTCGTAGCCCAGCTGCGGCCCAGCGCCATCGAAGGTGTGGGGCTTCGCGGGGCCTTGTCCCGGCTTGCCGCCGCCACCCACCGGCAAACCGGGGTGCGATTCGACCTGCACCTCGATGCGGCCCTCGGACGCCTGGATGACGAACTGGGCGAAGACCTCTACTACGTAGCCGCTGAGGCTGTGCACAATGCCGTCAAGCACTCGCCTGCCGACCTCATCAGCATTAGCTGCTCCGTGGAGGACGGGCGCATCCTGTTGGTGGTCCGAGACAACGGAGGCGCGTCAAGCGTGGAGGGGTCCGCCCTCTCCGCAGCGGAGCAGGACGAACATGGTCTGTCCTTCATGCGGCAGCGCATCGAGCGCTGGCACGGAAGATTCACCGTGAGCCTCAAATTCGGCGGAGCCGGCACTGTGGTCCGAGCCGACGTTCCTTACCTCGTCAACACCCGGCTTCCAGGAGAGAACTGATGACCTCAACCGCCCCAGGCACGCTGAAAGTCTTGATTGTCGATGATCATGCGGTTGCCCGGCACGGCATTTCCGCGTACATCGATGTCCTTGAGGACATCGTGGCGGTCGGACAGGCGGTTGACGGCCAAGACGCGCTGGAGCAGCTGGCAGCGCTTGCGGTCTACGGTGGGCTGCCCGACGTCGTCCTTCTGGACCTCATGATGCCGAGGATGGACGGAACCACGGCACTGCGCGAAATCCGGCGTAAATACCCGGAAGTCAAGGTCGTCGTCCTGACGAGCTTTGGTGAGACCGAGCGAATGAACATGGTGATGCAGCTTGGTGCCTCCGGCTATCTGCTCAAGGATGCGGGGGCACAGGAAGTTGCAGCGGCTATCCGTGCCGCGGCGCGGGACGAAGTGTTCATCGATACGACCATGGCCAGGAAATTCACGCAGATCATGAGCTCTCCGGGGGTTGGGGTCTCCTCCCTGACTGAACGCGAGCGGACCGTGCTTCAACTCGTGGGAACCGGAAAGTCCAACCGGGAGATTGCCAAGGAACTGCAGATCAGTGAGCGCACGGCGCGGACCCATGTCTCCAACGTGCTGGGCAAGCTCAACCTCTCTTCCAGGACCCAGGCTGCGCTGCTGGCCGTCAACGTGGGACTGACCGCACCTACGTTCTGAAGGACAGGCGTCTCCCGAGACAAATGTCGCGGGGATAGTAGGGACACTTACCTTACGGACAGCACGAATGCCGGCCCTAGAGTGAAACCGTCTGGCTCCCCGGGACCGGGGACCATCGTCTAGGAGGACACATGGCACCGCGGCTGTTGGCAGCAACGGACGATCAGCGGAACACACTTGCGTCGCTGCTGGACAATATCGGTTACGAGATCATGCCCTTCAAAACAGCGAAGGAGAAGGTCCTGGCCGAGGTGCCTGTGAGCATCCCGCTGACCATAACGGCAACCGGCGGTAAGGGACTCGAACCCACTCTGGAAACCGCGGTGTACCTCCGCGGACGGGGCTATTCCGTTGCACCCCACCTTCCAGCCCGGCTGGTGCGGGATGCTGATGAACTGGACGCAGTGGTCCGCCGGCTCGAAGCAGCCGAGATTGATCGGGTGTTCGTGATCGGCGGCGACGCGGAAGAAGCAGCAGGTGATTTCCCGGACGCTTACAGCCTGCTAACAGCCCTGACCCGGCGCGGGCACCACTTCACGGACGTAGGCATCGGAGGATACCCCGAGGGGCACTCCTCCTTCAGCCGCGACGTCATGAACAGCGCCCTCCGGGAGAAGGCACCCTTGGCGACCCGCGTGCTGACGCAAATCTGTTTTGACCCGAAGACCTTCCTGGAATGGGGGGAAAAAATTGGCCGGGAAGGGGTGTCGCTGCCGGTTTACGCCGGAATGCCAGGCCCTGTCAGCCGGCAGAAACTCCTCAGGGTCTCTGCCGGGCTCGGGCTGGGGCAGTCAGCCAACTTCCTCAAGAAGCAGCAGAACATGTTCTGGCGCTTTTTCAGCCCGTCGGGCTACGAACCGACCCAGCTGATCCGGGGACTGGTCCAGGCCCTGCCGGCCAGCGATGCTGCGATCAAGGGCTTCCACATTTTCACGTTCAACGACCTGGCTCAGACCGAAGCCTGGCGGCAGGGCATGCTCAAACAGGCTCACGGCTAATCGATAGGAGTATCAGTGGAAACATCCACCGCAAACCTCCCGCAGAGGCCACCGGCAGCGGACCCGGGCCAGGACAACGTTGCCCGGCTGGTGCTCAAGGGGACAGATCAATCAGGCATCGTGGCCGCCACCACCGATGAACTCGCACGCTTCGGCGCCAACATCGTCTCCCTGGACCAGCACACATCGGATCCGGCGGGGGGCCGCTTCTTTCAGCGAACGGTCTTCACACTGCCGAACCTCTCCGCGGTCATCGAGGACCTTCGCGGAGCGCTCGGTACGCGTCTTGCCAACTTCGGCCTGGAATGGGAGCTAATCGAGGCCAGGAAGCAGAAACGGGTGGCAGTGTTCGTTTCCAAGTCGGACCACTGCCTGTTGGATCTGCTGTGGCGCCAGCGCCGCGGCGAGCTTCCGGTCAACATCACAATGGTGGTCTCAAACCACCCTGACCTAAGCGAAGACGTGCGGGCGTTTGGCATTCCCTACTTCTACATTCCGGCTGACAGATCCAGGCGGACGGAAGCAGAAGCACGGGAGCTGGAACTCGTGCAGGGAAACGTGGACCTGATTGTCCTGGCGCGCTACATGCAGATCATTACCGAGGATTTTATTGAGCAGGCCGGTGTTCCCATCATTAACATCCACCATTCCTTCCTTCCGGCCTTCATCGGTGCAGGTCCCTACCGCAAAGCCAAGGAGCGGGGAGTGAAACTCATCGGCGCAACTGCCCACTACGTGACGAAGGACTTGGATGAAGGGCCGATCATCACCCAGGACGTCATCAACGTCAGCCACCGCGAGTCCGTCACTGACCTGCAGCGCCGCGGAGCCGACGTCGAGCGCCGGGTGCTCTCAACTGCGGTGGAAGCACATTGTGAAGACCGGGTCATACGCGACGGCAACGTGACGATCGTCTTCTAAAACACTTACAACGAAAGGACACCCAAGATGACCCACACTTCCCTGCAGGAGGTACTGGACGCGTCCGGAAATGTAGTGGACCACCTGCGAAACGTGCAGGTCGGGGCCTACGTCTATCCGGTTGTGGCAGCCGAATTCACCAACTGGCGCAATGAGGTCAGGGCCTGGCGCGAATCGGCAGTTCTGTTCGACCAGTCCCATCACATGGATAACCTGTTCATCTCCGGCCCGGGCGCACATCAGCTGATATCTGACACAGCGATCAACTCGACAGCCAACTTCCCGGTGAACAAGGCAAAGCAATACGTTCCGGTCACACCGTACGGGCACGTTATCGGCGATGGAATTCTCTTCAGGGAAGCCGAGCAGGAATTCGTGTATGTCGGCCGTTCTCCGGCAGCAAACTGGCTGCTGTACAACGCTGAAAAGGGTGGTTACGACGTCGAACTGAAAACTGACCGACGCTCACCGTCACGGCCCATGGGCAAGGCGGTGACCCGCGAATACTGGCGTCTGCAGATTCAGGGACCGCGTGCATGGGACGTCATCGAGAAGGTCAACGGTGGCCCGCTGGAGCAGCTCAAATTCTTCAACATGTCCTACATGTTCGTGGGCGGAACCCGGGTGCGGACTCTGCGCCACGGAATGGCCGGGGCGCCCGGCCTGGAGCTTTGGGGACCGTATGGGGACTACGACCGGATCCGGGAAGCCATCCTGGAGGCAGGCGCAGAGTTCGGGCTGGAAGCGGCCGGGTCCCGGGCATACTCGTGCAACACCCTGGAATCGGGGTGGATCCCTTCCCCTTTGCCCGGCATCTACAGCGGCGAAAAACTGGCTGACTACCGTCAGTGGCTCGGCGCCGGCAGCTATGAGGCGAATTCCGCGATCGCCGGCTCCTATGTGCCGGATTCCATTGAGGGTTATTACACCACTCCCTGGGAACTGGGGTACGGGTCATTCATAAAATACGACCATGACTTCATCGGACGGGAAGCCCTGGAGTCAATGGACCCACAGGCGCAGCGGAAGAAGGTCACCCTGGCCTGGGACGGCGATGACGTGGCGACGATCCATGCATCCATGTATCAAAAGGATGAGCTGCCCTACAAGTTCTTCGACCTGCCCAATGCGAACTACGGGGCCTCGAACTTCGACTCCGTGATGGATGAATCGGGCGAAATAGTGGGTGTCTCGATGTTTACCGGCTACAGCTGGAACGAAAAACGGCCCCTTTCGCTGGCGATCATCAATCCTGATGTGGAGATCGGATCCCGGCTGAAAGTGGTTTGGGGCGAACCCGATGGTGGCACCGGAAAATCCTCCGTCGAGCCTCACCGCCAGTACCAGGTGGGAGTGGACGTCAGCCCGGTGCCCTACTCCGAAGTGGTTCGTAAGGAATACAAGGACGGCGGATGGCGGAAGGCAGCGTCGGTCTAGGCTCCAGATACCGGCTCAAGACTCGGGCAGCACGGGCTGGCCCCAGCCCGTGCTGCCCCTTTGGGTTGATTGAGGGCCGGTTCGGCAGGCTGCCGGTCAGCGCGTCGCTTCCGCCAGGTACTCCAGGATGTGGCGGTATGTCTGGCCCGTCGCCTTGCTCATGCCGATCTCGCACGTGCGGTTCACCGAGGCATAGCCGTCGAAGGTCCGCGAGTTGATTTCCGCAGCCTGCTTTTGTGTGGCGGAGGCGGTCAGCTCGGGGTGCAGCAGGCCGCGGTCACCGGCAAAGGCGCAGCAGCCCCAGCTCGGCGGAACGAACACCTCGGAACTGATGGCCCCGGCAATCTGCGTCAGTGCGTCATTGGCACCGAGCTGGGTGGAGGAGCAGGTGGGGTGCAGCGCCAGTGAGCCGAGTTTCCGGGTCACTTCCAGCCGCGGCAGGACGGTGTCCCGGACAAAGTCCACGGAATCCACAAACCGCAGGCCGGGGTAGACGGGGCTTTCACCGGCGAGCCGCTTCATGGTGTCCAGGCCCTCCGTGCAGGAGGCGGCGTCGCACACCACCGGCAGTTCTCCGCCGCCGGTGGCAACCCACAGGTTCGCAAGGACCTTTTCCGTCATCACCTCATAGCCGGATGTGAAGCCCTTGGACTTCCAGGGCGTTCCGCAGCAGAGGTTCTCGATGCCCTTGGGAATGCGGACCCCGACGCCGGCACGGTCACACAGTTCCAGGAACGCCGGGGCAGAGCCTTCCCCGCCGGAAGCCGGGCCGAACATCGTACCGATGCAGGCTGGGAAGAAGACGGCTACTGCATCCGGGTCTTCACGCGGGGTGCGGCGGGTTCCGCCGGCGGGCAGGACTGTTTCGTAGGACTGGATGTTGTCCGCTCCGAGGAGCGCACGGCCGACGGCGGTGGCCAGCTTGGGCAGCGGCGAGGGGACGGCCTTGGCGAACGTCAGGGCCTTTCCGCCCACTGACGTCATGGCGCCCCAGCGCCCGGCGGCAGCCTTCCAGCCGGCGTCGGCCACGGGGTTGGTGTTTTCCGCGCGCAGCCGGCGGACCAGGTCACCGGTATTGATAAGCACCGGGCAGGCCGTGCCGCACATGCCGTCCACCGCGCAGGTCTGCACGGCGTCGTAGTCGTAGTCCGCACGCAGGGTCGCCGCCAGGACGGAGTCTCCGCGGGCCTCGGCGTCGGCGATCTCGCGGCGCAGCACGATCCGCTGGCGTGGCGTGGTGGTCAGGTCCTTACTGGGGCACACCGGCTCGCAGTACCCGCACTCGACGCAGCGGTCCACTTCGGGCTCAACCGTGGGGGCGATCTTCAGGTTCTCCACATAGGAGCGCGGATCCTCGTTGATCAGGACTCCGGGGTTGAGCAGGTTGGGCGGGTCGATAAGCCGTTTAACCTCGCACATGATCTCGTAAAGTTCGTCGCCGTACTGCCGGCGGACGTAGGGTGCCATGATCCGGCCGGTACCGTGTTCGGCTTTCAGCGAGCCGCCTTCGCCCAGCACCAGGTCCACCATTTCCTCGGTGAACGCCTCGTAACGGGCCAGCTCCGCCGGGTCGCTGAAGTTCTCGTTCAGCATGAAGTGGATGTTGCCGTCCTTGGCGTGCCCAAAGATGACCGAATCCTTGTAATGGTGGTCCGAGAAGAGGACGTGCAGCTCGGCGCACGTCCGCGCCAGCGACGGCACGGGAACAACGATGTCTTCCAGCAGGGCGTTGGTTCCGGACGGCCGGGCCCCGGCAACAGTCGTGTAAAGGCCCTTGCGCAGGTGCCACATCCCCGCCCGGTCACGGGCGTTGGTGGTCATGGCGAACGGTGCGGCCAGGCGCAGCGACTCGAAGAGCGGACGCGATGCCTCACGCTTGGCTTCGAGCTCTTCGACACTGGCGGCCTGATGCTCCACCAGCAGCGCGGCATGGTCCTGGACAGCCAGGCCCCGCAGCTCGGCCGGCGCGTCGGCCGCGAGCTGGGCGACACGAAGGGACGTGGCGTCCATCAGTTCCACCGTGGCCAGCCCGGTGGCGGTGAGTTCGGGCAGGGCGGTGGCAGCGGCGTCGAGCGATTCGAAGAACATCAGGCCCGTGGCGACCTTCGGCAGCGCCGGAATGGTCCGGAACGTCGCCTGGGCGACGAAGCCCAGGGTGCCTTCGCTGCCGATCATGAGGTGCGCGAGGATGTCCGCGGGGTTCTCATAGTCCAGGAAGGAGTTCAGGCCGTAGCCCATGGTGTTCTTCATCGAGAACAGCCGGGTGATGGTCGCGACGGAATCCGGGTTCGCCACGATGCGTCCGCGCAGCCGCAGCAGGCCCTCGAAAAGTTCCGGTTCCAGGGTGCGGAGCTTCTCTTCAGCGTCCGGAGCCCCGGTGTCCAGCACGGTGCCGCTGGCCAGGACCAGGACCATCGATTCCAGGGTCCGGTAGGTGTTGAACTCGGTGCCGCAGGCCATGCCGGAAGAGTTGTTGGCCACCACGCCGCCGATGGTGCAGGCGATCTCGCTGGCGGGGTCCGGTCCCAGCTTGCGGCCGTGTGCAGCCAGGCGGGAGTTGACGGCCCGCACCGTAGCACCGGGTGCCACGCGGACGCGTGCACCGCCGTCGAGCACTTCGATGTCCCGGAAATGGTGCCGCGTGTCAATCAGGAGGCTGTCGCTGACCCCCTGGCCGGAGAGCGAGGTGCCGCCGGACCGGAAGGTCGCCGGGATGCCCAGTTCGCGGCTGCGGCGCATCAACTGGGCCACTTCGGCGGTGGTCGACGGCGTGGCAACGGCCTGCGGAATGAGCAGGTAGTGCGAGGCATCGTGCGCCATTTTCCGGCGGTCGATTTCCCGTGTGCTGATACCGGCGGTACCAAGGGCACTGATTGCGGTGGCGGCTGACTCTGCTGTGGCTGACATACGATCCTGATCCATGACATCGGCGGGATACGAAGGTGTTCCCGGATCAAATCTAGGCCCGCGGGACGCCTTCGGCGAAATGGTCAGGCCACACCGGGCGGTGCGGCCTCGAGATAGTGCAGCACGGCCAGGACCCGCCGGTGGTCCGCAGCTGCGGGAAGCAGGTCCAGCTTGCCGAAAATCGAAGTGATGTGCTTCTCCACCGCTCCGGCGGAGAGGAACAGTTCAGCACAGATGCCGGCATTTGTCCGTCCCTGGGCCATCAGCTCCAGCACTTCCTGTTCCCGGGGCGTCAGCGAAGCGAGTCCGGCGGGTTTCCCGGCCCCCATCAGCGCCCGGACCACCTCGGGATCCAGCACGGTTTCGCCGGCACGGATGCGTTCCAGGGCCTGGAGGAAAGCGCCGACGTCGGCCACCCGGTCCTTCAGCAGGTAACCGGTGCCGCTGGGCTGGCCGGCGAAAAGCTGCGTGGCATAGCGCGTCTCCACGTACTGGGAAAGCAGCAGGACGCCGATTTCCGGGCGGGTTTGGCGGAGCAGCAGCGCAGCGCGGATCCCTTCGCTGGTGTGGGTGGGCGGCATGCGGTTGTCCAGGATCACGACGTCGGGCTCCACGGTTTCCAGTGCAGCGAACAAATCCTCCGCGTTGCCGGCAGCGGCGAGAACCTGATGACCCCGCCCGCTGAGCAGTTCCACCAGGCCTTCGCGCAGCAGCGCCGAATCCTCGGCTATCGCAATCTTCATTCCTGAAGCTTGCACCATGGTTCCGTGCTCGGGAACCGTCCCGGGGGACGTTGCCGGGGGAGCCGTCACGAGAGTGGAAGCCGGACCGTGACGGTGGTGGGCCCGCCCAGCGGCGAAGAGACGGCCAGGGCGCCGTCGACGGTCCGTACCCGTTCTGCGAGCCCGGCCAGTCCGGTGCCTGCTTCGGGGTTGGCGCCGCCCACTCCGTCATCCACGACCTCAAGGAGGAGGTGGCTATCCTCGCCGGCCACGCAGATGCGCAGCTGTGTCCCGCGCGAATGCTTCACGGCGTTGGTCACCAGTTCCGCGGCACAGTAGTAGGCGATCGCTTCAACTGCCGGGGACGGACGGACCGTCAGCCGGTAGGTCAGTTCCACGGGGACGGGTGCTGTGGCAGCCAGGGATTCCAGTGCTGCATCGAGTCCGTCGCTCAGGACCGCCGGCCGGATGCCGCGGGCGATTCCGCGCAGGTCCGCGAGGGCGTCCTTGGCCGTACCGTGGGCGCTGTCCAGCAGATGCTGCAGGTCGGCGGCGGCTTCAGCGGAGGCGAGGCGTTCCTTGGCATCTCCGAGTTTCATGGCGATCGCCACCAGCTGCGCCTGGGTACCGTCATGGAGGTCGCGCTCAATCTGGGCCAGCCGCGCATCGGCGGTGTTGACTGAGCTGCTTCGGCTGGCCTCCAGGTCCTGCACCCGGCGCTGGGCTGCCGTGGGGCCAAGCAGGGCAGCTGAGAGGGCTGCCTGCAGCCGGGCGGAACCGTTGTTGACAGCGGGCCAGAGGACGAAGGTCATGAGGACGCCGACCGCTGCGTAGGCAGCCTGCCACCAGAATCCATCCAGGAACACGTCGGGGGCGATCATGGTGCCGCGGTGCCAGGTACCGTCCGAGGCCTGCATGGGTGGAAGCCACTGCGACCAGTACCAGTGGGTCATGCAGCCCAGCCCTGTGACGAGGAAGGTGATGCTGAGTATTGCTGCGGTGGTGGCGGTCACGAAGCTGACGGCCATGTGCGCCACCGCCCTCCATCCGGCGGTGTCAGCAAGGCCCGACCGCAGATAGCCGAAGAACCCCGGACGGGGAGTGAACGGCGGCGGGGCTTCGATGTTCCGGTGCAGCAGGGCTGAGGTGAGGGACCGGTTGACCGTTCCCCAGTACCGCGCTGCGACGACCATCGCCGCAGTGACGATCAGCCCTACGACCGTGACAAGCAGGGTGGACCCCAGCACCACGGTGCTCACCGCGTAGGCCAGCGCCAGGGGAGCCAGCAGGAGGGTAATGGCGTGATAGCCAAACGCGCGCCAGGTGGTGCTGCGGAAAAACGCCGGGCGGCGGATAGACGCCGGGTCCGCAGCAGTTGCCAGCGGCTGAGCTGCGGCGCCGGGTTCTGGGAGATAGGTGTTGGTCATGGCTCCAGCTTGCTACGTCGAAACGTGCGTAGCCATGGGGTTTTCCCCCGGTTTTCGGGGAGGGTCCCCCTAGGACCGCGAAGGCCGTCTCCAGGTTACCCGGGGTTCCGGGCCTGGCCCTCCGCCGCCGGGATTTGGGCGTAGAACCACGTGATGTGCTCACGCAGCCTGTCAGCGGCCAGCGCACCGTTCCGGCCGGCGACGGCGTCGAATATACCGTGGTGCTGTTGCCGCAGGGCTGTGAGGATGCGCGGCCAGTCGTCGAAGTTGTCCATCGCTTCTTTGACATAGCCGCGGATGGCGCCGCTCAGCGAGTCCATCATGGTCTCGATGACTGAGTTGCCGGCCAGCGAGCTGAGCTCAACATGGAACCGGGCGTCCAGGGTGTGGAAGGTGTCCCGGTCCAGGTCCGGGCGGTCCATGGCCTCCAGCAGGGACCCGGCCCGTTCCAGTGCTTCCTGTTTTTCCGGAGTATCCGGGGAAGTGGCGGCGGCCTGGGCGGCCCAGGTCTCCAGCAGCACCCGGGTCTCCACAATGTCCGCGACCGAAAGCCGGCTGCTGGCCATGTGCAGGCGCAGTGCGGAGGAAAGCCCGGCGGAGGGCTCGGAAACGATGATGGCGCCTGACTTCGGGCCGGACCCGGAGGAGCTGCGCAGCACGCCCATGGCGTCCAGGATCCGGATGCCTTCCCGAACGGAGGCCCGGGAAATGCCGTAGGTCTCTGCGAGGGTGCGTTCCCCGGGAAGCTGGTCGCCGAGCTTGATGGCACCCGAGCGCAGATCCGCTTCGATGTTCTCCAGCAGCAGGTCGTAGCTGCGGCGGGGCGGCAGGGGGCTGGAATCCGTAACAGTCACGTCAATATCCTTGCATGCCCATGGGCCCGGACAAGGGTGCCTGCGCGAAGGGCGCGGCGGGCGGTTTTTGGCCCCCTTTAACGCGCTGGGAGGCGTGCCTGCAACGGCACGCCTCCCAGCGCATTTAAGCAGGACCGGTTCCTACGGCAGCATCCAGCCGAGCACCGGCGTGGACTGCAGGAAGACCACGGTGCACAGCACCAGCAGCAGTGCAACGCTCCAGCCGACCACCTTGCGCAGGAGCACCGATTCCTGGCCGTCCAGCTTCACGGCGGTCACGGCGATCGCCAGGTTCTGCGGGCTGATCAGCTTGCCGACGACGCCGCCGGTGGTGTTGGCAGCCACCAGGAGGTTCGGATCGATGCCGGCTTCGAGGCCGGCGGTCTGCTGCAGCCGGGCGAAGAGTGCGTTGGCGGAGGTGTCCGAACCCGTTACGGCGGTGCCCACCCAGCCCAGCACGGGGGAGAGGAAAGCGAAGAATGCGCCGGTGCCGGCCAGCCAGGTGCCGATTGAGACGGTCTGCCCGGAGAAGTTCATGACGTAGGCCAGGGACAGGACCGAAAGGATGGTCAGTCCGGCCCAGCGCATGTTCCAGACGGTCCGGCCGATTTCCGCTATGCCGTTGCCTACGGTCATCCGGTAGCGGCCGCCGTCGTCGTACTTGGAGTAGACGAAGGAGACGATCAGGCCCGTGATGAGCAGCAGTGTGCCCGGGGTGGACAGCCAGTTGAACGTGTAGATGGTCGAGGACACGGGTTCACCGGCTGCATCTACCAGCCGTTCGTGCAGGATCGGCCACGGGACCTTGATGTCCGTGGAGGCAAGGAAGGCGGGGATGTCCACACCGATCTTCCACAGCTTGGCGATGCCGAAGATGATGATCACCAGGAAGTACGGGAACAGTGCCAGCCAGGTGCGGGATGCGGTCAGCGAGTTTTCGTCGCGGACGGCGACGGAACCGCCGGCCGAGCCGGGCTTCCGGTTGCCGGCGACGGCCATTTCCGAAAGACCCATGCGAACACGCGCACCTTCGATGCCGCGCGGCTGCCAGAAACGCAGGAAGACGACGGCGGCACCCAGGCCGGCAAGCGCGGCCACGATGTCGGTGAGTTCGTAGGAGAAGAACGTGGAGCACAGCACCTGCGCGCCGGCGAAGGCGACGCCGGTGACGAGGGCAGCCGGCCAGGTTTCCTTGATGCCGCGGAAGCCGTCCAGGATGAAGATGAGGATCAGCGGGACAATGACAGCCAGCAGCGGAGCCTGGCGGCCGACGACGGCGCCCAGGTGGTCCGCATCGAGTCCGGTGAGGTTGGCTGCCGTGGTGATCGGGATGGCCATGGCGCCGAAGGCAACCGGAGCGGTGTTGGCCACCAGGACAGCTGCCGCTGCCTTCATCGGCTTCAGGCCGAGCGCCACGAGCATGGTTGCGGTGATGGCCACCGGGGCGCCGAAGCCGGCCAGGGCCTCAAGGAGTCCACCGAAGCAGAACGCCACCAGGATCGCCTGGATACGGACGTCGCCGCCGCCGATCGCGTCAAAAACCCTGCGCAGGTCCTCAAACCGTCCGCTGACCACAGTGATCTGGTACAGCCAGATGGCCATGATGACGATCCAGACCACCGGGAACGCGCCGAAGACGGCGCCCTGCGTCGCGGAGAGCAGCGCCAGTCCGGCAGGCATCTTGAACGCCCAAATCGCGACGGCGATGGCCACGAGCAGCGAGATGCCGCCGGCAAAGTGCGCCTTGACTTTCAGAAACGCCAGAAGGACGAAGAAGGTGAGCAGGGGGATGAGCGCCACGATGGCGGAAACGGCAACGCTGCCGAATACCGGATCGGTGGTGGCGGTGAAGTGATCCACGGGGGACCTCCGGGCTGGACGAATGGGGACGGGGTGGTCAGACCACTATGGTCAGACCAAGGAAGCTTACCCCATTTTGCCGGCCTACCTGTGATCGCAGTCACCGGTTGGGGGTAGGGTCTCTGGATGTGTCGGGGACAACGTGATCTACTATGGTCAGACCACATGACCCCGGGGTTTTCCCGTCGAGAGGCAGCCATGAGAATCGCACTATTCGCCACCTGCATCGTCGATGCCATGTATCCGCGGACAGCACGGGCCACCGTCGCCATCCTTGAGCGGTTGGGCCACGAGGTCGTGTTCCCTGCGGGTCAGGCCTGCTGCGGCCAGATGCACGTCAACTCCGGCTACCTGCCCGAGGCCGTGCCCGTGGTCCGCAACCATGTGGCGGCCTTCGACCCCGCGAACTACGACGTCGCCGTCGCGCCTTCAGGCTCCTGCGTCGGATCCGTGAAGCACCAGCATCCGATGGTCGCCCGTTCGGCCGGGGACAAGGAACTTGAGGCCCGGGCCGAGGCCGTTGGAGCCAAGACCTACGAACTCTCCGAGCTGCTGACCGACGTCCTGGGCGTCACCAACGCGGCCGAGCAGCTAGGCTCCTGGTTCCCGCACACCGTCACCTACCACCCCAGCTGCCACGGCATGCGACTGCTGCGCCTGGGCGACCGCCAGCTGAACCTGCTCTCCAGCGTCGGCGGAATCGAGGTGGCGGAGCTTCCCCAGGCTGACCAGTGCTGCGGTTTCGGCGGAACGTTCTCGCTGAAGAATGCCGATGTCTCCTCGGCGATGCTCGCGGACAAGGCCGCCAACATCAAGGCCACCGGCGCCTCGCTCTGTTCCGGCGGCGACGCGTCCTGCCTGCTGCACATCGGCGGCGGGCTTTCCCGCGAAGGCAGCGATGTGACCACGCTGCACTTCGCCGAAATCCTGGCCAGTACCCGGGAGAATCCGATATCCGTCACCGGCGACGTCCTGGTCAGCGGAAAGGCTGCACGATGAGCACCTACCTGGGCATGCCCACGCTTCCCGCCTACGGCCGGGGGAACCTGAACGCCGTCGAATCCTTCCCCTCGGCGGCCCGGAGGGAACTGGCCAACGAACAGCTCCGCGCCAATCTGGGCCACGCCACCCACACCATCCGGGACAAGCGGCTGCGGGTTGTGGGGGAACTGCCGGACTGGGAGGAACTGCGCAGCGCCGGCAGCGCCGTCAAGGAGACGGTGATGGCCCGGCTGCCCGAACTGCTGGAGCAGTTCGAAGCCAACTTCACGGCACGCGGCGGCGTGATCCACTGGGCACGCGACGCCGCCGAAGCCAACCGGATTGTCCGCGACCTGATCCGTGCCGAGGGCGTGGACGAGGTCGTGAAGGTCAAGTCCATGGCCACGCAGGAAATCGGCCTGAACGAATACCTCGAAGAGCAGGGCATCGCCGCGTACGAGACCGACCTCGCGGAACTAATTGTCCAGCTCGACCATGACAAGCCCAGCCACATCCTGGTCCCGGCCATCCACAAGAACCGCACCCAGGTGCGGGACATCTTCCTGCGCGAAATGCCCGGAGTCGACCCGGAGCTCACCAACGAGCCGGCCAAGCTGGCTGAGGCGGCGCGGTCCCACCTGCGCCGGAAGTTCCTCTCCGCCAAGGTGGCAGTTTCCGGCGCCAACTTCGCCATTGCCGACGCCGGGACGCTCGCCGTCGTCGAATCCGAAGGCAACGGGCGCATGTGCCTGACGCTGCCGGAAACGCTGATCACCGTAATGGGCGTGGAGAAGCTGCTTCCGACGTGGCAGGACCTGGAAGTCTTTATGCAGCTGCTGCCGCGGTCCTCCACCGGCGAGCGGATGAATCCCTATACCTCACTCTGGACCGGCGTCACCGAGGGCGACGGACCGCAGAACGTGCACCTGGTCCTGGTGGACAACGGGCGCAGTGCTGCGCTGGCGGATGAGATGGGACGCTCGGCACTGCACTGCATCCGCTGCAGTGCCTGCATGAACGTCTGCCCGGTATATGAGCGCACCGGCGGCCACGCGTACGGTTCCACCTACCCGGGTCCGATCGGTGCCATCCTCTCGCCGCTGATGACCGGCATTAAGTCCGAGGAAAACAACTCGCTGCCTTATGCTTCGTCGCTGTGCGGCGCCTGTTACGACGCCTGCCCGGTGAAGATCAACATTCCGGAGATCCTGGTTCACCTGCGCTCAGTGGATGTGGAGAGCAAGCGGGGAACCACAAAGCTCCCCACCCAGATGGACCTGCTCATGAAGGGCGCCTCCTGGGCGTTTTCCCGCGGGCGGAACCTGGGCCTGCTGGAAAAGGGCCTGCCGCTGGGCAAACTGGCCGCCGGCAGGAAGCACAAAATCACCAAACTGCCCGGCATCGCCGCCGGCTGGACCCAAAGCAGGGACATCCCTGCACCGCCGTCGCAGTCCTTCCGTGACTGGTGGGCGAAAGAACACGAAGCTCCGTCAGCGGACGCAGCACAGGGGGAGAAGCAGGCATGAGCGCACGCGAAGAGATCCTGGAACGGCTGCGCAGTGCCCTCAGTGACGGACCCTCGGCCCCCGAGGTGCCGCGGAACTACCGCACGGCCGTGGATGCCCCGGAGGAGGAACGCATTTCCCTGCTGGTGGACCGCCTCGAAGACTACAAGGCAGGGGTCACCGTCCTTCCCGAAACAGGCGTGGCTTCCCGCATCGCCGAACTGCTCAGCGACGCCGGCAGCTACGTGGTGCCGGCCGGCATCAACGAGGCGTGGCTGGCTGCAGCCGACAGCGCTGCACCCGGCCGCCGCCGGACTGATTCCAGGCAGGCACCGCTGAGCGTCTCCGAGCTGGACGCCACCGCCGCCGTCGTTACCGGAAGCGCCGTGGCTGTCGCGGAAACCGGCACGATCATCCTGGACGGCAGCGAGGGGCAGGGCAGGCGCGCCATCTCGCTGATCCCCGACCACCATGTCTGCGTGGTCAATGCGGCGGACATCACGATGATCCTCCCGGAAGCGCTGCGCCGGCTGGACGGCACCCGGCCGCTGACCTGGATCAGCGGTCCGAGTGCCACCAGCGACATTGAACTCGAACGCGTGGAAGGCGTGCACGGACCGCGCACGCTGGACATCATCATCGTCCGCAGCGCATAGCGGCCGGGCACAGGGCGAACGGTTAGGAACCGGTGTAGCCGGTCCGCCAGCCGCCCTTGTAGTCCTTCCGCACCGTCTCCGAGTAGGGAATCGGAGACACGACGGCGCGCACGTCCAGCTGCCGGTGCGGTTCCACCGTGGTCTTGGCGGTGCCGCCGTCGGGCTCGCCCCAGACCACGCGCAGTTCGCTGCCCTCCGGAACATCCGGGTTCACCGTTGCCAGGGAGAGGCCGCGGCGCTCATTGGCGGAGTAACCGGTGAACATTGAAACGCCCACCACGTTGCCGTCGGCGTCAATCACCGAGTCGTAGTTCGAGGAACCATAGTTGGCCAGCGGCAGGTCGAAGGACTTGTACGGCGTCTGCTCCGTGTCCAGCTGTGAGGTGAAGATCCGGCCCAGGTCTTCGGCGTTCCAAGCCAGCGTGACCTTGCGGCGCTGGGCGGCCGGGTCCATGGCTTCAAGTGCCTCGCGGCCAATGAAATCGTGGTCGAACTTCACGAAGGATCCGTAGCCCAGCTCCCAGGGAGTGAGGTAGTAGTCCTCGATGTTCTCCGAGACAAAACTGCCGGCGACGGCGTTGGTCGCCTCGTAGCTGTCCGCACCCAGCCATTCGCGGTACGGACGCAGCCGTTCATCGGTGTAGATGGCAGGCAGGGGAGAGGGGATCCACCCGGATTCGAGGGTGTTGGAGGGGTACGCCCGGGCACCCACCGCGGCCATGCCGAATTCGGCGCCGGCTTCCATCAGCGCATCCCGGACCTTGTCGTAGGAGGCGTAGTCGCCCCAGATTTCAAGCCCGGGAGCGCCGGCCATGCCGTGCCGGAGGGTGCGCACCTGCTCGCCGGCAATGTTCATGGTGTCCATGTTGAAGAACTTCAGCTGTTCCAGGGAGCCGCCGTTGACCTTCTCGATGATGGACCACGCGTTGGGACCCTGGATCTGGAACCTCCAGTAGCGCCGGGAGACCGGCCGGCCCATGGGGCGCGACGGCGAACGCCGGTCCACCTCGATGTCCAGGTCATAGCCGCCGGTTTCGGCGTTGAAGAGCAGCCAGTTGGCGGCCGGCGCCCGGCCGACGTAGACGTATTCGTCCTCGTCCTGGTGGAACAGGATGCCGTCGCCGATCACATGGCCCGAGGGCGTCGTCGGGACATACTGCTTGGCCTTGTTGACCGGAAAGTTTGCCACGCTGTTGATGGCCGTGTCGGAAATCAGCTTGAGTGCGTCAGGACCCTTGAGGAAGACGTTGTCCATATGGTGCGACTGGTCGAACAGGACGGCGGTCTCGCGCCAGGCGCGCTGTTCGCTGCGCCAGTTCGTGAATTCGGGCGCGACGACGGGGTAGATATATGCGCCGATCTGCGAGTTGCGCAGGTGGTCGACGACTCCCTGGGACGCATCCAGGACTTCCTGCAGATTCTTAGGTGCCACGGTGAACCTCTGTTTCTGTGGGACGGGATCCGGACTGCTCCGGTGCGCCGACCCTATATCTATGCGTATAGGTATGTCGAGACCCCACTGCCCGCATGCTGGTCAATGCCTATCCGGATAGATAATGTGTGCTGTGTCACATCCTGCGGCGCGAAAGTCCGCGCCTTATCGAGGAGATCACATGAAAAAACTGCTCGCAGCAGCGGCAATGACGGCGCTGCTCGGCCTGACGGCGTGCGGATCCGGTTCGCTCTCAGATTCCGAGGAGACGGAAGCCTCCGGAGCCGCGGCGGAAGGGACCACCGCCATCGAGGTGGGTGTCATCCCCATCGTCGACGTGGCACCGATCTACCTCGGTGTGGAGGAAGGGCTCTTCGAAGACGAGGGCCTGGATGTCACCCTGACCCTGGCACAGGGCGGAGCAGCCATTGTTCCCGCCGTGACGTCCGGACAGATGGACTTTGGCTTTTCCAACATCACGTCCATGATCGTCGGGCGCTCGAAGGGACTGCCTGTGCACATGGTCGCGGCGGGGCCGTCCTCCACTGGAAATACGGAGGAGGACTTCGCAGCCGTCATGACCATGCCGGAGAGCGGAATCAAGACCACAGCGGATCTGGCAGGCAAGAAAATCGGCGTGAACACGCTGAACAATATTTCAGATTCGACCATCTCGGAAGCCGTGAAGGAAGCCGGCGGGGACTACGAGAGCATCGAGTTCGTCGAGATTCCCTTCCCGGAGCTCGCCGGCCAGCTCGCGGCCGGAACCGTGGACGCGATTGCCGCCGTCGAGCCCTTCGTCACCATTGCCGAGGCCGAAGGTGCCGTGCCCGTGTTTTCCAACTACGCCGAACCGGTGGATGACCTGACTGTGGCGGTGTACTTCGCCTCGGACCAGTACGCCCAGGAAAACCCGGAGATTGTCGAGAAGTTCGTCCGTGCCATCAAGGCCTCGCAGGAGTTCGCGGAGCAGAACCCGGACAAAATCCGTGCGATCCTTCCCACGTACACCTCGCTGAAGCCGGAGGTCATCGAACAGCTGACCCTGCCGAAGTACGGCACCGAGGTGAACCGCGCTTCCGTCGAGGAGGTGGCGCAGATTTCCCTGGACCGCGGACTGGTCGAGGAGATCCCTTCAATGGATGAGCTGCTGCCGGCCAACTAGTTCCCCGGCGGTGTCCGGGACTTTCGGGGCTAGGCTCCCTGGAAGTCCCGGACCCATTCCGCGGTGGCCCGCAGGCCGCCAAAGGTATAGAAGTGCAGCTGGACCACGCCGTGGCGTGCCGGATCATACGCCGCACCAAGGTCATTGATGAAGCGGTCCGGCCCGGCTGTACCCAGCAGGTTGGCCAGGGAGAACCCGTATTTTTGGGCAATTCCGGCGGAGGTGCCGACACCAAACCGCCGGGCATAGCCCAGGAGCCGCTTGATGCCTGCCGGGCCCGGAACACCGATCCGGACAGGGGCCTCGATCCCGCGGCCGCGCAGTTCTTCCAGCCAGGCCAGGACAGGCGCGGTGTCAAAGCCGAACTGGGTGATGATCGAGGCGTCGAGCCCCTGGTCAGCCAGCGACGCGAGCTTGCCTTCGAGCGAGGACCACAGGGTTGGAGTTCCAATGTCGGGGTGGCCTTCCGGATATCCCGCGACACTGACGTGCCGGGCGCCGAACGCTGCGGGAAGGCCCGAAGCGATGACGGCCAGGGAATCCTCGTACGGACCCATGGGCTCGGCAGGATCGCCGGCCACCACGAACACGTTCTCCACTGTCCCCGCCTCAGCCAGGGCGCCCAGGAACTTCTCCAGCTCGGCTGCGGAGCCGAGCCGGC
Organism: Arthrobacter caoxuetaonis; assembly: GCF_023921125.1. Lineage (NCBI taxonomy): Bacteria > Bacillati > Actinomycetota > Actinomycetes > Micrococcales > Micrococcaceae > Arthrobacter > Arthrobacter caoxuetaonis. Next base: position 870,398 of record NZ_CP099466.1, read on the forward strand.
GGGCGGAGATGTGCGGAACGGGGACGTGTCCGGCTGCTTTCACCGCAGCGGCCGCCGCCAGGCGCATGGGCAGATCCTCGTTGCCGAGGAACGTGACGTTGACCCGGGTTCCCGGGGGCAGCACATCCTGGGCCTCATGCAGTGCCGGGATGTCCTTGCCGGTCATCTCCACGGAAAAACCGGACAGCAGGCGGCTCGGGGCCGGATCCAATGCGCTCATGCGGAACACCCTAGCCAGCCCGGGCGCCGGGTGTCCACGAAACTCCTAGAAGCGGGACGAACCGCCGGATCCGCTGAAGCTGCCGCCGCTTGCGCCGTAGCCGCTGGAGGACCCGGACGCAGCACTCCGGGCCGACTCGATGCTGCTGCTGCCGGAGGAAACGCCGGAGCTGAACGCGCTGACGGTCCAGAGGTAGTTCGGGTAGGCCGTATCCAGGATGCTGGGCCGGTATCCGTCCCGGTAGCGGCGGGGGCGGTCACGGGACTCCTCCAGCGCCTCCCGCATGAGCTCGCGCTCGGCGTCGTCCTCGGCTGCCTGTGCGATCACGGTCTCGGAGTGGTTCTTCAGGAGAGCGGCCAGTTCGGTACCGGCGTCGTGGAGGATGTCCAGGGCCTGCTCGGGCGTGAGGGACTCCTCTGCCAGTCCGGCCGCTGTTGTCTGGATCCGGCGGCGGCACTGGGTCCGGAACGCGAGGAGCGCAGCGGCGGTGGTCGAGTCCATTGCGGTCTTGTCCTCCTCGAAGAGGCCGTCCAGTTTGTCGAGTTCCTCCAGCAGCGGTGCGGCCTGCCGGTCCCAGGCAGCCTGCCATCCCGGGGCCATGTTCAGCAGGGTATTCGTATCGGCAATGACGTCGTCAAGGCCGTCAAGGGCGGAGGTAAGTTCGGCAAACTCCTCCACCGGCTTGGTGCTGCTGCGGCGGCGCAGGTCTTTTTCCGACAGTGTGCGGACATGGTTTCCCAGCTCAGTGGCGGTGTTGTAGCGCACCATGAACGTGCGGTATTCCTCCAGTACCCGTGCCCCGTAGGTGGAACTGTCCGGGATGGTCCGGGCGTTGACCTCGGTAGCGTCCAGGTCCATGCTCACGCTGGAGTAGGAGCGCTCGGCTGCGGCGATCAGTTTCCGGTTGGCTGCAAGCCGCTTCCGCCGCGTCGCGATGACCGCATACCAGACGGCAGCTGCCACGAACACGACGCCTCCGGCCAGGACCCATAGGGCAGGGTTCAGGTACCAGGGCCGGTTAATGAGCTTCGCAGCTTCCTCCACGCCGGCAATAGTGCCGTCGGTCCACTGGGCGTCGGCGAAGTATTCACCGGCTTCCTCCCGGATGTCCTCGGCTACTCCGCTGTCCACCTTCCGGTCTTCGCCGAAGTACGTTCCGATCCACCGGCCCTCGGGGTCCAGGGAGAAGATGAATAAACCATCCGCCCACTTCTGCCCGTCGGCGCTGATCCACTCCGGATGCTCTTCCCGGGCATAACGGAGCGTTTCCTCATTCATGAACGTGTCGCCGTCGTCGAACTCCCGTCCCGGCTCACTGCGGAAGGTGTAGATCGCCACTGTCGTGGGGGAGCGGAAGTTGACCTCTTCGAGGGCGGGCAGGAGCGTGTTGAGGTCGAGGACTCCGGCGGTGTCATCCACCACGATGTCATCCGGTGCGACGGCGGCAGCCGGCGCAGCAGGCACCGCCAACGCCAGCAGCACGGTCAGGGCGAGCAGCAGGAAACGGTGCATGGGTCCTCACGGAAGGTTGGCTACGTGGACGGTCGGGGGAGGGGATCGGCCGCCGGGCGTGCGCTGGACATGCCGGGCAGTACTGCATCCTGCCCCAGCACAGAATGCAGGAACACCTGGGTATCTTCCAGCACGGCACGCGCTTCCGGCCGGGAAAACTGGAACTGGGCTTCGTGCGGCAGGGCAGGGGAGAGATCGTCGGACCAGAACTTCCGGGTCACCGGAACGCCCAGGGACTCCAGACGGTTCGCGAAGGGAACGGACTGTGTGAGGGTGAGGCCGTCGCCGTTTCCGCCGCAGATGAAGACCGGCGGAAATTCAGGCGTCGCGTGCGCCAGCACGGACATGTGGTCGGCAACCTTCGTCCGGGCGAAGTTCCGGGTGCCGGTGTATGCCCAGAGGGCGGTGCGGAAGCCCCACCCAAGGATTCCGCTCAACTCAGACATGGCCTCGAGATCGTAGACACCGCAGTGCAGTACCGCTCCGCGCAGCTGCCTGCGGGCCAGGGTGGGGGAGAGGCCCGCGGCGGCGGCGTAGCCGGGGGAAGACACTGCCGCCGCCAGCTGGGCGGCGAGCTGGGCGCCGGCGGAATCGCCCGCGAGAACAACTCGGGACATATCCAGTCCGTACTTGCCTGCGTGCTCCTGCAGGAAGCAGAGCGCATCATCGAGCTGGTTCAGCGCCTGGGGGTAGCGGGCACCGGGGGCGACTTGGTAGTCGACGCCGACGGCGGCGAAGCCACGGGCCGCCAGCATGCGCAGGTAGGGGGCGACGTCCCGCCGGGACCCGGAAATCCAGGCTCCGCCGTGAACCCAGAACACTACGGGGACCGGTCCCGTCTGGCCGGGAGGCAAGTAGATGTCCAGGCGCCGGGTGCCGCCGTTCTGGTATTTCAGTCCCCGGTGTTCGGTGACCTCCGGGGAGTACGGGGCCATTTGGGCCACAAGCTGCTGCGCCCCGCGGTAGAAGACTGCCCGGATCAGGAGGGCTGCCGGCCATGGTGAAAGCAGCAGTGCCGCCGTCGCCGATGCGGCGGCCAGGGGAAGGAGCCGCGGGCGGCGGACGCGGGAAGTGGACATAGCTCCAGCCTAGTTGGACAGGACTTCCGGCATCATTTTCGGAGGAAATGTGTCATGGATCATATACAATCCTGAAGAAGCCGCCAAGGAGCGGGCCAGCGTTTTCCCCGAAAGTGGTGCAGCTACGTGCTCGAGAAGGAAACCATAGAGAAGATCGCCGACGAACTGGTGGCTGCCGGCGCCAGCCGCACGCCGGTGCCGCGGCTGACCACGCGGTACCCGGACATGACCGTAGAGGACTCCTATGCCGTCCAGAACATCTGGAGCCAGCGCATGCAGGAGAGCGGGCGGAAGCTGGTGGGCCGGAAAATCGGCCTGACCTCAAAAGCGATGCAGGCAGCCACCGGCATCACCGAGCCCGACTACGGCGTCATCTTCGACAACATGGTCCTGGAAAACGGCTGCACCGTGCAGTGGGATGCCTACACGCACCCGCGGATCGAGGTGGAACTGGCGTTTGTGCTGGGCAAGCCGCTCTCCGGACCCAACTGCTCCATCTTCGACGTGCTGGATGCCACCGACTATGTGGTTCCCGCCCTGGAGATCCTGGATTCCCGCATCGAGATGGAAGGCCGGACGATCGTGGATACCATCTCCGACAACGCCGCCATGGGCGCGATGGTGGTGGGCGGACGCCCCGTCAAGGTGACCGACGTCGACCTGCGCTGGGTCGCTGCGCTGCTGTACAAGAACCAGACCATCGAGGAGACCGGCGTCGCCGCAGGTGTGCTGAACCATCCCGCCGCGGGTGTCTACTGGCTTGCCAATAAGCTCGCGGCCCATGGAACCACCCTTGAAGCCGGAGAGATCATCCTCGCCGGGTCCTTCACACGGCCCATGTGGGTCCACAAGGGAGATACCGTCCATGCCGATTACGGACAGCTGGGGGCGGTGACATGCCGTTTCGAGTAGGACTCCCCGCCCCGTTCAAGGAAGGACTGGGCTCCGGCCGTGCCCGTGTGGGCATGTGGGCCTGCACGGGCAATCCGCTGGTGACCGAGATCTGCGCCGGTTCCGGGCTCGACTGGCTGCTGATCGACGGCGAGCACAGTACCAACAGCCTGGAATCGATCAGTGTCCAGCTGCAGGTGGCGGCCGGGTACCCGATCCAGCCGGTAGTGCGGCTGCCGGCCAATGACACGGTGCTCATCAAGCAGTACCTGGACCTCGGCGCGCAGAACCTGCTGATCCCGATGGTGGACGACGCCGGCCAGGCCGCCGCCGCCGTCGCCGCCGTCCGCTACCCGCCCCACGGGGTGCGGGGAGTGGGCAGCGCCCTGGCCCGTGCTGCGCGCTGGAACCGGGTGGAAGGCTACCTGGGCCGCGCCGATGAAACGATCACGCTGCTGGTCCAGGTGGAGACTGCGCAGGCCGTTGCCAATGTCGCTGAAATCGCCGGGACCGACGGCGTGGACGGGATCTTCATCGGCCCCTCGGACCTTGCAGCCTCCATGGGCTACCTCGGCCAGCAGGAGCATCCGGAGGTGGTTGCCGCCGTCGAGCGCTGCATCGCCGTGGCCAAGGACCTGGGCGTGCCGGTCGGCGTGAACGCCTTCGCCGAGGCCACCGCGCGCCGGTACCTCGACGCCGGGGTGGACTTCATCCTGGTCGGGGCCGACGTCGCCCTGCTCGCCCGTGCCTCCGAAGCGCTTGCGGCGAAATACCTTCCTTCCGGAGAGGACGGCGCCGCTCCCGCCAGTTACTAGCAGCGGCTAGATCAGCATTGCCGAGCGGACAGATTCGGCAGCTCCGGTACCGCCGTCGCCGGAGGAACTGACCCGTCCGGCGGCGAGCACGGAATAGGCATGGGCTGCCTGCAGCGCAAAGCCGATGTGCTGTTCCACCAGCAGGACGTGCATTCCGGGCCGGGCCGCCAGTTTCATGATGGTCTGCTCGATTTCGGCAACGACGTTGGGCTGGATCCCCTCCGTCGGTTCGTCCAGGATCAGCAGTGACGGTTCGGTGATCAGCGCCCGGGCAATGGCGAGCTGCTGGCGCTGGCCGCCCGAAAGCAGTCCTGCCCGCCGGGAAAGCAGCGGCTTCAGGGCCGGGAACATGTCCAGCGCTTCGTCGAGCAGGGCAGCACCGCGCCTGCGCCCGTCCGCCACGAGCCGCAGGTTCTCCAGCGTGGTCAGCGGTCCGAAGGACTGCTGGCCCTGCGGAACGTACGCCAGCCCGCGTGCCACCCGCTGGTGCGGGCGCAGCCGGGAAATGTCCTCGCCGTTGAAAAGGATGGATCCCGCTGTCGGTTTAATGATGCCGACGACGGCGCGCACCAGGGTGGTCTTGCCCGCGCCGTTGTGGCCCAGGACCGCTGCCACGGATTCGTCCGGGATGGTGAGGCTGACCCCGTGCAGGACTTCGGTGCGTCCGTACCCGGCTTTGAGCTCCTTGACTTCCAGCATTAGTGTCCCTTCGCGGGCGAAGCGCCCAAATAGACTTCCTGTACCCGCGGGTCGGCCTGGACCTCGGCAACGCTGCCCTCGCTGAGAACCCTGCCCCCGGCCAGCACCGTCACCGACGTGGCGTACTCGCGGACAAAGTCCATGTCATGCTCGATCACCAGGGTGATGCGGCTGGCGCCGATGCGGCGCAGCAGCTCACCGGTCTGCTCGCGCTCGTCCTGGCTCATACCGGCAATGGGTTCGTCCAGCAGGAGCAGGTCCGAGTTCTGGACCAGCAGCATGCCGATCTCCAGCCACTGCTTCTGTCCGTGGGCCAGAGTGCCGGCCTGGGTACCGGCCAGGTGCTCCATGCCGATGATTTCCAGCGCCTCTTCGATGGCGGGCTCCACCCCGCGGCGGCGGCGCAGCAGCTGCAGCGGCTTGCGCCCGGATCCGGCGGCAATGTCCAGGTTCTGCAGCACGGAAAGGTTCTCGAAGACGCTGGCGGTCTGGAAGGTACGGCCAACACCGAGCTTGGCGATCTGGTGGACCTTGCGGCCAAGGATCTCTGTTCCGGTGTGGTTCACGGATCCGGTGGCGGGAACCAGGCCGGTGATGGCGTCGATGATCGTCGTTTTGCCTGCGCCGTTGGGACCGATCAGGAAGCGGAGGTCGCCCTGCGTTACGTCCAGGCTGACGCCGTCGACGGCGGTGAAACCGTCGAATACGACGCGCAGGTCCCGGATTTCCAGGTACTGCGGCCGCCCGCTGCGCCGGCCCCCGGGCTGGGGTTCGCCCTCGGGAAGCAGCGGCTGGGCGGTCGTCTGGGGTGCTGGTGCTGTCTTCATGCGCGGAGCTCCAAAGGGGTAGCCGGCGTGGGAGCCGTGGGCGGTGAGGCACTTGCCGCGGCGGCTGTGCCGCCGTCGCTGGTTGCGCGCTTCTTGCGGAGCCGGCCGAAGAGTGCCGGCAGCGATGCGAGCCCGCCGGGAAGGAACCCGACCACCAGGACAAAGAGCAGTCCTTGGAAGTACACCCAGAAGGACGGGAAGGAGGAGGCCAGGGAGGACTGCGCAATGGCGACGCCCAGCGCGCCGAGCACGGGCCCGAGCAGGGTGGCCCGTCCGCCGATCGCGACTCCGATCAGGAAGGCGATCGACGGCGCGACTCCCACGTCTGCCGGTGAAATGATGCCTACGATCGGCACGAACAGCGCTCCTGCGATCCCCGCCATCACAGCGGCGATGACGTAGATGACGGTCTTGATGGTCGCCGGATCGTATCCCAGGAACCGGACCCGTTCTTCCTGGTCCCGGACGGCGATGAGCAGTTCACCGAACCGGCTGTGCATCAGCTGCCGGGCCACGGCCACGCAGAGCAGCAGGACGACCGCGGCGAGCAGGTAGAGCATGCGCTTGTTGGCGGGGTCGGAGAGGTCGAAGCCCAGGAAGGAACGGAAGCCGCTGAGGCCATTGGAACCGCCGGTCGTCGCCTGCTGGCCAATCAGCCAGACCGCGAACGCCGCCGCGAGGGCCTGGCTGAGGATGGCGAAGTAGGCGCCCTTGACCCGGCGCTTGAAGATCGCCAGGCCCAGGACCGTCGCCACGAAGCCGGGGACGAGGACCACCGCGAGGAGCGTCACCAGCGGACTGCGGAACGGCTCCCACCAGCCGGGGACGGAGCCGGTCCCGTAAAGGGTCATGAAGTCAGGGACACCGGTGCCGCCGAAGAGCGCAGCATCAGCGAGTTTCATGTGCATGGCCATGATGTAGGCGCCCAGCCCGAAGAACACGCCCTGTCCCAGGGTGAGCATCCCGCCGCGGCCCCAGGCAAGGCCAATGCCGACGGCGACAATGGCGAAACAGATGAACTTCCCGAAGAGGGAGAGGCTGAACACCGGCAGGACGGCCGGCACGACGCCGAGCAGCAGGACCGCCGCGAAGCCGAAACCGGAGAGGACCCCGGCCCGGGAAGAGAAGAAGGATGTGATCCGGGTGGTAGCTGCACTCATGCCAGGCTCCTCGTCTTGAGGGTGAAGATGCCCTGCGGCCGCAGCTGCAGGAAGATGACCACGGCCACCAGGATCAGGACCTTGCCGATGCTGGCAGTGGTGGAGAACTCGAACACGGACTGCAGGACCCCAAGGGTGAAGGCTGCGATTGCGGCTCCCTTGATCTGGCCGATGCCGCCGGCCACGACTACCAGGAATGCGTCCACAATGTAGTTCGGGCCGAGGTAGGGGCTGGTGGAGCCGATCAGCGATACTGCCACGCCGGCGATGCCGGCCAGGCCGGAGCCGATGAAGAACGTCAGCTGGTCGGTGCGGCGGGAGGAGATGCCGCTGGATTCGGCAAGGTCCCGGTTGACGACGACGGCGCGGATCCGGCGGCCGAGCGGAGTTGCCTTGAGCAGCAGCGCCAGTGCGGCCAGGCAGGCCAGCGCCAGCCCCAGGATGAACAGGCGGGTCAGCGGGATCGGCGTTCCAAACAGTTCCACGTTGCCCTGCAGCCAGGCCGGAACCCGGACGTCGACGCTGGGTGCGCCGAAGATGTCACGGGCTGCCTGCTGCAGGATCAGTGCGACGCCGAAGGTCACCAGCAAGGTGTCCAGCGGCCGGTGGTACATCCGTTTGAGCAGCAGCCCTTCCAGGACCAGGCCCATCGTTCCACCCACCACGAAGGCCACCGGAAGGGAGACCAGCAGGGAGGCACCGGCGTCGGCGATGGCCTTCTGCACCACAAATGCGGTGTAGGCGCCCGCCATGATGAATTCGCCGTGCGCCATGTTGATGACGCCCATTTGGCCGAACGTCAGGGACAGGCCCAGGGCGGCGAGCAGAAGCACCGACCCGAGGCTGAGCCCGGCGAACATCTGTCCGATTAGCAGTTCCATTCCGGTGGACCTTTCGCGGGGAATGAGCGGTGATGCAGGGTAGGGACGCGCGGCTGCGGTCCCGCTGGCGCAACAGGCCCGTCCCGGACGACGGGCCGGGCCTGTTGCCGGCTTTAGGAGAGGCCGGCAGCCCAGTCGTAGCTGTCCAGGTACGGGTCCGGTTCCACGGCCTCGGGAGCTTCCCAGACCGTCTCGATGAGCCCGTCGGAGGTGATTTTGCCGATCCGGGGGGTCTTGGTGATGTGGTTGTTTTCACCGTTGACCGTCACGGTGCCTTCGGGCGCTTCGAAACTCACGCCGTCGGCCGCGTCCTGGACCTTGTCCACGTCGAAGGATCCGGCCTTCTCGACCATGGCCTTCCAGAGGTACAGGGAGGTGTAGGCCGCTTCCATCGGGTCGCTGGTCACGCGGTCCTGGCCGTACTTCTCCTTGAACGCCGCAACGAAGGCCTGGTTTTCCGGCGTGTCGAGGGTCTGGTAGTAATCCCAGGCAGTGAGCTGGCCTTCGACGTTCTCCAAGCCGATGCCGGGAACCTCTTCTTCGGCGATGGACACCGAGACCACGGGCATGGTGCCGGCGCTCAGGCCCACGGAGGTGTACTGGCGGAAGAAGGCCACGTTGGAGTCGCCATTGAGGGTGTTGAAGACTGCGTCAGCGCCCGAGTCCCGGACCTTGTTGACGATCGTGGAGAATTCGGTGGAACCCAGCGGCGTGTATTCCTCCCCGACGATCTCCATGCCGTGGGCCTCGGCGTAGGCGTTGATGATCTTGTTGGCGGTGCGGGGGAAGACGTAGTCGCTGCCGATCAGGAACAAGGTCTTGGTGCCCTGCTCGGCCAGGTAGTCCAGGGCCGGGATGATCTGCTGGTTGGTCGTGGCACCGGTGTAGAAGATGTTGTCGGAGGACTCCAGGCCCTCGTACTGCACGGGGTAGAAGAGCAGGGCGTCGTTGGATTCGAACACCGGGAGCATCGCTTTGCGGGAGGATGAGGTCCAGCCACCGAACACTGCTGCGGTGCAGTCCTGCTGGATCAGCTTGGCTGCCCGCTCAGCGAACTTGGTCGGTTCGGACGCGCCGTCTTCACTGATGACTTCCAGCTGCTTGCCCAGGACGCCGCCGTCGGCGTTGATTTCCTCGGCTGCCAGGGACAGGGAATCGAAAACGGTGCTTTCGGAGATTGCCATGGTTCCCGACAGCGAGTTCAGGAACCCGATCTTGACGCTGTCACCGGAGGTGTCCACGCAGGACGCGGCACTGCTGCTTCCGGTGTCGGCTTCGGATTCGCTGATCTGGGAACCGCAGCCGGACATGGTCGCCACCACGGCCGCAGCTGCAAACGGGATCAAAGCTCGTTGGAGCGCAATCGATTTCACGGAGCACCTGTTTCGTTGATGCTGCGCTGTACCAGCAGCGCAGACGGTTGGACGGCTTATGCAGCATCAACTTATGGGAACCATGTTTCGGGTTTCCGGCGCCCGGGTTTCGGAGTTATTTCGTTTCCTGGCCATCGTTTCGGCAGCGTTTCAGCAGCCGCTCCCACACGGCCGGGAAGGCAGGAAACTGCTAGGGGATCATCCAGCCGAGAACCGGAGTGGACTGCAGGAAGACGATCACGCAGAGCACCAGCAGCAGCCCGACGCTCCAGCCGAAGACCTTTCGGAACAGGACGGATTCCTGCCCGCTCATGTTCACAGCAGCGGCGGCGATGGCCAGGTTCTGCGGCGAAATGAGCTTGCCCATCACACCGCCGCCGGTATTCGCGGCGACCATGAGTTTCGGGTCCAGCCCGGCTGCGGCACCGGCGGTCTCCTGCAGTTTGGCGAACAGCGCGTTGGCAGAAGTGTCCGATCCCGTGACGGCCGTCCCGATCCAGCCCAGCACGGGGGAGAGGAAGGCGAAGAACGCGCCCGTCGCCGCCAGCCAGGTGCCGATCGAAATGGTCTGTCCGGAAAAGTTCATGACGTACGCCAGCGCCAGGACCAGTACGATGGTCAGCGCTGCGGACCGCAGCCGCTTGGCAGTCAGCCAGATCTCCTGCACCGCACCGCCAACGGTGAGCCGGTAGCGCCCGCCGTCATCAAACCGGGAGTAGACCACCGCCACAATCAAGCCGCTGATCAGCAGCAAGGTCCCGGGGCTGATCAGCCACTCGAAGTTGTAGACCGTTGAGGACTGGGGCTGGCCGTTGGCATCCAGCAGTGCCTCATGCAGCCACGGCCAGGGGATCTCGATGCTCGTTTTGGCCAGGGCCGCGGGAATATCTATTCCCAGGGTCCACAGGTTCACAATCCCGAAGATGAGGATCACCAGAATGTAGGGGAACAGTGCCATCCAGGCTCGCGACGGCGTCAGGCGGTCCTGGGCAGTGTCGGTCGCCGCGCTGCCGATGTCGGTTTCTCCGCCGCCGGCCGATGTCCAGCCGCCCGCGCGGGCGGTCGCCAGCTCGCCCTCCATGCGGCGCGCTGCTTCGTGCCCGCCGGACGGATGCCAGAACCGCAGGAAGCCGACGGCGGCAACCATCGCCACCAGCGAGGAAACGATGTCCGTGAGCTCGTAGGAAAAGTAGTTGGAGCACAGGAACTGCACCACGGAGAAGACGACGCCGGTGAACAGGGCCACCGGCCAGCAGTCCCGCACCCCGCGCCGCCCGTCGAGGATGAAAAGCAGGATCACCGGGATGACGAAGGCCAGCAGCGGTGTCTGGCGGCCGACGACGGCGGCGAGTTCCTCGCCCGAGTAACTGGTCAGGTTCGCGGCCGTCGTGATGGGAATGGCGAGTGCGCCGAAGGCGACCGGAGCCGTATTGGCGATCAGCACGGCGGTGGCCGCGCGGACCGGTGCGATTCCGAGCGCCAGCAGCATGGTCACGGTGATGGCAACCGGCGCACCGAACCCGGCCAGCGCCTCAAGGAGTCCGCCAAAACAGAACGCCACCAGGATGGCCTGGACCCGCAGGTCACCGCCGCCCACGGCGTCGAATACCCGGCGGAGGTCTTCGAACCGGCCGCTGCGCACCGTGACCTCGTAAAGCCAGACAGCCATCACGATGATCCACACCACCGGGAACAAGCCGAATGCTGCCCCCTGGGTGGCAGAAAGCAGGGCCAGTCCGGCAGGCATGCCGAACCCCACGACGGCGATCACCAGTGCCGCGAGCAGTGCGCACGCCCCTGCCACGTAGGCCTTGGTCTTTGCAAAGGCCAGCAGGAGGAAGAAGACAAGGAGCGGAACCAGCGCCAGCAGGGCGGAAAGCGCCACGCTCTGGCCGATGGGATCCGTGCTGGGGGTGAAGCTTTCCATGAGAGCCCTCCATACCCGGGGCTTCCGTTGGCGGCCGGCCGTGAATGGCTGGACCGGCGGAAAACGGAGGCCGAGCGCGGCAGCGGAACGGAAAAAGCCGGTGTTTCCAGAGTAGGCCGGTGAAGGACGTTCGGCAGTCCAGCGGGCCGCTTTTCCGCGTGGAAGGACAATTTTGCGGTGCCGGCGGTTCGGCGGGGAAGTTCGGCCGTGCTGCCGCTTTCGCTGAACTACCAGCCCTTGGCCAGGTACAGGTCCAGATAGGCGCCGCGGTCCACATCCAGGTCCTCCCGGCGTTCCAGGCCGGCGGCCAAGGCGGTGCGCTGGGATCCAATGTTGTCCACGGATGTGTAGGCGACCACGGGCAGGCCGGGCAGGAGGCTCTCCGCCATTTGGACAGCCACGAGTGCGCCCTCGGTTGCCAGCCCCTGCCCCCAGACCTCGGGGCGGTAGCGGTAGTAGAGGTTCAGCGCCGGGCGTCCGCGGATAATGCGGTGGGAGACGCCGGTGAAGCCAATGAGGTTTTCCGGTTCGGCGGGGTCCACCACCACCCAGACCCCGAAGCCGTGGCGGTACCAGTGCTGCCGGATCTCGTGGAAGGTCCGCGCCGAGGAAGCCCGGGTGACGCTCGCCGGCACCGGGTGGTGGACGTTGGTGCGTGGATCCGTGTGCAGGTCAACGGCGGCTTCCTCGTCCTGTGCCAGCGGCCTGCGAAGCAGCAGGCGCTGGGTGCTGACGGGAGACCAGTCCCTGGCATTCTGCTCCAGCATGGGGACTACTGTAATCCCGCGTGCCCGCTGTGGCAGCGTGCCTTCACCGAGATGGCAGAAACTGCTCTTTAGAGGCCCTGTTCGGGCAGTTTCTGCTGCCTCGTGGGGTTAGGAGGGGAGGGTACGAAGCTCGCGGTGGTGCCGGACGTAGCCGAACACGGCCACCGCCGTCGAAATCACGGCAGACAGGGCCAGGCCCAGCCAGAGGCCAACGTGCAGGGCAGCGGCACCGGCTACGGCTCCGGCCATGATCAGGGAGATCGCCAGGGCACGGCGGGCCCAGAACGTGCTGTCCCCGCCGGCCAGCCGCGAATCCGAGGCCAGCCCGGTGATCGTTGAGGTGACGACGACGGTGGTGACTTCAGCGACCTTCAGCCGTTTGGCGGTGGCCGCCTGGATGCCCATCAGCGTCGCCATGGAAGAGGTTGTGATGCTGCCCAGGACGTCATTCGCCTGCACGTCCACCACAGCGGTAAACACAGCGAGGCCGGTGATTCCGGACGCCACGATCATCAGTGCCGCCGATATCCGCCCGGACCATCCTTCCGGCCCCCGACGCAGCATCCGCCCGGCCAGGGCCGCGCCGAGCATAAAGAACACCAGTGCCAGTGCGGGACGGAGGACCGGCAGCCCTGTCCCGCCGGCAAAGGCCATGCCCAGCAGCACTACATTGCCGGTCATGTTCCCGGTGAAGACGTTGTCCAGGCCCAGGTAGCCGACGGCGTCGATCACGCCGGTGGAGAAGGTCAGCGAGAGCATCAACCACAGGTGGATGCGCTCCGTAGGCACGGCGTTTAGGCGTTTCACGGGCTTCCCTTTCATCGGCGACGGAGCCTAATGTATACGAAGCTGCCCAGATGCCGGGTTTTGTATCCAATCTCGTGGCAGCCCCGGCTCACCCAGACAGACGGAAAGCGGTCCCATGCCTTTCACAGCCCCCGAACCGTTCACTACCCGGCCCACGCTGAAAGGCACGTTTGGGATGAGCGCTTCCACCCACTGGCTGGCCACGGCCGCCGCACAGTCCGTGCTGGAGCGCGGCGGGAACGCTTTCGACGCCGCTGCTGCCGCCGGCTTTGTCCTCCACGTCGTCGAGCCGCACCTGAACGGACCGGGCGGGGACCTGACCGGGGTCTTTGCCACGGCTGCCAATCCGGCCGAGCCTGTTGTCCTGATGGGACAGGGCCCTGCCCCGGCGGCAGCAACCCGCGAACATTACCTTTCCGTTGGCCTCGAGCTCGTTCCGGGATCAGGTGCCCTTGCCGCGGCAGTCCCGGCCGCCGTCGACGCCTGGCTCATCCTGCTCCGCGACCACGGAACCTGGGAACTCTCCGCTGTCTTGGAGTATGCGGCGGGCTACGCCAGGGACGGGCACCCCGTGCTGGCCCAGGTGGGCAGGACCATCGGAGCGGTTGCCGAACTCTTCACCGAGCACTGGCCAACCTCGGCGCAGCTGTGGATGCCGCAGGGCAGGCCGCCGGCCGAAGGCGAACTGGTGGCCAATCCCGCGTATGCAGCCGTGCTGCACCGGCTTGCAGCAGCAGGGGAGGGGCTTGCGACACGCACCGAGCGCATTGAAGCGGCCCGGCGCGAATGGAGCGAAGGGTTCGTCGCCAAGGCAGCCGCAGCCTTCGCCTCCCAGCCGCACAGGCATTCCTCGGGGACGGACCATGCCGGCGTCCTGGCGGAGGCGGACTTCGCCGCATCCCAGGCGGGGTACGAACCGGCTGTGACGTTCGACTTCCGCGGGTACACCATCGCCAAGACCGGCCCCTGGGGCCAGGGCCCGGCCCTGCTGCAGACCCTCGCCATCCTGGACGGGTTCGAGGACGAGGACCTGGACCCTTCCACGGAACGGGGCGTGCACACCATCCTTGAAGCCCAGAAGCTGGCCATCGCCGACCGGGAGGCCTACTACGGCGACAGCGAGGTTCCGCTGGCCTACCTGCTGAGCAAGGAGTACGCCGCAATCCGCCGGGAGCTCATCACAGACAAGGCTTCTGCGGAGTTCCGTCCGGGGTCCGTTCCCGGGCACAGCCCGTTCTCGCCGCCGCTGCGCACCGACTACGTGCCGCCGGCGCTGGCCGGGGCAAACGGAACCGCTGCCGGAACCGGGGAACCGACGGTCTCGGCAACAGGGGAAACACGGGGAGATACCTGCCATGTGGACGTGGTGGACCGCTGGGGCAACATGGTCTCCGTGACGCCCTCCGGAGGCTGGCTCCAGTCCTCTCCGACGATCCCGGAACTGGGGTTCTGCCTTGGTACCCGGCTGCAAATGACCTGGCTGGAGGACGGCGGGCCTTCCACCCTGCAGCCCGGCAAGCGTCCGCGGACCACGCTCACCCCAACCCTGGTCCTGAAGGACGGGGCGCCGGTGGCTGCGCTTGGGTCGCCGGGCGGAGACCAGCAGGACCAGTGGCAGCTGCTCTACCTGCTGCGCACGATCGTTGGCGGCTACACGCCGCAGCAGGCCATCGATGCTCCGGCGTTCCACACCACGGCCTTCCCCGGATCGTTCTGGCCGCGGACCTGGACCCCGGCGGGTGCGGTGGTCGAGGACCGGCTGGGCGAGGAGACGATTGCCGCGCTCGCCGAACGCGGCCACGTCATCACGCGCGCGGGGGACTGGTCGCTGGGACGGCTCTCCGCCGTCGTGCGGGATCCGGAAACCGGCGTTCTGATGGCAGCCGCGAATCCGCGCGGGGCGCAGGGCTATGCCGCCGGCCGCTAAGGGCGGCAGCCAGGCGCCGGCACTTCGCATCCTCATCCGCCGGGACATCATCCGCGGGAAACTCCCGCAGGGAGCGAAAATCACTGAAGCCGCCCTGGCGGAAAGATACGGGAGTTCGCGTGTTCCGGTGCGGGAAGCCCTGCGTGTGCTTGCCGCTGAAGGTTTCGTTGAATCCAGACCCTATGCGGGTTCCCGCGTCGCGCGGCTCGAACCGGAGGAAGCCGGAGACCTCTTTGCGGTGCGGGCAGTGGTGGAGGCGGCGACGGCGCGGCGGGCGGCGGAGCGGGCTGCGCGCCAGGCAGCATCCGGCACACCGGACACCGCGTGGTGGGAGGCCAGGCGGCGGATCGGTGAGATCGTCGCCGCCGGAGATGCGGCGCTGGCGGGCGGCGAGCTGCAGGACCTTGCCGAACTCAACGCCGCCTTCCACCTGGGCGTCGCCGAATTGGCGGGCAGCGCATCCCTGCAGGCGCTGCTGCGGCAGCTTGCCGGGAAAATCGAATGGCTGTATACGGCGGATGTGGGTGTCCGGGGCAAGGAGTCCTGGCCGGAGCACCGCCGAATCCTGGCAGCGGTGGACGCCGGAAACGGAAGCGAGGCGGAAAGGCTGATGTCCAGGCACATCGACCGCTCCCGGGAGTCCTGGCTGGCCCGTTTTGGCGCCGGGACATAAGGCGCCGCAGCGGAGCGTTCCATCACCTTCCGGCCCGTCTTATAGTTCCAGTAGGGGTACCTTCCTACCGTGAGCGAGGCTCCACGTCATGGCCAACATCACCACCAGACCGGTTACCAAACTCGGCATAGTCGGGGCGGGGAGCGTGGGAACGGCAATCGCCTATGCCGCACTCATCAAGGAAGCCGCCAGGACGATCGTCATTTACGACCTTGACGGGAAGCGGGCCGAGGCCGAAGGGCTGGACCTCTCGCACGGCACGCAGTTCACCGGAGCCAACACGGTCACCGGCGGCGGCGCGATCGAGGCCCTGGCCGAATCCGACGTGATTGTGGTGACCGCCGGAGCCCGGCAAAAGCCCGGCCAGAGCAGGCTGGACCTCGCTGCCGCGAACGTGCGGATCATGGATTCACTGATGCCGCAGCTCATGGAGCAGGCACCGGAAGCGGTCTACATCCTGGTCACCAATCCCTGTGACATCCTGACCGTCGCGGCGCAAAAGATCACCGGCCTGCCGCCCAACAGGATCTTCTCATCGGGAACGGTCCTCGACACGTCGCGGCTGCGTCTCCTGCTGGCACGGGCAGCCCATGTGCTGATGACGAGTGTGCACGCCACGATCATCGGCGAACACGGAGACTCCGAGTTTCCGGTGTGGTCCAGCGCCAGCATCGGGCCGGTTCCGATCCGGGACTGGAAGATCAGCGGGCGGCAGGTCTTCACGGACGATTTCCTGGCTGCCATTACCGACGACGTCGTGAACGCGGCCTACAAGGTGATCGAGGGAAAGGGTGCCACCAACTACGCGATCGGCCTGGCCGTGGTACGGATCGTTGAGGCCGTGTTCCAGGCGGAGAATGCCGTGCTCCCTGTCTCCGCGCTGCTGCGCGGGGAATATGGACTCTCAGGTGTTGCGCTGTCCCTGCCGTCGATCGTCGGTTCCGGCGGCGTGTACAAGATGCTTGAGATGCCGTTGGACGAACGCGAGCTGGGGCTGCTCCAGGACTCGGCCGAGACGTTGAAGCAGAACCTGGCGGCCCTGGGAATCTAGGCTCGAATCCAGGCGTCGACGGACATGCCGGCAGCTGGAGCCGCTGGGGGAGCCGGCGCTGTGCCGGGAGTCTCTGCGGTGAGCGCTCCATAGGTTTCCGGCCGCCGGTTCTCCAGGAACGGAAAGAGGGAGAGCCAGTGGCCGCGCTGGTCCAGGTCCAGGTCAGCGACCAGCACGGCCGACTCATTCCGCGGCGCCTCGACCAGGACCCTTCCGTACGGATCGCAGATGAAGGAAGAGCCGTAGAACGTCAGGTTGCCCTCGTTGCCCCAGCGGTTCGGAACCACCATGAACAGCCCGTTGGCGACGGCGTTGCCCGTGATCACCTTCTGCCACATGGGCTGGGTGTCCAGCTCCGGGAACTCCGGCTCGGAGCCGATGGCGCTCGGATATACCAGCAGCTCCGCGCCGCCCAGGGAATAGATCCGGGCCAATTCCGGGAACCACTGGTCCCAGCAGGCCGGCATCCCCAGCTTCGCGCCGTCGAGCTCCGCGGGGGCGTAGACCTTGTAGGCATCCGGACCCGCCGGACCGGGACGGAAGTACAGGTTCTCGCAGTACCCGCTGGAGACCGGGATGTGGAGCTTGCGGGTACGCGCCAGCAGCTGCCCCTGGGGAGAAACCAGGATGGAGGTGTTCAGCCCGCGACCGTCCGGTCCGTCCGCCCGCTCGTACAGCGACGCATGCACGCACACCTCGTGCCGGCGTGCTGCCTCTGCCGCGAAGGCAAAGGTCGGGCCTGACATGAGGTCCTCGGCGACGTCCGCCGGCCGTCCGTCCGGTGAGGTGTCGGCCGGGTAGCGCGAGAGCGTCAGCTCGGCCAGGAAGACGACGGCGGCCCCCTGGTCGGCGGCGCGGGCGATGCCGTCGCGCAGTTCGTCCTTTACTGCTTCCGGATCAGGTTGCCATCGGTGCTGCACGAGTCCCACGCGAAGGGCCGGCCTGGCACTGGGCCGCTTGGCCGCAGGCGAGCGCAGGGCACCGGTGCGGGTGATCTCAATCATGGGAAACCTCCGGAGGATGGAAGGGTGGGCGGCCCGCCTTAGCGGACCCGGAAAACCGTGTCCTGCCATTCCTTGTGGGCGGCAGCATCGCGGCTCATCATGACGTGCTTGATATTGGTGTACTCCTCGAGCGAATACGCTGACATGTCCTTGCCGAAGCCGGAGGCCTTGTAGCCGCCGTGCGGCATTTCGGAGACGATCGGGATGTGGTCATTGACCCACACGCACCCTGCGGCGATTTCCTCGCTGGCCCGCAGGGACCGGGTCAGGTCACGGGTCCACGCTGAGGCTGCCAGGCCGTAGGGAGTGTCATTAGCCAGGGCGATGCCCTCGTCATCGGATTCGAACGGCAGGGCGGTGAGGACGGGGCCGAAGATCTCGTCCTGGACGATTTCGGAGTCCTGGGCCGCACCGGTCACCAGGGTAGGCCGGTAGAAGGCACCGGCGGAAAGGGCACCGCCCGGAGCTTCGCCGCCGGCGAGGATTTTAGCTCCGGCTTCCCGGGCACGGTCCACGAATGCTGCGACCTTGTCCCGGTGGGCGTGGCTGATCAGTGAGCCGAGGTCGGTGTCCGGATCCGTGGGGTCCCCTACAACGACGGCATCCATCAGCTCGGCGACTCGTGCCGTGAACTGTTCGAAGAGCGGTGCCTGGACGTAGGCGCGGGTGGCCGCCGTGCAGTCCTGCCCGCCGTTGATGATGGAACCGGCAACCGCGCCGTGGGCGGCAGCTTCAACGTCGGCGTCGTCGAAGACCAGGAACGGGGCCTTGCCGCCCAGCTCCAGGTGCACCCGCTTCGCGGTCCGGGCAGCCATTTCCATGATCCGGCGTCCGACGGCGGTGGAGCCGGTGAAGGAGGTCATGGCCACGTCCGGGTGGGTCACCAGCGCTTCACCGGCGACGAGGCCGGAACCGGTGACGATGTTGATGACGCCGTCCGGGATTCCCGCAGCGGCAGCAGCCTCGGCGAAGAGCAGCGATGTGGCGGGGGTCAGCTCACTTGGCTTGAGCACGATCGTGTTGCCGGCAGCGATCGCGGGCAGGATCTTCCAGCCGGCCATCTGGAGCGGATAATTCCACGGGGAGATCGAACCGATGACGCCGATGGGCTCCCGGCGGATCATGGAGGTGCCGCCCGCGCCGTATTCCCCGGCAGCCAGGCCGTGCAGCTGGCGGGCAGCGCCGGCAAAGAAGGACACATTGTCCACGGTCCCGGGCACATCGAATTCAGTGGACATGCGGATGGACTTGCCGGTCTGCGCGGTCTCCAGTTCCGCCAGCACTGAAGCGCGTGCGTCGAGTTCGGCGGCCAGGGCAAGCATCGCCTCGGAACGCTCTCCGGGGGTACGCCGCGACCAGGCGGCATACGCCTGCTTGGCGGCAGCGACGGCGTCGTCCACGTCCTGGACACTGGCGTACTTCAGGGTCTCGGCGGCCTCGCCGGTCGCCGGGTTGATCCGGGTGGCTTCTTCTCCGCGGCCCTGGCGGTAGCTGCCGTTGATAAAGAGGTGGCCTTCGGTGAACTCGTGCATTTGGTGCTCCATGGATCGTGGTGGAAAAGGTAAGGGTCGGGTCGTGTGCGGGGTCAGCCGCCGGGGGCGGTCAGGTAGATCTTGCGCAGCGTCTGAGTGACATCCCACCGGGTGCGGGTGCCGGCAGTGAGCCGCATCAAGGTGTGCGGTCCCAGCTCCTGAACCGATTCCACGGACCCGCCGGGGGAGAGGAACTGGACGGTGGCACGGCCGGAGAGCACCACGAACACTTCATCGGCTTCGGTGTCATACATGCCGCCTTCGGTCATTTCCCAGACTCCGAGGTCCACCCCGCCAAAGCTGCCGAGTTCCTGGACGGCCGTGGACGGAGTTCCGGCGGCCGCCGCGGCGGCCGGAACCGGCTCGTGCACCAGGTCGAAGGTATCAGGGTGGACGGCTGCGCCGGCGGGCAGCCCGGTCACCGCGCTCATGAGTCGAATCCCATGCCGACGGCGTCCATTGCCTTGAGCCACAGCCCGCGGCGTCCCTGGCTGCGGTCCGCGCGGACCATGGCAGCTGTCGTCACCTTGACGCCCAGCCAGGCCACGGGTTCGGGCGGGAACGGAAGAGGCTTGCGTCTGACCATCTGCAGCCGGGTCCGTTCCGTCTCCTGGCCGGAGAGCAGATCCAGCATGACGTTGGCGCCGAACCGGGTGGCACCGACCCCCAAGCCCGTGAAGCCTGCCGTGTAGGCAACCTTGCCGCCGTACGCGCTGCTGAAAAAGGCAAAGAAACGGCTGCAGGTATCAATGGCCCCGCCCCACGCATGGCTGAAACCAAGGTCCTTCAGCTGCGGGAACGTGGCGGCAAAGTGCGCGGCGAGGCGTTCATAGGTCTCCTCGCGGTGTTCGTATTCCGGCTTCATCGACCTGCCGAAGTGGTAGACGGCGTCATAGCCGCCGAACAGGATGCGCTCGCGCCCGTCGCTGCCGGTGGTGAGGCGGTAATAGTGGAAGCGGTTATTCAGGTCGCTGAGACCCTGCCGGTTGTGCCAGCCCAGGCCGGCGAGCTGCTCCGGACTCAGCGGCTCGGTCATGAGGGCGTAGTCGTAGACCGGAACGGTGTGCAGCCGGGTCCGCTTGAGCAGGGACGGAAACACGTTCGTGGCCAGGGCCACCCGCTCCGCCGTGACCGTGCCGCCGTCCGTGGTGAGCCGGACGGTGCTTCCAGCGTTCTCGATGCCGCGCACCGGAGTGTGTTCGTAAATCTCGACGCCTGCATCCAGTGCCGCACGCTGCAGGCCCCAGGCCAGCCGCGCCGGGTTCAGCATGGCCGTGCTCGTACGGTCCCAGAGACCGGCGAGGTACAGCGGGGAATCCAATTCCTTGCGGACTGCTTCGCGGTCCAGGAACACCAGATCCGGGTTGTCCCCGGCTGCTTCCGCTTCTTCGGCCAGCCACTGCACCTGGTGCTGCTCGGTGGCAACCGACAGGCTGCCGGTCCATTCAAAGCCGCAGTCGATGCCGTAACGCTCCACGGCCTGGGCAATTTCGAGCAGGTTTTCCCGGCCCAGGCGGTCCAGCTCAGCTGCTTCGTCCGGCAGGTGCTTCAATCCGTTGGCTTCGCCGTGGGTCAGGGAAGACTCGCAAAAACCTCCGTTTCGCCCGGACGCAGCCCAGGCGATCCGGGAACCTTCCAGCAGGACAACCCGCCGTCCGGGGTCGCGCTCCTTGGCCATCAGGGCGGTCCACAGTCCGGTGTAACCGCCGCCCACGACGGCGAGATCGGTGCTGGTGTCTCCGGCCAGGGCCGGATGAGGCTCCGGACGGTCGGGATCATCCAGCCAGTAGGCGTCCCGGGACGCTCCGCCCAGGGCCCGGGCCACGCGGGCTTTGTCGTACTGGACCTCGGCGAGGTCGTAGGAGGTCATCATGCTGAGGGGATCCTTTGGAGAGGGGATGCGGATGCGGCGGCGGCACGGTCAAAGACAGGTGAGCCTGCAACCATCGCAAGGTCCACCCGCAGTGAGGAGAGTGCCTGGCGAGGCAGGTCGAAAGGGTTGGCGGAGTGAACGGCGAGGTCCGCCGGTGCTCCGGGTACCAGGCTGCCGCCCGGGGAACGGTTCAGCCAGGCTGAACCCGAGGTGTAGGCGGCCATTGCGGCCTGCAGGCTGATCGCCTGGTCCGGAAGCAGGGCAGGCGCATCGGGATAGTCGGGGTGCGCCCGGTTGACGGCGACATGGATGGCCTGCCACGGGTCCGGGCTGGACACCGGCCAGTCCGAGCCCATGGCCAGCCGGGCTCCCGCGGCAGCAAGTCCCGCGAAGGGGTACTGCCAGGCCGCGCGCTCGGGGCCCAGGAGCGGCACAGTCAGTTCAGTCATCTGGTCGTCGTTGCAGGCCCACAGTGCCTGCGCGTTGACGGTGACGTCCAGTGCCGCGAAGCGGGCGACGTCGTCGGGATGGATGATCTGCAGGTGCGCCATGTGGTGCCGGCCTGCGCTGCCGGGGTTTGCCGAGCGCGCAGCGGCGACGGCGTCGAGGCCGGTGCGCACGGCGCGGTCGCCGATCACGTGCATGTGCAGGTCAAACCCAGCTGCGTCGAGCGCAGCGGACACTGCGTGCAGGACCTCGGAGGAGAGGTAGAGCAGCCCGCGCTCGCCGGACGGCTCCGGTCCGGCGCAGGCACAGGGCCGCAGATAATCCTCCAGCATGGCCGCGGTGCAGTTCTCCGGCACGCCGTCCACCATGATCTTGGCGCTGCGGGTGCTGAATCCCGCGGCGTCGTTCAGCTTCCGCCGCTCGAGGAGGGACTCCACCAGAGCGGGAACCGTCTCCACCGTGGTGCTGCGCGGAATCCACAGCGCACCGCTGGCACGGGCTGTCAGCTTCCCCGCCGCTGCAAGGGACCGGTACGCCGCTGAGGCATCGGGATAGCCGCCGTAATGCCCCAGGATCGCTTCCTGCCATCCGGTGACGCCGACTGAAAACAAATGGTCCTGGGCATGGAGGATGCCGGCTTCGAGCTGGGCATCGGTGACCTCCGGCAGGACGCGGGCGAGAAGTTCCATGGCACCTTCGTGCAGGGTCCCGCTAGGGGTGCCGTCCGCATGCCGTTCGATCCTGCCGTCCGCAGGGTCCGGTGTGGAAGCCGTGATTCCGGCCAGCTCGAGTGCCCGCGAGTTTACCCATGCACTGTGGTGGTCGCGGTTGATGAGGTAGACGGGACGGTCCGGAACGACGGCGTCGAGGAGGTCTGTGCCCGGGTAGCCGCCGGGGAAGTCGCCCTTGTACCAGCCGCCGCCGGTGATCCAGCCGGCGTCGTTGCCCGGTTCGGGGGGAAGCGCCGCGTGCTCGCGGATGCGGTCAAGACAGGCCCGGGCTCCGCTGAGTTCGGCGAGGTCGCAGCCCAGGCGTTCTACCCCGGCATAGGCTGCGTGGACGTGGGCGTCAGTGAAGCCGGGGGAAACCAGGCGCCCGGCCAGATCGATGGCCTGGGTAGAGGGACCGCTCCACGCCCGGAGCTCGTCGTCGCTTCCCACGGCAGTGACGACGCCACCGGACACGGCGACGGCACTGGCGCCGGGGACCAGCCGCCTGCCGTCGAACACTGCTCCGGAATGGAAAACCCATTCTGCGTTTGGCACGGGTACCTCGTATTTCATTTGGGGTCTTTTGCGGGTTTTAGCCCAGCGCTTTTCCGGAACGCAGAAGCAAAATGAATCCCATTCATACGTCAGATTGCTTCTATAAAACGGGAGACCGTTGACTCTGTCAACGGTGTGGCCGAAGTTGCCTGAAGAGTTTACGCGCGGGAAATAGAGGGTGGCTTTCCCGTCTCGCAGGTCTGGGACGCACCGCAGCGGAGGCCCGGATCCGGGCCTCCGCTGCGGTGCGTGCGGTGTCAGCCTTCGGTGTAGCCGTCCGCTATCTCCATGACTTCGTCCAGGATGGCCAAGCCGGTCCGTGCGTCCTCGTCCGTGATGTTCAGCGGCGGAACGACATGGAAGCGGTTGAAGTTGGCGAAGGGCAGCAGGCCGCGTTCCTTGCTGGCGCCAATCAGCGCGTTCATGGCCGGGCTGGAGGCTCCATAGGGTGCCAGCGGTTCGCGGGTTTCGCGGTTCTTGACGAATTCAATGGCCCAGAAGGCACCGGTGCCGCGGACCTCGCCGACACTGGGGTGCTTCTCCGCCAGGGCCGCGAGCCCGGGGCCGAAGACGTCCGTTCCCAACCGTGCCGCATTTTCGACCATGCCCTCGTCACGCATGGCGTTGATCGTCGCCACGGCTGCGGCACAGGCCAGCGGATGGCCGGAGTAGGTGAGTCCGCCGGGGTACGGAGTGTCCGCGAAAGTCGCTGCGATCTCATCGGAAATCGCCACGCCGCCCAGCGGAACGTAGCCGGAGTTGATCCCCTTGGCGAAGGTCAGCAGGTCCGGCTCTACGCCCTCGGCATGTTCAACCGCGAACCACTTGCCGGAGCGCCCGAAGCCGGCCATCACTTCATCGGCGATGAACATGATTCCGTACTTGCGGGTGAGTTCACGGACACCGGCCAGGTAGCCCGGCGGCGGAACCATGATGCCGGCCGTGCCGGGAATGGATTCCAGGACCAGCGCGGCGAACGCGCCGGGGCCTTCGAGCAGGATGAGCTGCTCCAGGTGGTCCAGGGCGCGCTGGCATTCCTCTTCCTGGGTGGCAGCGTGGAACTGGGTGCGGTACAGGAACGGGATATGGAAGTGGACCGTACCGGATGTGCCGTAGTCGTTCGGGATACGGCGCGGGTCACCCGTGACATTCACGGCCAGGGCGGTGCCGCCGTGGTAGGAACGGTAGCCGGAAAGGACCTTGTACCGCCCGGTGTGCAGCCGCGCCATCCGGATCGCGTGCTCAATGGCGTCGGCGCCGCCGTTCGTGAAGAAGACCGTGTCCAGGTTGCCGGGGGTCAGCTCGGAAACCAGCCGGGCAGCCTCGGACCGGGCATCGTTGACGTACTGCGGTGCTATGGTGCACAGCTTGCCGGCCTGCTCCTGGATGGCGGCAACGACCTTTGGATGCTGATGGCCAATGTTGGTGTTGACCAGCTGGGAGGAGAAGTCCAGCAGCTTGCGGCCTTCCCCGTCCCAGACATAGGAACCCTCGGCGCGGGTGACCGTCATGGGCGTGATTTGCTTCTGTGCAGACCAGGAGTGGAAGACATGCTTGCGGTCCAGCTCGTAGGCCCGGCGTCCGGCGGCCAGTTCCTCTTCGGTGACTGCCGTTTCGGTAGTGGTGCTCATAGCGATGCTCCTTCGTTCCTAAGCGTTCTGCGGGAAGCCGAGGTTCAGGCCGCCGTGGCTCGGGTCCAGCCAGCGGGTGGTGACAACCTTGCCCCGGGTGAAGAAATGCACGCCTTCGGTGCCGTGGGCGTGGGAGTCGCCGAAGAGGGAGTTCTTCCAGCCGCCGAAGGAGTAGTAAGCCATGGGTACCGGGATCGGCACGTTGATGCCGACCATGCCAACCTCAACCTCGTTCTCGAAACGGCGGGCTGCGCCGCCGTCGTTGGTGAAGATTGCCGTGCCGTTGCCGTACTGGTTGGAGTTGATCAGGGCCAGGGCTTCGTCGTAGCTCTGCACGCGGACTACGGAAAGCACGGGGCCGAAGATCTCGTCGGTGTAGATGGACATGTCAGGGGTGACGTTGTCGAAGAGGGTCGGGCCCAGGAAGAAGCCTTCGCCGTCGGCGTCCGCTTCGACCTTGCGTCCGTCCAGGACCACGGTCGCTCCGGCGGCCTCGCCGGCGTCGATGTAGCCTGCCACCTTGTCGCGGTGGGCGGAGGTGACCAGCGGACCCATGTCGGTGCCGCGCAGGCCGTCACCAATGCGCAGCGTGCGGGTGCGCTCGGCAATCTTGGCGACGAGTTCATCGGCAATGGGCTCGACGGCGACCAGGGCGGAGATGGCCATGCAGCGCTCGCCGGCGGAACCGAAGCCGGCGTTGACGGCTGCGTCGGCTGCCAGGTCCAGATCGGCGTCGGGCAGCACGATCATGTGGTTCTTGGCGCCGCCGAGGGCCTGGACGCGCTTGCCGCTGGCGGTGCCTTCACGGTAGACGTACTGGGCGATCGGGGTGGAGCCCACGAAGGACACGGACTTGATGTCCGGGTGGTGCAGCAGGGTGTCAACTGCCACCTTGTCGCCGTGCACCACGTTGAAGACGCCGTCCGGGAGGCCGGCTTCCTTCCACAGCTCGGCAACCCAGTTGACCGCCGTCGGATCCTTTTCGCTGGGCTTGACGACTACGGTGTTGCCGGCGGCGATGGCTACCGGGAAGAACCACATAGGCACCATGGCCGGGAAGTTGAACGGGCTGATGATTGCCGCCGGGCCGACAGGCTGGCGGATGGAGTGCACGTCCACCTTGGTGGAGGCATTTTCCGTGTAGCCGCCCTTGAGCAGGTGCGGGATGCCGCAGGCGAATTCGACGACTTCCTGGCCGCGGCTGATCTCGCCGAGGGCGTCGTCGAGCACCTTGCCGTGCTCCGCGGTGATGATGGCGGCGAGCTCGGACTTGCGGGCGTTGAGCAGTTCGCGGAAGGAGAAGAGGATCTGCACACGGCGGGCCAGCGAGGTGTCGCGCCACAGCGGGAAGGCCGCGGTGGCAGCGGCGACGGCGTCGTTGACGGTGTCGGCGGACGCCAGGGCCACCTGGGAAGTGACCTTGCCCGTGGCCGGATTGGTGACATCGGCGAGGCGGGTGTCAATTGGTGCGGTAAATGCGCCGTTGATCCAGTGCTGCGTGGTCTGCACGAAGAGCTCCTTGCGTTCAAGCGGGGGTGTGTTGCGGGTCTGGGAACCATCCTGCCCAAACCCTTCACACGGGAACATTGCCGACCTGTCAGGAAATATCGAGAAATCTTTACGATTCGTAAACCACTGTCAGCGGCGGCCGCCTAGACTCGCGGCATGAGCCTGACTTTGGAAGCGATCCTGGAGCTCGACGTCGTCCGGGCGGGAGCGCCCGAGGTTCTCTCCGGGCACGGTGCCCTGGATGCTGCGGTGCGGTGGGTGCACGTCGCCGAACTGCGCAGCCTTGCTGACCTGTTGGAGGGCGGAGAGCTGGTGCTCACCACCGGGTTGGCGTTCGGGGATTCACCCGGCGATGCGGGGGAGTACCTTGCCGGGCTGCAGGCCGCCGGAGCCGCCGGGGTGATCGTCGAGATTCCTGCCGGCCGTCCGGCAGACGCGGCTGCGCTGGCCGCAGCCGCCGCCCTGACCACGCTTCCGGTCATCCGGCTGCACCGCACCATCCGGTTCGTGGAAGTCACCGAAGTGGTGCACCGGCGCATCGTCGCCCGGCAGCTGGAACAGGTGGAAAAGGCACGGGAGGTCCACGAGGTCTTCACCATGCTCAGCCTGCAGAGCGCCGGGGTGCAGGAGATCGTGGACCGCGCCTCGCAGCTGCTGGGTGCTCCGGTGGTGCTGGAAGACAGCTCGCACCTGGTGGTGGCCTTCGCCGCAGCCGGGCTGCCCGCCCAGGAGCTCCTCCAGGACTGGCAGCGCCGATCCCGGGCCGTGCACGGATATCCGGAGACCAGGGTCGCCGGTGACGGGCTCTGGCTGCAGACGCCGGTGGGCCTGGGCAGCACGCAGTGGGGCAGGCTGGTGCTGCCGGGAGCTCCGCGGGAGCCGGGCGCGGCCGCCGAAGCAGCCATGGTCCTGGAACGTGCCGGCCAGGCGCTGTCCATCAACCGGCTGGCGGAGCGGGATCAGGCCGGCCTGGCCCAGCAGGCGCAGGCCGGGCTGATCCATGAACTGCGCGGGTCCCGAACCCAGGACGACGGCGAGGCGCTTTCCCGTGCCTCCGCGCTGGGGCTGAAGCCGTCCCCGGCGTACCTGCCCCTGGTCCTGCACCTTGATTCGGGGTCGGGCAAGGACCCGATGTCCATGCAGCGCAAGGAGCGGGCGCTGCTGGAAATGCTGGACGCCGTGTTGGCTGCGACCCGGAACACCGCGCTCGCGGCGGCCCTGCAGACCGGCCAGGTGGCAGTCCTCCTTGCGCTGCCGGCCCGGATGCTGGAGGACAGCCTGCTCGAGCGGATCTGCGGAGACCTCGCAGCGAGGACCTCCGCGGTGCCCGGAGAACTGGTCTGGACTGCCGGCGTCGGCCGGGCGAGGTCCCGCCTGGCGGACGCCGCTGCCGGCCTGGATGAGGCAGCGCATGTGGCGCAGACGGCGGGCACCCTTGCCGCCGGCGCCAACCGCTATTTCCGTTCCACGGACGTGCGCCTGCGCGGACTCCTGGCGCTGCTGCGCGAGGATCCCCGCGCGGTCTCCTTTGCCGACGCCGAGCTGCGCGGCCTTGATGCGGAGGATCTTGCCCTCCTGCAGCGGTTCCTTGAATGCGGCGGAAACAAAACCGAGCTGGCCCGCAGCGGCTACCTCAGCCGGCCAACTCTCTATGCCCGGCTTGCCAAGCTCGAAGCGAGGCTGGGGGTGTCCCTGGACGATCCCGAGTCCCGGACATCACTGCACGTGGCAGTGCTGCTGCACCAGCTGCAGTCGCTGCCGGCCGGCGGGTAAGGCCCGCCGGCAGCGGGATGCACGCCTAGTTGAAGGTGACGACTACCTTGTCTGCCGCGCCGGGTGTCTTCGCCAGCGTCAGGGCTTCAAGGGCACGTTCGAAGGGGAGGGTGTCGCTGATGATGAGGGCGTACTTCTGCCAGTTTTCGATGATGTCGTCTGTGACCTTGAAGATTTCCGTGGGATAACCCATGGCAAAAACGATCGTGAGTTCGGTGGTGAGGATTGAACCGAAATCGAGCTCGACCGGCTTCTTGTGGACCGCAACAACTCCAAAGACGGCGCCCTGTTTTGCGACGCTGCCAACGGTCGCGGGGATGACCGGGGCTCCGGCGGCATCGAGGAAGATGTCAGTGCCCGAACGCACTCCGCGCGCCATCATGGAGGATCCGTCCCCGTGCAGCTCCACCAGGCGGGCTGCGACGTCTTCCTCGGCAGAGTTGATGATGGCGTCGGCCCCGATGTGCAGGGCCTTATCGAGCCGGGACGGGATGATGTCCACCACTACGATGTGGCTGGCACCGCGGCGGCGGTAGCCGAGGACTGCTCCCAGGCCGATCGGTCCGGCGCCGAAGATGACAACTTTGTCTCCGGCTTTGGGATCGGTGCGGTTCACAGCATGGTAAGCAACCGCCATGGGTTCGTTGAGTGCCGCCACCTCCCACGGAATCTCCTTGGGAATGACCTTGAGCTGGCGTCCGGGAACAGCATCGCGAACCACTACGTACTCCGACAGTGCACCCTGGGCACCGCCGCTGCCCAGCAGCCCGTCAGTGAACGCCATGGTGTCGATGACAACGTGGTCACCCGGGGCGAAGCCTTCAACTTCAGAGCCGACCTCGGCCACTTCGGCTGCAGGTTCGTGCCCCAGCGGTGTTGCGCCCTGGCGGGGCGGAATGCCGCCCACCTGGCTGTACATCGCATCAGAACCGCAGATCCCGCAGGCTTTTATCTTCAGCAGGACGTCGCGGGGGCCGGGAACCGGCTGGTCAACCTCTACCCATTCGTTCTGGTCCGGACCGGTGACGTAAACAGCCTTCACTCTGTACTCCTTCTGTGGGTGCTGCGCTGTTGGGCGCCTCATCCCTATTTTATTCCGGCTGCTGAGCCGCCCCCGGGCACGGGCGGCTGAAACATGCTCCGATCCGGCTCTGCTCGCCCGGCAAACCGCGACCGCCATCCTGGCGGCCATGCAGGGCTGCATCGTGCGTATCGGACTGGATCCGGGCATGGATCGTGAGGAGCTGCTGCAGGACATCGCCGCGGCTTTCCGGTGGGAGGGTCCCCCCGCCTGCCCGCAGCCAATAGCCTTTGTGCAGCGGTGCTGCACCTGAACAGAGGAGGACCCCATGGCTGCGTCCAGCCCGGTAATCAACGTCGAAGGGCTCCGGAAGTCCTTCGGGAACTTCAGCGCCCTCAACGGACTGGACCTGCAGGTCCGGCAGGGAGAGGTCCACGGCTTCCTCGGGCCGAACGGGGCCGGCAAGTCCACCACCATCCGGGTGCTCCTGGGGCTCTTGAAGGCCGATGCCGGCACGGTCAATCTGCTGGGCAGCGACCCCTGGTCCGACGTCGTCGCGCTGCACCGCCGCCTGGCCTACGTTCCCGGTGATGTTTCACTCTGGCCGGGAATCAGCGGCGGCGAGGCAATCGACCTCCTGGGTTCATTGCGCGGGGGGCTGGACGCCAAACGCCGGGCAGACCTGCTGGAGCGCTTCGAACTGGATCCCACCAAACGCGGCAGGCAGTACTCCAAGGGCAACAAGCAAAAGGTCGCGCTGGTGGCAGCACTGGCAGCCGATGTTGAACTGCTGATCCTCGACGAGCCGACCAGCGGCCTGGACCCGCTGATGGAGAACGTCTTCCAGGAAGAACTCCTCGAAGCCAAGCGGCGCGGAGCCACCGTCCTGCTGAGCAGCCACATCCTGGCCGAAGTCGAAAACCTGGCCGACCGGCTGAGCATCATCCGTGAGGGTGCCACCGTCCGGACCGGAACACTGGAGCAACTGCGCGGCACGGCCCGCACCACTGTGCATGCCACGCTGGAACGGTCCGCCGACGCGGCCTCGGTGCCGGGCCTTCACGACGTGCGCGTCGACGGAAACCACCTCGCGGCCACCGTCGCACCGGCCGACCTCGACCAAGCCATGGGCATCCTCAGCACACTGGGTCTGACGGCGCTGAGCGTAGAGCCACCCTCCCTCGAAACCCTGTTCCTGAGCCTCTATGAAGGCGAGACGGGACCTGAGGCAGCATGAGCAGCCAGCTGACAGGAACCCCGGCACTGCTGAAGGCTTCCCTCCGTTTCGACGGCCGGAGCTTCGCGCCCTGGACCGCCATCGTCACGGCGCTCTCGGCGTCTTCGGTCCTGGTCTATCCCTGGATCTTCCCCACGGAGTCCGAACGCGCGGCCTTCGCCCTCACCGTCGGCTCCAATCCGGCCCTGAGCATTATCTTCGGCCGGGCGAATGACCTCCTCACGGTCGACGGGTTCAACGCCTGGCGCAGTCTGGCGCTGGGCGGTTTCCTGGCCGGGCTTGCCGCGGTCTTCTCCCTCACTCGCTCTACCCGGGCCCAGGAGGACTCAGGGCAGGCCGAGCTCCTCGCCTCGGGCGTTATGGGCCGCGGAACCCGGCTGATGTCCGGGGTTCTCCTGGCCCTGCTCGGGACTCTGGTCCTGGGTCTTGTTTCCGGTGTGGTGACCGGGCTTTGCGGCGGATCGTGGGAAGCCTCGATGCTGCTTGGCGCCACCTTCACGGCCACCGGATGGCTGTTCACCGGTGTCGCAGCTGTAGCAGCCCAGCTCGCCTCTGAAGCGCACACCGCCAACAGCGTCGCCGTCAGCGTCCTCGGGGTCCTGTACCTGGCGCGGGGGATCCTGGAAGCGCTCGAAGCTCCAAAGTGGACCGCGTGGGTTAATCCCCTCGGCTGGATCAGCCAGACCCGCCCGGCAGATACGAATACATGGTGGCCGCTCCTCCCGGCGGTCGCACTCACCGTGGTCCTGGTTTCCTGCGCGTTTTTCTTCCAGTTCCGCCGCGACTTTGGCCAGGGCGTTATTTCCCCCAGGCCCGGTCCGGCGTACGGACGGCTGCGCGGAGCATGGGCCCTGGCCCTGCGGCTGAACCGGGCGACGGCGTTCACCTGGGCGGTCGCCTTCCTGGTCCTGGGTACGGTGTTTGGCTATCTGTCGACGTCGGTCACGGACCTGATTGGGTCCAACCCGGCGGTCCAGGCGCTGCTCGCGGCCGGCGCCGTGGGGCCCGCCGAGCTGACGAAGTCCTTCATCCGGACCATCCTGAGCCTGGTGGGCATCATCGCAGCCGTCGCCGGAGTGCAGATCATGCTTAAAGTACGCTCCGAGGATATGGCGGACAGGCTGGAGCCGCTCCTCGCCGCACCGCTGGGCAGGAGCCGGTATTACGCCGCCAACGTTGTGCCCGCGCTGGTGCTGCCGGCGCTGCTGACCCTCCTTGCCGGTGCCATGGTCGCTGCCATCGCCTCCGGGGCGGACACCGGTGTCAGCTTTGGCGATGCGTTCCTGCAGGCGGCGCTGACTGTTCCGGCGGTGTGGACAGCCGCTGCGGTCTCGGTCTTCGTTGTTGGTGTCCGGCCGAAGGTGAGCATCGCCGCGTGGATCGGTGTGGTGCTTTCCTTCGGATTGACGCTTCTGGGTCCAAGTTTCCGGCTGCCGGACTGGGCCCTGGGTATCAGCCCGTTCTGGCATGTCCCCGCGGTGGGTCCGGATTTCCCGGACCTGGGCGGGCTTGGCTGGGTCACCGCGGTCACTGCGGTGTTTGTGCTGGCCGGATTCGCCGGGTTCCGGCGCCGCGACCTGGCGCGGTAACCACTACCGCCCGGACACGAGATCCGCAGCCTTGGCGATGGGCGACGTCGTGCGGCGGCCGTTGTTCTCAGCCCGGTCCGCAGCGTAGTAGGCGGCGTACATGGTCTTCACGCCCAGCCAGCGCAGGGGCTCCGGCTCCCAGTTCCGCACCTTGCGGTTGACCCAGGGCATCGTGGTGAGTTCGCTGCCGGGCTCCAGGATCAGGTCCCGCAGGGTGCGGCCGGCCAGGTTGGTGGCCGCGACGCCGGTTCCGACGTAGCCGCCGGCCCAGCCCAGACCGGTCTTCGGGTCCAGGCCCACGGTTGCCTTCCAGTCCCGGGGAACACCCAGCACACCGGCCCAGGCATGGTCGATCCGGGCGCCGGCGGCAGCCGGGAACATGTCCCGCAGCAGTTTGGTGAGGGCGGTGATCGTTTCCGGCTGGGTCGCGCCGTCGGTGTCGAGGCGGGAACCGAACCGGTAGGGAACTCCGCGCCCGCCCAGGGCGATCCGTCCGTCAGCCGTGCGCTGGGCGTACATGTAGGCATGGGCCATGTCAGCGACAGTGTCCATGGAGTTCCAGCCAATCTCGTCCCAGACAGCGTCCGGGAGCGGTTCGGTGGCAATCATGGACGAGTTCATCGGCAGCCAGGCCCGGTGTTGCCCGCGCAAGCTGGCGGTAAACCCTTCGGTGGCCCGGAGGATGTACCTGGCCGACACCGTTCCGCGGTTGGTCACGGCGGCGCCGGGCCGGATCTCCGTCACCGTGGTGCCCTCAAGGATGGGTACGCCCAGGCGTTCGACGGCGTCAGCCAATCCGCGGACCAGCCGCGCCGGATTGATGCGCGCGCAGTGCGGATGGTGGATGCTGCCCAGCGCCCCGGCAATCCGCAGGCGTTCGGCAGTTTCGCCGGCGTCGAGCAGCCGGGTACCTGCCTCGGGCCAGGCCGCTTCCTCCGAGGCCAAGGCATGCAGCCGCCGAAGCTGGGCTTCGTTGCGGGCAACGTTCAGTTCCCCGCCCTTCACGATGGACGCGTCGATGCCCTCGGCCGCCGCGGCGCCGATCACCTCATCCACCGTGTCGTTGAGCAGTTCCTGGAACCGTCCGACGACGGCCCGGCCGTGGGATGTGACGTACTGGCCGCGTCCGCCGCTGATGGAGTTGGTCAGCCATCCGCCGTTCCGCCCGGAGGCACCAAACCCGGCAAACCGCGATTCCAGGACCACTACCGACAGGTCGGGGCGCGCCTTCTTCAGGTAGTAGGCAGTCCACAGCCCCGTGTAACCGGCACCAACAATGACGACGTCGGCGTTGGAGTCTCCCTCAAGGCCGGGACGGGGGTCCGGCAGGCCGGTCGCCGCGTACCAGAAGGAGACATTGCCGTTTACCGGGGCTGTGGAGCTGTCCATGTCAGAGGTGGTTCAGTCCTTCCGTGAGCACGGAGCGCAGGATCGATTCGATCTGGTCGAATTCCGGCTGGCCGATGGTCAGCGGCGGTGCGAGCTGGATGACGGGATCGCCCCGGTCATCGGCACGGCAGTACAGTCCGGCGTCGTACAGTGCCGTGGAAACGTAGCCGCGCAGCAGACGCTCCGACTCGGCGTCGGAGAACGTCTCCTTAGTGGCCTTGTCCTTGACCAGTTCGATGCCGTAGAAGTAGCCCTCGCCGCGCACGTCGCCGACGATCGGCAGGTCCTTCAGCTTCTCCAGCGTGGCGCGGAAGGCCGGTGCGTTCGTCTTGACGCGGTTGTTCAGGTCCTCTGCCTCGAAGATGTCCAGGTTTGCCATGGCGACGGCGGCGGAGACCGGGTGCCCGCCGAAGGTGTAGCCGTGGTAGAACGTGGTGTCGCCCTTGGTGAACGGTTCAAACAGGCGGTCCGAGGCGATCATTGCACCCAGCGGTGCGTAGCCGCTGGTGATGCCCTTGGCGCAGGTGATGATGTCCGGCACGTAGTCGAAATCGGTGGAGGCGAACATGGAGCCGACCCGGCCGAAGGCGCAGATGGTCTCGTCCGAAACCAGCAGGACGTCGTACTGGTCGCAGATTTCCCGCACGCGCTTGAAGTAGCCGGGGGGAGGCGGGAAGCAGCCGCCCGAGTTCTGCACCGGCTCCAGGAAGACGGCCGCCACGGTGTCCGGTCCTTCGAATTCAATGGCCTCGCCGATGCGGTCCGCGGCCCAGCGGCCGAAGGCCTCCGGATCCTCCAGTCCTGCGGGAGCACGGTACTGGTTGGTGTTCGGCACGCGGAAGGCGCCGGGAACGAGCGGCTCGAAGGCCGACTTCATGTCCGGGATGCCGGTGATGGAAAGGGCGCCCTGCGGGGTGCCGTGGTAGGCGACGGCACGGGAGATCACCTTGTGCTTGGTGGGCTTGCCCGTGAGTTTGAAGAACTGCTTCGCCAGTTTCCAGGCGGACTCCACGGAGTCGCCGCCGCCGGTGGTGAAGAAGACCCGGTTCAGGTCGCCGGGCGCTCCGGCCGCGAGGCGTTCGGCCAGATCGATGGCCGGGGGATGGGCGTAGGACCAGAGCGGCATGAAGCTCAGCTCGCGGGACTGGCGCGCGGCAGCCTCCGCCAGCTCTTCGCGGCCGTGGCCCACCTGGACGGTGAAGAGCCCGGCCAGGCCGTCAATGAGTTCATGGCCGCGGTCGTCATAGATGTGGTGGCCCTTGCCGCGCGTAATAATCGGAACATTTCCGCCGGAGACCGGTCCGGAATGGCGGGCCATGTGCATCCACAGATGGTCGCGTGCCGCCTGCTGGCGGTCCGTTCCCCGCGGGGTCGTGGAGGAAGAGTGAACAGTTGTTTCGGTCATCTGGTGCCCCAGTTGTAGGCCTGCTTGCGCAGGGAGAGGTACATAAAGGTTTCGGTGCTTGTAACGCCCGGGATGCTGCGGAACCTGTTGACGAGCAGCAGGAGGTCCTGGTCGTTTTCGCACACCACTTCGGCCAGCAGATCGAACGAGCCGGCAGTGACGACGCAGTAGTCAACCTTGTCGATTGCCGCTATCCGGTCTGCCACGGCCAGGACGTCGTTGTGGACCTTGATGCCCAGCATCGCCTGCCGGGGGAAGCCCAGCTGCATGGGATCCGTCACGGCCACGATCTGCATCACGCCGCTGTCCGTCAGCTTCTGGACCCGCTGCCTCACCGCAGCCTCGGACAGGCCGACGGCCTTTCCGATGGCCGCGTACGAGCGGCGGCCGTCCTCCTGAAGCTGCTCGATGATGGCTTTGGAGGTTTCGTCGACCAAATGGTGTCCTGATGCGGATTCCACGGCTATTTTCACCTCCGGGTGCGGATTGGGAAGCTTACGGCGTGTAAGTGCTAGTCATTCAATCTTTTATTTCGTTCGAAATCAAGGGCTTTTGGAACGGAAACCGTTGATGGATTGCGGATGTTTGATTGGAAACAGCGGCGTAACAAAACTTTTACAACGAAAACCTTGTCCATGCGGATTTCGCCATGGCAATATCGACCAAACAACACCCGTCCGCAGTGCAAGTAGTGCCAGCAAGGAGCCCCCTATGTCGAAGCGCCCCGTGAACGACCCGATGCTACGGAGTATCGTCAACGCCCAGCTCTCGCGGCGGAAGCTGCTCATGGGAGCCGGCGGGCTCTCCCTTGCCGGCATGCTTGCGGCCTGCGGTACCGGCGGCGGCACCAGCGGCGGGGCCTCGTCCAAGCCCAGTGCTGCCGCGGACCTCTCTGATTCCGAGAAGGTCGTGAACTGGGCGAACTGGACCCTGTACCTGGACTACGACGACTCAACGCAGAAGTACCCGTCGCTTGAGGCCTTCAGCGCCGCCACCGGGATCGAGGCGAACTACTCCGAGGACGTGGACGGCAACGACTCCTACTTCGGCAAGGTCCAGGCCCAGCTTTCCTCGGGCCAGGACATCGGCCAGGACATCGTCACACTGACCGACTGGATGGCCGCACGCCTGATCCGCCTCGGTTACACCCAGGAACTGGACCTGGCGAACATCCCCAATTCCAAGAACCTGCTCCCGAACCTGAAGAACGTGGACTTCGATCCCGGACGCAAGCACTCACTCACCTGGCAGTCCGGCTTCGGCGGAATCGTCTGGAACAAGGAAGCCTTCCCCAAGGGCCTGAAGTCCGTCTCCGATCTCTGGCAGCCCGAGCTCAAGGGCCGTGTGGAGGTCCTGGACGAAATGCTGGACACCATGGGCCTGCTCATGATGGACAACGGCGTGGACATCACCGGGGACTGGGGCGAGGACGAGTTCGAGAATGCACTGGACGTGCTCTCCAAGCAGATTGCCGACGGCCAGATCCGCCAGGTCAAGGGCAACTCCTACAAGGAAGACCTCATCTCCGGCGACGCGCTTGCCGTGATCGGCTGGTCCGGTGACATCACGCAGCTGAACTTTGAAGAGGGCGACAAGTGGGAGTTCGCCATTCCGGAGGCCGGAGGCACCCTGTGGTCCGACAACATGCTGGTTCCGATCGGTTCGCCGCACAAGGCCAACGCCGAGCGCCTCATGGACTACTACTTCGACCCGGTCAACGCGGCCACCGTCGCCGCGTACGTGAACTACATCTGCCCCGTTGAAGGTGCCCGGGAAGCCATGGAATCCATTGATCCGGAATTGGTGGAGAACCCGCTGATCTTCCCGACTGACGAATACCTGGCGAACGCGCACGTTATCCGCACGCTGACCCCCGACGAAGAGACCGATTTCAACGACCGGTTCCAGACTGCGATCGGAAACTGATAGATGAGCACCACCGAGCTTTCCCGGAACCCCGGAGCCGCGGCCGAGGGGTCCGGGGCGGACCTTGTCCTGTCCGGCATCACTAAACGCTTCACCGAATTCACTGCCGTGGACAACCTTGACCTCGTGATCCCGTCGGGGTCCTTCTTCGCCCTCCTTGGCCCGTCAGGCTGCGGGAAGACGACGACGCTGCGGATGGTCGCCGGCCTGGAACAGCCCACTGCCGGCAGCATCAGCATCGGCGGCAAGGACATCACCGGCACCAGCCCGTACCAGCGTCCCGTCAACACGGTTTTCCAGAATTACGCGCTCTTTCCGCATATGAGCGTTCTGGACAACGTGTCTTTCGGACTCAAGCGCCGGAAGGTCCGCGATGCTGAGGTGCAGGCCAAGGCAGCGCTGGAACTGGTTGAACTGGGCCATCTGGCAGCCCGCCGTCCGGCACAGCTGTCCGGCGGCCAGCAGCAGCGCGTGGCCCTGGCCCGCGCCGTCGTGAACCGTCCCGCCGTGCTGCTCCTGGATGAACCGCTGGGTGCCCTGGACATGAAGCTCCGCCGGCAGATGCAGGTGGAACTGAAGAAAATCCAGACCGAGGTGGGACTGACCTTCGTCCACGTCACGCACGACCAGGAAGAGGCCATGACCATGGCTGACACCGTGGCCGTCATGAACCACGGCAAGGTCGAGCAGATGGGCCCGCCGCAGGAACTGTACGAACTTCCGCGAACCGCTTTTGTCGCGAACTTCCTGGGCAAGTCCAACCTCATGCCCGCAACGGTCACCGGTGACGCGGGTGAGTTCCTCCGGATCAACATCGCCGGGAATGAGCTCACCATCCTGAAGGACAGGGCCGCGGACCACAGCGGCAAGATCCTGGTGGGTATCCGCCCGGAGAAACTCAGCATGGTTGGTGAGAGCGCTGCCCCCGCGGAAGGCTCGATCCGCGGCGTCGTGCTGGATGCGTCCTTCACCGGAGCGAGCACCGAATACCTGGTCGACGCCGAGGGCATCGGCACCGTGGGCGTCTTTAGCCAGAACCACGGCGGAGCACTCTTCGACGACGGGGACAAGGTCCGCCTGGCCTGGGATCCTGCCCACGCCTTTGGTCTCAGCGGCAGCGAGGACCGGGAAGCCGGAGCCGGCGAGGACGGCCTCTAATGGCGCTCCTGACGGCGGGCAAGACAGCCGGAACAGGGGTCAGCGCAGCTGAGGAGGAAGCCAGCAAACGGCGCGGACGGATCGGTTATTTCCTGATCCTGCCGGGATTCATTTTCCTGCTGCTTTTCTTTGCGATGCCGGTCATCTCGCTGCTGGCCACGTCGCTGTACATAAAGCCTGAAGGCGCCGACGTCGGACAGTTCGTTCCGGCCCTTGAGTTCGGCAACTATGTGGTTGTCCTGCAGAACTACTGGCCGGCGGTGCTGCGTTCCTTTGGCTTCGCCCTGATTGCCACAATTGCGGCACTGGTTATCGGTTATCCGATGGCTTACCTGGTGGCTGTGCGCCTCCGGGACCGCAAACTGCTCAAGGGCATCCTGCTGGTGCTCATCATCGCGCCCTTCTTCACCAGCTTCATCCTGCGCACGCAGGCCTGGAAGCAGATCCTGGCGGATGAAGGTCCGGTGGTTTCGGTCCTGCGGGCAGTGTCCCTGCTTCCCGACGACGGACGGCTCACAGCGACGGCGTTCGCTGTGGTCTGCGGCCTGACGTACAACTTCCTGCCCTTCATGACGCTGCCCATCTACGCCAACCTTGAACGGCTGGACACCCGGCTGATCGAGGCGGGCGGGGACCTGTACGCGAACGGTTTCACGACCTTCCGCAAGATCACCTTCCCGCTCTCCCTGCCGGGCGTGATGGCCGGAACGCTGCTCACATTTATCCCCGCCACGGGCGACTACGTGAACGCGGCCCTGCTGGGCAATAACCAGAACACCACCATGATCGGCCAGGTCATCGACTCCCGGTTCTTCCGGGTGGTGGACTACCCGGGCGCCTCCGCCCTGTCCTTCCTGCTGATGCTCGCCATCCTGTTCCTGGTGATCCTGTATGTCCGGCGTTTTGGCACCAAAGAACTGATGTAAGGAACCACATATGAAACAGAAAATAGGCCGCTGGTTTGTGCCGGTGTTCGGAGGACTGGCCTTCCTTTTCCTCCTGGTTCCGATCTTTTACGTCTTCGCTTTCTCGTTCAACGACGCCGGACGCACCAACCTGAGCTGGCGCGGCTTCACGCTGGACAACTGGAAAAACCCCTGCGGTGCTCCAGGCGTCTGTGAAGCCTTGGGCAACAGCCTGCAGG
Source organism: Arthrobacter caoxuetaonis (assembly GCF_023921125.1). Taxonomy (NCBI): domain Bacteria; kingdom Bacillati; phylum Actinomycetota; class Actinomycetes; order Micrococcales; family Micrococcaceae; genus Arthrobacter; species Arthrobacter caoxuetaonis. The sequence goes on from NZ_CP099466.1 coordinate 908,910, forward strand.
TTGGCCTGGCGGCCACCCTGATTTCCACCACGCTCGGCACGGCAATCGCGATCGGGCTGGTCCGGTACCGCTTCAAGTTCAACGCGACGGCGAACATGCTCATCTTCCTGCCGCTGGCTACGCCGGAGGTTGTGCTGGGCGCTTCGCTGCTCTCGCAGTTCCTGAACATCGGCGCTGAACTGGGGATGGGCACCGTCATCATTGCCCACTCCATCTTCTGCATCTCCTTCGTGGTGGTGACGGTCAAGGCACGTGTTGCGAGCCTGGACCCGAAGCTGGAGGAAGCGGCCGGGGACCTGTACGCCTCGCCGATCCAGGCATTCTGGCGGGTCACGTTCCCGCTGCTGCTGCCGGGCATCGTGGCGGCTGCACTGCTGGCCTTCGCCATGAGCTTCGATGACTTCATCATCACCAACTTCAATTCAGGCAACCTGGATACCTTCCCCAAGTTCATCTACGTTGCGGCGACCCGCGGCATCCCGGCCCAGGCCAACGTGATCGGTTCGGCAATGTTCATCGTTGCCCTGCTGGTCGTCATCGGCGGCCAGGTCCTGTCCCACCGCCGGGCCAAGATGCTCGCAGCCCGGTAGCCACGCGTCCGGTCCGGAAAACAAGGGCGCCCGCCGAACCCGGCGGGCGCCCTTTGTTTTTCCCGGTTGCCAGGCGCTCACGCCCCGCCCGGCCGGCACTTCAGGAAAGGAGTTCCCCAAGCCGCCGTGCGTTGTGAACCGCCGCGCCTTCGCCGTCGTTGTTGAAATAGGCATAGACGTCGCGGCCTCCCGCCCGCCATTCCCTGATCCTCTCCGCCCACCAGCGCAGATCAGCTTCCGAATAGGAACCGGCATACAGTGTGTGGTGGTCCGGCCCGTGGAGGCGGACGTAGACGAAATCCGCCGTGGCTTCGAGGATGCAGGGGAGCCGGGCCCCGCTCATCACGCAGTAAGCAGCGTTGTGCTTGGCCAGCAGGTCGAAAACTCCGGGCTGGTTCCATGTGTCATGCCGAAACTCGACGGCCACCCGGATCGAATCAGGCAGCGCCGAGAGAACGGCGGCCAGCCGGGCGTCGTCGCGCTCCATATCCGGCGGCAGCTGCAGGAGCAGGACGCCGGCCTTGCTGCCCAGCTCTTTCCAGCAGCGGGCGATGCGCCCGATCCAGACCTCCGGTTCCCGCAGCTTTCGGGCGTGGGTGAGGCCGCGGGGTGCCTTCACCGAGAATTCGAAGTCCTGCGGCAGCCGGTCCCGGTAACGGGCAAAAGCCTCCTCGCGCGGCCACCGGTAGAAGCTGCCGTTGAACTCCACCGTGTCGAAGTGCCCGGCGTAGTACTCAAGCCATTTTCCAGCGGGCAGGCCGGCAGGATAGAGCTGCCTCCGCCAGTGGTTATATGTCCAGCCCGAGGTCCCGATCCGTAGTCTGCTCACCGGACCCAAGGTACTCCCGACGCCCGGAAATCTCGCCGATGGCCGTACCGCGGTGTCCGTTGCGGACGCACACTTGTACTATCCCGTGTCCCCTGAGCGAAAGGATCCGCTATGGCACAGCGAGAGAGCACAGGTTCCGGCCGAGGAATCTATCTGCGCATGGTCCGGGACTTCAGCGCTGAACCGGCCGCGGTGTACCGAGCCTGGACCGATTTCGCCCATGCGACCGACTGGTGGGGTCCCGAAGGGTTCATTGTCCCGGCGGACCGGGTCAGCGTGGACGACAGGGAAGGGGGCAGCTACAAGGCCTGCATGGTCAACACCATCACGGGGGACGAACTGTGGTGGGGCGGAACCCTGGAACGGCTGGATCCGCCGGACCACCTTTCCATGACCCAGCAGTGGGAACAGCCGGATGGAACTCCGGCCAGCAACGTCACCTTGATAACCGTGGACCTGGAGCCGCACGACGCCGGCACCCACATGACGTTCCAGCAGGGGCCGTTTCCAGACACCCGGGACAGGGACGGCCATGAAACCGGATGGGAGCAGTCCTTCCACCGGCTCGCAAACTACCTCGCCCGAAGCGCATGAAATAACCCGCAGTCTTTCGCGGTTGCACAGCTAGGTCCGCTGGTTCGGCATGCACCGTGGCCGGCGACAGGACAAGACGTGCACAACGAAAGGCCAGTGTTCCATGACGTACCCGCTTTCCATCCTCGATTTCGCTTCCATTGACGAGGGCGGGACTGCCGCTGAGTCGTTCCGCGACAGCCTGGCGCTTGCCCGGCACGCCGAAGGATTGGGGTACCGGCGGATCTGGTACGCCGAGCACCACAACATGCCTACGATCGCCTCGTCGGCCACGAGCGTCCTGATCTCCTTCATCGGCGCCAACACGTCCTCCATCCGGCTGGGAGCAGGAGGCATCATGCTGCCCAACCATGCGCCCCTGACCATTGCCGAGCAGTTCGGCACCCTTGAGTCCCTGTATCCAGGCCGGATCGACCTGGGCCTCGGCCGCGCCCCCGGCAGTGACCAGAAGACCCTGCGTGCGCTGCGGCGGGATCCGATGTCCGCCGATTCCTTCCCCCGGGATGTCCAGGAACTGCAGGGCTACCTCACCGGCAACAGCCTGATCCCCGGCATCGACGCCATTCCGGGAAAGGGCACCAACGTGCCGCTGTACATCCTGGGGTCCTCGCTGTTCGGCGCCCGGCTGGCTGCCGCCCTGGGCCTGCCGTACTCCTTCGCGTCCCATTTCGCGCCGCAGGCCCTGCAGGACGCCGTCGCCCTCTACCGCAGGGAGTTCCAGCCCTCCGCCCAGCTGGCCGAGCCCTATGTCATCGCCGGCGTTAACGTCCTGGCGGCGGACACTGCGGAGGAAGCGCAGGAAATCTTCCTGCAGTCCCAGCGCCGCCGCGTGACCCAGTTGCTGGGCAAAGACCGCACGTACACGGACGAGGAAGCGGACCTGGTGCTTGAATCTCCGGCCGGCCAGCACATCAAGATGATGGGGCACTACTCCGCAGTGGGCACCACCGTGGAGGTGCGTGAGTACCTCGACTGGTTCGCCGGCCATGCCGGTGCCGACGAGCTCATCGTTGCCACACATGCCCCCACGCTCGAGCAGCGCCTGCATTCGTTCACCCTGCTGTCCCAGGCCATGCAGCCCGTCCAGGCCTAGGCGGGTGCGGCCGGGCGGGGCCGTGGACATATGCCAGAATCAAATCCATGACGACGTCTTCCCCTGCCATCCGCGTCAAGGTTCCCATGCGCTGGTCGGACATGGACGCCTACGGGCACGTGAACAACGTCGAGGTGCTCCGGATGCTGGAAGAGGCGCGGATCCTGGCTTTCGGACCGCCGGCCGGCACCGGAGCGCCCGGTGTACGGCCGCCGGTGGCCCTGTTCGATTCCGTGCCGGGGCATGTCCAGTCCCTGGTCTCCGAACACAGGGTCAAGTACCTGGCGCCGCTGGAGTACCGCAATGTGCCCGCCGACGTCGACCTGTGGATCAGCTCGGTTAAAGGCGCAAGCCTTGCTATCTCGTACCGGGTTTCGGACCCGGTGACCGGTGTGGCATGCATCAAGGCCGAAACGACCTTGGCCTTCGTGGACGCTGTTTCGGGCAGGCTGCTGCGGGTGAGCGAGGCGCAGCGGGCGTTGGTGGGGCCCCACTCCGGAGCGTCTGTCTTTTCCTGACGGGTGTCAGCCGCTGCGGCGGCCGGACTACCATTCGGGAAAGCGGCCAACGTGGCCAGCTGCCAACGGAGCGGAAAACCGGGGGATCCGCCGCGCCCGTAAGGAGGCCCGTCGTGTGGAACAACCTGTGGACCAGCCTTGGCATCACCCCCATTGACGCCCTGTGGGTCGTCATCTCGTCCTTTGGGATCTACCTCGTCTTCTTCCTGATGGTCCGCGGCTTCGGCCAGCGGGCGCTGGCGAGCTGGTCCACGCTGGACAAAGCGATCGTGATTGCGCTCGGTTCAGTGCTCGGACGCGTGATCCTGGGCTACACGCCCACGCTTGCGGCCGGCATCATCGGCCTGGCGACGATGTTTGTGATGCTGCGGCTGGAGGGATACCTGCGAAGGAGCAAGCGCGGGGCCTACCTCACCAGCAAGCCCATCCTGCTGATGGCGGGGGAGCAGGTCTTGTCAGGAGCGCTCAGGCGGGCCCGGATCCAGGACGATGAACTGTACTTCAAGCTCCGCCAGGCCGGGATCCGCAACTTCTCGGAGGTGTCGCTGGTCATCCTGGAGCCCACGGGGGACGTGAGTGTGCTCCGGCGGGGGAAGCAGATAGATCCCCTGCTGCTGCGCCGGATCGAGGACCGCGCCCTCATCCCCAAAGAGCTGCTCATGCCCGAATGATCCCCGGCCAGGGGCCTTCCGCGGAGCGTCCATGTACGGCGGCCAGGGTTCCGCCGGACCGTGAAAGCCAGCCGTGAAAGCAGCCGTAACTGCCCTGTGGCGAGGGGGAATGAACGCCTGGCGGAGGGGTGTGGTCGCGGACCGGCCAAAAGTAGTGTAGAGTCTTTCTCAGTTGTTGTGTTGCGCATTTTGTATTTCAAGTGGCGAAACCCAAACGGGCTAGCCGCTTTTCTGTAAAAGCGGTAAAGGAACACCGCGACTGAAACCTCCCGAAAGTCGGGAAGTGTTTCAATGCAGAAGGAATATTAAAATGGCTACAGGTACCGTGAAATGGTTCAACTCCGAAAAGGGCTTCGGCTTCATTGAGCCCGACGACGGCAGCGCCGACGTCTTCGCTCACTACTCCGCTATCAACTCCAGCGGCTACAAGTCCCTCGAAGAGAACCAGAAGGTCTCCTTCGACACCGAGCAGGGCCCCAAGGGTCCGCAGGCCACGAACATTCAGGGCCTCTAATTCCAGAAGCCTAGACGCCGCCGCTAAGGCAGGCATCTAAAAAGAAGAGCAGGACGGGCAACCGTTCTGCTCTTCTTGTTTAACCCCTTCCGCCGAGAGGCCAGTTACGGCTCATTTGAGCGTTCAAACGAGCCGTAACTGGCCTCTCGATGGTTGTGGCCGGCGCCGAAAGGGAGGGCTAGTCCTCCACGCGTACAGCCGTCTCGCGCAGGTACTGCTCCACTCGGGTGTAGGCATCCTGCGTCAGGGCCCGCCAGAGCTGCAGCGCCAGCCGGGGCTCATTTTCTTCCATGCGGCTGATTTCCTCTGCCGGCAGCCGCCAGAGAGTGACGTCGCCGTCGGCTTTGACCGTGGTTTCCTGCCGCTTGTCTTCTCCCAGCGCCATTTCGCCGAACGTCATTCCCGCCCCCAGCCGGTTCAGCTTGACCCGATGGCCGCTGGGGCCCGGCATCAGTGTCTGGACGTGGCCGGAAGCGATGAAGTAGACACCGCTGAAGCGCTGGCCGATCCTGCGGATCACGTCTCCGTCCTGGTAGCTGAGCTCTTCCATCCGTCCGGCCAGGTCCTTGGCCGCCTCCGCATCGAGCGGTGCCAGTGCGGGGGAGTCCGCCGGGAGGATACGTTCGGGCTGCACAAGGTCCGCGCCGTAGCGGCGCAGCAGCTCCTCCTCACACCACTCCACCGCGGCGGACCGGGTCCCGAAGGCGGCCACCGGCTGGCCCCCTTCCGCCAGCGCAGCCGGCACGTCACCGGCTGAGTCCACTACGGCCAGCTGCCGTCCGGACACCGCGAGCATGCTGGCTGCCTCATTGAACATGCGCAGGGCGACGCCCGAGACCTCATCCACACTGCGCAGGTCCAGGACCACCAGCACGACGTCGTCCTCCAGTGAAGCGAGTTCGCGCACCATGGCCTCGGCGCCGGCGAAGAGCAGGTCGCCGTTTAGTTCCAGGATCCTGGCACGGTGGGCGTTGGCACGCAGCAGTGCAGCGGCGTCTTCGCTGCGGCGGATACCCGAGGGTGTGGTGCCGATGTCGTAGGAGCCGCGCAAGGCGGATTTTCCCGTGCGGCCGGCCCGGACGAAGTGCAGTTCAAGGTCGTGGGACAGCCGCTGGCTGACGGCAACGCCCCGGACGCTGCTGCCGTGCCCGTCCAACGGCGGAGAGTAGACCGCCAAGCCGATCTGGCCGGGCAGTACGGCAATCGTTCCGCCGCCCACGCCGGACTTGGCGGGCATGCCGACGCTGCTCATCCAGGAGCCTGCATCGTCGTACATGCCGCACGTGGCCATGACCGAGAGGACCCGCTCGACGGATGCGATATCCAGGACCTGGTCATTGGTGAGCGGATTGCGTCCTGCGTTGGCCAGGGTAGCGGCCATCATGGCCAGGTCGAGCGCGTTGACCATCACGGAGCACTGGCGGAAGTAGTCTTGGATAACCGGCGCCGGGTCGGATTCGATAATGTCGAAACTCCGCAGCAAATAGCCCAGGGCATGATTGCGGTGGCCGGACTTTAGTTCTGACTGGTATATGCGTTCGCTGACGGATAATTGCCGACCGGCAAAAGCGGAATATGTATTGAGGATCCGCTTGAACCGCGAATTGCCGCCGGCTCCGCGTAGGAGTGAGGTTGCCGTGAGGGCGCCCGCATTGATCATGGCGTTTGCCGGCCGGCCCGTTCCCTCCGCCAGCGAAATCTCGTTGAAGGAATCACCCGAGGGTTCTACGTCAACCTTCGCATCAACCTCCTCCATTCCGCGGTCAGCGAGGGCAAGTCCGTAGGTAAACGGTTTGGAGATCGACTGGATGCTGAACTCCTCCCTGGTGTCGCCAACCTCGTAGACGTAGCCGTCAGCGGTTGCAAGGACGATTCCGAAATGGTCCGGATCCACGTGCGCCATGGCCGGGATGGAGCTGTACGGCTGCCCGTCCTTGAGGCCGGCAATCTCGGCGTGGATACGTTGGAGGTAGTGCTCAATGGGGGAGTCCATCCTTCCAGCCTAGGCGTTCAAAAACATCCGTGACGTAACCGTTACCTTCGTGTATGCTGGGCGCAGTTGTTGTGTTGGGCCTTTGTAATTGACGCGGCGGGACCCGAATCCAGGGTCAGCCGCTTTTTTTGTAAAACGCCTCATGGGACACTTCAACTGGAAACTCTCCGACGGTCGGAGAAGTTTCGCTTCAGAAGGATGATTAAAAATGGCAACAGGTACCGTGAAATGGTTCAACTCCGAAAAGGGCTTCGGCTTCATCGAGCCCGATGACGGCAGTGCCGATGTTTTCGCCCACTACTCCGCCATCAATGCGAGCGGCTACCGCTCACTCGAAGAGAACCAGAAGGTTAGCTTCGACACCGAGCAGGGCCCCAAGGGCCCCCAGGCGGTAAACATCCAGCCTGTCTAACAAGACTTCGGCCCTTCCACGGGCCAGCTGGACGCACAGATGCAGGACGGTTTTCCGTCCTGCATCTGCTGTTTAAGCCACCTCGATCGGCAGTGGCCTCACGGTGCTGGCCCCCAACCTGTGGCGCTTGTGACCCATGGTGCTGGTGCGCCCGGCTCACTCACAGAATTCGGTCCAGCACAACCCCCTGTGAGAGAATTCAATGTCCCGGGTGACCCCGGGCACACTGCCGCGGCTGATCTCCTGCCCGGCTCCTCGCACGATAGGACCCCTGGCCAATGGCTGAAGATAACGCCCGCACGAGTGCGGTGCCGCACTCCGAGCGCATAGACGACGACGGCGGAGCTCCCGCTAAATGGAAGATTGTTGGACCCGGGCTTGTGGTGGCAGCCACGGGCGTCGGTGCCGCCGATATGGTCGCAACTCTGGTCGCGGGCTCACGCTACGGCTACGGGCTGCTCTGGGCGGTCATCCTCGGCGTCATCCTGAAGATCATCCTCGTGGAAGGTGCCGGCCGCTTCACGCTCGCCACCGGCAAGACAATCTTCGAAGGCTGGCGCTCCCTGGGGCGCTGGACCACCTGGTATTTCGGTCCCTACATCATGATTTGGGGCTTCGTCTACGGAGCGACGGCGATGTCCTCCGCTGCGCTTCCGCTGGCAGCGGTCTTCCCGTTCCTGCCGCTGTGGGCCTGGGCCATCCTCATGGGCCTCGCCGGCTTCGTGATGGTGTGGTTCGGCAAATACGCCACGTTCGAAAAGATCACGGCCGTCCTGGTCGGCCTGATGTTCGTGACCGTTGTGGGCCTGGCCGTCATCGCCACCCCCAACATTCCGGAGATGTTCAAGGGCCTTGTCCCGATGATCCCCGAAGGCGGCGTCGTTTACACCCTGGCCCTGGCCGGCGGCGTCGGCGGCACCATCACCCTCGCTGCTTACGGCTACTGGCTGCGTGAAAAGGGCTGGTACACGCCGAAGTGGATGAAGGTCATGCGCATCGACAATTCCATGGCCTACGTGATGACGGGCATCTTCGTCGTCGCCATGCTCATTGTCGGAGCCGAGGTTGTCCGCACCGCAGGCATCACCCTCAGTGCCGGAGACAAGGGACTCCTGGACCTCTACGACGTGCTGAAGCTGGAATACGGCAACTTTGTGGGCACCGGCTTCCTCGTCGGCTTCTGGGCTGCGTCCTTCTCCTCCATCATCGGCGTCTGGAACGGCGTTTCACTGATGTTCGCCGATTTCTGGGGCAACATGCGCGGCAAGGAATCCGGCCACCCGGATACCCGCGTGGGCGGCAAGTACTTCAAGTTCTACGTCCTGTGGCTGACCTTCCCGCCCATGATCCTCTTCGCACTGGGCCAGCCCATCGGCCTGATTCTGGCCTACGGCGTGCTCGGCTCACTGTTCATGCCGTTCCTGGCCGTCACCCTGCTGGGCCTGCTCAACGGCAAGCGCATTCCCAAGGAATGGGCCAACCGCCTCCACACGAACATCGCCCTGGGCGTCACCGCCCTGCTGTTCATCGTCCTGGGCGCGCAGCAGGCATGGAAGGCTCTGGCCCCCGTTTTCGGCGGCTAACAGCACCCTTCCTAGCCCGTTCTAAACTGCCCCGCCGCACCCGATTGCGGCGGGGCAGTTTAGCTTATTGCCAGGCGTTCCACGAGCGAAAAACCAGCTTCGGAAAGAAGTCACCGGACCCCATCCACGCGCCGGGAACCCTCCGCTACTCTTAAATGGCGAGAGAAGGTTCAGCATGGAAATCAGCGCAGCGGGTGGCCTGAATCGTCTGATTGCGGGCCGTTATCGACTCAACGAACCTATTGGCCGCGGTGGCATGGCCACCGTCTATCGAGGGCAGGACGAGGCTCTTGGCCGCGGCATCGCGGTGAAGCTCTTCCGAGCCAGTGCTGTGGACCCCGACGACGTCGGGCGCCAGAATACCGAGACACGCCTCCTGGCGTCACTCACCCACCCCGGACTCGTTACTTTGTTCGACGCCGGCAAGGATGATGCCGGACGCGACGACGGAGAGGCCGGAGAACCCCGGGCGTTTCTGGTCATGGAACTCGTCGACGGCCCGGACCTTCGCAAAAGGCTCCGGGAAGCTGCATTGCCTGCAGCCGACGCCGCCTACATCGGAGCCGAGCTGGCCGGCGCCTTGGCCTATATCCACAGCAGGGGCGTTGTCCACCGTGACGTGAAGCCGGCGAATATCCTGCTGCCTCCGGGCGTCGCCGGGACGGCACCGCGCGCCAAGCTCACGGATTTTGGCATAGCACTCATGCTGGACGGTGCCCGGATGACGGCCACCGGTGCAACCCTCGGCACGGCCAACTACCTCAGCCCGGAGCAGGCCTCCGGCGCGTCTGCCCAGACTTCCTCGGACATCTATTCCCTTGGACTCGTGCTGCTGGAATCCGTCACCGGACGGATCGAGTACGGCGGCAGCCCTCTCGAAGCCGCCGTCGCCCGCCTCAGCCGCGATCCGGATATCCCGGCAAGTCTGGGTCCGCAGTGGCGCTCCCTCCTCTGTTCAATGACGGCACGTGACCCCGGGGACCGTCCTACCGCCGCGGAAGTATCCGCGTCGCTGCTCGACTACCGGTCCGCGGGAGCACCGGTCCAGGGCTTTTCGACGGACTCCGGCGCCGTACCCGTCCAGGACGCCGTACCCGCCCAGGGCGCCGTATCCGCCCAGGACGCAGCGGCGAGCATTGTCGACGGGGCGGTGCAGGGCACCCCCGAGCAGACGGAGACGGACAATGCAGGGGACCGCAGCCTGCACCCCGTCACGCCGTTGCCGGCCATCGAACGGGCTGCCGCGGCTTATCTTGCCGGCGACGGCGGACCGCGGCATCCCGACGTTCACACACCTGCTGCCCCGCCCACGCCGCCTTCGATTGGCCGGGTCCCGGCTGCCGGATCCGTGCGTACCCACGAAAATCGGCAGTCGCAGCGGTCCTGGACCCGGGCACCGGCAAATGGGCCGGCGCTCGCCCTGCGCCTTCCCCAGGGCAGGGCCGCCATGGCCGGAAGGGCTCTGTTGGCCGTGTTGGTCATGACGGTTTTGACAGTGACGGTTGTCCTGGCAGCGAACCGGCTGAACGCGTCCCAGGACGGACGCTACGACCTCATTCCCGGGCAAGGCACCGGTTCCAGCGCAGAACCCGGCGGGGGCACGCCGTAGGCGGGTTGTTTGCATGAGACGCCGCGTCTCGCATACTTAGAGGATGACTTTTCCGGCAATTGACCCAACCGAGCGCTGTCCCTGCCTGAGCGGGGACACCTACGAAGGTTGCTGCCGCCGTTTCCATGCCGGCACGGTTCCGGCTCCCACCGCGGAAGCGCTGATGCGCTCCCGGTACTCCGCCTTCGTGACCGGAGATACCGGATACCTGCTGCGCACCTGGCATCCCAGTGCGCGCCCTGCCCGGCTGGAACTTGAACCGGAGAGGAAGTGGCGCAGGCTGGACATCCTTTCCATACAGGCCGGCGGGCCCTGGGACTCCACCGGCGTCGTCGCCTTCGAAGCCCACTACCGCGAGGATGGCCTGGCAGGGGTGCAGGGAGAGCGCAGCAGCTTCATCCGCGAAGAAGGCCGTTGGCTCTATGTAGACGGCGAGTAGGGCTTTGGCCTTCCCGATGAGGTAGCCCGGATCTAGGCTTAAAGGACGTTCGACGGCGGCCCGGACAGGGTCCTTTTCGGGAAGCTCTCCCGAGAACAGGCAGCTCAGCGCAGCGCCTGTCAGGAGTCGGACCCTAAGCAGACGAGGACACCATGAAAGCACTCGTTTATGAAGGCCCCGGACAGAAGGCATGGAAGGACGTTCCGGATCCGACGATCCAGGATCCCCGAGACGTCATCGTCAAGATCGACACCACCACCATCTGCGGGACGGATCTGCACATCCTCAAGGGTGACGTTCCCGCTGTGACTCCCGGCCGGATCCTGGGACATGAGGGTGTCGGAACCGTCACGGAAAAGGGTTCCAGCGTCAACTCCTTCAATGTGGGTGACAAGGTCATCTTGTCCTGCGTTTCCGCCGACGGTTCCTGCAGTTTCTGCAAGGACGGGCTGTACTCGCACTGTCTTGGCGATGAGGGGCAGGTTGGCATTGGCTGGATCTTCGGGCACCTGATCGACGGAACGCAGGCGGAGTATGTCCGCGTCCCCTACGCCGATACCTCCATGTATCTCCTGCCGGAAGGCGTCTCGGCGGAGCACGGTACCCTGCTGAGCGACATTTTCCCCACTGGTTTTGAGATGGGCGTGCAGTACGGCCGGACAAAGCCCGGCGACGTGGTGGCAGTCATCGGTGCCGGGCCGGTCGGCCTGGCGGTCATAGCTACGGCCGGGCTGTACGGTGCCGCGAAGATCATCGCCGTCGACCTGGATGCGAACCGCATCCAGCAGGCACGGAAATTCGGTGCCACGCACGGCGTCAACTCCGGTGACGCGGACTGGAAAGAGCAGATCATGTCCCAGACCGACGGATGGGGCGTGGACGTTGCCGTGGAAGCGGTGGGCATTCCGCGCACGTTCGAGATGTGCACCGAGATTGTCCGTCCCGGCGGGAATGTGGCCAACGTGGGTGTGCACGGCGCTCCGGTGAGCCTGGACCTGCCGCGGCTGTGGATTGAGAACATCGACATCAGCATGGGCCTGGTTAATACCAATACCCTGTCCATGCTCCTGAAGCTGATCGCTGAAGGAAAGCTGCCGGCGGAACAGTTCATCAGCCACCGGTATGCGCTGCACGACATGATGACGGCGTACGACACGTTCTCCCGGGCAGCGGAGACCGATGCGCTGAAGGTGATGCTGCAGGCATAGCCACCTTCCGCATGGTCCGTCGGGTTCGTCGGATTCCGGACCAGCAACAGGAACTGCGGCCGCGTTGCGGCCGCAGTTCCTGTCATTTCATGACGCTTAGATGACGGCAGTATGTTTCGGGCCCGTTTCGAAGTTGTCCTATAAGCAAATTCTGATGTTTAGTGGTCACACTCGCGTCAAAAGAGTGACGCGGCCCTGTCCTTCCGCGTCCTTTCCGGCACGAACCAAGCTCGTGCCCCTTACCGAAACCGAGGCAGCATTGAGCGCGACCATTCCTCCCGTGACCCGCGTAGAGCAGCACGGAATCGAGCCGATTCCCGGGCCAGAACGCACGTCACGCCCGCTGGACCTGTTCCGTCTCTCCTTCGGAGGTGCGAACACCTTTGCCACAGTGGTCCTGGGATCCTTTCCGATCATCTTCGGTTTGTCCTTCCGTGATGCGGTGCTCGCCACGCTCCTGGGAGTGGTCGCCGGGGCCCTGGTCCTGGCGCCGATGGCCGTCTTCGGCCCCACGAATGGAACCAACAACGCCGTCTCTTCGTCAGCCCACCTCGGTGTCCACGGCCGCGTCGTCGGGTCCTTCCTCTCGCTGCTGACCGCTTTCGCGTTCTTTTCCATCTCTGTCTGGAGCTCCGGTGATGCGCTGGTTGGCGGTGCCAACCGATTGGTGGGACTGCCAAACAACGTGTTCACCCTCAGCGCGGCCTACGCGGTCTTCGCTGTCCTCATCCTGACCGTCTGCATCTACGGCTACCGGTTCATGCTGTGGGTCAACAAGATCGCCGTCGTGGCGGCCTCGGCGCTATTCCTGCTCGGAATCTTCGCTTTCGCCGGTGCTTTCGACCCCTCCTACGCGGGGATCTTCGGTCCGGGCGCTGATGCCGAGACCGCGGCACTTTTCTGGCCGTCCTTCATCGGGGCAGCCCTCATCGCCATGTCCAACCCGATCTCCTTTGGCGCTTTCCTGGGTGACTGGTCCCGCTACATTCCCAAGGAAACTCCCAAGATCAAAGTGATGGGTGCGGCTTTCCTGGCGCAGATGGCAACTCTGGTTCCGTTCTTCTTCGGGCTGGTCACGGCTTCGATCGTGGCTGTCCAGGCTCCGGTCTTCCTGGAGAACTCCGACTACGTGGGCGGCCTGCTGGAGATCGCTCCGGCGTGGTACTTCCTGCCTGTCTGCCTGATCGCGCTCATCGGCGGCATGTCCACGGGCACCACGGCCCTCTACGGAACGGGCCTGGACTTCTCCTCGGTCTTCCCGCGGTTTTCCCGTGTGCAAGCCACGATTTTCATCGGCACGCTGGCGATCATCTTCATTTTCGTGGGCAGGTTCGCCTTCAACGTGGTGCAGAGCATCTCGACCTTCGCGGTCCTGATCATTACCTGCACCGCGCCGTGGATGATCATCATGATCATCGGCTTCGTGACCCGCCGCGGCTGGTACGACTCAGATTCCCTGCAGGTCTTCAACCGGCGGCAGGTTGGTGGACTCTACTGGTTCAACAACGGATGGAACTGGCGTGCCATGGGAGTGTGGGCAGTCTCCGCAGCTACCGGACTCATGTTCGTAAACCTGCCCGGGCAGTTCGTGGGTCCGCTGGGCAACCTGGCTGCCGGGGTAGATCTCAGCATCCCAGTTTCCCTGGGGCTGGCAGCAGTCCTGTATCTGCTGGTCCTGGTCATATTCCCGGAGCCCGCTGACGCATATGGACCCCAGGGGCCGCGCTTCGTCCGCGTGGGTGCAGCCCGGAACAGCCCTATTACCGCTGACCCGAAACACACCCCTAACGCGGGACCCGCAGCAGCGGAAACTGCACCAACCAACGCGGTCTAGGGAATCGGAGCCAGGAGCTGCTGCGGCTCACCGCAGCAGCTCCTGGCTCCACTGGGCGTATTGCGGGGCAACTTCCCGGTCGGCCTCATGGGCCGATGCTGCGAGGGCACGCAGGACCGAACCCTCTGCCGCCAGCTCAAACCGGTGGGCAGAAACCGCCTGGTCCTGGCGGCGGCGGTCCGGGGACTCCACGGGGGCAGGTGGTCCGGCCTCCGGTCGCCAGCCCGCCGCCGTCGCGCTGGCCAGGACCTTGGATTCACCGAGCACACCGACGGAACGGTGCCGGATGCCGGTGAGGTCCAGGTCTTCATAAAGGCTGTCCCCGGAAGGTCCTGTCAGCCGGGTGACGCTGCGCAGCGCACCGCCGGGTTCACCGGAGCGGCCCAGGACCAGGGTTTCCCGAAGCAGTACGCGGGAGCGCTCGGCGAAACGCACCCGGGTCTCCCGCTGGACGTTGGCGCCGCCGGCCACCACGAACGGCGCGCCGTCCCAGATCAAGGCAGAGCCTTCCGCCAGGACGGCGTCCAGTGACCAGCGCGATGCACAGCCGTCGGCATCGTAGGCGACCATGCCCGCCGGCTCAATGACTTCCAGGGTCACCCCGGATCCGACGTGCAGTTCGATCCGCACGTCGTCCCCGCCGAGCAGCATCATGTGGATCCCGATCAGGGCAACCCGCAGATGCAGCGGTCCGGCGGTGCCGGCAACCGGCCGCGGTGCCAGGTAGAGGCCCTGGTCCAGTACGGAGAACCTGGCACGGTCGCCGGCGCGCTCGACGGCGATCCGGGTCGGCCGGGTGCCGCTGACCGCCGTGGTGGCGGGAAGGGGATCAGTGCTGGTGGAGGGCACCCGGCGCCTCATCATGGCTGTGGATGTAGCCGCCCTCTTCATCTGCGTGGAAATGCGGTGCCATCGGTCCGGGGTCCTGCGGAGTGTGCGCGCCGTCGCGGTGCTGGGCCACCATCCAGCGGATCCAGGTGCTGAGCTCGTCGATCGTTTCCTGCCGCTTGCGGGACAGCGCCAGGACGGGTCCGCCCTCACGTGCCGCGGTGGCATCGGCGACCATCTGCTCGACGTCGACGTCCACATGCGGGGCGAGGTCAATCTTGTTGATGACCAGCAGGTCCGCCCGGGCAATGCCCGGTCCGCCCTTGCGGGCCACGTCTCCGCCGCCGGCAACGTCCAGGACGAAGATCTGTGCGTCCACGAGGGCGGGGGAGAAAGTGGCGGTGAGGTTGTCCCCGCCGCTTTCGACCAGGACCAGGTCCAGCGGAGCGAAGTCGGCTTCCAGGTCCTCCACGGCCAGGAGGTTGGTCGTGACGTCGTCACGGATAGCCGTGTGGGGGCAGGCTCCGGTTTCGACGGCGCGGATCCGTTCCGCGGGAAGGACTCCGGCCGAGCGGAGGAAGCGCGCGTCCTCATCGGTGTAGATGTCGTTGGTGATTACGCCGATGTTCAGTTCCTGGGACATGGCCCGGCAGACGGTGGCGATCAGCGAGCTCTTGCCGGTTCCAACGGGACCGGCAACGCCGAGCCGCAGCGAACGGGTGGATGGGGGTGTGGTGTTCTCAGGCAACGAACAGCCTCCTTGTTCTTGTGGTGTGGTCTTCGGCCCAGTGCTCCATCCAGGGAGCACTCAGTGCGGGAAGTTCGTCGAGGCCCCGGATGCCCTGGGCGGCATCAGCGACGGCCTCGATCGTCTCTTCAGCGGCCAGGATCCACCCGGTCGCGGTCATGGGGTCAATGGGCAGGAGTTTCAGCGCCGCAGCAACAACGGACTGCGCGTCGTCGTAGCAGCAGAGCCGGGCCAGCGAGGCTTCACCCATTCCGAGGGCAGCGGCGGTCACGCCGAGCGCCACGGGCCGCATGGGCTTCCGTACCTCTGCCGCCAGGCGCTCGACGGCGGGGTCCGCGCCCTTGAGTGTTCCCGCCAGGCGCAGCATCCCTCGGCCGAGCCGCCGGGAGGCATCACGCTGGGCACCGGACGGGGTCCGCGCATCCAGGGCGGCTTCAAGCACCGGAAAGAAGCCGGCACCCGCTGAACCGGACTGGATCAGCCGTGCGTGGCGAAAAGCCAGGACGGACGCGCAGGCCTCCATCTGCACCACCGTGTGCAGCCGCGAGAGCAGGTACGGATACACGCCGTCGACCTCTAACCCGGCCAGCACCGCAGGCTCCAAACCTGCCGAATGCGAGTAGGCGCCAGAGGGCAGGCGGGAATCCGCGAGCAGGAAACCTGCCAGCACGGAACCAGTGTCAGACATGGGACCGCCTAGAACAGGGTGTAACGCTGCGTGAGGGGAAGCTCGGAGACCGGCGCCGGCTCAATGACCTGCCCGTCGATGCTGACCAAAAAGGTCTCCGGATTCACCTGGATGTCAGGAAGGGCCGTGTTGTTCGGCAGGGAGGCCTTGGTGACGTCGCGGGTAGAACTGATGGCGGTCAGCGAACGGGTCAGTCCCAGTTTCTCGGCAAGCCCGTCCTGAAGTGCGTCGGGGGAAACAAACGACGTCGAGAGGTGGGGCGCGGAGGTAGCGGTGCCGGCGAGGGCCTCGCGCATCCAGACGGGCTGCGGGGTGGGCAGCGAAGCGTTCGGATCGCCCATCTGCCCGGCCACGATGGCACCGCCCTTGATCACGATCGAGGGCCGGATCCCGAAGAAGGCAGGGTTCCACAGCACCAGGTCCGCCATCTTGCCGACCTCGACCGAGCCAACCTCGGCGTCGATCCCGTGCGCTACGGCGGGGCAGATCGTGTACTTGGCAATGTAGCGGCGCACCCGCTCATTGTCGGCAGGCAGGGCGGATTCGGCGGCGCCCATGTAGTCCTTCATCACGTGGGCCACCTGCCACGTCCGGGTAATCGTCTCGCCGATGCGTCCCATGGCCTGGGCATCTGAGGAGGTGATGGACATGGCGCCGAGGTCCTGGAGGACGTCTTCGGCCATCATCGTGTTGGCGCGGATCCGCGACTCGGCAAAGGCCAGATCCTCAGGAATGCGCGGGTTCAAGTGGTGGCACACCATGAGCATGTCCAGGTGCTCGGCCACGGTGTTGACGGTGAACGGCAAGGTGGGATTGGTCGACGCCGGCAGCACGTTGGCCGCGGCGGCCACCGTGATGATGTCCGGTGCATGTCCGCCGCCGGCTCCCTCAGCGTGGAACACGTGGATGCCGCGGCCCTTGATGGCCGCGAGGGTGTCCTGGACGTATCCTGCTTCGTTCAGTGAATCCGCATGCAGCGCCACCTGCACGCCCCAGCGGTCGGCCGCCGTCAGTGCTGCATCGATGGCTGCGGGAGTGGATCCCCAGTCCTCATGGACCTTGTAACCTGCAGCGCCTGCCAGTGCCTGTTCTTCCAGCGCGGCCTGGCTGACGGTGTTGCCCTTGCCGTAAAGCAGGAAGTTCATCGGCAGGTGGTCCAGCGCCCGGTGCATCACCTGCAGGTTCCAGGCACCGGGAGTGACGGTGGTGGCCTTGGATCCTTCAGCCGGTCCGGTGCCGCCGCCGCCCACCGTAGTAATGCCGGAGGCAAGGGCTTCCCTCAGCGCGTCGGTTCCCAGGAGGTGCACGTGCGTATCAATGCCGCCCGCCGTCAGGATTTTGCCCTCGCCGGCTACCACCTCGGTGCCGGGCCCAATCACCAGTGCAGGATCGATCCCGTCCATGATGTCCGGGTTTCCGGATTTTCCGATCCCGGCGATCCGGCCGTTCTTGACCCCGACGTCGGCGCGGACGATTCCCCAGTGGTCCACGATCACGACGTTCGTGATGATCAGGTCCGGGGCACCCTCAGCGGACGTCCGGGTGGACTGGGCCATGGACTCGCGGATGTTCTTGCCGCCGCCGAACACCGATTCGTCGCCGCCAAACGTCAGGTCCTGCTCGGGGGAGATCCACAGGTCGGTATCGGCCAGCCGGATCTGGTCTCCGACGGTGGGTCCGTAAAGGTGGGCGTATTCGCGCCGGCTCACCTGCATGCCTGGGCTCCTTCGGAAGGGGTGCGGATCTGGAGTCCAGGCACAGCGGCAGCGCCGGCCAGGCGGACGAGCGTCACCTCGCGTGAAGCCCCCGGTTCGAACCGGACGGCGGTTCCGGCGGGTACGCCCAGCCGGAATCCTTCGGCGGCGCTCCGGTCGAAGGAGAGCGCGGAATTCACGTCCGCGAAGTGGAAGTGGGACCCGACCTGGATCGGACGGTCGCCGTCGTTCACCACTACCAGTGTCCGGGTTTCCCGGCCGGCGTTGATTTCCACGGTGCCTTCAGCGGTGCGCACTTCGCCGGGGATCAGGGGAGTGTTCATGAGATCGGCTCCGTGATGGTGACGAGCTTGCGTCCGTCGGGAAAGGTGGCCTCGATTTGAAGGTCCGGAATCATCTCCGGCACACCTTCCATCACATCGGCGCGGGTCAGGACGCTGCGTCCCTCACTCATGAGGTCTGCGACCAGTCCGCCTTCGCGTGCGCGCTCCATGACCCAGCAGGAGAGCAGGGCAACGGTTTCGGGGTAGTTAAGTTTGACTCCCCGGTCGCGCCGGTCGCGGGCGACCATACCGGCTACGCTCAGCAGCAGTTTTTCCGTGTCCGACGGTGTGAGGAACATGGGTGGATTGTTCCACCTTGATGTTTCGGAAAATCACGGAGATGTTTCCGGGATGTTGCATCCGCTGCCGGCCCCGTGCCGGGAAGCTGCCGCGGCCTTCGCTAGTTCTTCTTGCCCCGCGCGGCAGCTTTGGCGGCTGCCTTGGCTGCCTTGGCCGCCGTCGCTGTCTTGGCGGCCTTGGCAGCCTTTTTGGTGGTCGAGTTCGTGGCATCCTTCGCGGTCTTGATGGCTGCTGCTGCGGCTGCCGTTTTCACCGGCGTCGGCACCTTGACTACCTTGACCTTCTCTTTGTTCTTCGTATCCAGGATGAGGGCCCCCGCGACTCCCAGCATCCAAAGGTCCTTGGCGTACGGGACTCCGGCCGGAGAGGGCCGGAAACCGTCCTCTTCGGTGAGTTCAGGCGTCTTGAGGTACATGGTGACCAGGCCGCCGGAGAAAGCGCCCAGCGCGAGGCCCGCGAGCCGGCTGGGAATAAAAGGAGTCAGGAGGGTGAGTCCGAGAGTAATCTCTGCCGCGGACAAGAGCTTTCCGAAGCGGGCGGGTTCCAGGTCCAGGACCTGGGGGAAGGCGTTTCCCGCCATCTGCTGCAGGCCGGCCGCCGATTCTTCGTCCAGGTTCCGCTTGTTAAGGCCCGAGTTCAGGATGTAGGCACCGGTGGTGAGCCGCAGTGGAATATGGCTGAGTTTCATGGTCGTTCCTAACTGGGTCGCACGGTCAGCGGTGTTCACGCCCGAGCCTACGGCGGCGCAGGACACGGCGCCAGACTCTTGGGACAAAGCCATGGGCATCCCGGCCGCGACATTGGGAGCGCAAACCCAACACACCGCCGCTGCGTTACCTTCGTCTGCTTGTTTCTGCTTTGATTAAGGAGGTGCCAAGCACCCCCGCAGACACGTGCAGAAGACTTTTGGACGACACGAGAAGGTCACCAATGGATTACCTCCCGGCCGAACATCCACGGCCGCGACATCTCATTCTCCATCTCAGCGACACCCATCTGCTGGCGGGCCCGGATCCGCTCTACGGAGCGGTGGACAGCAAGGCCAAGCTCCAAGCCGTCTTCGAGAGGCTGGAGGCCGCTGAACGCAAGCCCGAGGCGATCATCTTCACCGGCGATCTCACCGACAAGGGCGAAGCGGAAGCCTATGACCACCTGCGCTCGATTGTGGAACCTGCGGCCGACAAGATGGGAGCAAAGGTCATCTGGGTGATGGGCAACCACGACCGGAGGGAAACGTTCAAGGAACGCCTGCTGGACGAGGCCCCGAGCATGGCCCCCCTGGACCGAGTCTACGAGGTCAACGGGCTGCGGATCATCACCCTGGATTCGACTGTTCCCGGCTATCACCACGGCGAACTCAGCGACGCGCAGCTGACCTGGCTTCGCTCCCAGCTGCGCACGCCTGCCGCAGAGGGAACCATCCTGGCCCTTCACCATCCGCCCGTACCCAGCGTCCAGGACCTCACGGTCCTGGTGGAACTGCGTCACCAGCGTGACCTGGCGGCTGCCGTGGCCGGCACGGATGTCCGAGCAATTATTGCCGGTCACCTGCACTACTCGACCTTCACCACGTTCGCGGGGATTCCCGTCTCGGTCGCGTCGGCAACGTGCTACACGCAGGACCTGGCAACGCCTGGAACCCGGGGACAGGACGCGGGGCAGGCGTTCCACATGATCCATGTGTACGAGGACTCCGTGGTCCACTCAGTGGTTCCGCTGGAGGAACGGGAAACTGTGGGGGAGCGGGTGGACGAGACAGAGACCCGGCGCCGGCTGGATGCCGCGGGCATCCGGATACTGGACGCCCGTACCCTGAGCAGCGCCTAGGCCGGCAGCGGACTAGTACTCGTCTTCGGGTTCCGGGCCGAGGTTGAAGAAACGTCCCGAGATGGAAGTCGGCGTGAGTTCCACATAGCGGCTCTTGCGCGTGCGCACCCAGGGCTTCAGGGGGAGTTTCTCGGCTTCTTCAATCTCAGCGGAAAGCTCGAGTTCCCGGGTCGTGCCCTTGATGACCACCGACCAGGCTTCGTCACTCATGATGCCGTCGGTCTCGAAGGCGACGTGGGAATTGACCGTCAGCTCGGCAAGCTTGTTCCCCGGCGCCGTGCGGAAAAGAAGCACCCCGTCGTGGGCGTAGTAATTGATGGGGAAGATATCCGGCTCGCCTGCAACGCTCGTCGCGATCCGGCCGTGAAAGGTCTTTTCAACGTACTTCCAGGATTCCTCAGCCGTGAGCTCGACAACCGGAGGCTTCTCTTCGCTAGTCATGACCCCAGTGTGTCAAGCCGCGCGTCCCACCGCCACAGTAAGGCGGCTTCCGAAGTTGACGGCGGCGCAACGGGTTACAAGAGTAGGGTCCGGAAGCTATTCCACCTGATCAGCACTTACCTCAAGCGAGAGAGAGCATGATGACGGACGAAGAAAAGCAGTACTCCGCACAGCAGAACCTGACCACCCGCCAGGGCCATCCCGTCTCGGACAACCAAAACACCCGCACCGTGGGCTCCCGGGGTCCTGCCACGCTGGAGAACTACCAGTTCCTGGAGAAGATCAGCCACTTTGACCGGGAGAGGATCCCCGAGCGAGTGGTCCATGCCCGCGGGTTCGTGGCGTACGGAGAGTTCGAGGCGACCGGCAAATGGGGCGAAGAACCCATTTCCAGGTACACCCGGGCCAAACTGTTCTCGGAGCCCGGCAAGAAGACCGACGTCGCCATCCGGTTCTCCACCGTGATCGGCGGCCGGGATTCGTCTGAAGCCGCACGGGACCCGCGCGGGTTTGCGGTGAAGTTCTACACCGAAGACGGCAACTGGGACATGGTGGGCAACAACCTGGGAGTCTTCTTCATCCGTGACGCCATCAAGTTCCCTGACGTGATCCACTCCCTGAAGCCGGACCCCGTCACCTTCCGCCAGGAGCCGGCCCGGATCTTCGACTTCATGTCGCAGACCCCTGAGTCCATGCACATGCTGGTTAACCTCTTCAGCCCGCGCGGCATCCCCGCGGATTACCGGCACATGCAGGGATTTGGCGTGAACACCTACCGCTGGGTCAACGCCGATGGGGATTCCAAACTGGTCAAGTACCACTGGCTGCCGAAGCAGGGTGTGAAGTCCCTGACCGAAGAGGACGCCGCCAACATCCAGGCCGGCGACCTCGGCCACGCCTCCAAGGACCTCTATGAGGCCATTGAACGCGGCGACTACCCGCAGTGGGACCTGTACGTGCAGCTGATGGATGACAACGACCATCCGGAACTGGACTTCGATCCGCTCGATGACACGAAGACCTGGCCTGAGCAGGACTTCGTGCCCCGGCTGGTGGGTACCATGACGCTGAACCGGAACGTTTCCGACCACCACAATGAGAACGAACAGATCTCTTTCGGCACCGGTGTGCTGGTGGACGGGCTGGAGTTCTCCGACGACAAGATGCTGGTGGGACGCACCTTCAGCTATTCGGATACCCAGCGCTACCGGGTGGGGCCGAACTACCTGCAGCTGCCGGTCAACTCGGCCAAGAACGCCAAGGTTGCCACCAACCAGCGCGGCGGGCAGATGTCCTACGGCACGGACCTGGCCCCGGGCCAGAACCCGCACGTCAACTACGAACCCAGCATCACCGGCGGTGTGCAGGAGGCCCCGAAGCAGGGCCCGTCCGAGGTGGGGCCGGAGCTGAACGGGCGGCTGACCCGCGCCAGGCTTGAGCGCACCAATGACTATATGCAGGCCGGGCAGCGGTACCAGCTGATGGAGCAGTGGGAGAAGGACGACCTGGTCAAGAACTTCGTCGACAACATCTCCCAGGCCGCACGTCCCGTCCAGGAACGCATGCTCTGGCACTTCTATATGTGCGACGACGAACTCGGCGCGCGGGTTGGCGAAGGCCTGGGCATTGGGCTGGCTGAGGTCAAGGATCTGGGTCCGCTCCCCACCCAGACCCTGAGCGAGGAAGAGCTGGAACGCATGAAGAACCTCGGAGCCAACGGTCCGAGAAACGTCGAGGGCCTGACCATGACCCACTGCGTGCCGAATGAGCACGTGGTGGTCACCCGGTAACCCGCCAGGAACCAGGAAGACGGCGCGATGGCGGCGGAAGGCTTTATGCCTCCCGCCGCCGTCGGTGTTAATCCCTCAGTTCGGGGTGACGTACGCGCCGGAGATGCCGCCGTCGACCATAAAGGTGGAGGCCGTGATGAAGGAGGAGTCGTCGCTGGCGAGGAACGCCACAGCGCCGGCCAGTTCCTCCGGCTCGGCGAAGCGGCCCAGCGGTATGTGCACCAACCGGCGGGCAGCCCGCTCCGGATCCCTGGCGAACAGTTCCTGCAGCAGGGGAGTGTTCACCGGTCCGGGGCACAGGGCGTTGACCCGCACCCCCTGCCGCGCGAATTCGACGCCGAGTTCCCGGCTCATCGCCAGCACTCCGCCCTTGGAAGCGCTGTAGGAAATCTGTGAGGTAGCCGCGCCCATGACCGCCACGAAGGATGCCGTGTTGATGATGGAGCCCTTGCCCGCTTCCAGCATGTGCGGCAGGGCGTACTTGCAGCAGTAGAAGACAGAGGTCAGGTTGACCTCCTGCACTTTCCGCCACGCGTCGATTCCGGTGTCGAGGATCGAGGCGTCGTCCGGCGGGGAGATCCCGGCGTTGTTGAAGGCAATGTCCACCCGGCCGTGGGTCTCCCGGGTGATCGCGTAGAGGCGCTTGACGTCTTCTTCATTGGTGACGTCCACCGGAACGAACAGGCCTCCCACCTCATCGGCGGCAGCTTTCCCGGCGACCGGATCGATGTCCGCGACGACGACGTGTGCGCCTTCGGCTGCCAGCCGGCGGGCGCTGGCGAGGCCAATCCCGCTGCCGCCCCCGGTGATGACGGCAGAACGTCCTTCGAGCCGGCGAGGGGGTGTGGATGAGACCGGATCCAGCATGGTGTTTCCTCCTTTGGCCGCTACCGGCCCGTCGCGATAAAGACGTTTTTGGTTTCCGTGAACGCATCCAGGGCGTCCGGGCCCAGTTCCCGGCCGAGCCCTGACTGCTTGAAGCCGCCAAACGGCGTCCAGTAGCGCACCGACGAGTGCGAGTTCACGGAGAGGTTTCCCGCCTCCACCGCGCGGGCAGTCCGCAGGGCCCGGCCCAGGTCCCGGGTCCAGATGGATCCGGACAGCCCGTAGGCGGAGTCATTGGCGATGCGGACAGCGTCCTCCTCGTCCCGGAAGGGAACGACGGCGAGCACGGGGCCGAAGATCTCCTCCCGGAGGGCCCGGCTGTCCGGGGCAGGGGCGAGCACGGTAGGCGGGAACCAGAATCCGGGGCCGGCCGGCGCCTTGCCCTGGAACACGACGTCGTCCTCCGCCACGTACCCGGCGACCCGGTCCCGCTGCGCTGCAGAAATCAGGGGACCCATGGCAGTATCCGCCTGCCGCGGATCGCCCACGGACAGCCCCGTGACATGGGGCTCGAGAAGCTCAAGGAAACGTTCGTACACCCCCTGCTGGACCAGGATCCTTGAACGGGCGCAGCAGTCCTGCCCGGCATTGTCGAACGCCCCGCCGGGGGCGGCGGCTGCTGCGGACTCGAGGTCGGCGTCGTCGTAGATGATGTTGGCGCTTTTGCCGCCCAGTTCCAGGGTGACCCGCTTCAGCTGCGCGGAGCACCCGGCCATGATTCCCCGGCCCACCTCGGTGGACCCGGTAAACACCACCTTGCGCACCGCTGGATGGGTCACAAAGCGCTCGCCGATGACCGATCCCTTGCCCGGAAGGACTTGGAATACGCCCTCGGGAAGGCCGGCCTCCAGTGCCAGCTCGGCCAGCCGCAGGGCCGTGAGCGGGGTCAGTTCGGCCGGTTTGAGGACCACGGTGTTGCCGGCAGCCAGCGCCGGAGCGAATCCCCAGCCCGCGATGGGCATGGGGAAGTTCCACGGCACGATTACTCCCACCACACCGAGGGGTTCATGGAAGGTGACATCGATGCCGCCGTCCACGGGAATCTGCGCGCCGGTGTGTCTCTCCGGGGCGCCGGCGTAGTAGTTCAGCACGTCCCGGACGTTGCCCGCTTCCCAGCGGGCGTTGGCCAGGGTATGCCCCGCGTTCGCCACTTCCAGGGCGGCGAGGTTTTCCACGTCGGCGTCCACGGCAGCGGCGAAGCGCCGCAGGAGCCGGGCGCGGTCTGAGGGGCCGGTGGCGCGCCAGGACACGAACGCCCGTGCGGCGGCCTCAATGGCGGCATCGGTTTCTGCCAGCCCCAGGGGAGCGACGGCGGTGATGACCTCCTCCGTGGCGGGATTCAGGATGGTGGTGCTCACCGGCGTGCTCCTTGCGCAACAGGTGTCCGCATTGGGGTGCTGTCCCCGGTCCCGTCCTTTGCGGCGCGCCGTCTGGCGCACTCGGCCACGAACCCTTCGAACAGCCGCAGGTCTTCCGGGTTCTGTTCGGGATGGAACTGCACGCCCAGGACCCAGTCCCGTCCCGGCAGTTCGACCGCCTCCACCGTCCCCTCGGGCGCTTCCGCGGTGATCCGCAGTCCGTGGCCGAGCTCGGCGATGCCCTGATGGTGGTAACAGGGGGCGCTCGCGGCCGGTCCCAGCAGGGACCGGATGATGCTGTCCGGCGCAGTGCTGAAAGTGACGTCGGCAAAGATCCCCGGCGTGGCCTGGTAGTCGACCTCCGGGCGGACGTCCGGCAGGTGCTGGATGAGTGTTCCGCCCAGGGCGACGTTCAAGATCTGCGCTCCCCGGCAGATGGCGAACAGGGGGAGGTCCCGATCCAGGGCAGCTTGGGTCAGGGCGAAGTCGTGGGAGTCCCGCAGCGGCTGGCTGACGGTTTTGGGGTGCGGGTCATGGCCGTAGGCAGCCGGGTCCACGTCGGTGCCGCCGGAGGTGACCAGACCGTCGAGCCCGTCCAGGACGGCTGTCTCGGTTCCCAGCGGCGGAAGGAGGACCGGGCTGCCGCCCGCCGCGGTGACCGCCTCAACGTAGGTGCCCGGGACCAGTGCCGCACTGCCTTTCCATACTCCCCAGGCAGCCTGCTGGTAGTAGGTGGTGATGCCGATCAGCGGGCGCCTCGAAGCTGTACTTCGCAAGGCCGGGCGCTCGCCGCCGGGCTCAGAGCCGTTCAAAGCCACGCTTGCGCTCCCAATCGGTGACGGCTCCGTCAAAGGCGGCCAGTTCGACGTCGGCCGCGTGAACGTAGTGGGTGACGACCTCGTCGCCGAAGGCCTTGCGGGCAATCTCGCTGCCCGCCAGCAGGTCCCGGGACGCCCGCAGGGTGGTGGGCAGCCGGTCGGCACCGGTGGTGTAGGCATTGCCTGCCGTGACCGGCTCCAGCGGCAGCCGGTTCTCCAGGCCGTGGATAGCCGCGGCAACCAGGGCAGCGGTCGCCAGGTAAGGGTTCAGGTCACCGCCGCCAACCCGGTTTTCGGTACGCATTCCGGCACCGTGCCCGACGACGCGGAGGGCGCAGCTGCGGTTGTCCAGGCCCCAGGCGATCGCCGTCGGCGCGAAGCTGCCTTCCACGAACCGCTTGTAGGAGTTCACGTTCGGTGCCAGGAAATAGGTGAGTTCCTTCAGCGCTGCCAGCTGGCCGGCGATGAACTGCTCCATGACCGGGCTGAAGCCGTGTTCGCTCATCCCCGGGAACACCGGTTCGCCGTCCAGGTCCCGGAGGCTGAAGTGGATGTGGCAGGAATTGCCTTCGCGTTCGTTGAACTTCGCCATGAAGGTCAGGCTCTTGCCCTGCTGGTCGGCGATCTCCTTGGCTCCGGTCTTGTAGAAGGAGTGGTTGTCGCAGGTCCGCATCGCCTCGTCGAACCGGAACGTCACCTCCTGCTGGCCGAAGTTGCACTCGCCCTTGGAGGACTCCACCACCATCCCGGCACCTTCCATTCCGTTGCGGATGGCGCGCAGGACGGGCTCCAGCCGGGAGGTGGCCAGCAGCGAGTAGTCCACGTTGTACCTGCTGGAGGCCTGCATGCCGGCGTACCCCCGGTCCCAGGCATCCGAGTAGCTGTGGTCGAAGAGGATGAACTCCAACTCGGTGCCGATGTAGGCGCGGTAGCCCAGTTCTTCCAGCCGGTCCAGCTGCCGGCGCAGGATCTGCCGGGGCGAGGGAGCCAGCGGAGACCCGTCGGTGCGCAGGACGTCGCACTGCACCATGGCTGTCCCGGGCAGCCAGGGCACCAGCCGCAGGGTGTCCATGTCCGGGCGCATGACCAGATCGCCGTAGCCGTTTTCCCAGGAGGATGATTCGTAGCCCTCGATCGTGTTCATGTCCACGTCCACGGCGAGCAGGTAGTTGCAGCCTTCGGCGCCGTGGGGATACACGTCCTCGAGGAAGGACCTTGCACCGCAGCGTTTGCCCTGAAGCCGGCCCAAATGGTCGGTGATGGCCACGATCACGGTGTCGATGCTGCCCGCCGCGACAAGGTCGCGCAGTTCTTCGAGAGCCAGTCCGTTGGGGGATTGC
This sequence comes from Arthrobacter caoxuetaonis, assembly GCF_023921125.1. Classification (NCBI taxonomy): domain Bacteria; kingdom Bacillati; phylum Actinomycetota; class Actinomycetes; order Micrococcales; family Micrococcaceae; genus Arthrobacter; species Arthrobacter caoxuetaonis. Next base: position 935,858 of record NZ_CP099466.1, read on the forward strand.
TGCTTCATGCTTTCCACACTCCGAGGTCGTAGTACCGGTCTTACCTGATTTCCGATTCCGCCTGGTCGATCTGCGCAAACTCTTCTTCGGGTGCGCTGGCTACCAGGTGGTGCCGGCTATAGAACCAGAAGTAGGCCAGCGCCGCCACGAAAATCCCTGCGGTAATCGAGGCAGCCAGGACATCCACCACGAAGGTGGCGATGACGGCTACCACTGCAAGGAAGAGGGCGACGCCGGTCGTGAACGCACCGCCGGGGGTGCGGTATCCGCGCGGCAGATCCGGTTCGCGGCGCCTCAGCACGATGTGCGAGAGGTTCAGCAGCACGTAGGAGACCGTGGCGCCGAAGACCGCAATGTTGATCAGCAGGCCGCCGTCGCGGGTAAACGCGGCGAGCAGGAAGCCAATGGTGCCGGGGACGATCAGGGCCATGTACGGAGTGCGCCATTTGGTGGTCAGGGACAGCCACCGGGGCAGGTATCCCGCCCGGGAGAGGGCGAAGAGCTGCCGGGAGTAGGCGTAGACGATCGAGAAGAAACTGGCGACCAGGCCGGCAAGGCCGGCGTAGTTCACGAAGTCGGCCAGGAGCGTGTTGCCGCCGTAGGCGATGCGCAGTGCTTCCGGCAGCGGGTTGTCCGAGGTACTCATGGCTTCGGCACCGGCAGCTCCGGGCACCAGCACCAGCATCAGGGCACCGAAGACGAGCAGGAGAGCCATCGCAGCAATGATTCCGCGGGGCATGTCCCTCTTGGGATCGGCCGTCTCCTCGGCCGCAAGGGGGACACCTTCAATGGCCAGGAAGAACCAGATGCCGTAGACCAGTGCCGCCAGGACACCGGCAATGCCCATCGGGAGGAAGGAACTGGCCCCCGCGGCGTTGGAGGGAACGATGTCGAACAGGTTTGCGGCGTCGAACTTCGGGACCAGTCCCACCACCGTGGCGACAAGCGCGAGGACTGCGACGGCGGTGATGACGAACATGAGTTTCAGGGCTTCACCGACGCCGCGCAGGTGAATGCCGATGAAGAGGGCATAGGTGACCAGGTAGACCGGCCAGGAGTTGGTGAGGCCGAAGAGTCCCAGGGCTTCTATGTAGCCGCCAATGAAGGTGGCGATGGCTGCGGGGGCCACGGCGTACTCGATCAGCACGGCCATGCCGGTGGCGAAGCCGCCAAGGGGGCCCAGCGCCCTGCGCGCGAAGCCATAGCCTGCTCCGGCTGTGGGGAGGGTGGAGGACAGCTCCGCTAGGCCGAAGACCATACAGGTGTACATGACGCCCATGAGCACAAAGGCGATCAGCAGTCCGCCCCAGCCTCCCTGCGCCAGTCCGAGGTTCCAGCCGGAGAAGTCTCCGGAGATCACGTAGGCCACGCCCAGGCCTGCCAGCAGGATCCAGCCTGCTGCGCCGCGTTTGAGCTGCCGGTGGCTCATGTAGTTTGCGTCGACCTTGGTGTAGTCGACCCGGGATTTAGCCATGCCGTTGTCCTTCTCGGAGAGGGGGCCGGATGAAACGCAGGAAGAGGTGGAAGCGCGCTGTGCAGGATGGAGATGCAAAGGAATTGCAATGGACTAATTTCAGTCCATAGAGAATGTGGGGCCAGTCTGCTGTCAGCTCGTATGTTCCGTCAAGGGCTTTGGCGAAGATATTTCATTGGTCTGATTCCATCCATTTGAGGCTACGCTTGCTGCATGAACGACCCCAGCTTCGCTTCGGCAGGTCTTGCGCCGCGGCCCGCACGCCGGCGGAATGCCTTCGAAGAGACCGTCGAACGGCTGCTGCAGGGACTCAAGCTGGGGATTTATGCTGCCGGCACGCGGCTGCCGCCCGAACGGGAACTCGCGGCGCAGCTGGGCGTTTCCCGGGCGACGCTGCGGGACGCGCTCGCGGAACTTCAGGGCGCAGGCTACCTGCAGTCACGCCGGGGCCGGTACGGGGGCACCTTCGCCGCTACGGTGCTGCCGGGCACGGCTGCCCTTTCACAGGACAGCGACGCCGCCGATGTCCAGGACGTGCTGCTGTTCCGCAGGGTGGTGGAACCGGCTGCTGCACGGTTGGCTGCGGAGGCGACGCTGACCGCGGCGGCCAGGGCCCACCTGCTCTCGGCGCTCGCTGAGGTGGATGAAGCGAACACTGACACGTTCCGGCCCAAGGACTCCAGGTTCCACATTGCCGTGGCCGAGCTTTCGGGATCCGCCCGGCTTGTGGCAGCCGTTGCGGATGTCCGGGCGCAGACCAGCGACCTGCTGGACCGGATTCCGCTGCTCCAGACCAACCTGGACCATTCCCAGGCCCAGCACCGCGAACTTGCCGAGGCGATCCTCAGGGGTGACGCAGACGCAGCCGAGGCTGCCGCCGTCGCCCACTTGGAGGGGACCGAACGCCTGCTCCGCGGCTTCCTCACCTAGCGGCGTCCTGACCTGGCGGCAGCACCGGCGTCGCGCGTTAGTTCCTAGTTCTCCCAGGGTGCCTTGATGGGGAAGTACTTTTCCAGGAAGTCCGTCACTCGGTCGGTGCGTTCTTCGGCGGAGACTTCGGGGAAGGAGCCGTCGTTCAGGCAGAACAGGTCCTTGTTCCGCTTGGCCAGGAGATGGTCCATGGACTTCAGGCCCCGGTAGGACGTGGTGTCCACGTATTTCACCTTGGCGGTTTCCTGCGTGACCGCCCGGCCGGTCAGCAGCGCGTAGTAGTGGTAGAGCGAGTTGGTGACGGAGATGTTGTCCTTGGCACGGAACCTGCTGGCGGCTGTGGCGGCGAACTCCTCCGGAAACACAGCTTCCATTTCCACCAGGACACTTTTGCGCAGCGGAGCCGCGGTGTGTTCGAGGTGGCGGGTGGTGACCCTGCCGAAACGCTCCCACAGCAGCCGCCGGTTGACCCGGGCGGCGTTTTCGAAGCCGCTGCGCTCGGGATCGTTGGCGCCCAGTCCGATTCGGGTGCTGGCCTCGATGAACTTGGTGATGCCGCCGGGGGAGAAGAAAAGGTCCGGTCCCACCGGGCGGCCGAAGAACATGTCGTCGTTGGAATACAGGAAGTGTTCGGAGAGTCCGGGGATGTGCTGGAGCTGGGACTCAACGGCCTGCGAGTTGAAGGTGGGCAGCACGGAGGGGTCGCGGAAATGCTCCACGGCCGGCACGAACGTGACGGAGGGATGATCGGCCAGCCAGTCCGGGCGCGGGGAATCCGAGGCGATGAAAATACGCCGGATCCAGGGCGCGAACATGTACACCGAGCGCAGGGCGTACTTCAGTTCATTGATCTGCCGGTAGCGGGCCTCGTGGTCGTCGCCCTCGCCGACGACGGCGTTCTCCATCAAGGCAGCGCGCCGGGCCCGGTATTCGGGGGAGCTGCCGTCCACCCAGGAGAAGACCAGGTCGACGTCGAAGCGGATGTCCGTGGCATGGTCGGCGAACATGTTCTCGATGGTCGGCCAGGTCAGGCCGTGCTTGTCCACGCTGCCGCGCACTACTTCGGAGGAGGGCAGGGTCCGGCGGGTCAGCGAGTTTTCCACCGGAAGGGTGATTTCCTTCTCGCCGAGTTCCCAGAGTTCCACCTGCACTCCGGCTGAAGGCCCGAAGACGAGGTTCGTCCCGCTGGTTCCGCGGGGGCGGAAGATGCGGAAGATGCGGGTCTTTTCGTGCTGGGACAGGTCTCCGTCTGCGATAAGCAGTGTGCGGGATTTTTCGGTGTCCACACTGCGGGAATAGAACGGTTCGTCGCGGCATGCGTTGACCAGGGCACGGCGCAGCTCCTCCCGGAGCCTGACATCGACGGCGACGACGGGACGCTCGTCGTTGCCGCGCACCAGCAGGTAGTCAAGGCCCGCGTCCTCCAGGACCCGGCGCAGGAAGAGGAGGTCCTCGACCATGGCCTGGTGCGGAGTGAGGCCGGTGTCCATCAGGGTCAGCCGGCCCTTGATCTTGGTGACGTTGGGGCGGTGCTCCACCCGTTCAATGACAGCCAGCGACGCTGTCTGCAGGTCTTCGGCTTCGAGGCCTTCTTCCGGGGTGCCGAAGTAGACGTCGTGCTCGGCAGTGATGTCGGTAATGGGAGCCTCCGAAGTGTCGTGCCGCGGGGGCACACGTGAATGGTGGAAGCGTGCGGCGCTGCACGGTGTCCGGTTCCGGGCTGATGCCGGGCCGGTTGGGGCCGATCGGATGCCGGGAACCGCGGAAACTATGGGCGGTGTTGCCGGGGATGCGTAGCATTGACTGGAGCACGCGGAAACTTCCGGGAGCCGATGTGAAATACCGTAACACCCTGTTTGCGGCAGTAATAATGGCCGGGCTTACTCTGTCCTCCTGCGCAGTGCCCCAGGAGAGCGAGGAGGAGCCCGTGACGTGGCGCTGGTACGAAGTTGATGCCGCTTCCCTGGAGTTTGAGCACCGCTCTGACTGGGCGGTGGAAGAGATCGACCCGATCGCCAATGATCCTGCCGGGGGTGTGTCGCTGGAGGTGCGCGACGGCGGCGGGCGGCTGATCGCCGGGCTGGATACCGGCGTCATTACTGACCTGGTCTGCACTCCAACGGGGCAGCCTCCTGCCTATGTCGAGTATGACGCCCAGCCGATGCCCGAACTCGAGTCGGCCGGCGGCACGGAGCAGCGTTTTGTATACCGGTCGGTGTCTCCTGCTCCGGGTGCCGGCGCACAGGTGACGTATGCGGTGGTCAGCGGGCCGGTTCCGACTCCCGAGGCAGTTGCCTGCGGGCTTTTTGATTACTTTGACCTGACGGAATCTAGCGGTGGGCGGTTCTCCGGGGCGGTGCATGCTGATGAGGGGTCCAGCGTTGAGCAGCACCTGCAGAAAGCCGCGGCTTTTGAAAATTCCCAGGAGTTCCGGGACGTGAAGCGGATGCTGGTTTCGCTGCGGAATACTGACTGATCCGGCGGCACGGCTGACCGGGCATTTTCGAGTTTTCTTACCATTTCGGTGGCTTCCTGTGGATAAGTCACTATGCTTTGCGGCAGTTTGAGTAGCATCTACCGCACATTGGATAGCCAACCCGGGGGTTCTTGATGTTCAGTCTCGCTGATCGACGCCGTGCTGCTGCGGTTTTCTTGTCCCTTGCCGGCGTTGCTGCGCTGTCAGCGTGCTCGGATTCGCCGGATCCCGGTGCCAATGCCGCGCAGTCTCCGAGTGCTTCGGCGAGCGAAACGGCGTCCAGCCCCTCTCCTTCTCCGTCTCCTTCCGCGACCTACAAGCCTGCTTCGGCGGACGGCCCCGCGGAGAACGTTCCTTTACCGGTGATGCCGGAGGAAGCGAAGGTTGAGTCCAAGGAAGGGCTGATCGCTTTCGCGCGGCACTGGTATGAAGTAGCGAACTATGCGTATCAAACAGGTGACGTCGAGCCGATGAAAGCGATAAGCGGACCGGATTGCACTGCGTGCAACGGAGTATATTCAGCACTAGAGCGATGGTACGAGGGGGACAAGTGGCTCGCGGGTTCCCTTATCGACATTGATTCCATCGCCTCCGAATACGCGCAGACGGAAACAGGTGAGCGACAGGCCTTGATCATGTTTGCCCAGGTCCCGATTCAGTCTTATGGGCCGGAAGGCCTTATCGACACTACTGGAGAGGGCGATACATACGTTCAGCTCCTGAACGGGCGTTATGAAGATGGTTCCTGGATTGCCTACGACATTGTGACAATGAAAAAACTGCCATGATCTCCGCGAGGCAAAGAGCGCTAAGAGGATTTATCTCCCTGGCACTTATGCCTCTAGTTCTTGCCGCAGGAAATGCTGAGGGCGAGCTTGGGGATGCCGGGACGGTCAGGGGCGAAGTTAATTATTATCAAGACCCCGTAAGTAAAGCTTGGTCGCATATTCAGGTTGGTCTGGCAGATGACCCTATGCAGTATCAGTTCGAACTGGCCTGCTTTGATGAGAGCAACGGTGATCTTGAGTGCCTGCGGATTTTCGGAATGTCTTGTGATTCTGGTCCTGACGGACGCTTGGTGTGGTGGATGACGGCGTTCAAGGGCGTACCTGAACCCGAATGGAAAAGGATTGGCTCCCAGCCGACCTGTATCTATTCGGAAGACCCAGCTGCATTCCAGGAGCGATTGCGGGAGGAGGTCCTCACAGCTTTCCAGGAAGCTCCGATCGCCGCCGGTTCCATGGTTCTGCAGCCGAGCCCGCACACACTTGTCGGCGCCCACACCAATGTCTATGTCGAGGCGAGCGGACAGGTCTTCGAGATGAATCTCTTGGGCCAGGAAGTCCGCATTGCGGTGGAGCCGACGGAATACACCTTTGATTACGGTGACGGTTCGTCCTACGGCCCGGCAGCAGTTCCGGGAGGCCCGCTGCCTGAGTCCAGATGGGGTGAGCAGACAGCAACGAGCCACGTCTATGGGCAGACCGGCGACTTCCCGGTGTTGGTGACGACCTTCTTCTCGGGAGAGTATTCGGTCAACGGAGGTCCTTTGATTCCGATTGACGGACGCGCGGAGGTGACATCACCGGCACAGGTCCTCAGTGTCTGGCGGACCGAGTCCAGGAACGTTGCCGACAACTGCCTGGTCAATCCAACCGGGATTGGCTGCTGAGTTCAGGCACCGGGCGGGTCTTGATGTTCAGGCCGCTGAGTCAGCCAGCAGGCAAATTGCCGGCCAGCCACCCCTGCCGGCGCTGGAACCGCAAAGAACGTCCGCGGGTCCTGAAGCAGCGCGGGATAAGAGAAGTCAGAACGCGTCACGCGTCCCGAGACGGAAACCTCCCGCCGGGCAGCATCATTGGTCAGGGTCGCCGGACCAACAGTGCCCAGCTCCAGCACTGACGGATCGGGGCCAAGCAAGGCCACCACATCGCCGTCGTCCGCCACATCCAGGAAGCGCTCCAGCTGCCGTCCGGCCTTGCCGGTCACCGGGGTTCCCCGGGCCGAAAGCATCGGCAACTCGATGGCCGGCCCCGAAGGCCCGCGGACCGGCCGGGCGACCCACAACACGTTCCGCGTGGGTTCAGCCGGGAGCACCGGGGAGGCGGGCTCAGGCCAGACATACGGCAGCGCCCGCTCAGTATCGGGAAACAAAGGACCGTAAAAGTCATCGTCCTTGGCCAGCAGGTTCGACCGGTGGCTCTCGTGCAGGGCAGCATCTCCGAGCCACGGAGGCAGGGCAACATCGCCGCCGTCGGCCTCGGGAGCGAACTCCACCAGCTGCTTCCGGACCGTGTCGGCAAAGCCGCGGCCGGTCCAGGCATCCGTCATGGCCAGTCCGTAGGACGTCAAAGCCGGCACATACCCCATCCACATCCGCGTCACGGGATGGTTTTGCCAGCCGTAGTCGGGCACTGCCAGGGCCCGCAGGATCTGCAGGGCCTCCACCCGCTGTTTGCCCAGCCGCGGCGAATCCAGCACCTGGGCGCTGCGGGCGAAGCTCTCATAGGGGAGGAAAGTCTGCATCAGGTCATTCCGAACGCTTCGGATCCGTCAGTACTCGGCATACAGCTCTCCGGCCAGCAGCGGAATGTCCACCCGGTTGTCCGGACCCGGCAGCGGGCACGCCCAGCGCTCGTCGTAGGCGCACGACGGGTTGTAGAGAAAATTGAAGTCCAGCACCAGCGAGTCTCCAGGCCCTTCCCCGAGATGTGCTCCCTTAATGGTGTCGAGCAGATACCGCCCGCCCCCGTAGGTGCCGCCGGGTGCCCCGGCCAAGCCATCCCGGACCGGAAGGAAGATCCCGCCTCCGTAGGTTTCCAGCCGCCAGACAGCCAGCCCGCCCACCGGCGTCGAAACGGTCCCGAGCCGCTCAAAGAAGACAGTGCCGTCGGTGCCGGTGGCAACTTCCATATGCTCGCCCGTTCCGTCGTCGTCAATCACTGCCTGGAAGCGGAGTTCCGGATCATAAGGTGCGACGCTGAGCCCTTCGAAGCGCGCCTTGGCCTCGTCTCCGATCGGTGAGGCGGGATGGGAGGCGAAGATCCGGTCCCGCTCGCGGCGCCACAAGGAATGGGCGGCCGACGGCGATTCCTCCTCCGCGGCCCGGCGCACCTGGTCATAAATGCCGAACATGTGTCGACGCCAGTCTGCGGTCCGGAGTGCCGAAGCGGGGGAAACCATGAGCCCAGCGTAGTGTGTTCGGGTGACTATGGGACTTCTGATTGTGGTGCTGGCTTCGATCTTTGTGGGCGCGGTGGCCCAGAGGATTGCCGGCCTGGGCTTTGCCCTGCTGATTTCACCGTTCCTGGTCATCATCCTCGGCGCGCATGAGGGCGTGCTCATGGTCAACGTGTGCGGTTTGGTGTCGTCGCTGCTCATTATGTTCCGGGTCTGGAAGGACGTCGACTGGAGCATGTACCGCTGGCTGGCCATCCCCGCCGTTGCCGGCAGCATTCCCGCCTCGATCGCTGCGGTGTTCCTTCCCGCGGCTCCGATGGCCGTGATCGTTGGCGCTGTAGTCCTGGTGGCGTTGGGGGCATCACTTGTCCTGGCGCGCAATTCCGTGGTGGTCAAGGGAAATACAGCCAAGGCCGTGGCAGGGTTCGCGTCCGGGGTCACCAACGCCGTTGCGGGGGTGGGCGGTCCGGCCGTCAGCGCCTATGCCGTGATGGCCCGCTGGCCGCAGCGGCCGTTTGCGGCCACGCTGCAGCCGTTCTTCGTGACCATCGCCGCTGTGACCCTGGCAGTGAAGCTCACCATGGATCCGTCGCAGATGCCCCCGTTCAGCTTCCTGGCGTGGGCGCTGATTGCCGCAATGATCGTCGGCGGGATCTACGCCGGGGAGCGGCTCCAGAAGCACCTTCGGGATGACCACGTACGGTTCGCGGTCATCGTCATCGCTTTTCTCGGAGCAGCGACGGCGATGGTCAAGGGAATCTTCGATCTGCTCGGGTAGAACCTGGCCGGCACCGACTCACGCCGGGCACCTGAGCCGTGCCGCCGGTCCCCAATGGCACGATAGAGAGCGATGAAACTCTTTAAGCGCCCGAAAAAGCCGGGTGTGCTGCCCATGCCGCTGTGGCTGCAGGGAATGTTCGAACTGGGGCAGGCCGCTGTGCTCTCTGCCCTCGTCGTCATCCTGCCCCTGACCGGGGTCTGGGCCGCCAACGGGTTCTCCGACCGGGATTACGCGTCGCTGGCACGGCTGAGCGGACAGGCCTGGCTCCTGCTGCACGGAGTGCCGCTTACCCTGAGCCTGCCGGCTGGCACCATCGGCCCGGAAGAGAGCGCAGGGCTGCTGTCCCTCATCCCGCTCGGCCTGACCCTCATTCCGTTTTTCCTCTGCTGGAGGGCAGGACGCCGTCTGGCCCGGGCCTCCTACACCGATCAGCTGTGGCAGGCCCTGATCGGTGCCCTCGGGACATACGCCATGCTCGGAGTCGCCGCAGCCTACTTCTCCGCCAATGAGGACGTAAGCATCTCGCTCGTGGCAGGCGGACTCATCCCGCTTATCGCGGCCGGCCTGGGCGTCATCATCGGGGCCCGGCAGGAGGCCGGCTCCTGGGTCCGGCTGATCGGCGTTGACCTCACCGACTGGATCGCCCGCACCAGCCAGCATTCGCGCTGGGCCGGCTCCTATCTCTGGGCCGCGGTCCGTGCCGGAGCCGTGGGCGTCACCGCCGCGGTAAGCCTTTCTGCCCTGCTCCTGGTCGCAGCACTGGCCATGAACTGGACCCAGATGGCGGCGGTCTACCAGAGGCTCGACGCCGGAATCATCGGCGGCGTTGTCCTCACCGTCGGGCAGCTTGGCCTGCTTCCCAACCTCGTGGCCTGGACTCTTTCGTGGGCCTCAGGCGCGGGCTTCAGCCTCGGCACCGGAAGCACGATCAGCCCGCTGGAAACCACCGTGGGGCCTCTGCCCGCGCTTCCGGTGCTCGCAGCGCTCCCCGGCGGGCAGATGGAATTCGCCTACGCAGCCCTGCTGATCCCGGTTGCGGCAGGAGTCCTCGCCGGTTGGTGGTTCCTGCGGGAAGGGGAGAACCACTTCGATGAATGGCTCGCGATCAAGGTAGATGCACGCTGGTTCACAGCCACCGTTTCGACAGTGTGCCTCGGCGGCATCATCGGAATCGTCGCCGGGTTCTTTGCAGCTGGTGCTGCGCTTCTCTCGCGGGGCTCACTCGGTATCGGACGGTTCGTGGATGTGGGTCCCGATCCGCTGTGGACCGGAATCTGGATTGCGGCCGAGGTGGCTGTGGGCGCGGTCATCGGCTACGCGGCGGGCCCGTGGCTGGAGCGGGAGAAGTTCCGGCGCCCCGCATCGGACGCCCTCGGCAGCGCGCGAACCTAGGCGGTGCCGGGCGGGCAGCTGTGAGGCTAGCGCTCCGTCTCCGTCTCCGTTTCCCTCTCCCTCTCCCTCTCCTCTTTCCGGTGGTGGAGGAACGCCGTCATGATGTTCGACCCGGCCATGGCAACCATATCCGCCACCGGCCTCATCGGCCGGGACGGACTGCCGAATCTGGTCTGGTGCAGGCGCAGGTGGATGATCAGCTCATGGAGGTCCGAGAGCTCGTAGTAGGTGTCGGACCGCGGTTCGCTCAGCGACGTGTTGAAGCGGAAGGCAACAGCTTCCAAGCGGCGGCGGAGCGTCCGTGTCCTGCGTGCGGACTCCGGCTCGAGGCCCTGGTCGGAAACGGGCGCCTGGGGGATGTCGTAGGTGCACCCGTGCTGGAGCTGATGGAGAGGCGGCCTCGCCTCGAGCGCAGCCCCCAGCCGTTCTGAGTAGCGCTCCTCGAGATGGTCCGTGCTCCAAAGCCCGGTACCGCCGCCATCAGGGGCCGCTTCCCAGAGCTGGGCGGAAGTGATGAGCGAGGTCAGGACGGCTCCGCGGCTTGTCGCAGTGCGCAGCGCTTCGCTGTCCGGCTCCGGGTTCCCCTGCCTGAGGGCCAGCAGGACCTGGAGCGCGGCGTGATAGCGGGCAAGGTGCAGGGAGCTGAGCGCATGGTCTACGGACTCGCTCAGGGTCAGTTCCCCTGCGGGAACCTCTCCGCTGGATTTCAGGGCCATGCCGATCAGTTCTGAGCAGGCCCTGAGCAGGTCCGGGATTTTTGCCTGGAGGACGGACTGGTCCGGGGCATACGCCAGGGCAATAAGGTCCGCCTCGACCGGCTCTGCCGTTTCGGCCAGCGGCACTCCGAACAGGCTCAGTCCATCAGCGCTCATGATCAGGTTCGTCCCCCAGCCCATCCGTTCAGGGCTGCGGCAGCATTCCGCCGAAACTCGTGTAGTCCTTGATGCAGCTTTCTGTAGCCTGAACGGTCAGCGCCGACTGCATGCACGCTTCATACCGGGCGGTCATCGGCCACAGCGCCACCATGGCCGCGAGGCCCAGCGTCATGAACGCCGTGGCGGCAAGGCCCATGGAAACAATGACGCGAAGCATGCGGTGCATTCCGTAGCGGACGATCTTCACCATGGTCATGATGCCAACCACCATGGCGGCAATGCCCAGGGCCAGGGGGAGGAGCTTCCACGGCAGGGCCAGTTCCGAGCTGAGCAGCATGCCGGTGAGCAGTGCAATGAAGACCCACAGGTAGGACCGTGCCTCTTTGGACTGGGCTTCCGTAGGTTCCGGCTTGCGGGTTGCCGGTGGGAACGGCGGTCGCGCTTGCAATGGAGGGCCGTCGTTGTTCATGGATTAAGCCTAGGCGACGCTTGCACTTAAGGTTGACACATGCGAATTGTTGTTCTGGTTTCCGGTACCGGCTCGAACCTGCAGGCCGTGCTCGACGCCGTTGCGGCGGGGGAGCTCGACGTCGAAATCTCAGCCGTCGGTGCGGACAGGAACGGAACCTACGGGGTCGAGCGCGCAGCCGCAGCTGGTTACGAGACCTTCGTGGTGAACTTCAAGGACTATCCCGTCCGGTCCGACTGGAACCGCGCACTGACCGACAAGGTCGCCTCTTATCAGCCCGACGTCGTGCTGTCTTCAGGATTCATGCGCATTGTTGACGAGCATTTCATCGACACCTTCGAAGGGCGGTACGTGAACACGCACCCGGCCCTGCTGCCGTCCTTCCCCGGAGCCCACGGCGTCCGCGACGCCCTGGCGTACGGCGTGAAGGTCACGGGCTGCACCGTCCACATTGCCGACGCCGGAGTCGATACCGGCCCGATCCTTGCCCAGGCGGCAGTCGAGGTGCTCGACGGCGATACCGAGGAAAGCCTGCATGAGCGGATCAAAGTGCAGGAGCGCCGGCTCCTGATCGAAACCCTGCGCAAGATCAGCAAGGACGGCCTGCCGCAGCCCTAGCCCGGAGGCCAACCAGCACATCCGGGCCGGCCGCTAGTCGAGCGCCGCGCCGCGGGTTTCCGGTGAGAACCAGGCCATCCAGAGGACGGAGAGCAGCACCAGCACTCCAGCCAGGGCAAAGGACAGCGGCAGGCCCAGGTACGGCCACAGCACCGAGACAAACAGCAGCGGCCCGAACCCGGCTCCCACGCGGGAGGCCGTCGAGGCCCAGCCAAAGCCGCTGGCGCGAACCTGGGTTGGATAGAGCTCGGACACGTAGGTGTAGAGCACCGGGATGGCCACCTGCACCACAAAACCGTAGATGAGCAGCCACGTTGTCGCCGCAGCGGGCACGTCCACCACCAGGGCAACGACCACCAGCGAAGCGGCGGCAGCCGGACCGGTGAGCGCCAGCAGCCACTTCCGGCCCACCCGCTCCACCAGCAGTGCAGCAGCAATGACGCCCAGCAGTCCCACGGCGGCCATGCCGGAGGTCGTCAGGAACGCCTTGTACTCGGCGTAGCCGGCATCCACCAGGATTTTGGGCATCCACTGCAGTGCCAGGTAGTAGACGAGCAGGATGGTAACAAACAGCGACCAGGCCGTGACCGTATTCTTCGGATTGGTCCGCCACACTTCGCCCAGCTGGCTGCCCATGGCCCGGAGGGAGAACTTCGGTGCCGCCTCCGCCTCGGGGAGCCGCCATTCCGTTTGTGTGCCGCCTGTGCGCTGGATCAGGTCGTTGATGACGGACCGGGCTTCGTCGGCGCGGCCCTTGCGGACCAGGAACAGCGGCGATTCCGGCACGGAACGCCGGACCCAGAAAACCAGCAGGGCCGGGGCCACCATGATGAGCATGGTCCACCGCCAGTCCGCGACGGTGGCCATGATGAACGCCGAGGTGACACCGCAGAGGGCAGCGCCCACCGGCCACCAGCCGTCCATCGCCGTCAGCACCCGCCCGCGCTGTTTCCGGGGAGTGAACTCGCCGACCAGCGCATAGTCCACCGGAACGCAGCCGCCCAGCCCAACCCCGGCCAGGAAACGGAAAACGCAGAACCAGGCGATGTCCGGCGCGAAGGCACCCAGCACCGTGAAGATCGAGAAGATCAGCAGCGTCGCCGTAAACGCCCGCTTGCGGCCGATGGCATCCGCAATGGAGCCCCACAGGAAGGCGCCGATCGCCATCCCCAGCAGGTTCGCCGTACCGATCCAGGCCGCCTGCGCAGGTACCAGGTCCCACTCCTTCGAGAGCAGCGGTATCAGGACACCGTTGAGGGTCACATCCCAGGCATCGAACATGAAGCCCAGCCCGCCAATGAGGAAGATCCGCCCCTGGACGCGCCAGCGCCAGGGAAGGTTTTGGACTACCTCGTCACCCGTGGGCAGGGCATGCGTTGTCGTCATGGGTGGCGCCTCTCAGAACCGAGTTATGGTCAGAAGTACAATAACTGACCCACACTCTACAACGAACGACGCCGCCGCCGGACTCCGTCCCGTAATCTTTCGGTGCCTGGCGCAGGGGCGCCCGAAACCCCCGAAGCGGCCGGGTCAAAAGGGTGACGGCCCGGGCCGCGAGTATTACCTGCGGCCCTGTCCCGCGGGCAGCCAGCGCCTAAACTCGGAACTGGGCCGCCAGAAGGTCCGTGTGCATCGATTCGCCGATCAAAACTTGGAGTGACTCCGTGAGCAACACCCCCCTTGACCGTGTACCCATCCGCCGGGCCCTGATCTCGGTCTATGACAAGACCGGCCTGACGGAACTGGCTCAGGGCCTCTCCGCCGCGGGAGTCAGCATTGTCTCCACCGGTTCCACCGCAAAGCAGATCGCCGCAGCCGGCATCGAGGTCACCGAGGTTGCCGAAGTCACCGGCTTCCAGGAGTGCCTGGACGGCCGCGTCAAGACGCTCCACCCGCGCGTGCACGCCGGCATCCTGGCAGACCGCCGGCGCCAGGACCACCGGGACCAGCTCGAGGAACTGGGCATCGAACCCTTCGACCTCGTGGTCGTGAACCTGTATCCCTTCGTCGAAACCGTGAAGTCTGGCGCTGCCCAGGACGACGTCGTCGAGCAGATCGACATTGGCGGCCCCTCCATGGTCCGCGCCGCTGCCAAAAACCACCCGTCAGTCGCCGTCGTCGTGGATCCGTCCAAGTACGCCGCTGTGACCGCAGCCGCCGCTGAAGGCGGCTTTGACCTCAACGAACGACGCCGTCTGGCCGCCGAAGCGTTCGCCCACACCGCTGCGTATGACACGGCAGTGGCCAAGTGGACCGCCGCGCAGTTCGGTGACGGCACCGAAGCCGGGGCAACCTGGCCCGCGTATACCGGCATGGCACTGGAGCGCTCCGAGGTGCTGCGCTACGGCGAAAATCCGCACCAGGCTGCGGCGCTGTACGCAGACCAGGACTCCCTGCCCGGTGTGGCGCAGGCTGACCAGCTGCACGGCAAGGCCATGTCCTACAACAACTACGTCGACGCCGATGCCGCCCTTCGCGCAGCGTTCGACTTTGAGGAACCGGCAGTCGCCGTCGTCAAGCACGCCAACCCGTGTGGTGTGGCCGTAGCCTCGCCCGGCGCCGAAGACCCAATCGCCAACGCCCACTTGAAGGCACATGCCTGCGATCCGGTGTCGGCCTACGGCGGAGTCATCGCCGCCAACCGCACCGTGACCGCCGGGATGGCGGAAACGGTGAAGGACATCTTCACCGAGGTAGTCATCGCCCCGGACTTCGACCCCGAAGCCGTGGAGATCCTCTCCCGCAAGAAGAACATCCGCCTGCTCACCCTGCCCGACGGCTACGGCCGCAACCCGCTGGAGTTCCGGCAGGTCTCCGGCGGCGTGCTGATGCAGCAGCCGGACACTGTTGAAGCCGAAGGTGATGACCCCGCGAACTGGACCCTGGCAGCCGGGGAACCCGCAGATGAGAAGACCCTCGCCGACCTCGCCTTCGCCTGGCGTGCGGTCCGTGCCGCCAAGTCCAACGCCATCCTGCTGGCCCGCGACGGCGCGTCCGTGGGCGTGGGCATGGGACAGGTGAACCGGGTGGATTCCTGCAAGCTCGCCGTGGAAAGGGCCAACACACTGGCGGGCAGTGACGACGAGCGTGCCCGCGGATCCGTGGCGGCCTCCGACGCGTTCTTCCCCTTCGCCGACGGACTGCAGATCCTGCTCGACGCCGGCGTCCGCGCCGTCGTCCAGCCGGGCGGTTCCGTTCGGGATGAAGAAGTCATTGCTGCGGCCAACGCAGCGGGCGTGCCCATGTACTTCACGGGCGCACGCCACTTCTTCCACTAGGGCCTTCTGAACGCCACCTGACGATCGCCCCGCTGCGGGCTGCACGCATGACTACGTGTGGCCCGCAGTTTAGGGAGCGCTTCAGCGCTGTGGCATAGTTGGACACAGAAACCAGACCCAAAAGCCGGGTCCCCGCATGTCTAAAGCCATGTCCGCGGACCCCCATTCCACAAGGAGACCGTGTGGCTGACAAAATCAAGGTTGTGGGCTCTGTCGTAGAGCTCGACGGCGACGAGATGACGCGGATCATCTGGCAGTTCATCAAGGACCGCCTGATCAACCCCTACCTGGACGTTGACCTCAAGTACTACGACCTCTCGATCCAGAACCGTGACGCCACGGATGACCAGGTCACCATCGACGCAGCCAACGCCATCAAGGAACACGGCGTAGGCGTCAAGTGCGCAACCATCACCCCCGATGAAGCCCGCGTTGAAGAATTCGGCCTGAAGAAGATGTGGGTTTCCCCGAACGGGACCATCCGCAACATCCTCGGCGGCGTCGTCTTCCGCGAACCGATCATCATCTCCAACATCCCGCGCCTGGTCCCGGGCTGGAACAAGCCGATCATCATCGGCCGCCACGCCCACGGCGACCAGTACAAGGCCACCAACTTCAAGGTCCCCGGCGCCGGCACCCTGACGCTGACCTACACCCCGGCTGACGGCGGCGAAGAAATCAAGCAGACCGTTGTGACGTACCCCGAAGAGGGCGGCGTTGCCATGGGTATGTACAACTTCAACGAGTCCATCAAGGACTTCGCCCGGGCATCCTTCGCCTACGGCCTGCAGCGGAACTACCCGGTGTACCTCTCCACGAAGAACACGATCCTGAAGGCCTACGACGGCCAGTTCAAGGATCTGTTCCAGGAAGTCTTCGACGCCGAGTTCAAGGACCAGTTCGAAGCAGCCGGCCTCACCTACGAGCACCGCCTGATCGATGACATGGTTGCCTCCGCGATGAAGTGGGAAGGCGGCTACGTCTGGGCCTGCAAGAACTACGACGGCGACGTCCAGTCCGACACCGTGGCACAGGGCTTCGGCTCGCTGGGCCTGATGACCTCCGTGCTGATGACCCCGGACGGCAAGACCGTTGAGGCTGAAGCAGCACACGGCACCGTGACCCGCCACTACCGCCAGCACCAGCAGGGCAAGCCCACCTCCACGAACCCGATCGCCTCGATCTTCGCGTGGACCCGTGGCCTGATGCACCGCGGCAAGCTGGACAACACCCCCGAGGTCATCAACTTCGCCGAGACCCTTGAAGACGTCGTCATCAAGACGGTCGAATCCGGCAAGATGACCAAGGACCTGGCACTGCTGGTCGGACCCGAGCAGCCGTACCTGAGCACCGAAGAGTTCCTCGCCGCACTGGATGACAACCTCAAGATGCGCCTGGGCTAATACCCCGGTTTCTCAGTTAGACAGAGAACACAAAACAGCCCCGGTCCGAATGGACCGGGGCTGTTTCGTGTTTGAAGGTACCGGACTAGGAACCGGAACCGGAGGAGCCTGAACCTGAACCTGAGCCTGAACCGGACCCTGAGGAACCGGAGCCGAAGGAACCTGATCCTGATCCGCCGGACCCCATGCCGGAACCGGAACCGGAGCTGCCGGAACCCATCCCCGATCCGGAACCCGACCCCGAACCGGATCCTGAGGAGCCCATGCTGCCGGAGGACCCGCTTCCGGAAGAGCTGACGGAGGACAGCGACTCGGAGGAGGATTCTCCGCTGATGACGTTGCTGTCACCGCTGTACGAAGAGGACACCTCGATCTTGCGGGACTTTGCCTTTTCGCTGACCGGGATGAAGACGCTGAGGACGCCGTTCTCGTACTTGGCGGAGATGCCCTCGGTATCGATGCCCTGGCCCAGGTTGAGCTGGCGCAGGAACGTCCCCGATTCCCGCTCACGGGTCAGCCACGTTGCCCCCTCGGGGACGTGGATCGTGCGCTCGGCACGTATGGTCAGCAGCTGGCCATCCACGTCGACGTCGACCGACCCCGGATCGATACCCGGAAGGTCGGCGTTCATGATGTAGTGGTCGCCCTCCCGGTACAGATCAATGGGCATCAGCCGCAGCCGCTGCCGCGGATCCAGGAGAGCGCCTGCCACACGGTCCAGTTCGCGGAAAGGATCGAATTTCATGGCCATTCTCATCAACTCCTTTTCACCCGTCCCGCAGGGCGGGTGCATGTGTTTTTCACTGGCGAAAATGAATGAATAAACGAAGGGTCGATTACCGCTCCGGCACCAAGTGGAAATGCCGGTCCTTCCAGACTAGGCCGCGGGCACGCACAAAGTCAGTCCACCGGCCACAAATGGACTGGTTCGTTGCTGTGCATGTGGTGCCAGTAGCGCCGGGTCATCTCGGCAAGCGCCGATGCCCGGTCGAAGCCGGTTGCCTCGAGCTTGTTAAGGACGGAGACCTGCCAGGCCGCACCGTTCTGCTCGCTGCGGGCGCGCTCCCCGATGACCGAGAGGTAGCGCTCCACCAGCGCGTCGTCGACGCCGAGTTCGCGCAGCCCGTCTGCGGCCATGGGGACCAGGTGCCGGACCACCAGCTCGGCGACCGGGATGTCGCCGATGCCGGGCCAGTACACGGAGGCTTCCAAACCCAGCCGTGAGCAGGCGAGGAAGTTGTCCGTCGCCGTCTTGAAGGCCATCCGGGTCCACAGCGGACGGTCCGACGTGCGCAGGGTGTGCACCAGGCCGTAGAAGAAGGCCGCGTTGGCGGTCACGTCAAGGACTGTCGGTCCCGCCGGCAGGACCCGGTTTTCCAGCCGCAGGTTCGGGGTGTGCGTCCCGGGATCATAGATCGGCCGGTTCCAGCGGTACACGGTGCCGTTGTGCAGCCGCAGTTCCGGCAGCAGCGGTGCGCCGGACTCCGTGGTTCCTGAACTGGAGGGGGATACCTCGGGCAGCAGCGCGGGGAAGTACCGGACGTTTTCCTCGAACAGGTCGAAGATGGATGTGATCCACCGTTCACCGAACCAGACCCGCGGCCGCACCCCCTGGTTGCGCATTTCCGGCGGACGCGTGTCGATGGCCTGCTTGAAGAGTTCGATCCTGGTTTCCTGCCACAGGACGTGCTCCATGAAGATGGGGGAGTTGGCGGCCAGCGCAACCTGCGGTCCTGCGATCAGCTGTGCCGCGTTCCATGCCGGAGCGAAATCGGAGGGGCTGACTTCAAGGTGCAGCTGCAGGGACGTGCACGCCGCTTCCGGTGCAATGTTCTTGGCATACTGCGTGAGCGTCTCCGCTCCCGTCAGGGACAGATGGACATCTTCGCCGCGTGCCTGCAGCACCGAGGTGTTCAGCGCGGCATAGCGGGCTCCGGAACTGAGCCAGGCATCGCCGTCGAGCACTGACGGTGTCAGGGTGGGCAGGATGCCGACCATGAGGATGTTGGCTTCCGCCTTGGCCGCGAGTTCGTCGGCACGGTTGAGCTGGCGGCGCAGGCTTTCCTCGAGCTCCATCAGCCCCTGGCCGCGGATGGAGAGCGCAGGGTGGTTCATCTCGATGTTGAAAGCGCCCATCTCGGTCTGGAACGCAGGATCGGCGATCTCTGCCAGCACCGAGGTGTTCCGCAGGGCAGGAGTGAAGTCATCATTGGTCAGGTTTAGTTCCAGCTCCACACCGATGCTGGCGGTGTCGGCGAACTCTGCGGTGCCGAGGAATCCGGCAAACCTGTCAAGGTTCTCCAGCAGGCGTGCACGATACCTGGTCCGCTGTTCCCGGCTAAAGGACTTCGAGGTGACTTCTGCTCCCATGGTTGAAGATAACCACGCGATGCGGGCTATGTATAGCACCCGGCACGGGCTCTTGCGGCAGTGATTGCCGCAGCCGGGAAGGGTGTTGCCCGCCGCAGGCTTGCGCCTAGGCTCGGGATTGGAACGGATCGGTTGGGCAGAGAGCAAGGAGACGCAGCATGGAGATTGGAAAGCAGCAGATTATTGATTTCCTGAAAAACCGGGGGAGCGGCGACCAGGCCGGCGAAGCGGAATCCCAGCTGCCCGACAAGGTGGACACGGACAAGGATTCGGGCCTGCTCAGCAAGCTCGGAGTCAATCCGCAGGACCTGATCGGCAAGTTCTCCGGAGGCCTCGGCGGGCTCCCAGGGGCCTAGAAAAGGACGACGCCGGCGGAAGCATCCGCCGGCGTCGCCGCCTTGGCTGGCCTAGGCGGAACCCGGGACTTTGCTGAACGCATGCGAGGCGGCAGCCTGCAGGTCATCATTGGGGTACCGGACGCCGAGCTGAGCCCTGACCTCATCAAAGAGCTGCATGGTCCGCAGGGAGTCAGCCAGCGGCATCGTAGGGCTTTCGGTCAGCCCTTCCTGGATGCAGCGGGTAACCTCCCGGAGCTCATAGGTGTAGCCGTTGCCCACCTGCTGGAACCGTTCCACCCTGGTTTCGCCTTGGTGCTGCTGGATGTGCAGTTCCACGGGGTTGTGCACCGGCGCACCGGTGCGCACCCAGCCCTCGCTGCCCGAGATCACGGCGGTCCGCGGTCCGGAGGCCAGGAGTGAAGAGGTCAGCTGGGCAACGGCGCCGGAATCATAGCCAAGGTTCAGGGCGTTCTGGGTATCGACGCCGTCGCTGTTCAACGCTCCCATGGCATGGACACGCTGCGGGAAACCGAGCGCTCCCACGGCGATGGTCAGCGGGTACACCGTGAGGTCCAGCAGCGCGCCGCCGCCGGCCGCCGGATCCCAGAGCCGGCTGGCGGGGTCATAGGGTGCGGGGAAGCCCAGGTCCGCCTGGACCCAGTGGATGTCCCCGAGTTCGCCGCTGGCGAGGATTTCCCAGAGCCTGTTGATGCAGGGAAGGAACCGGGACCAAACCGCTTCCATCAGGAATACCCCGTGGCGGGAGGCCACCTCGATGAGGTCCGCCATTTCGGCGGCGTTGATCGTGATCGATTTCTCGCACAGGACATGCTTGCCGGCTTCGAGGGCTTCGCGGGTCAGCTCATAGTGCTGCGCGTGGGGTGAAGCGATATAAACGACGTCGACGTCCGGATCTTCGAAGAGCTGCTGGTAACCCTTGCCCCGGGCCTCGTCGTCGTAGTAGCTGGAGGCGAAACCGAACCGGTCCGCGAACTCCACTGCGGTAGCCTGCGAGCGGGAACTGACGGCCTGCAGGACAGCGTCTTCAAGGCGTGCAATGTCTTCGGTGACACGCGCTGCGATGCGGCCGGTGGCCACAACGCCCCAGCGGAGGATTCGTCCGGTCGCCTGCACCGGGCTCGGCGCCCCTTGAAGGACGCACGGCGGTGTGCGGATAAACTGCGGGGCGCTCATAATCCTCGGCTTTCGGTTGTAGCTTGGGCAACTAGTCTCTCGGCAATAGAACTACCTTATGGTCCGCGCCCTGTACTGCCCAGCCCCAACAGGAACTCCCGTTCCGGAGGGCGGCAGGAGGCAGGCGTGGACAGCGAAGCCCGGGTTGCTTTCCAAAGGAAAGCAGCCCGGGCCTTGTGCTGATGAACTGGAGTTACTTGACCAGTTCGGCCAGCGTCGGATCGTTGGCGTAGGCCTCAGCAGCATTGTCCTTGGTGACAATCTGCGGCTCGAGGAGGTAAGCCGGAACAACCTTCACGCCGTTCTCGTAGGACTCGTCGTCGTTGATTTCCAGCTCTTCGCCGGCGCCGAGGCCCTTCACCATGTCGATGGTGTGGGCAACGAGGGCCCGGGTGTCCTTGTTGATGGTGGAGTACTGGACACCTTCCATGATGGACTTCACGGACTCAACTTCGGAATCCTGTCCGGTGACAACCGGAACCGGCTTGCCGGCAGCGGCAACGGAGGTCAGGATCGCGCGGGCCAGGGTGTCGTTGGGGGAGAGGACGCCGTCAAGCTCTTCCGAACCGTAGGAACCCGAGAGCAGGGTGTCCATGCGCTTCTGGGCGTTCTCGGCCTTCCAGCCCTGGGTAACAGCCTGGTTGAATTCGGTCTGGCCGGACACAACGTTCAGATTGCCGGCTTCAATTTCCGGCTTCAGGACGTCCATGGCACCGTCGAAGAAGACCTGGGCGTTGGCATCATCGGGGGAGCCGGCGAACAGCTCGATGTTCCACGGACCTTCGGGCTTGTTGGCCTTCATTCCGTCCAGCAGGGCCTGGCCCTGGAGCTGGCCGACCTGGAAGTTGTCGTAGGCGACGTAGTAGTCGACGTTCTCGGTGTTGGTCAGGAGGCGGTCGTAAGCGATGACGGTGATGCCGGCATCCTTGGCTTCTTGCAGCTGCGAGCCCAGCTGGGCGCCGTCGATGGCACCAACAACGAGGACCTTGACACCGTTGGTGATCATGGAGCTGATCTGGTTCTGCTGCTCCGAGACACCGCCGTTGGCGAACTGGACCTGCGGCTCGTAGCCGGCTTCCTTCAGGCCGTCGTTGAACAGGCCTTCTGCGAGGACCCAGTTCTCCGAGGTCTTCTGGGGCAGTGCTACGCCGATTGCCGAGCCTTCTTCGAAACCTGCGGTTTCGCCCGAGGCGGACTCATCGGCCCGGCCGCAGGCGGACAGCGACAGTGCTGCCACCGTGGCGACGACGGCAAATGACTTTGCGATTTTACGCATGGTGTTCCTTCTCTAGATTGGTGGTGCGGGTGGTTCTTGGTGGTGCGGATCAAAGGGCCCGGTGGGGCTTAGGCATCCGTTCCGATGGTGGACTTGGTGCCGGTAGGCATTTCAGGCTTGGGATTGACCGGGGCCGGGACAGAGAGCTTGTCCTTGGGCCCGAAGTTCTTCATCATCATTCCGATGATGGAAGGTTTGCCCTGGCTCTTGTTGTAGACGTCCAGTGCCACGGCGACGAGCAGGACCATGCCCTTGATGATGGAGGTGAGGTCCGCGCCGATGCCCAGCAGCTGCAGGCCGTTGTTCAGGACGGCCATGACCAGGCCGCCGATGATCGAGCCGACGACGGTTCCGACGCCGCCGGAGACAGCGGCGCCGCCGATGAACACGGCCGCGATGGCATCAAGTTCCCAGCCGGTGCCGTCGAACGGACCGGAGGCGGTGGAACGGGCCACGAAGATCATGCCGGCCAGGGCGGCCAGGATGGACATGTTCATCATGACCAGGAAGTTGACCTTCTTGCTCTGCACACCGGACAGCTCAGCTGCATGCAGGTTGCCGCCCACGGCGTAGACATGGCGGCCGATCACGGTCTTCGTGGAGATGAACACATACAGGATGACCAGCACGGCCAGGATGATGCCCGAGACGGGGAAGGAAGTGCCGGGGCGTCCGGTGGAGAAGAGGTACGTGGCGTAGAGGATGGCGGCTACCAGCAGCCCGGTCTTGGTCACGGCGACCCAGGCCGGGGGATTGACGGAGCCGATCTTCACCGTCTTGGCACGGCGGCGCATTTCCCCGACCACCACGACGGCGGCCAGCGCCAGGCCCAGGAGCAGGGTCAGGTTGTTGTAGCCGGTGTTCGGTCCAACTTCGGGCAGGTAGCCTGCGCCGATGAACTGGAATTCCTGCGGTACGGGAACGGTGTTGGACTTGCCGAAGTACTGGTTGGCGCCGCGGAAGATCAGCATGCCCGCAAGCGTCACGATAAACGCCGGTATGCCCACGTAGGCCACCCAGAGACCCTGCCAGGCGCCGATGGCGGCACCGATCAGCAGGCCAAGCAGGATGCCGGCCCACCAGGGAATGCCCCAGTCCCGCATGGCCATTGCCACGAGGATGCCGGTGACGGCGGCGACTGATCCAACGGAGAGGTCAATGTGCCCGGCGATGATCACAAAGACCATGCCCACAGCAAGGATCAGGATGTAGGAGTTGCCGTTGAACAGGTTGATCATGTTCGTGGGCGTGAGGGTCTTGCCGCCGGTCAGCCACTGGAACAGGCCGATCAGGACGACGAGGGCAAAGATCATGCCGAACTGGCGGCCGTTGCCGCTCAGGAGCTGTTTTATGGCTTTCATGAGAGAGGTCCTTGGGTGGCGAGGTCGGAGGTGTGCTTGCCGGCGGAGGTCATGAGCCTCATCAGGTTTTCCTGGCTGGCGTCAGCCTTGGAAAGTTCGCCGGTGATCGCGCCTTCGAAAATGGTGTAGATGCGGTCGGAGAGACCCAGGAGTTCGGGAAGCTCCGAGGAGATCACGATCACGCCCTTGCCCTGGTTGGCCAGCTGCTGGATGATCCCGTAAATCTCGTATTTGGCGCCGACGTCGATCCCGCGGGTGGGCTCGTCGAGGATCAGCAGGTCCGGGTCGGTGAACATCCACTTCGCCAGGACTACCTTCTGCTGGTTTCCGCCGGAGAGCTTGGAAACGCCTTCGTCCACGGTGGGTGCCTTGGTCCGCAGGCTTCTGCGGTAGTCCTCGGCGTAGCGGTATTCGTCGTCCTGGTCGATGACCAGGCCCTTGGTGATCTTCTTAAGGTTCGAGGCCACGGTGGTGGCCTTGATGTCATCAAGCAGGTTCAGGCCCAGGGTCTTGCGGTCCTCCGTCACGTAGGCGAGGCCGTTCCTGATGGCGTGCGGCACGGTCTTCAAGACGACTTCCCTGCCGTCCTTGATGATCTGGCCGGACATGAAGTTGCCGTAGGAACGGCCGAACAGGGACCGGGCCAGTTCGGTGCGCCCGGCACCCATGAGGCCGGCAAAACCGACAATCTCTCCGCGGCGGACGTGGAAGTTGGAGCCCTTGCAGACCAGGCGGTCCGGCACCGTGGGGTGGCCCACGGTCCAGTCGCGGACTTCGAAGAACACCTCGCCGATGTTCGGCGTGTGGTCCGGGAAGCGGGATTCCAGCGAGCGGCCCACCATGCCCTTGATGATGCGGTCTTCGTCGGCACCGTCCGCTGCGACGTTGATCGTTTCGATCGACTTGCCGTCGCGGATGATGGTGATGGAGTCGGAAATCTGCTCAATCTCGTTGAGCTTGTGCGAAATCATGATGCAGCTGATGCCCTTGGACCGCAGGCCGGCCATCAGGTCGAGCAGGTGCTGGGAATCGTTTTCGTTCAGGGCGGCGGTGGGCTCATCGAGGATGAGGAGCTTCACGCGCTTGCTGAGGGCTTTGGCGATTTCCACCAGCTGCTGCTTGCCCACGCCAATGTCCTTGATCGGCGTCGTCGGGTCTTCGGCCAGGCCCACGCGGGCCATCAGCTCGGAAGCCTCGAGGTTTGCCTTGTCCCAGTCGATCACGCCGAACCGGCGGGGCTCGTTGCCCAGGAAGATGTTCTCCGCGATGGAAAGCTCGGGGATCAGCGCCAGTTCCTGGTGGATGATGACGATTCCGGCGGCTTCCGAGGAACGGATGTCCTTGAACTGGACTTCTTCGCCCTGGAAAATGATCTCGCCGGTGTAGGTCCCGTACGGGTAGACGCCCGAGAGTACCTTCATGAGGGTGGATTTGCCGGCGCCGTTTTCACCGCAAATGGCGTGGATCTCTCCGGCCTTTACCGTGATCGAAACGTCGGAAAGGGCTTTGACGCCCGGAAATTCCTTGGTGATGGAACGCATTTCCAGGATTGTGTGGTTATCCGGCATCTGCGTATCCCCTGGCGTAGGGGCACTGGACGCTGCACAATCCAGTTGCCCGAGCTGCAACTGCTGCTCGCATGAGTGCCTCCCGTTGTGACTTCTTTGTCTTGCTGCAGACCCGAAGATGGGTCGATAGAGAAGTAAACTCTCATTCCCTGCTTGTCGTCAAGTCTTGAACGCAAGAGATGCAGGGCCGAAAAAACATACTTTGTAAATCAATTCACGGTCAGAGCACCGCTCCGGCCTGCGCCAGCACCAGGGAAGCTGCGCCCAGCGCTTCAGCGCGGTCGCCGAGCGAGGACATGGTGACCGTGGTGGTCTCGCCGATCAGGGGCACCGCATGGCGGAGGAGGCCGCGCCGGATCGGGTCCAGGAAGGTGTCGCCGAGCCCGGTCAGGGATCCGCCTACCACGATGACTTCAGGGTTCAGTGTGTTCGCAATGCCGGCAACCGCGCGGCCAACAGCCATTCCGGCGTCGTCCACTACACGCAGGGTGGCAGGGTCTCCGGCCGCGGCTTGGCGCATGATGTCGGCGGTGCTCACCGGCTCTGCGGCCGTGCGGCTCAGGAGGTCGATCATGGTGGAGGTGGAAGCGACCGTTTCCAGGCAGCCCCGGTTGCCGCAGCGGCAGACCAGGCCGTGGTCGGAGATGGTCGCGTGGCCGATTTCCCCGGTGACCCCGACGTGCCCGTAGAACAGCGAGCCGTTGATGACCAGGCCCGCACCGATGCCCGAGGCGACCTTGACGAAGATGAGGTTTTCGCAGCCTCCGTGGGGGCCCCAGGTTACCTGTGCCAGGGCGCCGAGGTTGGCGTCATTGTCGAAAAACACCGGAACCCGCAGCCGCGCAGCCAGGTCCTCGCGCATGTTCACGCCCACCCACTCCGGCAGGATGGCGCCGCGCACCACAGTTCCGGTGCGGCGG
This sequence comes from Arthrobacter caoxuetaonis, assembly GCF_023921125.1. Lineage (NCBI taxonomy): Bacteria > Bacillati > Actinomycetota > Actinomycetes > Micrococcales > Micrococcaceae > Arthrobacter > Arthrobacter caoxuetaonis. The sequence continues at coordinate 961,761 of NZ_CP099466.1, forward strand.
TCGATCGGCCCCGGAATGCCGACGCCGGCACCCAGTACCCGATGCCGTTCAACGCCGGCGTCTGCCAGGACCCGGTTGAAGAGTTCCCCGGCGGCGTCCATGCCCTCATCCGCCGTGTGCCCCAGCGGCAGCGAGATCGAGGCCTCTTCGAGGATCTGGTAGCCGAGGGTCGCCAGGACCACGCGGACGTGGCGCCGGCCGATGTCGATGCCGGCGGCTACGGCCCCGGTGTCGTTCAGCCGTACGGAGAGGGCCCGGCGGCCCGAACTGGTGGTCGGTTCGGTATTGACCAGCTGCGCCTGGCTCATCTCGCGGACGATGTTGGAGACGGTGGCATTGGAGAGTCCGGTGGTCCGGGAGAGTTCTGCCTGGGTTTGCGGCCCGCCCGTGAGCAGCGCCTCAAGCAGGCGCTGCTGGTTGCGGGCCCGCAGCGCGGTTTGGGAGCCTGGCTTGCTGCGGCGCCGGCCCGGTGTGGGCTCCGTCATCATTGTGGGTGATTGGGCAGACATAACGTTCAGCGTCCTACAGATGGATGTTGCCGTCAAGAAATGAACGCAAGATGGCAAAGTGGCCTGTTGTTCTGAACGCAGCGGCTTACTCGGCGGTGATTGCCGCGCGGTGCTCGGCAGCCGTCTCCAGGTAATGCTCGGCGTTGCGGCGGACGTTCGCGAACTCTTCCTCGGTCAGCTCCCTGCGGACCTTGGCAGGCACCCCGGCAACCAGGGAACGTGGCGGGACCTGCGTGCCTTCCAGGACCAGGGCTCCGGCCGCGACCAGGGAGCCCGCCCCGATGACCGCGCCGTTCATCAGAGTGGCGCTCATGCCGATGAGGCAGTCATCCTCCACAGTGCAGCCATGGACGACGGCGTTGTGGCCGACGCTGACCCGCTCGCCAACCGTCGTGGGAAAGCCGGGATCTGCGTGAAGCACCACGTTGTCCTGAAGGTTGGTTCCCGCCCCGACCCGAATGGAATTGGAGTCTCCACGGACGCAGACGCCGTAGAACGCGCTGGAGCCGGGACCCATGTGGACATCGCCGATCAGGGAGGCCGTCGGCGCCAGGAAGACGCTGGGATCGACATCGGGAGTCTTGCCGCGGAGGGGAATGATGTGAGCCATGCGACAACTGTAGCGGGCAGCCCGGATCCGGGCGGGGAGCCTTAGTTGAAGACGATGGTGCGGCGCCCGTCAAGCAGGACCCGGTGCTCAGCGTGCCACTGGACAGCCTTTGACAGGGTGCGTCCCTCCACCCCGGCACCGAGGGCGGCCAGCCGAGCCGCTGTCCGGGAGTGGTCCACGCGGATGACTTCCTGCTCGATGATCGGTCCCTCGTCCAGGTCCGAGGTCACATAGTGGGCGGTCGCCCCGATCAGTTTCACGCCCCGTGCGTGGGCCTGGTGGTACGGGCGCGCGCCTTTGAAGGAAGGAAGGAAGGAGTGGTGGATATTGATCGCCCGGCCGGAAAGCTCGCGGCACAGGCCGTCGCTGAGGATCTGCATGTACCGGGCCAGCACCACAAGCTCGATGTCCAGTTCCGACATGAGGGCGCGCAGCGCCTCCTCAGCATCCTGCTTCGTGTCCGCGGTCACCGGGATGTGGTGGAAGGGCACGCCGTAGAACTCGGCCAGCCCGGCGAGGTCCGTGTGGTTGGAGACGATAGCCGGAATCTCGATCGGCAGGTTCCCGGCACGCTGCTGGAACAGCAGGTCATTGAGGCAGTGCCCGTCCTTTGAGGCCATGATCAGCGTCCTCACCGGTACGCCGGCCTGATGCAGTTCGAAGTCCATGCCGAAGGCGTCTGCGACAGGCTCAATGCCGGCGCGGACAGACTCGTAGGTCTGCGGCGCCGTGAAGTCAACGCGCATAAAGAAGGAGCCGGAGTCCGGGCTGCCGTACTGCTGGGATTCGGTGATGTTGCCCTGGGCTGCTGCGAGGGCGCCGGAAACGGCATGCACGATTCCCGGACGGTCCGCACAGGAAAGCGTCAGGGTGAAGGAGGCTTCACCGGGTGTCGTGGCGGGCGGGTTGGATGCCGGGAACCCGGCGGCTGCATGTTCGGTCACCCGAACAGGTTACCGCCCGCAGCGGGGAAGCCTAGGCTGGAGCCATGGACGTTACATTCGCCCCGCTCACCGACAAGGACGAGGAAGAGCTGGTCAAGTTCCTGACCACCAACCGTTTTCCCTTCCACCGGATAACGGCACCGTCAGAGGAACTGGTCCGAAGGCTGCTGCTGGAAGGCAGGTTCGAGTCCGACGGCGTGCGCACCTTCTGGGTTTTTGGCGGCAACCAGCGCCTGGGGCTGGTGATCCTGGAGGACCTGGCCGAAGAGTGCGCCGTCTTTGACCTGCGCCTGATCGAAGTGCACCGGGGAGAAGGCAAGGGAGTTCCCGTAGTCAAAGCGCTGACGGCCGAGGCTTTTACGCAGTACCCGCACCTGCGGCGGCTGGGAGGAAAGATGCGGGAAGACAACATCGCCATGCGCAAGACGCTCCTTCGCTCCGGGTTCGTCAAGGAAGCCCACATCCGCGAAGGGTGGCCGCTTCCCGACGGGAACCGCATCGCATCGGTGACCTACAGCAGGCTGCGCTCGGACTGGGAGGCCGGCACTGTCACCGGCTTCGTCTGGGAAGAGATCCCGGCCGGCACCGCCTGACGCCGCAAGTCCCTGCGCACCCCTGCGCACCACGGCCCACGCTAGACTGGGGAGCGTCGCGACTGGCGTTGGGTGGGTAACCACCAGGGAGCGGCACAAGCAAGTCCAACCACGGATCGCACGCCTGGGCCATGGTCACGTTGTCATCTGTTTGTCATGCCCGGAACCCGGGGGTGCCCGGCAGGTAGCCTGACCTATAGAACACCCTTCCCCAGGAGATCCACGTGAGACTATCCACCCAGCCCGTCACCAATGCGCCCCTCTCCGAGGTAGACCCGGAGATTGCAGCCGTGCTCGACGGAGAACTGGCCCGCCAGCGCAACACGCTGGAAATGATCGCATCAGAGAACTTTGCCCCGCGCGCCGTCCTGGAAGCGCAGGGATCCGTCCTCACCAACAAGTACGCCGAGGGTTATCCCGGACGCCGTTACTACGGCGGCTGTGAGCAGGTCGACGTGGCGGAAAACCTTGCGATCGAACGGGTCAAGGCCCTGTTCGGTGCTGAGTTCGCCAACGTCCAGCCGCACTCCGGCGCCCAGGCCAACGCAGCTGCACTGTCTGCGCTGATCAAGCCCGGAGACAAGATCATGGGCCTGAATCTCGCCCACGGCGGGCACCTGACGCACGGCATGAAGCTGAACTTCTCCGGCAAGCTCTATGAGGTTGCCGCGTACGGCGTCGATGACAAGACCTACCGGGTCGACATGGATAAGGTGCGGGAGCAGGCCCTTGCCGAGCGCCCGCAGGTCATCATTGCCGGCTGGTCCGCCTACCCGCGCCAGCTGGACTTCGCTGCCTTCCGCTCCATCGCCGACGAAGTCGGTGCCTACCTGTGGACCGACATGGCCCACTTCGCCGGCCTTGTCGCCGCCGGACTGCATCCGACCCCCGTCCCGCATTCCGACGTCGTCACCTCCACCGTGCACAAGACCCTCGCCGGTCCGCGCTCGGGCGTGATCCTCGCCAAGGAAGAGTTCGGCAAGAAGATCAACTCCAGCGTGTTCCCGGGCCAGCAGGGCGGACCCCTGATGCACGTCATTGCAGCCAAGGCCGTGGCCTTCAAGGTTGCCGGTTCCGAGGAATTCCGCGAACGCCAGGAACGTGTCCTTGAGGGCGCCCGGATCGTCGCCGAACGCCTCAGCGCCCCGGACGTCGCCGAGCACGGAGTTTCGGTCCTGACCGGAGGCACGGACGTCCACCTGATCCTGGTGGACCTGCGCAATTCCGAACTGGACGGCAAGCAGGCCGAAGACCTGCTGCACTCCGTTGGCATCACGGTCAACCGCAACTCCATTCCGTTCGACCCCCGCCCGCCGATGGTCACCTCCGGCCTGCGGATCGGTACCCCGGCGCTGGCAACCCGCGGCTTCGGCGCAGCGGAGTTCACCGAGGTTGCGGACATCATTGCCACCGCGCTGAAGCCGGCACCGGACACCGAAGCGCTGTCCCGCCGCGTCTCGGCCCTGGCAGATAACTTCCCGCTCTACCCCGGACAGGAGCAGTGGTAATCGTGGAAAAGGGTACAAATATGGAGGGCCCGGTGGAGGAAGAAACCACGCAGGCGCCGCAGACCGCCCGGAAGCTGGACGGGATCCAGGCGGCCAAGGACATCAAGGAAGAGCTTGCCCAGCGGATCCAGGTCCTGAAGGACGAGCACGGCATCACCCCGGGACTTGCCACCGTCCTGGTGGGAGACGACCCGGCGAGCCACTCCTATGTGGGCGGCAAGCACAAGGACTGCGCGCAGGTGGGAATCAATTCCATCCGCCGCGACCTGCCGGAGGACATCACCCAGGAAGAGCTCGAGAAGGCCATCGACGAGCTGAACGAGGATCCGGCCGTCACGGGTTACATCGTGCAGCTGCCGCTGCCGAAGCACCTGGACACCAACGCCATCCTGGAACGCATCGCTCCGGAGAAGGATGCCGACGGGCTGCATCCGGTGAACCTGGGCCGGCTGGTGCTCAACGTGTCCGACGCAATGACGTCTCCGCTGCCCTGTACTCCGCACGGAATCGTGCAGCTGCTGGTCCGCAACGGGATCGCGCTGACCGGCAAGAACGTGCTGGTCATCGGACGCGGCGTGACCGTCGGCCGCCCGCTGGGACTGCTGCTCACCCGCCGGCCGATAAACGCTACGGTCACCCTGGCCCACACCGGCACGGTAAACCTGCCCGAACTCCTTGCCGAGGCCGACGTCGTTGTGGCCGCGGCCGGATTCCCGGGGATGGTCAAGGCCGCTGAACTGAAGCCCGGAGCGATTGTCCTGGACGTCGGCGTCACGCGGATCACCGATCCGGAAACCGGGAAGACCACGCTCAGCGGAGATGTCGAAAAGGATGCAGCCGCGGTGGCTTCCTGGATCTCGCCCAACCCCGGCGGCGTCGGGCCGATGACCCGGGCCATGCTGCTCGCCAACGTTGTTGAGGCAGCCGAACGCCGCGTGGGAATCCTGCCGGGCGCCTAACCGCGGTCCCGGCAACGGGCTGGATTTCCGTTTGAAGGCCTGTGCGCGCCGGATGCACAGGCCTTCGGCGTCTGCACTATGCTGTCCGGGTGCCCCAGATCACCTCGTCAGCCAGCCCCATAGCGGACAGCCTGCAGGACATCGTCATTTCGGCGTCCGGCCTGACCAAGTCATACGGCGATTTCACCGCCGTTGACGGCATCAGCTTCGACGTTCCGGCGGGGGAGGCGTTCGGCCTGCTGGGCCCCAACGGTGCCGGCAAGTCAACGACCATGAAGATGATCGGCGGCGTCTCCAAGCGCACCTCCGGTGACCTGCGGATCATGGGGCTGGACCCTGACCGCAACGGCCCCGAAGTCAGGGCCCACCTCGGTGTGGTTCCGCAGCAGGACAACCTGGATGAGGATCTCCGGGTGCGGGACAACCTCCTGGCTTACGGGCGGTACTTCGGGCTGCCCAAGAGCTACCTTCAGCCCAAGGCAGACGAACTGCTGGAGTTCGCGCAGCTCACCGACAAAGCCAGGGCACGGGTGGACGACCTGTCCGGCGGTATGAAGCGCAGGCTCACCATCGCCCGGTCCCTGATCAACGATCCCAAGATCCTGCTGCTGGATGAGCCGACCACGGGCCTGGATCCGCAGGCACGGCACATCCTGTGGGACCGGCTCTTCCGGCTCAAGGAAGCCGGAGTCACCCTCATCCTCACCACCCACTACATGGATGAAGCCGAACAGCTCTGTGACCGGCTGATTGTCGTGGACAAGGGCACCATCATGGCCGAAGGCTCTCCGGCAGCCCTGATCCGCAACCACTCCTCCCGCGAAGTCGTCGAGCTGCGCTTCGGCTCGGAACGGAACACCACGGTCGCCTCCGAGCTGGACGGTATCGGTGAGCGCATCGAGACGCTGCCAGACCGGGTGCTGATCTACGCCGAGGACGGCGAGGCTGCCCTTGAAGCCGTCACCGGCCGCGGCCTGCGGCCAATCACGTCCCTGGTCCGCCGCTCTTCGCTGGAGGACGTCTTCCTCCGGCTGACCGGCAGGAGCCTCGTTGACTGAGCAGCAAACCCATGCCGTCCTGGGCCTGCGGTCACCGCTGACGCCGGAGGAAGCTGCCCGCCGCGCACGCCGGTTCGGCCCGGTCTACTACGCCGAGCACTGGCTGCGCCGCATGCGCGGCTACGGCTGGACAGTCCTGGTCACCGCCGTCGGCACCCCGCTGGTCTACCTGTTTGGCATGGGCGTGGGCCTGGCCACCCTGGTGGATACGGGAACCAACGCAGCGTTCGACGCCGGGAACGGCGCGTCCGTCTCCTACCTGATGTTCGTTGCGCCGGCACTCCTGGCAACCGCGGCGATCATGGTGTCCGCCGAGGAGAACACCTACACGGTGATGTCCGGCTTCAAATGGCGGCGCACCTACTACGGACCCAACGCCTCGCCGCTGTCCAGCGGCCAGCTCGTGGACGGCCATGCCCTTGGACTGGGCGTGCGGCTGCTCATCACCTGCGGCGCCTATTTCATCTTCCTGCTGCTCTTCGGAGCGGTGGGGAATCCGGGAACCGCGTGGCTGATGATCCTCACAGCGATCCTGGGCGGGCTCGCGTTCGGCCTGCCGCTGATGGCCTACAGCGCTTCCATCCAGGACGACCGCGGGCAGTTCGCCATGGTGCAGCGTTTCATCGTGATGCCGCTCTTCCTCTTCTCGGGGACCTTCTTTCCGCTGGACACCCTGCCGCTGGTCATCCGCTGGATCGGCTGGATTTCGCCCCTCTGGCACGCGACGGAACTGGGCCGGATGTTCAGCTACGGGATCACCGAGCCGGTCTGGCTGACGGTCGTGCACGGTGCGTACCTGCTGGTGCTGGCGGTGGCCGGCTGGCTGCTCGCCCGGCGCATCTTTACGGGAAGGCTCGGCGCATGAGCGCGCAGGCAACCAACCGTGCGGGCATCCTCGAACCGCAGCAGCGGATCCTGGGTTCCCTCTACGCCCGAAACATCCGTGCGGTCTTTGCCCGCGGGCTGAAGGCCACCTGGGGAAGCAACTGGTCGATTATGATCAGCGGCTTCGTCGAACCGGTCCTGTACCTGCTGGCTATGGGAATCGGCCTCGGCTCGCTGATTGGAACCGTGGCCGGGCCGGGCGGCGAACAGATTAGCTACGCCGCGTACATCGCTCCGGCCCTGCTGGCCGTTTCCGCGATGAACGGCGCGATCTACGACTCCACCATGAACGTGTTCTTCAAGCTGAACTTCGCGCGGCTTTACGAGGGCATGCTGGCCACATCCCTCGGACCGCTGGACGTGGCGCTGGGGGAGATCCTGCTCGCCCTGCTGCGCGGCGCCATGTACGCGACCGGCTTCACGGCCGTCATGGCTGCCATGGGCCTGGTCAGTTCACCCGCGGCCCTGCTGATGATTCCGGCCGCCGTCGTGGTGGCCTTCGGTTTCGCCTCCATCGGCATGGCCATCACCAGCTACATGAAGACCTTCCAGCAGCTGGACTGGATCAGCTTCGTGATGCTGCCGATGTTCCTGTTTTCCGCGACGTTCTATCCGCTGAGCGTCTACCCGCAGGCTGTGCAGTGGCTGATCCAGGCGCTGCCGCTGTGGCACGGTGTGGAAATGCTGCGCCAGATCAGCGCAGGCGCACTGTCCCTGGCCACCGCGGGACACCTGCTCTACTTCGTGGTGATGATCGGTTTTGGCCTGGTCATCACGACCCGGCGCCTGGAAGCACTCTTCCTGAAATAGCGGTTGCGGAGGTGTCCCTGTGGTCTGGCTCCCGGCGCTGCCAAGGTCAGGCCGTGCGGACACGCGCGGCAAGCGCTGCCTGCAGCCGGGACTCGACTCCCAGCTTGGCCAGTACGCGGGACACATGGGTCTTCACCGTGGTTTCCGAGATGCCCAGTTTGCGCGCGATCCGGACGTTGCTCAGGCCCTCCGCCAGGCAATCCAGGACTTCCACTTCACGGGCAGTCAGCTCCGGCTCCGGGAACTGCTCCTTCGCCGGAGGGGAAGCCTCCGCGGCATCTTTCCGGCCGGAGACAAAGGCGTCCACCAGCCGCCCGGCGACCTCCGGGGCAATCACGGTGCCGCCTTCGTGTACCCGGCGCAGCGCCGTCGTGATTTCCGCCGGTTCAGCCGTCTTGAGCAGGAAGCCTGCGGCACCGGCGGAGAGGACGCCGAACAAATAGGAATCGTGGTCGAAGGTAGTCAGCGCCACGACCTTTGAGATTCCGGCACCGGCAATTGCCGCGGTCGCCTGAACGCCGTCCATAACCGGCATCCTCAGGTCCATCAGGACAACGTCCGGGGCCAGCGCCTGCGCCATGCGCACGGCTGTGGCGCCGTCGGCCGCCTCGCCGACCACCGCGAATCCGGGCTCGGTTTCCAGGACCATGCGTATGCCCAGCCGGATCGCGGCATGGTCATCCGCCAGCAGTACCCGAATGTCCCCGCTCATACCTTTGTTCCTTCTGTGCCGATGTTTCCCTGGCCGGGCAGAGGTTCCGGCAGCTGTGATCCGTCTGCCGGGAGGGTCGCCTCAACCGTCCAGCCTCTGCCTGATGCTGCGGGTCCGGCCCAGGCGCGGCCGCCAAGCTGCCCGGCACGTGCCAGCATGCTCGGTACCCCGGTCCCCGTTCCGGCGAGGGCGGGGGAGCCGGCCGACCGGCCGGGGTGGCTGCCGCCGTCGTCCTGCACCACCAGGCGGATGCCGCCGGGAGCACGCTCGAGCAGCATACGCACCCTGGCGCCGTCCGTATGGCGGGCCGCGTTCACCAGCGCCTCCACCGCTATCCGGTAGACCGCAGCCTGCAACGGCGAAGGCAGTTCCTCCGGACGGTCCAGCCGGTTGGACCAGCTGACCTCCATTCCTGCTGCCCGGTGCCCGTCGACGACGGCGTCCAGGTCCAACACGCTGCCGGCCAGGGGCCGGGGGACACCGCTGCTGAGCGTTCGGATCATCCCGTTGAGCTCCTCCAGGCCTTTTACGCTCTCCCGGCGCACATGCCCCAGGACCTCCACCGGCAGGCTGCTGCCGGCGGGACTGCGCAGCGCAGCGCCGGACTGCAGGGCGATCGCGGAGAGCCGCGAGGACAGCACATCGTGAAGTTCCCTCGCCATGTCCTGCCGTTCGGCGGCCAGTGCCAGTTCATGTTCCCGGGCAGCGAGCCGTTCCTGGTCACGGGCGGCAGAACGGATCGCGGCCGCCCGTGCACTTTCGCTCTCCGCAAGCTGGGCAGCCTTGCGCAGGTTGGAGGCCCATTCAGCCGGGAGGAGCAGCACCATGCCGGTCAGCAGGATCACTGTGACGCCGTCGCGCAGGTCCCCGGTCAGTGCCCATGCAGCAGCGCCTGAAGCCCCGCAGAGCACCAGGACACTGACTTCCGCAGCACGGGCGGCCCGGGCGGAGCCGAACAGCACCAGCGAGAAGACCGCCTCAAAAGCCAGGAACAACCCGGCCGCGCTGTTCGCCAGCACCAGTGCAACCGCCGCCGCGAAGCAGACAGTCACCATTACGGCAGTCTGCCTGCGGCGCAGCAGGACCGCGGCACAGCCGATCACGGTCAGGGCCGGCCACCACGGCGCCAGCCCCGGTACCAGCGGAGAACCGGTGGCAGTGAGGTCCAGGGAATGCAGCAGCCAGGCCAGGGCGGCATAGCCGACGGCGAGCAGGGCGTCTTCGCGCTGGATCCGGCGGGCAGGGGAGGGCCTGTCCCAGGAGTAGTTCATCCCTCCATCCTGACGCGGGCACCCGGCGCGGCCAAGCGGGATCGCCCTGCCATGGCACCAAAGGATGACGGCAACTGCAACGAAGGCCGGATCCGCGCACGCCCCCGGCGCGGAAGAGTGGGGGCCATGACGCCGGAAACCCTTCTTCAGCTGGGCATACTTGCCCTGATAGACAGCACCAGCATCGGCACACTGGTCATACCGGTGTGGCTTCTGCTGCGCCGGGATGCCGGAAAGACCACGGGAAAGGTGGCAGCCTATCTTGCGGCTGTGGGCGTGTTCTATTTCCTCGCAGGGATAGTGCTGCTCTCCGGCGCGGGCGGACTGGGGCGGATTCTGGGCGGAGGAGCGGGCGCACTGCTGGAGACCCCAGCCGTGCAGACGGTGATGGTTGCCGCAGGGGCGGGCATGCTTCTCTGGTCTTTCAAAGACACCGGCAGCAAAGGGAACAGTCCCGCGGCCCCGGTTGCGGCGTCGGGAAATGGCCGCGCCGATATTCCCGGCAGTGTTCCCGGCAGCGTTCCAGATGCCGGAACCACCCAGCCGGACAGTGCCCGCGTATCCGCCGCAGCCCGGCGCTCGCAGGCGGCAGAAAACCGCTGGCAGTCCCGGATCGGCAAGGCCCTGGACTCCAGGGGAGGACTACTGGGACTCGCCCTGCTTGCCGGAGTGCTGGAGCTGCCCACCATGCTGCCGTACCTGGCCGCTGTGGGACTGGTGACCGCGTCAGGAACGGGGTGGTCCGCCTCAGCCGGGATCCTGCTGGCCTACTGCGCAGTGATGCTGCTGCCGGCCCTGCTCCTGCTTCTCTCCCGTTGGCTTCTCGGCAGGCACCTGGACGGACCGCTGGAGCGGCTGCGCGCCTGGCTCACCAAGGCCTCGGGGGAAGCGGCGCTCTGGATTGTGGGAATCGTGGGGTTCCTGCTGTTGCGGGCAGGGCTCGCTGGGCTCTTCCCCGGTGCATCATGGAACCCCTTCGGCGGCTAGGGCCTTTCCTCAGTCCCGGGAATCCAGGTCAGCCAGGACCGTACGGAACACCTGGGCAACGGGATCGCTGAACAGGACGAACTCCACGGTCTCGATTCCGTTGCCGGGATGCTCCCTGACGGTCCGCAGCCCGATTTCTGCCACGTCACGGGCGTCCCAGCCATAGACACCCGCGCTGATGGCGGGGAACGCCACACTCGACGCACCAAGCGAGACCGCCGTCTGGAGGCTGTTGGCGAACGCGGCCCGCAGCAGCTCCGGGTCGGTCTGCCCCGCCCGGGCGTTCGGGCCCACAGTGTGGATGACCCAGCGCGCCGGTAATCCAAAGCCCTCGGTCGCGACGGCCTCGCCTACGGGCAGCCCGCCAGGGTAGGTTTCCTCGCGCAGCTTCCGGCACGCTTCCAGCAGTTCCGGGCCGGCGGCGCGGTGGATGGCGCCGTCGACTCCTCCTCCGCCCAAAAGCGAGGAATTAGCCGCGTTGACCACGGCTTGCACGTTACGACGCGTAATGTCTCCGGTGACCAGCGCTATCTCCATCGCCCCAGCCTTCCAGCACGGACCGGTCCCGGGCAACAGCTCCCTGGAGGCATGCACCCCGTTCCCCCGCGCGAGGGCGTTTTCGCCGTAGGGGTAAGCGGGCGGAGCACGCGGGAAAATTTGAGAGAATAATGCCATGCAGTCCATCCGTAACGGCCAGACGCCGTCAGCATCCAGCCCCGGCAGGGGAATCAGCCGCAAGATGGCCACCATCGGCACCACAGTGATGGTGTTTGTGTTCATCGTTGCCGTCATCTTCGCTGCCAATGAGAACGACGTCGTTGGCTGGCTGGTGGTGATCATCTCCCTGGGGTGGCTGCTCCTGTTCGCCTTCGTGGTCTTCAGCATCCGCGGCGCCGCACGCAAGGCCGGTGCCAAGATCGCCGAAGCCCAGGACTCGCTGAACCGTGCCGCAGGCGGCGCGCCTTCAGTACAGGTGATGGACGAGGCCACGACCATCCGCGACCAGAAGCTGGACCACAGCTTCAAGATCATCCAGGTCCAGTCCAAGGTGATCCGCGACAACCTCGGCAGTGATTCCGACCAAGTGGCACGCGCGCTCGAGACCATTGAAATCACCGCGCACAATGCCCGGGGAATGATGAAGAAGGACGACAGCGGCCCGGTAGAGGGCACCCTGGTCGACTGATCCGCAGGCACGGAGCACCCGGTGCGCGCCTGTCCCAGGCGGCGCCGGCCCAGATGAACCCAGAGGCTACTGGAGGGTAAGGTTATTGGCGTGAGCATGGCATCGGCAGGGGACAAACCCGCACTGAGAATCGCAACTGTGAACGTCAACGGCATCCGTGCCGCCTACAAACGGGGCATGGCCGAGTGGCTGGCTGACCGGGAAATCGACATTCTTTGCCTGCAGGAAGTCCGGGCGCCGGATGCGATCGTCCGGGACCTGCTGGGCGATGAATGGCACATCCTGCATGCCGAGGCCGAAGCCAAGGGCCGCGCCGGCGTTGCCATCGCTTCACGGACCGAGCCGGTCGCGGTGCGTGAGCACATCGGCGAAGACTACTTCGCACTGTCCGGACGCTGGGTCGAGGCTGACTTCAAGGTTCCGGTCGAGGGCGAAGAGAAGATCCTGACCGTGGTGAGCGCCTACGTGCACTCCGGAGAAGTCGGAACCCCCAAGCAGGATGACAAGTACCGGTTCCTGGACGTTATGGCTGCCCGGCTGCCGGTGCTGGCTGCCACCAGCGACTACGCCCTGATCGTGGGCGACCTGAACGTGGGCCACACCACGCTCGACATCAAGAATTGGAAAGGCAACGTCAAGCGGGCGGGCTTCCTTCCAGAGGAACGCGCCTATTTCGACCGTTTCTTCAGTGACGAAATCGGCTACGTTGACGTGGCACGCAAGCTCGCCGGCGAGGTAGCCGGTCCCTACACCTGGTGGTCCTGGCGCGGACAGGCTTTCGACAATGACGCCGGGTGGCGCATTGATTACCACATGGCCACTCCGGGACTCGCCGAGCGCGCCGTCAGCGCCGTCGTCGACCGCGCTGAAACGTACGATGCCCGCTTCTCAGACCACGCGCCCGTCGTGGTCGACTACCAGTTCTAAGGTGCCCCCGATGAGCGAAACCCCCGTCCGCCAGCGCATCCTTTCCGGGATGCAGCCCTCGGCTGACTCCCTGCACCTTGGCAACTATCTCGGCGCCCTGGTGAACTGGGTCCGGCTGCAGGAACAGTACGACGCCTATTTCTTCATCCCCGACCTGCACGCGATTACGGTCCCGCAGGATCCTGCGGACCTTCGCCAGCGGACGCGCGTGACGGCTGCCCAGTACATCGCCGGAGGCGTGGACACGGAGCGCGCAACGCTGTTCGTCCAGTCGCAGGTCCCCGAACACGCACAGCTGGCCTGGGTACTGAACTGCATCACCGGATTCGGCGAAGCATCCCGTATGACGCAGTTCAAGGACAAGCAGCAGCGATTCGGTGCCGATGCCGCGAGCGTGGGGCTGTTCACCTATCCGATCCTGCAGGTCGCGGACATCCTGCTCTACCAGCCCCACGGTGTGCCCGTTGGCGAAGACCAGCGCCAGCACGTGGAACTCAGCCGGGACCTGGCCAAGCGCTTCAACACCCGGTACGGAGACACCTTCACCGTCCCGGAGGCCTTCATCCAGAAGGAATCCGCGAAGATCTATGACCTGCAGAACCCTGCCGCCAAAATGTCCAAGTCCGCCGCTTCTCCGGCAGGACTGATCAATTTGCTGGATCCGGACAAGGTCATTGCCAAGCGGATCAAGTCGGCCGTCACGGACGACGGCACGGAGATCCGGTTTGACCGCGAGGCCAAACCGGGCGTTTCGAACCTGCTTTCCATTTACTCACTCATTACCGGCCGAAGCGTCGAAACCTTGGTGAAGGAGTACGAGGGGAAGATGTACGGACACCTGAAAGTCGATCTCGCAGACGCAGTGACGGAGCACATCCGGCCCATCCGGGAACGTGCCCTTGAACTCCTGGACGACCCGGCGGAGCTGGACCGGCTCTTGGCCAAGGGTGCGTTGAAGGCCCGGGAAACCGCGTCGGCTACACTTGCCGATGTGTACGACAAAATGGGTTTCCTGCCACTGGGTTCAACCGCCGGCTAAGGCTTATGGGATACACGAACTCGCCTGTCCAAACTTCACCCGGCGCAGCCAGCGGCGGCGATAGGCGGGCGCCCGAAAGCGCCTGCTGGGTGGGGATCGTCATTCCCGTGCCGGAACCGATCGCCTCGGAGCTCCGCAGGGCGCGGGCTTCCTTCGGTGATCCCATGGCCTCGGTCATTCCGGCGCACATCACGCTGGTGACCACCACCCCGGCTTCGGACTGGCCTTCGGCCCTGCAGCACGTCCGCCAGGTCACTGCGGAGCAGGCACCCTTCAAGGTGACGCTGCGCGGTGCGGCATCCTTCCGTCCCGTCACGCCCGTGGTCTACCTGCAGGTCGCTGACGGCTTCGAGGAGTGCTCACGCCTGCACCAGCAGCTGCAGAGCGGTCCGCTGGACCACCAGATGCCCTACCCCTACCACCCGCACGTCACGGTGGCGCACGATGTCAGTGAAGCAAGCATGGACGACGCCGTCAGCACGCTCCGGGATTATGAGGCAAGCTTCACTGTCGGACACATCGGGGTCTTCGAGCATGATCCGCAGGGCCTGTGGGTCCTGCGGGAAGAAATGGTCCTGCGGGGCTAGCTTCCGGAACCGGCTCGCTCACGTGCCTGCCGGAGGTAGATGCCGGACCAGGCGGCGATGATATCCGCCGCCCGTGTGGTCTGTTCCCGTTCCGGCATGAGGTGCTGGGCCCCTTCCAGGGAGATGAAGCTGCGCGGATGCCGTGCCGTCCGGAAGATCTCGGAGGCGTTGTCGATTCCCACGGTGCCGTCAGTGGGGGAGTGCATGATCAGCAGGGGCATGTCCAGGGAGGCGATGCACCCGGCCAGGTCGTGCCGGTGCAGGTCCTGAACCAGCTCATGCCGAATGGTCAGGGTCCGCCCGCCCACTTCGACGTCGGCCTGTCCCTGGGCAGCGATGTTCTCCAGCTCGTCCTCGAAGAGGTGGGCAACATGGGACGGCCGGAACGGCGCGGCGATCGTCACAACCGCCGCCAGCCCGGACAGGTCGGGCGCGGCGGACAGCGCGGCGGCTCCTCCGAGCGAGTGGCCAATGAGCAGTGCGGGCGAACGGCCCGTTGAGCGCATGAAGTCGAACGCGTTGTGCAGGTCGGCAACCTTGGTGCTGAAAGACCCGTCCTCCCAGTTGCCGGTCGAACGGCCCAGCCCTGCAGCGTCATAGCGAAGCACGCCTATGCCATATTCCGAGAGGACCTTGGAGATCCTGGACGCGGCGGCACTGTTCTTGCCCAGGGCAAAGCCATGGCAGAAAACGGCCCAGCCCAGGGGATCCCCGTCAGGGATATCCAGCGTGCCGGCCAGTGTGGTCCCGTTGGTTCCGGGGAAGGAAACGGATTCAAACTCAGGCATGGCCCAACCCTATCTGCTGCTGCGCAGGCGTGCCCGGGGGACGCCTGCGCACTGAACGCATGCAAAAGGCGGCGGGCCCCCGGAAAGATCCGGAAGGCCCGCCGCCTTGTGGCAGTCTGCCCTGAACTAGATGGAGCGGTTCAGGATGGCCTGCTTGACCTCTGAAATCGCCTTGGTGACCTGGATGCCGCGGGGGCATGCTTCCGAGCAGTTGAAGGTGGTGCGGCAGCGCCACACGCCTTCCTTGTCGTTCAGGATTTCCAGGCGCATGTCTCCGGCGTCGTCACGCGAGTCGAAGATAAAGCGGTGGGCGTTCACGATTGCTGCCGGGCCGAAGTACTGTCCATCGGTCCAGAACACGGGGCAGGAGGAGGTGCAGGCGGCGCAGAGGATGCACTTGGTCGTGTCGTCGAAACGCTCACGGTCCTCGGCCGACTGCAGACGCTCCTTGGCCGGCTCGTGGCCCTTGGTGATGAGGAACGGCATGATCTCGCGGTAGGACTGGAAGAACGGCTCCATGTCCACGATCAGGTCCTTCTCCACCGGCAGGCCCTTGATGGGCTCAACCAGGATGGGCTTGGACGTATCCAGGTCCTTCAGCAGCGTCTTGCAGGCAAGGCGGTTGCGGCCGTTGATGCGCATGGCATCGGAACCGCAGACGCCGTGGGCGCAGGAGCGGCGGAAGGACACGGAACCGTCATGCTCCCACTTGACCTTGTGCAGGGCATCGAGCACGCGGTCGGTGCCGTACATGGTCAGTGTCCACTCATCCCAGTGAGCCTCGTCGGAGACCTCGGGGTTGTAGCGGCGCACCTTCAGCGTGATGTCGAAGGAGGGGATCTCACCGGCCGTGGATTCGGCAAGGTCAATCTTCGAGGCCGGCTCAGCGACTTCCGTTGTCATTAGTACTTCCTCACCATCGGCTCGTAGCGCGTGAAAATAACCGGCTTGGTATCGAGCCGGATGCCTGCAGTGTGCTCGGCGTTGTCCGCTTCATCGACCTTGTAGGCCATGGAGTGCAGCATGAACTTCTCGTCGTCGCGCTCCGGGAAGTCCTCGCGGAAGTGGCCGCCGCGCGACTCTTCACGGTGCAGGGCCGCTACCGACATGACCTTGGCCAGTTCCAGCAGGAACCCAAGTTCAACGGCTTCCAGCAGGTCAAGGTTGAAGCGCTTGCCCTTGTCCTGGACGTTGATCTTCTTGTAGCGCTCTTCCAGATCTGCAATGTCGGAGAGGGTCTGGTTGATCGTCTCGGCCGTGCGGAACACCTGCATGTTGGCATCCATGGTGTTCTGCAGGTCGCGGCGGATTTCGGAGACACGCTCGGTGCCTTCGGAATTGCGCACGATGTCGAGCAGGGCCACGGTGTCAGCTTCCGGGTTCTCCGGCAGGTCGACGAAGTCGGCCTGCAGCGCGTACTCGGCGGCGTAGATGCCCGCACGCTTGCCGAACACGTTGATGTCCAGCAGCGAGTTGGTGCCCAGGCGGTTCGAGCCGTGGACGGACACGCAGGCCACCTCGCCGGCAGCGTACAGGCCGGGAATCACGGTGTCGTTGTCCTGCAGGACTTCGGCCTTGATGTTGGTCGGAATGCCGCCCATGACGTAGTGCGCAGTCGGGAAGACGGGCACAGGCTCGGTGTACGGTTCCACGCCAAGGTAGGTACGGGCGAACTCGGTGATGTCCGGGAGCTTGGCATCGATGTGAGCCGGCTCCAGGTGCGTCAGGTCGAGCAGGACGTAGTCCTTGTTCGGTCCGCAGCCGCGGCCTTCACGGACTTCGTTGGCCATGGAGCGGGCCACGATGTCACGCGGGGCAAGGTCCTTGATGGTGGGGGCGTAGCGCTCCATGAAGCGCTCACCCTCGGAGTTGCGCAGGATCGCGCCTTCGCCGCGGGCTGCTTCGGAAAGCAGGATGCCCAGGCCGGCGAGGCCGGTCGGGTGGAACTGGATGAACTCCATGTCCTCCAGCGGGATGCCCTTGCGGAATGCGATGCCCATGCCATCACCGGTCAGCGTGTGCGCGTTGGACGTGGTCTTGTAGACCTTGCCGGCGCCGCCGGAGGCGAACACCACGGACTTGGCCTGGAAGACGTGCAGTTCGCCGGTGGCGAGGTCATAGGAGACGACGCCGGCCGTGCGCTTCTGGCCGAAGCTGTCCGTCACCGTCAGCAGGTCCAGCACGTAGTACTCGTTGTAGAACTCAACGTTGTGCTTGACGCAGTTTTGGTAGAGCGTCTGGAGGATCATGTGGCCGGTGCGGTCCGCGGCGTAGCAGGCACGGCGGACCGGAGCCTTGCCGTGGTCGCGGGTGTGGCCGCCGAACCGGCGCTGGTCAATCCGGCCTTCCGGCGTGCGGTTGAAGGGCAGGCCCATCTTTTCCAGGTCAAGCACGGCGTCGATGGCTTCCTTGGCCATGACCTCCGCGGCGTCCTGGTCAACCAGGTAGTCGCCGCCCTTGACCGTGTCAAAGGTGTGCCATTCCCAGTTGTCTTCTTCTACGTTGGCCAGTGCTGCGCACATGCCGCCCTGCGCTGCTCCGGTGTGGGAACGCGTGGGGTACAGCTTGGTCAGTACCGCCGTCCGCGCGCGCTGTCCGGATTCGATGGCGGCACGCATACCGGCGCCGCCGGCGCCGACAATGACGACGTCGTACTTATGGACCTGCATACCAGATGCTCTTTCTGTTGAAACTGTGTGTAGCTCTTAGGGAGTTGCTGCGGTTGCTGCCGGGCTAGGGTGCCGGGCAGAAGGACGGCAGCTGGTCCAGAGTCGCGTTGGCCGGGCACGGATCGAAGGTGAAGATCACCAGGGTGCCGAGAACGATGATGACGACGGTGGCGGAGTACAGGACTGTCTTGAGCCACATGCGGGTGGAGTTCTTGTCCGCGTAGTCATTGATGATCGTGCGCACACCGTTGGTGCCGTGAAGCATTGCCAGCCACAGCATGACCAGGTCCCAGACCTGCCACAGGGGCGAGGCCCATTTGCCGGCAACGAAACCGAAGTCGATGGCGTGGATACCGTCACCGAGCATCAGGTTCATAAAGAGGTGAGTGAAGATCAGGACGACGAGCAGTGCACCGGAGATGCGCATGAAGAGCCATGCGATCATCTCGAAGTTTCCCTTGCCCGAACCGTTGCGCGTGTACTTCGGGGCGATGCGTCCGGCCCGGGGGGCCTCAATTGAAGGAGTGCTCATGGCTTAGTGACCCCCGAAAACGATGGGAAGGTGGCGGATGGAGAAACCGATCATGGTCACGAGCCACAGACCGACTACGCCCCACAGCATCTGGCGCTGGTACTTGGGACCCTTCTTCCAGAAGTCGATAAGAATCACCCGGAGGCCGTTGAAGGCGTGGAACACGATGGCGGCGACGAGGCCGAGCTCACCGAGGCCCATGATGGGGTTCTTGTACGCTCCGATGACCACGTTGTAAGCCTCGGGCGACACACGCACCAATGAGGTATCCAGGACGTGGACCAAAAGGAAGAAGAAGATCACCACGCCAGTAATCCGATGGGCGACCCAGGACCACTGGCCTTCGCGGCCGCGGTAAAGCGTACCTGCTGGTAACTTCGACACTGAATTTTCCTCCCTGCATCGCAGCGGCGCTAGCGCGTCTTCCACGCAGTGATGACGCCGGTGCGAGAGCACTTATAGGCTCAAGCATAATCTAGGTCCCGGTGAGACCGGGATCAATTTAGGTTCCCCTACGGTGTGACCTGGCTTACACTGCGGCGCCCGGGGGTGTGTGCCAGGGCAGCCTGCTGCCGGGGCTTTAGGGGACCGGTCAGCTAACCTTGGCACTGATGAGTACTGAAATGACAAATGTGAACCCGGGCGCGGCACCGGACGCCGAAGTTTTCGACCGCTTTTACGGTGTGATTCCAGCAGGTGGGGTGGGAACCAGGCTCTGGCCGCTTTCCCGCGCCGCCGCTCCAAAGTTCCTGCATGACCTGACGGGTTCGGGCTCCACCTTGATCCGTGCCACCTACGACCGCCTGGCTCCGCTCAGCGATGACCGCGTGATGGTCGTGACCGGAACTCTCCACCGAGCCGCCGTGCTGGCGCAGCTGCCGGAGATCCAGCACGAGAACCTGGTGCTGGAGAGCGAACCCAAGGATTCCGCCGCCGCCATCGGGCTGGCTGCCGCCATCCTCTACCAGCGCGATCCCTCGATCATCATGGGCTCGTTCGCCGCCGACCAGGTGATTACGCCCGTGGAGGTCTTCCAGGAGACAGTGCGGGAAGCGATCCACACTGCGGCCCAGGGCTATATCGTCACCATCGGCATCCATCCGACGCACCCGTCCACCGGATTCGGCTACATCAAAGCGGGCGAAGCGCTGGCGATCGACGGAGCGCCCAGCGCACACGCCGTCGTCGAATTCGTGGAGAAGCCCTCCGAGGACACGGCCCGCAGCTACCTGCGCAGCGGCAACTACAGCTGGAACGCCGGTATGTTCGTTGCCCCCGTGGCACTGATGCTGAAGCACCTCCTGGAGAACGAGCCTGAGCTGCACGCAGGGCTCATGGAAATCGCAGAAGCCTGGGATACGGAAAACCGCCGCGAGACAGTGCTGCGGATCTGGCCCACCCTGCCCAAGATCGCCATCGACTACGCCGTTGCGGAGCCCGCTGCCGCTGCCGGCGACGTGGCGATGATCCCCGGAATCTTCAGCTGGGACGACGTGGGGGACTTCGCCGCGATCGGCCGGCTGAATCCCGCCGAGGAAAACAGCGAGCTGACCGTGCTGGGAGAGGGCGCCCGCGTCTATTCCGAGAACGCCTCAGGCATCGTCGTCTCCGATACCAAGCGGGTTATCGCCCTGATCGGAATCGAAGACGTCGTGATTGTGGACACGCCGGATGCACTGCTGGTGACCACCAAGGACCATGCCCAGGAAGTAAAGAAGGCCGTGGAGCACCTGAAAGCCAGCGGAGACACCGACGTACTTTAGGGCACGCTTAGCGCAATTGGCATGTGGAAAGTCTTAATGCCGGCCGTTTCCCGCAAGCCAGAGCAGGTTGGCTAATCTGGAAGATGTGCAGACGACCCCACTAAGCAGTTCACCCGTTCCTTCGATCCGGGGAAGTGTTGCGCCGATTCTCAGCGATCTCATCGAGTTCCGGCGGGACCTGCACTCGCATCCGGAACTCTCGCACAAGGAATTCCGCACCACCGACCGGATTATCGAAGCGCTGGAGGGCGCCGGCCTGCAGCCCAAGCGGCTGGAGAACACGGGAGCCTACGTTGACATTGGTGACGGCCCGGTCCGCCTGGCGCTGCGGGCCGACATCGATGCGCTCCCGGTCCTGGAAGAGACCGGTCTGCCCTATGCCTCGGTAAATACCGGGATTGCGCATGCCTGCGGTCATGACATCCACACCACGGTGATGGTGGGAGCGGCGAAAGTCCTGGCCCGGCTGGAAACCCAGGGCTCACTGGGCGGGCGGATCCGGGTCATCTTCCAGCCGGCCGAGGAAGTGATGCCGGGCGGGGCGCTCTCCGTCATCGAGCAGGGCATCCTCGAGGGAGTGCCGCGCATCCTGGCGCTGCACTGCGACCCGAGGGTCGACGTCGGCCAGGTCGGTACCCGTATTGGTGCCATCACCTCGGCATCAGACACGATCCGGATCGAACTCTCCGGGCAGGGCGGCCACACCTCCCGTCCGCATCTGACCCAGGACCTGGTCTTTGCGCTGGGCCAGATTGCAGTCGGCGTCCCGGCGGTGCTCTCCCGCAGGATTGATGTCCGCAGCGGAGTCTCCGTGGTCTGGGGGCAGATCCACGCAGGCTCGGCACCCAATGCGATCCCGGGCCACGGGTTCATGGCGGGGACCATGCGCTGCCTCGACGCCGAAGCCTGGCACGCGGCAGGAAAGCTGCTCGACGACGTCGTGCGGGAAATTGCCGCGCCCTACGGAGTCCAGGTGTCCCTGGAACACACCCGCGGCGTGCCGCCGGTCATCAACGCCGAAGCTGAGACAGGGCTCATTGAGGCGTCTGCCCGGGCTGAACTGGGTGAAGATTCAGTGGTCCTGACGCCGCAGTCCATGGGCGGCGAGGATTTCGCCTGGATGACGCAGGAAGTCCCCGGAGCCATGATGCGCCTTGGTACCCGTACCCCGGGAGGGGAAACCTACGACCTGCACCGCGGGGACTACAACCCTGATGAACTCTCCATCAGCTGCGGCGTTTCGGTCATGGCCGCGGCGGCAGTGCGTGCGGCCCGGGGCCTGCGGCACTAGGCAATGCCCGGTCCGGCAGCCCTTCAGCAGGCCGTTATTGATAACAACATGTAAACAAATGTTCCCCGAGTCACGATTCTGCCTTCCCAAGGGCCGATGTGCCGCTAAGGTTAGGTCTTGCTGCGCTCATGAGGTAAGGGGCGCACACCACGCGCCTGCGCGAAAGGCCATTCGCACCGAACGGCTGTGCTGCAGACTTCTCGGGTGGATCCCATTTCTTTTCTGGAGGAACATTGAAGAATTTCCCGCGCAGCTTTAAGCGCAATGCCGGTGTATCCGCCGCCATGCTGGGCGCGTCCGCGCTTCTGCTGGCCGGCTGCGGTGCAGCTCCGGAGGAAGACACCGCCTCTTCCGATGCCGCCAGCGGCAGCGCAAGCAGCGACTTCCTGGCCTGCATGGTTTCCGACTCCGGTGGATTCGATGACCGCTCGTTCAACCAGTCCGGCTTTGAGGGCCTGAAGGCTGCAGAAACCGACCTCGGCATTCAGATCAAGACCGCTGAGTCCCAGTCGGAGACCGACTTCGGACCGAACCTGGATTCCATGGTCGTCCAGAACGGCTGTGACATCACGGTCACCGTCGGCTTCCTCCTGGCCGACGCCACCCAGGAAGTGGCAGCAGCCAACCCTGACAGCCACTTCGCCATCATCGATGACAACTCCATCGAGCTGGATAACGTCAAGCCGATCATCTACGACACGGCCCAGGCTGCCTTCCTCGCCGGCTATGTAGCTGCCGGGACGTCCGAGACGGGCAAGGTCGCCACCTACGGCGGCATCAACATCCCGACCGTGACCATCTTCATGGACGGCTTCGCTGACGGCGTTGCCTACTACAACGAAGAGAACGGCGCCAACGTCGAGGTCCTCGGCTGGAACAAGGCCGAGCAGACCGGTTCCTTCATCGGTGACTTCACCAACACCGGTGCCGGCAAGACCACCACCGAAAACTTCATCAACGAAGGCGCTGACATCATCATGCCGGTTGCCGGTCCGGTTGGTACCGGCACCCTCGATGCAGTTGTCGAAGCCAACGCAGGCGGCGGCAACAACAAGGTCATCTGGGTCGACTCCGACGGCTTCGAGACTGCCGGCAACGGCAAGGAGTTCATCCTGACCTCCGTCATGAAGCTCATGGGCGAGGCCGTTGAAGAGGTCATCTCCACCGACGTGGACGGCAACTTCGACTCCACCCCGTACATCGGCACCCTGGAGAACGGCGGCGTTACCCTGGCTCCGTACCACGACCAGGAAGACGCTGTTCCGGCCGATGTCAAGACTGCCGTTGACGAAATCAAGCAGAAGATCATCGACGGCGAAATCACCGTAGAATCCGCAGCCAGCCCCAAGTAACAGGGGCAGGCAGCTTCCAGAACCGCCGTTCGTCCGGATGTACAGCAGCCGGGCGGACGGCGGTTCGTTCTGTTCCGGGTAACCTTCCAACTGGGGGTACCCAAACACTTAGACACAAACAGATTGGTTGGGGTTGTGAAACTCGAACTCAAAGGCATCACCAAGCGCTTCGGCACCTTGGTTGCCAACGACCACATTGACCTGGTCATCGAGCCGGGACAGGTACACAGCCTTCTCGGTGAAAACGGGGCGGGCAAGTCAACGCTGATGAACGTCCTGTACGGCCTTTATGAACCGACAGAGGGCGAAATCCTGATCAACGGCAAACCCGTTGTCTTCTCAGGCCCGGGTGATGCCATGGCTGCCGGAATCGGCATGGTGCACCAGCACTTCATGCTGGTACCCGTCTTTACCGTCGCCGAGAATGTCGCCCTGGGCAATGAGAGCACCAAGGTCGCCGGTGCCCTCAACCTGGACACCACCCGTGCCCGCATCCGCGAGATTTCAAACCAGTACGGGTTCGACGTCGACCCGGACGCCGTGGTCGAGGACCTGCCGGTTGGCGTGCAGCAGCGCGTGGAGATCATCAAGGCACTGATCCGGGACGCCGAAGTCCTGATCCTCGATGAGCCCACCGCCGTGCTCACTCCGCGCGAGACCGACGAACTGCTGGCGATCATGCGCCAGCTGTGCGACGACGGCAAATCCGTGGTGTTCATTTCCCACAAACTGCGCGAAGTCAAAGCCGTCTCCGATGTCATTACGGTGATCCGGCGCGGCAAGGTCGTCGGCGATGCCGCGCCCGGCGCGTCCACTACGGAGCTGGCCTCCATGATGGTTGGCCGCTCTGTCAGCCTCAACCTGCAGAAGGAACCGGCGCAGCCGGGAGCAGCCACCTTCCAGGTCCGCGATCTGGTGGTGCTTTCCGACACCGGCCAGGCAGTGGTAGACCATCTGAGCTTCGAGATCTGCAAGGGTGAGATCCTCGCCATTGCCGGTGTCCAGGGCAACGGCCAGACCGAACTGACCGAGGCCATCATGGGCCTGCAGGAGCACGTGACGGGCTCGATCCAGCTGGACGGCGAAGAACTGGTGGGCAAGCGGGTCGCCCAGATCATCGACGCAGGCGTGGGCTTCGTGCCCGAGGACCGCAGCGTGGACGGGCTGGTCGGGCCCTTCACCGTGGCGGAGAACCTGGTCCTGAACCGCTACAACAAGGCTCCCTTCGCCAAGGGACTGTCCATGCGTCCTGCGGTGGTGGCGGCCAACGCTGCGGAAAAGATCGACGAGTTCGATATCCGTACGCAGTCAGCCGAAGCCGCCGCCGGGACACTGTCCGGCGGCAACCAGCAGAAGGTTGTCATGGCGCGGGAGCTTTCACGCCCGCTGTCGCTGTTCATCGCCTCCCAGCCGACGCGCGGCGTCGATGTGGGGTCCATCGAGTTCCTGCACAAGCGCATCATTGCCGAGCGCGACGGCGGAACGCCGGTCATGATCGTCTCCACCGAACTGGACGAAGTCCTGGAGCTGGCAGACCGGATCGCCGTGCTGTACAGCGGCAAGCTCATGGGCATTGTCCCGAGCAACACCTCGCGCGATGTCCTGGGCCTGATGATGGCAGGCATGCGCGCCGAAGACGCACTTTCGCAGCAGAGCGAGAACGAGGGAGGGGCGCAGTGAGCCCGGAAGAAGCACACAGGCAGCAGGGCGATCCAGCCCACCGGAAAGAGGAGGCGGCAGCTGAAGAAACCCGCCTGCTGACCTCTGCCGAGACCGCGGGCGGAGCAATGCCGCCACCCGCAGTGCCGGTGCCGGCCTCCGAACTCCGTCCCGAGGAAGCCCAGGAGTCCCTCCTGCGCCGCATCGTGACCGGGAACGCCCTGGTCTCCGTCCTGTCCGTGCTGATGGCACTGGTCGTGGGCGGCCTGCTGATTGCCCTGACCGACGAGGACGTTGCGAAGGCATCGGCCTACTTCTTCTCCCGGCCGTCGGACCTGTTCGCCGCGGCCTGGTCAGCAGCTTCGGGAGCCTACGTTGCCCTCTTCCAGGGATCGGTCTTCAATAACGAGGCCGAAACCTTCTCCCGGATGATCTACCCGCTGACCCAGACGCTGACGGTGGCGACTCCGCTGATCTGCGCCGGACTCGGCGTCGCACTGGCGTTCCGCGCCGGGCTGTTCAACATCGGTGCGCAGGGCCAGATCATCATCGGAGCAACCCTGGCGGCCTGGGTTGGCTTTACCTGGCACCTGCCGGTAGGCCTGCACCTGCTGCTCGTTGTGATTGCCGGTGCGCTTGGCGGTGCCATCTGGGGCGGCATAGCGGGCCTGCTCAAGGCCCGAACCGGCGCGCACGAGGTCATCGTGACCATCATGCTGAACTACATCGCGATCCAGCTGGTGCTCTTCCTGCTCACCACGCCCGGATTCCAGCGCCCGGGCTCCACCAACCCGATCAGCCCGCAGGTGGATGATTCCGCCATGTTCCCGCCCCTGCTGGGCAGCGGATTCCGCCTCCACTGGGGTTTCATCATGGCCATTGCCGCCACGGTCTTCATCTGGTGGCTGCTGAACCGCTCCACGGTCGGCTTTGAGCTTCGCGCCGTTGGTGCGAACCCCGCTGCAGCCCGGAACGCAGGCATCAACACGACCAAGGGCTACGTGATCGTGATGCTGATCGCCGGTGCGCTTGCCGGCCTTGCCGGCGTTGCACAGGTCTCCGGCACCGAGCGCGTCCTGACCTCCGGTGTTGCGGCCAGCTTTGGCTTCGACGCCATCACAGTCGCACTCCTGGGACGTTCCACCCCGTGGGGCACCTTTGCCGCCGGCCTGCTCTTCGGCGCCTTCCGTGCCGGAGGCGTCACGATGCAGACCAGTACGGGAACCAACATCGACATTGTGCTGGTGGTCCAGTCACTGATCGTCCTCTTCATTGCCGCGCCGCCGCTGGTCCGGTCCATCTTCAGGATCCCGCCGCCCGGGGCGTTCAAGACGTCCGGCAAGCGCACGACCAAAAACGCCGATGCAGGGCAAGGAGCATCATGAGCACCGCAACAACTCTTTCCCCGGCCGGCCAGCCGGCAGACGTCCAGATCATCCGCAGCTGGAAAACACCCATCCTGCTCGGCATCCTCGCCCTGATTGGCTTCATCGTCTTTGGGCTCGGAGCGCCGTCCACTGACGTGACCTTCCGGTTGACGGAGGGGGACTCAGCGTTCCCGCTGCCAGACGTCGTGGTCTCCGCTCCGGTCCTCGGGTGGATCGCTTCCGTGGTCCTGCTGGCCTCGGCAGCGTATGCGTTTGTCCTGGTCAGCCGCTACCAGCACATCCCAGGATGGCTGATTGCCGTGTTCGCGGTGTTCTTCGTCGCTGCATTCCTTACCTGGGCGGTGGGCAGTGCCCGCAGCCCCAGCGTCGCGCTCTACGGCCTGCTGGCAGGTTCCTTCGTCCTTGCGTTCCCGCTGATCTTCGGTTCGCTGTCCGGCGTGCTGTGTGAACGCTCGGGTGTGGTGAACATTGCGATCGAAGGCCAGCTGCTCTTCGGCGCCTTTGCCGCTGCGGTGGCAGGCTCGCTCTCACGCAACGCCTTTGTGGGCCTGTTCGCGGCAGCCATTGCCGGCGTGCTGGTCTCGCTGGTCCTCGCCGTGTTCAGCATCAAATACATCGTGAACCAGGTGATCGTCGGCGTCGTGCTGAACGTGCTGGTGTCCGGCCTGACCGGATTCCTCTTCTCCACCGTGCTGAGCGCCGACTCCGCGAAGTGGAACTCGCCGCCCCGCCTGGAGTCGATTCCCATCCCGCTGCTGTCCGACATTCCGATCCTGGGCCCGATCCTCTTCGACCAGTCCATCATCGGCTACCTGATGTACGTGGCCGTGGCCGCCGTCTACTTCGGCCTTTTCCATACCAAGTGGGGCCTGCGCACCCGTGCCGTGGGCGAGCACCCCAAGGCTGCAGACACCCTGGGCGTGAACGTGAACCGGACCCGCTTCTGGAACGTCCTGCTGGCAGGTGCCGTGGCCGGAGTCGGCGGTGCGTTCTTCACCCTCGTATCGGTGTCCTCCTTCAACCGGGACATGACGTCCGGCCAGGGCTACATCGCTCTTGCTGCGCTGATCCTGGGCCGCTGGAACCCGATCGGCGCACTGTTCGCGGCACTGCTGTTCGGCTTCGCGTCGAACCTGCAGTCGGTGCTGAGCCTCCTGGGCACACCCGTCCCGAACCAGTTCCTGGCCATGCTGCCCTACGTGGTGACCATCTTCGCCGTCGCCGGCGTGGTAGGTAAGTCCCGGGGACCGGCAGCAAGCGGCATACCGTACATCAAGGGCTGAGAAGCCCGAAAGGAAAACAATGAATGCAGAAGCAGGCATCCCTGCCCACGCACCGGCCGACGTCGACTGGGCCGTCCTACAGGACGCTGCCCGCGAGGCCATGGCCCACGCCTATGTTCCGTACTCCCGTTATCCGGTGGGTGCCGCGGCATTGACCGACGACGGCCGGATCGTCTCGGGCTGCAACATCGAGAACGCTTCCTACGGCCTGACGCTGTGTGCCGAGTGCTCCATGATCAGCCAGCTCAACATGACCGGCGGAGGCCGCCTGGTGGCCTTCACCTGTGTAGACGGCCAGGGCCAGACCCTGATGCCGTGCGGCCGCTGCCGCCAGCTGCTGTACGAATTCCGTGCCCCGGGCATGCAGCTGCTGACCGTAAGCGGAATCAGGACCATGGATGAAGTGCTGCCGGACGCCTTCGGGCCGCAGCACCTGGAAGAGGCAGGCAAATGAGTTCCGAGAAGTTCGACACCGTAGACATCATCCGGACCAAGCGGGACCGGGGAACACTCTCCCCGGAACAGATCGACTGGACGATCGACGCCTACACCCGCGGCGCCATTGCCGATGAGCAGATGGCGGCCCTGAACATGGCGATCCTGCTCAACGGCATGAACCGGGAGGAAATCTCCCGCTGGACCGCAGCCATGATTGCCTCGGGGGAGCGGATGGACTTCTCTTCCCTGGGCAAACCGACCTCGGACAAGCACTCCACCGGCGGCGTGGGGGACAAGATCACCTTGCCGCTGGCTCCGCTGGTAGCGGTCTTCGGGGTTGCCGTTCCGCAGCTCTCCGGCCGCGGCCTGGGCCACACCGGCGGAACGCTGGATAAGCTCGAAGCCATTCCCGGCTGGCGTGCCGCCCTAAGCAACGACGAAATGATGGCACAGCTGGCCGACGTGGGCGCCGTGATCTGCGCAGCCGGTGCCGGGCTGGCACCTGCGGACAAGAAGCTCTATGCACTGCGCGACGTCACGGGAACGGTTGAAGCCATTCCGCTGATCGCGTCCTCGATCATGAGCAAGAAGATCGCCGAAGGCACCGGGTCGCTGGTGCTGGACGTCAAGGTCGGCTCCGGCGCCTTCATGAAGAACCTGGACGACGCCCGGGAACTGGCCCGCACCATGGTCACACTCGGTAAAGATGCAGGCGTGAACACCGTGGCCTTGCTCACGAACATGGCCACGCCGCTGGGCCTTACCGCTGGCAACGCCATCGAGGTGGAGGAATCGGTGGAGGTCCTCGCCGGCGGCGGCCCGTCCGACGTCGTCGAACTGACGGTGGCACTGGCGCGTGAAATGCTCACCGCTGCCGGGCAGCCCGACGCCGATCCCGAGGCCGCGCTGAAGGACGGGCGTGCCATGGACGTCTGGCGCCGGATGATCAAGGCGCAGGGCGGCGACCCGGATGCTGCCCTTCCGGTGGCCAAGGAGTCCGAGACGATCCTGGCATCGGCTGACGGAGTGCTCACGGAGCTCGATGCCCTTGCCGTCGGCGTCGCAGCCTGGCGGCTCGGTGCCGGCCGGGCCCGGAAGGAAGACGCGGTCCAGCTCGGAGCCGGAGTGCGGCTGCACGCCAAGCCCGGTGACACGGTCAAGGCCGGGACGCCGCTGATGACCCTGCTGACGGACACCCCGGAGAAGTTCGACCGGGCCAAGGAAGTGCTGGCGGACGCCGCCACGATTTCCCCGGCCGCCGGTGCCGTCGCACCGCTGATCCTCGACCGGATCAGCTAGGTCCCGCACCTGCCCTCACCGAGATGACAGAAACTGCCCGTATGAGCTCTCATACGGGCAGTTTCTGCTATCTCGAGGGGGAAGGAGGGAGAAAGAGCCTCCGGGTTTCCAACGGGACCTTTAGGGGGTCCTGCGCAGTTCCTCAGGGGAACTCCGGGGTCATACCCGATCGCGGGCACCCTTTCGGAAGTGGCATCGTTGTAGATACAGATATCTACCCGAGGAGTGCCGCCCATTGGACGTTCTTAACGCCGTAATGGACAACATCAACGAATTCGTCCTGGCCTACTCAGGGGATCCCTGGGTCTATTTGGTGCTCTTCGCCTGTTGCCTGCTGGACGGATTCTTTCCCCCCATCCCCAGCGAATCACTCGTGGTCGGGCTGGCCGCACTCGTGTTCCTGGACGGCGGACCGAACGTCTGGCTGATCGCCGTCTCAGCCGCAGCCGGCGCCTTCATCGGCGATAACATCGCCTACGCCCTGGGCCGGACACTGCGCGCTGACAGGTTCGGCTGGATGCGCGGGCCACGGATGCAGCGTGGCTTCGTGTGGGCAGGACGTGAGTTAGAGAAACGGGCTGTGTCCCTGATCCTGATCGCACGGTTCATCCCCGTGGGCCGGGTGGTGGTGAACCTGACCGCAGGAGCCACCCGCTTCCCGCGGCGGATGTTCGTGGCACTGACGGGCATGTCAGCGATTCTGTGGGCGGCCTACTCCGTGGCCATCGGCGCCCTCGCGGGGGCCTGGTTCAAGGAGAACCACCTGCTCGCCGTCGTCGTGGCCGTCGCCGTCGCGCTGGTCCTGGGCCTGATCATCGACCGGATCATCGCCAAACTCCGCGGACCGACTCCTATCCGCACCAGCCAGCCGCTGGAAGAGAGCGTCAGCTCCGAGCCTTAAGCGCGCCCGGTAACCCTCACGTAGAGTTGGCATGTGACTGAGCCCATGACGAATCCCGCTGCCCTTTCCTCCTTCGACATCCGCGTGCTGCCCAAGGTTTCCCTCCACGACCACCTCGACGGCGGACTGCGCCCGGGAACGATCGTGGAGCTTGCCGAGGCCGCAGGCCACACCCTGCCGTCCACCGACCCCGTCGCCCTGGGGGAGTGGTTCCGTGAATCGGCGAACTCCGGCTCGCTGGTCCGCTACCTGGAAACCTTCGACCACACCATCGCGGTCATGCAGACCCGTGAGGGCCTTACCCGGGTTGCCCGCGAGTTCGTTGAAGACCTGGTGGAGGACGGCGTGGTCTACGCCGAAGTCCGCTGGGCGCCCGAGCAGCACCTGCGCGGCGGACTCAGCCTGGACGAGGCCGTTGAAGCTGTGCAGGCCGGCCTGGAGGAAGGCGTCGCCGATGCCGAAGCCAATGGACACCTGATCCAGGCAGGCCAGCTCATCACCGCCATGCGGCACGGCGACCGCGGCATGGAGATTGCCGAACTCGCTGTCCGCCACCGGGACCGCGGCGCCGTGGGCTTTGACATTGCCGGAGCCGAGGACGGCTTCCCGCCGTCGCGCTTCAAGGATGCCTTCACCTACCTCGCCGAGCAGATGTTTCCTGTGACTGTCCACGCCGGCGAAGCCGCGGGCGTGGAGAGCATCGTGGACGCCCTGGTCCACGGCCGGGCACTTCGCCTGGGCCACGGCGTGCGGATCGCCGAGGACATTGAAGTCGACTTCGAAGATGAGGCCGCGCCCGACGCCGGGGACGACACTTCCGTGGGCATGGTCACCCTGGGCGACGTGGCAGGCTGGGTCCGGGACCGGGGAATCCCTCTGGAAATCTGCCCTTCCTCGAACCTGCAGACCGGCGCCGTGGAATCCTTCGGCGAAGACATCGAGTCGCATCCGATCGACCTGCTCTACCAGACCGGCTTCATCGTGACGGTGAACACAGATAACCGCCTGATGAGCGGTGTCAGCCTGACGGACGAGTTCGAACTACTGGTCGAGACCTTCGATTACGATCTGGACGACATCCTGGAGCTGACCATGAACGCCGTCAACGCTGCGTTCCTGCCGCTGGAAGAGCGTGCAGTCCTGGCCGGGTACATCACCGAAGGATTCAACCGCGCCCGTGGCTAGCGAAGCATCCGGGAACGGTGACCTGGGGCAGGCGTTCGCCCGCCTGGCCCAGGTCATCGCCCTGCTGCGCGAACGCTGTCCCTGGACCGGTGCGCTGACCCACGAGTCGCTCCTGGAATACCTGCTCGAGGAAGCCTACGAAGTCATCGAGGCGGTGGAAACCGGCCACACCGGGGCAGCGGATGCCGCTGAACTGAGCGGCGAACTCGGGGACGTCCTGTTCCAGGTGCTGCTGCATGCCCGGCTCCAGGAGGAAGCCGGCCATTTCTCCATTGCCGACGTCGTCGAATCGCTTACCCGGAAAATGATCCGGCGCAATCCCCACGTCTTCAAGGCCGACGGCACACTGACGGAGGCAACCACTGAGGACCAGACGGAAATTGAGCGTGCCTGGGATGCCGTGAAGAAGACCGAGAAGCCCCACCGGGCCAGCCCGTTCGACGGTATTCCGGCTTCCCTCCCGGCCCTCGCCCTGGCCGCGAAAGCGCAGTCCAGGGCCCGCAGGGCCGGTCTGTCCGTTCCCGCGGCGGACGCAACAGTACCTGCCTGGGACGGCGAAGAGGAACTCGGCGGGCTGCTGTTCGAAACGGTGCGCCAGGCCACTGAACGCGGCCTCGATCCCGAAGCCGCCCTGCGTGCGGCTGTCCGCCGTTTTACGGCTGCGGCGCCTCCCGTTACTGAATGACGCCCCCGGTCCTTACTACGGGCCGGGATTCCACTAGTCTGGAAGCAGACAGCGTGGTCCCCGTCATAGGCCCGGCTGTAGTTTCCACCCTCAAGTTCCAATGAACAGGAGCATTCCCATGGCCATCATTGATGCCATCCACGCCCGAGAGATCCTTGATTCCCGGGGAAACCCGACCGTGGAGGTCGAGGTCCTGCTCGACGATGACACGTTCGGACGTGCCGCCGTTCCCTCCGGTGCTTCCACCGGCGCCTTTGAAGCCAACGAGCGCCGCGACGGCGAAAAGGACCGTTACCAGGGCAAGGGCGTGCTCCAGGCCGTAGAAGCCGTGATCGACCAGATCCAGCCGGCGCTGCTGGGCTTCGACGCCGCCGACCAGCGTGCCATCGACCAGGCCATGATCGACCTGGACGGTACCGAGAACAAGTCGGGCCTGGGCGCCAACGCCATCCTCGGTGTCTCCCTCGCCGTGGCCCGTGCCGCAGCAGAGTCTGCAGCCCTGCCGCTCTACCGTTACCTCGGCGGCCCGAACGCGCACATCCTGCCCGTGCCGCTGATGAACATCCTCAACGGCGGCTCCCACGCGGATTCCGACGTCGACATCCAGGAATTCATGATTGTTCCGCTGGGTGCGGACACCTACTCGGAGGGCCTGCGCTGGGGTGTCGAGGTTTACCACAACCTCAAGTCCGTGCTGAAGGAGCAGGGCCTGTCCACCGGCCTCGGCGACGAAGGCGGCTTCGCGCCGAACCTGCCGTCCAACCGTGCAGCCCTGGACCTGATCCTCGAAGCGATCACGCGGGCCGGTTACACGCCGGGAACCGACATCGCGCTGGCCCTGGACGTTGCCTCCTCCGAGTTCTTCAAGGACGGCTCCTACGTCTTCGAAGGCCAGAACCGCAGCGCCGGGGAAATGTCGGCGTACTACGAGGAACTGGTGCGCGACTACCCGCTGGTCTCCATCGAAGATCCGCTGGACGAGAACGACTGGGAAGGCTGGAAGGCCCTCACCGCCAGCCTCGGGGACAAGGTCCAGCTGGTTGGCGACGATCTTTTCGTCACCAACCCCGCCCGCCTCGAGACCGGCATCAAGGAAAACGCCGCCAACTCGCTGCTGGTGAAGGTCAACCAGATCGGCACCCTGTCTGAGACCCTGGACGCCATCACCATGGCCCAGCGCGCCGGCTACACCACGATCACCTCGCACCGCTCCGGCGAAACCGAGGACACCACCATTGCCGACATCTGCGTGGCCACCAACGCGGGGCAGATCAAGACCGGCGCCCCGGCCCGCTCCGAGCGCGTGGCGAAGTACAACCAGCTGCTGCGCATCGAAGAAGAGCTCGACGACGCCGCACGCTACGCAGGACGCAGCGCTTTCCCGCGTTTCACGGCCTAGCAAGTGCACCGGCGGTGGGTACCCTCGAATACGGGGGTGCCCGCCGTCGTCGTTTTCACCGGCGGACACCCAGATCCACAGAGTCCGCCACGCAAGGAGCCCCATGTCCACCCGACGACCCAAGGTCCCCAAGCCGGCGGCCGACGGACTTCCGGCCGCGCCCCGCGCCCGCCGGGATGCCGATGGGCAGGCAGCACCGACGGGCAGCAAGGCAGGCGCTCCGGCAACGGGCAGCGCGGCCCCCGGCACGCCCACGGGCAGCAAGGCCCCCGGTGCAGCAACGGGCAGCAAGGCCCCGAAACCGGCAGGCCGCAAGCCCCGGCAGCCGAAGTCACAGAAGGACTCAGAGGCACAAAGCGCCTCGGCTGCCCGCGCCGCCGCACGGCAGGAACTTGCCGCCGAAATCCGAAGCGGTGTCTCGGCCGGCGGCAGCGAACCGGCACAGGCCTCCCCGCGGACGGACGCACCCCTGAAGCCCGTCCCGGCGAAGTCGTTCTCCGGGCGGCTGCTGGCACTGGGCATTGTGATGGTGGTAGTCACTGTCCTGCTGGCGCCCTCGGTGCGGACATATCTCCAGCAGCGCTCCGAAATCGCTGCCCTGGAGGCTGAGATTGCCCGGGAGCAGGAGGCAGGAGCCGAGCTCGAGCAGACACTTGACCGGTGGGAAGACCCGGCCTTCATCAAGGCACAGGCACGGGAGCGGATCTTCCTGGTGATGCCCGGCGAAACCCGCTACCTGGTCAAGGGCGAGAACGGAGTCGAGGAGATCGAGGAACAGGCCGCGGCAGAGGCGCCGCAGGACCTGGAGTGGGTCGATGCGCTGTGGGATTCGGTCCTCCGTTCCGCCACTGCGCCGTAACCGGCATGCGGTCCGGGAACATCGGAGGGGAACCGGTTTCCCTCTGGGCACAGTAGGCTGGATGACTGAGACAGCTACACCTTGGGTCCTTGGTGGACCCCCAGGAAGGACCTTCGCCGCATGACCCCTGACCAGCTCACACCGACCCAGGACGATCTGGAGACCCTGAGCCGGCAGCTCGGACGGCCGGTGCGCGACGTCGTCGAGATCGGCGCCCGCTGCATCTGCGGCAACCCGCTGGTGGCCACCACGGCACCCCGGCTGGGCAACGGAATTCCCTTCCCCACGACGTATTACCTGACCCACCCGGTGATCACTTCCGCGGTTTCCCGTCTGGAGGCCGCGGGAATGATGACTGAAATGACTGCCCGGCTGGAGACTGATCCCGAACTGGCTGCGCGCTACCGCGAGGCCCATGAGGCCTATCTCCAGGTCCGCAATGAGATCGGGGAACGCACGGGCACCGGACCGGTTCCGGAGATCGACGGCGTTTCAGCCGGCGGAATGCCAACCCGCGTCAAGTGCCTGCACGTGCTGGTCGGCCACTCCCTGGCGGCCGGCCCCGGCGTGAACCCGCTGGGCGACGAAGCACTGGAAGCCATCTCCGAATGGTGGACGCGTGAGCGCTGCTATTGTGAGGGCGCATGGGCGGTTGACGGGCCGGCACCTTCGCGGGACCTGAGCCGCCACACGAAGACGCAGGGACTTTCGGCTGCTGAGCTGGACCGCAAGCGCGCTGCCCGGCGCGCGGCGGCCGCTGCGGAGCAGGAAGCGGCCGGAGAAGGGGAGAAGGCCATGGAAAACGCGAACCACGTGGTCCGGGTAGCTGCCGTGGACTGCGGAACCAATTCGATCCGCCTGCTGATTGCCGATGCCGAAACCGCCGACGGCGTCACCAGGCTCACCGACGTCGTGCGCCTGATGCGTATTGTCCGGCTGGGCGAAGGGGTCGATGCCACAGGCCGCCTCTCTCCTGAAGCGCTGGACCGCACCTTTGCGGCGACCGATGAATACGCCGCCCTGATCAAGGAACACGGCGCTGAGAAGGTCCGTTTCGTCGCCACTTCCGCAACGCGTGACGCGGAGAACCGTGAGGAATTCATGGAGGGTGTCCGCGCCCGGCTGGGCGTGAGCCCGGAAGTCATCAGCGGCGACGAGGAAGCGGGACTGTCCTTTGCCGGTGCCACCAGCGTCCTGCCTGCCGGCGACGGAACCCGAACGCTGGTCGTGGACCTTGGCGGCGGCTCGACGGAGTTTGTGCTCGGCACGTCCGAGGGTGTGCTGGCCGCCAAGAGCACCGACATGGGCTGCGTCCGCTTCACCGAGCGCCACCTCGTTTCCGATCCTCCCACCGACGCCCAGATCGCCATGGCACGGGGAGACATCCTGGATATGGTCGCGCAGGTCCTGGAGACCGTACCGCTCTCCACGGCCGACAGGCTCGTTGGGGTTGCCGGGACGATCACCACGGTGAGCGCCCATGCCCTGAAACTTCCGGAATACTCCTCCGCCGCGATCCACGGCAGCGAACTGAGCGCCGAAGCGATCGGCGACGCAGCGCGGTCGCTCCTGCATATGTCACACGACGAAAGGGCCGCCCTGCCCTACATGCACCCCGGCCGCGTGGACGTCATTGGCGCCGGCGCCCTCATCTGGAAGACAATCGTGGACCGCATGGCCGAACTGACTGACGGACGCGTGGAGTCCGCTGTGACTTCCGAGCACGACATCCTCGACGGCATCGCACTGAGTACGCTGCGGTGAGCGCGGCAAGAACGGTGCGGCGCCCAAAGGGCGCCGCGATGAGACGCGCTGCGGGTACCGGCGCCCTGTCCCTGACCGCGGTCCTGCTGATCCAGCTGGCAGCAGCTGGGCCAGCCCACGCCGATGAGTGGCGGGACAAGGAATACTGGCTGGCCGACTACGGCATCACCGAAGCCTGGAAGAAGTCCCAGGGCGAAGGGGTCAAGGTGGCGGTCATCGACACCGGCGTCGACCCTTCCCACCCCGACCTGGCCGGTGCCATCGCCGGAGGAACCGACGTGTCCGGAGCCGGTGATCCGTCGGGGGGCAGGGGCCTGGGCGTCAACCCCGAGCACGGGACGCTGGTTGCCACCCTGCTGGCGGGCCGCGGGCATGCCGGCAAGGAGGGCGACGACGAGGACGGCAAGGATTACAAGGGCCCGGGCAAGGGACCCGACGGGATTATCGGCGTAGCGCCCAAGGCCGAACTGCTGACGGTTTCGGCCTGGATTGGCGAAGCAAATCCCGGCGGCGTTCCGATTGACCAGCAGCTGCCCAACGCGGTGCGCTGGGCGGTGGACAACGGCGCGAAGGTGATCAACATGTCACTGGGTTCTTCGTCCACCGCGTGGCCGGAGAGCTGGGACGACGCCTTCCTTTACGCAGAGCAGAACGACGTCGTGATTGTTGCCGCAGCGGGAAACCGCGGCGTCGGGATGATCCAGGTTGGAGCACCGGCCACCATCCCGGGCGTGCTGACCGTCGCCGGCCTGGACCGGGAAGGAAAGGCGAGCTGGGACTCCTCCTCCGAAGGCATCAGCATCGGAGTCGCCGCGCCTGCCGAGAACCTGGTCGGCGGGCTCCCGGAGGGCGCCTCCCGGTACGCCGAGTGGTCCGGCACCTCCGCAGCGGCACCCCTGGTGTCCGGCGTTGCGGCCCTGATCCGGTCCGCCTACCCGGAACTGACGGCAGCCCAGGTAATCAACCGGATCATCACCACG
This sequence comes from Arthrobacter caoxuetaonis, assembly GCF_023921125.1. Lineage (NCBI taxonomy): Bacteria > Bacillati > Actinomycetota > Actinomycetes > Micrococcales > Micrococcaceae > Arthrobacter > Arthrobacter caoxuetaonis. The sequence goes on from NZ_CP099466.1 coordinate 998,581, forward strand.
GCCAAGGACGGCGGAGTCCCGGGCAGGGATACCATCTACGGCTACGGCATTATCGACGCCAACGCAGCGTTGAACGCAGACGTTCCCGCGGTGGCGGGTAATCCACTCGGAACCATTGAAGAATGGATCCGGATCCACCGCCGCGGCGAGGCTCCGGCCGCACCGGCCGGACCTGAACCGGTCAGCGAGGCCCTGCCGGATATTCCGGAACCCCGGGTGCCCACCGCGGCTGAACCCTACACTGAAGAAGACCCGCTGCCAGCCGTGCTGGTCCTGGGCTTCGCCGGACTGATCCTGCTGGTTAGTGCCGGCGGAAGCATCGCCGTCCTGCGCATCCGGCGCTCCGCCGAGGCGTCCGCAGGCGCCGTTCCGGAGGACCTCGCCGGCGGGGAAGAACAGAAGATGGAACCTTCCCGCTCCGCCTGACAAGCACTGGGGCGGCCGGGTGGAAACATACTGCGGAACACTTCGTGAAGACTTTCACAAGTCGGGTAGGATATTTGCTATGGCATCGCACTCACAGTTCTCTGATCGTCCACGCGTACTCGTGGTTGGCGGTGGCTACGTCGGACTCTACGTAGCCAAGAACCTGCAGAAGCAGGTCAAGAAGCACGGCGGGATCGTCACGGTGGTGGATCCGCTGCCGTACATGACGTACCAGCCCTTCCTGCCTGAGGTCGCTGCAGGAACCATCAACGCACGCAACGCTGTAGTTTCGCACCGCATGCACCTGAAGGAGACCGAGCTCATTTCGGGCAAGGTCACCGCGGTCAACCACGCCACCCACACGGCCACCGTGGAGCCCGCCGACGGAGGCGAGCCGTTCGAGCTCAGCTACCGCGACATCGTTATTGCTGCCGGTTCCATTACCCGGACCTTCCCCATCCCGGGCCTGGCCGAAGCCGGCATCGGCATGAAAACGATCGAAGAAGCAGTGGAGATGCGCAACAAGGTGCTCGAGCGCATCGAGACCGCCTCCCTGATGACCGACCAGGCTGCCCGCGCCCGCGCACTGACCTTCGTCGTCGTCGGCGGCGGCTTCGCCGGCATTGAGACCATCACCGAAATCGAAGACATGGCCCGCGGCGCCGTGCGCGAGAACAACCGCCTCAAGCGTGAAGACCTGCGCTTCGTGATGATTGAAGCCATGGGCCGCGTCATGCCCGAGGTCAAGCCCGACCAGGCCGAATGGGTTGTCTCCTCCATGCGTGAGCGCGGCATCGAAGTCCTGCTCAACACCTCGCTGGCCAGCGCCGAAGGCGGCCTGCTGAAGCTCATCAACATGGCCGACAAGTCCCCGGCCGGCGAATTCGAGGCCGATACCCTCATCTGGACTGCCGGTGTGCAGGCCAACCCGATGGTCCGCGCCACCGACTTCCCGATCGATGACCGCGGCCGCGTGCGTGCCAACGCCGAACTGCGGATCACCGGCGACGACGGACCCCTCGAGGGTGCCTGGGCGGCCGGCGACGTTTCGGCAGTGCCCGACCTGACCGGCGGCGGCGTCGGAGGCTTCTGCGTGCCGAACGCCCAGCACGCCGTCCGCCAGGCCAAGCGCCTGGCCAAGAACCTCCTTGCTGCACGCTACGGTGAGGGCAGCGTCCAGGAATACCGCCACAAGAACCTCGGCGCCGTGGCCGGCATGGGCCAGTACAAGGGCGTTGCGAACATCATGGGCTTCGGCATGAAGGGCCTCCCAGCCTGGCTGGCCCACCGCGGCTACCACGGCATGGCCATGCCGATGTTCGAGCGCAAGTTCCGCGTCATCTCCGGCTGGGCGGCGAACTTCTGGTTCGGCCGCGACTTCACGCAGCTGATCCACCTGAAGAACCCGCGCAAGGCATTCGTGGAGGCTGCAACGCCTGCCAAGAAGCCTGCCGGCAAGTAAGCAGCACGCGAACCGCCAGACAACGGCGGCCACTGGATATCCGCCGGTGGCCGCCGTTGGCGTTAACCCTGTTTCCTGCCGTCCCCGCCGCTCAAGTAGGCTGGTCTATGCGCTTGGAACGCGGTTAACTGCCGTCGTGCCGCGGTGTGTGGAGCCCCAGTAGCCCAATGGCAGAGGCAGCGGACTTAAAATCTGTGTGTTGTCGGTTCGAGTCCGACCTGGGGTACAAAATGAACGTTTAGCAACCATGCGCCTTGGCATCGTGCAACATCTTGGCTTCAGCTGTGACGAGTGTTACAAGGCTGTAACCGTAGGCTCTTATCTTGGACACATTATTCAACTAGTTTTTCTTGTAATCAGGAACACCTGGTAACAGCATCAAAGGCACCCGCCTTTCGATCGGGGAGAAAAACTACATGACTGCACTTCGCAAGACCGGGCCGCTTGGCCTGGGGGATGGTTATAGCCGCGCAGCAAAGATCGCAGCACTGGGCATGGGTATCGCCCTGTTCGCCTCCGGCTGCGCCAGCGGCGGCGAGTCCGGCACCGAGTCCACACCGTCCGATGCTTCTTCGTCGTCAGCTGACAGCTCCGTTCTCACGTGCCCGGAAAGCCAGGGCGGCACCGGAGAGGATCCGGGAGAGAAGGGCGACCCCTCAGCTGTTCCCGCTTCCACCGGCACCACAGAGACTCCTCTGAAGCTCGGCACCCTTCTTCCGACCACAGGCACCCTTGCCTTCCTTGGCCCGCCGGAAATCGCCGGCGTCAATTTGGCCGCTGAAGAGGTCAACGCTGCGGGCGGCGTCCTCGGCAAGCCCATCGAGGTTGTCCACCGGGACTCCGGTGATACCACCACCGACATCGCCACGCAGTCCGTTACTGACCTGCTGGGCCAGGACGTAAGCGCCATCATCGGTGCCGCTTCCTCCGGTGTTTCCAAGACTGTCATCAGCCAGATCACCGGTGCCGGAGTCATCCAGTTCTCGCCCGCGAATACGGCCCCGGAATTCACGGACTGGGATGACAACGGGCTCTACTGGCGCACCGCGCCCTCCGACGTTCTCCAGGGCCGTACCCTGGGCAACTACATCATGGAGTGCGGCGCCCAGACCGTTGGCATGATCGTCCTCAACGACGCCTACGGCACCGGCCTGCAGTCGAACATCAAGAGCTCCGTCGAGGCCGCAGGCGGCCAGGTCGTGGCAGAACCGATGTTCAACGAAGGCGACTCCCAGTTCAGCAGCCAGGTTGACGCCGTTACCAGCGCCAACCCGGATGCAATTGTGGTCATCAGCTTCGACCAGGCCAAGAGCATTGCACCGCTGCTGACCGGCAAGGGTGTTGACCCGTCGCAGCTTTTCTTCGTTGACGGCAACACCAAAGACTTCAGTGCCGATCTCGATGCCGGAACTCTGGAGGGCGCCCAGGGAACCATCCCCGGCCCGTTCGCTTCGGACAACTTTAAGGACGCACTGCTGGGCATTGATCCTGCACTGACGGACTGGGCCTATGCCGGTGAAAGCTATGACGCAGTGACCCTGCTGGCCCTCGCTTCAGAGGCAGCCGGCAGCACCGACGGCGCTGCAATAGCTGCCGAGTTGCAGGGTGTTTCCGCAGACGGAGAGAAGTGCTTCGACTTCGCCGGCTGCGTCACGCTCCTGCGCGACGGCAAAGACATCGACTACGACGGCTACTCCGGACCGGTTACCTTCGATGAGAACGGTGACCCGACTGAAGCCTTCATCGGTATCTACGAGTTCGACGCTGACAACAAGCCGCTTCCGAGCCGCTCCGAGGTGGGCAAGCTCTAAGGCAGGCTGACGCACCACAATCACTAACGCACCACAATCACTAACGCACCACTCGAAGGGCCCCTGTTCCGGCAGGGGCCCTTTGCTGTGCGGACGGAGGATGAGGGCAGGCCTGAGGCTGACGTCACGTGGAGTGGGTGCCTCGGTACAGGGGGGGTAACACGGCGTTGAGGAACAGAGGAGTGCGTCAAAGCAAAATGCCCGCCTGGAGACGAAGCTCCAGACGGGCACTCGCCAGACTGAGACTAGGCCGTATCAGCCAGGGTTCCCAGGTACAGCTGGATGACCTTGGGATCCTTCATCAGCTCACGCCCGGTTCCGGTGTACGCGTCCTTGCCCTGGTCGAGCACATACGCGCGGTCGCAGATCTGCAGGCAGCGCCGGGCGTTCTGCTCCACCATGATCACCGAGACGCCGGCACGGTTGATCTCATGAACGCGCAGGAAGGTCTCATCCTGCTTCACGGGGGAGAGGCCGGCAGAGGGCTCGTCCAGCAGCAGCACAGCCGGCTCCATCATCAGGGCCCGGCCCATGGCCACCATCTGGCGTTCACCGCCGGAGAGAGATCCGGCTCGCTGACTGCGCCGCTTCTTCAGCTCCGGAAACAGGTCAGCCACAAACTCGAAGCGTTCCTTGAAGTTCTTCGGCTGCTGGTAAAGGCCCATCTGCAGGTTCTCTTCAATGGTCAGCGAGGCGAACACGTTATTGTTCTGCGGAACGAACCCCACCCCCCGGCTTACCAGCTTGTTGGCCTTCAGCCCGGTAAGGTCCTGACCGCGCACCATAACAGTGCCGGAATGGACCTTCACCAGGCCGAACATGGCCTTCAGCAAGGTGGACTTGCCGGCACCGTTCGGGCCGATGATGCCAATGAGCTCACCGCGCCGGGCTTCTATGGAACATCCGTTAAGGATGTTGACTCCAGGAATGTAGCCGGCCACCAGATCGGTGACTTTGACGACGGAGTCGCCCTCGAAATTTTCAGCAGTCATGCCCTGTCCTTACGTTCCTGGATCGTCACGGGGGCCAGCCCCTCACCGCCCTGAATGTCTGAATCCGGATCCTTCTCCAGGACTGCTTCGAGCTTTTCGAAGCCCTCGGAATCGCCCAGGTCCACGTCGTGGTGCGCGCCGAGGTAGGCATCGATCACGGCCTGGTCCTTCATTACCTCGGCAGGCGGCCCTTCGGCCACTACCTTGCCTTCGGCCATCACGATCACCCAGTCGGCAATATGCCGAACCATGTGCATATCGTGTTCCACGAACAGGACCGTCATGCCCTCGGCTTTCAGGTTCTTGATGTGGTCCAGCAGTGACTGCGTCAATGCAGGGTTCACGCCGGCCATGGGCTCGTCCAGCATCACCAGTTTGGGATTGACCATCAGCGCGCGCGCCATTTCCAGGAGCTTGCGCTGGCCGCCGGAAAGGGAAGCGGCGTAGTCGCTGCGCTTGGTGTCGAGCTTGAACTTGGCCAGCAGGCCGTCGGCCTGTTCGGTAATCTCGTTCTCGCGCTTTTTCCAGAGCGGCCGGAACAGTGCCCGGCGCAGTGCCTCGCCCGGCTGCTCATTGGCGCCGAGCCGCATGTTCTCCAGCACCGTCAGCTTGCCCATGACCTTGGTCAGCTGGAACGTACGGACCATTCCCAGCCGGGCCACCTTGTAGGCCGAAACACCTGCAAGGTCACGGTCCTCGAATCTCCATTCCCCGGACTGCGGGGTATCGAATCCGGTGAGCAGGTTGAACAGTGTGGTCTTGCCCGCGCCGTTCGGACCAATGAGCGCCGTGATCTTGTTCCGCGGAATCTCCACATGCTCGACGTCGACGGCGTGGATACCGCCGTAGGTGCGGGTCACATTGGACGCCACGAGGATCGGATCGCGCTTCCGGCAACCGGGGGCCACGGCGTCGGCAGCGATGGGCCTGTCGTCCGTCATGTATTCATTGCCGGCCCAGCTCGCCTCATGACCGGAATCTGCAGCGGCCGTGTGGGCTTTCTCCGCCGGAGCAGCCGCATGGGCGCCGGGCAGGCGCTCCGGCTGCGGGCTTTGTGCTTGATGGCTCATGCGAATGACAGCTCCTTCTTATTGCCGAGCACGCCTTGCGGCCTGAAGATCATCAGCAGCATCAACGCCACACCAACAAGGATGTAACGCAGCTGCCCGGCCTGGGTAGTGTTCAGGAAGGTGACGGCCCCGGACTCGATGGCACCGTAGAGCAGGCTCTGGGTCAGGGAGAGCACGGCCCAGAACATCATGGCGCCGATCACCGGGCCAAGCACCGTGGACATACCGCCCAGCAGGAGCGCCGTGTAGAGGAAGAACGTCAGTTCGGTGCCGTAGTTGGCCGGCTGCACTGCGCCGCGTGGGAGCGTGAAGATGATGCCTGCCAGCGAACCGAGCATGCCGCCGATGATCAGCGCCTGCATCTTGTAGGCGTAGACGTTCTTGCCCAGCGACCGTACGGCGTTCTCATCCTCGCGGATTCCCTTGACCACTCGGCCCCAGGGGCTGCGGACCAGGAGCCAGATCACCAGGCAGGCCAGCGCGACGACGGTCCAGGCCACCACGCGGATCCACAGGTCGCGTTCGTTCAGGCTGAACGGACCGAGGTTGTACACGCCGGGGGCGAAGGGGTTGAGCGAGTAGAACCCGCCTTCGAACGCCGCCAGGCCGTTGGCCGACCCGGTGACTTCGGTCAGGCCGTTGGTGGTCACGATGTAGCGGACGATCTCCGCTGCGGCGATGGTGACGATGGCCAGATAGTCCGCCCGCAGGCGCAGCGTGGGCAATCCAAGGATCACCGCAAAGGCCACGGAAGCGAGCATCGCGATCAGCAAAGCCACCGGCAGGGGAGCGTTGAAGCTCAGCGTGGGAATGGCAAAGCCGTAGGCTCCGATTGCCATAAAGCCGGCCTGGCCAAAGTTCAGCAGGCCGGTGTAGCCGAAGTGCACGGCCAGCCCGAGGGCCGCCAGCGCATAGGCAGCAGTGGTGGGTGTGAAGAATTCGTTGACTGCACCCAGCAGGATGTTTCCAAAGTCCATGTAGAGGCCCCTAACCTATGCGCTCTCGGCGGCCGAGGATACCCTGCGGCCGAACCAGGAGGACGAGAATCATGATGAGCAGCGCGCCGACGTACTTCAGGTCCGCCTCGAGCCAGAGGGTGGAGAGTTCCACGAAGAGTCCCACGATGATCGAACCGATCAGGGCGCCGAACACCGTACCGAGTCCACCAAGGGTCACGGACGCGAAGATCAGCAGCAGGATCTGCTGGCCCATGTTGAAGGAGACACCGGGGCGGTAGTACGCCCACAGGATGCCGCCGAGCGCGGCAAGCGCACCGCCGGCCATCCAGACAATGCGGATCACGCGGTCGACGTCGATGCCCGAGGCCGCTGCCAGCGGCGGGTTGTCCGCGACGGCACGGGTGGCCTTGCCGATCCGGGTACGCAGCAGCAGGGCGGCCACGATCAGGATGACGACCAGTGAGACGGCTAGGGAAACCAGGTTGTTCCGCGCGATCGAAATGGGACCCAGCTCGAGCATCGGACTCTGCGAGTTAGGCAGCTGCTGGGTTGCCCCGCCGAAGAAGAAGAGGATGGTGTAGCGCAGCGCCAGTGCCAGGCCAATGCTCACGATCATCATGGGAACCAGTCCGGTTCCCCGTTTGCGCAGCGGTTTCCACAACCCTGCGTCCTGCACGTAGCCAAGGCCTGCGCCTCCGACCACCGCCAGTATCAGTGCCAGCCACAGCGGCAGGCCCAATGCGGAGAAACCGAACGCCAGTACGGCGCCGAAGGTCACCATCTCGCCGTGGGCAAAGTTTGTCAGCCCGGTGGTGCCGAAGATCAGGGAAAGTCCGACGGCGCTAAGGGCCAGCAGCAGTCCAAAGCTGAGTCCGGCGACGGCCCGCTCGATGAGCTTGGTGCCGAAGGTGTCTCCCTGCAGGACTATGCCTTCACCCAGGAGGAAGAGTGTGGTGATGTTCGAGGTTCCGGCGAAAGTCACGGTACGCGGGTTCTGCTGGCCCTCGGCCAAGGCCATGCCTTCGGGGAGCGTGGATTCATCCAGTTCCACCTCAAACGCACCTTGTTCGGGAACCCCGATGGACCAGGAACCGTTCTCGGCGGTCTGCGTCTCGGCTTCGTAACCGTTGCCGCTTGCCTTGATTTTCACTCCGGCAACCGGGGAACCTGCGTTTCGCAGGACTCCGCTGATGCGGTCCTGGTACTCGGCGCCGTCGGTCACTTCGTCCCCTCCGGTGTTCCCGGAGTCCTGCGCTGTTGCCTCGGTACTGCCCTCCGAGGCCGGGGATTCCGACGCCGGGGGTGGAGCTGTCGTTGCATGCACGGCAGGGGCAGCGAGCAGGAGCCCGGCAAATATGCCGGCCACCGCCACGACCATCCCCATATACCGGGCGAGTGCCGATATTCTTCCCAAAGTGAATAACCTCCGCCGGGGGTATAAATGCACCGGTTGTCGGCGCATTCTATGTGTGACCATGTGATGTCAGTCACGAATGGTGATCATGCTACCCGGCGTTTGTTTCGGTGGGGTGACCGAAGTAGTGACCTTTGGTCGCGATCAGGTAACGACTCCACCGGGTGCTTCATTATGGAAGCCCGGAGGCCGGTTTCTGCGTCCTCGGTGCCAAACCGTTATCAAAGCATTTCCAGTCCGTGGAATCATCGCTGCCCGTTGAGCGTTCCATTGGTAGGCTGATTAATAGACCCAAGCCCCCCCAAACGGAGGACATATTCATGGCACTAGGCGGCAACCCTGTTTTCAACGGGAAGAATTTCCGTTCCCAGACCCGCGGCGGAGCGGCCACCGTTCCGTCCGGCGGCCCGTTTGCAGGACCCCAGCAGGACCCCATGAGCCCTCAGCAGCTCCAGGATCTCTATGCAGCTCCTTCCGCAGGACCCTCCGAGACCGGACGGATGACGTATGACGACGTCATCATGAAGACCCTTGGCTGCCTGGCGGTTGTCCTGCTCGGTGCTGCGATCCCCGTGTTCGTGCTTCCCGGCGCGGCCGGCCTGCTCATGATCGTGGGCGCGCTCGGCGGCTTCGTCCTGGGCCTCGTCAACTCGTTCAAGCGCGAGCCGGTTCCGGCGCTCATCCTGGGTTACGCGGTGCTCGAAGGTATGTTCCTCGGCGCACTGACACAGATCCTGGACGCGATGTACCCGGGCATCGGCCTGCAGGCCGTAGTGGGCACGCTCTCTGTGTTCGCCGTGACCCTGCTCCTGTTCAAGAACGGCAAGGTGCGTGCCACGCCGAAGGCGATGCGCTTCTTCATGATCGCCCTGACCGGCTACGCGGTGTTCTCGCTGGTGAACGTGGGCCTCATGATCTTTGGCGTGGTTGACGATCCGTGGGGCGTGCGGGGCTTTCAGATTGCCGGTATTCCGCTGGGCGTCATCATTGGCCTTCTGGCCGTTGGCCTCGCGGCCTTCTCGCTGATCATGGACTTCACTTCGATTGAGCAGGGCGTGAAGGCCGGTGCTCCGCAGCGCTACTCGTGGACCGCGGCTTTCGGCTTGACCGTGACCCTGGTCTGGCTCTACGTGGAGATCATCCGGATCCTCGCGATCCTGCGCGGCGACGACTAACCGCCGTCTCAGCATCAAACCGCGGGACCGCAGCTGCAAAGCTGCGGTCCCGCGGTTCGTTAACGGCGCTGTACCCTTCTGCCTCTGGAACCGCCTCCGTAGCATTGGGCCCCACGGAATAGGGGGAATGGTGACACAGGTGCAGGCCGAACATGCCGCGGCCTTCCAGGACCTGCTGCTCTGCGCAGATGGACTGGAGGCGTATTTAGCGGAGCTCGCTGTGCTGGCGGTAGCGATCGCCGGTGCCGCAGAGGTACGCGGATGCTCGATCGTCATTGAGCGCCCCAGGCGCAAACGGGTGGCAGGCGACAGCGATGCCCGCGCAGCCCGGCTGGCAGAACCGGTTTTCGCGGCAGGAGGTCCGGGAGCCGAAGCCATCACAGGGGATACCTCCGTAGTGGTGACCGACGCCTGGACCGAAACACGCCGCGGCGCCTTCCCGGGGACGGCAGCGGTGGAAGGCCTGCGGTCCATGGCCGCCGTACCGCTTGCGCTGGAGGACGGCGCCCGCGGTGTCCTCTGCTTCTATTCACCGCGCCAGCATCTTTTCCAGCCCGCAATGCTGCGTACCGCCGAGAGGATCGCGGCCGAGGCATCAGGGACGCTGTGCCTTGCCCTGCGCATTGACGGGCAAATGCACCGGGCACGCAACCTGCAGGCGGCATTGGAGTCCCGGACCGTGGTCGATCTGGCGGTGGGGATCATCATGGGCCAAAACGGATGCAGCCAGCAGGCGGCAGTGGAAATTCTCCGGAGTGTTTCGAACACCCGCAACGTCAAAATCCGGTCGGTCGCTGCCGGAGTGGTGGCCGCTGTCAGCGAACGGGTCAGCACGCACTTCGATGAGTAGCGTCATCCGGGCACCGCGGGGCCTCCAGGGCTAGGCTGGAAGGATGACAACCGGGAACAACGCCCCAGCCGTACCTGCCACGGGAGAACAGTTCCGGCTGGAGCGCGGCCGGGCATCCGCCGTCGTCGGGTCCCTGGGCGGGGCGCTGCGAAGTTTCACCGTGGACGGCATCCAGCTGGTGGAGACCTACCCGGATGACGCCATTCCGCCGTCAGCGGCCGGGATCCTGCTGGCGCCCTGGCCCAATCGCGTGGCCGGCGGGCGCTGGACGCTCGACGGCCGCGAACAGCAGCTCGACATCACCGATCCTGCCCGCGGCAACGCCATCCACGGTTTGCTGCGGAACACCGGCTACGCTCCCGTGGAGGTTAGCGGCGACGCCGTGCGGCTCAGTGCAGCGATTTATCCCCAGCACGGGTATCCCTTCCACCTGGTCCACGAGGTGCTTTACCGGATTGCGGAGGACGGGGGACTGTCCGTGCGCCAGTCACTGACCAGCCTTTCCGCAGCGCGGGCACCGTTCGCGCTGGGGGCACATCCCTTCCTGCGGCTGGGGGAAGTGCCCACCGAGGACCTCATCCTGCAGGTCGATGCCGGTACGCGGCTCACCACGGACGCGTCGATGATTCCGGACGGACAGGAGCCCGTCACCGGGGACTGGGACCTTCGCAGCGGCCGGAGAGTGGGTTCGCTCGCGCTGGACACCGCCTACACGGACCTGACGCAGCGCGGCGGCAAATACCGGCATGTCCTCACCGCACCGGACGGGCGGTCCGTGCAGCTGTGGGCCGGGCCGAGCTATGGCTACGTGCATGTTTTCGTGACGGACCAGTTCCCCGGCCGCAGCTGCGCCGTAGCCCTGGAGCCAATGACAGCGCCCGCCAACGCCTTCAACTCCGGCGAAGGGCTGCGATGGCTGGAGCCGGGAAGCGCCTTTAGCGCCGAGTGGGGTATTCAGGCCGCACTGTGAGACTGCCGGGACCCGTAACTGTCAGGGAACTAACACCGCATTATGGAAAGATAACCCCATGAGACCCCATGCCCGCCGGGTTGCCGCGCCCAAGGCCGTCCAGGCCGCAGCGGTGCGCTCCAGCCGTGCCGGTGACGATGTTCCCTATGCCCTGCGCGTCAGCGCGTCCTGGGCATGGCGCCTTGGCGTCGTGCTCCTGGTCAGCGGCGGGCTGGTCTGGATTCTTGGGCACTTTTCGCTCCTGATCATTCCGCTGATGATCGCAGCCCTGATCGCCGGACTGCTGGCCCCCATCAGTTCCTGGCTCCGGCGGAACAAGGTGCCCTCCGGGCTCGCCGTAGCGGTAACCATCGTGTCCTTCCTCGGCCTGATCGTCGCCGCGCTCACCCTGGTGGGGCGGCAGCTGGCGCTGGGCTTCCGCGACCTGTGGGATGAACTGCTGAACGGGTTCACCCAGTTCCAGGACTGGCTTGAGTCCGGGCCGCTGCAGGTGACCTCCACCCAGATTGACGAGCTGCTGAAGGAGGCAACTTCCGCGCTGCAGAACAATTCCGCGAGTATCCTCTCCGGTGCCGTCAGCGTCGGCAGCAGCGCCGGGCACTTTGCCGCCGGAGTCCTGCTGACGCTCTTCGCGCTGGTGTTCTTCCTGCTCGACGGTCGGCGGATCTGGCGCTTTGTCGCCGGGCTGATGCCGCGCCGCGCCAAGGCTGCCGCCTACGGGGCGGGAATCCGCGGCTGGGAATCCATGACCAATTACGTCCGTGTGCAGCTGGTCGTCGCGTTTATCGATGCGGTCGGCATCGGTGCCGGCGCTGCGATTATCGGTGTGCCGCTGGCGCTGCCGCTGTCCGTCCTGGTGTTCCTGGGTTCCTTTATCCCGCTGATCGGTGCCGTCATCACAGGATCTATTGCCGTCCTGCTGGCCCTGGTAGCCAACGGCTGGCTCAACGCAGTGATTATGCTGGGAATCGTGCTGCTGATTCAGCAGGTCGAATCCCACATCCTGCAGCCCCTGATCATGGGCCGCGCAGTCTCGCTGCACCCGCTCGCCGTCATCCTGGCGGTGACGGGCGGAACCCTGGTCGCAGGCATTGCAGGCGCACTCTTCGCCGTGCCGCTGATGGCAATCGTCAACTCGATGGTCCGGTACATCGCGGCCCGGCGCTGGGAACAGGACCCGCTGCTGACTCCGGACAATCTTTTCGGACCGCCCGGCGCGCCGCCGCAGGATGAAGAACCCGACGACGAGCAGGAAGAGTCCGAACCCGCCGCCCGCCGCGACGACGAAACCCGATCCACAGAGTCCAAAAAACCTTCAGCATCCTCAGAATCCACAGCAAGAGAACAAGAGAACCAGCCTTGACCGACGCACCCCAGCTGCCCGTGACCCTTGACGACATCCAGGCCGCGGCCAAACTCCTGGACGGCGTGATTGCCCATACGCCCATTGAGCAGTCCCGGGCGCTGGGAAGGCTCACCGGCTCCAACGTTTTCCTCAAGTGCGAAAACCTGCAGCGTGCCGGGTCCTTCAAGGTCCGTGGTGCCTATGTCCGCATGGCAAAACTCAGTGACGAGGAGAAAGCACGCGGCGTCGTCGCGGCGTCGGCAGGCAACCATGCCCAGGGCGTGGCTGTCGCGGCTGCCCGCCTGGGCATCGCCGCACGGATTTACATGCCGCTCGGCGTCGCCCTGCCCAAGCTGGCCGCAACCCAGGGGCACGGAGCCGAAGTCGTCCTGCACGGCCATAACGTTGACGAGGCCCTCGCAGAGGCCCAGCGCTTTGCGGACGAAACCGGGGCAGTGTTTGTCCACCCGTTCGACAACGTGGACATCGTCGCGGGGCAGGGAACCCTCGGACTGGAACTGCTCGACCAAATTCCTGAGCTGGACACCGTGCTGATGGGCGTTGGCGGCGGCGGCCTGCTGGCAGGCGTAGCCGTTGCCATCAAGGAACGGGCCAGGGAGCTGGGCCGCGAGGTGCGGATCATCGGCGTCCAGGCCGAAAACGCCGCTGCCTACCCGCCCTCCCTCGCCGCCGACGCCCTGGTGCCGCTGAGCAAGGTATCAACGATTGCCGATGGCATTGCCGTTGGCCGGCCGGGCCAGCTTCCCTTCTCGATCATCCGCGAACTGGTCGACGACGTCGTGACGGTCAGTGAAGATTCGCTGGCACGTGCCCTGATCTTCCTGCTGGAGCGGGCCAAGCTGGTGGTTGAACCGGCCGGCGCCGTGGGCGTGGCCGCGCTCCTCGACGGAAAAATCGAGAATCCGGGCACCACCGCGGTCATCCTCTCGGGCGGAAACATCGATCCGATGCTTATGCTGAAGGTTATCCAGCGCGGCCTCGCAGCCGCCGGGCGTTACCTGGTGGTGCGGATGCTGCTGGATGACCGTCCGGGTTCACTGGCGACAATCTCGCGGATCATCGCCGAGTCGGACGCCAATGTCACCGGAGTGGACCACACCAGGGTGGGAGGGTCGATCAGCATGGGAGACGTGGCAATCACGATCAACATGGAGACCAAGGGTCACGAGCACTGTGAAAAGGTCCTGCAGAACCTTCGGGCCGAAGGCTTCCATCCCGTAGTGCTGCACGGGTAGCCCATGCTGGCCCGCCGTGCGAAAAGTGCCCTCCTGGCAGCCGCCTGCTTTACGGCCCTCCTGTGGCTGGCGTATTTCCTCACCCTGCCCCTCCAGAACAGCCTCCTGCCGGAACTCGGAATCCTTCCCCGGCAGCTGGAAGGCCTGGACGGAATTCTTTTCGCCCCGCTGCTCCATACCGGAACCGGGCACCTGATCAGCAACAGCCTGCCGCTGCTGGCGTTCGCTTTCCTCGTCCTGCTGGAAGGGCTCCGCCGGTTCGCTGCCGTGACAGCCATCTGCTGGCTGGCCTCGGGCATCGGAGTCTGGCTCTTCGGAGGCGGGCTCACGATTGGCATATCCGGCGTCGTCTTTGGACTCTTCGCGTACCTGATCGTCCGCGGCTTCTACAACCGCAGCCTGCCGCAGATCCTGATCGCGGGCGTGCTGTTCCTGGTGTATGGATCCATCCTGTGGGGCATCCTGCCGACCGCCGCCGGAGTTTCCTGGCAGTCACACCTCTTTGGTGCCGCCGGGGGAGTGCTGGCGGCCATCGTGCTCCGCACGGACCCCGACCGGACACAAAAACGGGTCCGCCCCTAGGGACGGACCCGCGTTTGAGGGCGGTTGGCGGCTGCTAGCCCGCGTACGGTGTTGCCGAGACGATCTCGACTGAAATGTTCTTGCCGTTGGGTGCGGTGTAGGTTGTGGCATCGCCGGCCTTCAGGCCCTGGATGGCTGCGCCCAGCGGAGACTTCTCGCTGTACACGTCGATGTCGCTGTCCCCGGCAATCTCGCGGCTGCCCAGCAGGAACTGTTCCAGGTCTCCCGCGATCCGGGCCTCGACCAGCATGCCGGGTTCGACCACGCCGTCGTCCGCCGGTGCTTCGCCGACCTGGGCGGTCTCCAAAAGCTGCGTCAGCTGGCGGATCCGGGCCTCAGCCTTGCCCTGTTCCTCCTTGGCAGCGTGGTAACCGCCGTTCTCCTTCAAATCGCCCTCGGACCGTGCCTGTTCGATTCGAGCCACGATTTCGGTGCGGCCGGGGCCGGACAGGTGGTCGAGTTCCGCCTTCAGGCGGTCGTAAGACTCTTGCGTGAGCCAGGCAACAGATGTGCTGTTGGTAGACACGGGTCTCTCCTTAGATGAACATCCGGACCGCTGAAAACCTGGTCCGGCTTGGCTGAAATTGCTGCGCGGCCGGTTGGCCTTACAAGCAAAGACCCCGCTCATGTGGTGACCGGTTCGCTCGGAATTGAATCCGGTGATCACCTGGGCGGGGCGTAACGTAGCCTCCATACTAGTCAGCCGGAGGCACAAACCCAAGACCGCCGGGCGGTTTCCCTCTGCGAGGGGTCCGGGCCCTACTGTTCCGCGTCGATAACCCAGCAGGCGTTGGCGCCTCCGGTCACGCCGAGCGAATCAGTGCGCACAGCGACGCTCAGGGACACGGTGCCGGTCTCGGCAGGTCCGATCCGGACAGTCTTCCAGCCGACGACGGCGTAGCTGTCGTTGAGGACCTGGACGGCGCAGTCGACCGTGACATCCGTTGGCTTGGTGACTGTGAAGTCGACGACGGCGGTTGAGGCATCGGGGATGGTGAAGCCCACGTCCTTGGAAGTCACTGTCCCGGCTCCGGTGGGAATAGCCATGAAGACTGCGGCACCCACGGCCGCAGCACCGGCCACCGAAGCGAGGATGGTCTTTGTGCGCCGGCTCATGCCGGGCTTGGGGGTGCCGTAGCGATTGGCTAACCTTGTCTCAGAAGACATTCCGTCCACGGGGCGCTCGGAAGCAGGCTGGCCGCCGGCTGCCTCTTCAGTACCATCCTCAGTGCTCACCGCTTCATTTTACCGAACATTCAGACCGGCCTTTTGCCGGACGTCAGGAGTAGTGCGTTGCCGACCGAAACGAGTTCCGGGCCCGCCGGAGAACTGCGGCTGCTGGCCGTCCACGCGCACCCGGATGATGAGGCCAGCAAAGGCGCGGCAACCATGGCGTCCTATGCGGCCTCCGGGGTCCGGGTCATGGTGGCCACCTGCACCGGCGGGGAACGCGGAGACGTGCTCAATCCTGCAGCGGCAGGGATTCCTGCCGCCAAGCGGGACCTGGCCGGGCTGCGCCGCAGCGAAATGGCAGCCTCCCAGGCAGCCCTCGGAATCGAACACCGCTGGCTGGGATTCATGGATTCCGGGCTGCCCGAAGGAGATCCGCTGCCGGATCTTCCCGCCGGGTGCTTCGCCCTCCGCCCGCTTGAGACGGCCGCAGCCCCGCTGGTGAAGCTGGTCCGGGAGTTCCGCCCGCACGTGATCATCAGCTATGACGAAAACGGCGGCTATCCCCACCCCGACCACATCATGGCGCACAAGGTTGCCGTCGAGGCCTTCCATGCTGCCGGCGATCCCGCGAAGTACCCCGGCACCGGTGCCCCGTGGGAACCGCAGAAGCTCTACTACGACCGCGGCTTCAACCCCGAACGGTTCCGGGCCCTGCACGAGGCGCTGATCCAGGCCGGGCTGGACTCACCGTACGCGGAACGGCTGGCGGCCTGGCTGGAAACGGACACCGAGGGCAACCAGCCCCCGGCCCCGCCGCATCCCACCACCACTCAGGTGGAGTGCGGGGAGTTCTTCCCCCTGCGTGACAAGGCGCTGAAGGCGCACCGCACGCAGGTGGACCCGGATGGTTTCTTCTTCGCCGTCAGCACCGATCTCCAGAAGCAGGTTTGGCCGTGGGAGGACTATTCCCTGATCGAATCCCGCGTTCCAGCCACTGTCCCTGAAACCGACCTCTTCGCTGGCATACGATAGGGGCTAGACACCGCGTTCCATGGCGCTGTGTTTTGCCAAGAGAGAGATACTTCGTGAACCTGCTGTACAGCCTCACCCTGACTGTCACGTCCCCGATCGAGGGCGACTTGAAGCCCGGCCTGGAGGAAGGCGACATCACGCCCGGCCTGCTGGGTTTCCTCGCGACGCTCTTCCTCGCCCTGTGCGTGGTCTTCCTGATCCGCGACATGGTGAAGAGGATCCGCCGGGTCCGTTACCGCGCCCAGGCCGCCGGCGACGTCGACACGGACGGCCGTGCAGGGACCACCTTCCCCGTCCGTGAGGCCGACCCCGTGGGCTCCGTGCCGGAATCGGACCAGACAGCAACCGCCGGAACCGCCGGTAAGCGCTCCGGCCAGGACACGGCGGGATAAGCACCATGGCGGAGCGGTTAAAGAACCAGGCCTCCGCCTACCTGCGCCAGCATGCCGGCAACCCGGTGGACTGGTGGCCCTTCGGCGACGCAGCCTTCAACGAGGCGCGCCGCCGCGACGTTCCGGTGTTCATCTCGATTGGTTACGCCGCGTGCCACTGGTGCCACGTCATGGCGCACGAATCCTTCGAGGACCCGGAGATTGCGGACTTCCTCAACCAGCACTTCGTCAGCATCAAGGTGGACCGTGAGGAACGGCCCGATGTGGATTCTGCCTACATGGCGGCGACACAGGCGCTGACCGGGCAGGGCGGCTGGCCCATGAGTGTTTTCGCCCTTCCCGACGGCAGGACGTATTACGCCGGGACGTACTTCCCGCCGCAGCAGCTCCAGGGAACCCCGTCCTTCCGGCAGGTGCTGGAAGCAGTCTCGGGCGCGTGGCGCGACCGGCGCCAGGAGGTCGAGCAAAGCGCTGCCCAGATCGCCGAACACCTTGCCTCCGGCCAGCTTGCCAACGCCCGCCTGCTGGGAACCATCGACGGCGCCGGCCTGCCGGACGCAGCGGAGCATGCCGAAGCAGCCGCCCGGGCGCTTTCGTCCGCCGTCGAGGTCCTCGAAGGCGCCGAGGACACCGACTTTGGCGGCTTCGGCGGAGCACCCAAGTTCCCGCCGTCGCCCCTTCTGCGTTTCCTGCTGGCACATTCCGGCAGCAGCGCTCCGACCGCAGCGGCGGCAGCCGGGCTGGCCGCACGGACCCTCACCGCCATGGCCCTGGGCGGTCTCTTCGACCAGGTGGAAGGCGGGTTTGCGCGGTACACGGTGGACCGGCGCTGGCAGGTGCCGCACTTCGAAAAAATGCTCTACGACAACGCCCAGCTGCTGCGGCTCTACGCGCAGTGGGCCCGGGCCGCGGAAGATCCCGACCACCGCGCCCTCGCCCTGCGCGTGACGCGCGAAACGGCACACTGGCTGGATCTTCGCCTGCGGCTGCCCGGAGGGGCCTATGCCTCTTCCCTGGATGCCGATACCCAGGTGGACGGCCGGCGCGTGGAGGGAGCCACCTACGTCTTCACCCGGGCTGAATTGACGGCCGCCTTGGGCACCGGCAATCCGGCGCTGGACCTGCTGGACGTTGATGCCGACGACGGCGCCTCCCACCGCCTGCCCGGGAGCACCCTGAGGCTGGCTGCTGTTCCGGACGAGGCGCAGGCACAAACCTGGCAAGAAGCCCGGCAGATCCTGGCCGGAGTACGCGGCTCCCGCCCCCAGCCGGACCGCGACGAGAAGGTTGTGGCGGGGTGGAACGGGCTGGCGGTTGCCGGGCTCGCCGACGCCGCCGCGGTGCTGGCGGACAACGGTGTCCCCGAGCCGCAGGTCCTGGAAGCTGCCCGCGACGCGGCGGAGTACCTGCTTGCAGTGCATCGGCAGGACGGAATCCTTTACCGGGTGTCCAATCACGGCTCAGTCCAGGGAATAGAAGGCCTGCTGGAGGACTATGCGGGGGTCGCGGAGGGGCTGTTCGCGCTGTACGCCGTCACCGGCGAACCCCGCTGGCATGCTGAGGCCCAGACCCTGGTCGCGGCCGCCGTTGACCGGTTCCTGGCCTCAGGCAAGCTCTCAGACACGGCGGCCGAGTCAGCTCAGGTGCGCCATGCCCAGGGCGGCACGTCATCTGCCAGCCCGCTGGACGACGCGGTGCCGAGCGGGACGGCCCTGTTCGCCGGTGTGCTGCTGACCTCGGCATCCTATGGCGGGCCGGCCCGGCACCGTGCCTTGGCGGAACAGCTGGTGTTCCATGTGCTGCGGGCCGCGCCCGCGGCTCCACAAGCCGTGGGATGGGCGATGTCCGTCCAGCAGGCGCTCTTGGACGGACCCCGTGAACTTGCCGTCACCGGATCAGATCCGGACGCCGTCGCCGCCCTGCTCGCCGCAGGACGGGCCGCAGGCGGACCATCGCTGGTCATTGCCCACGGCCCCCCGGACAGGGTGCCGCTGCTCGAAGGACGCAACACGGAGGTTCCCGCCCTGGCATACGTCTGCAGGGGGATGGCCTGCCGGCAGCCGGTCTCGACGGCTGAAGAGCTGCGTGCCCAGCTGCGGCCGGACGTGCCGGCCGGCTAGCTTGCGGCTGACTTGCCGCTAGCTTCCGGCGGACAGGACAGCCATCATGATGGCGATGTAGTGGCAGGAGAATCCGGCAAGCGTGAAGGCATGGAAAATCTCGTGGAATCCGAACCATTCGACGGACGGGTTCGGCCGCTTCATGGCGTAAATCACCGCGCCGGCAATGTACGCAGCCCCGCCGGCGATCACGAGCACCGCTGCCGGCATATTCACCGACCAGAAGTCCGGGATGTAGAACAGCGCCGCACAGCCCAGAGCGATGTAGACCGGTGTATAGAGCCAGCGGGGAGCATGCAGCCACAGCAGGCGGAAGGCGATTCCAGCCAGCGCACCGCTCCAGATAAGGATCAGCAGCAGCACAGCTTTGTCATGCGGGAGCAGCGCCCACGCCAGCGGAGTGTAGGAGCCGGCAATAACGAGCATGATGTTCGTGTGGTCGAGCCGCTTGAGGATAATTTTCACGCCGGGGGACCAGTTGCCCCGGTGGTACACGGCTGAAATGCCGAAAAGAAGTATCCCGGTCACCGCGTACACCGCGGATGCGATCCGTGTTCCGGTGGTGGGAGCCAGCACGACCAGGAGGATGCCTGCTGCCAGCACCAGCGGTGTGGCCCCGGCATGCAGCCGTCCGCGCAGACGGGGTTTAATGTCCAGGGCATCGGCCACGGATTCAACTGCCGATTCGAGCGGCCCCGGTGTTGTACGGGAGTCCGGATCCTGCTGGACCGGCACTCGCTGCGAGCGTGAAGTCATGCTGCCGATTCTAACCTACGATCCGGTAGGTTACCTTCGGGTAGAGGACTCCGCCACTCGCCCGCATGTCTCCCTGCACGGCGGGGACGGGAGTGCGCGGTAGCCTAGAAACAGTCGATCCTGCGTTCTGCGCAGGTCCCAATCCTCAGAGGCAGGTGAGTCACCCGTGCGGTTTCCCGGTGTGGTTTACGCCTACTATGAGCGGCGGTTGAGGCGAAGCCTGGCCAATGACCGGATTCCGGAACACATCGGTGTCATGGTGGACGGGAACAGGCGCTGGGCAAAACTCGCCGGTGCACCGACGTCGGACGGCCATCAGGCGGGGGCGGACAAGATCCTCGAGTTCCTGGGCTGGTGCGAGGAACTCGGCGTACGCGTAGTGACGCTCTACATGCTCTCGACGGACAACCTCAACCGTGACCCGGATGAACTGGAACCCCTGCTGGGTATCATCGCCAACACCCTGGACCGGCTCGGGGAGCGGGGAGACCTGCGGGTCCAGCCCGTGGGTGCGCTGGAGATCCTGCCGCCGGAGCTCTCCGGCCAGCTCTCCCGTCTCGGGGAAGCCACGGCCACCGCAACGGGTCTTCACGTCAATGTTGCCATCGGCTACGGCGGCAGGCGCGAGATTGTCGACGCCGTGAAGGAGCTCCTGCGCGATGCCCACCGGCAGGGCAAGCAGATCGAGGAAATCACCGAGGAACTGTGCGACGCGCAGATCTCCGAGTACCTGTATACCCGGGGACAGCCCGATCCTGAACTCGTGATCCGGACCTCGGGTGAGCAGCGGCTCTCGGGCTTCCTGATGTGGCAGAGCGCCTACAGCGAGTTCTATTTCTGCGAGGCGCTGTGGCCGGATTTCCGCAGGGTGGATTTCCTGCGCGCCCTCCGCGATTACGCGAGCCGTCAGCGACGGTTTGGATCCTAGCCCGGCACCCTAACCATGCAGCGCCATACACGTTCCGAAATCCTCCTGGCCTCAGGGCTGGCCTGGACGGCAGGCTATGCAGATGCCATCGGGTTCCTCCACCTGGGCGGCTGGTTCGTTTCCTTCATGACCGGTAACTCGACCCGTGCCGGTGCAGCCGTAGCCAATGCGTCGCTGACCGGCTTCCTCCAGGCCTTCGGACTCATTGCGGCGTTCTTCCTGGGTGTTGCCGGTGCCTCCGTGCTGCGCCGGCTCCTGTCCCGGCACCGCCGCCCTGCCATCTGTTTGGCATCCGCGGCCGTGCTCACGGCTGCCCTGCTCAGCACGGCCACGCCCGGTACCGAGGGCATGCTGGGTCCGCTTCTTGCCCTGTCCATGGGGAGCCTCAACGCCGTGTTCGAGCGGGAGGGAGAAGTGTCCATCGGCATCACCTACATGACCGGAACCCTCGTGAAGCTCGGCCAGCGCGCGGTTGCCGCCCTTTTCGGCGAGAAGGACACCGGCTGGGGCGCTACCTGCTGCTGTGGTCCGCCCTGACCGTGGGATCTCTCTGCGGCGGTGCGGCCTACTTTGCCCTGGGGATGGCGGCGCTGAACCCTGCGATCGGAGCGCTGGTCATCGCGGCCGCAGCGTCCTGGGGCCATCCCGGCCACCGGCACAGCTGAGTGCGCTTGGGTTCGGAAACACTGCAGCTTGGGCGAATGCTGCACGTTGGGTTCGGAAACACTGCGTTCCGGGATTTCGCTGCGCCCTGTGACACGGATACGCTGCGTTTCGGGAAAAACCGGTCGTCCGGGGAAAATCTTGCCACGGCGCCGCGCAGCAAATTCCCACAACAAACGAATCAGCCCAAAACGCAGCAAACCCGGAAGGGCTGCCCGAGCCACTGAGTAACGGGAACACCGGTTCCCGCGCCCACAGCCAGGGGCACGCAGCGGCTCGCGGTCTTCCTCTGCTGCACGAGGGTTGTTACGGCTCCGCCGCAGATTCTCTTGCCGCAATGACGTCCCTCTGGCCGGCCCAGACCGGCCTCATTGCAGTAAACAGGAGGCGAACTTCCGTGAACTTGGTCGTGTCCCTCTGCCGGCAGGCATGAGGGCGGGCGTAGCTTGTACGTATCGGTCAGCCCGACGCTGACGGAACCGGAGGCCGGATGCTCACACAGTGTGTGCCAGGGAGGCCGCTGGCGGCCCCTCGTGCCGGCCTGCGGATAACCACACTTCTAGCGAATCGGGGCCTGCGGTCCCTGACTGGAGTTCCACGTGGCCGTATCGACGCAATCCACCCAGGCACACACCGGCGGATCCAACGGGCAACCCCTCGGATTCGTGCTTGACACCTCTGTTCTGCTCTCCGACCCGAAAGCCATCCTGCGCTTCGCGGAACACGAGGTCATCCTGCCGCTGGTGGTTATCAGCGAACTTGAGGGCAAACGCAACGATCCGGAACTGGGTTACTTCGCCAGGACCGCGCTGCGCCTCCTGGACGAACTGCGCGTAGAGCACGGCGGGTTGGACCGCCCGGTGCCCATCGGCGACGCCGGCGGAACCCTGCGGGTGGAGGTGAACCACATCTCGCTTGACGTCCTTCCGCTGGGGATCCGGGGAACGGACAACGACAGCCGGATCCTCGCCGTCGCCCGCAACCTCGCGGACGAAGGACGCACTATCACCGTGGTGTCCAAGGATCTTCCCCTGCGGGTGAAGGCGGCAGCCGTTGGCCTCACCGCGGATGAGTACCGCAATGAACTGGTGCGGGATACCGGGTGGACCGGTATGGCGGAACTGGAGATCGGCGACGCCGAGGTCAACGCGCTCTATGACCATGAACCGGTGTTCATTCCCGAGGCTGCGGACCTGCCGGTCAATACCTGCCTGGTACTGCTGGCCGGGCGCTCCTCAGCCCTCGGCCGGCTGGGAGCCGACAAGCAGGTGCGGTTGGTGCGCGGAGACCGCGATGTCTTCGGGCTGCACGGACGGTCAGCGGAGCAGCGGCTGGCGATCGACATGCTCATGGATCCGGAAGTGGGCATTGTTTCCCTGGGCGGCCGGGCCGGCACCGGTAAGTCGGCGCTGGCGCTCTGCGCCGGACTCGAGGCGGTCCTGGAACGCCGCGAACACCGCAGGGTGGTGGTGTTCCGTCCGCTGTATGCCGTGGGTGGCCAGGAACTTGGCTACCTGCCCGGCAGCGAGAGCGAAAAAATGGGGCCTTGGGGACAGGCGGTCTTCGACACGCTGGAGGCGCTGGTTTCCAAGGAGGTTGTGGAGGAGGTGCTGGACCGCGGAATGCTGGAGGTCCTGCCGCTGACCCACATCCGCGGGCGGTCCCTGCACGACGCGTTCGTGATCGTGGACGAGGCCCAGTCGCTGGAGAAAAACGTCCTGCTGACCGTCCTGTCCCGCATCGGACAGAACTCGAAGGTGGTGCTGACCCATGACGTCGCCCAGCGCGACAACCTGAGGGTAGGACGGCATGACGGTATTGCAGCAGTGGTGGAAACCCTCAAGGGCCACCCGCTCTTCGGGCATATGACCCTCACACGCTCTGAGCGCTCACCGATCGCGGCCCTGGTAACGGAACTGCTGGAGGACGGGCAGATCCCCTAGGGTGGTGGCAGGCTCTGTCCACAGCGGAGCGACGGCTGTCCCGCTGTGGACGGCCCTACCGGTACGGTAGGGCCCATGTGGGGGATCGTGGGGGAGTACTGGGTTCGAAACAGCTTTGCTGCCTGGCTGCTGCTGGCTGCGCTGGGTTACTTCGTGGTGCTGTCCCTGCGCCTTGCCGGTGAAGACCTCCGTACGCGCCGGTTACCGAACCGGCTGGTGCTGCCCGCCTACCCGGCGTCGTCGTTGCTGCTTGGCGCTGCGGCGCTCGCCGCCGGGGAACCCGGGCGGCTTGCGGGTATGGCCTTCGGCGCCGCTGCACTGCTGGCCGGTTACTTCCTGCTGCGGCTCATCAGTCCCGGCGGACTGGGCCTGGGCGACGTGAAACTGGCAGGAGTCCTGGGGCTCTTCCTGGGGTACGCCGGCTGGGGCCACGTCCTGGCCGGAGCCGCTGCGGGCTTCGTGCTCGGAGGAATCTGGGGGCTGGGGCTGGTGCTGAGCGGCCGCGGGACCGGGAAGACGCGGATCGCCTTTGGACCGTTCATGCTGGCAGGGGCCGCCTTGGTGCTCGCTGCCCCTGGCCTACAGTAGGACCATGCCCACACCCGACTTCATCCTTTCCCTGCGCGAGAAAGTTGGTCATGACCTGCTGTGGCTGCCGGGAGTTGCCGCCGTCGTTTTCAATCCCGCCGGCGAAGTGCTGCTCTGCCGGCGGGCGGACAACGGACGCTGGACCATCATCACCGGCATCCTGGAACCGGGGGAGGAGCCAGGCCCGGGCCTGCTGCGGGAAATCGAAGAGGAAACCGGAGTCCGGTCCAAGCTGGACCACCTGATCCATGTGGGAACCACGGATCCCATCGAATTCCCGAACCGGGACCGCTGCCAGTTCCTCAACCTTGTGTTCCGCTGCACCTATGAAGCCGGAACGGCACGGGTGAACGACGACGAATCCACGGACGTGGGCTGGTTCGCCCTCGACGCCCTTCCGGAGCTGAACAAGCGGCACCGGATGCTCATCGAGCTGGCACGGACCTCCACGGGCGTGCCGGTGTTCGAGGCCTGAAGCGCCGGCGGAACGACAGGCACGACCAGGAAGACCAAGAAGGACCGGCACCCGCGCAGGGTGCCGGTCCTTCCCGCTGGGGTGGGTACCTACGGCTGCGGGCCGTCAGGGTCCTGCCGGGTCTGAGCATCCTGCACAGGCTGCGCCTTGTGTCCGGAGCCCGGGGCTGGGGTGCCCGAGGCACGCGCGGCGGCCTGCTCCTTCTCCAGCCGCACGGCTTCCTCGCCGCCGACTGCCTCGCCCCGGGCAACCATTCCGGCAACGTCGGAGAGCGGAATCTCCTTGAGGAAGAATGCCAGGATCAGGGCCAGGGCCAGGAACGGCACCAGGTACCAGAAGACAGGTGCCAGGGATTCGGCGTAGGCGTTGACGATTCCGTCGCGGACCGGTTCCGGAAGGGCCTCCATGGCGGAGGGCTGCAGGGTGGCGGTGGCCTCCCCGGCCGCCGCTGCATCGAAGCCGGCGCCGGCAAAGACTCCCATGAGGTTCTCCGACAGCCGGGTGGTGAACATGGCGCCGAAGATGGCTACGCCGAGCGATGCCCCTACCTCGCGGAAGTAGTTGTTCGACGACGTG
The DNA here is from genome assembly GCF_023921125.1 of Arthrobacter caoxuetaonis. Lineage (NCBI taxonomy): Bacteria > Bacillati > Actinomycetota > Actinomycetes > Micrococcales > Micrococcaceae > Arthrobacter > Arthrobacter caoxuetaonis. The sequence goes on from NZ_CP099466.1 coordinate 1,023,539, forward strand.
GCGGTGCCGATCTGGTCCACGGGAACAGAGTTCTGCACCACGAGCACCACCACCTGCATGATCAGACCGAGTCCGGCACCGAAGACGAACAGCTGTGAACAAATCACCCACACCGGAGTCTCGGCCGTGAGCATTGTCATCCACAGCAGGGCTGCCAGGACCAGGACGGCGCCGGAGATGGGGTACTTCTTGTACTTGCCGGTTTTGGTGATCGCGAGTCCGGACCAGATGGAGGTGCCCATCATGCCCACCATCATCGGCAGCATCAGCAGGCCGGAAGCCGCCGCTGAAGTGCCCGTGGACATCTGCAGGAAAGTGGGGACGAAAGCCAGCGCAGCGAACATTCCCATGCCGAGCGTGAAGCCGATAGCCGTGCTGTTCACGAAAATCGGGTTCTTGAACAGGCTCAGCGGGATGATCGGATCATCGGCACGGCGCTCGGCCAGGACGAAGGCAAAGGCTGAGGCCAGGAGGCCGGCGCCGAAGGCCAGTGTGAGGGGATCGGTCCATCCACGGTCGGCGTCGCCGCCGAAGTCGGTGAAGAAGATCAGGCAGGTGGTGGCGATGGACAGCAGGACGACGCCGGGGATGTCGATGCGCTTCACGGCCTTCTTGCTCGGCAGCGTCAGGGTGAAGAACGCAATCAGGAAGGCGGCGATGCCGATCGGAATGTTGATGTAGAAGGCCCACTGCCAGGTCATGTGGTCAACGAAGAAGCCGCCCAGCAGGGGGCCGGCGACGGCGGAGAGGCCGAAGATGCCGCCCAGCGGACCCATGTACTTGCCGCGCTCATTCGCCGGAACGATGTCCGCGATGATGGCCTGGGAGAGGATCATCAGGCCGCCGCCGCCCAGCCCCTGGAGGGCTCGGAAGATCACGAAGCCCCAGAAATCGGTGGCGAAGGCACACCCGACCGAGGCCAGCGTGAACAGGGCGATGGCGAAGAGGAAGAGGTTCCGGCGGCCCAGGACATCGCCGAACTTGCCGTAGATCGGCATGACGATGGTGGTGGCGAGCAGGTAGGCGGTCGTAATCCAGGTCTGGTGCTCGACGCCGCCGAGTTCGCCCACGATTGTGGGCATGGCTGTGGAGACGATGGTCTGGTCCAGGCTGGAGAGCAGCATGCCTGCAATCAGGGCGGAGAAAATGATCCAGATGCGTTTCTGGGTCAGCAGCAGCGGCCCGGAGGCGGGCGCGGCGGTGGTGGTCATGGCTTTTCCTTGGTGGAGGCTAGGGGACTGAAAGCAGCGAAGGCTGCCCGCGCGGTCTCGGCACCGGACGTGAGTACCTGGCGGTAGGTTCGGGTGTTGGACGGATCGAAGAATTCCGGACCGGCCCGCTGGACGAGGGCGGTGAAGATGGTCGTGACGGCCGCGATCCGGGGGTCCTCAGGCAGCAGCCCTTCCCGCAGGGCGATGAGGCGGCGCAGCCCTTCCTCGAGTTCCCGCGTGCCTTGCATCACCTTCATCACCAGGCGCGGCTCGGTGGCCAGTGCTTCCTTGAGCTGCAGCAGCTCCGCACGGGAAACGGCCATGCCCTCCACATGGGCGACGGCCAGGTCCACCAGGTCCTGCAGGAGGGTCTCGGAGAGTCCCGCATCAGGGGAGCCGCCGTCGATGAAGGGGCCGGTCAGCTCTTCCGGCAGCCCCTCGGGCGTCCCCAGTACGGCGTCTTCCTTGGAAGGGAAGTAATTGAAGAAGGTCCGGCGGGAGATTCCGGCCTGCTCGCACACTTCCTCCACGGTGTAGCCGCCCAGCCCGGACTGTGCCGTGAGCGCACGCGCGGCGCTGGTGATCGCCTGCCTGGTGGCCGCCCGTTTGCGTTCCCGGAGGCCCAGATCACTGGATGCACTATTCGTCACGAAGTAAACTTTTGCACGCGTTGTTCCACAGTGCAAAATTATGGAGATTATGAAAAAGGGGCCGCCGGATGAACCGGCGGCCCCTTTCAGCGCTGGTTGCTAGGCCTGCGGCGGCTTGGTCATGGAGAGGACGTCGAGGGCGGCGTCGAGCTGCTCCTCGGTGACCTCGCCGCGCTCGACAAAGCCGAGTTCGACGACGGCCTGGCGGATGGTCTTGCCTTCCTTGACCGCGAACTTGGCAATCTTGGCGGCGTTCTCGTAGCCGATGTACTTGTTCAGCGGCGTGACGATCGAGGGGGAGGCCTCGGCCAGGTAGCGGGCACGCTCAACGTTGGCTTCGATGCCGTCGATCATCTTGTCCGCCATGATCACGGAGGAGTTGGCGAGCAGGCGGATCGATTCCAGCAGGTTCGAGGCCATGACGGGGATGCCGACGTTGAGCTCGAAGTAGCCGAACGTACCGGCCCAGGCGATGGCGGCATCGTTGCCCACAACCTGTGCCGCAACCTGCATAACGGCCTCGGAGATGACGGGGTTGACCTTGCCCGGCATGATCGAGGAGCCCGGCTGCAGGTCGGGGATGGCAATTTCGCCCAGGCCCGTGTTGGGGCCGGAGCCCATCCAGCGCAGGTCGTTGGCGATCTTGGAGAAGGACACTGCGATGGTGCGCAGCATGCCGGAGACCTCGACGAGGGCATCGCGGTTGGCCTGGGACTCGAAGTGGTCGCGTGCTTCGGTCAGCGGCAGGCCGGTGTCGGCAGCCAGCAGTTCGATCACTCGCTGCGGGAAGCCTGCCGGGGTGTTGATGCCGGTGCCGACGGCGGTGCCGCCCAGCGGAACCTCGGCGACGCGGGGCAGGGAAGCCTGGACACGCTCAATGCCGTAGCGGACCTGGGCAGCGTAGCCGCCGAATTCCTGGCCAAGGGTCACCGGGGTGGCGTCCATGAGGTGGGTGCGGCCGGACTTGACGACGTCCTTGAACTCCACTGCCTTGCGTTCCAGCGACGCGGCGAGGTGCTCCAGGGATGGAATCAGGTTGTTGATCAGCGCGGAAGTCGCAGCGACGTGGACGGAGGTCGGGAAGACGTCGTTGGAGGACTGGGAGGCATTGACGTGGTCGTTGGGGTGAACTGAGGTCTCGCTGCCTGCAGCCTTGAGGGCGCGGGTAGCCAGCTCGGCGAGGACCTCGTTGGTGTTCATGTTCGAGGACGTGCCGGAGCCGGTCTGGAACACGTCGATCGGGAACTGGCCGTAGTGCTGGCCGGCAGCCACCTCATCGGCGGCGGAAGCGATGGCCTTGGCGCGCTCGTCGTCGAGCACTCCCAGTTCAGCGTTGGCGATGGCGGCAGCCTTCTTGATGCGTGCCAGTGCCTCGATGTGTGCGTCATCCAGCGGCTTGCCGGAAATCGGGAAGTTCTCCACGGCGCGCTGGGTCTGGGCGCGGTAAAGGGCATTTACCGGGACGCGGACCTCACCCATGGTGTCATGTTCAATGCGGTATTCAGCGGAGTTCGAAGTCATGGCTCCAAGCCTAGTGGGCGCGGGCGCAGGTGTTGAAACCCGCGTCGTAAAGTGCAGGCGCCCTAGTTCGCCGCCAGGTCCTGGGCTTCGGTCTCGATCTTGCCGATGCTGGAGACGAGGTCGGCCCGCCCTTCAGCCAGGCGGTAGGAGAGTCCGACGACGGCGGTTGCTCCGGTGCTCACAGCATCCGAAATCAGCCGTGAGCTTTCCACCAGGCGTTCCGCGGTTTGCCGGGTGTGCTCAACCACCATGTCATTGACCTCCTCCAAGCCGTTGCGCTGGGCGGCCAGGACCGAGGGGGTAATGCGTTCGACCAGTGTCCGGACGTAGCCCGCAGGCATCGAGCCTGTGTCGACCGTGTGCTTGGCCGCCGTCACTGCGCCGCAGCTGTCATGGCCCAGGACCACGATCAGCGGAACCCCCAGCACTCCCACGCTGTACTCGAGCGAACCCAGGACGGCGTCGTCGGTGACCTGTCCTGCCGTGCGGACCACGAAGGCGTCGCCGAGGCCGAGGTCGAAGATGATTTCGGCCGCCAGCCTGGAGTCGGAGCAGCCGAAGATCACAGCGAACGGATTCTGTTCGTTCACCAGTGAGCTGCGGCGGGGAGCGTCCTGGTTGGGATGCCGGGAGGTGCCGGAGACAAAACGTTCGTTGCCTTCACGGAGGCGCTGCCATGCCTGGGCTGGAGTGAGCGGAGCGCTAAGGGGGCTGTTCAATTCGGTCACCGTTCCACCATAAGGCTCAGGCGGCACTCCGGTGCTCTGTTACCGCCGGGTGAAACGGTCCGGCTGCTAGTTGCCGGAGGGGGCCGCGAGGTCCTGGAGGACGGCCTCGGCCAGGACGTCAACGGTGGCAAGGCCGGCTTCGGAGCTGAGGATGACGGTCATGCCCTCGACCTCCGTGACCAGGTGCGCTTCCCCGTTGGCGCTGTCCCGCAGCTGCCACGCGGCTCCTCCGGCGGTTCGCTCACCGGCCACGAGCGAGTCCCGGGTGGTCTGCGAAATCCAGGTCGGGTTGGCTTCGGCGGTCTGCGTCAGGCGGATGAATTCGGTATCGGGAGTGAGATATCCCACTTCCCAGGCGGGAACGCCGGAGTTGACTCCCGAGTCCCAGCGGGCGTAATTGGCGGTCCAGCCCTCGGGCAGATCGGGAGCCAGGGGATCGTACCCGGCGTCGCCGGCAGCTTCGCCCGCGATGGCCTGGACGTCTACGTCCCGCACCGGAGGCTTCTGATACGGGTTCAGGAGCACCGGTATGAGGACGATTGCCAGCGTGATCCCGGTGGCAATGAGCATGCCAATGACATTCGCGTTGGCACGTTTGGCCTGCTTGGCGGTCAAGGTGGGGGTTACGGGATTCTCCGGCTGCTGCTCACTCACCCTTCCATAATCGCCTATCCGGGGGGTCAAGTCCTATTTACGGCCAAGCCGCCGGGGTACGGGAGCAGCTGAAAGCGGCCCAAAACAGCGTTCCAGCGGTGAGGTCCGTGTCACGGCGACTATGATCGGATCAAGGATCAGCTGCAGGCCGCTGTCCGGGACCATGTCCTGGGCGGGCCTGAATTTCGAAGATGAGGTTAACGTGTCCCAAGGTGCCCAGTACTCAACTCTTTCTCCCGCACTGGCCGTCGGTGATGACGAGCCGGACCGGAACCTGGCTCTCGAGCTGGTCCGGGTGACCGAAGCCGCAGCGATCGCCGGCGGCCACTGGGTCGGTTTCGGTGACAAGAACGCCGCCGACGGCGCTGCCGTCGACGCAATGCGCTCCCTGATCTCCACGGTCCACTTCAACGGCGTGGTTGTCATCGGCGAGGGCGAAAAAGACGAAGCACCCATGCTCTACAACGGCGAGCATGTTGGCGACGGAACGGGTGCGCTGTGCGACGTCGCCGTCGACCCGATCGACGGAACCCGCCTGACCGCCCTGGGCATCAACAACGCCCTGGCCGTGCTCGCAGTTGCCGAGCGCGGCACCATGTTCGACCCCTCCGCCGTGTTCTACATGGAGAAGCTGGTCACCGGCCCCGAAGCCGCCGACATGGTGGACCTGCGCCTCCCGGTCAAACAGAACCTGCACCTGATCGCCAAGGCCAAGGGCAAGAAGATCAACCAGCTCAACGTCATGATCCTCGAGCGCGACCGGCACAAGCCGCTGGTGCAGGAAATCCGCGACGCCGGCGCCCGCACCCGGATGCTGATGGACGGCGACGTCGCCGGCGGCATCGCCGCTGCACGCGAGGGCACCGACGTCGACGCGCTGATGGGCATCGGCGGAACCCCCGAGGGCATCATCACTGCCTGCGCCGTGAAGACCCTTGGCGGCGTCATCCAGGGCCGGCTGTGGCCGACCTCGGACGAGGAGAAGCAGAAGGCGATCGACGCCGGGCATGACCTTGACCGCGTGCTCTCCACCAATGACCTGGTCACCAGCGACAACTGCTACTTCGCTGCGACGGGCATCACCGACGGTGACCTGGTCCGCGGCGTGCGCTACAAGAAGGACCGCGTGCTGACCCAGTCGATCGTGATGCGCTCGAAGTCCGGAACCATCCGCGTGGTCGACGGCGAGCACCAGTCACACAAGTGGGAGTCCTACGCGCGCCTGCGCTAGGAACCAATACAGGAAGGGCGGGCCGGAGTCTTCCGGCCCGCCCTTCCTGTGTTCCGGCCCTGCCGCAAGGTCTAGCCGCGGCGGACAGCGGCGACCCGCGCCGCGACCGTCGCGATGACCACCACCGCGGCCGCAGCCGCTGCCAGGACCGCCGTCGCCGTCGAGACCAGTTCGCCGGTGACCCGGGAAACCGCAATCCAGGAAAGGCCCCAGGCGAGAGCCGCGGCCGGTGCCAGGCGTCCGCGGCCGTACACGGCCAGCCCGATCCCGACGGCTGCAGCTGCCGCGAGCACAATGCCCGCCCAGAGGACCGGGTCGAGGCCGAACCCGTCAAAGCCCCCGGCGGTCAGGGCAGAGGCGATATTGGCGCAGATGGCCACGCAGACCCAGCCAAGATAGAGCCCCAGGGTTCCGTCGACGACTATGGCTCCGAGCCAGCTGTCGGGACGGCTGCGGGAGTACCGCTTGAAGACGATGGCCAAAGTGACCAGCAGCGCGGCGATCACGGCCACGGAGAGCGGCACTGAGCCCGCCTGCACACTGAGGATCCAGGCCGCGTTCAGCAGCATGGAGACGGCCACGAGCCAGCCCAGTGAGCGCTGCCGCGGTGCCGATCGCTGTGAGGGCAGCCACTGGTAGACCGTGTAGGCGCCTAGGCCGGTGTAGATGACGGACCAGATGGAGAAGGCCGGACTCGCCGGTGCCAGGAAAGTGGCATCGGCGCTGAGGGCCCCGCCTGCAGCTTCGGCGATGCGGGTGCCGCCGAAGACGCCGACGCCGATCACCGAGCCGATGATGCAGAGGATAAAGGAGGCGGTCACCGTCAGTTGGCGGATCAGGTCCCGGCGGCCGAAGCCGGTCCGGCCATCAGCAGACGGTTCCGACGGACTGGATGCGCTGGGGGTCGAAGTAGCCATAGTCGAGCCTAGCAAAGCCTGCTTACTATATACCGCCCCGCCGGTTCCAGCTGCATAGCAACCGCCGTGTTCCAGCCCGGTGCCGGCTTCCACGTAGGCTTGATGTCATGACACTGAGCGTTACTCCCTGTACTGATCCCACCCGCTGGAACGAGTACGTCAACCAGTTCAACGGTCATCCCCAGCAGCTGTGGGGATGGGGGAAGACCAAGGCTGATCACGGTTGGCGTGTGGAGCGGCTCCTGCTCTCCGAGGGCTCCGGGGTAGTGGGCACCGCCCAGCTGCTGCTGCGGCCCCTGCCGTTTCCCTTCCGGGCCCTGGCCTACATTCCGCGCGGACCGCAGGGGCAGCCGGGACGGGAGAACGCCATGCTCGACGCCGTCGCCGGCTGGGCCAAAGCACACCACGGGGCAGTGGCCCTGACGATCGAGCCGGACTGGGACGACGCTGCTCCAGCTACCGCCGCACTGCCGGCTGCAGGGTTCCGGCGGAGCACCAACACCATCCTCATTCCGCGAACGCTGATCCTGGACCTGACGCTTAGCGAAGAGGACCTGCTGGCCGGAATGAGCAAGAAGCACCGGCAGTACATCCGCAAGTCCGGCCGGGAGGACCTGGACTACCGCGCCGTGACGGCCGCAGAGATCCCGCAGTGCCTCGCCGTCTACAAGGAGACCGCTGAACGCGCCGGATTCGGCATCCACGAGGACCGGTACTACCAGGACATCTTCGAGAACCTGGGGGCTGATTCACCGGTCTACGCCGCGTTCAAGGGAAACGACGTCGTGGCCTTCCTGTGGCTCTCCGCCAGCGGACACACTGCCTTCGAACTCTACGGCGGCATGAGTGAAGAAGGCGAACGCCTCCGGGCCAACTATGCGCTCAAATGGTTCGCCATCCGGGAAATGAAGGACAGGGGAGTCACCCGCTACGACTTCAACGGGCTGCTCAACGACGGCGTGTCCAAGTTCAAGACGGGTTGGGCGCAGCACGAAGACCTGCTGGCCGGGACCTGGGACAAGCCGCTGTCCCCGCTGTATCCGGTATTCACGACGGCGCTGCCGCTGGCCAAGACGGCCCTGCGCCGTGCCCGGGGGGTGGCTTCCTCAGTGGCCGCCCGGGTAAGGCGCTGACCCTGCCCGCGGGGACGGCGCCCTAGAGGTCCAGCTGGGGCTCGTCCGGGACGTTGGCTGCGCCCGAGGCGCCGACCGTAACGGCGAAGGCCAGGGCGCCGTCGTCGTGCTGGGCTGAATGGGCGGCGAGCTTCGCGATCACCGGGGCTTCCTCCGCCGGGATGAAGGCGCAGTCTCCAGGGTGCAGGACCAGGTCCTGTTTCGGGGAGTCCAGGACCACTGAGCCGCGGAGCGCAATGACCAGTGTGGGCCCGTTCTGGAGTACGGGCACGTCCGAGGCCGACATGCTCTCCGCCCCGTTGGCGGACTGCACCAGCTCCAGCCGCTGCAGCGCGAATTCGCTAAACGGCGGCCGGTACACTTCCTGGCCCAAGCCGCTGGTGTGGGCCTCCACCCGCGGGATGCCCAGGGACTGGAAATCGATGGTCTGCAACAGCTCCGGGATGTCCACGTGCTTGGGCGTCAAACCTCCGCGCAGGACATTGTCCGAGGAAGCCATGACTTCCACGCCCAGCCCGCTGAGGTAGGCATGCACGTTCCCGGCGGGCAGGTAGATGGCCTCCCCGGGAGCCAATGAGACCCGGTTGAGAAGCAGGGAGATCAGGACCCCGGGGTCTTGGGGATAATAGCCGTCGAGCACTTCCAGTCCTGCCAGCGCCGGATCCAGGCCGGCCCTGGCACCTTCGTCCAGCGAACGGAGGGCTGCAGCTGCCGTGGCCACCGCGTCCCTGACATCCTCGTCCCCGGCGATCAGGCGGCGGAACACCTTCTCCAGCCGTTCCGCCTCGGGGCGGCCGGATTCAAGATCGGACGCCGCTTCCACCAGCAGGACAGGGGCCGGGCGGCCGGAGGCCTCCACGAGAGCCGCCAGGGCGCGGAACAGCTGTGCCGCTTCTTCCGGGGAACGGAAGCCGCACAGCGCCTCAAAGTCGCTCAGGGCGAAGATCATCTCGGGTTTGTGGTTGGGATCCTTGTAGTTGCGGTCCGCTGCAGACCGGTCGACCCCGGCAGCGTCTTCGGATTCAAAGCCTGCCCGGGCCTGTTCCTGCGTGGGATGGACCTGCAGGGAGAGCGGCGACCCTGCAGCAAGGACTTTCGCCAGGAAAGGCAGTTCCGGTCCATGCTGTGCGACGCTCTCGCGGCCCAGGGTCGCTTCCGGGTCGCTGCTGATCAGCTCGTCCAGAGTGGAAAAGCCGCCGGGGGACTCCACCAGGAGTGACGGAGCGCCCGGATGGGCACCAAACCAGAGTTCCGCTTCCGGTTCACCGCTGGGATCGCGGCCGAACAGCTCGGCCATGGCGGTTCGGGAGCCCCAGGCATACGGGCGGAGGGTTCCGGCAAGCAGGTACATGGTTCTTCCTCAGGACGCTGTCGGATGGCCGGTGCAGCCCGGCACTGTGATTCTCGAAGTCAGCCTGCGCTGCACACGCCGTTGTTGTCCAGCAGCATACCCAGCGTGGCAGTGTCACCGATCCGGGCAAGCTCCTGCAGGTACTCCTCGGTGACCTCGGGGCCCGCTTCAGCGGCTGGAGCTTCTGCAGGAGTCTCTGCGCCGATGGCTGTGTCCTGTTCCGGGACCGCCGGTGCTTCCTCTGCCGGTGCTTCCTCGGCGTCGGACCCGTTGGTCGCTTCAGCCTCAGCGGCTTCCGCCGCCGCGTCCGTCGCTGAGAGCATTTCCTGCACCCGTGCGTGAATGAGGTTAAAGTCCGGATAGGTCACGAAATTCTCGGCGGCCGTGCCGAAATCGGGCGGGCCAATGGTCATGCGCTGGACTTCGTGGTTTTTGGACTTCAGCGCCAGATCGACGAAGCTGCCCAGGGCGTCCTGCGGGATGTCGGTGTGAACGACCTGCTCGCCCGCAGAGGCGATGGCCTGGAACCTGGTAAGCAGCGTGGTGGGGTCGAGCTGGGCAACCATGGCCTGCTGGACGCACTGCTGGCGGGCGATCCGGTGATAGTCCGTCACGAATTCGCGGGACCGGGCGTACCAGAGGGCCGTGTAGCCGTCCATGGTCTGGACGCCCGGCGCGATCCAGCCGTCCGGCGGGTAGTGCAGGTTGGTGCCGGGGATTTCCGCCGCCGTGATCGGAACCCAGCCGCCGGCGTTGATCTTCACGCCGCCCATGGCATCGATCAGGGTGGAGAACCCTTCCATGTCCACGATGACGTAGGACTGCACTTCAAGGCCGAGGATGCCTCCGGCTGCGTCCATCATGGCTTCGGCACCGGGATCGGCGGAGCCGGGGTAGAGATCGGAGTAGTTGTCCGTGACGACCTGGTACAGGCTGTTCAGGATGCATTCGTCGCCGCAGTTGTACCCCTCCGGGTACACCTGCCAAAGCGGGGAGTCCTCCGTGAACAGGGCATTCTGAAAGTTGCGGGGCAGGCCGAAAGTGACGATCTGGCCGGTGTCGGCGTCGACACTGAAAACGGACATGCTGTCCGGCCGGAGGCCGGTGCGGTCCGCCCCGGCGTCTCCGCCCATCAGCAGGAAGTTGTAGCGGCCGTCCACGGGATCCAGTGCCGGGCCCGAAGCGAAGATAGTGCCGAACGTCTGGCGGCTGACGTTGAGCAGCCAGGCGCCGTACGCCAGTCCGCCGCTGGTGACGACCATCAGCACCGCCAGAGCACCCGCTACTGCCGGACGGACGTTCCGCTGGAGCAGGGGAGGGCGGATGATCCGGAAAGTGTTCAGGAAGAGGAAGGCCCAGCCGGCGGCGAGCAGCGCCAGGACGGCCATGATCAGGAAAGACGCCCATCCGTTGGTGAAGATGTTCACCAGCAGGATGCGGTTGGTCAGGGCCAGGACCAGGACCGCGATCACCGCGGCCCAGACCATGAAGGTCACCTGCAGTGCACGCCGTCCCAGCCGGCGGTCGCCGGCCACGATCTGAGCCGAACCAGGCAGAACCAGGGTCAGGAACAGCAGCAGGAACGCGCGCTTGGTGCGTACCTGGGGAGAGGCGGATTGCGGGTAGCGCACCGGATCCGTGTAAAGGAGTCCGGGAGCTCCGGTGCCTGTCCTGGCCATCCGCGCTGCCTACGCGTTTTCCGGGACAGAGGTCCGCAGGCGGGCGCCCTTGGCCATCGCGGTCTGGCGAAGCTCGCCGGCGAAATCGATCAGCTGCTCCTGCAGCCTTGCGGCCAGGGGATCGGTACCCGCCGCCAGTATGCGGACGGCCAGAAGCCCTGCGTTGCGGGCCCCGCCGATCGACACGGTGGCTACCGGGACGCCCGCGGGCATCTGGACGATGGACAGCAGGGAGTCCATGCCGTCGAGGTATTTGAGCGGAACGGGGACACCGATGACGGGCAGCGGCGTCACGGCAGCAAGCATTCCGGGCAGGTGGGCGGCGCCGCCGGCACCTGCGATGATCACGCGCAGGCCGCGGCGGTGTGCTTCCTTGCCGTACGCGATCATTTCCTCCGGCATCCGGTGCGCGGAGACGACGTCGGCCTCATACGGAATGCCGAATTCCGCCAGTGCCGCTGCGGCAGCGTCCATGACCGGCCAGTCTGAATCAGACCCCATGACCAGGCCGACCAGCGGCGTTTTGGCGGTGCTCATGCCTTCTCCTCGATAGGTTCCCGGCCGTCCCGGATAATGGCGGCTGCCAGTTCTGCGCTGCTGCGCACGGATGGAAGATCCGAGACCTCCGCGCCGACCACGTTGACGTGTCCGATCTTCCGGCCGGGCCGGACCGACTTCCCGTAATTATGGACCTTCGCGGCAGGAACGGCGGCCATCGCTGCCCGCGTGCCCTTGAACAGATCCGGGTTGTCTCCGCCCAGGAAGTTCTTCATGACCACGACTTCGCCAAGGAGCCCGGTGCTGCCCAGCGGGAGGTCAAGGACTGCGCGCAGGTGCTGTTCGAACTGGCCCGTGACGGATCCGTCCATGGTCCAGTGCCCGGAGTTATGCGGCCGCATCGCCAGTTCATTGAACAGGAACCCGACGCCGCGGCCGGGCGTTTCAAACAGTTCTGCGGCCATCACGCCGGTGACACCAAGTTCGTCCGCGATCCGCAGCGCTGCGGCGGCCGCTGCGGCTGCAGTGTCGGGATCCAGGTCCTGAGCCGGTGCAATGACCTCGTCGCAGACTCCGTCTACCTGGATGGAATGCACCACGGGCCAGGCAGCGCTTTGGCCGCCCGGTGTGCGGGCGATCAGGGCGGACAGCTCGCGGGTGAACGGGACCTTCTCTTCAGCCAGCAGGGCCGGGCCGGTGAACCAGTCTGCGGCTTCGGCGGCTGCCGCGGCATCGTCGATGATCCGGACGCCCTTGCCGTCATAACCGCCGCGCGGGGTCTTCAGTACTACGGGCCAGCCAGCGGCCTTACCGAAGTCAACCAGGTCCGCGACGCTTGATACGGCGGCCCAGCGCGGGTTGGGCAGGCCCAGCCGGTCCACTGCAGCACGCATCACCAGTTTGTCCTGGGCATGGAGCAGGGCGTCCGGGCCGGGCTGGACGTTGACGCCCTCCGCCAGCAGCGCCCGCAGGTGCTCTCCGGGAACGTGCTCGTGGTCAAACGTCAGGACGTCCACGTCCTTGGCGAACTCGAGCAGCTGGGCGTAGTCGGTGTAATCGCCGACGACGGAGCGGGAGACTGCGGGAACAGCGGAAACGTCTGGTGCTTCGGCCAGGACACGCAGTTCAAACCCGAGCTCAGTGGCCGCCGGGGCCATCATCCGGGCCAGCTGGCCGCCGCCGACAACGCCGATTATTGGAAATCTCACCTCTACAGGTTACCGAAAGCGGGGCCCATTCCCGCTCCGTGTCAGCGGTTCCGGGCACCCCTCCCGGCCAGTTCCCATCATCAGCGGGTAAACTATGGTCTTTCCGCCGTGCCAGCGCACGGGGATAGCCCCGCCCGGACAGGAATCATTTTTCGGGCACTACTGGCCGCGGAGGGTCATGATCACACGTTTTATTTCCTGGCTCAGGTCGCTCGCGTCCGCCTTCTGGCGTGAAGTGGCGAAATTCGGCACCGTGGGCGCGGTCGCGTTCGTGGTGGATAACGGCCTGACGTGGTTCTTCATGCACTCCATCATGGAAGGCAGTCCCGCCAAGGCGCGGTTCGCCGGTGCCACTATCGCGACCCTCTTTTCCTGGGTGGCGAACCGCTGGTGGACCTTCCGCCACCGCCGGCAGACGAATGTGGCGAAGGAGTTCACCCAATTCATCCTGATCAACGGCGTGGGCATCTTTATTTCCACCGGGTTCACCTGGATTGCCCGCTACCCGATGGGCATCACGGACAACGGAACCCTGTTCCTGGCAGGCGTTGTCGGAATCGGCGTAGCGACAATCGTCAGGTTCCTGGCCTACCGCTACTGGGTCTTCAACGCCGTCCCGGCGGACAAAGCGGTGGAGGACGCCATGGAGCTGACCCTCCATCCGGAGCGGCAGCCCGCCGAGCCGGTACCGGAGCAGGCCAGGCCGCGCTCCCAGTCAGTCGCAGAGCCGGGCAAGCCGCTCAAGCCCCAAGCCGAGCAGTAACCCTTTCAGCGGCCATCAGGCGTTCAGTGGACTGCACACCCTCGCCCAGCAGCACCAGGGTGCCTCCCGACGCCCACACGCCCAGGGCGGCAGCCAGGACGCCGGACATGCCGGCTTCTGCGGGTGCCAGGAGCACCTGGTGGCCGGAGCCGGCACCCTCGGGGGCATGCCGTGCCAAAAGATCAGTGAACGCCGTGCCCGGTTCGGCCCCGGCAGCCACAGCCACCGCGGGGGAGTCCCGGTATTCCTCACCGGCGTAAGTGTCAGCGTAGGCGCGGACTTCGGCCGCGTAATCGACCGCTCCGGCCGGGAGCTGCCCCGGCCAGGACATGGCCAGGGCCGGGAGAGCCGCCGCAACCACAACTTCGCCTGCCGAACGCGAAGCAGGTTCCTCCGACGTAACCCTTACCTGTGCACCGTCGACGGCCGATAAGGCAATTGAGCAGCCGGTCTGCCAGGCGGAGAGAGCCCATACAAGGGTCTTCCAATGCACGGGCAGTTCAAGCTGGACAGTGGTCCCCGGTTCAGCGTCCAGTTCCTCCACCAGGAAGTTCGAGGTCTTGGCAACCCAGTTGTCCAGGACCTTCCCGGAGAGCTCAATCCGTTCGTGGTTAGGTCCGTACCAGATCAGCGCAGGTGAGGTAGCCTGCTCAGTCCGGAGCGTGGACAGTATGGATGGGACCGGGTTTTCCGTCATGGCTTTGGCTTTCGGTGAGGCGTGCTGGTGGATTCCGGCGGGCTGCAGAGGGGCAGCCCTGCGCAAATTTACGGCGTGGCGCGCCGACGCCGGACGCCTCCGACTCTATAGGATGCCGAAACAGCTTGACGGGGACGTATTACACGCGTGTAATTAGGGAACGGATTTGTTCCAGCAAACCATGACCGACATGCGTTCACAGCAGGCTGATTGTCGCCTGTGTGAATCCAGATATCCGCTGCTGGGGCATTTACACCGGGAGGACTCCATGGGGCAAGCAGACAAAATGCAGGACCGGACGGACATCGCCGCGCAGGCTTCGGCCAGCTACGGCTCTCGGGGCGTACCCGTCGACTGGTATGTCGACCCCGCGGATCCGGAAGCGGCCGACCGCTACCGGGAAGGTGCTGCCAGCCTTGAGGACGCCGCAACGGCCTTCCTCGCCGCCCACGAGGCTTTGGCCGGGGGAGAGGAAGCGCCCGATCCCGCTGATCTCCTTGATCCGCCCATCTCGCTTTTCCCGGCACCGGCAGAGACCGAGGAACGCAAGATCTGGATTGGGCTTCCCGGCTTTGGGGATTCCTACGCCGACGAAGGCGACCTGGGCTGGCAGGCTGATGCACTGTGCGCCCAGACGGACCCGGAAGCGTTCTTCCCTGAAAAGGGCGGTTCCACCCGCGATGCCAAAAAAGTCTGCGCCGCATGCAACGTCCGTTCCCAGTGCCTGGAATACGCACTCTCCAATGACGAGCGCTTTGGAATCTGGGGCGGTTTGTCCGAGCGGGAACGCCGGCGCCTTCGAAAGCAGGCAGTCTAATTCTTTCGCACGTCCGAGTATGCGCCGTTGTGGTTGCCCACAACGGAGCCGAGTACCTCCCCGAAACTCTTTCCGCCCTCAAGGCCCAGACCCGGCCGGCAGATGCCTGTATTGGTGTCGACGTCGGGTCCACTGACGCATCGGCCTCCCTGCTCCAGCTGGGGCTTCCCGTAGGGAGCCCAGTCACGGGCGCGCCTGCGCGTGCCGGATTCGGTGCCGCGGTCAAGACGGGGCTGGCCCAGCTGCCCGCCCGCTCCGGCCCGGCCGATGACAGCGTGGAGTGGCTCTGGCTCCTGCATGATGACTCCGCCCCCGATCCCACGGCCCTCGCGGAACTCCTCCGCGCCGTCGAGCTGGCCCCATCGGTGACGATTGCGGGCACCAAGCAGGTTGACTGGGAGAATCCCCGCAAACTCATCGACGTTGGCGTTTCCGTCAGCCGCTGGGCTGAGCGCGTGACCATGGTGGATGTCGACGAGCTGGACCAGGGCCAGTACGACTCGCGCAGCGACATCTTCGCCGTGAACTCCGCCGGAATGCTGATCCGCCGCGATGTCTGGGACGCGCTGGGCGGCTTCGATCCAGGACTGCCGGGAACCGGCGACGACATTGATCTTTGCTGGCGGAACCGGCTTGCCGGCAACCGCGTGGTGGTCGTCCCGTCGGCAAGGGTCCGGCATGCCGGAAACCGGCCCAACACTGCTGCCACCGCCCGCGCTGCGCGCAAGGCGGAAATCTACCTGCGCCTCAAGCATGCACCGGGATGGCAGATCCCCTTCCTGGCAGTGGGAGCTGTCCTGGGCGGCTTTGGAAGGTTCTTCCTCGGCATGCTCGCCAAGGATCCCGGCTACGCCGCCAATTCCCTGCTCTCCAGCATTGCCGGCGTCCTGCGCCCCGTCGACCTGTACCGGGGACGGCGGAAAGCCGCTGCAACGCGGAAACGGCCCCGGAGTGCGGTCCGCGCCCTGGTTACCGGGCCCCGGGAAGTCCGGGAGCACCGCCGGTCAGTCCATGAGGCCGATGCAGCCGCCAAGGCCAATTCCCTGCACCGCACCCCCACGGAAACGTACGAACCGAGCGGCGATGCGCACGATGACTTCACATCCCTCGCCGCCGGACGCAGCTGGGTTGGTGCCGGGGCACTTGCCGCAGTCGTCCTGCTCGGCGCCCTTTCCATGGCCGGGCTGTACCGGTTCCTGGGGGCGCCGGCGCTCACCGGCGGTGCGCTGCTCCCGCTCTCGGGAACACTGGGCGGGATCTGGGCCAACGCCAGCGGCTGGTGGGCCGAAGTTGGTGCGGGCTATCCCGGTCACGGTGATCCCTTCGACTACGTGCTGTGGCTCCTGGGCGCGGCCGGACTGGGAAATCCCAACGCTGCCGTGGTGGTGCTGGTCTTCCTGGCGATGCCCCTTGCCGGGCTCAGCGCGTGGTTCGCTTCAGGTGTCCTGACCCGCCGCAGCGGACTGCGGTTCTGGGCTGCGTTGTTCTGGGGGACAGTGCCTGCGCTGCAGGCTGCGCTGGGTGAAGGCCGCCTCGGGTCCGTGATCGCCCACATTGTGCTTCCGGTGACGGTCCTGGCCATGGCCCGGGCAGTCGGCGCGGGCACGAGCGAGCCGAACATGGCCCACGAGGGTGTTTCGCCGCGCAAACCGGGTGTCCATGGAACTCCGTCCTGGACAGCCGCTGCCGCCGCAGGGCTTCTCCTTGCCGTGCTGACGGCCAGCGCTCCGCTGCTCCTGGTTCTCGGCGCACTGACCGTGCTGATTCTTTCGGTGCGCCTGCGGTCCCGGGCGCGCACCCTGTGGTGGTCGCTGCTGCCGCCGGCTGCGCTGCTGCTTCCGGTCGTGCTTTCCGCGGCAGGAAACCTGCGCGCTGCCGCCGCTGATCCCGGTGTTCCGCTGGCTTTCACGCCTGCGGCCCTGTGGCAGCAGGTACTGGGCTACCCGGCCGCGTTCGACGCGGCGGATCCCGTGCCCGCACTGGACTTCCTTCCTCCGGGGCCATGGGCCCTGGTCCTGGCGCTGATCATCGGTGCGCCGGTGATCATAGTCGCCGCGGCGGGCCTGTTCACCAGGCACCGCACCGGCGTCGTACGCCTGGCCTGGGTGCTCAGCCTCGCGGCCCTGGCCCTGGCCGGAGCCAGCGCCTACCTTGCCACGGGCAGCTCCGCCACTGCGCTGGTGACGCCCTATCCCGCCCCGCTCATTTCGGCAGCCCTCTTCGCGCAGCTCTGCGCCGCGCTGGTGGCCATGGACGCCTTGCTTGCTGCACGCACGTCCCCGAGCGGGAGCGTGAGCCGGCCCGTCACTGCCCTGGCAGTCGCCGCCGGCGTGCTCCTCGCTGCCGGACCGGCGGCAAGCCTTGCCGCCTGGGTTATCCCGCAGACAACGGGAACCGCCGCGGATGCCGGGACCGGCGGAGCCCAGCCCGGCACCAGGCCGGCCATCCGGGCGACCGAACCGCGGACCCTTCCCGCCACCGCTGCCGACCGCGGCAACAGCCCCGACCAAACCCGCTCGCTGGTGCTGAGAACCGGGGAGGGCGGTGACGTCACGGCAACACTCATGCGCTCCGGGGGGAGCACCCTGGACGGATTGAACGCTGCCTATGCGGCAAGGGGAGTCCAAGGTGAGCCCGGGCGCGAGTCGCTGGCGGCCGACGACGAGGCGACCTCGGAGCTCCGCAGGGCTGTCGCCGTCATTACGGCCGGCACTGGCGTGGACCCCAGGCCTGAGCTGGCCCGGCTGGGCGTCGGTTTCATCGTCCTGCAGACCTCCGATACTGCGGCCCAACTCCTGGCGGACCGCATGGACGCCGTTCCCGGCCTGACTGCTGTAGGGGAAACGGACTCCGGCTGGCTATGGCGCGTGACGGGAGCACTGGACGCCGAAGGAACCGAGGCTGCAGCCGGACAGACAGCCAGAGCCCGCATCCTGGATGCCTCCGGCCGGACGGTCGCATTGGTCCCCTCGGGGCCGGCTGCGGTCAGCACGGACATTCCGGCAGGGGATGAGGGCCGGATGCTTGTCCTGGCTGAACGCGCTGATCCCGGATGGCACGCAAACCTTGACGGCCGGAATCTGACGGCTTCCACCAACTCGTGGGCACAGGCCTTCATGCTTCCCGCGGACGGCGGCAGGCTCAGCGTTGATTACCGCAGCGCCTGGGAACCCTGGACGGAGATCCTCCAGATCGCCGTCTTCGGCCTGACTCTGCTCCTGGCCGTCCCCACCCCGGCGCGGTCCGGGGTGGTGCGGCTGCCCGGCAAGCAAGGACCTGTGCGGGTGCCAAGCAGCCACAACAACGCGGAGGCGGAGGACACCGGTGCTTCGGCGGATGAACCCGGCACTGCCGGCGAACCCGTACCGCCGGGCCAGCCCGGCCGCCGCAGCGTGGCCAAGCCGAGACCGGAGAAGAAACGCAGCCGGGTCCGCAGGCTCCGGCCCGAAAAGCCGAAGCAGCCTGCCGCGCAGTCCAGGACGGACAGTCCGGACAAGGCTTCCGAGAGCGCCCCATCGAAGAGTTCCACAGAAGGAGTCCGCTGATGCCGATCTCCGGAGAAGCCTCGCGGTCCGCAGCACGCAGCCGCCGACAGGCCCGCCGCACCACGGCCTACACCGTCGTTTCCGGCGTCGTCCTGCTGGGAGCTGCCGGTGCGCTGGTGACCGCTGCAGCGATAGCCGCGCCGCCGGGATCAAGCCTGACGGTGCAGCCGCCGGCCACGGAAGTTCCGGCCGGAGCGCTGACTGCCGTCTGCCCCGAACCGCTGCGCCTCCTGGCGGGCAACGCCGGCGGCACCGATGCGGACTACAACCCGGTGTCGGAGTCGGCAACCACAACGGTCAACGCCGTCGTCCTGGGAGGAACCGGGTCGACGCTGCCGGCAGCGCAGCTGGGCACGCTGGCTGAGGGCGAACGAGTGGCCGGGATCGACGCCGGAAGCGAGGTTCCGCTGACCGGTTCACGGTTTGGCGGAGTCATCTCCAACGCGCCGGCCGCCGAAGCCACGGTGCTGAAGGCAGAACCCAGCGGCAAGGAGCAGGCCGCGGCAAACGCCGTACTCGGGTACACGGCGAACGACGGCGACCTGGCCGGCCTGGCGGCAGCCAACTGCCAAGTGGCGGAAAATGACATGTGGCTGGTCGGAGCCGGCACAACCGTCGGTGCAACCGCAGTCCTGCGCCTGACCAATCCGTCGGTGACACCCTCCACGGTCGACCTGGAGCTGCATGGCGCCAAAGGCCGGATCGAAGCCGCCGGCAGCCGCGGCATCGTCGTCGCGCCCGGTGAAAGCCGCTCCCTTGTGCTGGCCGGCTTCGCTGCCAACGAGGAGTCCCTCGCTGTCCGCGTCCGCAGCTCGGGCGGCCCGGTGACCGCCGTTGTCGAACAGAGCATCCTGCGCGGACTGACGCCCGGCGGCGTGGAGATTATCGAGCCCACCGCGGCGCCGGCGCCGCGGCAGGTCATCACCGGCGTCGATCTCCAGTCCCCGGACACCATCAAGGAGCTGGCGGAACAGGACGGGCACGGGTCAGTACGGCCGTTCCTGACTGTGGCCGTCCCGGGAACCACGGACGCCGCGGTCCATTTGCGGGTCTTTGGACCGAAGGGCGAAGTGCAGATCCCGGGCGGGGGCGTCTTCAGCGTGCCGGCCGGAACGGCAGGCCGGATCCCGCTGGCAGACCTGCCCGCGGGAACGTACTCGCTGGATCTGACCGCCGATGTGGCAGTTGCCGCCGCAGCGGTCTTCAGCCGCGGCACTGAGCCGGACGAACGCATTGACCTGGCTGTCGCTCCGGCGGACACACGGCTGGGAAGCGAACACCTGGCCGTCGCCGCTCCCGGCGGCGGCTCGGCACTGGTCTTCACCGCTCCGGACGGACCCGCCGAAATCCGGGTGCGGGCGGTCGGAAAAGACGGGGTGCTCCAGCAGGAAAAAGCGGTGGCCGTTCCGGCCGGACGCACGCTGAGCCTCACAGCAAAGGACATCGGTTCCGGAGAGCTCTCCGGTGTGCTGGTCAGTGCCGTGGGCGAGGCAGTCTACGGAGCCCAGCTGGTTACCGGAGAAGGTCCCGGCATCTCCGTCCTGCCGCTGCCTGCCGGAAGCGCCGGCAGCCGGACCGCGCAGGTTGGCCTCGGGTACTAGTCTCCGGTACTGGGAACCGCTGCCTGTTCGGGCCGCCTAGAGCGGCCGGAAACGGCCGTAGGTCGGATCGATGGTTTCCGGGTCCATGTTCATCAGCGACGCGAGCTGTTCCACCACGACGTCGTGGATCAGTTCGCTGACCGGTACCAGCCCGCGCGCAGTCGACTCGACCGGCCGGCGGTAGATGGTGATCACGGGCGGCTTGGGACCGTTTCCGGGGGCAGCTGCCGCCAGCGGAATGGAGCCGCCCCGGCGGAGCAGTTCTTCAAGCCCCTCCGGTATTTCCTGGACCACGAACTGGTAGGACTGGATGTCCTCGCCCCACAGCCGCTCAAGGCGCTGTGCAGATTCCATCACCCACTCGTCAAAGCGTTCCGCGCGGGTGCGCGAACCCGCCAGGTGGGCGGGCAGGAGCTCGCCGCGCAGGCCGCGTCCATGGCGGTTGCGGCGGCGGCTGCGGAACGGGCGCGGATAAACCGGATCCGGAGACCCAGCACCGGATCCGCTCTCCAGCCGTATCCGGCAGGACGATCCTTCAGGCATGGAACCACTCTAGCCCGGCGCACCGCGCCGGGGGAGAGACTGTCGGGCGGGGAGGGAAAGTGCCTGCCCGCCGCGGCGTGGCTGCGCCCGCGCAGGTCCTGCCGGGGTAGAGTATTCCTCCGTGGGATCCTTACGTCTTTGTTCACGATCAGCGTGCCGGCGGGCCGCCGTCGCAACATTGACGTACGTGTACGCCGATTCGACGGCCGTACTGGGTCCGTTGGCAACGTATGCCGAACCCCACTGCTATGACCTGTGCGAGCTGCATGCACAGCGGCTTACCGCGCCCCGGGGATGGGAAGTACTCCGGCTGGAATACGGCAGCCAGCCCCGCACCCCCGGCCCGGATGAGCTTTCCGCGCTGGTGGATGCCGTGCGCGAGGCGGAAGCCGAAGAACCGGCTCCTGAGCCCGAACAGACCAGGCGCAGTGGAAAACACGCGCTTGAACCCCCGGCAGAGCTGGGAACACGCCGTTCCCACCTGCGTGTGCTGCGCGAACAAGTCACCGAACAGAGCTGACTTCGGTTTCGGGAACCTTCACGCGATAGGCTGGGACCCATCTGCCGGTGACGTTACGCGGCCGGTGCAACCAACCGTTTCGCAAGGAAGTGCTGTATTCATGGCTAACCTGACCGCCGACCTCCTGAATGTCCTGCGGTGCCCGCAGACCCATTCCCCCCTGCAGCGCTCCGGTGACGAGCTGGTGTCCACCGCTCCCGGACCCGACGGCAAACCCGTGCGCTACGGCATCGAGGAGGGCATTCCCGTCCTGCTGCCCCACGCTGCGAAAGCCTCCGCTGACAACACCACCGGAACTGAGGAGCTGCACCCGTGAGCATCGATTACAAGGTCGCCGACCTGTCCCTCGCTGAAGCGGGCCGCCACCAGATCCGCCTGGCCGAGCACGAGATGCCCGGCCTGATGGCGCTGCGGCGCGAGTTCGGACCCAGCCAGCCGCTCGCCGGGGCCCGCATTGCCGGTTCCCTGCACATGACCGTTCAGACGGCTGTCCTGATCGAGACCCTGACGGCGCTCGGCGCCGAGGTCCGCTGGGCCTCCTGCAACATCTTTTCCACCCAGGACGAAGCAGCCGCAGCCGTCGTCGTTGGCAACGGCACGCCCGAGGACCCGCAGGGCGTGCCCGTCTTCGCCTGGAAGAACGAAACCCTCGAGGACTATTGGTGGACGGCCGAGCAGATCCTCACCTGGCCGGAAGGTTCCGGCGGCCCGAACATGATCCTGGACGACGGCGGCGACGCCACCCTCCTGCTCCACAAAGGCGTCGAGTTCGAAGCTGCGGGTGTTGTGCCTGCCAACCCGGCCGAAGACGACCCTGACTACTCCTACGAGTACACCGTCATCCTGGACACCCTCCGCCGGTCCCTGGCCGAGGCTCCCGGAAAGTGGACGGAAATCGCCAAGGGCATCCGCGGCGTCACCGAAGAAACCACGACCGGCGTGCTGCGGCTCTACCAGCTGGCCGCTGACGGCCAGCTTCTTTTCCCGGCCATCAACGTCAATGACTCGGTCACCAAGTCCAAGTTCGACAACAAGTACGGCATCCGCCACTCACTCCCGGACGGCCTGAACCGTGCCACCGACACACTGATCGGCGGCAAGGTCGCCGTCGTCTGCGGCTACGGCGACGTCGGCAAGGGTGCCGCAGAAGCGCTGCGCGGCCAGGGTGCCCGCGTGATTGTTACGGAAATCGACCCGATCTGCGCGCTCCAGGCAGCCATGGACGGGTACCAGGTGGCACGCCTGGAGTCAGTGGTGGGCCAGGGGGACATTTTCATCACCACCACGGGCAACAAGGACATCATCATGGCCTCCCACATGGCGCAGATGAAGCACCAGGCGATCGTGGGCAACGTTGGCCACTTCGACAACGAAATCGACATGGCCGGCCTGGCCCGGGTCCCCGGGATCCGCAAGGTCGAAATCAAGCCGCAGGTCCACGAATGGATCTTCGACGAGGGCACTGAAACCCAGCGGAGCATCATTGTGCTCTCCGAGGGACGCCTGCTGAACCTGGGCAACGCCACCGGGCACCCGTCCTTCGTGATGTCCAACTCCTTCGCGAACCAGACCATCGCGCAGGTCGAACTGTTCACCAAGTTCGGCCAAGAAAAGGAAGACGGATCCCCGGAGTACGCCAACCAGGTGTACGTGCTGCCCAAGATCCTGGACGAGAAGGTCGCCCGCCTGCACCTTGATGCCCTGGGCGTGGAACTGAGTGAGCTTTCCAAGAGCCAGGCAGAGTACCTTGGCGTGGACGTAGCCGGACCCTACAAGCCGGATCACTACCGCTACTAACTAACGGACCGCTCCGGTCCGGAGGCAAACACATTATTGGAGGCGCTGCGGTTTTCCGCGGCGCCTCCGGTGTTTTGTCTGCCCAGGTACTACCGGTCTTCGAACGGCAGCCGGTGCAGCCGGGAGCCCAGCGTGCCGGTCCGTTCGCGCTGCGCGCTTAGCCGTGCGAAGTCACGTTCGCGGCGCTGCACCATCACAGCGCGCAGATAGTTTTCCGGCAGCGTGCCCGCCGGGGGCGGGGGAGAGACGTAGGCAGATACCTCGGTTGCCAGTGATTCACCGAGGGAA
Source organism: Arthrobacter caoxuetaonis (assembly GCF_023921125.1). NCBI lineage: Bacteria > Bacillati > Actinomycetota > Actinomycetes > Micrococcales > Micrococcaceae > Arthrobacter > Arthrobacter caoxuetaonis. The sequence continues at coordinate 1,046,891 of NZ_CP099466.1, forward strand.
GCGCGGGCATGGGGAGTCATCCGCAGCGACTGTGCGAGGAAGCGGGACACCCTGCGGGAGAGGGGATCCGGCAGCCGGCCAATGTCCGCCAGCTGTGCCCACGGCGCCAGTTCCGGGGGCATCACCACGACGGGCGGGATTTCTGCCTTGACCCTCTCGCGCAACGCGTAAGTTCCGGCAAGCATGTCGCCGAGCCGCTTGGACTTTTCGTTGAAAACGGCTGTCACGAAGGCCAGGGATCCCGCAAGCATGTAGATTTCCAGCACCGCGAGGATGCCGCGGGTAAAGGCCTGGCGGAACCGCACCGCGCCGCCGTCATCACGCACGATCCGCAGGCCCATGATCAGCTTTCCCAGGGACTTGCCACGCGATAGCGTCTCAACGGTGACGGGCAGGATCAGGAAGATGAGCACAACGGAGACCAGTAGGAGGGTGCGGGTCAGGGCGTCATCCAGTGTTCCGTCCAGCGCGTTTCCGACCAGGAAAAACAGAAGCACCAGCAGCAGCAGCTGCGCGGTGACGTCGATGATGGTGCCCAGCGCCCGGGCTGCGAACGAGGCGGGGCGGAGCTCAAGGACTACGGCCTCACCGGTCACTACCGTGCTCATGCCTGCCTCACGTTCGGTTCGCTCCATCCGGGACTGCGCCCGGCGCTGCCGGCTGCTTGGTCCGGACCTACTTTACCGACTCTCCCGGGCATTCTGCGGAAGGTCCCGGTGCCCGGTCCTGCCGCGTCCCTCCGCCCGGTCCTGCCGCGGCGGGTCCTGCCGCGGCGCGGAGGCCGGGCGGCCGGGCGTAGCGCTAGGGTGAAGAGGTGGATATGGATGCCTTCGCCGCAGTGCACCGGGATGACTGGGAGCGGCTTGACGAACTGACCTCCCGCCGCCGGTTGACCGGAGCCGAAGCGGATGAACTGCTGCAGCTCTACCAGCGCGCGTCGACGCATCTGTCCGTCATCCGTTCCGTCGCCCCCGAAGGCGCACTTTCTGCCTCCCTGTCCATGCGGCTCTCACGGGCCCGGACACGGTTTACCGGTGCCCGTTCCAACTTCTTCGAAGACCTCGCCGGGTTCTTCGTCTACTCCCTGCCCGCCGCGTTCTACCGGGTCCGCTGGCTCACGGTCGCCGTCGGAGTGCTGTTCACGGCAGTGGCGTGGCTGGCGGGAGCCTGGGTAGTGAACACCCCGGGCGTGCTGGCGGCGATGGGCACCGATGCCGAGCTGCTCCGGTACGTGGAGTCGGACTTCGTGAACTATTACTCGGAGAATCCCGCTGCATCCTTCGCCGGCATGGTCTGGACTAACAACGCCTGGATTGCGCTGCAGGCCGTTGCTTTCGGCGTTACCGGAATCTGGGGACCGTACATCCTGTACCAAAACGCCATCGGGGTGGGGACGGCCGGCGGGATGATGGCCTCCTTTGGACAGCTCGACGTGTTCTTTACCTACATCCTTCCCCACGGGTTTATGGAACTGACGGCCATCTTCGTGGCAGCGGCAGCGGGTCTCCAAATCTTCTGGGCGCTGGTCTCGCCGGGACCCAGGACCCGGATGACGGCGCTGGCCCAGGAAGGCCGTTCGCTGATGACCGTGGCGCTGGGCCTGGTAGTGGTCCTGTTCATTTCCGGACTCGTGGAAGGGTTCGTCACGCCCAGCGGCCTGCCCGCCTGGCTGCGGATCGGCATTGGTGCAGCCGTTTTCGCTGCCTACTGGGCCTACACCCTCATCCTGGGCAAACGTGCCTGCCAGGCAGGTTACCGGGGCGACCTGCTGGCACGCGATGCAGGGGAAGCATCGGTCCGGGCCGCCTGAAACCGGCAGCCGGTCCAGTGACCCGGCATGGTTCGGGGTGGCACCCGTAAACCGGGTGCCGTCCCCGGTAGGGTCTAAAGAGGACGAAGCCGGAGCCCCCACCACCGGTGACTTCATACAGGATTGGGATGAGAGACGAAGCAGTGGCAAGCCAGGACCAAGACCCCACGACGGAACGCGCACCTTTAGGTGCGCCCACTAACGGGAACGACGCCGGCCCCAGCGACGCGAGCGAGACGATCGTCAGCGGCAGCCACGCCGAGGGTACCGCTGAGCGCCGGCGTGCAGCGGATTATGTGCCTGCCGAGCACGATGCGTGGGACGCGGAATTTGCCGGGCTGACGGGAGCGGAGAGTTCCAGAGGCAGTCAGGACGCGGACGGCAGGACTCCTGCCGCGGATCCCGCTGAAGCTCCAACCCCGGCTGCAGCTCCAACCCCGGCTGCAGCCCCAACCCCGGCTGAATCCGCAACTCCGCCTGAAGCCGCAGCCCCGGCTGAAGAAGCTGGCCGGGCTCCAACCCCAGCTTCCACCCCGGCGCCAGGCTCGGACGAGTCCGGGCAGCCGGCGTCACCGGCGCCGGCTGAACCCGTCACCGCGGCTGCGCCGGCCGCCCGGGACGAGGTTCCCGGCGGTCATCCTTCGGTGGCCCAGCGCAGCAAGCTGCCCATGCGGGCTGCGAGCACCATGCCCAACCTCAGCCGTTACGAGCAGGCACCCACCGGCGAGGGCACGGCAGACCCGGCGGAACAGGGATCCGGCCTTCCCGATGCGGAGGCTGCCTCCGGCCCGGTCCGGGACCGCCCGAAGGATACCGAAGCAGAGGGCGGCCCCTGGTACGGGCCGGCGGACGGGGAACCGGTTTCCACGGGCCCCGCAGCGCAGGATCAGCCAGCCGATGTGCCGGGCATTTCGGAGGAAGAGGCCCGCCGCCGCCACACCGAGCGTGAGCGTGCTGCTGCCGCGAAGCCTGTGCTGGCGCGCATCATCCAGGTCGCCATCGCGGCTTTCTTCCCGGTGATGCTGCTTGCCGCCGCAATCCGGGCCGTCGCCACGCCCGTTTTTCTCTGGGTCGAGTACCACCGGCCGGGCTTCCCGGCCGACAGCTTCGGGTTTACCACCGAGGACCGGATGACCTACGGCTCCTACGCGGTGGACTACCTGTTGAACTTTTCCTCCCCGCGCTACCTGGGAGAGCTGGTGACGCCTCGGGGAGAACCCCTGTACCTCGCCACGGAAGTGTCCCACATGGCCGACGTCAAGGCGGTCCTGATGGTGGCCTTCCTCACCGCGGCCGGCATGGCGCTCCTGAGCATTGCGGGAGCCGTCTACCTGGCCCGCCGGTGCCCCGGGGGGATCAGGCGCGCACTGTTTGCCGGAGCCGTGGTGACGCTTGCCGTGATTGCAGCGCTGCTGGCAGCCGCCGTGGTGGCCTGGGAAGAGTTCTTCACCTTGGTGCACAACATTTTCTTCTCACAGGGCAACTGGACCTTCCGGATGGACGACACCTTGATCCGGCTCTTCCCCTCGCAGTTCTGGATGGACGCGGGAGGCACCGTTGCCGCAATAGTCCTGCTGGCCTGCATTCTCGTGATGGTCTTTACCTGGCCCACCAAGCGGCGGCGTGAACGTTCACGTGCTGCCCGCGACGAGGCACGGCAGCGCTACCTCGACTCCCTCGAGGCACTCTAGGCGCGCCGGACCGCAACGCAGAAGGCCCGTCCCCGGAACTGAGCAGTTCAGACTCCGGGGGCGGGCCCTTCGCGTTGCGGAACCAGGGCTACGGCTGCTTGGCGTACATCTTCTCCACCTCGGCGGAGAAGTCCTGAATGACAGCCTGGCGCCGCAGTTTCAGCGTGGCGGTGACATGGCCGGTGTCCAGGGAGAAATCCCGGGGCAAAACGGTGAAGCGGCGGATCTGTTCGGCGCGGGAAACGCTGGAGTTCGCGGCGTCCACCGCCAACTGGACCTGTGCCAGGACCTTGGGATGCTCCGCGGCCTGCAGGCTGTTCAGCCCGAGGCCGTTTTCCGCGGCCCACGCGTGGAGCGCTTCGTCGTCGAGGGTAATGAGTGCGCCAACGAACGGCCGGCCTTCCCCGACCACCACGACCTGCGAAACCAGCCGGTGCTCGCGGATCTTTTCCTCCAGCGGCCCCGGGGCAACGTTCTTGCCGCCCGCCGTCACCAGAAGGTCCTTTTTTCGTCCGGTGATGGAGAGGAAACCGTCCTCGTCCAGGGAACCGATGTCGCCGGTATGGAACCAGCCGTCGCTGAATGCCTCGGCCGTGGCCTCAGGATTGCGGTGATAGCCGTTGAAAACGCCCACGCCGCGGACCAGTACCTCACCGTCGCCGGCAATCCGGACCGCGTTCCCCGGCATGGGCAGCCCCACGGAGCCAACCCTGGTCAGCGGAACCGTATTGACCGACGCCGGCGCTGTGGTCTCGGTCAGCCCGTACCCCTCCAGCACCGTGATCCCGGCACCGCGGAAAAAGTGGCACAGCTGGGGGCTCAGCGGGCTGGCGCCGGAAATGGCGATCTTGAGCTGGCCGCCGAAGGCGTTGCGGACCTTCGGATAGAGGAGGCGGTCAAACAGGGCATGCCTGGTCCGCAGTGCCGGGGATGGTCCTTTGCCGCCCCGGGCCGCGCGGTCCGCAGCCTCGGAATAGGCGACGGCAGTGGCCGCCGCAGTTTCGAACAGCCGGCCTTTGCCTGCCGCCTGGGCCTTTGCCTCTGCGCCGGCATAGATCTTTTCGAAGATACGGGGAACTGCAAGCAGGAACGTGGGCTTAAGGGACTGCATATCGTCGACCAGTTCGGCGGCAGTGGCACTGTGGCCCAGCGTCACTCCGGCGGCGAGGCAGCCGACCTGGACGGCACGGGCCAGCACGTGCGCCAGCGGAAGGAACATCAGCGTCCGGGCGCCGGGCTGCTTGAGCATCTCCGGAAGCAGTTCGATGACGTTGACGGCAAACAGGGCGAAATTGCCGTGGGTGATTTCGCAGCCCTTGGGACGCCCGGTGGTGCCCGAGGTGTAGACCAGGGAGGCGGCGTCGGCCAGGCCGCGGGAGGAACGGACAGCTTCCAGTTCGGCATCCTGCACACCCGAGCCCAGGGAAGCGAGCCCGGACAGCGTGTCCGTGCCGTCGTCGTCGGTAAGTTTCCAGACCTGGACGTCCAGTCCGGCCGCCGCCGCACCGGAGGCAATAATGCGTGCTTTGTTTTCATCTCCGGCAAACGCGAGGCGGGCACCGGAGTCCTGCAGGATCCACTGGACCTGGCTGGGGGAGGACGTTTCATAGACGGGGACCGTCACGGCTCCCGCGAACCAGATCGCCAGGTCAGCGACCGTCCATTCGTAGCGGGTTCCGGACATGACCGCTACGGCGTCTCCAGGCTGCACGCCCTGGGACATGAGCCCCTTGGCGACGGCTGTGACCTGGGCGAGGAACGCGGCACCGCTGACGTCCTGCCAGCCGGATTCCTTCTTGCGGGCGTACAGGGGACGTTCGGGAGCCCGGGAGACTGTCGCCAGCAGGAGATCAGTGATGTTGGAGTCGTCCGGGAGCTCGACGAACAAGTCGGTGGAGGATTCGCGCACTGCGACTCCCCTTTCTGTGCAAGCACAATTGCGGTGAGACCTAGATCCAGCTCGGCATCCAGATTCGGAGCCGCCAATCGGAGTAAGGGATGTTCTCGGCCGTCCAGACCGGATAAAAAAACGCAGAGACGAGAATAGCAGCAGCCACGAAACATGCTGCGATGACCGCACCTCGCCGGCGCCGCAGGGCCGTGTCAGCCGGCCGGCCAAGCACCAGCCCAAGCGTGAAAGTCAGGGCAAGAATGAGGAACGGCTCGAAAGCGACGGCGTAGAAGTAAAACATGGTCCGGTCCGGAAAAGCGAACCAGGGCAGGTAGCCGCCGGCAATTCCGGCGAGCATGGCGCCTGCCCTCCAGTCCCGCCTGCCGATCCAGTATGCCAGGGCCACTCCCAGACTGAGCAGGGCGGCCCACCAGATCAGCGGGTTGCCCACTGACGAGATCGCTGAGGCACAGCTTTCGAAGCCGCAGCCGGGGCTCTCGGGTGCAGGTGTCTCGTAGAAGAACGAGGTCGGCCGGCCCAGGAACAGCCAGGACCAGGCACTGGCCTCGTACGGGTGCTCTGAGCTGAGGCCGTTATGGAAGGTGACAGCGCTTCGGTGGTACTCCGCGAGGGAGCGGATGGAGTCGGGAAGCCAGCCGAAGGCCGCCGACGGATTCGTTTCGGCCCACCGCCTGCCGTAGGCATCCGAAGAGAGGAGCCATCCGGTCCAGGTCGCCGTGTAGGTGGCCAGGGCCACGGGAATGACGGTGAAGAAGGCCGGAACACCGTCCTTCGCAAGTCCTGCGGGCCAGTAGCGGATGCCGGCGACGCGCCTGGCAGAGATGTCCCAGAGGACGATCATCACCCCGAAGACGGCGACGAAGCCCAGGGCAGACCATTTGGTGCCCACTGCCAGTCCCAGGCACACTGCTGCTGCGAGCCGCCAGGGACGCCACAGCAGCCACGGACCGGTCCTCAGTGACGCCGTCGAAGGAAAGGCTCCGGGCTGTGCGCCGAGTTTTCGGGCCAGGCGCCTGCGGCCGTCGTCACGGTCCAGGAGCAGCGCCCCGAAGGCGGCCAGGACCCAGAAGGCGAGGAAAACATCCAGCAGGGAGGTCCGCGAATGGACCAAATGGTGGCCGTCCACGGAAAGGAGAACACCCGCTGCCGCGCCCAGCAGCGGGGACTTGAACAGCCTTCCGGCGATCAGGGCGAGCAGCAGCACCGTCAGGGTGCCCGTGAGGGCTGCGGAGAAGCGCCAGCCGAAACTGCTCTCCGCCCCAAAAAGGGCCATGCCGAAGGCGATCATCCACTTGCCCACCGGCGGGTGCACTACATATTCCGGACCCTCAAGCAGGACATCGGGCGTCCCGGAGGTGAAGGAATCGTTGGCGTCCTCAGGCCATGCGCGCTCATAGCCTGAGACCAGATAGGAGTAGGCATCTTTGACGTAGTAGGTTTCGTCGAAGATCAGGGTGTCCACTTCGCCCAGCCTGACAAAGCGGAGCACGCCGGCCAGCAGGGCCGCTCCCAGGGCGGCCGCCCACATCCAGGGCCGGGACGGGAGCGCCGCGCCCAGCAGCCTCTCGCGCAAGGCCTCCGGTGTGAAAGCACTCCCCGGGGGCAGGACCCGGGCTGCCTCAGCCCGTGGCGGGGCGGGGGTCAGGGGCAGGGTCACGCGCTCAACTCTATAGTGTGTCGCGTAGGGTTGGAGGGTGGACTCAAGCATGGACGGACCCCGGCAGCCCGATATTGCCGGCAGCAGTGTTGGCGCCGGCACAGAGAGTGCCGGAGGACCCGGCCAGATCGTGCTGGCAGCTACGCCGATCGGAAACATGGGAGACGCCACTGTCCGGCTGATCGACCTGCTCCAGAGCGCCGACGTGATTGCCGCCGAGGATACCCGGCGGCTGCACCGCCTGGTCAGCGCCCTGAAGATCACCCCGACCGGACGCATCCTGAGCTACCACGAGCACAACGAACAGTCCCGGACTCCCGAACTGCTGGACCTGGTCCGCAGCGGTGCGGTCCTGCTCATGGTCACCGACGCAGGAATGCCCTCCGTGTCGGATCCCGGCTACCGGCTCGTAGAAGCCGCAGCAGCCGAAGGCATTCCGGTAACGGCCGCTCCGGGACCGTCCGCCGTGCTGACGGCGCTGGCGCTCTCCGGCCTGCCGACCGACCGGTTCTGTTTTGAGGGATTCCTGCCGCGGAAGGCAGGGGAGCGGGCGGCACGGCTCGACGAGCTTTCCGCTGAACGCCGGACCATGGTGTTCTTCGAGGCCCCGCACCGCCTTGAAGTGATGCTGAGGGCTCTCGATGCCGCGTTTGGAGGCGACCGCCCGGCAGCGGTGGCACGCGAGCTGACCAAGCTTCACGAACAGGTTCTGCGGGGCCCGCTCCGCGAACTGCTCGAATGGGCCGAAACCAGCGAGATCCGAGGCGAGATCGCCGTCGTCGTGGGCGGGGCAGGCGACGCCGCACCCGAGGCGCCCGAGGACCATGTGGAGGCGGTCAACGCCTTGATCGCCCAGGGCTCGCGGCTGAAGGACGCGGTTGCAACGATCGCTTCCGATGCCAGGATCAGCAAACGCGAACTCTACGAAGCCGTGCTCGCCGCCCGGGGGACTCAGCCCTAGCCACAGCCGCCGGCGCCGCGCCCGGGCCAAGTGCACAGTGATCTGCCCCGAGTGTTGTGCAGGTACGCATTTACACCCGGCAGTCCCCGTTTTACGGTAAAGGCAGCGCCGGACGAATGTGATCCGGAAAACCCACGTACGTATGGAGGCTCACCCATGGCTGTAACCGCTGACCGCGAGGCCCAACTGCTGGCCCAGGTTCCCACCGGCCTGCTGATCAACGGAGAATGGCGCGACGCCGCCGGCGGGAAGACCTTCGACGTCGAGGATCCCGCTACCGGCAAGGTGCTGCTGAGCATCGCTGACGCCAGCACCGAAGACGGCGCAGCGGCCATGGACGCCGCCGCAGACGCGCAGGAGTCCTGGGCAGCCACTCCGCCGCGTGTCCGCGGCGAGATCCTGCGCCGCGCCTTTGAGCTTGTTACGGCCCGGGCAGAGGACTTCGCGCTGCTCATGACCCTGGAAATGGGCAAGCCGCTGGCTGAAGCCCGCGGCGAGGTTGCCTACGGTGCCGAATTCCTACGCTGGTTCTCCGAGGAAGCTGTCCGCGTCACCGGACGCTACGGCACAGCACCGGACGGCAAGTCCCGCATCATGGTCACCAAGAAGCCGGTGGGCCCCTGCCTGCTCATCACCCCGTGGAACTTCCCGCTGGCCATGGCCACCCGCAAGATCGCTCCCGCAGTGGCCGCCGGCTGCACCATGGTGCTCAAGCCCGCGAAGCTCACGCCGCTGACCTCGCAGCTTTTCGCTGCCGTGATGATGGAAGCCGGGCTGCCCGCCGGTGTCCTGAACGTTGTCTCCACGACGAAAGCCGGTGAAGTAACCGGACCGATCATGAAGGATGACCGGCTGCGCAAGGTCTCCTTCACCGGTTCCACACCGGTAGGCCAGGGCCTGATCCGCGACGCCGCTGAGAAGGTACTGCGGACCTCCATGGAACTGGGCGGTAACGCTCCGTTCGTCGTCTTCGAAGATGCCGACATCGACAAGGCAGTGGAGGGTGCCATGGCAGCGAAGCTGCGGAACATGGGCGAAGCCTGCACAGCGGCCAACCGCTTCATCGTCCACGAAGACATCGCTGACGAGTTCAGCGAGAAGTTCGCTGCCAAGGTCGGCGCGCTGACCACCGCACGCGGTACCGAGGACGAGTCCAAGATTGGGCCGCTGATCGATGCCAAGTCGCGTGACAAGGTCCACTCGCTCGTCGAGGACGCCCTGGAGCACGGCGCCACCGCCGTTGTCGGCGGCGCCCCGGTGGACGGCCCCGGCTACTTCTACGCGCCCACCGTGCTCAAGAACGTGCCGGCCGGCGCCCGGATCCTGAAGGAAGAGATCTTCGGCCCGGTGGCTCCGGTCATCACCTTCTCCACCGAAGCGGAAGCCGTGAAGCTGGCCAACGCCTCCGAATACGGCCTCATCGCCTACGTCTTCACCGAGGACCTGAACCGCGGCCTGCGGATCGGCGAAAAGCTGGAGACCGGCATGCTGGGCCTGAACGCGGGCGTTGTCTCGAATGCCGCGGCACCGTTCGGCGGCGTCAAGCAGTCCGGCCTGGGCCGCGAGGGCGGCGACGAGGGCATCGAGGAGTACCTCTACACGCAGTACATCGGCATCGCCGACCCCACGGCCTAGCAGCCCTGGCGTAGCCTGCCGGCGTGTCCCGTCACTGTAAGCAACAGGTGGCGGGACACCGCCTTTTAAGGACCGGTTTCCGGGACGTCATCTCCTCCGGGCACGCCCCAGCGAGGCAGGGAAGAACATGGCACGCAGCCGGGTCCCCAGCGGCGCTGAAGCCCCCAGTGCGCGGGCCACGGACTCGACGTCGGACCACGTGGACTGGACTGTGGCAACCCGCTGCGCAGACCCTGCTCCGGTGCCGGTGCCGGTGCCGGTGCCGGTGCCGGATCTGGGCGCCGGGGCAGCGTAGGCCTCGGTTTCGTAGGCCCGGCGCAGCCGTTGCAACGCCGCTGCCGCGGTCCCGGTGAGCCCGGCCTCGGTCACCAGCCGGTCCGCGTAGGACCGCGGGGTGTCCGCTGTCATGGCGTGGTATCCGTAGTCCTGGCCCAGGTCCGTGGCTTCCGCCCATGCCAGCCGGGCACCGCCGGAGGAACCATGGGTGCTGCGGCGCAGCCGGGTCCGGCGACGCCGCAGTGCCCACGGCGCCAGTACGGCTGCTGCGGCCACGAGCACTGCGATTCCGACGCCGGCTACCGGCGCACCGCCGGTTTCAACGGGTTCTTCAGGAACAGTTTCGGGGCCCGGGGCAGGGCTGGACGGGGCAGGCGCCGGGATCGCGGCACCGAGGCCGCGCGGGTCATTGTCCGCCTGGATCGCGGACGCTGCGTTAGCTTGCCGGGGGATGGCATAAGTGGGTACGACACCCCGGGACGGGGTCGGCTCAAAACGCACCCAGCCAACACCTTCGAAGTAGAGCTCGGGCCAGGCATGGGCGTCGCGGGAATCGACCGCATACTCGTCCAATTCCTGCCCGTCAGGTCCCGCAGCCGTCTGGTTGGTGGAACGCCCGGGTGCGTAGCCAAGGCCCATCCGGCTGGGAATGCCGACTTCGCGCGCCATCACGGCCATTGCCGAAGCGAAGTGCACGCAGTAGCCGGAGCGCTGTTCCAGGAACCGGGCAAGAACGTCCATCCCGTTGCCGTCGTAACCGCCTTCAACAGGCGCGTCGAGGGAATAGCTGAACTGCGGGCCGCGGAGGAAGGACTGCAGCGCCAGGGCCTGGTCATAGGGAGTGTCCTTGCCGGACGCGGCCTCGCGGGCGGTATCCCGGATGATCTGCGGGAGATCGTCCGGAAGCTCGGTGAAAATCCCGTCCACGGCGTCCGCCGGGGCCGGCTGCACTGCCGACAGCCTTTCGCTGGTCACCGTGGGCACAGAGCTGCGGACCTCATACCCGGACTGACCCTGGGCGCTGCCATCTGCCGAGAGGAGGGTCATCGTGGACGGATCCCAGGTCCATGCCCCGGCTGCCCCGGAGATCGAAGACGGGGAGTACGGCGCCAGCAGCCAGGGGCTGGCGTAGGACTGCGAGGCAATGAGCGTCGTCGTTACGGTGGTTTCGATTTCGGGGCCGGCCGGTTCCCGGGGGATCATCGCTCCAGTTCCGACGCGCCGCTCCTCCGAGCGCGTGTCCGGCGCCCAGCGGCTGCCGGAAAAGTCCTCAAGCGTCGTGGAACGGAGGTACAGCGGGCGGGTGGAGTCCGTGGCGTAGGTGATGCGGCCGGTCGCGGTGGGTTGGCGCAGGTCGTTCCCGAGGGTGACCACGGGGTTGAGTCCAGTGGCCCCGGCGAAGAAATCCATCCGTGCGCCCTGCGGAAAAGCACCCGTGTTGAAGCCCGGTATTGCCAGGGGCACCAGCAAGGCAGCGAGTACGGCGCCCGCCCCGATCCCCAGGGCTCCCGCTGCATGGGCGTTGGAAGGCCGGTTTTTCGTGCCGTCTTTCGTTCGGTTTACCGTGCGGCCGGTGCCTGCTGCACGCTCCTCCCAGACCCCGGCGGCCAGGACCAGCAGGAAGCCGGACGCTGCAGCAGCGAAACCGGCCGCGCCTACACTCTGGGGTTTGATGATCGCCGGAACCAGCAGGATCGTGAGGAGGCCCAAACCGCTGGCTGCAGGCATCCGCAGGGTTACTGCCAGGGTATCGACCAGGACCGTGACCAGGCCGATGGCCAGGCAGGCGATGAAAACGACGCCGGCATCCGGGACCACGGGAATGACCTGCGTGATCACTACACTCTGCGCCTCTGCCAGCAGGGTTTCCGCCCGGGCCAGGGTGGCGGCCGTAGGGATGACGCCCAGGAAACTGTCCTCCGAGGAAAAAACGAGTGTCAGGGACATGGCGAGCACCACAAGCCCGGCCGCCGGTACAAGGACCGTGGGCAGCAGCAAGTACCGTGCAAAGGCCATCGACGTCGACACCGCCACGACAATGAAGGCGAGGGGCCACATCCAGGCCAGGCCTTCCAATACGCCCTGCACGCTGAACGCACACAGCAGAACTGCCGCGGCCGCTGCAGCCGAGGTCATCAGCTGGGCTGAGCCGGTGCGGGGCCTGCGGGTGCCGGGATCCTGCGGCCGCTGCCGGGGCCGGGTCGCCGTTGCCGTCATCGTCCGCCTCCCAACTGAACCGTCCGCTGGCCGGCAGGCGGAGTCTCCGACCAGACGGAGGCCAGCGGCCGGGACGGGGCGACAGCCACCGCGCTCCAGCCTGCCTCCCGAAGGACAGTCAGTGCTGGTGCCGCGGCAGCCGGGCGGTCGCAGACCAGGAGGGCAACGGCTGCGGGGGCCAGCTCCCCGGTCGGTGCCAGCCGGCGGGCATCGGCTTCCGTCAGGGCCCCGGTGACGACGACGAGGGGGCCGCGCTGCGTTTGGCTGAGGAGGGCCTCCGTGAGGACGTCGCCGAATAGGCCGCGGACACCCGGAGCCTGCTGCGGACCGGTCCAGGCCTGGGCCCCTCCCGGGACGCCGGATGTACGGCGCCGGAGTAGTTTCGCTGCCTGCGGCTCCGGCGCGCCTGCGCCCGGCGCTTCGAGGCCCAGGGCCGCCAGTCCTTCTCCCAGATCCTCGATTCCGCCGGGACCGGTGAAGGTGTCCGTCCCGGGGTCCACGGCAGAAGGCGACCGGGCGAGGCCGGGCCGGGCAAGGACATCAAGGACACGCACGGCAAAACCGTGCTCCATCAGGTGCGCGCCAATGGACATGACTGCCGAGACAGCCCATTCGAAGGACTCGGAGCTTGCCGGGGCGGAACCATCGGCTGCCTCTGCCCAGAACGGTGAGAGGAACCCGGTGTCGTAACAGGATTCACGCTGGTCCAGGATGAGCGTCGCCCGCGGGGTGGTCACCGGCTCCTCCTGGCGGACCATCAGCTCGCCGTGCCGGGCAGTGGCCGACCAGTGCACCCGCCGCATGGGATCCCCATGCCGGTACTCCCTGGTGGTCACGTCGTCCTGGCTGGCGACCCCCTGCAAACGGGCAGCGACGGGCCCGTCTGATCCGCGCAACCCCTCGAGAACCCCTGCCGGAAGCTCAGCGGGCGCCGGCTTGACGATCAGCGGGTCCGTTCCGCCGATGGTGTGGCGCAGCAGGGCCAGTCCGAAGGGGTCCTGGAATCCGGCGCTGACCGGGCCGATCCGGTACATGCCGCGCCTGGAGGAGCGCAGCCGGTATTCATATCTGCTGGTTCCCCGGGGGTCCGTCCGGCTTGCCGGGAACCGGAACTGCGGGCTCGCGCCAAATCGGGGAGGCAGTTCCTCCTGCATTTTTGCCGATGCCGTGAAGGGCCGGACTGGAGTCACGGACAGGGAGATGTTGACGGCGGTCCCGGTCTGCGCCGTGGCCGGGGCGAAGGTGCGCTCCACAGTCAAGGCCGGACGAAGGAGCCGAAGGGCCAATGCGGCGGCCAGGGGGAGCAGGATCAGGAACACTGCCAGCAGGAGAAGATCGCGGCGTCCGAGTACCTGCGCGCTGAGGAGTGCAACGACGCCGGCCGCGGCCAGTGCCCAGCCGCGGCTGGTGAGCATACGCGTACTGACTTTGGACTGCATGGCCCTCCTCGGGCGGGCTGGCGGTTACGGCCGGGCGGCGGAAAGCTGGGCGCCGGGAGGCCGGGGGACCGGCACCTTCGCCAGGATGGCCTGCAGTACGGTCGCGGGAGTCTCCCCGGCGCCGAGTGCCTTGCGTTCCAGGATCAGGCGGTGGGGAAGAACTGCGCCGGCAAGCTGGGCGACGTCGTCGGGAAGGACAAAGTCGCGCCCGTCCAGGGCTGCGCGGGCCTTGGAAGCCCGCAGGAGCTGCAGCAGGGCCCGCGGGCTTGCCCCGAGGCGGATCTGCGGGTGATCCCTGGTGGCGGCTCCGATAGCCACCGTGTATTCCTTGACCGCGGCGGAGACATAGACATCCCGGACCCGCGCCGTCATGGCAGCGATGTCGCGGGCGGTGGCCACCGGAACAACCGCATCCAGCGGCGATACCGACTGGTGGGTCTCGAGCATCTCCATTTCCGATGCCGTGTCCGGGTAGCCCAGCGAGATCCGCGCCATGAACCTGTCCCTCTGGGCCTCGGGGAGCGCGTAGGTGCCCTCCATTTCCAGCGGATTCTGCGTGGCCACGACCATGAAGGGTTCGGCCAGCCGGTACGTCCCGCCGTCGACTGTTACCTGGCGCTCTTCCATGCACTCCAGGAGCGCGGACTGGGTCTTCGCGGAGGCACGGTTGATTTCATCACCGATGACGATGTTGGCGAAAACCGGGCCCTGTCGAAACTCGAAGCGGTGGGCATCCTGGTTATAGATGGACACCCCGGTGACATCCGACGGGAGCAGGTCCGGGGTGAACTGGATGCGCGTCACGGAACAGTCCACTGCGCGTGCCAGGGTTTTGGCGAGCATCGTCTTACCGACTCCGGGGACATCTTCCAGCAGGACGTGTCCCTCGGCGAGCAACACCGTCAGGACCAGGCGGGAGGCTTCTTCCTTGCCGTCGATCACCGAGTTGATGGCACCCAGGATCCTGGTGCTGGCCGCCAGGAACGTGTCCTCTGCCGTGCCTGTTCCGGCTCCGGACAGCGGAGCAAGCCCGGAGCCCGGCGCATCAAGACCAGCGGTGGCAGCAGACGTGTCTCGAGCGTCCATGAAAACCTTCCAGGCTACGGAGGACACAGCCGCGGCACTCGCTAACGAGGGCACGGCTGGCGGTTGGGCACATATGTACGTACAGGGTACAAGCTCACTTAGGCTTAAAGACATGACTATCGACGGCGGCTATGTTCCGGGGCAGATACCGCAGACCTACCAGCCGCAGCCTCCGGCCGGGGACGGGACCGAAGGGTCCCGCCCGGGGAAGGCATTCGGTCCGGCACCGGAACCGCTGCCCGTGCCCGTCCCCGATAACCACACCCACCTGGACTACGGTGCACCCGGTGCCGTGGGGATCTCCGCTGCGCTGGATGCCGCGGCCGCCGCCGGAGTCAGCGGTGCCGTGCAGGTGGGAACGGACCTGGAGTCTTCCCGGGCCGCTGCACGCCTGGCCCACGAGGACCACAGGCTGCTCGCTGCCGTGGCAATCCATCCCAACGATGCGCCGGAGCTGGCCGCTGCCGGAACCCTTGAGGATGCCCTTGCCGAGATTGAGTCCCTGGCCCAGCTGCCGAGGGTCCGGGCGGTGGGAGAAACCGGTCTGGACTATTTCCGCACCGGGCCTGAAGGCGTGGGTGCCCAGCACTACTCATTCCGGCGCCATATCGACATTGCCCGCCGCACGGGCACCGCTCTGCAGATCCACGACCGCGATGCGCACGATGACGTCGTCAAGGTCCTGGCGGAAGAAGCCGAACCGCACGCCGTCGTGTTCCACTGCTTCTCCGGAGACGCCGGCCTTGCCCGCATCTGCAATGAAAAGGGCTGGTACATGTCCTTCGCGGGAACAGTCACTTTCCGCAACGCCGAGGGTATCCGCGATGCGCTCGCGATCGCTGAGCCGGAACTGGTCCTGGTGGAAACGGACGCACCGTTCCTGACCCCGCACCCCTACCGCGGCAGGAGCAACGCCAGCTACATGATCCCGTACACCGTGCGGGCCATGGCCGAGGTCCGCGGCGCGGAGCTGGACTCCTTTTGCGCCTCACTCAGCGCGAATACCGAACGCGTCTACGGCAGCTGGGACCAGGGCAGCCTGCCGGTGTGACGGCCCGGAACCGGGTGCTGTAACGAAAGTCACAGGTCAGGGCCCGGTTTGCCCGCAGATCACGGTTCGGTTACGGTAGGGACCTATTAGCCGGGGTCGGGGAAGGCTGCCGGACTGATACCACTTCTGCAATGCTGTGTGCCCCTGCCTCCCGGCGGAGTGCGCAGACGCAAAGCGGTCCCTGCCTGCACCCGCCGGCGCTCCGTGAGACCCGGAGTACGCCCGGCTTGTGCCATGTCCCCGTGCCCGGGAGCTGTAAAAGTTTGGAATTGGCGTGGCAACTTCTTTCGTGAGGCGCGGGCTCAAACTCGGCGGCCAGGCCGCCGTCATGGTGGCCCTCATCCTGGGGCTCGTGGCCTTTGTCGGCACCAACAAGTCCGTCGTCCTGAAAGTGGACGGCGAATCCAGCGACATCCTGACCTTCGGCGGCACCGTTGAGGACGTCCTGGAAAAGGCCGACATCCAGCTGGCTGCGGCGGACCTCGTTGTTCCCGCTCCCGGCACCGAGGTGCAGGACGGCACCACGATCGAAGTCATCACTGCCAAGACCGTTGACGTGAACGTCGACGGCACAGGCCACACCATCCAGACCACCGGAGCGACGGTCGCCGACCTGGTCTCCGAACTCCGGGTCTCGACAAAGTCATCCCTCTCCGCCTCGCTGGACACTTCGCTCACCAAGCTGACCGGGCTCTCCATCTCCACCCCCAAGTCAGTCCTGCTGGTAGCAGACGGCAAAACCACTCAGGTTGAGACCACGGCCGGCACGGTCCGCGAACTTCTCCAGGAGACCGGCACCGAGCTTGCTCCGGCGGACCGGATCTCGGTTCCTGTCCGCGCGGACATCACTGACGGCATGGTCCTTAAAGTCACCCGCGTCCTGACCGGTTCCCAGGACACCGTCACCGAAGCTGTCCCCTACGAGACCCGTTCGGTCGAGGACCCGGAACTCTTCGAAGGCGAAAAGAACGTCACGGCAGCCGGTGTCCCGGGCGAACGCACGCTCGTCTTCAACACGGTCATCCTCGACGGACGCGAAGTCAGCAGGAGCCTGGCCAGCGAAACACTCAACGTGGCACCGGTTGCGGAGACCGTAGCCGTAGGGACCAAGAAGCGTCCCGCGCCGGCTGCGCCGGCTGGAGGCACCGCGCCGGCCGGAGGCACCTGGGCAGCGCTCGCCCAGTGCGAGTCCGGCGGAAACTGGCACATCAACAGCGGCAACGGCTACTACGGCGGACTCCAGTTCAGCACGCAGAGCTGGATCGGAGCCGGAGGCGGCGCCTACGCCCCCGTAGCGAGCGACGCGACACCCGAGCAGCAGATTGCCGTCGCGGAGAACCTCCGCGCGAACGGCGGCTGGGGTCACTGGCCCTCCTGCGCGCGGAAGCTCGGACTCCTCTAGGCCCGGCCGGCCGGACCACTGAATCCGCATCAGCCCTGGCAGTCCTGGACAAGGGACTCTGCCAGGGCTGATGCATGTCCGGAACGGTCCATTGCACCGGCCCTGAGGAACAGGGCAACACTCTCCTGCAGGCGCTCGGCTGCCTGCCGGCTCTCGCCGAGTGACGCCAGGCTGATGCCCAGTTGAAGGGCAACCTCTGCTGCTGTCTGCGGCGCCAGCCGCTCCCGCTCGGCGTACGCCTGGGACAGGAGGATGACCGCTTCGACGTTGTTCCCCCGCAGGTGCTGCCAGCGGCCGCGTGAGTGGAGCAGGTCCAGGGTGTCGGATGAGGATTCACCGACGACGGCGAGAGCCGCCTGCGCTCTTTGCATACAGTCCAGCGTCATGTCATCGTGCAGGCCCGAGGAGAGCCGCATGCTCGCCGATGCCTTGTTGAAGGAGGCCCAGAGCTCAAGGTCCTGCCGGGGGCTGAGAAGCGTGGCGGCCCGCTGGTGGAACGCCTGGCCGCCTGTGCTGTCACCGCGCCGGAAAGCCACGTTTCCAACCGTCCAGAAACCCTTGCCTGCTGCGGTGGCATCAGGCACCGTGTCGAGCAGCGGGAGCAGCAGGACGCGGCAGATCTCCCAGGCTTCCGCCACCTTCCCGCTTTCGGTCAGGGCAGCTGCCAGGCACTGGTACGCCTCAAGAAGGACCACGCCGCCTTTGGCAGGGGCCCCCTCGGCTGCCGCGACTGCCGCCTTCGCCTGGCTGACAGCCTGGGCCAGGTTGCCTGAGCCCTGATACGCCGTTGCCAGAAGTGCCCGGGCACGGGCGCGAAGCGGGTCCCGCCTCAGGGCCAGCGGGTGCCGTGCCAGCAGCTGCGCCTGCTGGATGCATCCGGCATAGTTCTCCAATTTGAGCTGGGAGCGTGCGGCGAGGAAGGACAGGTCCCACCATTCGTCCACGTCCTGTTCAGCCAATGCGGCGGCTGCCCCGGCCAGAGCCTGATCCAGGCAGTGCCGGTAGCTCCGTTCGTCCCACGACTGGGAGGCGCTCAGCGAGAGGTAGAGCGCACTCGCTGTTCCGCCCGGCCGCCGGAGGGCGCCCGGGGCTGCTGCAAGCTGCTGCACAAAGTGTTGGATCGCGCCGGGTCCCGGTTCCCGGCGTCCGGCTTCAAGCAGTGAAACGTCGCGCTCACGCAGCATCGGCGCAGCCAGTTCGGCACGGCTGAGGAAGCGACCCCGCCGTGCAGTCCTAAGCTTTTCGCCAAAGGTTTTGCCCATCGCCATATCCGCCGTTCGCCTTGGTGCGGCAGACTTAAGTCCGCCAAGGCTCGAATGCTACCGGCGGGTGTTAAGCCGCGGGAGAGCAAAAGGGACAACCGAGGAGGAATCGCATGAACACGTACCCCATGCATCCGGTGCAGTGCTCGAGGACGCGGGTTGGGGACTGGCCCGACTAGGCGAAAGGTCCTTGGACACCGGAGAAGCAGGGCTCTGGCGCTAGTATTAGGCAGTGACTGATTCCGTTTCGACGCCCGCTTCCCGGCCCAAGCCGCTCCTCGGCGCCACCGATATCCGGGCGCTGGCCGAGGAACTCGATGTCCGCCCCACAAAAACCCTCGGACAGAACTTCGTCATCGACGGGAACACCATCCGCAGGATTGTTGCGGCGGCGTCGCTGGACCCGGAGGAAACCGTCCTGGAGGTTGGACCCGGACTGGGATCCCTGACCCTCGGCCTCCTGGATGCGGCCCGCGAGGTGGTCGCCGTCGAGATTGATCCGGTACTGGCTGGACGGCTCCCCGAGACCGTCCGCACCTGGCGTCCGGCGGAAGCACAGAACCTGCATGTGGTCCTGGCCGATGCCATGCGGGTGACCGAACTGCCCGCGGAGCCCACCGCCCTGGTCGCGAATCTTCCCTACAATGTTGCCGTTCCCGTGGTGCTGCACCTTCTGGAGAACTTTCCAAGCCTGCGCCACGGCCTGGTCATGGTGCAGGACGAAGTTGCCGACAGGCTGGCGGCGAAGCCGGGCTCCAAGACGTACGGCGTGCCCTCGGTCAAGGCAGCCTGGTACGGGACCATGCGCAAGGCCGGCGTAATCGGGATGAACGTCTTCTGGCCTGCACCGAAGATTGCCTCCGGCCTGGTCGGGTTTGAGCGGCACACGCCGCCGGACACGACCGCCAGCAGGGAGGAAGTGTTCGCCGTCATTGATGCGGCCTTTGCCCAGCGCCGGAAGACGCTGCGCGCGGCCCTTGCCGGCTGGGCCGGGAGCCCGGCGGAGGCCGAGCGGGCGCTTCGGGCTGCCGGAGTCGACCCCAGTGCCCGCGGTGAGGTGCTGGATATCCATGCCTACACCCGGATCGCGGAGGCGCGGCACGCAGCATGAGCATCCCGGGCATCCACACGGCGAGCGTCAGCGCGCCCGGAAAGATCAACGTTTCCCTGCAGGTGGGGCCGCTCCGTAAGGATGGCTACCACTCCGTGGCCAGCGTTTATCTGGCAGTGAGCCTGCTGGAGGACGTCCGGGCCACTGCGGGGCAGTCCGGAATCACTGTTGCCGTTGAAGGCGGCGGACCGCTGCGGATCCCCGTGGACGGCATCCCGCTGGGACCGGATAACCTCGTGGCCCGTGCGGCTGCGGAGCTGGCGCACCGGACCGGCCGCCGGGACCCGGCCGTGGATTTGCTGATCACCAAGCGGGTTCCCGTTGCCGGCGGCATGGGAGGCGGGTCCGCGGATGCGGCCGCTGCCCTCATGGCGTGCAACTCCTTGTGGGGAACCGGCCTCTCACACACCGAGCTGGCCTCGATTGCTTCCGGTCTCGGCGCGGACGTGCCGTTCGCCCTTGCCGGGGGAGCCGCCGTCGGGCTGGGGGTTGGAGACCAGCTGACCCCGCTGGACGCGGAAGCGTCCCTGCATTGGGTGCTGGTCGCTTCCTCGATCGGGCTGTCCACGCCGGGGGTGTACCGGCGGCTGGATGAACTGCGTGCGGGCAGAAACATCCCCGAACCAGCTGCAGCCGATCCCCGGGTCCTGGAAGCAGTCCGGTCCGGGAACGCTGCCGCGCTGGCCGGCGTTATCCATAACGACCTGCAGGCTGCCGCACTGTCACTGGCGCCCCAGCTGGCACCTGTGCTGGACCGGGGACGGGAACTGGGTGCACTCGCCGGGATCGTGTCCGGATCCGGCCCCACCCTTGCTTTCCTGGCCGGCGGCGCGGCGGCAGCTGCGGACCTCGAATCGGCCCTGCGTGCCGAGGGGCACAACGCCCTTGCCGTGCACGGCCCGGCCCGCGGTGCGGAAGTCACCGCCCCGGCTGACATCACCTGAACCACCGACGAAAGTAGCTCCGATTGGCACACCTGCTTGGCGCTGAAAACCTCAGCATCGCCTTTGGCACCCGCACCATCCTGGACGGCGTCTCGCTGGGACTGGACCAGGGCGACCGGATCGGCATGGTGGGACGCAACGGCGACGGCAAATCGACCTTGATGCGCCTCCTCGCAGAGCGGCAGACGCCCGACGGCGGCAGGGTCACCCGCCGCCGCGACGTCACCGTGGGATACCTGGACCAATCCGATGTGCTCGACGGCGAACTCACCGTTGGACGCGCGATCGTCGGTGATGCCGCGGACCACGAATGGGCTTCCAACCCGCGGATCCGCGACGTCATGAGCGGGCTGGTCCAGGAAGTGGACTGGAACGCCAAGGTTTCCTCGCTTTCCGGCGGGCAGAAGCGGCGTGTCGCCCTCGCCAAGCTGCTGATGGGGGACGACGACGTCGTCATGCTGGATGAGCCAACCAACCACCTCGACGTCGAAGGCGTCGCCTGGCTGGCCCGGCACCTGAAGCAGCGCTGGCGCGCCACCGACGGCGCGCTGCTGGTGGTCACCCACGACCGCTGGTTCCTTGACGAAGTCTGCACCCGGACCTGGGAAGTGCACGACGCCGTCGTCGATCCCTTCGACGGCGGTTATGCCGCGTATGTGCTGGCCCGGGCCGAACGCGACCGCACGGCGGCCGTCGTTGAGGGCAAACGGCAGCAGCTGATCAAGAAGGAACTCGCCTGGCTGCGCCGCGGCGCACCGGCCCGGACATCCAAGCCGAAGTTCCGGATCGAGGCCGCCAACACCCTGATCGCCGATGTTCCCGAGCCCCGGGACACCCTCTCGCTGAACAAGATGGCCACGGCGCGGCTGGGCAAGGACGTGCTGGACCTTGAGTCGGTCTCACTGACCCTGGGGGACACCGAACTCTTCCGCAATATCACCCTGCGCCTTGCTCCCGGCCAGCGGCTGGGAATCGTGGGTGTGAACGGCGCCGGCAAAACCACCCTGCTGCGCCTGCTCAACGGAACAGTGGAACCCACGTCGGGCCGGCTCAAGCGCGGCAAGACCGTGCAGACGGCTGTCCTCACCCAGGAGGTGCGGGAGCTGGATGAAGTCGCGGACCTGCGCGTTATCGAGGTCATCGAGAAGGAAAAGCGGGTCTTCAACGTTGGCGGACGCGAGTTGTCCGCCGGTCAGCTGGTGGAACAGCTGGGCTTCAGCTCCCAGCGCCAGTGGACACCGGTCCGCGAGCTTTCCGGCGGAGAACGCCGGCGGCTGCAGCTGCTCCGCCTGCTGGTGGGGGAGCCGAACGTGCTGATGCTGGATGAACCGACCAACGACCTGGACACCGACACCCTCGCAGCCGTCGAAGACGTGCTGGACGGCTGGCCTGGAACCCTGGTGGTGGTCTCGCACGACCGGTACCTGCTCGAACGCGTCACGGATACCCAGATGGCGCTGCTCGGTGACGGCAAGCTCCGGGACCTGCCCGGCGGCGTCGACCAGTACCTTGAGCTGCGCGAAGCAGCGCTGGCTTCCGGAGGAGCGGGCGGCGGAGGGGCCTCGCAGGCCACCCGCGCGGCGCAGGCCGGTGCCTCCCGTCCGGATGCTGCCCACGGAAGCGCCACGGCCACGGCCGTGGCAGGCAGCCTGTACTCCGAGGCGGACAAGCGTACGGCGCGGAAGGACCTCACCCGGATTGAGCGGCAGCTGAACAAGCTGGCCGCGCAGGCCGACAAGGTCCATGAGCAGATGAATGCCGAAACTGCCGGCGGCAACCCCGACTTCGAACGGCTGGCAGACCTGAACGCCAAGCTCAAGGCCGTTGCTGCCGAGCAGGAGGAACTGGAAATGGAGTGGCTCGAGGCTTCGGAGATCCTGGAATAACCTCCATCGAGATGACAGAAACTGCCCGTATCGGCGCTGAAACGGGCAGTTTCTGCTATTTCGGTGAGAGGGAAAGCTGCAGGGGTTAGCCGTCGACGCCGGGGGCCGGGTTTTCCTGGGCCAGCAGCTGGGGCAGCACGTGATCGCGCAGCAGCGGGGAAATGTCGTTGCGGGCGAAGGCCTCCGCCGGGGTCAGCCAGAGGGTTTCCTCGATTTCCGCGGCAGCCTGGGGTGCCTTGGCAGCACCGCTTCCAAACGGACCCGGAACGTTCAGCCCAAAGAGGCCGGCATCGATGAACGTATTGGCTTCATTCGCAGCGGGCCCGTACCAGCGGCCAATGTCGGACAAATCCTCCGGCGCAACGTCGAGCCCCAATTCCTCATTAACCTCGCGCGCAGCGGCAGTACGGAAATCTTCACCAGGTTCAAGCTTGCCGCCGGGCTGCATGAAGCGGCGGGTGCCGCGTTTGCGGACCAGCAGGATGCGCCCCTCGCTGTCCCGCAGCAGGACTGCCGAAAGGGTCAGGACCACAGGCGCTCCGGCTCCGGGAATGTAGCCCAGTGCGGGTTCCTTCTGCAGGCCGGTGAGTCCGTTCCAGGACAGGTTCACCAGATGCGCGGCCACCGTCGCCTTGTCCGGAGAACGCGCATCCAGCCACCACTGCCCGGTCATCGCGACCATGCCCACCAGCATCTGGGCATACATTCCGCCGACTTCGGCGCTGAGGCCGCGGCTGCCGAATTCCTTGGAGAGAATGTGCTCCACGTCTGCGGCGATGCGCGAGAGCAGCGTGGAGAAGGTGCCTTCGGGCTGGGACGGAGGAGCATCGCGGACCAGGATGCGGAAACCGTCAGTGTGGTTTTCGATGTAGTCCAGGAGTGCATAGGCGGCCCGCTCCAGCAGGACGCGGGGACCGGCGTCGGCGCCCAGTGCCTCGGTGATGGCAGTAAGGAGCCGGTCGAATTCGGTGTCGACAACCTCCGTGTACAGGGCTTCCTTGGAACCGAAGTGTTCATAGACCACGGGTTTGGAGACTCCGGCGCCGGCGGCGATGTCCTCGATCGTGGCACCCTCAAGTCCGCGCAGTGCGAAGAGGGAACGGGCGACGCCGATCAGCTGGGCCCTCCGCTGGATACCGGTCATGCGGGGCCTGGAGCGCGCCGCTGTTATTCTCGCCACTGTCCCAGTCTACGCATTCCCGCGCCGGCACCCCCGGCGGCCGGCGCTGGCCCAAGTCGCGGACGAGCCCGAAGACGTGGCAAACTTGACTCTTGTGTGCAGCCGGCGCTGCATACTTTCCGCCCTGGTGTAACGGCAGCACCCCGGCCTTTGGAGCCGTGGAGTATAGGTTCGAATCCTATGGGCGGAACGCAAAGGCGGCAGCCTCAACCTGGGGCAGGGAGCATCGCCCCGACCCCCTTCCGGACAACGTGTAGGAGCGCTTTTTCGTGAGCATGCAGGAACCGCAAAGTACCGGAACGAAGACCGAAGCCGGTCCGGCCGCCGTAATTGTCCTGGCCGCCGGGGCAGGCACCCGGATGAAGTCACGCCTCCCGAAGATCCTGCATCCCGTAGGCGGCGTTTCCATGGTCGGCCACGCACTGAACGCGGCCCAGGCGCTGCACCCGCGCACCCTCGCCGTCGTGGTTCGCCATGAACGCGAGCAGGTCGCGGAACACGTTGGCACGCAGCAGCCGGGAGCCCTGATCGTTGACCAGGACGACGTCCCGGGAACCGGCCGGGCAGTCCAGGCCGCCGTCGAAGCCATTGACGCCCTCACCCCGCTGGAAGGAACCGTCGTCGTGACTTACGGCGACGTGCCGCTGCTGGAAGCGGCCACCCTGCGCGAGCTGGTGGCAGTGCACAACGTGGACTCCAACGCCGTCACCGTCCTCACTGCCCGTGTTGAGGACCCCACCGGCTACGGCCGGGTACTGCGGGCCGAAGACGGAACCGTCACCGGAATCGTGGAGCAGAAGGATGCCACTGCCGAGCAGTTGGCCGTGAACGAAATTAACTCCGGCATCTACGCGTTCGACGCCGCTGTGCTGCGTTCGGCCCTGGCGGGGGTCAGCACGGACAACGCCCAGGGCGAGATGTACCTGAC
Source organism: Arthrobacter caoxuetaonis (assembly GCF_023921125.1). Taxonomy (NCBI): domain Bacteria; kingdom Bacillati; phylum Actinomycetota; class Actinomycetes; order Micrococcales; family Micrococcaceae; genus Arthrobacter; species Arthrobacter caoxuetaonis. The sequence continues at coordinate 1,071,339 of NZ_CP099466.1, forward strand.
CGACGTCCTGGCCATTGCCCGGGCGGCAGGCGGCCGGGTTGCCGCCGTTGTCACCACGGATCAGTGGCAGGTCGAGGGCGCGAACGACCGCGTGCAGCTCGCAGCCCTGAACGCCGAGCACAACCGGCGGAACCTGGAGCGCTGGATGCGTGCCGGCGTGACCGTCGTGGACCCGGCAGCCACCTGGATCGATTCCACCGTCACCCTGGACGAGGACGTGACGATCCTGCCCGGCACCCAGCTGCACGGCACCACCACGGTGGCTCGCGACGCCGTCGTCGGCCCGGACACCACTCTCACCAACGTCAGCATCGGCGAGGGCGCCAAGGTGGTCCGCACCCACGGCTCTGACGCCGTGATCGGGGCAGGAGCCGACGTCGGGCCCTTCGCCTACCTGCGCCCGGGAACCCGGCTGGGGGAGCGGGGCAAGATCGGCACGTTCGTGGAAACCAAGAACGCGACCATCGGTACCGGTTCCAAGGTTCCGCACCTTTCCTATGTGGGGGACGCCACCATCGGCGAGCACTCGAACATTGGCGCAGCCTCCGTCTTCGTCAACTACGACGGCGTAAACAAGCACCACACCACGGTCGGATCGCACGTGCGGATGGGCAGCGACAACATGTACGTGGCGCCCGTCACCGTGGGGGACGGGGCGTACAGTGGAGCTGGAACGGTGATCCGCAAGGACGTTCCGGCGGGCTCGCTGGCCATCAACGTGGCGCCCCAGCGCAACCTCGAGAACTGGGTGCCGGCCAACCGTCCCGGCTCCGCTGCAGCGCAGGCCGCCGAGCGCGCCCAGACACAGACTTCCCTCTCCGGTACTGATATCCCCACGCGAGAAAGCGAACAGTCATGAGCAGCGTAATCACCGCACAAGGTGAAAAAAGGCTTGTCCTAGCCACAGGACGGGCACACCCTGAGCTGGCGGAGGAAGTGGCCAAGTGCCTCGACACGGAGCTGCTGCCTCTGGCTGCCTATGACTTCGCCAACGGCGAGATCTATGTGCGTCCGGGCGAGAGCGTGCGCGGCAAGGATGTTTTTGTTATCCAGGCCCACCCGGCACCGCTGAACAACTGGCTGATGGAACAGCTGATCATGATCGACGCGCTCAAGCGCGCTTCGGCCCAGCGCATCACCGTGGTTTCCCCGTTCTACCCCTACGCCCGCCAGGACAAGAAGGGCCGCGGCCGCGAGCCGATCTCCGCCCGTCTGGTGGCGGACCTGTACAAGACCGCCGGCGCAGACCGCATCATGAGCGTTGACCTGCACACCTCGCAGATCCAGGGCTTCTTCGACGGCCCCGTTGACCACCTGATGGCCATCCCGCTGCTGGCTGACTACATCCGCACCCGCGTGGACGTCGCCAACGTCACCGTGGTTTCCCCGGACACCGGCCGGGTCCGCGTTGCCGAGCAGTGGGCCGAGCGCCTCGGCGGCGCCCCGCTGGCCTTCGTGCACAAGAGCCGCGACCTCACCGTCCCGAACCAGGCCGTCTCCAAGCAGGTTGTAGGCCAGATTGAAGGCCGCACCTGCGTCCTGATCGATGACATGATCGACACCGGCGGAACGATCGCCGGCGCCGTGCGCGTGCTGAAGGAGGCCGGTGCAAAGGACGTCATCATCGCGGCCACCCACGCTGTGTTCTCCGATCCGGCTGCACGCACCCTGGCCGAGTCCGGCGCCCGCGAGGTCGTCGTCACGAATACCCTGCCGATCCCGGTCAACAAGCGCTTCGAGCAGCTGACCGTGCTCTCGATCGCACCGCTGATCGCCCGCGCGATCCGTGAGGTCTTCGAAGACGGTTCAGTCACGAGTCTGTTCGACGGCAAGGCCTAGCCTCCCGCGTTCCCTTTTCATCGAGAGGCCAGTTACGGCCGGTTTGAGCGCTCAAACCAGCCGTAACTGGCCTCTCGGTGGTTGGGGAGGGATTTTGCCGGGGGCGGTGCGCGGAACGCGGGAGAGTGCGACGCCGGGAAGCTGGTAACATGGTCTTCGATGCCTAGGCGAGGGAGGCCCCGGAATTTCCCGGAGGACCTCCGTTATCGACGGTGGCTGGCAACTTCTCAACTGCACGCGTTCCCTTCAGGGGCGCAGACGATGCAGTTTGGTTCGTTCCGATACCGGCGCCGGATAGGCAACTGAAATCCCGGAAGAACCACAACAGGAGTTAGCAATGTCTGAGCAGAAGCTCGCAGCCACCATCCGCACCGAATTCGGCAAGGGTGCAGCCCGTAAGGCACGCGTCGCCGGCAAGATCCCCGCAGTAATCTACGGCCACGGCGCCGACGTCATGCACATCCTGCTGCCGGCCAAGGCAACCACGCTGGCCGTCCGCACCCCGAACGCCCTGCTGGACATCGACGTTGACGGTGAAGCTCACCTGGCCCTGGCCAAGGATATCCAGCGCGATCCGATCAAGCAGATCATCGAGCACATCGATCTCCTGACCGTCCGCAAGGGCGAAAAGGTCGAGGTTGAGGTCAACGTCCACGTTGAAGGCGAACTGGCACCGGGTGCCAACGTGTTCAACCAGGAAGCCAACACTGTGCTGGTCTCCGCTGACGCCACCAACCTGCCGGAAACCATCACCGTGAGCATCGAAGGCCGCAAGGCCGGCGAGCACATCCACGCTTCGGACCTGGAACTGCCTGCCGGCGTCGAGCTCCTCCTCGATCCCGAGACCATGGTCATCAACATCTCCGAGTCCGCTGTCCAGGACCTCGGCGAAACCACTGAGACTGAAGCAGCCGCAGCTCCGGCTGCTCCCGCTGACGAGGCATAGTCCTCTTTGAACAGCAGCACCTGGCTTGTAGCCGGGCTCGGGAACCCCGGGCCCGGCTACAGCCGTAACCGGCACAATGTCGGCCAGATGGTCCTTGACGAGCTTGCGTCCCGGATGGGCGGCACGTTCAAATCGCACAAGGCACGTGCCCAGGTCCTAGAGGGCCGCATCGGCATCGGCGGCCCGCGAGTGGTCCTGGCCAAACCCCTGACGTACATGAACCTTTCGGGCGGACCGGTCTCTGCCCTGGCCCGTTTCTACGGGATTGACCCTGAGAATGTCGTGGCCGTCCACGACGAGATCGACATTCCCTTCAACACCGTCAAGCTGAAGCTTGGCGGGGGAGAAGGCGGACACAACGGACTCCGCGACATTTCCAAGGCGCTGGGCACCAAGGACTACCTCCGTGTGCGCATCGGTGTGGGGCGCCCTCCCGGCCGGATGGAAACGGCCGATTACGTGCTGAAGGACTTCGGCAGCGTTGAGTCCAAAGAGCTTCCATTCCTGGTTTCCGACGGTGCGGATGCCGTTGAACTCCTCCTTTCCGAGGGACTCACAGCCGCCCAGCAGAAGTTCCATACCGGCTCCTGAACTGAGTTTTCCGGCATAGCCGCAGGTCACGGCATACGAGTAGGACCCCGGCAATTTTCGGGTAATTAACCAGTGTTCCCAGCCCCCCTTTGGGGCATTGTTTGCCCCATGGGCCGGGCCTAGACTGGCCCTAGCCTTCGGGCTCCTGAGCGGGGCCGGCGTCGGGAGGCCTCCGAGACTGGGCCACCCCCATCCCGGCGCCGGTCCCTTTTCATCCCCCACGCCAGCGTGCTGTCTGAGGATGCCGGTCGCTGCCTGTCCAAGACATATCTAACACGCTCCGTCTATACCTTCCTATGGAGGTAGATGGAGCGTACTGTGACTCCAGTGACTCGCGCTGCTGGCAGCGCTTCACACATCGATATGGGGCACTGCGGGGGAGACACATGGAACGGCGAGAAGTGCCGCGCGAATTGGCTGGCGCGGCATGACATCCGGCAAGACAGACGTAGCACTTGTTGGCCGGGACTCCGTTCTCCACAAGCTCAAATCAGAACGTGACGGTCGCCGGGGCGTCCTGATCGTCGGCCCGGCCGGAAGCGGGAAGACGGCATTGGCAGAAGCCCTTGCCGAGAGCGCGTCAGGCTTTTATGTCCTCAAACTGCACGGGACACAGGTTTCGCGCAAAACCCCTTACGGCGCCATGGCCAGGTGGCTGAGCCAACTTCCCGATGCCGGCCAGCTGCATCCAGTACAGGTGCTGCAGGAGGTGCAGCGTTTTTTGCAGCTGCAAGCCGGCAAAGCACCGCTCCTGGTAGTTGTGGATGACGCAGACCAGCTCGACGCCCCTTCGGCCCTTGTTCTTTCCCAGTTGGTGCGGGGCGGAAACGCTACCGTCATAGCCACGGCCAGGGATGTCCTCAACGCCGAGCCGGAAATCCTTGAACTCTGGTCTCACGGCTATCTCCAGAGGACAGATCTTGAGCCCCTGCCGCCAAGCGGCGTCCGTGCACTCATGCAACACGTGCTGGGCCGTCCCGTATCAGAGCCCGCCGGGACAGCGATGTGGATTCAGACCCGAGGCAATCCGCACCACACCATCCTGATGACGAAAGACCAGGTAAAGGCGAAGCGGCTGGTTCTTTCGGACGGCGTCTGGGTAATGGCCCGCTCCTATGTACATACAGGTTCCATCGCGGAGCTCTTTTCCGCTGAGGTGGCCAGGCTCCGGCCGGAGCAGCTCAGGGCAGTGGAAATACTGGCCTTCACCAAGAGTTTGCCGGTGCCGCTCATGCTGGAGCTGTCAGCGCCCGAAACTCTGGACTCACTGCAGGAATCCGGCGTGGTCGAACTTACCACCGGCAGGACTCCGATGATGCGGTTGAACGATCCGCTGCTGGCCACGGTTGTCTCCGAAAACGTGCCCCTGGGACGCAGCCATCAGCTGTGGCAGCAGGTAACACCCCATATCAAGCGCGAAGTGGAACTGGACCCTGCTACCGTCACTGCCTATGTCTCATGGTCGCTGGCCTGCGAGGGCCCGCCGCACCCGGACCTCGTGCTGCGTGCTGCCAAGCTGGCGAACGGAATGGGCAGGCCTTGCGCCGCACTGCTCTACGCCCAGTCCGTCGCCGGAGACGGACCGCACCAGGACCTGCTGATTGAGGAAGTCCGTGCCCTGAACGCCCTGGGCGAGAACCAGCGCGCGTTGAGCATCCTCAGGCAATCCGAAGAGGGCTTTCGGGCCACCCGGTGGGAACGATGGACCGAGCTGATGCTGCTCAAGGCTGTCCTGCTGCGCAGCCTGCCAAAAGAAGGCAACGCGCAGGAGGTCCTGGACGGGCTGCGTCCACCGCCGGGGACTGGCTATCCTGCCGAGAGGGAGGCAGCCCTCACCTTGGTGCAGGCGGAGGTGTGGATGGCCGGCGGCGACTATCACGCGGCCGTCGAGCCCCTGCTGGGCATCCGTGACCGCCGGGATACTCCCGAGAGGTTCAGGGCCCTGTCGACTGCCATGGCGGCAGAATCACTGGCTATGACAGGACGGGCGGAGGAGGCTGTAGAGCTGATCGAGCAGTCATGGGAACTGCTGCAGGCTCCGATGGAAGCTGCTGACCAGAGTACTCTGGTGACCCGCGTCTTCTATGCCTTCTACGCGGCAGGAGAACTGGACCGCGCCTCCGGCTTCGTTCAAGCGCTGAGTGACGGAATCCCTGAATCCTACCGGGGAACTGCCGGTGAACTGGCCAAAGGGTTCATCCACGCCGCCGCCGGCGAAAACGACGCAGCACTGGATGTGCTGGTGCCGGGACTGTGCCAGCTGAGGTTCCGCGACCCTGCAGACCTGCTCCCCCTCGCAGCTGCACTGGTCTCCTACGTGTACGCCCAACGAGGGGACGCCGTTCAGGCTGCCGCGTACCTGGACCTGGCGCCCCGTTTCAGGCACAAGCCGTCCTGGCATGTCGAAAAGATCAGTGAATACTTCCGGACCATTGCCCAGGAAAGCGGGGCGGCCCCACAGCGGCTCACCCAGATGGCTGAAGAGGCGAACCAGCGGGGGAACACCTCCTTTGCGCTGGCCTGCCTTGAAGCGGCTGTGTCTCAGGGGGACCAGCGGGCGGCGGCCGAGTTGGCCGGGGTTGCTGGCGCGGCATCCGGTCGGTGGGCCGAAGCGTTGAAAGCGTATGGCCAGGGCGTGGCCGACGGGGATCCCCGGTTGCTGCTTGAGGCAGCGCAGGGCGCGGCAGCACTTGGCAATCACCGCCTGGCTTACCTGGCAGCCCAACTGGTACGCAAGCAGGGAGGCGCCACGCCGGCGCCCAGCGTGCTTCGCAGTGCCGCTGGTGTTGAAAACAACGCCTATCGTAAACTCCGCCGGGAGCACAGTCTCGAACGGATGCTGGAAGGGCTCAGCGATTTTGAAGCCCGGCTGGTTCACCTGGCAAGAGGGTTCCAGACACGGACCGAAATAGCCGGTGAACTGAATCTGTCAGCCCGTACCGTGGACTGGCATCTGGGAAAGCTGTTCGAAAAGCTGCGTGTGTCCGGGCGGTCCGAGTTGAGAGAGATTCTGGGCTAGGAACGATCCGGGAGTGAGGTGGGGGAATAATGCAAGGTTTTGCTTCGCAGCAGTTGGTTGGCCGCGATGAGGAGGTTGGCGCAGTCCTGGACAGCCTGCGCTCGGCTGAGCTGCATGGTGCTTTGATTGTGGCCGAAGCAGGGCTGGGCAAGAGCGCCGTGGCTAACGTCGTGGCTGCGACGCTGGGCAGGGAAATGCCCGTGCACCGGGTTCATGCCAGCTCCGCATTGACCGGAATCCCTTTCGGGGCACTGGCGCCCCTGCTTCCCGTCCTCTCAGCCCATGACACGGATTCACCCCTTGCCGTAATGCGGGCCCTGCTTGAACGCCTGCGGCCCGCAGACCGCGAAGGGCGTGTGCTGCCGCTGGTAGTGGTGGATGACGCCCACGCACTGGATGAGGCAAGTGCCGACCTGCTCTCGCAGCTCATGGTCTCCGGCACCGTGCGGATGCTGCTGCTTACCCGGAGCATTACGGACATCCCGGCCGGGATACCCGCACTGGTCTGGAGCGGAGTGATTTCGCGGCACCACCTGCTGCCCCTCACTGACGCCCAGGTCCACGAACTGTGCAGCCAGGTCCTTGGGGGACCGGTCCTCAGCACCACGAGTGCCGAGCTGGCCCGGAAGAGCGGTGGAAACCCGATGTTTGTCCTGGCTCTGCTCGCCGAGACACGGCGGACCGGGAACCTGGTGTCCCGCCACGGCGTGTGGCTGCTGGGAGAAAACGTCCGCCCGCCCCAGGGGCGCCTTGGGGACCTCCTGAAAGCCCAGCTCTCCGGGCTTTCGAACGAAGAGCGGGAAGCCATGGAGATTATTGCGCTGGCGGAACCGGTGCCCGTCGGGGTGGCGTTCCAGCTGGGCCTGCACCGGTCCGTGGACTCCCTGACGGCCTCGAACCTGGTCAGCGTAGAACACGAAGGGCCTCGATTGCTGCGTCCCAGGCACCCGCTGTACGGGGAGCTGGTGCGGCACATGGTTCCTGCGGCGCGCAGCGCGCGCCTGCGGCAGAGGGTGCTCGAGGTCCTGCCGGAGCATACCGACTCCATGGACGGGCTGCTGCGCAGCGTTGCCTGGTCCCTGGACTGCGGCGCAAAGGTTCCCGACGACCAGCTGCTCCGGGCAGCCTTCATGGCCAACAATTTCTTCGACAGCAACTTCGCCCTGCGAGCGGCCCGGGAGATCCAGGATCCGCAGCTGCTGCCGGCGGCCAGCGTCCAGATTGCCCGGGCACACTACCAAAGCGGCAATCACCGGGCAGCCCGGGAGCTCGTCGCCGGCACGGTCGATGCTTCCACGGACCTCACGACCGCCAAACTGGGAACCCTGCTGGAGGTGCAGCTAAGACAGCACGGGGAATCCAACGCGGAGGAAGTCCACGGTGTCCGCCGCGCCTGGGAGGCTGCCATCGACCGCATTGAGTCCAGCGCATCCGCCGAGGGCCCGGCAGACGCCGAAATGCTGTCCGACATCGCCTCCTCACGGCGTGGCGCAGCGCTGCTCGGGGCCCTCATTGATGTCGCAGCGGGGAGTTACCGCACCACCGCCGCCAAGCTAACGGATCTGCTCACCGAGGCGCGTGCAGCAGGCGACCTGGAAGCGGTATTGGTTGCTTCGGCCCTGCTCGGTGACATCCACACCTGTACCGGGCGGGCAGAGACAGCGGTCAACTTCACCCGTGAAGCACTGGGGATCGTGCTGCGAAACGACCACCGTTTCCTGGCTTACTACCAATTCGTCCTGCACCGCCATCTCTCAGCCCTGCTTTGGGCCGGTTACTGGGACGAAGCACAGAACTCGGTGCACCAGGATCTTGTCGCCTCCTCTCGGAGCTTCATCCGGATCGGGGGCTCTGTGGACCTGTGCCTCGCCGTAATGGACCTGCGCCGGGGTGAGCTGCGTGCTGCACTGCCCAAGCTTGCGGCGGCCATCGAGGGCCTGCGGGCACACGATCCTGAGGGAAGCCTTCCCCTGGCCCTCGCGATTGCCGCGCAGATCTCCGCACGGCAGGGCGATACCGGACGGGCAGACGAACTCCTGGCCGACGCCGGAGAGCTGACACCCCGCGGGACCCTGACGACACGCGTCATAGCGGCAGGTAACCGCCTCGCCGCGGAATACGCCCGGACGAATGATCCTGCCTTTCTCGAGGAGCTCCGCGAAGCGGCAGCGCAGGCCGAAGAGCAAGGACTCGTGGCGGCCGAATTCGAGCTGCGGGCACTCAGCATGAATCTCGGCGATTCCACGAGCATGAACCGCCTCCTGAAGTTGAGCGAAGACGTCCAAGGGCCGCGCGGACGTGCCATGAGTGTCTTCGCCAGGGCTGTCCTGGACCAGGACGTTACGGCCCTGTTGCATATCGCCGCGGAGCCCGTCGACGCCGACAGTGAGGGGCTGCGGCCGCTGGCACTCCAGGAAGCACTGAGGCTGGCAAAGACCAGTGGTGACCGTACCCAGGTACAGAGAGTCCAACGGAGCATCGGCAAGGGCACCGACGCTTCTGCTGCCCGCCGCAATGCCTCGGGACCGCCGGTTCTCACCCGCCGCGAGAAGGACGTTGCGGCATTGGTCATCAAGGGATACCGGAACGCTGAAGTGGCGGAGCGGCTGTACTTGTCGGTCCGGACCGTGGAAGGACATATCTACCGGATCTTCGAGAAGCTCGGCATCAGCAAACGTGACGAGCTGACCGCCGAGCTGATGGGGGAGTAGCGCGCCGACTGTCTCTACTCGGTAGGGAAGGAATCTGTCCGGGTAGAAACCGGTGACGACCGGTATACGGTACTCATCCGACCCGTTGCCCGCTGTTCGTAGGGTGTTCCGCAGTATCAAGCTCAGCCCCCATGGCTGCGGACAGAACAGTTGGTCTCAAAAGTGCACCCATCACCCACCCTTGCTTCGGCCTTGCCCGAAACCCCCCTGAACGTCGCAGTCATCGGTGCCGGCTACTGGGGGCCCAACCTGGCACGGAACTTCCACGGCAGCACAGATTGGCGTCTGAGGGCCATCTGCGATCTCGACACCGAGCGGGCCGGGCGCCTGGCAGCCTCAGCGGGAGGGGTGCCGGTGCTTTCCTCAGTTGAGGAACTGCTCCTGGACCCGGAGCTCGACGCCGTGGCCATCGCCACGCCGGCCCGCACCCACCACTTGATCGCTACTGCCGCGCTCGCCGCAGGCAAACACGTCCTGGTGGAGAAGCCCCTGGCCGATGCCCTGGTCCTGGGTGAACAGATGGTGCAGATGGCCGAGGACGCCGGCCTGATCCTGATGGCGGACCACACATACTGCTACACCCCGGCCGTGCTGAAAATCCGGGAACTCGTGGCTGCCGGTGAACTTGGCGAAATCCTCTTCATCGATTCGGTGCGCATCAACCTGGGACTGATCCAGCCCGACGTCGACGTCTTCTGGGACCTTGCACCGCATGACCTCTCCATTCTGGACTTCATCCTGCCGGGCGGCCTGAAGCCGGCACGGGTCTCCGCGCACGGATCCGATCCTGTGGGCGCCGGTACGGCCTGCGTGGGACACCTGGTCCTGGAACTCGAGACCGGCGCCATGGCACACATCCACGTGAACTGGCTCAGCCCTACCAAGATCCGGCAGCTGGTCATCGGCGGAAGCCGCCGCACCCTGGTCTGGGACGACCTCAACCCCCAGCAGAGGCTGAGCATCTATGACCGCGGCGTAAACCTGAGCCGCGACACGGGGGAGGACGAACGTTCCGCGTCCAACATCTCCTACCGGCTGGGCGACACCTGGTCACCGGCCTTGCCCGAACACGAAGCCCTGGCAGCGATGGTCACCGAATTCGCAGCCAGCATCCGGACTGGAAGGCCTTCCCTGACCAGCGGTTCAGCCGGCGTCCGCGTCCTATCGGTGCTCGAAGCCGCTACCCAGAGCCAGAAAACCGGTACCCCCGTCCGGCTCCTCCCCACTCGCGAACTGGAATCCGCCTCATGACACAGTCCCCATCCCTGCAGGGCGCGGCAGCGCTCGTTACCGGCGGTGCCGGAACCATTGGCTCCGCCATCGTTGACCAGCTCCTGGCGGCCGGCGCCGGAGAGGTGCGCGTTCTGGACAACCTGGTCCGCGGCCGCCGCGCAAACCTTGCCGATGCCCTGGAAGATCCGCGGGTCAGCCTCTACGAAGGCGACATCCGCAACCGTGACCTGGTCCACGACCTCACGGCCGGAGCGGATCTGGTCTTCCACCAGGCGGCAATCCGTATTACCCAGTGCGCCGAAGACCCCCGGCTGGCGCTTGAAGTGCTGGCCGATGGAACCTTCAACGTGCTGGAAGCAGCCGCTGCGCACAACGTGGGAAGGGTCGTGGCAGCCTCCAGCGCCTCCGTCTACGGGCTCGCCGAGCAATTTCCCACCCCCGAGAGCCATCACCTGCACAGCAACGACACTTTCTACGGGGCTGCCAAGGCGTTCAACGAAGGCATGCTGCGCAGCTTCCACGCCATGTACGGACTTCGGTACACGGGGTTGCGGTACTTCAACGTCTACGGGCCGCGCATGGACGTCCACGGGGTCTATACCGAGGTCCTGGTGCGGTGGATGGAGAGGATCGCAGACGGGAAGCCGCCGCTGATTTTCGGCAGCGGATCGCAAACGATGGACTTCGTCTACACCACCGACATCGCGCGGGCCAACGTGCTGGCCGCACAACAGGGAGTCCCCGGGGCGATCTACAACGTTGCCAGCGGAACGGAAACCAGTTTGCTGCAGCTGGCCCGGCAGCTGCTGGAGGTCATGCATTCAGACCTCGACGTCGAGTTCGGCCCTGAACGTGAGGTCAACGGCGTCAGCAGGCGGCTGGCTGACACAACGGCTGCGCAGGCCGAGCTGGGCTTCACAGCGGAAGTGCCCCTGGCCAAAGGCCTGGCTGAGCTTGTGGAGTGGTGGCTTCCGCTGCGCTCGGAGATCGCGGCCGGACGGGGGAGCACAGGAGTATGAACAGAATAAACGTCATGAAACCGTGGCTCGGTCCGGAGGAAATCGCTGCGGTGAGCGAGGTCATTTCCTCCGGCTGGATCGCGCAGGGACCGCGTACCGCACAGTTTGAGGCAGCCTTTGCCGCGCGGATGGAGGCGGGCCATGCGGTCGCTGCGTCCAGCTGCACGACGGCGCTGCACCTGGCCCTGGTGGTGGCGGACATTGGACCCGGGGACGACGTCGTCGTGCCTTCCTTTTCCTTCATCGCCACGGCTAACGCACCCACGTATGTGGGCGCCCGGCCGGTATTTGCCGATGTGGACCCGGTGACCGGCAACCTGACCGCGGAAACAGTCCGGGCTGCGCTTACCCCGGCAACCCGTGCGGTCATCGCGGTTGACCAGGGCGGCGTGCCGGTGGACCTCGTCCCGCTGCGGGCACTGTGCGATCCGCTGGGCATCACGGTCCTGGAAGACGCTGCCTGCGCCGCCGGAACCCGTTACGCCGGTGCGCCGGCCGGGGCGGGAGCCGAAATCGCGGCCTGGTCATTCCACCCGCGGAAAATCCTCACTACCGGCGAGGGCGGCATGGTCACCACGTCGCGGCCTGAGTGGGCAGCGCGCGCCCGGACCCTTCGTGAACACGCGATGAGCCTCTCCGCTGCCGAACGCAGCGCCAGCATCCTGGCTCCCTCCGAGTCCTACACGGAAGTTGGCTACAACTACCGCATGACTGACCTGCAGGCCGCTGTGGGACTGGTCCAGCTGGACCGGCTCGACGCAGTGGTGCGGCGCCGGCGGGAACTGGCTGCCGGTTATGCCAAGGCGTTCGCTGAGATCGAGGGACTCCGCGCTGTCACCGATCCGCCGTGGGGAGAATCGAACTTCCAGTCGTACTGGATCGAGGTCCTGCCGGATTTCGGCACAGACCGCAACGGCGTGTTGGAGGCGCTGGCCGGTGAGGGCATTTCGGCCCGCCGCGGCATCATGGCCTCCCACCTGGAACCGGCCTACCGGGACCGCGATACCGGCGCTGCTTCCCTGGAAGTCACCGAACGGCTCAGCGCCAGCACCTTGATCCTGCCGCTGTTCCACGAGATGACCGAGTCAGAGCAGGCGCGGGTCATCGAGGCCGTTGCCGGCAGCCGGAAGCCATGAACATGCCCGCGCTGCTGATCCTGGCCGCCGGGGGATTGGCCCGGGAGGTACTGGCCTCGCTGCGGCTGACCGGGGATTACCGGATCTTCGGGTTCCTGGATGACAACCAGGCCCTGCACGGGACCCTGGTCGAAGGGGTTCCGGTACTCGGCGCAATTGAAGACGCCGTCAGCTATCCGCGCTGCCGGTTCATCATCTGCGCAGGCTCCGGTGCGGCCCGGCGGCAGATCGTCGAGACCCTGGCCAAAGCAGGAATCGGTGAGGAACGGTTCGCCACCTTCGTGGATCCCGCAGTGCACCTTCCCGAGAGCTGCACCGTGGGAAGGGGCAGCATCCTGCTGGCCGGAACGGTCCTGACAGCCAGTGTGTCCGTGGGCAGGCACGTTGCGGTGATGCCGAACTGCACGCTCACGCACGACGACATCATCGAGGACTACGCGACCCTGACTGCGGGAATCTGCCTGGGAGGCGGCGTTCGGGTCGGCACCGGCGCCTACGTAGGAATGGGCGCAACAGTCCGGCAGGGTGTGCACATCGGAGCCGGTGCCGTGGTCGGCATGGGCGCTGTGGTGCTGCAGGACCTCCCCGCGGGCCAAACCTGGGCCGGGGTTCCGGCCAGGGAACTGCAGCCCCCAGAGAACACCCTCGCCTCAGTGATGGCCGGCTTGCCCGACGACGACAGGACTGACCCGGAATGAAAACCACCCCAGCCATGCGGGTACCGCTTGTGGACCTGGCCGCCCAGCACGCAGAAGTTGACGAGGAAATCCAGGCCGGACTGAAGGACGTCTTCGCCCGGACCGCTTTCATCGGCGGCACCCACGTCGACGAATTCGAAGAATCGTACGCACAGTGGCTGGGAAGCCGGCACTGCATCGGCGTCGGCAACGGCACCGACGCCCTGGAACTGGCACTGCGTGCCTGCGGTGTGGAACCGGGCTCGGAAGTCATCCTGCCGGCCAACACGTTCATTGCCACCGCCGAAGTCGTTTCCCGCATGGGCGGCCGTCCGGTGCTGGCCGACGTAGACCCGAAGCACCTCTTGATCGATCCGCAGAGCGTGCAGCAGGCGGCAGGGCCAAACACCCAGGCCCTGATGCCCGTGCACCTGTTCGGCCAGACGGCCCCGGTAGAGCAGCTCGAAGCGACGGCCCGCCGCTTCGGCTCCGTAATGATCGAAGACGCCGCCCAATCCCAGGGCGCCGAGCGGTTCGGCCGCCGCGCCGGTACCCTCGGGGACGCTGCCGGGACCAGCTTCTATCCGGGCAAGAACCTGGGCGCAGCCGGTGACGCCGGAGCGGTCCTGACCTCCAGCGCCGTCATAGCCGACCGGGTTCGTCTCCTGTCGGACCACGGCAGCAAGGTTAAGTACCTGCACGAGGTTCCCGGAATGAACTCCCGCCTGGACGCCGTGCAGGCGGTTGTCCTCAGCGCCAAGCTGGCCAGGCTCGACGCCTGGAACGAACGCCGCCGGGCCGCTGCTTCCTACTACGGCGAACTGCTTTCCGGGATAGCTGGGCTGGTGCTTCCGGCCACCGCCGAAGGCAACACCGATGTCTGGCACATTTATGCGGTCCGGGTGCCTGCAGCCGAACGCAACCGGGTGCTGGAAGCCCTCACCGGCGCTGGCATCGCTGCCGCCATCCACTACCCGGTCCCTGTCCACCTGACCGCCGCGTATGCGCACCTCGGTTACGGTCCCGGCGACTTCCCGGTCAGCGAAGACGCCGCCGCACGATTAATCTCCCTGCCCATCTACCCGCACCTGGAACGGGACCAGCAGGAGTACGTGGCTGCGACCCTTGCGGAGGCTTTGCGGTGACAGACCCGGCCGCTTCCTCCGGTCTCCAGCACATCGGCGCGCGGGCTGCCCGCGGTGCCCTGTGGAGCGGGGCGAATGCGCTCATGATGAAACTGGCCGGGATCGCCGTGATGGTGGTCGTGGTCCGGCTGGTGACGCCCCATGACTTTGGGGTCTTCGCCGCGGCGCTGGTGGTCCACGCCATCGTTTCCAGTTTCGGGGAACTCGGTCTCTCCTCCTGCATTGCCCGCCGCGACCTGGACCCGGAAAGGGTAGCTTCCACGGTGGCCCTGCTGGCCTTGGCCAGCTCCTTGCTCCTGGCAGGGGTCATGGCACTGGCCGCAGACCCGCTCGCCGCGGTGCTCGGCGCTCCGGAAGCCGCCGGGCCCATCCGGGTCCTGGCGATCGCCGTCGTCCTGGGCGGAGTCTTCACGGTTCCCGGAGCCCTGCTGGTGCGTGAGTTCCGCCAGGGCAAGGTCTTCCTCGCTTCGGCCGTGGCGTTTGTGCCAACCAACCTGGTGCTGATCCTGCTGGCACTGAACGGCGACGGCGCCATGGCTTTCGCCTGGTCGCGCGTGGTCAGCCAACTGGTCAGCGGCGTCGTGATGGCGCTCAGCGTGGACCGTACCTACTGGCCCCGCCTGCGCCGCGCCGAGGCAGGTCCGGTGCTGCGCTTTGGGCTGCCGCTGGCCGGGGCCAACCTGCTGGGCTACAGCCTGCTGAACGCCGACTACGCGATTATCGGGGCGTTCCTGGGACCTGTGGAGCTGGGCATCTACACGCTGGCGTTCACGGTGGCGTCCTGGTCCACCTCAGTCATGCAGTCCACAATCAACTCCGTGGCGATGCCCGCCTTCTCCGCGATGCGGGCAGGGTCAGCGGAGCTGCACGGTTTCCTGGCCAAGACCTCCCGGCTGGTGGCGCTGATAGCGTTCCCGATTACGGCGCTGACCATTGCGCTCGCAGGTGAGCTGGTGGCTGTCCTGTACGGGGAGCCCTGGGCCGCTGCCGCACCGGTACTGCAGGTCCTGGCACTCTACGGCGGGATCTTCGCCGTGTCCCTGCTTCTCTCCAACCTGCTGGTGGGGCAGGGACGTGCCGGCTCCGTGTTCGGCGTCCAAGCCGCGTGGCTGATAGTCCTGATCCCTGCGGTCGGACTGAGCCTGGGGCCCTTCGGGCTGCCGGGTGCCGCCTGGGTCCATGTTGGCGTCATCGCGCTCGCCGTCATGCCCCTCTACCTGCGCGCTGTCCGCGGCACGGTTCCCGGGGCAGCCCGGCTCCTGGGCCGGGCTGCGGCCGCTCCTGCCGCAGCAGCCGCGGCCGCAGCCATGGTCTCGCTGGGCGCAGCTGCGGCCGGGAACAGCGACCTGTCCCGGCTCCTGCTGGGCGGGTTCTCCGGCTGCGCGGCGTACGCGCTCCTGAGCGCACCAATGCTCCGACGGAGCCTGCCCGCCATCACCCGCGGCCGGACAGGCACCCTGCTGGCCGCCTACGACCGAATCGAACTCCCGCTGCTGGCAGGGCTGCGGCGACACAAGGAGACCGTATGACCAGCCCCTTGCAGGACCGGCCACGGCTGCTCTTTTTCCGCTGGGCCAAGCCGGGACTGCCTGCGTTCCTTAAAGGGCATCTGGACGAACATGTCCAGATCCTGCAGCACTTTTTCGAGGTCAAGGTCATTGACCGCGACTGCGACTATGCCGCTGAGTGCGATTCCTTCCAGCCGGCCCTGAGCATTTTTGAATCCGGTGTCTACGCCGGAGAGCGGAACATCAGGAACACCGGCAGCCGGCCGGACATCCCGAAGCTGGGTTTCCTGCATTCAGATGCCTACGATCTTGCCCGCGCTGTCTTCCTTTCAGACATGGACCGCTGGGGGGTGGAGGAGTTCTTCACCACCTCCGTGGCGATGGCCGAGTACACGCCCGAGATCGCGGACCGGCTCTTTGTCTGGCCAAACGCCGTCGACCCCGCCATTTTCCGTCGCTATCCCGTAGAGAAAAACATTCCGGTTCTCTTTACCGGCAGCCAGGAGCGCCACTATCCGTGGCGCAACGCCCTCGGGCGCGTGCTTTCCCGCAGCTTTGCCACCATGACCATGCCGCACTACGGATGGGGGAAGGGCGGCGGCCGGACGGTGTACGGCGAGCAGTACGCGCGGCTTCTCAGCGCCAGCGTCTTTGTGCCCGCGTGCGGGAGCATGTCCCGCGACCTGGTCCGCAAGCACTTGGAAATCCCGGCCGCAGGCGCCTGCCTGGTGGCGGAGGACACCCCCGCGCTCGCGGCCTTTGGATTCGTGGACATGGAAAACTGTGTCCTCGGCGAGGCTGCCGGGATCCCGGACAAACTGGATGCCCTTCTGGCGGACCCGGAACGGCTGGAAGCGGTCGTTGCGGCCGGCCACGACCTGGTGCACTCCAGGCACACCCAGGCGCACCGGAGCCAGATCAGGGAATGGCTGGACCTGCAGGCGAAGCGCGGTCCCGGGGAGCACACTGTGCAGGCCGGACCGGCCGGAAACCTTTTCCTGGCACCGGCTGGCCAGGGCCCGGACCCGTTCCGCGCAGGCGGGCGGGACCGCGGCCTGCTGGCTACCGGCTGGCATCTGCTGGAATGCCGCGACGTGGACGGCGCCCGGCAGGAGTTCCTGAAATGCCTGAATTTCTACTTCATTCCGGAGGCGGTGCTCGGGTTGGCGTACTGCGAGCTGTCAGCCGGCAATGCGCAGGCGGCCAGGGACTGGACAACCCAAGCACTCGTGGACACCTTCACGGACCGGTCCGCCCCTGATCCGGACCCGGTCCTGTGGGCGACCCACATCCGCGCCCTGCTGTGCGGCGGGGAACGGGACCAGGCTGCAGCTGCCGCGTCGCGCTTCCCGGACCTGAGGCACCGCGAGCTGGACCGCATCCGGCGGAGCCTGGAGCTGGGGACAGCCGAAGGCCCGGCCCGTGCCTCGATCTGTCCGGTTCCGTTCCGTTCGGACGAAGACTGGCTCCGCGAACTGAACCATCACCTGCAGGCCTGCGGGCAGCTCCCTTCTGCGGCCCGCACCTCCGCCGGGGCATCCGCGGCTGCGCCGGGCGACGGGCGCCAGCTGGCGGCCCACGTCCGGCACGATGTGCGCCGCGCCCGGGAGCGGGCAAGCCGCCGGCTCCGCTGGCGGCTGCGCACGGGAGCCGCCAAGCAGATCCGGCTGAGGCTTTCCCCGCTGAAGCAGAAGCTGCTCACCGACGATTTTTCCAGAACGATCACGGACGTGGTGAGGCGTGAAGGTCTCGACCAGGCAGTCCTCTACGGTGAACCCGGCCGGGACCGCGGGCTGCGGGCGCTGCACCGTGGACTCAACCTGAATCCCTCCCTGCCGCGGTTGACCATGATTCCCGGAAGCGGCGGTGAACCGCCGGCCACCCGAGAGGCACGGGTAGTTGCCTACGTGGCGGACCCAGCGGCGGCAGCGGGAGCCGCGGAGTATCTTTCAGGCTGCACCCTGGTCATTCTGCGCGGCACAACCACCGCAGCCGGATACCAGCTGCTGGGCGAATTGAGCGCGGGGAGCGACCTGGTCCTCCTGGCCCACGATCCGCTCCGCGGCCATGTACTGCTGGGCCGTACGGGCCGCAGGAGCGCCGCGACCCGGCAGTCGGGCGGCCGTCCGGTTCCGCAGGCGGAGAGGACCCCCTCATGAGTGCCAATGGACCGCTGTGGTGGATAGCGGGAACGCCGTGGAATGAGATTGCCGGCACCGAGAAACAGCTGGCGAGTGCCCTGGCCGAGTACCGCGAAGTCGCGTGGGTGGATCCACCTGCGCCGGTCTTCGGCGGGCGGGCCAGGGGCGTGCTGCCTTCCGCGGAGAAGGTGGCACACCGGATCTCCCGGATCATCGTGCCTGTTCCTCCGGGTGCATCACGGCCGGTGATCAAACCTGTCGCGGAAATGATGCTGCAGCGTGCCCTGAACTCCCGGCTGCGGGAGGGAAGGACACCCGCGGCGGTCATTGTTGCCGGCCCCCTCGCACGGTTTCCCCGGGGCATACTAGGTGTGAAGGTTTTCTTCGTGACGGATGACTGGGTGGCCGGAGCGCCCCTGATGGGGTTCTCCGCCGCCCGGATCGACCGCTGCATGCGTCGGAACCTCCGCGATGCGGACCTGGTAGCGGCGGTCACCCCGGACCTGGCAGAACGGTTGCAGCAGTTGCAGCCCGGGCTGCGGGTACTCCACCTGCCCAACGGGTGCGTGCCGCTTCCAGCCCCGCCGGACGGCCCCCGCCGCAAAACAGCGGTGCTGCTGGGCCAGCTCAACGAACGCCTGGACCTCTCCATCCTGGAGGCGCTGGCCACGGCTGGAATCGAGCTGAAGGTCATCGGTCCGCGCACCGAACGCGACCCGGCAGTCAGCGCCCGGCTGGACTCGATCCTGGCCATGGACAGCGTGAGCTGGGAACCGGAGATTCCGGCGGCAGCTATCCCGGACCGGCTCAGCAGGGCGTCGGCAGGCATCACCCCCTACGCCGATACGGCCTTCAACCGTGCCAGTTTTCCGCTGAAGACCCTTGATTATCTCTCGGCGGGGCTGCCGGTCGTTGCCACCGATCTGCCGGCAGCCCGCTGGCTGCGCACCGGACATGTACTCATTGAGGGCACCGCCGAAGGATTCGTAGCCGCCGTGAAACGAGTGCTTGAAGCCGAACCCACCCGGGAGCAGATTGCCGAACGGCAGCACGTGGCCCGGGAGCATTCCTGGGATGCGCGTGCGCGGGCGTTCCTGGCGGCAGTCGATGCTCCGGCACCGGCGTGGGAAGGCGACCACTTCCTGATCACCAGGTTCAACCTCCCCACTCCCGGCCCCGAATCCCTGGTCCGTGCGCGAGATGGATGGCTCCGGGAGCGGGCGGAGCTCTTCGAACGCTATTGCCTGCCCTCAGTGGCAGCACAAACACAGACAGCATTCCGCTGGGTGATCTACTTCGATCCCGAAAGCCCGCACTGGCTCAGGGACCGGATTCGGGAATGGTCGGCCGGCGGGCTGTTTACCCCCATCTTCCGGGCATCGGTCGAAAACGGTCAGTTGCTTGCGGACCTCCGTTCGCTTTCCGGTGGGTCGGCGGCGGCAGAACTGATGACGACCAACCTGGACAACGACGACGGCGTGGCAGCAGATTTTGTGGAGCGCCTGCAGCAGGCCGCGGGCCACGCCCGCGGTGTCCGGAGCGCCCTGTACCTGCCGCGCGGCCTGATACTCAGCGGCCGGCGCCTGTTCGCCCGCACCGACCGGACGAACGCCTTCTGCTCCGTGGTGGAACCATGGGCGGGCGCTGTCACCTGCTGGACTGAGTGGCACACGATGCTCGGGCGCACGATGCCGGTGAGGGAAGTCCAGGGGCCTCCGGGGTGGCTTCAGGTGGTTCACGGCGGAAACGTCAGCAACCGGATCCGTGGCGTTCGGGTACCACCGGAAAACTACCGGGGACTGTTCCCGGGGCTGCTCAGCGGTGCGGAACCACCCTCGGCTGCCGAGCGCACGTATGAACTGCTGCTGGGAACTCCGCGCCGCGCGGTACGTTCCGGCCTGCGGACAGCGGCCAAGACCGTCCTGCTGCAGCTGGCAGGCAAAGACGGAATCGACCGGGTAAAAGAACACATCGGTGCCTTGAAGGCCGCCGTGGCGAGGGGAAGATCATGACGATGCCACAAAGCCTGCGGGTGCTCGTCCGTCGCTGGTACCTGGTCCTCTTCGGGCTGGCCGTGACTGGACTGATGTGCGCAGCAGCGAATTACCTGGTGCCGCCGTCCTACGACGCTCGAGGCAGCATGGTGCTCATGCCTCCGACTGCCAACGTGGGCGACGACGGGAACCCTTACCTGCTGCTGGGAGGGATGAGTGAGGCGCTCGACGTCCTGGTCCGGCAGGCCAACTCGCCAACCGTTCGTGACCGCGTGCTGGACGACTTCGACTCCGCGACCTACACCGTGGAAGCTGACCGGACCACGAGCGGATCCATCGTGGTGGTCCAGGCCACGGCGGACACGGAAGCCGCATCCCTGGAGCTGCTGGAGGGAGCGATGCAGACGCTGCCGGCGACGCTGGACCGTATGCAGGATGAATTGGCTGTCACACAGGAGCAGCGAATCGACATTATGCCCGTGGTTGTCGACGCCGAAGCGGTGCTCAATGTTAAACAGACCCTGCAGGTAGTGGGCGTCGCCGGGCTGATCGGTCTCTCAGCGACATTTATGGTCACGGCCCTGCTGGACGGCCTTTTGCTGCACCGCCGCGAACGCCGGGCGGCAATCGACGCCGCAGGACTGAGCCCGGCCGGACGGGAAACGCCGGCGCGGAGCGGCGGACGTCCGGGGACCGTGAAGCTGCCTGCGCCAGAGAAAGATGTCCCGGTTCGGTGACCGCAGCCCGCCTTATCGAGATCCTGGTCCGCCGCTGGTACGTCCTGCTCGCCGGGATCCTGTGCACGTTCCTGGCGTTCTGGGTCCTGAGCCAGTCAGAGACCGTGTACGCCGCCCAATCCGACCTGGTGTTCCTGGCGCCCGGGCTGCCGGGGGAGGGCCGCCACCTCACGGAGACCGAATCACAGACCCTTATCGATTTCACCGCAATCGTTGAACGCAAGGTCCTGGCCGGAAGCCCGTCCGCCAAGCTGGCCTCACCGACCGCCTCACTGTTCGGGACCGGCATCCGGGAAGGCACATCGATCAACATACTGGACACCGGCGGGCAGTGGGTGTCCTCGTTCAGCCGGCCTGTTTTGTCCGTGCAGGTCGCCGGACCGTCCCGGGAACAGGTCAGCGAAGGCATGGAAGAAGTGCTTGCCGAGGTTCGTGCCGTCAGCAGGGACCTCCAGATCGAGGCCGGCGCCGACCCGGCGTCACTCATCACTGTTGAACGGGCCCCGGAGGAACTGATCATCACGTCCTTCGGGACCACCCGCCTGGGGCAGGCCAAGGCGCTGGTTGCCCTCGGCACCAGCGGTCTTGCGCTGTCCTGCGCCGCCGCGGCGGCTGTCGATGCTGCCGCCACACGCCGGGGAAGGCGGCAGTCATGGCGGGAATAGACGCCCAGCCGGCTTACGCCGGTGCCGCAGACAACCGGGCGGGCACCACCGGCGACGCCGTGTCCTTCCTGACCGTGTACCTCATCCTCACCGTGGTGCTGCCCTCCTACCTGGCCATTACCGCCCTGGGCTCATTGGGCCGCCCGTCGACCCTGTGGGGGCTTCTCGGCCTGTTCTGGTGGGTTTTCGAACGGCTTCGGCGAACCACTGCCGTTCCCCATGGATCCAAGGCTGTCCGCTGGGCGTTGCTGCTCTTCCTGGGAGCGGTGCTCATGAGCTACGCGGTCTCCAACCTGCAGGGAATCCCGCCCAGTGAATCGACCCCGGCAGACACCGGCATGCTCCGGGTCGCCGGGTGGGTGGGGATCGCGCTGCTGGCGAATGACGGGATCCCCTCCTGGGAGCGCTGGCTGGTCCTGATCCGGCGGCTGGTATTCATGGGCGGCTTGACCGCGGTCCTGGGGCTGGGCCAGTTCCTGACCGGACAGAGCCTTCTCGAATGGATGTCCTTTCCCGGTTTCACTGCGGACAGCGCCTACGGATCAGTGAGCAGCCGCGGAGAGTTTGTCCGTCCTTCCGGCACCGCGTCGCAGCCGCTGGAATACGCCGTCGTGCTGTCCATGGTGCTGCCACTGGCGCTCACACTGGCACTTACCGAGCGGCAACGCTCCCTGGCCGCACGCTGGTGGCCGGTCCTCGCTCTTGCATTGGCGTCGATCACCTCCGGTTCGCGCTCAGCCTTCATCGGTGCGGCAGTGGGACTCGTGGTCCTGGTCCCGACGTGGTCTGCCGCTGTGCGGCTGAGGGTGCTGATCGCGATGACCGTGGTCATGGGGATTGTCTATGTGGCGGTGCCGGGCATCGCCGGAACGGTGCGCGGCATGTTCCAGTCCCTCGGGAACGACTCGAGTTCGCTTTCCAGGACCGACAGCTATGACATAGCCGTGGAAATCGCGTCGCGCAACCTCTATTTCGGACGCGGCTTCGGAACGTTCCTGCCGCACTACCGGATCTTCGACAACGGCTATTTGACCGCGCTGGTGGAAATCGGCGTGATCGGGGTGCTCCTGCTGATTCTGGTCCTGCTTGCGGGGATGTGGTGTTCGTTCCGGACCGCCCGCAGCACGGCCCCGGCGGGAAGTCCTGTCCGGGCTATAGGAGCTGCCCTGGCCGCATCGATACTGGCCGGAGGCGTCCTGTTCGCGTTCTTTGACGGCCTGAACTTTTCCATCTCCGCGGCCCTGCTCTTCCTCATGGCGGGCGTGGCCGGCAGCTACCGCGGATTGAACAGGACACCATCAAACGGCAAGAGCCCCCTCCAGGAGGATCCATGACAGCCCTGCCAAACTGCAGCCCGGGAACGGAAGGCCGGGCCAGTCCTGTCCGGGCCGACGTCCCGTCCGGAGGCCGCGCTTCGAAACGGTTTGCCTGCACAGCCAGGGGCGCCGGGGCGATGGGACTGGTCCTGGCAGCTGCCCTGACCGGTTGCACCTCAGAAGCGGCTGCACCGGCGCAGGAGCCGGATGCGTCCGCGGACCTTTTCCTGCCCCGCATCCCATGGGAAGGAGGATCAGAGTACTGGGCACAGTTTTCCAACGCTGACGCGGCGGGATGGTCCGATCCCGCGTTCTTCCCGATCGTGTCGTGGCACAACGGGATCAGCAGCAATGAGGAAGTGCAGTATGACAAGTCCCTGGGACTGAACACGTACATCGGGCTGTCGGAGGACACCAGCTTCGATCTGTTCGAAGCCAACGACGTGTTCTGGATCGGTGACCGGCTCAACGAATCGTTCAATCCGGAAAGCCCTCATTGGGTGGGAACTTTCCTTGATGACGAGGTGGACGGCCGGTTCAGTCCTGAGCAGGGACTGCGCCAACTGGAGGCCCGGGCGCAAACGGCTCCCGCGGGGACGTTCACGATGGCGAACTTCACCCAGATGGTCATTAGCCAGGACATGGCTGCGCGCGACGCGGAGAACCTGGTCAACGGGCCCACCGACGTCGTCTCGATGGACATGTACTGGTACACGGTCCCGCACTGCTCGCTGGAGCCGTACCGCAGTCCGTACCTGGTGGAAATCACCCAGCCGGCGTGCCGTACCGCCTCGAGCTACGGGCGGTCTGTCGAGGCGCTCCGGATGCGCGACGCCGCAGACGGTTCGCTGCAGCGGCTGTGGCACTTCGTCGAGAACCTTAACGGCGGTCCCGCTGAGGGAACGTACTCCGGATACGCCCAGCCAGGACAGATCCAGGGTGCCGTCATGAGCGCCGTGATCAATGAGGCCCGCGGCATCCTGTATTTCAACCAGAGCTTCTCCGGCGAATGTGAAACGTCAAACGTGTTCCGGGCCTCGCAGGTCATCCCCGATTTCTGCGGACAGCCCCAGATTGATGCCGTGCGGGAGGTCAATAACCGGATCCATGAACTGGCTCCGGTCATCAACACCCAGTCCTACGAGTACTCGTTCGGCACAGGCCTGGACACCATGCTCAAGACCGACGGCACCCATGCCTACGTGTTCGCGATGCCCGAGGGCGGCAGTGAGCCAGGTGAACGGACCTTCAAGCTGCCGCAGGGGACAGCCACCGGCGACGTCGAAGTCCTGTTCGAAAATCGTGTCCTGTCCGCCGGAGGCGATGGCAGCTTCAGCGACAGCTTTGAACACGAGTACACCTTCCACATTTACCGCGTTCCGCTCGCCGGCCAAGGGTGAGACTACCCATCTCCGGCCGCCCTCTCCGCACCAGTGCAGGTGAAGAGCCGGTACCGCCCACTGCTTTCCTTCCGGCCGGAGGCTCCTACCGTGGGGTTCTCCGGAACGGAAGCATTTGAAGGATCCAGAACATGATGAAAACCGAAACGGCCCCGCGTGACCCAAGGCGCCGGAGTGTCCCTGCCCTCACCGCACTGCTGCTGGCGACCCTCCTGGCAGCCTCGCAGCTGGTGCTCCTGGCGCCCCTCCCGGCGGCCGCGGCCGAGAACTGCGCGGCGGCCGTCAACCCGGTGGCGTGTGAGAACGCCAAGCCCGGAGCGGACCCGGACGAGTGGGACATTGAGAAAGCCGGAGATCCCAGCATCCAGGGATTCTCAACGGACATCAGCGTCAACGCCGGCGAAAGCCTCGATTTCAAGGTGGACACCGATGCCTCGGCGTACACCATCGATATCTACCGCACCGGCTGGTACCAGGGGCTGGGTGCCCGCAAGATAGCCTCCGTGGCGCCGTCGGCGAAGCTTCCGCAGCACCAGCCCGAGTGCCTGCGCGATGTAAGCACCGAACTGGTTGACTGCGGTACCTGGAGCCGTTCAGCCACCTGGGATGTTCCGGCCGGCGTGGTCTCCGGAGTCTACGTTGCGCTGCTCAAGCGGCTGGACACCGGGGGCACCAGCCACATCACCTTCGTAATGCGTAACGATGCTTCCACGTCCGACGTCGTTTTCCAGACCTCGGATCCCACGTGGCAGGCGTACAACACCTACGGCGGTTCCAACTTCTATCAGGGAGCCGCGAACGGCCGGGCTTACAAACTGAGCTACAACAGGCCTGTAACCACCCGGGGGGACAACGACGGGCGCGATTTCTACTTCGGTGCCGAGTACCCGCTGGTGCGTTTCCTGGAAAAGAACGGCTATGACGTCACTTACCAGGCCGGCGTGGACACCGACCGCCACGGCGAAGCGTTGAAGAACCACAGCGTTTTCCTCTCCGTGGGCCATGACGAATACTGGTCCGGCGCCCAGCGCGCCAACGTGGAGGCGGCCCGGGACGCAGGGGTGAACCTGCAGTTCCTCTCCGGAAACGAGGTGTACTGGCGCACCCGCTACGAACCGTCAACAACGGACGGAACCGCATACCGCACGATGGTCAGCTACAAGGAAACCTGGGCCAATACCAAGATCGATCCGGAGCCGGAATGGACCGGAACCTGGCGCGACCCCCGCTTGGCCCCGCAGTCACGGGGCGGCGGCGTTCCGGAGAACGCGCTGACCGGTACCGCTTACGTGGCGAACTTCTCGGACCTTGCAATCACAGTCAGCGCCGATGAAGGCAAATACCGGCTATGGCGGCACACCGAGCTTGCCTCCCAGAGCCCCGGCAGCCGCACCCAGCTGGCAGCCCATACCATCGGCTACGAATCCAATGAGGACCTGGACAACGGTTTCCGGCCGCCGGGGCTCGCCCGGCTCTCCACCACCACCGGCCCAACCCCGCAGTATCTGCGGGACTATGGAAATACGGTGACGGAGGGGACAACCACACACCACCTGACCCAGTACCGTGCGCCGAGCGGTGCCCTGGTCTTTTCCGCAGGCAGCATCCAGTGGACCTGGGGACTGGACCGGGAACACGACGGCTGGGGAGATCCAGCCGACCGGCGGATGCAGCAGGCCCAGGTCAACCTCCTGGCGGACATGGGTGCGCAGCCGGACACGCTCGATTCCCAGCTCACCAGGACGGCTGCGAGTACCGACACATCGCCGCCCACCGCCGTCATCACGTCACCGGCCCCCGGGACGCCCGCGGCCAACGGCACGGCCGTCACAGTCACGGGGACGGCGTCTGATACCGGAGGCGGCCGGGTTGCCGGCGTGGAAATCTCCACGGACGACGGCGAAACCTGGTCCGCTGCGCAGGGCACCACCAACTGGAGCTACACCTACCTCCAGCAGGGCATGGACACCCAGACCATACGTGCCCGGGCCATCGACGACACCGGCAATTTCGCTGCGGCAGGAGTCTCGGTTCCGGTGGCAGCGACAGGCCCGTTCACAGTCTTCGGAAGCACGGAACCGGAAACACGGGACAGCGGCGACGGATCCCCCGTGGAAGTGGGCATGCGGTTCTCGCCCTCTGTGAGCGGGTACGTCAGCGCTGTGCGGTTCTACAAGTCCGAGGCCAACACCGGCACCCACACGGGGACGCTTTGGGACGCATCGGGCACCGCCCTGGCGACCGTGGCCTTCACCGGCGAGAGTGCCTCCGGCTGGCAGCAGGCTGCGTTCCCCGCGCCCGTGGCAGTCACCGCCGGCGCCGGTTACGTCATTTCCTACAGTGCTCCTGCCGGGCATTACGCCATGGCCCCGGATCATTGGTCCGCGCGGGGCAAAACCGCCGCCCCGCTGCTGGTTGCCGGAGGTTTCGGCGCACCGCCGGCAGGCGTGTACAACAGCACTCCGGGACGGTTCCCGGCCGACAGCTACCGCAACACCGCGTACTTCGTCGACGTGGTGTTTGACACCAGCAGCAACGCCCCGCTGTCCGCGTCATCCCAGACGCCGGCCGACGGCGCGGCCGGAGCTCCGGCGGACACCCGCATCTCTGCGGTGCTGTCCAAGGAAGTGGTTCGCGAAAGCGTGGGGATTGTGCTGCGGGATGCCGCGGGAACACCGGTGGCGGGCACCACCCGCTACTCGGCGGCGAGCCGCACGGCGGAATTCGTACCGGAGTCCGCACTGGGGGAGGGTGTCCGCTATACCGCGGAGCTCAGCGCCGTGGACGCTGACGGCAATCCGCTGCTCTCCGGGGGAACGTGGTCCTTCACCATCGCCAAGACCGTCGCCGAGGGCGAATGTCCCTGCAGTCTTTTCCGGGAGGAAGCCATTCCGGCCCTGCCCCAGCTTTCCGACGGAATCCCGCTAAGCCTAGGCGTGGCCTTCCGCCCGGAAACCTCCGGAACCGTCACCGGAGTCCGCTTCTACAAGGGACCGGGGAACACCGGCGTGCACACGGGCCGGTTGTTCGGACCCGGCGGAGCTGAACTCGGGGCTGTGACCTTCAGCGGCGAATCTGCCTCCGGCTGGCAGACGGCCCACTTTGCCGTTCCCGTCCCCGTTCAGCCAGGACAGGAGTACGTTGCCGCGTACAGCTCTCCGAACGGCGCGTACTCGGCGAACCTCGGCCAGTTCGCGGGCAGTTACACGTTCGGTCCCCTCACCGTTCCGGCCGACGGCGGACGGTACGTCTACGGCGGAACCTACCCGGAACGCAAATCCACGTCCGGCTACCTGGTAGACGTCGTTTTCGAGCGGGGCGGTCCGGTGCTGGGAGTCTCCTCGAGGGCTCCGGCAGCCGGAGCCACAGACGTTCCGGGGGATACCACCGTGTCCGGAGTGTTCTCCTCCGCTATCGTGGCCGGTTCCGCGGCGTTCAGCGTGCGCGGCCCTGACGGAGGGCATGTGGCCGGACAGACCACGTACGACGCCGGAACACGCACCGCCACTTTCCGCCCCGCCGCACCGCTGGCAGGTTCCACCACCTACACGGTCGACCTGACGGCAGCCTCCGCCGAGGGACTGGCCTCGGACAGCAGCGGCGCCTGGTCCTTCACCACGGCGCAGGCTACGCCGGAGGCAGAGTGCTGCAGCCTGTTCCCGCCGGACACCGTCCCGCTCATCGCGCAGGTGGCCGACGGACGGCCGGTGGTTTTGGGTACTGCCTTCCGCTCCGCGGCTGACGGAGCGGTCCGAGGGATACGTTTTTACAAGGGGCCGGGTAACGCAGGCACCCACACGGGGCGGCTGTTCGCCGCAGACGGCACGGTCCTGGCGTCGGCGACCTTCACCGCCGAAACGGGGAGCGGGTGGCAGAGCGTGACGTTCAGCTCTCCTGTGCACATCCGGGCTGGCGGACAGTACGTGGCCGCGTACACCTCTCCGACCGGCACTTACTCGGTCACGCCCGGCCAGTTTGCGTCGGCCTACGAGTACGGGCCGCTGAGCG
Source organism: Arthrobacter caoxuetaonis (assembly GCF_023921125.1). Taxonomy (NCBI): domain Bacteria; kingdom Bacillati; phylum Actinomycetota; class Actinomycetes; order Micrococcales; family Micrococcaceae; genus Arthrobacter; species Arthrobacter caoxuetaonis. Next base: position 1,099,424 of record NZ_CP099466.1, read on the forward strand.
TAGAAGCTTCCGGAGGACGCTTCACCTACTCCGGCGGCTACCCCGGAAGCTCCTCTGCGGCCAGCTACCTGGTCGATGTGATGTTCACGCCGGGGGATGCTCCTCCCGAGCCTGAGCTCCCGGACAACGGCTGCCCCTGCAGCCTCTACACCCAGGCCGACGTTCCGCTGATTGACCGGGTGCTGGACGGCACGCCGGTCACGCTGGGGACAGCGTTCTCCGTATCCGCTCCGGGCGAGGTCAGTGCTGTACGGTTCTACCGCGGGGAGGGCAACACCGGGCCGCGCACCGGATACCTCTTTGACGCCGGCGGGGCGGAACTCGGCCGGGTATCCTTCCCGGACGGGCCCGCTGGGTGGCAGTCCGCTGCCCTTCCCTCGCCCGTCCAGCTGGTTCCGGGTGCACAGTACACGGTGGCGTACACCGCCCCGGCAGGGGTCTATTCGGCAACACCCGGAGGCTTCAGTACCGGCCGTGACCGCAGTCCGCTGCTCGTCCCGGCCAACGGGGGACGCTATTCCTACACCGGAGTCTTCCCGGACACGCCCTCGGGAGCGACGTATCTGGTCGACGTCGTCTTCAGCCCCCGGCCTGGCCCGCCGGGCTAGGTCCCGGCGGCGTTCCCGGCCGCGGCCCATGGCGGGATCCGCGGCCGGGAAGCTACCGGCCGGGAAGCTGCCGGCTGGGAAACTGCCGGCCGGGAAGCGACCGGATAGGGAACTTAGCGGACGGACAAGTCAGCGGACGATGGCGGGGGACCAGGCGTGTTCCAGGAACAGCTCCGGTTCCCCGCCGGCCAGGCTGAGGGACCAGATGTCCGAATCCCCGGGCGCCCCGTCCCGCGGGAGCCCGTACAACACGGTTGCGTCGTCGAGCCACTCGATCTGGTCATCAACGGAACGGGTCTCGCCCAGCACGGCTTCCTCCAGGCTGTCCAGCTCCAGTACCGCCACGCGCCAGTGCGGGGTGGCCGAGCCGGATACTTCTTTCTTGAACGCAATCCGCCGTCCGTCCGGTGACAGGGAGGGACATTCCACACCGTCCCGCAGCGCCGTCAGGGTCCGGGCGGAGAGGCTGCCGCGCACCAGCCAGGTGGCGTTCCCGCTCGCGGCGGTGGCGTAGAAGGTGTCGCCGTCGGCGCTGAAGGTCACGCCCCACATATTGCGGTCGGCGGCTGTTACCCGCGTCCCGTCCACCAACAGTGCGAAGTCCTCAATGTTGCCGTGGTCCGTCCCGTCCACGCCCGTGATGCGGGTTTCGGTGGAGAACCCGGTGCCGGCGTAGGAATGTCCTGTCACGAACGCCGTGGAGGCGATCAGTGACCCGTCGGGGGACACCCTGGTGCGGCTGGGGATCCCCGGCAGCGGCCAGGAATCAAGCGTGTTGCCGTCGGCGTCGAGCACCACGTCGGAGAAGGTGGTCATCACGCCCGGCGTCGTCTGCAGGCAGGACCGCACAGCCGCCGAAGCATAGATGCGGTCACAGGCGGTGTCCTCCAGCCGGCGCGGACCTCCCGGCTCCGTAAGCGGCACCGTGCCAATGTGCCCGTAACCGGCCCCGGAAGCGGTATTGCGGAACATGACATACCCGCCCGCCGGCGGCGGACCGGACGTTTCCAGCGCCACGCCGGGGGCCGCAGCCGAACGTTCACGGTAGTCCTGGAAGGAGGAAACACCGTAGAAAACACTCCCGCCGACAACTGCCGCAGTCACTACCGCCAAAAACCGCCAGCGCACAGCGGAAGGCACATGGTGCTCTTCCTGCAGATCCGTCACTGCGCGGTCTCCGCTGCGTCAGCAGGTACTGGCTTCCGGGTGGAAGCTGACCGGATGAGCCAGGCCGCCCCCGGAAGAACGGCAGCCAACGTGGCCGCCGCCGTCCACAGCGCCGTTTCCGGGCCCAGGGTGTACCAGAGCACGCCGAAGAGGCTGGAGGCGAGCAGCCGCCCCACCGCTACCACCGTCTGGGCGGCGGCAATGCCAGTTGCCCGCACCCTGGCGGGCACCAGCCCGCCCATGAGGGCTGCGAGCACGCCGTCGGTAGCGGCGTAGAAAGCGCCCAGGGCGAAGAGGCACATCAGGGTGGCACCCAGGCCGCCGAACCCCGCGCAGGCGTAGGCAGCGAGCAGGCCCACGTGGCCGAGCAGAAACACCTTCTTCCGTCCCCAGCGGTCAGCCGCACGGCCCAGCGGGATCGCCAGGAGCAGATAGGCGGCGTTGGTCCCCACGAACAGCAGGGGGAACCACACCGGGTTGAAGCCGCCCGAGGTGAGCAGCAGCAGGTACAGGAACCCGTCCCCGACGCTGAGCAGGGACAGCACCCCGGCGGCCAGAAGCAGGCGCCGAACCGTGGGCGTGTTCAGCTCCCGCAGGGCCTGGCGGCGGGTGGGACGGGGGAGGCGTGCCTGCGCCGGCCCCCCGGGTTCGGACTGTGGAACGGCGGGCTCCGACCTGCCGGCAGCCTGCCGGGTGCGCAGGTTGGGAACCAGGAGCACCATCACCGCGACGCCCAGGATCGCAGCGCCCAGGGAAAAGACAAACACGGTGGAATAGCCCTGCGGAATCACAAGCAGGATGCCGAAGGCAAGCAGCGGGCCGGCTGTTGCCCCCACTGTGTCGAGCATCCGGTGCACGCCGAAAGAGCGGGCCAGATGCTCGGGCTGGGCAGCCGTGGTGATCAGGGCGTCGCGCGGCGCGGTCCGGATGCCTTTGCCGATCCGGTCCAGGGTGATCACCGACGCCACGGCCCCCACGGATGCGGAGAGCAGCAGTCCGGCGCGGGCGGCCATCGACAAACCGTAACCTGCGGCGGCCACCCACTTGGGCCGGTCCAGGGTATCCGAGGTCCAGCCCGCGGCAATCCGTATGACGGCGCTGATGCCTTGCTGCAGTCCGTCCAGGAAGCCGTAGGCCAGGATGGACAAACCCAGTGCACCAGTGAGGTAGACGGGCAGCACCGCGGCCACCGCTTCGGAGGAAACATCGGTGAGCAGGCTGACGATGCCCAGCCAGAGAATCACGGGAGAGAGGCGGAACGGCACGGAAGCCGCGCCGCGGTTCCGCCAGGGGGCGCGCTGGCCCGCGAGGGAGAGGTACACGGATAGTCCTAGATGCCGGCGCGCAGGATCGCGAAGATTGAGTAATCCAGGGCCGCCCCACCGGCGTCCGGCCCGATGCTCAGCGTCACCGAACTGGTGCCGTAGGACCACACTGCCCTGGTGGTGCCGCCGACGGTTTCCTCAGCTCCCGGCTGGAAACCCAGTCCGCTGAAGTGCTCCGAGTAGAAGGCAAGCACGTCGCGGGCCGCTGCAGCGCTGGTGGCCCGGAGCCCGGCTTGAAGGGTGTTCCCGGAAGCGGCCACGGAAGAGGAAACCACCTCTGTGGCGTGAGCCGGCGGAACCAGCTGCTCCGGGAATCCTCCGGCCAGCCGGCCCTCGGCGGCGTCGGCCGGCGGCAGCGGCAGACTGATGAGGGTCATCGGTTCGGGCACGTCCCGCGACGCCGGGAGCGGTCCGGCGGCGTTGCCTGCTGAGCCCGGCGGGACCTCCAGGGGACGTTCCGGATCAGGCACCGCAGCCGGCGGCTGGGTATTGGGGGCAGCCGCGGACTCTTCGCCGGCGTTGCTGCCCGGCTCCTGGCCGGGGTCAGCTTCCTGGCCGCCGTCAGATTCCCGGCCGGGTGCGGCCCCTGGTCCAGGCCCCCGTGAATTAGCGGCCGGGTCTTCCGGGGCGGGACCCGCCAGGCTGGACAGCAGGATCCCGCCGCCCACCAGCAGGGCGGAGAGGAAGAGTCCGGCGAGGACGAAACCCCTGGTGCCTCGCAGCAGGCCGGGCATCCTAGGACACCGTCCCATGAGCCGCGGAGCCGGTGCGGGAGCTGGTGTCCCGCTCCCAGATACTGCCTGGCCGCGAGGAGGCCGCCAGGCGCCGTCCGACCAGGGTGAAGGCAATGTAGACGGAAGCATCGAAAGCGCTGCGCGGTCCGCGCACTCCTGCAAGGATCCCCGCTGCACTGCCCAGCGCGGTACTGTGCAGCGCGCCCTGCTCAAAGTTGCCGCGGTAGGTCCGCCGAAGGATGGCCAGCAGGCCGGGCACGTCGCGCGGCAGGCGCACCAGGACAGGGGGACAGTCCAGGACTGCTTTCTCCGGCCCGGTGAAGGCCCGGTCAATGTAGAGGTCATCGGCGACGACGGCGGGCAGAGTGCCCAGCCGCTTCCCGGCTTCGGCGCTGAGCGCGTAGGCTCCCGCGCCCCAGAGAGCCTGCCGGGCGCCGGGGAGATGGCGCCGGGCCCGGTAGTAGCTGCGGATGAGAAAGCGTGCTCCGGCCAGGTCATAGTCCACAGCGGGCCGGACCGCGAGCGGACCGTCCTGCAGAGCTTCGAATACTGCGCGGACGGTTTCCGGGCGGACCGTGATGTCGGCGTCCAGGTAGAGCCGCGGCCAATGGTCTGCGGCCGCGTTGCCCGCGTTCAGTGCGGCTGTCTTGGACGCCTCGCGCAGCTCCAGGACACGAACGCCGGGGCGGGACTTGGCCACCTCGGCCGAGGCATCGGAGCAGCCGTTGCACACCACGATTACCTCGGTCCCGGCCTCGATTACCGGTGCCAGGGCGTCCAGCGTTCCGCCGAGAACGGTTTCCTCGTTATGGCACGGGATGATGACGGAACCCTGCGGGAACGGCCGGCCCGCACCGTCCTGGACGGAATTAGGCGCCTGCGCCTGGGGGAGGGCCGCCCGCCGGCTCGGACGCACCAGCGCCGACACAGCCAGCCTGTGGCCGGCACCGCCCAGACGCAGCGTTTCGGCGAGCAGCACCATGCTGCCGAAGACGGCGGCATAGCCGGCACTGCGGTGCAGTTCCGCATACCGAACCCGGTTGACGGCCATCAGGGCAGCAAGCTCCGGGGCCTGGCCGGAGCCTCCCCGGCGATGGATCATTTTGGCTGCCGGTTCAAACCAGACTGCTGCCCCGGCACTTCTGGCCCTGCGGAAGTACTCGGTTTCCTCCGAGTAGAGGAAAAAGGATTCGTTCCAGCTCCCTAGCCGGCGTGCCAGCGGCATGTCCACCAGGAGGGCGGCACCGGTTGCCCAGTCCACGGGGTGGGCGTAACGGTAGGCCTCGGCGTCGTACTCGATTTCGGACAACCAGGCGGGCCGGCGGGACAGCCGCCGGCCCACCAGTGCGTCGCCCAATGCGCGGGTGATGGACGGTTCCCGGCGGAGGGAGTGGTATGTGCTGCCGTCCTCATCTGCCAGCAGCGGCACCACGATTCCGCTGCCGATGCCCTGCAGCCTGCGAAGCATGGACGCGATGGCCCCGCGGCAGACCCTCAGGTCGGGATTCAGGACCAATACCGCACCGGCGTCGCCTGCATACCGTGCCGCAGCGTTGATGCCCCCTGCGTAGCCGAGGTTGCCGCCGGTCTCCACGAGCCGAACGTCGGGGTGCGCGGCAAGAACCGCCACCGTGGCGTCGGTGGAGGAGTTATCTGCCACGATCACGCGGATGGACAGGTCTGCTGTTTCAGCGCGCAGTGAGCCAAGGAAGTCCTCGAGGTCCCGCTCATTATTGTGGGTGACGGTCAGGACGGCGACGTCGGCGCGGCCGTCCGGGGGCGCGAAACCGCCGGGCACGGGCAGGGGGCGCAGGGGTTCCCGGGCCGGAGCCTCGCGCACGGGTTTGGCTCCAGCCGGGACGCGGGCGGGCGAGCGCAGCCGCAGGTAGGCTGGCGGTCCCTGCACGAGATAGCGTTTGGCCATCCGGCGGGGTTCCAGGGCCAGGCGCCAGGCCCATTCCAGGCCATTGCTGCTCACCCACCCGGGGGCGCGCTGGACCCGTCCGGCCAGAAAGTCGACTACGGCTCCGAACGCCAGCAGCACATCAGCTCCGGTGGCGGCCGCATGCTCCGCGATCCACAGTTCCTGCCGCGGTTTGCCGAGGCCCACCACCAGGATGTTCACGCGGGCGCGGGCGATTGCGGCGGTGAGCTCGCGGTTGGCCCCGGGGTCGGAGAGCAGGCCGCGCTGCGGCGCCCAGCATCCTGCGAGGACGAGGTCCGGACGCTGCTGGGCAAGTACCCGCTGCAGCCGCTCGTGGGTTTCGGATGTGCCGCCGAGGAATCCTACGCGGAGGCCGCGCTCCTCACAATGGTCCAGCAGCGGTTCGATGAGGTCGCTGCCTGCCAGCCGCGGCCACTGGCGACCGGAGAGGGCGCTTGCCTTTGCAGCGATGGGGGCACCGTCAATGACGTTCAGCCACTCGGCTCCGCCGCTGCGGCCCGCCAGGTCCAGTGCGCCTTTCCAACGTCCTGCCGTGCCGAAGTAGTGCACGTGGTCCAAGTTGATGGATGCGACGGCCAACGGCGCGTGGCCGCCGCAGGGCCGTTCCACAATCCTGGCCAGGGCCTCGCCTGCCGTCAGCAGGTCCACCGGGACACCGCCGAGGACCGCGCGGGCGCGGTCCTGTCCGGAATCTGCTCCGGAGTGTTTTCCGGACACGTGCCTGCCCCGGACACGGGCGCCCGTTTTTCTGCCTTGCATTCCCAAGTCCACTCCTACGGCTCGTTGCTTCGAGCCAGAACAATAGGAGGGGGACGAAACAGGTGGCTGGGTAGCCGCTACTGGTCTGCACGGACGGCGGAACCGGGTGGAATGCCGGTGGGTACGAAGTGCTACCCGAACATCCAGCCCCGGCTAAGTAGCGTGGTGGAGCAGGGCCGGCGGAGCGCTATCCTGCGGGACGGGAAGGCACCGGTGAGAGCCCGTCCTCTTCCAGCCGGAACAGTTCTCCCGTGACCGGACAGCTGAATTCACCTTCAGCGGGACCGGGTACCAGGGGATGCCCGGCGGGCCCGACCCACCCCAGCTGCCGTGCGGGTACCCCGGCGACGACGGCGTAGGCGGGAACATCGCGGGTCACTACGGCACCTGCCGCCACGGTGGCCCAAGAGCCGATCCGAACCGGGGCAATGCATACCGCACGGGCACCGATGGCGGCGCCGTCGCCCACTTCAACACCCACCGGGTGCCAGTCCTCGGCGCTCTTGAGCGAACCGTCCGGATTCACTGCCCGGGGGTACGTATCATTCGTAAAGACCACGGCGGGGCCGACAAACACGCCGTTGCCCAGCACCGCCGGTTCGTATACGAGGGCATGATTCTGGATTTTGCAGTTTTCGCCCATTCGGACCCCCGGACCGATGTAGGCGCCGCGGCCAATGATGCAGTTCGCTCCGATCTCGGTGTCCTCGCGTACCTGGGCCAAATGCCAGATAAGGGTTCCGTGGCCAATCGATGCGTTCTCTGCGACGTCTGCCGTCGCGTTGATGCCGCTGTCCCTGTTGCTGAGCATGCTGCTTCCTCTCGTCCCCCGCGCACCCGGTGTCCGTTGTGCTGGCCATACCCTACAGCCGCAGCGGCGATGTAGGTATCAGCGGGCCAGTCCCAAGTAGCGGCCTGTCCAGGAGCGGCCGGCTCTCCGGTCCAAGTGGCGCAAAGGCAGTAGTAATTACCTGTAGGCGCGTCCGCCGCACCAACCTACGATCTGTGCTCGACCACCCATGACACGTTGGCCAGAGGCGGAAATCCATGCGCGTTGCACCACCCGCACAGCTCAACCCGGGCCGTGCTTCCGGCAGCACGCAGGCATCTCTCATCGGACGCACGGAGGCGCTGCGTGCCACCAGGACGTCGCTGGAGGGCAACGGGGGAGCAGTCATAGTCGGCCCCGAAGGCATCGGCAAGACAGCGCTGGCCAACTATGTGGCGGGTGCGGCAGGCCGCCAATTCCATGTTGTGCACATCCGCGGGAGCAAAGTTGCCGCCCGCACGGATTACGGGGCGCTCAACTGGCTGCTCAGTGAGTTGCCGGAGACGGCGCTGAGCAATCCTGTCCAGGTGCTCAGGGCGCTGAAGGTCCACCTGCATGAACGTTCCCAGGGCCGGCGGGTGCTTTTGGTGGTGGACAATGCCCACGAACTGGACGCCCTGAGCCAGACCGTCACAGTGCAGCTGCTGCGCCAGTCGGACGCTGCCCTGCTGGCAACCACGCCGGACCTGCTGCTGTGCGGCGAAGAACTGGTCCGGCTGTGGTCTGACGGAAAGGTCCGCAGGATTGATCTTGGTCCGTTGGACATTTCCGATGCCCAGGCGCTCATGGAAAGGATCACCCACGGACGGCCTTCAGCGCTCGCAGTGCAAACCGTCTGGTCGCAGGCCAAGGGCAATCCGCTCTTTACCTCCCTGCTCTGCCGGGACCAGATCGCAGCCGGCCGTATCCAGGAACGCGGGGGCACCTGGACACTCACGGGTCCGCTGACGTTCTCGGGAGAAATGTCCGACTGGATGGAGTCCTGGTACCGAGAAATACCGCTCCCGCAGCGCACTGTGGTGGAACTCGTCTCCCTGTGCCCGGGCATCCCCATGGGGACCCTGCTAAAGGTCGTCGACGCTGAGCCGGTGGACGCTCTCGAAGAACGCGGGATATTGAAGGTCGAAAACGGTGAAAGCGCGGTCTACCTGCGTGATCCGCTCTATGCGCGGCTGGTGGCCGGACTGATACCCGTCGGACGGTCCTTCGACCTGTGGCAGGAAATCCTGCAGACGAATCCGGATCTATGGGCCTGCGCCGACACCGCCGTGAGAGCTTTTGCGGAATGGTCTTGCGAATCGGGCGAAGGCGTAGACGCTGACGTTGCCCTGCGTGCCTGCGCTGCGGCCAATGACGCCGGGGACGCGGAGGCAGTCCTCAAAATTTCAGCCGCAGTTCCCACCCTGGCAACGGACCCGCTCCTGAGGCTTGAACGTGCCAGGGCGCTGCGGGCGACGCAGCGCCTCCGGGCAGCAGAGCGGGAGCTGCACGCTGTCCTGGCGGTCGGAAGCGCCGCAACCCAGGTACCCGCCTATCTGGAGCTGGCTACGCTGGCGCGCTCGCTGCCCGAGCCGCGCATCCACACAGACGAAGCGCTGGAGCGCGCCGGGGTGTCCGCTGAATCGGTGTCCGCACCGAATCGTTCTGTGCTCCGGAACGAGGTTGTGGCCGCCCGGGCTGCGCTGGCCGCACTGGATGCAGATCTCACGGCGGTTCCCGGCGAACTTGCCGCTCTGTGCAGGGACCGCAGCGCGTCCGAGTCCGTGCGTTTGCGGGCACGGGCGAGCCGGTGCCAGTTACTTGCGCTGGGCGGTCTCAGCCGGGAGGCGAGCGAAGAGGCAACAGCGTTGTGGCACAGCCTGGAGAATGCGGGAAAGCTTCCACATTCCGTTGAAGCTCAGGTTCTTGGCGGAATCACCTCTACGTATGTGATGTGCAGCGAACTGTCCAAGGGTCTTGAGCTTCTTTCGAACGCGTCGCGCCGGTGCCTGGATTCGTTTCCTGGCGGCTGGTCTGAGTTGCCTTACGGAATTATCAATGCCTTGGGCGGGCGGGCCGACACGGCATTGGAGTTCCTGCTGCCGGCCCTGCGTCAGTTGCAGGTCAGTGATCCGCAGGACGACCTGCCCATGGCGTACGCCGCTGTGGCCTACTGCTACGCGGCTCGTCAGGAATGGGACGCCATGGCGGATTATCTGGCTGCAAGTCCCGACTTCAGGACGCGCCCGCCGGCACAGATTGCGGCGGTTACCCGGTTCTTCCAGGCAGCAGCGGTTCTGGCACGCAGGGCGGATGCAGATGCCGCCGCTGCCCTGACAGCCCAAGGACGCCGGGCCGTGGAGCAGGGCAACTACCCCGAGGCCGTGCTGTGCCTGGCGGCAGCTGCCCTGGCCGGGGACGACCAGGCCGCGACGGCGCTGGAAGCTGCAGCCGCGAAGGCCGACGGTCCCGCCGCCCAGATGTGGCGGGCACTGGGGACCGGTCTCCTGCAGGGGTCGCCGAAGATCCAGCTCGACGCCGCAGAAGCCCTGCTTGGCACGGGGCTGATCGACTTGGGGTACAAGACCGCGCTCAGGGCGCGGGAGGCCGCCGAGTCGCTCAACAACCGGAACCTGACGCGGCGGGCGCGCATGGCTGCTAACGAATCCTTCCGCCTGCTTTCAGATGCCAACAGCATCAGCCGCCGCCTGGACGAACTGTCCGAGTTCGAGAGGGACCTCGCTGTCAGGGCCGCGCACGGGGAAAGCAGCTCCGCCCTGGGGAGTGCTCTCCATCTGTCACCCCGCACGGTGGACTGGCACCTGGGCCGTATCTTCCAGAAACTGCACGTCTCGGGCAGGGCCGAATTGAGGCAGCTCCTCGGTGATGCCGACAGCGGCCTGGCCGGGAAACAGGACACCCTATACAAGTAGTCCGGATGCCGCTGCGGAGAAGAGACCGAGTAGCGGCATGGAATTTCACCGGTGTTATTCGAGTATGGACCCCGGATCATTGGTAATTCCTACTCATGTCGGCACGTTTCGCCCTCCCTAGTCTGTTGAGCGTCTGCCAACGCGGGCAAGAATGCTTGCTGTAGGAAGAGGTCTCAGTGGAGAATCATCATTCGACCGGCGCCAACGCACTCAAGGCGCACCCCCCGACTATTGGTACCCCCCCTGCCCGCCAGGCTGCTCCGGACGCGTTGTTCCTGGGACGTTCCGGGCTGGTTAAGGCCATGGCAGAACGTCTGCAGCCGGAGTCTGCTGCCAGTGGCTGCCTCCTCATCGGCGAGGCAGGCAGCGGTAAGAGCGCGCTGATGCGGCACGTGCTGCAGGTATATGGCAGGGGTTCGTACACCGTCCACATCCGGGGTTCCGCCTTTGCCAGGCGGACGCCTTTCGGCGCCCTGACGTTCCTCCTGTCGGATTTGGAGCCGGAGGCGTCCTCCCACCCCGTGCTGATCCTGCGGGGGCTGACTGAGCTGGTACGTGAACGGGCTGCCGGCCGAACCGTGATCCTTGCCGTGGACAACGCCGAGGAACTCGACGAGTTCTCGGCCATGGTCCTCAGCCAGATGGTCGTGAACCGTTCGGCGCATATGTTCGCCGCCTTTCGGGATTTCAGTGCTGCTCCTTCGGAGTTTATGGGGCTGTGGAGGGAAGGCCTGCTGACCCGCCTGGACCTTGAACCCATGCTTCCCTCCGAGTGTTCCCACCTGCTTGAGGCGGAGCTCCGCGGCCCGGTTAGCCGGGCGGCGGCTGAGGACCTGACCCGGGTGAGCGGCGGGAATCCGAGCCTGCTGCTGGCTGCGGCCGCAGACTACCGGGACTGCGGACGTCTGGCATTTTCCGGAGGGGTCTGGGTGCTTTCCCCGAATATGGAGTGCGCCTTTCCGCGGCTTTATGCAGCCATGGGTGCCAGGCTTTCGGCTGTGACAGAGGGGCAGAGGGAACTCCTTGACGTCCTTGCACTTTGTGGCGCCCTTCCCCTCCTGCAGGTACTCGAACGCCTGGACAGCACGGAGGTGGACGCACTGCAGGAAGCAGGGCTGCTGCAGCTCGCCCATTCCGGGGTACCGGTGTTGTCCCTCGCCGAGCCCGCGTTCGGCGCAATCCTCCGCACCCAGCTCGATACCGCCCGCAGGAACGATTTGCTGAAACGCTTCCCTCCCGACCAGGACGTCGCCTGGCCGCATCTCACGGCCGAATGGTTCATCTCGGCAGGTGCCAAGGTTTCCGCCCCGCTGGCGCTCTCGGCTGCGCAGGCCGCAAACGGGTCCGGAAATCCCGCCGCTGCCGAACGGTTCATCGCTGCGGACCCAAACCATATCTACTCTCCCGCGGCTGTCCTGGAACTTACTCTCTCCCATCTCCGCAGGGGAGACGCCCGCGCCGCAGCGGACGCCGTCGCCCGTCACCGGGCCTGCGGCGGAAGTACCGGCAGTTCCCTGGAAGACGTTCGGCTGCTGCTTGCCGAAAGCAGCGCCCTGTGCCAGACAGAAGGCGCACGCAGCGGAGAAAACGGCGAACGGCTGCGGCTCCTGCGCGAACAGACCCATGCTGACGGCCACGCAGGCCTGCTCGACGAGGCAGAGACCATGCTGGCATCCCTGAAGCTCCAGGAGATGGAGCGCGGCGAAGCGGCACAGCTGGAGCGGGATCTCATCCTGGCCCGGGCCCGGTGCCTTTCACAGCACGGCCAGTACCGCGAGAGCGTATCCCTGCTCACCGGCATCTATGCGCGGGGAGATGAAAACGGCCGCGGATTCCGGATACTCGTAGGATCTTGGCTGTGTACCGCGTGGGGCATGACTGACAGGCAGTCCGACGCGCAGGAGCTCGCTGCCACTCTTTGGCACATGCTCGTCGACGGGTCCCAGCCGGACCTCACGCGCGACGAGGCCGCGGAAGCCCGGTCGCGCATTATTCACATGCTGCTCGTCACGGGTGCGGTGTCGGTAGCTGCCGAGTACCTGGCTGCAGACGAGGACGGCGGGGCATCCTATGGCGGCACCCTTCGTGAGGCCTCGGAAGGCATGCTCCACGCCTTCGCGGGCCGCGGGGCCGCAGCAACGGCCAAACTGCTTCCTGCCGTCCGCCAGCTTGAAGCCTCCGACCCGGGTGGCCTGCTGCCCGTCGTCAGTGCTGCCGCTGCCTATGCAGCAGCTCTCCAGGGGCATCGGGACCGGGCAGAGGAACACCTGCGGAAAGCGGACCCTGGTTCAGCACCAAAACACGCCGACCTTCAGCGAACAGGGACCCATTTCATTGTGTTGGCGAGAGGAGTGCTGGGGTCCGCGGACGCCGCGGAGCAAATGGCCGCACTTGCCGACTCTGACGAGGCCCGGGGCGCCGGCGCTTATGCCCTGCTGGGGCTCGTCAGCGCGGTTCGCCTGGGCAGCACCGATACAGCCCAGCAACTGCTCGACGTCGCTTCCGGACTGCAGGGACGGTTCGCCAGGTTTGCCGAAGATTACGCCAAGGGTTCCGGTGGATACGATGCCCAACTGCTCCTGCTTGCCGCGGACGCCGCAGCTGCGCAGGGACACGAACTCCTGGCACATGAAACAGGGGAGCGTGCACTGGAGGTCGCTTCCGGTGCCGGGGACCGCGCCACTGTCCGTTTCATCCACCGGAGCCGGAGGCTTCAGTCAGGCGAGGTGGAAGGGGAGGGCGAGGTGGAGGACTGCCTGCGCGGCCTCACCACGCGCGAACGGGTTATCGCGCGCCATGCGGCGGCCGGGACAACCAACAAGATGATTGCCTCCGAGCTTTCCATCTCTGTCCGGACCGTTGAAGGACATCTCTACCAGATCTACTCCAAGCTGCACGTTGGCAGCCGGCGGGAACTGGCCCGGCTCATAGCCAGCAGCAAAGCGGCCTCGGCACAGGGGGAACTGTAATGACGGCGGCGACACCTACTCCATCTCCCTTCCTGAGGGCAGCTGAAGCCGATTCAATCGTGAACAACCTTCTGGATCCGGTCTTGCGGGGAGCCCTTGTCCTGGGCCCGGAAGGCATGGGCAAGAGTGCACTGGCAGATGAGGTCCTTCGCCGGCTTGAGGGCATTGTTGCCCCCTACCGGATCCACGGCAGCCCGGTGCTGTCCCGGATCCCTTACAGTGCACTGACTCCCTTCATGGAAAGGGCTTTGGAGGAGGACCTCGCATCACCGCTGATGGTGCTCCGCAATATCCGCCGCTACTTCCAGGCCCGGACAGAAGCAGGGCATCCACAGGCGCTTCTTGTCGTCGATGATGCCCATCATCTTGATGAGGCTTCCAGCCACGTGCTGGTCCAGCTGGCCATGTCGGGAGAACTTCGGCTGCTTGTCCTTTCGCGGAACCGAAGTGTCCACATCCAGGAGCTGCTTTCGCTGGCCAGGGACGGGCTGATGTCCCGGGTGGACCTGCAGCCGCTTTCCGTGGAAGCCGTGCACCAGCAGTGCGTCAATGAGCTCGGCGGACCGCTGTTGCGTGCCTCCAGTGCAGTACTCGCCCGGATCTCGGGTGGAAACCCGATGTACATCAAGGCTTTGCTCTCCGGTGCCAAACGTCGAGGCGAGCTGCTGCAGCGCAACGGCGCCTGGTACCTGCGTTCGCTTCCCACTGGACTGGAACCGTCAGTACAGGATCTGGCCAAGCGTCTGCTGGCCAGCCGGCCGGCCGCCGAGAGGCTGGTCCTGGAGGCTGTGGCGCTCGCGGGCGTTCTGCCGCGCGGACCCTTAGTGGCGCTCGGTGGACAAGAGGCGGTTCAAGCCCTGGTGGAGGAAGGGTATGTGGAGCCTGCCGCCAATGTCCCCGAGCAGCTGAAGATGGTTCAGCCGCTGCATGCGGAGGCCATTCGCAGTTTGGTGCCGCCCATGCGAAGCATGGAAATACGAAGGAAGCTGCTGGAAGCAGACACCACCGAACGCATTCCGCAGGCTCCGCGGCTTGTTTCCTGGGCGCTTGACTGCGGAGCCGCCTCGTCAGACGGCGAACTGTTGCTGGGTGCGCGGGCGGCCAACGCTGACGGCGATGCGGAAACGGCCCTGCGCCTGGCCCTTGCCATCACCCCGGGCCCCCTGGCAGCTGCAGGCCGGATCGAGGCTGCCGCTGCACAGCTCGCACTGGGCCGGATCTCGGAGGCCCGGGCAGGTCTGGAGGACGCCGTTCTCACGGCTCCGGACACGGAAACCCTTGATTACGCCGTGCTGGTCAGTGCTCAGCTCGCTGCCTGTTCCGACGACGCGGCAGACCGGCTGAGGTCACTGGCGAAGGACTGGCCGGTGCGGGACGGGCAAATCACCGGGCCGGACCGTGGGGAGGGACGCACTGCGTGGCTGGCGGCCGGCCTCAGCGTGCTGGCTCTATGGGCGAGGGCGGCAGAGGGAAACCTCCTGGTATCCGGGGAGTCGGCGTCGACGACCATGGCGTTGCTCACCGCGCTGGACAGTGCAGGGCAGGACGAGCTGTCGCCTGCGGTCTGCCAAATCAAGGCATTCGGCTACGCGCTCGCATGCGAAGTGCTGACCGCAGCCGGGTCAATCGGGCAGGCTGTGCAGGCTGCCCGCCAGGCGCGGGGCTGTCTCTCTCAAAGCGCCTTGACGTCCAGCAGTGTGCGCGCGAGCGTCATGGTCAGGCACAGCCTGGCGCTGCTCCACGGAGGACGGTTCGAGGATCTGGACCGGATGCTCTCGGACGAACTTCGTTCCAGCCCCCATGGTCTTCTGGCATTCGGCGGAACCTTGGGAGTTCTGGAGGGGGCACTGGAAATCCGCCAGGGCCGCTACCGCGAAGGGCTCCGCCGCCTGCGGCCGGCCATTGAGGTGCTGAGGGGCCGGGACCCGGAACGGCTCCTGCCGTATGCCTTGGCCCTGGCGGCGTACGTGGCCGTCGTCGTGGATGACACCAGTCCCGCCAGGCGGTTCGCCGGTGAACTGCGCGGACTGGGCTACAAAGGTCCGCGGGCGCTGGAGTTGACAGCCGGCGCTTTTGGGGCCGCGGCGCAGTCACAGCAGGACGCAGCGGACCCCCCGGCCCGGGTGCGTGAACTGGCGGCTGAAGCCCGCGAGCTGGGGCAGCTGGCAGCCGAAAAGGACATTCTCGAACTTGCCGTGGCCATCGGTGACCTCAAACAGGCCAGGCGGCTTGTGGATCTCACCGATTCCTTTGAAGGAGCCGAAGCTGCGGCGCTTCACGCGTACGCTGCCGCCGTGGCTGCGGATAACCCGGAGCAGATGGTTTCGGCAGCGGATGAGGCGGTTCGGTGCCGCAAGTTCCTGGTGGCGGTTGAGTGCATCGGACACGCCATTCGCTACTACGGCGCCCATAACAATCTGAGGCGGCAACGCGCTCTTATCCAGCAGCTGCGCCGGCGGAGGGACGAACTTGCGGGCGTGACGGTGTCCTATCTGAGCCCCAACGTCCACCAGGTGCGGCTGACCAAACGCGAGCACGAGATCGTGGCGCTGCTGCTCGAGGACGCCAGTACCAAGGACATCGCGACTCGTTTTACGCTCTCTCAGCGAACGGTTGAGGGCCATGTGTACCGGATCTACGTGAAGCTGGGGATCGGTCGGCGCACGGAGCTGGAGGCCGTTTACCGCGCGCTCGAAGCTGAGCCACGCGTTTCGGCGGGGCAATAGTCCGTGCCCGGGACCAGCCGGCCAGCAATCTGAATCCCGAAGCGGAAGGACCCGGACAGTGTGCCGCAGTGCGTAGTCCGCACTGCGGCACACTGCTGACCGCATTCTAGGCAAGTAGCGCTTCCAGGGGTCCCGAGTACAGCGTGCCCACGGGTACGTGAACAGCGTTCTTTTTAGGGTGGCGAATACTGATGCGGCGGCTTGGACCTGGACGTTGACTAAACCAAGTCAGTTCAGAAGTGCAGAGAAGGTCTCACATGCATCGCTCCAGCGTGATCCCCAGTACCGGTGGTCAAAACACTGGTTCCGTCAGCGTTACTCAAGGACAGGAACCTCCACAAGCGGAGCCGGCGACGTCGAAGTCTGCTGAGACCCAGACTTCCCCCCAGCCGTCGCCGGCTCCTTCCTCCCGAACACCGGACAGGGGAATCTGACATGGGTGCACCCGCAGGCATGAATAGAGCCCGGGTCCGCAGGCCGCCGCTCCATGAGGGGCATGCCCAGCGTTCCGCCCGGCAGCGGCCTTCGCGTTGGCCCCAACCCGAAGTCATCAGCGAACACTGGTCAGCCGTAAACCAAAACCAGCCGGAGCCAAGAACAGCCGGCGAACCCTGGCGGAGGAAATACCGTGTAGGCCTGATCATCACCGATTTCGCGATGACTGCCCTGGCCGTGGTTGCCGGGTGGGCCGCTGTCATCACTGTGACCAGCAGGGGCTTCACCGCCCAGTCCCTGCAGCATGTAGGGTTCCTCACCGTCCTGCTCGTGGTCTGGAACGTCGGTCTGGCCGTGTACCGAACCAGGGAAGAGCGGCTACTGGGCACTGGCGCCGATGAATACAAACGCGTCGCGAACGCTACCCTGCGGATGTTCGGAGCGGTCGTCCTGGCGATGGTCCTCCTGCAGCGCAACATGCCCAGCACGGCATTGGCTGTTTCGCTGCCGCTGGGGCTGGCCGGACTGCTGGCAGCGCGCTGGACGTGGCGCAAATGGCTGACGTCGCAGCGCAGGCTGGGACATTACCTGTCACGAGTGGTGGTGTTCGGTGGAAGCGAAGATGTGGCCTACGTGGTCAAGCAGGTTTCTGCCCACGCTTCGGCCACCTACCAGGTGTCAGGCGTTGTGGTGCCGGAGGGGCCGGCGCCCGATCTCAAGGATGTGCTTGATCCTGACTGGGAAGTTGAATCGGATCCGGAGAGGATCCCGGACCTGGTCAGGGAAGTGGGAGCGAACGCCGTCATCGTGGCTGGTCCGGTGCCAGGAGGCAACCGGTACATCAGGGAACTCGGCTGGAAACTGGAAGGCAGTTCCACCGAACTGATTCTTGCGTCAAGCCTGACCAACGTCGCCGGGCCGCGCATTCACTGGCGGCCAGTGGAGGGTCTTCCGCTGATGCATGTGGAACTGCCGCAGTACAGCGGAGGGAAGCACGTCCTGAAACGCTTCCTGGACATTGTGCTTTCTTCGCTCGCCCTCATTCTCCTCGCTCCTGTGCTCATCGTCCTCTGCCTCATTGTCCGCTTGGACAGCGAAGGGCCGGTCATCTTCCGCCAGCAGCGGGTGGGCCTTCGGGGCCGGACTTTCCAGATGCTCAAATACCGTTCCATGGTTGTTGACGCTGAACAGCGTTTGACCGCGCTGCGCGCACGGAACCAGGGTGCAGGGGTGCTGTTCAAACTGAAGCACGATCCCAGGGTGACGCGCTGCGGACGCTGGATGCGGAAGTTCTCCCTGGACGAGCTTCCCCAGCTGTGGAACGTGCTCCGCGGGGACATGTCGCTGGTCGGTCCCAGGCCCCCGCTTCCCTCAGAGGTCAAGGGCTACGAAGGATCAACCCACCGGCGCCTGCTCATCAAGCCTGGACTTACCGGCCTGTGGCAGGTGAACGGCCGTTCCAACCTTCCGTGGGACGAGTCGATCCGTCTCGACCTGTTCTATGTGGAGAACTGGTCGGTCACCGGTGACCTGATGATTATGTGGCGCACGGTCAAGGTCATGGTGCAGCCTGAAGGGGCGTATTAGGGCAGCCTGAGGGCCGCGGATTCTCAACGCGGCCCGGAAAGGCTGGGGCCCGATCACAGTCGTGAAGGACCAGGAGACGGCTCGTACGCCCGAACTTAGGCCAGACTGAGGTGCCCTCGCTTTCTCCCCGTGGGATGATTACGGAAGACTTATCTTTCCTAATGCATGCCCGCCAGCTGAGGAGTACTGAAAGTGCCTGTGGTTTCCACACCCGCTACCCTGCAGAGCGCCGGGCAGGACGAGAACACTGCCCTGGAAAGCGTGGAGCTCAACAATGCGGAGGTTCTGCGGATCCGCAACGACTTCCCCATCCTGGACCAGCAGGTCAACGGTCACCCTTTGGTGTACCTGGATTCCGGGGCCACGTCGCAGAACCCCCTGAGTGTGATTGAGGCGGAGCAGGAGTTTTACGAACAGCGCAATTCCGCCGTGCACCGCGGCGCGCACACCCTCGCTGTCGCCGCGACGGACGTCTTCGAGGACGCGCGGCGCACCATCGCAGACTTGGTGCATGCACAGCCGGAGGAGATTGTGTGGACCTCCAATGCCACGGAGGCGCTGAATTTGGTGGCCTATGCGTTCTCCAACGCATCCGCGGGCCGTGGCGGCGAAGCGGCGCGCCGCTTCGCGCTGGGTCCGGGCGATGAAATCGTCGTAACGGAGATGGAGCATCACGCCAACCTGATTCCCTGGCAGGAGCTTGCGGCCCGCACTGGTGCAACACTCCGCTGGATTCCGGTGGACGACGCCGGTGCGCTGCGGCTTGAAGAAGCGGAGCAGATCATCAGCCCGCGCACCCGCATCCTGGCGTTCACCCATGCCTCCAACGTGCTGGGCACCATCAACCCGGTGCAGGTGCTCGTGGCCATGGCCCGGAGGCACGGTGCGCTGGTGGTACTCGATGCCTGCCAGTCGGTGCCGCACCTGCCCGTGGACGTGAAGGCGCTTGACGTGGATTTTGCCGCGTTCTCCGGGCACAAGATGCTCGGCCCCACAGGAATCGGCGTGCTGTACGGCAAGTCCGAGCTGTTGAACGCCATGCCGCCGTTCCTCACCGGCGGATCCATGATCACCACGGTCACCATGGAAAAGGCAGAATACCTCCCGGCGCCGCAGCGCTTTGAAGCAGGCACTCAGCGCATTTCCCAGGCCATGGCCCTGGGCGCCGCAGCGAACTACCTGCAGGAAACCGGCATGGACCGAATCCATGCGTGGGAAATGGAGCTGGGCCAGCGCCTGGTCTCCGGGCTGGAAGCCATTGAGGGCATCCGCGTGGTGGGTCCGCCGTCGGGCGTTGAGCGCATTGGCCTGGCAGCGTTCGACGTCGAGGGTGTCCATTCGCACGATGTGGGCCAGTTCCTGGATGACAAGGGGATTGCGGTGCGGGTGGGCCACCACTGTGCGCAGCCCCTGCACCGCCGGCTGGGACTGGTGTCCACCACCCGGGCCAGCACCTACCTGTACAACACCACTGACGACGTCGATGCGTTCCTGGACGCGGTAGCCGGCGTGCGTCCCTTTTTTGGAGTAAAGCAGCCATGAGTTCGGAACTGCAGCAGCTGTACCAGCAGATCATTCTTGATCACGCCAAGTTGCGGCACGGCGAAGGCCTCGCTGAGGCGGGTAAAGACGTGCTGGTAGGGGAATCCCACCAGTTAAACCCGACCTGCGGAGACGAGATTACGCTGCGGGCCACGCTGGGTCCTGAGTCCAATGCAAGGACAATTGACGAGATCAGCTGGGAAGGGCAGGGCTGCTCCATCTCCATGGCGTCGGCCTCGGTGCTCGCGGACATGATGGCCGGGATGCCCAGGGACGAAGCACTGGGGCTCGTGGATAACTTCCGGGAGGTCATGCGTTCCCGCGGCACCGTGGAGGCGGACGAAGAGGTGCTTGGCGATGCCGCTGCTTTCTCCGGTGTTGCCCGTTATCCCGCGCGGGTCAAGTGCGCGATGCTCGCGTGGGTGGCGTTGGAAGAGGCTGTGCGGACGGCCGCCGGCGCCTGATCCCCCCGGGACAGGTGTCACCGCTGCACGACGTGCTCCAGCGGGAGCTCCACCCTAAAGGTCGTCCCGACTCCGGGTGCCGAGGTCAGGGTTATTTTTCCACCGTGTGCCTCGACGATGTCCCTGGTGATCCCCAGGCCCAGCCCGACCCCGGGGATTGCCGCTTTCTTGACGGCCGCGGTCCGGAAGAAGCGGTTGAAGATCTCCGCCTGCTCGGCTTCGGTCATGCCCATGCCCTCATCCGAGACCTCCAGGACAGCGGATCCGTCCGCACGCTTCACCTGGACCGTCACAGTGCTTCCGGCGGGGGAGTACTTGATGGCGTTGGAGATGAGGTTGTCCAGGACCTGCTGCACGCGCACGGCGTCGAAGCGGCCCCGGATGTCCTCTCCGGGCCGGATCTGCAGCCTGATCCCTGCCGCGAGGGCCCGCGGTGCCGCGGAATCGGCTGCCGATCCAACCAGTTCCCTCAGGGAAAGGTCGGCAGGATCGAGGTGGACTGAGCCGGACGCCGTGGTCAGCAGATCCGCTACGAGGACCAGGAGCCGTTCAGCGTTCCGCATGGCCACGGTCAGCGACGTTCGCAGGGAGGTTGAGAGACCGTCGTCCTCCGCTTCCCCAATGGCCAGGTCAAGATAACCGATGATCGACGTCAGAGGGGTGCGGAGTTCGTGTGAGACGCTGGCGACAAAGTCCTCCTTGGCCCGCAGTGCACGCACCATATCCGTGACGTCGCCGAAAGCGACGACGGAGCCGTTGAAGCCGCCGTTTTCACAGCCGAGGGGGCGGGCTGAAACGGTGAGAGCCCGCTGCTCCGCCCCGCGGCCCACCCACACGAGGCAGTCGGAAAAGGCCTCGCGCCGCATGGCACGGGCCAGGGGCCGCTCTTCCGCCGGAAGCGGAGTGAAGCCGTCCGGCCCGTAGATGAACATGTCCGCCTCAGTCCAGTTGCCCGCTTCCTCCGGGACCGCGAGCTTATGGGTGGCGAGTTGCCGGTTGTTCATGAGCATCACGTGGCCGTCCCTGGCCTGGACGATGACGCCGACGTCGATGGTGTCCAGTACCGCGTCCAGCAGCTCGGCCCGCCGCCTGCTGTCCGCGAGGCTCTGCTTCAATGCCAGGTCCTTCTCTTCCAGGGCCCTCTGCTGTCCGGCGGCATCCTGGGTCATCACGGCAGCCGACTTGTGTACGGCGAGCATGACCAGGGGGATAAGGATGGGCCTTATGAAGTCGGCGGCCACCGGGTCCGTTCCGTACAGGGGCGCCCAGATGATGAGCAGCGAACCTGCCACGCTGATGATACTGGCGCTGCGAGGGGCAAATCCCGACCAGGCGAGCCAGAGGACCGGGAACACAGCCAGCACCACCATCCCCGCTACGTCGGGCTGGACCCCGCGGAAAAGAAGCGCAATAGCGAAAAAATCCAGAATTGGAATAACCCAGTAGGCGGGCTGGAAGAAGTTGTCCCACGGCAGGGCTATGGCAGCTGCGGAAAGCACCATAACCAGGCACACACCCGCAAGGAAATCAGCGTCTGCGTACGCTTCCGGCTTGACGGCATGAACAAGCGGAAGGGAAAACAGCACGGCGGCGAAAAGGGGGAGCTGGCTCAGCGCGACGCGAAGCCGGAGATCGAGCTCGTGGAAGTCCCTGCGGATTCCCAGAAAGGACAGGGCCCTGCCCTTTAAACTGGACATGGCCAGATACCTCGCATTTTCGCAGTGATGAAGTGCCCAGTTTATCCATTGAAGCTGTAGGATGCCGAATGTAGTGGTGCGGATACAGAGGTCTCAGCAGGACAGGAAAAACCGAAAAAGTATGGAAACACAGCGCGTTGCCGTCATCATTGAGGACGACAAAGACATCCGCGATCTTTTACACGCCGTACTCCAGCAGTCGGGTTTTGAAGTCCATGCCAGCCCAACCGGAGCCGACGGCGTCGAAGCAGTCCGGCGCCACAACCCTGCCGTCGTTACCCTGGACTTGGGTTTGCCTGACATCGACGGCTTTGAAGTTATCCGGCAGCTGCGCCTGTTCAGCGACGCCTACATCGTGATGCTCACCGCACGCGCCGAAGAGCTCGATACGCTCATGGGGCTGGAAGCGGGAGCCGATGACTACATCACCAAACCCTTCAGGCCGCGGGAACTTCGTGCCCGTATTTCTGCCATGATGCGCCGTCCCCGCAAGGACGACAACGCCGCTGCTGCGCCTGCGGCAGCCCCCGGCGTACCCGCTGCCGCTGCTGGCGCGCCGACGCGTCCTGCCGAAACTCCAATTCAGGACGCCGCAGAAGGCGTCTTCAACCACAACGGCCTGTTGCTCGACGCGGAGACAAGGACCACCCAGCTTTCCGGACGCGACGTCGAACTCACGCGTACCGAGTTCGATCTGCTTCATGCGCTGCTGGAGAGCGGCCGCCGGGTCCGCAGCAAGACTGATCTGGTTCGGCGGCTCCGCGGGGAAGAGTACGACACAGGCTCCTACATCAGCGACTCCGATGAACGCACCATCGAGGTGCACGTGGGAAACCTCCGCCGCAAGCTCGGCGACGACTCCCGGTCACCCAATTGGCTCGAGACTGTCCGCGGGGTGGGTTACCGGCTGGCGCCGGCGAAGTAGTGTTCCTGCAGGTCCGGCACTGCCAACCTGCTAAAGGCGGGACAGGGATTCGGACAGGGCCCTGACCGTGTCCTCACCGCATCTTTGCAGCGGATCAAGAAGGGACACCAGCCCTGCATGGTCAGCGGCGCGCACCATGTCCTGGGCGATTAATGCGTAGCCCGCAAGCCTGAGGGCGCCGGCCATCTGGCTGGAGATCTTGATGCTGAGCACTACGTCCATGGCACCGGGGTAGTCCGGTTCTTCCAGTGCGGTGACGAGCCTCTCGAACCGGCCGTTCCACATGTGGATGTAATTGCCAACGAACTGCCTGACGGCCTCCCTTCCCATCTGCTCGCTCAGCTCATTCAGTGCTGCAGCGGAGGTCAGGGTGCGGGTGATCTGGCGCTCTTTGACGGCTGTCACGAGGTGACCGGCGGGGCGGGAGCAATGCTGCAGGCGCGGATTGCGCGCCATTCAGGCACAGTGCTCTGGCGGGGAGACATGGGGGTCCTCCTGGAAGGGCAGCGGTCCCGCTGGTGGGGGAACCGCAGTGGATCAGTACCACCAACGGTCCCACCCCTAGCTCAGGAACTCTCCCCGCACAGGCTCAAGATCGCGGAAAGTTTGAAAGCGCACTCATCACAGCGAAACTGCAGGCAGCGCCGGCACCGGGAGCGGTACGGGTGCTGCCTGCAGTCCACCGGGTGCTAGTCAGCTACGTAGAACAACCGCTTGTTGACGAACTCGTCCATGCCCAGCGGGCCAAGCTCGCGTCCGTAGCCGGAACGCTTGACGCCGCCGAACGGGATGTCGGCCCCTTCACCGACGCCGTTGACGTTGGCCATGCCAACTTCAAGCTGCTGGGCCACCTTGCGGGCGCGCTCTTCGTCGGTGGAGAAAACCGCGCCGCCGAGCCCGTAGTCGGAATCGTTGGCGAGCTTGACGGCTTCCTCGTCGCTGCCGACCTTGTAGACCACGGCCACCGGACCGAAGAGCTCTTCGCGGTAGGCACGCATCTCCGGCGTGATGCCCGTGAGCACGGCCGGGGCAAGGTAGGCGGAGGGGCCCTCGGAGAGGGTGCCGCCGGCGTGCAGAGTGGCGCCCTTGGACACGGCGTCCTGGATCTGCTCGGCCAGCCCCTCCGCTGCAGCCCGCGAAGAGAGCGGAGCATAAGTGCCTTCGGCGGCCTCCGCCGGGTCGCCGGGCTGCAGGTCCTTGGCCAGGTTGGTCAGCTCCGCCACGAAGTCATCGAAGATGCCCTCGCTGACGATCATGCGCTTGTTGGAGTTGCAGGCCTGTCCGGTGTTTTCCAGGCGGGTGGCCCAGGCGTTGGCCGCCGCTTCCTTGACATCCTCGGTGTCCAGCACCACGTAAGGGTCCGAACCGCCGAGCTCCAGCACTACCTTCTTCAGGTTCTTGCCGGCCAGTTCACCGATGATCGCGCCGGCGCGCTCGGAGCCGGTGAGGGAGACGCCCTGGATGCGGGGATCGGCAATGATGTCCGCGATCTGGCCGTGGCTGGCGAAAACGTTCTGGTACACGCCTGCAGGGACACCGGCGTCGTCCATGATCTGCTGGATCGCCAGCGCCGACTTGGGGCAGGATTCGGCGTGCTTGAGGATGATCGTGTTGCCCAGCATCAGGTTGGGAGCTGCGAAGCGGGCCACCTGGTAGTAAGGGTAGTTCCACGGCATGATGCCCAGCAGCGGGCCCACAGGGAGCTTCTGGATCACCGCGCGGCCGCCGCCGATGGCCTTGATTTCCTGGTCTGCCGCCAGCGAAGGTCCTTCGGTGGCGAAGTAATTGAAAATCTCGGTGCAGTACTCCGCCTCACCTTCTGATTCGGGCAGAGGCTTGCCCATCTCTTCGGTGATGATCGCAGCCAGTTCATCCCTGCGCTCGGTGAACAGCTCAGCGACGCGGGCCACGATGCGTCCGCGTTCCTCGATGGGGACCTCCCGCCAGGACTCAAAGGCCGCCTGCGATGCGGCAAGTGCTTCGTTGATTTCACCGTCGTCGGCCAGAGGGAATGCCTCGCCCGGCTCACCGGTAGCCGGGTTCACTACCTGGTAGGCCCGGGCCGTTGTCTTGGAAGTGGTGGTCACGTCCGTGCTCCTTACGGGTAAATGCGGATTATGTCATCATGCCGCGAAATTGGCCTGCGGGTAAACAAAATGCCGGTCGGTGACGTAACGCGGCCCATGGCTTTGTTTACGGCGAAGGTGCTGGTTCCGCACGACGGGAGGCACCAGCACGCCAGAGATAAACCATGACGGTTCCCAGGGCCGCTCCAAGTCCGTTGGCGATGACGTCCTGCGCCGTTCCGTAGCGGCCGGCGATCAGGAGCGCCTGTCCGGTCTCGATGGCGGCGGAACAGCACACGCCGGCGACGGCGGCAAGCCAGGCCCAGCGCGGGCTAAGCCAGGCTGCCAGCAGCAGGCCTGCCGGCAGGAACAGGACCACGTTTGCCGAGAATTCCACCAGTTCGTAGTTGATCCAGGCGGGAACGCCGGCGGAGTGCAGCAGATCCAAAAGGCGCGACAGCTCTCCGGACAGGTTCCGGTCCACGGGGCGGGGCCAAAAAACGATGAAGGCCAGAATCACGCCGTAGGCCAGGAGCGCGAGGGCAAGGAGTGGCTTCTGCCGCGGCCCCTGGCCGTGCTGCGGTGGCTGCATTTGTTCCTCCGGATCGCTCGTTTTTCGTGCCCCTCAGCAGGCGGAACCCTGCGTTTGCCGCGCCCTCAACTGCGGATTGCGCAGATGTTGCGGGCGCCTTGCGGGGCCCTTGAGCATTGTCGCAATCATTTTGGCAACCCTGTGCCGGGACCGCCGGGTTTCTTGAGAAACGGATAGCAGATTAGGGCTGTCGGCGGGAACAGCTCCTGCTGCGGAATCAACTTTTAGGGGATACAGAATGAACAAGATGGCTAAAGGCGCACTGGCAACCGGCGTAGGCGTGGCACTGATGCTCGGCGGCGGCGGAACCCTGGCGATCTGGAACGACACCGAGACGGCCAGCGTTGGCTCCATCGCAGCGGGCCAGCTGGAGATCAAGCGTGTCGATAACGGTGTCTGGAAGAACAGCTCCAACCAGGTAATCGACCTCGCAAACTACAAGGTCGTTCCGGGCGAGACGCTGTCCTTCGTGCAGAACGTTGATCTCACCTTGGTGGGCGACAAGATCGAGGCAACTCTTACCCCTACCTACATCGGTGGCATGGACGGTCTCTCACCCCACCTGGACTACACCTACAAGGTCAGCCAGAACGGTGCAGAAATCCGCACCAACGCCCTCACGCAGGCCAACGACGGCATCGCGACGGTAGAGGCGACCGTCACCTTCAAGAAGGATTCGGACAACACCACCCAGCTGAAGACCCAGGACCTGACCAAGATCCAGTACGTCCTGCAGCAGGTCGTCCGCTAGTCACCGCTGGCCCTTGTTTATTCCGGCTGTGCGCGGCATCGAAGCCGCGCACAGCACCCCCACCGGACCCTACCTCCTGGAAAGCAGACCATGGCTAAGAAGACAGCACTGAAGGCAACTGGACTCGTGTCCGGTGCCGTGCTGCTGGGCCTGCTGACCGTACAGGGAACCTACGCCTTGTGGAACGCCGCGGTTCAGGCGACCTCTGGAAGCGTCCAAGCCGCGTCATTCAATGTCGAGATGGACGGCGGCAGCGGGTCCGTCATGATGGCCCAGCCTGACGGCAGTCAGGGCACCGTGGCGCTGGCCACCACGAACTTCGGCATCGTCGATGCCGGCACATCGGTCTATGCCGGAGTGCGGCTCACCAACCACACTGACGCCGGCGGCCAGTTCACCCTCCGTGCCTCGGCCGGACCCGTGGACACCGGCAGCCTCGGCGGCCTGCTGGCCGTCCAGCAGCGTGCCGTCGCCGGGGCGGACCTCAGCGCCTGCAATAACCCCGCACTGTATGCCGGGACGGCAGCCGGCCCGGTTGAGATCCCCAAGCACGGCTCCGGCGTTCTCTGCTTCCAGGCCAGCCTTGCGGCGACCGTCAGCGCAGAGGGACAGGTGTCCACCATCTCCATCCCGCTCACCGTCGAACAACTCGTCGAACACAAAGGATAGTGACGTCCATGTCATCTGGTCGCAGCAACAACTCTCAGGCGCTCCGTGCACTGAAGTTCACCGGTTCGGCCCTCAGCCTCGTGGCAATGTGCGTTACCGCACTGGCAGCGCTGGTGCTGATCATCGTTCCGCTGCTGACCGGGTCGCAGACGTACTCCGTGCTGACGAATTCGATGGCGCCCAAGTACGCTCCGGGCACGTTCCTTGTCGTGAAACCGACACCGGCTGACGCGCTGCAGGTTGGCGACGTCATCACCTACCAGATCGAGTCCGGGGATCCCACGGTCATCACGCACCGGATCATTGGTGTTGGTGCAGGCCAGAGCGGCGAACGCGTCTTCACGACCCAGGGCGACAACAACGACCTCGCCGATGAGTCCCCGGTCCAGGAAGTCCAGATCCGGGGCAAGCTCTCCTACGCCGTGCCGTACGTGGGCTTCATCGCGAACGGCCTGGGAAACAGCGACCGCGGTGCCATCGCCCAGTGGGCGGCGGTTGGCCTGCTGGGTTACGGAATCGTGCTCCTGGTCCGCGGCGGGCTGGAGAAGAAGCGCAAGGGGACCGAGCCCGATATGGACGCCATGCTGCTGGACCTGCCTCCTCGCAGCGATGCGCCGGCGCAGGGTAGGAACAGCGCCCTTCCGCGCATGCACGACGACGACGCATCCCTCCTGGGCGACGATCCGATTCTGCACGACTGCGACCACTGTGACCACGAAATCTCAGCCCGCCGCGCATCCGGTGCCGTCAGTGTGGCTGTCTGATGCACCCTTCCGTCCGGCCCACAGCGTCTTGGGGCGCGAGGACCGGCCTGGCAGCTCTGGCAGGGGGGCTGCTGGCCGCTGCTTCCCTTGCCGGCGCGCCTTCCGCGCAGGCAGCCGATGATTATTTGCAGGTCAGCCTGGATGGCAACTCCTTTGGAACATCCGTGAGGGGCGCTGTCTTTCCCGAGGGCGTACGCCTGGTACCGGGCGAGGGAAGCACTGCCTCCGTCTGGATCCGGAATGCCGGACCCGAGGCAGCGTTCCTCAGTGTTGGAGCCATCAGCCGGGACATGGACTCCGAACTTTCGGGCCATTTGTCCCTGGCCGCGACCCTTGCGTCCATCAACGCCGGCGCCGGAGGGCTTGGTCCCGCCGGAACGTGCACCGACCTTGACCTGGGAGCGGGTATCCCCGCCGGTACCGACCGGAGGCTGGACCTGGCTGCGGGGCTCGCCCTCGCGGCACCGAACTCCACGATGAACAAACGGGGTTCCTTCGATCTCGTGTTCCTGCTCGACGCAGCAGGGGAGGGGAACCGGTCAGCCTGCGACGGCGTCACAGGGGGAGTCCGTCCCGTCCAGCTTCCCCAGACCGGGGGGACGCCCGGCTCGTCGCCGGCCGCTCCCACGGCCGGAGCAGAAACGCTGATGGTCCAGGGAACTCCGGCAGCCGCAAACGCGCCCGGATTCGCCGTTCCTGCACTGCAGGCAGCACCTGCCGGTTTGCCTGCCCGGCCCGCTGCACAGCCCGCTGCCACCGATGTACCGGCGGACGTGGAACCGGCGTCGTTCATTGAGAGCACTGTCGAGCCAATCATCCGCACGTGGCAGGGCACGCTCATGGTGCTTTTGGCCGTAGGCTTCTTTGCAGCTGCTGCTGCCCGGACGCGCATCAGCCGGAAGCCGGCTTCAGCATGAATAAGGGATCCATGGACACGAACGACGACGCCCAGCAGCACCGCCGCGGCACTCTGAAGCGGTTGGCTGGCCTGCCGGGTTCCCGCACTGCCGCTGCCGCGTTTGTCCTGACTGTTGCGCTGGGCCTCGGTGGTCCGGCCGCCTATGCCTGGTGGAGCCAGCAGGGCACGGCAACGATCACGGTGACGGCGGGAAAGCCCACCGCACCGCCGGTGACGCCTCCGACGACTCCGGCACCTTCGCCGACGCCCACCGCACCGGTTCCGACGCCGACGCCCACCGCACCCGTTCCAACGACGCCGCCGGTAACGGCTCCTGCGTCTCCGGTTGTTCCCACGGCCCTCACCTGCGCCAGGAATCCCGGCGTGGGTGGCTCAAACGGCGGGCGCGATACCACCGTCTCCTGGTCTGCTGCCGGAGCGCCGGCGGGAACAGCCACGATCATCGACATCATGCTCGTCAGCAAGAACGGCAAGTCCGTGTCCGGCACGCTGAGCTACGCAGTGCCCGGGTCATCCGGAACGGTCGCCCTGGCGGCACTTCCCGGCATCGAGCCTTTCCTTGCCGACGCGCACGGCAAGAACTCCAAGTTCAGCGTTGCCGTGCGCAACGCGTGGCTCAGCACGGCGATCTCGGCCCCCGTTGTCCTCGGCGGCCCGGTGACTGTCGTGGGAACGCCGTCCGCTGCCCTGGCAAAACACGGCTTCCAGTACAAGGAAAACGGCGACTGGTTCAACTGCCCCAACGGGGTCCAGTGACCGGCCGGGAAACCCCCTAGCCTCTGGGGTTGTCTTTGCCCTCGAAAACGTCCGGGATCCCGTTGTCGTCCGCATCGACGCGCTCCGCCTTTTCCAGCTCGGCGTAGTAGCGGTTGCGGATGGTCAGCAGGATGGAGGCCAGTACAGCGGCCAGCACGGAGGCAGCCAGGATGGCTACTTTGGCGTTGTCGTTGTGGGCCGAACCCACCTCGAAGCTGAGGTCGTTGACGAGCAGGGACACGGTGAAACCAATGCCTGCCAGCAGACCGATGCCGGTCAGGTCCACCCATTTCACCGACTGATCCAAGGTGGCCTTCGTGACGGAGGTCAGCACCCAGGTGGTCAGCAGGACGCCGATCGGTTTGCCGATCACCAGCGCCGCCATGATGCCAAGGGCCACCGGGTCCATGAGGGCACGGCTCAGGCCCTCAAACCCGCCAATCGCAACGCCGGCGGAGAAGAACGCGAAGACCGGGACAGCGAGGCCGGTGGAGATCGGGCGGAAACGGTGTTCGAAGATTTCCGCCAGTCCAGGCTTGTCTTCGTTTGGCGGGAGTGGCTTGCCGTCTGCAGCGCGGCGCAGCACCGGAACGGTGAAGCCAAGCAGGACACCGGCCACCGTTGCGTGCACTCCGGAAGCGTGCATCAAGATCCAGGCGGCAACGGCCAGCGGAGCCAGGATCACCCAGAAGGGCCAGCGCCGGGCGCCAAAGAACCGCGGTTCGCGCTGCACCAGGAGGGCGAAGGCCGCCAGCGGAATCAGCATCAGGCCCAGCATCGCCAGGTTCACGTCTTCAGAGTAGAAAAACGCAATGATGGTGATGGCGATCAGGTCATCCACCACCGCGAGGGTAAGCAGGAAGATGCGCAGCGCGGTGGGCAGATGCGAACTAATGACAGCCAGGACCGCCAGTGCGAAGGCAATGTCGGTCGCCGTCGGGATGGCCCAGCCGCGCAGGCCGTCCGAACCCGCGAACACGTTCACGCCAACGTAAATCAGCGCCGGAATAACCACCCCGCCAAAGGCCGCTGCCACCGGGACGATTGCCTTGCTCAGCTGCCGCAAATCGCCGGCGACGAATTCCTTCTTGAGCTCCAGGCCCACCAGGAAAAAGAAGATTGCCAGCAGCCCGTCAGCTGCCCAGGCGCCGACACTCAGCTCCAGATGCCAGGGTTCGTATCCGAAGGTAAAGTCCCGCAGGGCGAAGTAGCCCTCCGACGCCGGTGAGTTGGCCCAGATCAGGGCGGCCACAGTCGCGATCAGCAGCAGGACACCGCCGACGGTTTCCTTGCGCAGGATTTCTCCGATACGCAGATGCTCCCGGTAACTGTTCCGTCCGAAGAAGACGGGGGACGCACCGGACGGTTCGGGGTTGGGCTCGCGTGAGGCCATGAAGGCTCCTAACAGTAAGTGGGTACGGCAGAATCACTGCCGACCAGACTTCCCGGCTCACCTACCGTCAAGCCTACCGGTCCGGTGCCCCTTCAGGGGCACCGGCTAGCCAGCCAGGGCCCGGACCCCGATGACGGCGGTGGCGATTCCGAAAATCATCGCCGTCGTGATCATCATCAGGTTCGTGGTCATAAAACGGGTCGGGGCGCCGTTGGCGTCCCGTGCCTGCGGGTCCTTCAGGACGCGGCGGAGGAAGGGCAACCAGGCGATGACCGACCAGAGGCCGGCAGCAATCAGGACAAACGCCAGGGGCGCAGTGAGTGTCACGGGGGGTGTTCTCCTTAAGAACCGCTGGGCGGGCCTAGCTGTTTTCGATCCATTTGCCGGCCTGGGCTGCCTGGATGGTCAGCGCCTTGCCGATCATGGGTTCAGCAGCCTTGGCGATCTTGTCGCCCAGGAAGGGGATGGAGGAGCTGACAGTGCCCTCAACGTCCGTGCGGGTGCCTTCGGCGACGACGACAAGCCGCTGTACCGCGCTCACCTTCAGCGGCACGCCGCCAACGGAGAGATCGATAGTGGCCGTCCGGGAGCCGTCCGGGGCCGGGGCTTCCCAGTTTTCCTTCTGCGTGACGGTCAGTGAGCTTCCGACCAGCTTCTTCGCGACATCGGGCAGCCGGTCTGTCGGGATGGACCGCACAGCGGTGAGCGTGAAGGGACCGGAGATGTCGCCGTCGACCTCCAGTGACACGAGGGAACCGCCGACATGCTCGCTGAGGCTCCGGATGAATCCTTCGTCCGTGTAGGTCTTCGTCAGCGTTGCGGCGTCGTAAGGAAGGGTAGTGGAAGCAGACAGGGCCATGTGGGTCCTCCGATAGGGAATGTGCGGAAGGCCTGGCACATGGTGCCGGACCCGCCCAACATCCTAGTCGGTGAACCGGAGCTGTCCCCAACTCGCGTTAGCGGGTGAGGGGCTCAGGGAATCCTCACACACCCGACAACTGACTGGTTCGCGTCATGCAGAACGATGGAATCACCCGAAGCCATGTCAGGTACCAGGAAGGGGACGGATACCGAGGCTTCGGCTGATCCGTCGGGTTCGGTGGTGAAATCAAGGACCAGATTCGAATTGGGGTTGTCCCCGCTGCCCTGATTGACGAATTCCGGACCGATGTCTCCGGGGCTTTCCGTGCACACACCCTCATGGAGAATGCCCGTGTAGGACGCACCGGAGGCGAAGCCCTGCACCTGCATGTCCACGGTGGTGTCCATATCCGTCTCCCGGATCGTCAGTTCCACTTCCGCTCCCTCCGGGATCAGCGCGTCGGTGTCCGGCGTGGCATACGCGGTCGCTATGGCGTTTTCACACCAAGGACCGAATGCGCCTTCGATGACGCCCCCTTCAAGGGCGGTTGGAGAAGAGCCGGGACACCGCTCAGCAGACACTGTCCGGCCCGGGCCTGCCGCCTGGCACGAGGCCGACGTCGCTTCGGGTCCGGTTTCGCAGTCGCTGCTGACCCCGGTTTCGGACGCCGGGGACGACGCAGCGTTGTTCGCGGTGTCCTCCTCGTTTCCATCATTGGAACAGGCAGTGAAGAACAGGGATGCAGTGATCAGCGCGATGAGCACTAACAAGGCTCTGCGTCCCGCGGCGTGTCCCGGGTTGTGTTTCATGGGGCGGCCTCCGATGAGCTGTGGACTAAGCGTTGCGGTGTTGCCGTGCCCTTCAAGCGTTACAGCAGGTGCCGCAGAAGACCACACCCGCCCTCGTCAGAGGGGGAACCTAGCCGAAAACCCCGGCTTTGAGAAGGCCCCCCGCCGTTATTGGGCATAGTTCCAAAGCGGTCTGTTAGGAGTCCGAAGTATTCCCATAACATCGCGGCACGGCTTGTGTCCCGGGGGCGGCGCACTCAAAGCCATCCATTCACTCGCACTCTTAGGGGAACGATGAAACTTAGTAAATCCATGCGCGGGGCAGCTCTCGCGGCAACGATTGTCCTCACGGTGTCGGCAGGAGCGCCGGCGTTTGCTGCCGAGGTCAATTCAGGGGGTAAGGGCAGCTCGCATCAGGGGCCGGGCCAGGGCAAGGGGCCGGGCCAGGGCAACGGGCCGGGCCAGGACAAACCGGGAAACCCCGGTAAGCCCGACAAGCCGGGAAACCCGGGAAATCCAGGTAAGCCTGACAAGCCCGGCAAGCCGGATAAGCCCGGGAAGCCGGGCCCGGGAAATCCAGGCAAGCCGGATAAGCCAGGCAAGCCGGGGAACCCGGGGAAGAGCGATTCCGCGAAACTTCGCGACAAGGTGAGCCTGAAGGGCCTGATGGGACACCTCGAGGCGTTCCAGGCAGCAGCGGATGCCAATGGCGGCAATCGTGCGGCGGGCACTCCGGGCTACGAGGCCGGCGCCCGGTACGTGGAGTCGCAGCTGCGCAAGGCAGGTTACGAGCCGTTCCGCCAGCCGTTCACCTATGAACAGTTCATCCTCAGCAGCGAGACCCTGGAGCAGGTGTCACCGGAAGCCCTCACCTACACCGCAGGGACTGACTACACCACCATGAGCTACTCCGGGCCCGGGGACGTCACTGCGGAAGTGACAGCGGTAGACATCAACCTCACGGGAGACCGCGCCAACACCTCCGGCTGCGAGCCGGAGGACTTCGCGGACTTCACGGCAGGGAACATCGCGCTCATGCAGCGTGGAACCTGTCCCTTCTCGGACAAGGTTGCCAATGCGGCGGCAGCCGGAGCCTCGGCTGCAATCGTCTTCAACCAGGGTGTGATTCCCACAGAGGACCGCACCGGCCTGGTCAACGGAACGCTGGGCGGCGTGACGTCGGCGATTCCTGCCGTCGGCACCACCTATGCGCTTGGCGAGGCGCTCGCCGCCACTGCGGGTGCAACGGTGCATCTGGCCGTGGACTCGACAGTCCAGCAAACGGAAACCTTCAACGTCATTGCGGACACGCCCAAGGGCGATCCGACCCGGCAGGTAGTTGTGGGCGCCCACCTGGACTCAGTGCAGGAGGGTGCGGGCATCAATGACAACGGCAGTGGTTCCGCCGCCATCCTGGAAACCGCGATCCAGCTCGGCAAGACTGGCAAATTCAAGCTCGAGAACCAGGTGCGGTTCGCATTCTGGGGGGCTGAGGAAGACGGCCTGGTGGGATCGACCGAATACGTTGCCCAGCTCAGCGAAACGGAACTGGCCAACACCATGCTCAACCTGAATTTCGACATGGTGGGCTCGGTTAACGGCGGCCGGTTCGTCTACGACGGCGACGGGGATGCGTTCGGTATGACTGGTCCTCCCGGATCGGACGTGATTGAGGGTGTCTTCGAGGAGTACTTCGCCGGACAGGGCCAGGCATCGGCTCCGACGGAGTTCAGCGGCCGTTCGGATTACCAGGCGTTTATCCTCAACCAGATTCCGGCCGGCGGCCTGTTCACCGGCGCAGAGGGCGTCAAGACCGAAGAGGAAGCAGCTCTCTTCGGCGGCACTGCGGGTGTCTCCTACGACCCCTGCTACCACAACACCTGTGACGATCTGAGCAACATCGATAAGAAGCTCTTCCACGAGATGTCTGACGCGGTTGCCCACTCCGTGCTGACCTTCGCCCAGACGGATGCGGACATCCGGGGCGGTGCCGGGGTTGCCTCCGCCCGCGCCCTGCCCGCTGCGCCTGAGTACCGGGGTCACGAGGCACTGCGCTAGCAGCTCATCTTCCCGCACCATCAGAAGGCCGTCCGCAGGAAACTGCGGGCGGCCTTCTGCGCTGTCCGCCCTCAGCTGTAAGCCCGGTGCCGGCTGCCGGGCAGCGGGTAGGCTGGAATTACCGACCCGGGGTTGATTGCCAGCTTCGGGTTCTTGCGTTGCCTGCCCTGAAGGAGATACCCCCGTAATGAGCCTGAACGGACTGCGCGCTGCCCTGGCCGAGGACCCGTCCTACGCCCGCCTTCGGGCGCACTCCGCGCGTCCGCCGGCGCAGCGCAGCCAGGACCTGGAGATCGGTGCACCGCAGGGAATGCGGGCCGCGCTGCTGGCCGAGATGGTGGATGGTCTGGCGGAGACATCGATCGACGGCGGCGGCAAGCCTCCGGTGGTGCTGGCCGTTACTGCCACCGGGCGGGAAGCCGAAGACCTTGCCGCAGCCCTGCGCAGCTACCTGCCGCTGGCCGGTATAGAGGAGTTCCCCAGCTGGGAAACCCTGCCGCACGAACGGCTTTCGCCCCGCTCGGACACCGTGGGGCGCAGGCTTTCCGTCCTGCGCCGGCTCGCCCATCCCGGCAATGACCCGGTCCAGATCGTGGTGGCACCGGTCCGCGCGGTCGTGCAGCCCCTGGTCAAAGGACTCGGGGACCTGGAACCGGTCTCCCTGGCGGTAGGGGATGAGTGCCCGTTCGATTCCGTGGTCAAGGCGCTCGCGGACGCCGCCTATGCCCGCGTGGACATGGTCTCCCACCGCGGCGAGTTCGCCGTGCGCGGCGGCATCCTGGACGTGTTCCCGCCCACTGATGACCACCCCATCAGGATCGACTTCTTCGGCGACGAAGTGGACTCCATGCGCTGGTTCGCCGTCGCCGACCAGCGCACCCTCACCGGTGAGCACGTCGTCCACCCCAAGGAGCTCTACGCCCCGCCCTGCCGTGAACTGCTGATCACTCCGGCGGTCATGAGCCGGGCAGCGAAGCTGAAGGACCAGATGCCCGCCGCAGCGGACATGCTGGAGAAGCTTGCCGGCGGGATCGCCGTGGAAGGCATGGAATCCCTCGCACCGGTGCTGGTGGACGAAATGGTGCCGCTGATGGGGCAGCTGCCGGCCGGCTCCATCTCCGTGGTCATCGAGCCGGAGAAGGTCCGCGCCCGCGCCCACGACCTCGAATCCACCAACGAAGAGTTCCTCGCCGCGGCCTGGGCCACAGCGTCCGACGGCGGTGCGGCGCCGGTCGATCTCTCCGCCGGGCTCAGCGCAGACCTGGAAGCTGCGAGCTTCCGTTCCTTGACGGACACCCGTTCCGCGGCCCTGGCCAACGACGTCGCGTGGTGGGCCATCACCTCCTTCAATCCGGACGATGAAACCGTCCTGGACATCGACACCTTGACCATCAACGCCCGTGAACCGCGCGGCTACAAGGGCGACGTCGCGGAGATGATGGAGTTCATCGGCTCCCGGGTCCGGGACCAGTGGCGCGTCGTCGTCGTGACCGAAGGGCCCGGCCCGGCAGCCCGGCTGGCTGAGCTGTTCCACGACAATGACATCCCGGCCACCCGGGTGGAGTCCCTGGACTCCGAACCACAGCCGGGCATCATCGAGATCACCACGGCCAGCGCCGGGCGCGGCTTCGTGTTCGACAACCTCAAGACCGGCCTGCTCACGGAAGCGGACCTCCTGGGCCGAGCCAGTGCTAACTCGACCCGCGACATGCGCAAGATGCCCTCGCGGCGGCGCAACGCCGTCGACCCCCTGCAGCTGCAGGAAGGCGACTACGTGGTGCACGAACAGCACGGTGTCGGCCGGTTCGTGGAACTGCTCCAACGTGCCACCGGTGCAGGCACGAACAAGACTGTCCGGGAGTACCTTGTCCTGGAATACGCCCCGGCCAAGCGCGGTGCGCCGGGGGACCGGCTGTTCGTGCCGACCGACCAGCTGGACCAGATCACCCGGTACGTGGGCGGTGAGACTCCGGTGCTGTCCAAGATGGGCGGCTCGGACTGGGCCAAGACCAAGTCCAAGGCCCGCAAGGCGGTCAAGGAGATCGCCGGAGAGCTGATCCGGCTCTACTCCGCACGCATGGCCTCCCGCGGTCACGCGTTTGCCCCGGACACCCCCTGGCAGCGCGAACTCGAAGAAGCGTTCCCCTATGTTGAGACCCCGGACCAGCTGACCACCATCAATGAGGTCAAAGCGGACATGGAACGCGAGATTCCCATGGACCGGCTGGTCTCCGGTGACGTCGGCTACGGCAAGACCGAGATTGCGGTGCGGGCCGCGTTCAAGGCGGTGCAGGACGGCAAGCAGGTGGCGGTCCTGGTGCCGACGACCCTGCTGGCCCAGCAGCATATGGAAACCTTCTCCGAACGCTTCTCCGGATTCCCGGTCCGCGTCGCTGCGCTCTCGCGCTTCCAGACCGCCAAGCAGGCGAAGGAAGTCATTGAAGGCGTGCTGAACGGGTCGGTGGACGTGATCATCGGAACCCACCGCCTGCTCTCCCAGGAAGTCCAGTTCAAGGACCTGGGCCTGGTGATCGTGGATGAAGAGCAGCGCTTCGGCGTCGAACACAAGGAAGCGCTCAAGAAGCTGCGCACCAACGTG
Organism: Arthrobacter caoxuetaonis; assembly: GCF_023921125.1. Lineage (NCBI taxonomy): Bacteria > Bacillati > Actinomycetota > Actinomycetes > Micrococcales > Micrococcaceae > Arthrobacter > Arthrobacter caoxuetaonis. Next base: position 1,136,265 of record NZ_CP099466.1, read on the forward strand.
GACGTGCTGGCCATGAGCGCCACCCCGATTCCGCGAACCCTGGAAATGTCGCTGACCGGCATCCGGGAAACGTCCACGCTGGCCACCCCGCCGGAAGAGCGGCACCCGGTGCTGACCTACGTTGGCCCGTACACGGACAAGCAGGCATCCGCGGCGATCCGGCGCGAGCTGATGCGCGAGGGGCAGGTGTTCTTCGTCCACAACCGGGTCTCCTCGATCGACCGGACCGCCGCGAACCTGCAGGAGCTGGTCCCGGAGGCGCGGATCGCCGTCGCGCACGGCCAGATGAGCGAATCGAAGCTCGAGCAGATCATCGTGGACTTCTGGGAGAAACGGTTCGACGTGCTGGTGTGCACCACCATCATCGAAACCGGCCTGGACATCTCCAACGCCAACACCCTGATTGTGGACCGGGCCGACCACTTTGGCCTGTCCCAGCTGCACCAGCTGCGCGGCCGTGTGGGCCGCGGCCGGGAACGTGCCTACGCGTACTTCCTCTACCCGTCCGAGAAGCCGCTGGGCGAGGTGGCCCTGGAACGGCTGAAGGCGGTCGCTGCTCATAACGAGCTCGGCGCCGGCATGCAGCTGGCAATGAAGGACCTGGAGATCCGCGGTGCGGGCAACCTGCTCGGCGGTGAACAGTCCGGCCACATCGCCGGGGTCGGTTTCGACCTGTACATCCGGCTGGTCGGGGAAGCCGTTGCGGACTACCGCGGAGAGGCGGAGGAGAAGGCCGCGGAAATGAAGATCGAGCTCCCGGTCAACGCGCATCTGCCGCACGACTACGTACCGGGGGAGCGGCTGCGGCTGGAGGCCTACCGGAAGCTGGCCTCAGCGCTGACGAACGAGGCGATTGACGAGGTCCTCGCCGAACTGGTGGACCGTTACGGTGAGCCGCCGCAGGAAGTGAAGAACCTGATCGACGTCGCCCGGTTCCGGGTGGATGCCCGCGAGGCCGGACTGACCGACGTCGCGCTGCAGGGCAACTTCATCCGGTTCTCGCCCGGGGACCTGCCCGAATCCCGGGTCATGCGCCTGCAGCGGATGTATCCGGGATCCCAGGTGAAGCCGGCGCTGAACTCGATCCTCATTCCCAAGCCGAAGACCGCGAAGATCGGCGGCCGGGACCTGCAGGATGCCGAGGTGCTGCAGTGGGCGCACCAAGTACTGGACGCGATCTTCAAGGAGTAGCCGGAGTAGGGTCGGGGGATGCCGGACGCGATCTTCTCCCACCCCAGGCTTGCCGGGGTGTACGACGCCCTGGAAGGCGACCGCAGTGACCTCGACACGTATCTCGACCTGGCCGCGGAGGCTCGGGTGAACGCGGTTCTCGACGTCGGTTGTGGAACCGGTACGCTGGCGTGCCTTCTCGCAGCGCGCGGCGTTGCAGTGCTTGGTGTGGATCCGGCGCCGGCATCTGTTGAGGTGGCCCGTTCCAAGCCGGGAGCCGGCAGCGTGAGGTGGATTCACACCTGCCTCCGCCCCGGCGGGATGTTTGCTTTTGAAACCCACTCTGACGGTGGACGGTTGGACTCCACCAGCACCTTGCGCTTCCGCACCCAGGGCGCGCTGCGCTCCACCCTTGCGGAGGCCGGATTCGGAGCAGTGGAGATCCGGGATCTGCCGTATGCGCCAAACCGCGGGTGGCTGGTGCTGGCAACCGCCTGACCGGGTCTGATGAAACGAGCTTTGGGACGCACGACCCGCACGGGAAGATGTACTCACGCCGGGCGTTGGGGCATCCTTTGGGGAGATAACGTCCTTTGGCGAGTGTTCCCTTCTACCTTCGGGGAGTTGACGTCGCTTTGGAACGGTCAAGACGACGTTATCTCCCCGAAGGTTTCGCCCGATCGGCCTGTAAGAGCGTTATCTCCCCAAAGGTTGCTAGGAGGAAGGGGCCCGCCCGCATATCAGGCCGGCCGGCAGCGCACCGCTTCCCCGCTGTCGTGGTCGGTGGGACTGGTGTGATCCCGACAGTCCCAGGCGCCACATGGGTTGTGAACCTGGGCAGCTCTGCCGACCGCCGGGTGCCAGCAGCGGAATCCGTTGTCGCAATAACGCTGTGAGCGGGTAGCACTGGTATTCATTGCTGCGCTGACGTCCCTTTCACCGTTTCAGAGCGACGTTATTGCAGCAGAGGCTCCGTGAAAGGGCTGGTAACTGCGTTATTGCAGCAAAAGATTCGGGGTGGCTGGTAACTGCGTCAGCGCAGCAGAGGATGGGCAGGGCCCCGGCACCGGTCAGCGCCGGGCGCTCAACCAGGCCCAGCAGCCGAAGCCCAAACATGCGCAATAGATGCGCAATCGGGGTTGGGAGCCGGGGTGCCCAGGCGCAACGGGGTTCGCGGTCAGATTCGGACACACGGTCCGGTAGACACGCGCAACCACCCCCGCTGCAGCCCAGCCGCACAGCCCCCGCACACCACCCCTAAACTGCACACCAAAAAACGTGCCTCCTTCGGGAGGGGGAATAGGGCCGAAGGAGGCACGCGGCTGAAATGCCGGGCACTCCAAAGGGCCCCGGAGATGGGGGCCCAAAAGGGAGGCGCGGCGAAAGGGCTAGGAGTCGAACCCCATTCCCACGGCATCCATGAGCTTCAGCCACGGACCCCGTTTGCCCTGCCGGCGATCGGAGCGGACCATGGCAGCGGTTGTGATCTTCACGCCCAGCCAGGCAACCGGCTCCGGGGGGAAGGGCAGCGGAAGCTTCCGCACCAGTTCCAGGGAAGTGCGCCGGGTCTGGACACCGGAGAGCAGGTCCAGCAGTACATTGGCCGCGAACCGGCTGGCGCCGACACCCAGGCCGGTGAACCCGGCGGCATAGGCAACACGTCCGCCGTAGGCCTTCATGAAGAAGGAGAAGAACCGGCTGCAGGTGTCGATCGCCCCGCCCCACTTATGCGTGAAGCAGATGCCTTCCAGCTGGGGGAAGGTGGCCAGGAAATGCGCAGCCAGGCGGCGGAAGGACTCCTCGCTCTGGTCGTACTCGGGCTTCATGCTGCGCCCGTAGTGGTACGGCGCGTCATAGCCGCCAAAGAGGATCCGGTTGTCCTCCGTGAGGCGGTAGTAGTGGAAGCGGTTCGAGACGTCGTCGAGCCCCTGCCGCCGGGACCAGCCGATGGATTCCAGCTGCGCCTCGGTCAGCGGTTCGGTCATCAGCGCGTAGTCGTAGACGGGCACCGTGTGCAGACGCGCCCGGCGCAGCAGCGACGGAAAAACGTTCGTTGCCAGGGCGACCTTCGCCGCGGACACCGTGCCGCCGTCGGTCTCCACTTCGACGCCGTACCCGGACTTAGCCAGCGACCGCACGGGGGAGTGTTCGAAGATCTGCACGCCCAGTTCCAGGCAGGCACGCTTCAGTCCCCAGGCCAGCCGCGCCGGATCAACCAGTGCGCTGCCCTTCTTGTTCCACGCGCCGGCCAGATACAGCGGTGACTTCACCTCGGCCTGGACCTGCTCCTGATCGAAGAACTCGACGCCGTCGTGCCCGGCTTCCTCGCGCAGCCAGTCCACCTGGTGCGGATCGGTGGCCAGCGCCAGGGTGCCGTTCCACTGGAAGTCGCAGTCGATGCCGTAGCGCTGGATCGCCTGGGCGAACTCGGCCAGGTTCTCGTCCCCCATGTCCTTGAGCAGGTCCACCTCCTGGGGCAGGTGCTTGACCCCGTTGCTGTAGCCGTGGGTCAGGCTGGCGGAGACAAAACCGCCGTTGCGGCCCGAGGCCGCCCAGCCCACTTCCTGTCCCTCGAGAAGCACCACGATGGTGGACGGGTTGCGTTCCTTGGCCAGCAAAGCGGTCCACAGCCCGGTGTACCCGCCGCCGACCACAACAAGGTCAGCGGAGATCCGGGATTCCAGCGGCGGAAGGGGAGCGGGCCGTTCGGGACGGTCCAGCCAGTAGGGAGCAGGAGCGGCGGAGGCAAGGGCAGCGGTGACGGCGGCGGCCGGGATGCGCTGCTCGGCCAGCTCATAGGTGGTTGGGGTGGTGCGGGGCACGGTATCTGCTTTCGATCGGTGGTGGTTCGCAGGTGTATGCAGGGTGCGGATCAGGCCGGGCGGTAGCCCGTCGTTTCCGGCGGCACGGCGTGGCGGATCATGAGGTGTCGGGTCACGGAGTAGTCCAGCAGCGGTTCGATGCTCATGTCCTTGCCGAATCCCGAGCCTTTCACACCTCCGTGCGGAGCCTCGGACGCCAGCGGCAGATGGTCATTGATCCAGGTGACGCCCACTTCCAGCTGGTGGCTGACGCGGATGGCACGCCCGACGTCGGCGGTCCAGACGGAGGACGCCAGGCCGTAGGCGCTGTCATTGGCCAGCGCGACGGCGTCGTCCTCCGAATCGAAGGGCAGGGCCACCAGCACCGGGCCGAAGATCTCGCCCTGCACCAGTTCGGAGGACTGCGCAGCGCCCACCACGAGGGTGGGCGGGAAGTAGAAGCCCGGGCCCGCCAGCGGGGAGCCGCCCTCCAGGGCCTGGGCTCCGCCGTCGACCGCCCGCCGGATGAAACCGGCCACCTTCTCCCGGTGTGCGGCGGAGATCAGCGGACCGATGTGGGTGGCGGGATCGTGCGGATCACCGATGTTGATGCCCTTCAGCTCTGCACGCAGGGCGGCAATGGCGTCGTCGAAAATGCTCCGGTGGATGTACACGCGGGTAGCGGCAGTGCAGTCCTGGCCGGTGTTGTAGGTTGCGCCCAGGGCGACGGCGCGGGCCATCTGGGGGATGTCGGCGTCGGCGAAGACCAGGGCCGGGGCCTTACCGCCCAGCTCCAGGTGCACCCGCTTCACGTCCTTGACGGCACCCTGCATCACGGCGCGTCCGGTGGCAGTGGAACCAGTTACCGAGACCATGTCCACGCCGCGGTGCCCTGCCAGCGCGGAACCGATGTCCCCGCCGCCGGTGACCACGTTCAATACGCCCGCGGGCAGGCCCGCGCCGGCGGCGAGCTCAGCCAGCCGCAGGGTGGATCCCGGAGTCAGCGGGGCAGGCTTGAGGATCACGGTGTTGCCGGCCGCCAGCGCGGGGCCGGCCTTCCACAGGGCCATGATCAGCGGGAAGTTCCATGGAGTGATCCCGGCGACCACACCCACAGGACGGCGGACCATCATGGAGGTGTAACCGTCGGAAAACACTCCCGCGCCGGTGCCGTCCACGGACCGGGCCGCTCCGGCGAAGAAGCGCAGGTTATCCGCCCCGAAAGGGATCTCCCCGTCCAGCACGGTGGTCCAGGGCTTGCCGCCCTCGGTGACTTCCAGTTCGGTGAGCGCTTCACCGTCGGCTTCGAGCGCATCGGCGAGTTTCAGCAGCATACGGGCACGCTGGCCCGGGGTCTGGGCGGCCCAGCCTGCCGCGGCGCCGCGGGCGGCGCTGACGGCGGAGTCGACGTCGTCCACGGTCGAGGCGGGGAGGGTGCCGGAGACTTCGCCGGTGGCTGGATTAATAAGTTCCTGCACTTCGCCGGCGGAGGCACGGTAGTCGTTGGAGATGAAAGTTCCGGAGGCCATGGTGGTTCCTTGCATTGGTGGTGATCTGGTGATGTGGTGCGGTCAGTGGAAAGCGGCGACGTTTTCCAGGGCGGTGGCCGCGGCGGAAAGGCCGTCGACGGCGCGGATCCGTTCCCCGGCTGCACGGCAGCGGGCCAGCAGCTCCGTGTCGCCGAGCAGGTCGGAGATCGTGCCCAGCAGTTCCTCCGGCGTGCAGGTGTAGGTGTCCAGCCGGCGGCCGTAACCGGATTCATGGACGCGCTGGGCGTTGTCGTACTGGTCCCAGAACAGGGGCAGCAGAATCATCGGCTTGCCGAAGTGCAGGGCCTCGGTGGTGGTGTTGTTGCCGCCGTGGGTGATGACCAGGTCCACGAGGGGAATGATGCGGGTCTGCGGCAGGAACTCCGCACCCCACATGTTCTCCGCGAGGGTGATCTCCTCATGCAGCGGACCCTTGGAGACAATGAAGTTGTACTCCCCGGCGGTGCCCAGGATGTCCACGGTGCGCTGCATGAGTTCGACGTCGGCGCCGCCCAGGGAGCCCAGGCTGAAGTAGACCAGCGGCTTGGTGCCGTCCAGGAAGTGCGGCGGAAGCTCTACAGCGGATTCGGTTTCCCGCACTGCGGAGTCCACTCGGGTCCAGTCCTCGCCGAGGGGACGGCTGTCGGTGTAGTCCAGCTCCTCGGGGTAGACGTAGATGTTGTGGACGCCGGAATGGATGAACTCAAGGCGGGGCAGCGCGGGTGCACCCTGCTCCTGGACCCAGGCATTGAAGTCTTCCCAAAGGTCCTTGTGGGTGCGCTCGTATTCGGCGCGGTATTCCTCCCAGGCGCTTTCGTCGTCCCGGCCCAGCCCGGAATAGGCAGGCGCAATCCCGGGACCGGTTACCTCCAGCGGGTTGCAGGAGACCATCCGGACGAACGGCTTCCCGGCGGTTACCAGCGCGGGAAAGGCAACCACGTTGTCTTCAATGATGACATCGGGATTTACTTCCGCAATGATGCGGCGCAATTCAGGCTCGCAGTACTTGGCGCCGTCAATTGCACCTTCCCAGATGGGTCGGATAACCGTTTCGGCCTGCTCCAGGGTTGATTTCCGGAATTCCGGGGAGATGGCTTTGATGTATTCCTTCCAGAAATCTCCCGCCCCGGCGTCCTCCGGCTCGTCCGCCGGCGGGGCGAAGTCCACCAGGGCCTCCTCGAACCCAAGCGCGGCAAGCTTGCCGCGCCACGAAGACTCCGCCGCGAAGACAACACGGTGGCCGCGCTTGAGGAGCTCATTACCAATACCAATGCAATTATTCGTAGGGCCGTAAGCGCTTTCCGGCATGAAAAGAAAAGTCCGTGAATTTGTCAACGGGTGCCTCCTGGAAACAGTGGGTGATTGAAATTACTTTTGTGGAAGTTCGTGTTTCGCCGAATGTGCCCTATCGTGGTAAATCAGCAATCGAGGAAGGTTTCACATGGCACGCCCGAAGAACCAGACCGCACGCCGCAGCGAAATCGTGGCGGCCGCGCAGCGGGCGGTGGCCAAGCACGGCCCCGACGGTGCGCGGCTGAACCGCGTCGCGGAGGAAGCCGGGCTGACCAGCGGGGCGGTGCTGTACTACTACCCGAACCTCGAGGACCTGATGCTCGAGGCAAACCGGGAGGCCATGGAGCGCTTCTACGAACAGCGGGTGCAGATGCTCGCTTCGCTGCCGGATGACCCGGCTGCCCGGCTGCTGGCCCTGATCCGTTCCGGCCTGCCCTCCGGTCCGGAAGACACGCAGGTCGCCATGCTCTGTGCCCTGGGCGGGTCTGCGGGCAACCATCCGGTGACGGCAACCCTTCTGACCTCGCTGTACGAGCGGCAGGTCGGCATGTACCTCGTGGTCCTCGAACAGGGCGCTGCCCGCGGCGTGTTCACCTTGGCCCAGGACCCGCTGACCGTGGCCCGCAACCTCGTGGCTCTGGAAGATGCCTACGGTTACCGGATCATTGCCCGCCACCCCAGCATCGATGCCGAAGCCGCCGCAGGCCTGATTGCCGACTATGCCCGTATTGCCACCGCTCATGAGCTGACGGTTTCCTGAGCGGCTGCCTCCAGCGGTCCTGCGCCGCGGTCATCGGCAACGGCAACCGTGCGGGCGGCGTCGACGATTAGCCCGACCTCCGAGCCGCGCTGCGGCACGTGGACGGAGCGAAGGGTGCAGATGAAGGGGGCGGGAACACCCGAGACCCGAACCGCCACGGTGGAGGTGCCTCCGAGGAAGTAGGTGTCCAGCACCGTTCCGTCCAGGATTCCGGCCCCGGGCGCGGTCAGGACCACATCCTCCGGGCGGATGACCGCCGTAGCGGCGCTCCCCGCGGAAAGCCCGTGGTCCGCCGCGAGTACCAGTCCGGATTCCAGCAGGATGCCCCCGGCCACTGCCGTGCCGTCGAGCAGGTTGGCGGAACCGATGAAGTCTGCGACGAAGCGGGACGCCGGTGCCGAATAGAGGCCGACGGGCGTATCGACCTGCTCCAGCCGGCCGCCGTTCAGCACTGCCACGCGGTCCGCCATGGACATGGCTTCTTCCTGGTCATGCGTGACCACCACGAACGTCATGCCTGCCTCATGCTGCAGCCGCTTGAGTTCCAGCTGCATTTCCGCCCTGACCTTGCGGTCCAGGGCCGAGAGCGGCTCATCGAGCAGCAGCAGTCGTGGATGCTTGACGATTGCCCGGGCCAGGGCAACCCGCTGGCGCTGGCCGCCGGAGAGCTGGCTGGGCCTGCGTTTGGCGAATTTTGTCAGTCCGATGGTCTCCAGTACCTCGCCGACCCGGCGGCGTACCTCTGCTTTGCCGGTGCCTTCCGCCTCCAGCCCGTAGGCCACGTTCTTCTCCACGCTCAGATGGGGGAAGAGTGCATAGGACTGGAACATCATGTTCACCGGGCGTCGGTGGGCCGGCAGCCGGGTCAGCGGACCGCCGTCGAGCAGGATCTCTCCTTCGGCGGGCGTCTCGAAGCCGGCGATGGAACGCAGCAGGGTGCTCTTGCCGCAGCCGGAAGGGCCCAGCAGGGCAAAGAACTCATTGTCGGCAATATCCAGGTCGATTCCGTGCAGGGCCTGGACGGAGCCGTAGCTGTGGCTGAGGCCGCGCAGCGCCAGCAGCGGCTGCGGTCCGGGAACGGGAGCAGGTCCGGTGGTCATAGAGAATCCGCAATCTTGGTCAGTCGTTGTGTGCCGAGGACCGCCAGGACGGTCAGGCCCAGCAGCATGGTGGCAAGGGCATTGATCTCGGGGGAGACGCCGAAGCGCACCATCGAGTAGATGTTGATGGGCAGGGTGGAGACAGTTGGGCTGGTAGTGAAGAAAGCGATGACGAATTCGTCCAGGGACAGGGTGAAGGCCAGCAGCCCGCCGGAAATGATCGCCGGGCCCAGCTGCGGAACGGTGACCCGCAGCAGCGTCCGTGCCGGGGAGGCACCCAGGTCACGGGAAGCCTCCTCCAGGCTGGGATCCACCTGGGCCAGCCGGGCCAGGACGATCGCGGTGACAAACGCCATGGCGAACACGGTGTGCGCCAGGATCACCGAGAGCAGGCCAAGCGTGAAGTTCAGCAGCGTGAACAGGCTCAGCAGCCCGATCGCCAGGAGCAGGTCCGGCAGCATGGCCGGCGCAATCGCGATCGCACGGATCAGCCCGCCCTTCGTGTAGCGGTGGATGCCGACGGCGGTCAGCGTGCCCAGCACGGTGGCCAGGACGGCAGCTGCGGCGGCCACCACCAGGGTGTTGCCCAGGGACGCGAGGATCTCCGGGGAGCGGAAGACCTCCGCGTACCACTTCAGCGAGAACCCGGACCAGGAAAACAGGTTGGAAGACGCGTTGAAGGACATGGCCGTGACCACAAGGATCGGCAGGTACAGGAACGCGATGGCGCCCCAGAACGGCACCCGCAGGTGCCAGCTGCGCCCGGGCCGTGCGCCGCGGCGTCGTAGCCTGTGCGCTGCCTGAGTTCCTGCGGCGGCTCCGGATGTGGCTGCGGTGGTGCTCATGCGTCCGCCTTCCGTGGGGTCTTGCCTTCGCTGACGGCGCGGGAGGCACGCTGCTGCAGCACCAGCAGGAGCACCAGGAACGCGGTCATGACCAGCGCCAGCGCCGCGCCGAAGGGCCAGTCGCGGGCCTTGAGGAACTGGTCGCGGATGAGGTTGCCGATCAGCACGGTCTTACCGCCGCCGATCAGCTCCGGAATGATGAAGTTGCCCATGGCCGGCACAAACACGAAGATGCAGCCGGTCAGTGCCCCGGGAGCGGAGAGCGGCAGGGTGATGGTGCGGAAGACCCGGAACGGGGAGGACCCCAGGTTGATGGCTGCTTCGGTCAGCTGCGGGTCCTGCGAGGACAGGGAGGCGTACAGGGGCAGGATCATCAGCGGCAGGTACATATAGACGAGCCCGACGACGACGGCCGGCTCGGTGTAGAGCATGGCCACCGGTTCGCTGGTGATGCCCAGCCACTGCAGTCCCTGGTTGATCCAGCCGGCATTGTTCAGCAGCAGGATCCACGCGTAGGTGCGGATCAGGAAATTGGTCCAGAACGGCAGCAGGACAGCGATCAGTGCCAGGGTGCGCCAGCGTTTGGGCAGCCGCGAGATGAACAGCGCCGCAGGGTAGCCGATGAGCAGGGCGATGCCCGTGGCAGCGCCGGCAATGAGGATGGATTTGAGCACCACGCCCAGGTAGAGCGGGTCCGCCAGCCGGACAAAGTTGTCCAGGGTGAAGTTGTATTCGACGCCGCCGAACCGGCCGCGCTCGAAAAAGGCATAGACGGTGACCAGCGCTACCGGCAGGACCGCCAGCACAAACAGGACGATAACGCCGGGCCCCAGGATCGGAAGTCCGGCCAGGCTCCGGCGCCAGACGGCGCCGGAGGCCGGGGAACGGAAAGCAGGCACGGGAAGCTACTTCGCGGAGATTTCCGTGGCGAGGCGGGTGTACTCGGTGCTGTAGTCGCCCAGGTCAACAATGACTTCCTGCTCCGCCAGCTCAGCAGGGGTCATGGCCAGATTCGGGTAGGTGGTCAGCAGTTCCGGATCCAGCGCCTCCATGGCGGCTTTGTTGGGCACCTTGTAGAGGATGTTCTCCGCGGCCCAGGAATGAACCTCCGGTTCCAGCACGTAGTTCAGGAACGCCATGGCAGCTTCCTTGTTCTGCGAAGACTTCAGCACGGTCATGGTGTCCACCCAGAGGTCGCTGCCCTCTTCGGGAACGGTGAACTTGATGTTCGGGTCCTCGGCGATGCCGTAGTTGCACCAGCCGTCCCAGGCTTCGGTCAGCACGGCTTCGCCGGTGACGAGCTTGGAGTAGAAGGTGGTGTCATCGAAGGAGAGCAGGGTGGGCTTGGTGGCGGTGAGCTGCTCCTTTACTGCTTCGAGCTCAGCGGGATCCTCGGAGTTCACCGAGTAGCCCAGCGCCTTCAGGGCAGGCAGGGCCATCCAGCGTTCGGTGGAGAGCATGGTGGTCTTCCCGGCTGCTTCCGCGGACGGTTCCAGGAGGTCGTTCCAGGACGTCGGCTCTGCCGGCAGCAGGTCCGAGCGGTAGCAGAGGCCGGTGGTGCCCCAGGCGTACGGCAGGGAGAAGGTGTTGCCGTCGTCGTATGCCATTTCCATGGCCTCCGGGTAGAGGTTCTCAATGTTGGGTATGAGGGAGTGGTCCAGTTCCTGGAGCATTCCGCCTTCATTGAGGGCCTGGGCGTACTGGCCGGAGACGAAGGCGACGTCGATCCCCGAGTCGCCGCCGGCGGTCAGCTTGGCCATGATTTCTTCATTCGTGGCGTGGTGGACGATTTGCACCGGCACACCGGTCTCAGCCTCGAAGGTCTCCGCGAGGTCCTCGGGGTAGTAGTCGGCCCAGATGCCGACCACAAGCTCCTGCTGGCTGATGTCGGCCTCGGGATCCAGGTCCGCTGGTTGGCTTCCGCCGCCGCAGGCTGACAGCGCCAGGACTGCTGTCACGGCGACAGCACTGCGCTTGATGTGCTCGAAACTCACGGTCACTCCTTCTGGACGTGAGTGGCACACGTCACCTCGGCTGTGGTTGGTGAACTGATCTTTGCATTAGAGTTCAAGGAATACAACGGTTGTTTTAGGCTGTAACAAGCATTTAACAAACGGTTCTTGAAACTTTTGTGTAAGGAATGTGAGGGTGGGGTTATGCATGAACTAAGGACCCCGCACGGCCGCATCCGGCTGGAAACCGACGGCGTGCTCACACCTTTGGGGTCCGCCGGCGAGCCGGCTGCCGCGGGATCAGGGCTGGCCGCAGACCTGGTGGCAGCGGTTCTGTCCGGGGCGCCGGATGGCCTTGAATGCTCACCCGGGGAGCTTCGAATAGTGCGGACTCCGCTGCCCGCCGCCGTTGCTGCCACTGACGAATCCGCTGTCGCCGTGGACATGACCAACCTGTCCGTCGTCGTCGGCGGGGACAAGATCGTCAAGCTTGTCCGTTCCTGGGGCGGCGCGAACCGGTCGGCGCGGCTTCTGACCCGTCTCGCGGAAGCCGGTGTGGAGGCCGTCCCGGGATATTTTGGGTCCTTGGACTGGCATCACCCGACGCGGGGGCAGGGGACACTTGCCCTGGTCAGCGCCGTCGTTCCGGATGCAGCGGATGGCTGGAGCTGGGCAGTGGACGACGTCGTGTCCTGGTTCCAGGGCGGTGAGGCGCCGCGGTGGCCGGCGGAGCTGGGACGGCTTACTGCCGAAGTCCACACGGTGCTGCTGGAAGCGGGTGCGGCCGCGCCGCCGGCGGCCGCGCAGGTGCGGAAGCGGGCGTCGGACGTCCTGGACCAGGCACTGTCCGTGACCGACGGCGACCCGGGCCTCCGGCTTACCCGCCGTGCGTCAGCGCTGAAGGACATCCTGGATGCGATTCCAGAGACAGCAGCTCCGGCGTTCGACCTGCACGGTGACCTGCACGTGGGGCAGATCCTGCGCGCCGGCGGGAACTACTGGCTGCTGGATTTCGACGGCGATCCCCAGCTGTCAGCTGCTGAACGTGACCTGCCGGACACGGCTGCCCGCGACGTCGCGCATCTCGCGGCAAGCTTCGACATGGTTGCGTCTGTTGCTGCCAAGAGGATCCAGGCATCGGAGCCGCAAGCACTGCGGCGGCTGTACGGCTGGTCGCGGGATGCCACCGGGGAAATGGTGGCGTCCTACCGCGAGGCAGCACGGGAAGCCGGCGTTCCGGACCTTCTGGATGAGGCAATGCTCCCCGGGCTCATCGCTGAACAGCTGCTTCGGGAACTCATCTATGCGCACCGCTTCCTGCCTCGTTGGGGGTATGCCGCGGACGGCGCCATCACTCACCGATTTCCCCCAGACCAGACATCACAGCACAAGGAGCCCGCGTGGACACCGCCCGCTTTGCCGAGGACCTGAACACGGTCCCGGACTATCTCGAAGAACTCGCGCCGATGCTGGAGCGCGGATACCCCGGCCTGGCGCAGCTGCCGAAAGCGAACCGTCTGCTGGTTCTTGCGATGGGCTCCAGTGCGTACGCCGCTGCCACGGTGGCACGCCAGGCCAGGGCTGACGGCCTGAACGTCCAGGTCGAGCTGGCCAGCACCGCGCTCTTGCCCGCCCCTGCGCCAGACCTCCTGGTCATAGCAGTCTCTGCCACCGGCTCCAGCGTGGAAGTGCTGGCTGCCGCCCAGCGTTACCAGGGCGCCGGCAGGCTGGTGGCTGTAACGAACAATGCGGACTCGCGCCTCGCGGCCATGGCGGACTTCGTGTTGCCGCTGAATGTGGGGGAGGAGGTCTCGGGAATCTCCTGCCGGAACTTCCGGCATTCCGTCCTGGTCATGGCGGCCCTCCTGGAAAGCTTCGGCGCTTCGTTTGGGGAGCTGGGCGAGACGGCACGCCTGGCCGCTGCAGGGAACCGGGAGCTGCTGGCCTCTGCGGGGGACTGGCTGCCCCAAGCCTCGGACGTGTTGCTGGGACCCGACGGTGTCTTCCTGCTCGCTCCGGCTGAGCGGCGGTCCAGTGCAGAGCAGGGTTCCCTGATGCTGCGCGAGGTTCCCCGGCGGCCGGCGTTCGGCAGCGAGACGGGAGACTGGTCACACGTCGATGTCTACTTGTCCAAGACGCTGGACTACCGTGCCCTGATGTTCGCAGGCTCCGCGTGGGACCAGCAGGCGCTGGACTGGATGGCCCCCCGCGGCGCAGCCATTGTCGCAGTGGGCGGAAGCTTCCCCGAAGCCAAGATGTCGGTGAAGTATCAGGGCCAGGAGCACTGGCTGACGGCGGTCCTGGTGGAGACCATGGTGCCGGAGCTTCTGGCGTGGGACTGGTATTCCAAGGATCCCCGTCACTCGTGGAGTTCCCGGGTCTGAGGCCCTCCCGGAGGGCCCGCCGGCTACTGGGTGACTGCGACGGCGAAAACAATCATCGCTGCCAGCACCAGGGCGCCGATCGCTGAATAGGAGATTCGGGTGAAGCGCTGCTGCCGGCTGCGTTCCCGGCGCCATTCCCTGCGGCTCAGTGTTGTGCTCATGCGCGCAACAATAGGAACGGGCGACGGTAGATACTAAGAGTACTTACTACTTGTTTCCTGCCGGATGTTACTCGCGCTGCGGGAGACGCTAAGTACCGGATTTCGTCCGGGAACGGCAAAGGCACGCTGGAACCAGCGTGCCTTTGCCGTTATCAGAAGCCTGAAAGACTACTCGTTGTGCGACTTGCCTTCAGCCAGTTCAGTCGTGGAGTCCGAGCGGCCCATCATGAACGGGATCAGGTAGACGAGCGTGCCGACGACGAGGCAGACCACCATCGGCCATACAACATCAAGGGTCAGCCAGTTCAGCGAGTAAATCGAGGCGAGGAACAGCCCGAAGAAGACGACGAACGTAACGAGGTTCTTGACCAGGTGTCCTTCGCCCGAGTGAGTGGGCTGCTTGGCCTTGGTTCCTGCCATGGGAGTTTCTCCGTTTCAAAAAGTTTTCAGCGGCGGACGGATCAGTAGCCGGACCCGCCGTTACCACCCTTAACAATAGCGATTCCGGAGCTCGCTCCAATTCGCGTGGCTCCGGCGTTGATCATGGCGAGGGCATCTTCGCGGCTGCGAACGCCGCCGGAAGCCTTAACGCCGAGGTCAGGGCCTACGGTCCGGCGCATCAATGCGACGTCTTCCACAGTCGCCCCGCCTCCGTTGAAGCCTGTCGACGTCTTCACGAAGTCAGCGCCGGCTTCGACCGAAGCCTCGCAGGCGAGGACTTTCTGCTCATCCGTCAGCAGCGCAGTCTCGATGATGACCTTCAGGAGGGCGCCCGTTTCGTGGACAGCATCGGCGACGGCGGCGATGTCTCGGACCAGTGCTTCCCGGTCACCCCGGCGAGCCGCGGCAATGTCGATGACCATGTCGATTTCGTCAGCGCCGTCCTGGAGTGCACCCTGGGCTTCGAAAACCTTGACCTCCGTGGTTGAGGCGCCAAGCGGAAAGCCGATGACGGAGCACGTATCCACGCCGCTGTCCTTCAAGGCTGTGTGAACGGTGCTCACCCAAAGCGGGTTCACACACACGGATTTGAAACCGTACTGGGCGGCTTCTTCACACACTCGGAGGATGTCTTCGCGGGACGCCTCCGGCTTGAGCAGGGTGTGGTCGATATACGAGGCGAGGTCTGCGGTCTGCGGGGTCTCGTCGGGCGCGGCGTTCGTGGGCATGGCGGTCCTTTCCAAACTGGGCTTCCAGTCTCCCATATGCAGGGAGGGGAGAAGGAGCCATGAAGTGAGGGGGCAGGGGCTAGCCTGCACCGTCAAGCTCCATCGCGCCCAGCAAAATAAAAAGCCGGGCAATAATCCCGAAGGATTGTTGCCCGGCTTTCATCTAAAGCTTAGTTAGGCCACCAGTTGATCAGCGGAGAAACAGTTCCCCCGCCGACGCCGAAAGATGGAGCTGCGTTAGCAGGTGCTGCAACACCGACTGCCGTGATGGCTGCCGCGAGAAGCAGGGAAGCCCCCAGTTTCTTCATATGGTTTCTCCTTGATGAGAGTGACAACTAGCGCTGACACAGAAAACTATACTCAGTTCGACAGGCAGATAACCTACCTGCTTTCGAAAATTCAGGATATCTTGCGTTAAGGAAGCGAGATTCCAGTCGCTCTGGTCTGACTTGGTGCGTAACGTTCTTCAATGAGTCCGCTGGCCAGTCACAATGAAACTCAGCGCAGACGAAGAGCAGTGCAACATACCGAGAAAGTTCCGTGGCTCCGCATGACCAATGATTTCATTTTCAACGAGTACAAGGCCCGCCAATTCTGGGAACGCCGGGAGTACGGACATGCATTGGCCTTTGCGGAACGCGCAGCCACAGCTGCCAGCGAGAAGGGTGACGATGCCGGTTGGTGGAGGATGCGGTTCCTCTTCGGTGAATGCCAGCGTGAACTGGGGCTTATTGACGACTGTGCCGCCACAGCAGAAAACCTCGCTTCGCACCCTCTTGCAGGATCGGATGCGGTTTTGAAAGGCAAAGCCAGGGCATTGCAGTCTTTGGCATTGCAGGGACTCGGCCAACTCCCGGAAGCCCTTGCCGTCGCCCGGGCCGCCGTCGATTCCCCCTTCGATCCTGAGCATGGTGCCTCTGCCAAACTCGAGGCACAGCAGGTGCTCGTGGCGGTTCTCGCAGAGAGCGGCAACTTGGAGGACGCATGGCGAGAAGCCGAAAAGCTGGCCACTCTGATAGACGAGGAATCGGGATCCGAGAGAGCAGGCAAGGCCTACTGGTCGATCGGAAATGCCGCGTTCCTCGTGGGCAAGCCTACGGAAGCGACTTACTATCACGGACTTGCCTCGGCAGCGCTTTCGCGTATCAACGACGTCAGTCTCTGGGCGCTTTTCAACAAGGC
This sequence comes from Arthrobacter caoxuetaonis, assembly GCF_023921125.1. Classification (NCBI taxonomy): domain Bacteria; kingdom Bacillati; phylum Actinomycetota; class Actinomycetes; order Micrococcales; family Micrococcaceae; genus Arthrobacter; species Arthrobacter caoxuetaonis. The sequence continues at coordinate 1,152,611 of NZ_CP099466.1, forward strand.
ATCGGCGTTCATGAGGCTGACTGCGAACTTGGTTGAGCCTGAAACACTGCAGTGCATCGAACGGGCGGAGATGGCTATCTCTATCACCGGAGGCACCAAGCAGGATGAAATCGAGCTCGGGATCACCCGCGCCTATTGGATGTACCTGACTGGCGAGTGTTCTGAGGCGCGTGCACATATGGCGGTCCTCATGCAGGAGGCAGAACTGATGGCGCCGCACATTGAAGGAGAAGCACGCCTGCTGTACGCACGCATTCTTCGGGACGAGGGACAGCCCGAAGAAGCGGCCAAATACGCGGCGGAAAGTGCCCGTCTCTTCGAAAATGCTGGGGCCTCCGCACGGGCCGAACAATCCAGGGGCTTCCTAGAGGATGCGCGAGAGGTCTCTTAAACGTGCCTGTGGGAGGCATTGGAAGGCAGAAGGAGCATGTGGTTCAGCGGAATTACGCTGACAATCCGTTCTTTTTGAGGACAACTGAGGTACCTTAGGTTTTTGGGGGGAAACATGGGAAAGCATGAAGTTTTGGGTCTCGAACCGTGGAACGGCACTGAACCGGACCGCGCATGCAGAAAAGCCCGGGCTGGAGGGACCGCATGACGGTCATCGACAGCGCAGCGCCGGTGCCTGAGGAAGCTGTTCCCGGTACCCGAGGGATCCGGTCGGGCGAAGAGGGCTACGCCGAGGTTTTTTCGGAGGATGGCTTTGCCACCATCATCCTGCCGCCGGGCGAGGTCATCACCGGCGGGATCGCCGCCCGCGCAGCGGAGGAATTCGACGAACTCGCCGGGCCTGGGTTTATTCCCCTGCTGCTGGAGATCACGGGCGTTGAATCCCTCACCCGCAGCGCCCGCAGCGTCTTCGGAGCGGCCCGCAAGGCATCCGCCGTCGCCGTCGTCGGCACCTCGCAGGTGGACCGTGTTATTGCAAACTTCCTGCTGGGCGGTGACCTCCCGCCGTGCCCCACCCGGTACTTCTCCTCAAAGAGCGAAGCTCTGACGTGGCTGGAGAGCCGGACGAAATGACGGAAGGGCAGCCAGCAGACACACGACTGCAGCAGGTAGTCGACGGCATAGTCCGGATCGCTGCTGGGGACCTGAGTACCAGGATCCGCACCTCGCCCAACCGGGACGACGTTGACGCCGTCATTACCGGGATCAACCTGCTGGCCGAAGAACTTAATTCGGTTTACCAGGAGTTCGAGGAACGGGTCGAGTCGCGGACCATCGAACTGCAGGCAGCACACCGGCAAATGCAGCGCATGGCCATGAGCGACGCACTGACCGGGATGGCAAACCGTACTGCGCTGATGCACGGAATCGAAGCAGCTCTCCTGTCATCCGAGGACGGCGCCAAGCGTCCCTCCGTCCTGATGATCGACCTTGACGCATTCAAGGACATTAACGACAGCTTCGGCCATCAGACCGGCGACCAGGTGCTCGTTGAAGTAGCACGAAGGATCCGCTGGGCGGTGCGCCGCGGGGATACCGTGGCCCGGCTCGGCGGCGACGAGTTCGCCGTCCTGCTTCCCGAAACGAGCCTCACCGCGGCCATGGGCGTGGCGGCAAGGGTCCAGGAAGCCCTCACCGAATGCATCAGGGTCGACGAGCTCGACGTCTGGCCCCGTGCCAGCATCGGAGCGCACGCCGGGCAGGCAGGGGAGAGCGCCGAAGACATCATGGTCCGGGCAGACACCGCTATGTACGCGGCGAAGGAAGCCGGGAGGGGGCAAAACAAGGCTTTCGAGCCGGTTATGCTCTACTCCCGCCAGCTCCGCCGTGACATGGCTGCCGAGCTGCGCCAGGGCGTGGGACGAGATGAGCTTTTCCTGGATTACCAGCCCGTCGTGGAGCTGGCCAGCGGCCGGATGATCGGTGTGGAAGCGCTGATCCGCTGGCAGCACCCGCAGCGCGGACTCGTTATGCCCGATGACTTCATTCCCATCGCCGAGGAGACCGGGATCATCCTGGATCTGGGGCGCTGGGTGCTGCGGGCTGCCCTGGAACAGGTGGCCCGCTGGGAAGGGGAACTGGCGCTGGAACCGGATTTCAAAGTCCGGGTCAACCTCTCCGCCATGGAACTGCAGCGGCTGGACCTGGTGGACCATGTCCGGCAGGCGCTTACCGAAACCGGGATCAGTCCGGGCCGCCTGATCATCGAAATCACGGAAAGCGCGTTCGTCAGCGGCGGTGACGTTGAAATGTACTCGCTCCGGTCACTCAGTGCCCTCGGCGTCGGGATTGAAATCGACGACTTCGGGACAGGCTATTCCTCCATCAGCTACCTCCGCCGGCTGCCTGTCCACACCGTGAAGGTGGACCGCAGCCTGATTCGTGACATCAGCGCTGATCCGGGTCAGCGGCACTTTGTGGATGCGGTCCACGGCCTGATCCAGGCGGCCGGCATGGAAGCGGTCTTCGAAGGGATCGAGACCCTGGACCAAGCCGCGGACCTCCTGGTCCTGGGCTGCCGAAGCGGCCAGGGGTACTACTTCAGCAGGCCGCTCGCCGCGCGGCAGGTTGCCGACATCCTGGAAACGGGAGCCGTGCTTCCATTGGTCCAGGCACCCGCGAATTCCACCGGAGCAGGGTAGCGCGGCGGGTCAGGCCTCCAGCCCCAGTGCGGCAGCAATGTCTTCCTTGGCGGCGGCCAGCCGGTCCGCCGCGGCGGCACGCGCACGCGCCAGGCCGGCACGGCCGTCAACCGGCTCGATGACTTCCAGGTAACACTTGAGCTTGGGCTCGGTGCCCGACGGCCGGACGATGATCCGGGTGCCGTCCTCCGTCAGGTAGAGCAGGCCGTCGGTCGGAGGCAGCGCTTCGGAACCGGCTGAGAGGTCGACGGCGTTCACCACCGGGGACCCGGCGAGGGACGACGGCGGCTGTGCGCGCAGGCGCGTCATCATCTGCGGAATGAGGGAGAGGTTCTCCACCCGCACCGAGAGCTGGTCTGAAGCATGCAGCCCGTGTTCCAGCGCAAGGTCATCGAGCATATCGAACAAGGTGCGGCCGTCGGCTTTCAGGGCGGCCGCAAGTTCGGCGATCAGCAGGCCGGCGGAGATGCCGTCCTTGTCCCTGACCAGCGCCGGTGCCACGCAGTATCCCAGGGCTTCCTCATACCCGTACACAAGTCCGGGGACCCGCGATATCCACTTGAAGCCGGTCAGCGTTTCCTGGTGGGCGAATCCGGCCGCAGCGGCGATGCGGGCAAGCAAACGGGAGGAGACGATCGAATTTGCGAAGACGGGAGTATTGGAATCCGGGCGCAGCCGGTGGTGGCCGGACCGGATCCGGTCGGCAATGTGTGCACCCAGCAGCGCCCCCGTTTCATCCCCGCGCAGCATCCGCCACTGGCCGGTGGCAGGATCCTGGGCGGCGACGGCAGCACGGTCGGCATCCGGGTCGTTGGCCAGGACAATGTCCGCACCGGTTTCGGCTGCCATGCCCACTGCCAGGTCCAGCGCTCCGGGTTCCTCCGGGTTGGGGAAGGCCACGGTCGGGAAGTCGGGATCGGGCTCCGCCTGTGCAGCCACAAGCTTCACCGAGGAGAATCCGGCGTCGCGCAGGACCGCCGTCATGGTTTCCCCGCCGACACCGTGCATGGGGGTGAGGACGATCCTCAGGTCCCGGGCCGGGTAACCGTCGTGGTTCACCAGCGCGTCGACGGCGTTGATGTAGTCGGCCGCGATCGACTCGGAGACGTCGGTCCAGCCCTCCGGCGCAGTCTCGATGGAGGAGAGCGGCAGCGTGTAGTCGATGCGCGCGGCGATCTCGGCGTCGTAGGGCGGGACGATCTGCGCACCGCGTCCCGGCCCCTTCACCGTGCGCCCGCCCAGGTAGACCTTGTAACCGTTGTCCTGTGCCGGGTTGTGGCTGGCGGTGACCATCACTCCGGCGTCCGTATCAAGGGCACGGACCGCGTAGGCGAGCACCGGCGTCGGCAGCGTGCAGGGAAGCAGGAACGCCTCGATGCCTGCGGCGCTGAAGACCGCCGCTGTTTCCAGGGCGAACGCCTTCGAGTTGTGCCGCGCGTCGTAGCCGATCACTGCGCTGGGGATCCACCCCTCGGACCTGTCCTGCAGGAAGGAAGCGATTCCGGCCGCGGTGCGCCGGACGACGGCGCGGTTCATGCGCCGAGGGCCGGCACCGAGAGCGGCGCGCAGGCCGGCGGTGCCGAACTCCAGGGTGCCGGAGAACCGGTCCGCCAGTTCCTCCAGGGCCGCGGCTGTTCCGCTTTCCGCAGCGGCTTCTGCCTCGGCTGCCGCCAGCAGGGTCCGCAGCTCAGCGGCCGTGGCAGGGTCGGGGTCCGTATCGGCCCAGATCCGGGCTTCGTTGAACAGTTCTTCGCGTTCCATAGCAGTCAAGGTCATTGGGTGCCTCAGATCGGATACGGGCGGTGCTACAGGGCGCCGATGATGCCGGCGAGCAGCTTGGAAATGCGCGGGCCTGCTTCGGCGCCGGCTTCCAGCACTTCCTGGTGGCTCAGGGGTTCCGGGCTGATGCCTGCGGCCAGGTTGGTCACCAGGCTGATACCGAAGACCTCCATGCCGGCATGGCGGGCAGCAATGGCTTCAAGGGCGGTGGACATGCCCACCAGGTCCGCGCCGATGGTCTTGGCATAGCGGACTTCCGCGGGTGTTTCGTAGTGCGGGCCGGGGAACTGGGCGTAGACACCTTCGGCAAGGGTGGGATCAACGGTCCGGGCGAGGTCGCGGAGCCTGGGGGAGTAGAGGTCCGTCAGGTCGACGAACGTCGCGCCCTCCAGCGGGGAGGTGGCCGTCAGGTTGAGGTGGTCGCTGATCAGCACAGGGGTGCCGGGAGCCCAGTCCAGGTTCAGGCCGCCGCATCCGTTGGTGAGGACCATGACCTTCGCACCGGCAGCAGCGGCGGTCCGCACACCGTGGACGACGGCGCGGACACCCTTGCCCTCGTAGTAGTGCGTGCGGGCACCCAGGATGAGGGCGCGCTTGCCCCCGGGAGTCAGTACGGACCGGATGGTCCCCACATGTCCCTGGACAGCCGGGGCGGAAAAACCGGGAATGTCCGACGCCGGCAGCGTGGCAGTGGTCTCACCGATCAGGTCTGCTGCGTCCCCCCAGCCGCTGCCCAGGACCAGGGCGATGTCGTGGCTGGGTACACCGGTTTTCTCGGCGATGTACGCTGCGGCCTGCTGGGCAAGTTCAAAGGGATCGTCATAGCTCACCCGTACAACTTACCGCTTGTTGGCGGCCGGCGCGGCCGGTCCCGGGCGCGGTTCGTTTGAGACGTTCCCCCCGATGGGACAGAATGGACCCTTGTGACGAGCCAACTAGATTTCACTGCCCGAAAAATTGCGATCCTCGGCGGCGGCCCCGGCGGCTACGAGGCAGCCATGGTGGCAGCGTCACTTGGCGCAGACGTAACCATTGTGGAGCGCAACGGGCTGGGCGGCTCCGCCGTCCTCACCGACGTCGTGCCTTCCAAGACCCTCATTGCCACCGCGGACGTGATGACCCGTTTCAGCTCCGCCTCCAATCTCGGCGTCGACTTTGGCAACGCTGCCAAGCCGGCCGAAGCGGACCTGAAGATGGTCAACCACCGCCTGCTGGCCTTGGCCAAGGAACAGTCCAACGACATCCGGCGGACGCTGGAACGCATGGGCGTGAAGGTGATTCTGGGTGAGGGCAGGCTGCTCGACAACCGCCGGATCGAGGTCGCCACGGATGAAGGCACCACCACGGTGGAAGCCGAAGCCCTCCTGATCTCAACGGGCGCCAACCCCCGCGAACTGGACACGTCCATGCCGGACGGCGAGCGGATCTTCACCTGGAAGCAGATCTACAACCTGACAGAGGTTCCCGAGCACCTGATCGTCATCGGGTCCGGCGTGACGGGCGCTGAGTTCGCGTCCGCCTACAACGGGCTCGGCGCACGCGTCACCCTCATCTCCAGCCGTGACCGCGTGCTGCCCGGCGAAGACGCTGACGCTGCCCGCGTCCTGGAGGACGTCTTCCAGGCCCGCGGCATGACCGTGCTCTCCCGTTCCCGTGCCGATTCGGTGAAGAACACCGGTGACGGGGTGCGGGTCACGCTCTCCGACGGGCGCACGGTTGAGGGCTCCCATTGCCTCGTCGCCGTCGGCGCTATTCCCAACACGCAGGGCATCGGCCTCGAGGAGGCAGGAGTCGCCCTGGATGAGCAGGGACAGATCAAGGTCGACGGCGTCTCCCGGACCACCGCGTCGAACGTCTACGCTGCCGGTGACTGCACGGGTGTCTTCAACCTGGCCTCGGTCGCTGCGATGCAGGGACGCATTGCGATCGCCCACCTGATGGGGGACAGCGTGAAGCCGCTGAAGCTCAAGCACGTCGCCTCGAACATCTTCACCTCCCCGGAGATCGCGTCAGTGGGTGTGTCCGAAGCGGACATTGCCGCCGGACGGTACCAGGGCGACGTCATCAAGCTCTCGCTGCACACCAACGCGCGGGCGAAGATGATGGATGTCAAGGAAGGGTTCGTGAAGATCATTGCCCGGAAGGGCTCCGGAACAGTGATCGGCGGCGTCGTCGTCGGTCCCCGTGCCTCCGAACTGATCTTCCCGATTGCGCTGGCGGTCACGCAGAAACTGCACGTCGACGACGTCGCCAACACCTTCACGGTCTACCCGTCGCTGACCGGCTCCATCTCCGAGGCAGCACGGCGCCTGCACGTGCACATCTAACTCCCGCCACGAAACGAGACAGCAGAAACTGCCCGTATCAGCCTTGATACGGGCAGTTTCTGCTATCTCGGTGGGATGGGTTTGCCCGCCTCCGGACCGATCCACGTTCCAGGAGCGGCCTTTTTTGCGCGGAAATTCAAGGTTTGTCCAACGTTACGTCCACATTGTGGACAAATGTCCGAATGGCGGACGCCGGGTTTTAGGATGATCGTACTTTCCAACCGCACCCGAAAGACTTGCCATGTCAACAAACACTTCCAGCGCCGAAGCTGAAAAGGCACCGGCCAACTCCCGCGGACGCGTGATCGTAGCGTCCCTGGTTGGCACTTCCATCGAGTTCTACGACTTCTATGTCTATGCGACCGCCGCAGTCCTCGTCTTCCCCGTCCTCTTCTTCCCGAATGCCGAGGGCGTCACCGCACTGCTGTCCTCCTTCGCCGTCTTCGGCGTCGCCTTCATCGCCCGTCCCCTTGGATCGATCGTGTTTGGGCACTTCGGCGACAAGGTGGGCCGCAAGGGAACCCTGGTTGCGTCCCTGCTGACCATGGGCATCGCAACCTTCCTTATCGGCTGCCTGCCGACCGCGAACATGGACGGCTGGACCTTCTGGGCCCCGGCCCTGCTGGTCGTCATGCGCTTTGCCCAGGGCCTGGCCCTCGGCGGCGAATGGTCCGGTGCGGCCCTGCTGGCCACCGAGAACGCCCCCGCGAACAAGCGCGCCATCTACGGCACGTTCCCGCAGCTCGGCGCTCCGATCGGCTTCATCCTGGCCAACGGCCTGTTCCTGATCCTGAGCTTCAACCTGGCTGAAGAGCAGTTCATGTCCTGGGGCTGGCGCATTCCGTTCCTCGCCAGCGCCGTGATGGTCATCATTGGCCTCTACGTCCGCCTGAAGCTGGTCGAAACCCCCGCCTTCCAGAAGGTTGTCGATTCCGGTGAAGTGAGCAAGCTGCCGCTGGCCGCTGCGTTCAAGTTCTCCTGGCGCCCGATGATCGCCGGCACCTTCATCATGCTGGCCACCTATGTGCTCTTCTACCTGATGACCACCTTCACCCTCTCCTACGGCACCGCTGCCAAGTCGGAGGAAGAAGCTGCCGCCAAGGCGGAAGCATCCGGGAAGGCCTTCGACCCGGATACATTCGCGGCAGGCCTCGGCTACGCCCGCAACGACTTCCTGATCATGCTGATCGTCGGCGTCGTCTTCTTCGGCATCTTCACCATGGTGGCCGGCCCGCTGGCCGAAAAGTACGGACGCCGCAAGACCCTGCTCTGGGTCACGGCAGCAATCTTCGTCTTCGGCTTCACGTTCGACCCGCTGTTCGGCGGCGGCTTCGTTGGCACCATGGCGCTGCTGATCATCGGCTTCACTCTGATGGGCCTGACCTTCGGGCCGATGGGCGCCGTACTGCCGGAGCTGTTCCCGACCAATGTCCGCTACACCGGTTCAGCCATCGCCTACAACGTTTCCTCGATCCTCGGTGCAGCTGTTGCCCCGTTCATCGCAGTGGCGCTGTGGCAGGCCGCTGACGGCAGCCCGTGGCTGGTGGGAATCTACCTCTCATCGATGGCCATCCTGACGTTCATCGCGCTGTGGGTTACCCGCGAAACCAAGGACGTGGACTACGTAAACCACTCCAGCTAGGTCTTACTGCTGGTAAGCAAAAGGCCCGGATCCATGTGGATCCGGGCCTTTTGCGTTCTTGCGGGTGTGCTGTTCTAAACGCCGTCCTAGTCCACGATGGCAGCGATGACAGCACCCGCTGAGACGGTGGCTCCCGGCAGTGCCGTGAGACCGGTGACGGTGCCGGCCTTGTGGGCGGTGAGCGGCTGCTCCATCTTCATGGCTTCCAGCACCACCACCAGGTCCCCTTCCGCGACGACGGTCCCGTCTTGGACGGCGACCTTCACAATGGTTCCCTGCATGGGGGACGTCAGCTCATTGCCCGTTGCCGCCGCGGATGACGTCCGGGCGCGGCCTTTGCGCTGCTTGCCGTTGACCGGGGCAGCGCTGCGTCCGTTCGACGGCGCCAGGCCGGCCGGCAGCACGACCTCAAGCCGTTTGCCGCCCACCTCCACGGTGTGGCGCTGGCGTGCGCCGTCGTCGTCGTTCCCGTTGGCCGGTTCCCCGGACCAGGGCTCAATGGTGTTGTTGAACTCAGTCTCGATCCAGCGGGTGTGAACACTGAACGGACCCTGCTCCGGTGCGAACGCGGGATCGGCGACGACGGCGGCGTGGAACGGCAGCACAGTCGGCAGGCCGGTGATTTCCATTTCCTTCAGGGCACGGCGCGCACGCTGGAGGGCCTGGGTGCGGGTGGCTCCGGTGACGATCAGCTTGGCAAGCATCGAATCGAAGTTCCCGCCCACCGTCTCGCCGGCTTCGATGCCGGAATCGACCCGCACGCCGGGGCCCGTGGGCAGGCGCAGGGTTTCCACTGTGCCGGGGGAGGGCATGAAGCCGCGCCCGGCGTCTTCGCCGTTGATGCGGAATTCGATGGAGTGGCCCCGGATTTCGGGGTCGGAGTAGCCCAGTTCTTCACCGCGGGCGATGCGGAACTGCTCGCGCACCAAGTCGATGCCGGTCACTTCCTCGGAGACCGGATGCTCAACCTGGAGACGGGTGTTGACCTCGAGGAAGGAAATGGTGCCGTCGGTGCCCACGAGGAATTCGCAGGTACCGGCACCCTGGTACCCGGCTTCGCGCAGCAGGGCCTTGGAAGAGTCGTACAGGGCGCGGACCTGGTCCTCGGTGAGGAAGGGGGCCGGGGCTTCTTCCACCAGCTTCTGGTTGCGGCGCTGCAGGGAGCAGTCGCGGGTCGAAACGACGACGACGTTGCCGTGCGCGTCGGCCAGGCACTGTGTCTCGACGTGGCGCGGGGCATCGAGGAAGCGTTCGATGAAGCACTCGCCGCGGCCGAAGGCAGCAGTGGCTTCGCGGACGGCGGAGTCGTACAGTTCGGGGATCTCTTCCAGGGTGCGGGCCACTTTGATGCCGCGTCCGCCGCCGCCGAAGGCCGCCTTGATAGCCACGGGCAGGCCGTACTCCTGCGCGAAGGCAAGGACTTCGTCCGCGCTGGATACGGGATCCGGCGTTCCCGGAACCAGGGGAGCGCCGACCTTAGCTGCAAGATGCCGGGCCTGGACCTTGTCTCCGAGCTGGTCGATGGCTTCGGGGGAAGGCCCGATCCAGGTCAGTCCGGCGTCGATGACCCGGCGGGCGAACGCGGCATTCTCAGACAGGAAGCCGTAGCCCGGGTGGATGGCGTCCGCCCCGGCGCGGACAGCCGCGGCCAGGATCTTGTCCATGTCCAGGTAGGACTCTGCGGCAGTGCTGCCGCCCAGGGCGTACGCCTCATCGGCAAGGCGGACGTGCAAAGCGTCCAGGTCCGGGTCGGCGTAGACGGCTACAGTCGCGATGCCTTCGTCGCGTGCGGCCCGGATAATCCGGACGGCGATCTCTCCGCGGTTGGCAATCAGGACCTTCCCCAGCGGGGCGGCGGTGTTCTGGCTCATGAAATGCACTGGCTCCTTTGATCTGTTCGGAGCCTAGCGCGATTTTGTCGTGTCCCGCCATAAACCGTGCTGTTTCTGCGTGGGGCGGCGGGTTTAGTTGTGGGGACCCTACAACGAGGTCTTCCGCTGGGTGGTTCGGAAGGATGGTTCAGCGGGACGCCGAGTGGACGCGAACGGGACGTCCGCCTCACAAGACACCTTGCTCGCGGACCCATCCTCCAAGGCGCAGGCCCCGGGCGACTATTGGCGCCACCCACGCGGAGCCGCGGCGCATATCCACTGCCGAGACCTTGACCTGATGCCATCCGAGCTCACTGACGAGCAGGTCACGGTTGTGGTCCTTCATCTGCTGCTTTGGGGTCAGGTGATGCGCGCCGTCATACTCCACGCAGGTGCGGAATTCCGGACAGCCCAGATCAGTCCACAGGACAGGCCTCCCGGCCGCGTCCAGCAGCGGCATGTTCGGACGGAACTCCGGCAGTCCGGCGTCGTGCAGCATGAGCCGGAGGTATGTCTCGGGCGGGGAGTCCACGCCAACGCGCACCAGATCAAGGGCTCGACGGGCAGTTCGTATGCCCGGAATCCACCTCAGGCCGTTGACGTAGCTGCGCAGTTCCTCCAGACCCAGAACGGCATGACGGACCTGGCCATAGCTGCGTCCATGCTCTGAGACGAGCCAGTCGCCGGCTGCGGTGAGATCGGGCAGATCCAGGATCCGGGCGAGGTCGGCAAAGGTGCGCGCTTCAGACGTGAGCCGGAGCCCCGGCGCGGGTTGGACGACGTCGAAGTCCTCCAGGCGTGACCGGTGGCTGCGGATGTGCCTGCGGGTGGTACTCGCGGCGTTCGGAGGGCGGGTGAGATGCAGGAATGATTCGTTCCGGTACGACGGCGGCAGCGGGATGCCGTGGAGCCTCGCCGCAGTCGTGTGGCTGAGGACGGCGTCGGGGAAAAGCTCAAGATAGGGTCGGCAGCTTGCAGCCAGCTCAGCAGGCGTCCCCGTGGTCTTCGTGTTCTTCGGTACCCGGATTCCACGACTGGGAATGCGCAGATCTGAGCCGCGCAGCCGTCCGGGTGTGACACCAAGGCTCAGTGCCTGCTCAACCAGAAAGGGATCAGACAGTGGATGTGGAAGGGGCCGGGGTGTGCGCATTGCCCGTTTCTACCCTGTACGTGCATCTCCTGCTTGAGTTATCCACAGTCGCGGCGTTCTGCGGCGTTCTGCGGCAACCCGGCAGCGTCCTGCCGCCCGGAGCGCTGTGTGTCGAAAGGGGTCGCTGGGCCTGGTGTCGAGGTACATGAAGCTCCCGTACCCTGTGGCCCTGTCCGCCCATCCTTTGCTGCAATAACGCAGGTTTGAGGGCTCCCCGGGATCTGTTGCTGCACTAACGTCGCTTTCGCGTGCTCTGAGCGACGGCAGTGCAGCAACGGATGAGTCGAGGGCAGGCTAAGCAGCCGCAGTGCAGCAGAAGACTCGTGGAGCAGGGGCTAAGCGGCTGTAGTGCACCAATAGATGACGGAATGCCTTCTGGCGCGGAACCCCTGGCGTCGGCGAAAAGGACGTTATCTCCCCGAAGGTTGGCAGGAGAAGGCGCTAAGCGACGTTATCTCCCCGAAAGTTGCGGGGAGGGGGCGCCGCCGGGCAACGGCCCCCGGCGCAAGGCACCAACCGCCACCAAGGGCTACTTCCAGAGCGACGTCACGCCGACGCCGGCGCTGGCCAGCAGGTGGCGCAGCGTGGACACGGACAGACCGACGACGGCATGCGGATCGCCGACGACCTTCTCGATGAACGCCCCGCCCAGGGAATCGATGGTGAAGGACCCCGCCACGGCAAGCGGCTCTCCGGTGGCAATGTAGGCCTCGATCTCGTCGTCGAGGAGCTTCGCAAAGTGCACCTCGGCCGAGCTGACCGCGCCGAGGGTCGCTCCGGAGCCGTCCTCGTCGGTGTCGCGGCAGTCCACCAGCCAGTGGCCCGTGTGGAGCACACCGACGTTCCCGCTCATCCGCCGGATGCGTTCGCGGGCAATCTCCGGTTCCCAGGGCTTTCCGTGGGCTTCGCCGTCGAACTCGAACACGGAGTCGCAGCCGAGGACAAGGGCGCCGTCGGCCTCAGGGAGGGAAGCGACAGCTTCAGCCTTGGCCCGGGCCAGCAGCAGTGCCGTGTCATGGGGATCGGTCAGCCCGTAGCGGGCCGTGACAGCGTCTTCATCGACATCGGACACGAGCACGCGGTGGGCGATGCCGGCATTGTCCAGGAGCTTGGTGCGGGCAGGGGAGGCGGAAGCAAGGATTAGCGTCAGGTCAGTCACGCATCCCAGCCTAATGTGCCGGGCTGGCAGGCACCGAAAAAAGGAATGGCCGCTCCGGCGTCGGAGCGGCCATTCCCAAAGGAAGTGCGAGTACCTGAACCTTACCTGCTGGCAGCCGCAGCGCCAGCACCTGATGTTGCAGGTGTATGTTCCTGTGCCGAAAGTTCAGCTTCTTCGGGATCGATTGCAGCTGAATCGTCAGCGAACGGGTCGCCGTTGCGCTTGGCGTTGTACAGCTCCGGCTGCAGCAGGCCGTTGCGCTTGGCCACGATGGTGGGCACGACCGTCTGGCCGGCCACGTTCACCGCGGTGCGTCCCATGTCCAGGATGGGGTCGACGGCGAGCAGCAGCGCCACGCCTTCCAGCGGCAGTCCCAGCGTGGACAGGGTCAGGGTCAGCATCACGACGGCGCCGGTGGTTCCGGCGGTTGCCGCGGAGCCCAGCACGGCGACGACAACGATGAGCAGGTACTGCCCGATGCTGAGGTCAATGCCGAAGAACTGGGCCACGAAGATAGCCGAGATCGCAGGGTAGATCGCGGCGCAGCCGTCCATCTTCGTCGTGGCGCCCAGCGGCACGGCGAAGGAAGCGTAGGCCCGGGGAACACCGAGGTTCCGCTCAGTGACGCGCTGGGTCAGCGGCAGCGTCCCCACGGAGGAACGGGACACAAAGGCAAGCTGGATGGCCGGCCAGGCTCCGGAGAACCACTGGCGGACGGAGAGTCCGTGCGCCTTGATCAGCCCCGGGTAGACCACGAACAGGACGATCGCCAGACCCACGTAGATGGCCAGCGTGAAGGTGCCCAGTGAACCGATGGTGTCCCAGCCGTAGGTGGCCACGGCACGGCCGATCAGGCCAACGGTGCCCAGCGGGGCCAGCCGGATGATCCACCACAGGACCTTCTGGATGACGGCCAGGGCGGAGGCGTTCAGGGCCAGGAACGGTGCGGCGGGCTTGCCGACCTTCAGGGCGGCAATGCCGACGGCGATCGCGATCACGAGGACCTGCAGCACGTTGAAGTTCAGGGAGGTGGTGAGGGTTTCTGTGGTGGAGGCGGTCAGGCCCAGGAAGTTGCCCGGGATGAGGCCGGTGAGGAACCCGATCCAGCTGCCGGTGCCGCCGTCGTATCCGTCCGGCGCGGTGGCGTCAGCGTTGGCACCGGGCTGCATCAGCACACCCAGGGCAATGCCGATCGCCACGGCGATCAGGGCGGTGATGGCGAACCACAGCAGGGTCTGCCATGCCAGGCGCGCAGCGTTGGAAACCTCGCGGAGGTTTGCAATCGAGCTGACGACGGCGGTGAAGATCAGCGGGACGACGGCTGCCTTCAGCAGTGAGACGTAGCTCGAGCCGATGGTCGAAAGCGTGGTGGTGAGCCAGTTGGGCTCACCGTCGACGGCGCCCATGTTCTTGGCCAGCAGGCCCAGGCCGAGGCCGACCAGCAGGGCTGCGATGATCTGCGGGCCAAACGATGTGGCCCAGCGCGGAAGCCTGCGCCGGGTCTCGGCTGCGGCGGGGGACTGTGGGGAGGTCTGTGGTGATGTCACCGTTCGATGCTAGACGGCATCTATTACCAGAGCGTTTTCGGTATTGCGAAATGTTACGCATCAGCGGACGCCGGGGCCTTGGGATTGCTGGGTGGACAAGCGTTCTGTGGCGCCGGGCCGCGGAACAGAATTCCTATTCCCGCGCGCACTGTGACGATTGTCCCATCCGGGAGGGTGGGTGCAGGCAGCAAAAACGCCCGGCCGGAGTGCCCGGCCGGGCGTCAGAGTCCACGCTGGTTATCCAGAATGCAGGCTAGTTATCCAGCAGGGCAGGCTAGTTATCCAGCAGGGCGCGGCGCAGCGTGTCCAGGCCGACCGAGCCCAGGCTCAGTGCGCGCGTGTGGAAGGCCTTTGCATCGAAGGAGTCGCCCTCGCGGCTGCGGACTTCGTCGCGGATCTGCTCCCAGAGCCGCTGGCCCAGCTTGTACGCCGGTGCCTGTCCCGGCCAGCCCAGGTAGCGCGTGAACTCGAAGTTCAGCTGCCCTTCCGAGATTGCAATGTTCTGCTTCAGGAAGTCGTAGCCCTTCTCCGGGGTCCAGGTGCCCGAACCCCAGCGCTCGGGGACCTCCAGTTCCAGGTGGACGCCGATGTCGAAGACGACGCGGGCTGCGCGCATGCGCTGCGCGTCCAGCATGCCCATCCGGTCTCCGGGATCGTTCAGGTAGCCGAGTTCCTCCATGAGGCGCTCGGCGTACAGTGCCCAGCCCTCGCCGTGGCCGGAGACCCAGCAGACGTTGCGGCGCCAGCTGTTCAAGGTGTCCCGGGCAGCGGTTGCGGTGGCAATCTGCAGGTGGTGGCCCGGAACGCCCTCGTGGTAGACCGTGGTGGTTTCCTTCCACGTGGTGAAGGTGTCTTCGCCTTCCGGTACGGACCACCACATGCGGCCGGGCCGGGAGAAGTCCTCGCTCGGACCCGTGTAGTAGATGCCGCCCTCATTGGTGGGGGCGATCATGCACTCGAGCTTGCGCATGGGACCGGTGATCTCGAAGTGGCTCTGCGACAGTTCCTCGACGGCCCGGTCGGAGAGTTCCTGCATCCAGGCCTGCAGTTCACGCGTGCCGTGCAGCTGGCGCTGGGGATCGGCGTCGAGCAGGTCCATTGCTTCGCGGACTGAAGCGCCTTCCTTGATCTGGTTGGCCACCTCTTCCTGTTCAGCGATGATGCGGTCCAGTTCCGCGACGCCCCAGGCGTAGGTCTCCTCCAGGTCGACGGCCGAGCCGAGGAACTGGCGGGAGAACAGCGCGTAGCGCTCAGCGCCGACGGCGTCCTTCTCCGGAGCCTGCGGGAGCAGCTCTCCGCCGAGGAAGTCAACGAGCGAGCGGTAGGCGGCACGGGCGCCGTCGGCGTTCCGGCGCAGCGAGGCCTTGAGTGCGTCGGGCAGTTCCGAGCCGTCCGGCAGCGATGCGTCGGCCGCGAACGAATCGAAGAATCCGCCTTCTTCGGCATACTTGCCGGCCTGCTCCATCACGATCGAGACCTGGCGGCGGGCGGCGACCAGGCCGCGCTCGGCCCCGCTGCGCAGGGAAACGATGTACCCGGCGACGGCGTCGGGAAGGTTGTGCAGGCGGCCGGAGATGTGCTCCCAGGCCTCGACGGTGTCGGTGGGCATCAGGTCGAAGACCGCGCGGATGTCCTGTGCCGGGGAAGCGATGTTGTTCAGGTCGGCCAGGTCCCAGCCGGATTCATGGATCTCCAGGGCGAGGCCCAGCCGCTCACGCATGGCGTCAAGGGTGACGGCATCAACGTCGTCAACGGGCTGCAGGTCCTCAAGCCGCTCAAGGGTTTCGCTGATTGCTTCGGCGGTGGATACGAGTCCTGCCGGCGAGTAGTCCGCGTATTCGGTCTCGTGCCCGGGGATGCCGAGCGAAGTGGCGAAGGACGGGTCCAGCCGCAGCAGGTTCTCGGTGAAAGCTTCGGCGACGGCGTCGATTGCAGTTGGCGTGCGCGAACCGGCGTTGGACAGGGAATCTGATGAAGTTGTCTGTTCAGTCACATGCCCGAGCCTAACGTGTCAGCGGTAGGTGCGCCGCCACGAGCCCGGCCCCGGAGCAGGCGTCAGGCTCAGCTGGCGGCGCCTTGTCCACGCCCTGCGGGTCGTTGCCGGATCGCGCAGCACAGGCGCCGCGGAGTCCGGTGCACCCGCGCCCAGTCCCAGCACGACGGCGGTCAGTGCCGCCAGTTCCTCGTCCGTGGGACTGCCTGTGAGAACCTGCAGCAGCGGCTGGATTGCCGGTTCGAAGTCCGGTTCACCGACGATGCTCACAGCGGGATGTTCCCGTGCTTCTTGTGCGGCAGCGAGGCACGCTTTTCGCGCAGCACGCGCAGCCCGCGGATCAGCTGGAGCCGGGTTTCCGACGGTGCGATCACGGCATCCACATACCCAAGCTCGGCCGACTGGTAGGGATTCAGCAGTTCTTCTTCGTAGGCGTTGATGTAGCCCTGACGGACTTCATCGACGTCGCGCCCGTCCGCTGCGGCGGCGGCCAGCTGGCTGCGGTAGAGGATATTCACCGCACCCTGCGCGCCCATGACGCCGATCTGCGCGGTGGGCCAAGCCAGGTTCAGGTCTGCGCCGAGCTTTTTGGAGCCCATGACGATGTAGGCGCCGCCGTAGGCCTTGCGGGTGATGACGGTGAGCTTGGGAACGGTGGCTTCGGCGTAGGCATAGAGCAGCTTGGCGCCGCGGCGGATGATTCCGTTGAACTCCTGGTCCTTGCCCGGAAGGAAGCCGGGAACATCCACGAAGGTCAGGATGGGAATGTTGAAGGCATCGCAGTGGCGCACGAACCTGGCCGCCTTTTCCGAGGCTGCTATGTCCAGGGTGCCGGCGAACTGCAGCGGCTGGTTGGCGACGACGCCGACCGTGTGCCCTTCGAGCCGGCCGTAGCCGATGATGACGTTCGGTGCGTACAGGGACTGCATCTCCAGGAAATGGCCATCGTCCACGACCTGCTCGATCACGGTGCGGATGTCGTAGGGCTGGTTGGCGGAATCGGGAATCAGCTCGTCCAGGGCCAGGTCCCCGTCGTTAATCTCCTCGTCCTGCGCAAACGGCGTCAGGGGTGCCTCGGCGAGATTGTTGCTGGGCAGGAAGTCCAGCAGCTCGCGGACAAAGTCGATCGCATCCTCTTCGTCCGATGCCAGGTACGTCGAGGTGCCGGTGGTGGCATTGTGCTGCCGGGCGCCGCCGAGCGTTTCCATGTCCACGTCCTCACCCGTGACCGCTTTGATGACGTCCGGTCCGGTGATGAACATGTGGGACGTCTTGTCCACCATCACCACGAAGTCGGTCAGGGCGGGGGAGTACGCCGCTCCGCCGGCGGACGGGCCCATGATCAGGGAGATCTGGGGTACGACGCCGGAGGCATGGACATTGTTGCGGAAGATATCCGCGAACATCGCCAGGGAGGCAACGCCCTCCTGGATGCGGGCGCCGCCGCCGTCGAGGATGCCGATGACCGGGCAGCCGTTGCGCAGGGCAAACTCCTGGACCTTGACGATCTTTTCGCCGTTGACCTGGCTCAGCGATCCGCCGTACACCGCGAAGTCCTGGCTGTAGACCGCCACTGGGCGTCCGTCCACGGTGCCGTAGCCGGATACCAGTCCGTCACCCACCGGCTTCTTCTTCTCCATGCCGAACGCGGTGGAGCGGTGCACTGCCAGCGCATCGAATTCCACGAAGGAACCTTCGTCCAGGAGCAGGTCGATGCGCTCGCGGGCAGTGTGCTTGCCGCGGGCATGCTGTTTTTCGACCGCGGCTGCTCCCGAGGGCATTTCGGCCTGGGCCTGGCGGCGCCGGAAGTCGGCGATTTTCCCGGCGGTTGTCTGCAGATCGATGTCCTGGTCGATGCTCATTTACTCTCCGGTGCTGGATTCTGACGGATGGCGGGCGGATCGCCACCCCAACGCCCTGCGCAGCTGCTTCAGTAGGTTTCTTACAAGGGTGCGGGCGATTCACCCAGTCTAGTGAGCGCCAACACGCCCTGCGGGTGTAGGAAACCTACAATTTGTGTCCCTGTGCCTTGGCTGGCTGAAGAGCCAGCCTCCAGTCGACGTCGAGGGGCGGCCGTCTTCGGAGGCGGCGGATGTTACTGGTCAGTAACATTTTTCGCGCGGGTGCATTACCCTGTCCGTATGACCTCCACCACAGCATCTTCTTCTCCGCGTTCGCTGGCCGGACGCACCATCCTCATGTCCGGCGGCAGCCGGGGGATCGGCCTGGCCATCGCCCTTCGGGCCGCTGCCGACGGTGCCAACATTGCGATGCTCGCCAAGACCGCGCAGCCGCACCCCAAGCTGGAAGGCACCGTCTACACCGCGGCCGAGCAGCTGGAAGCCGCCGGCGGCAAGGCGCTGCCGATCATTGGTGACGTGCGCCGCGACGAAGACGTTGAGAATGCCGTCGCCGCCACAATGGAACAGTTCGGCGGAATCGACATTGTGCTGAACAACGCCTCCGCTATCGACCTGCGCAAGACGGACGACGTGAGCATGAAGAGCTATGACCTGATGCAGGACATCAATGCCCGCGGCACGTTCCTGCTCTCCAAGACGGCCCTGCCGGCGCTGCGGGACTCGGACAACGCCCACATCCTGACACTGTCCCCGCCGCTGAACCTGGACCCCAAATGGGCCGGCAGCTACCTCGCGTACACCATGGCCAAGTACGGCATGTCCCTGACCACCCTTGGCCTGTCGGAGGAGCTGAAGGAAGACGGAATCGGCGTCAACTCCCTGTGGCCGTGCACCTCGATCGACACCGCTGCCATCCGCAATATGCCCGGCGGCTCGGAACTGGCACGCGTGTCCCGCAGTGCGGACATCATGGCCGACGCCGCGCACGCCATCCTCACGCGCCCCGGGCGCGTTGCCACCGGCAACTTCTACACGGACGAGCAGGTCCTGCGCGAGGAAGGCATCACGGACTTCACCAAGTACAGCCTCGGCGCACCTGAGGACAAGCTGATGGCCGACTTCTTCCTCTAGGACAGGTGCGCGGCAGGGAAGGGCCGGGCACGGCAGGCGTCGCCCCGGGATGGGGGAGGGGGCGCGTAATATCGGAAACATGGATCTGCGCTACTCCAGCATGGAGCGACCACCGTTGGAGCCGGAGCGGCTGCGGGCCAGCCTTGTGGGCCCCGCAGGCCCGCTGTCCCGGCTCGATGTCGTGCAGGAAACAGGCTCAACCAACACCGATCTTGCTGACAGTGCGCGGTTATCGCCGCGTGAATATCCGGACTTTTCCGTCCTGACCGCCGAGCTGCAAACCGCCGGCCGGGGCCGCCTGGGCCGCGTGTGGCAGGCACCGGAACGCTCTTCGCTGTTTGTAAGCGTGCTGCTGCGCCCTGTTAATGCACAGGGGCGGCCGTTGCCGACCCAGTCCTACGGGTGGCTCTCCCTGCTGGCAGCACTGTCGCTGTCCAAGGCTGTGGGTGGCCGGACGGGAGTGGAACCGCGGCTGAAATGGCCCAACGACGTCATGGTCGACGGGCGCAAGCTGGCCGGTGTCCTGGCACAGCTGGTGCCGGACAGCACAGGCAACCCTCCTGCCGTAGTGGTGGGGGTGGGACTCAACGTTTCCCTCACTGACGAAGACCAGCCGGTCAGCACGGGCACCAGCCTGCTGATGGAGTACGCGTCCACCACGGACAGAAACATCCTGCTGGAGGACTTCCTGCTGCGGTTCAACCTGGACTACCGGGCGTTCTGCGCCGTCGATGGGAATGCCTCGGTGCCCTGGTCCGTTGGCGGATGCCTGCTGGACAACGTCGCCGGGCGGATGGCGACCCTGGGGCAGGAAGTCCGTGCGCACCTGCCCGGAGGAGCGGAGCTGACGGGCCGCGCCGCCGGCCTCGACGCGCATGGCGCGCTCCTGATCATCGATGGCGACGGCGTACGGCAGACAGTCACCGCTGCCGACGTCGTGCACCTGAGGCCCGCAGGCGCATGAGCGGCGCGCACACCATCGGATTCCGGTGCGGATGAGGCTGGAGCCGGGGGAGCAGGTCATTGTTTCAGCGCGCCCCCATGCCGGGCCGCTGGTCAAGCAGGTCCTGCTCGCCGTTCTGGCATGTGCGGCAGGCGGGTTCGCCCTGGGGTTCCTGGGCCGTGACACCGTTCCGGCTGCGCTTGCCGACTGGACGCCCGTGCTGGCTCCCGCCGTCGCCGTGCTGGTGGTCCTGGTCCTGGTCCGTTTCTGCCTGCCGGCCGTGCTCCGCTGGAACGCCGCCCGCTACGTGCTGACCAACCGGCGCCTGATCCAGCGCCGGGGAGTGCTTCGAAGGCAGGAACACGATCTTCCGCTGGCCTCCGTCTACCAACTGGAAGCACGGCAGGGGATACTGCAGCGGATGCAGCGTTCCGGAACCCTTCGGATCGATCTGGGGCGCGGGCGGGTCATCGACTACCCCGCGGTGCCGGAAGTCCACAGATTCAAGTCGATTGTGTTGGCCACCATAGAAGACCTGCCCATGACCGTGATGTTCGATGGTGTAGATATTGAAGGAAGCATGGGTTACGACGAATGGAGCGGCAATGAGTGATCAGGGCCAGGACGTGCCTGAGTCCGCCGCCGAGCCGGAACCGCTGACACTCTCGATGAATGCGGTCCCGATGCCGCAGAAGCCGGTGCTGCCGGGTACCTCCGGAGGGATCGACCGGGAAGACGTCCGGCGGCTGGAAGCCCAGCTGATTGGCGGTCCGCGAACCCTCAAGCGCCGTGAAGCGGCAGCGGGAGCGGGAGTCTCACTGCTCTCGGCACGCAAGCTGTGGCGCGCCATGGGCTTCCCGAACCTCGACGACGACGCCGTGTTTTTCACCGAGGCTGACCAGGAAGCCCTCAGCACCGTGATCCAGCTGGTCCGCGAGGAACGGCTCACCGAAGAGGCCGCGATTTCCATCATGCGTTCGATCGGCCAAATGACGGACCGGATGGTTGTCTGGCAGATCGAGGCGCTCGTTGAAGAGATGGTGGTCCAGCGCGGGATCACTGACGCCGAGGCCCGGAAAAAGCTGGTGGCCGCGCTGCCGGACCTGATCGAGCCGCTCGAGAAAACCCTGGTCTACGCGTGGAAACGGCAGCTGAACGCCGCGGTCCAGCGCCTGGCGCTGCGTGCCGAGGCAGGCTTGGCCAGCCATGATTCGAACGCCGATGACAACCCGCTCCCGCTGGCACGGGCCGTCGGGTTTGCCGACCTGGTCTCTTACACCAGTCTTTCCCGCCAGATGAACGAAAAGACCTTGGCGCAGATGGTCCAGCGGTTTGAGCACAAATGCTCGGAGATCATTTCGGTTGGCGGCGGCCGGCTCGTGAAGACCATAGGCGACGAAGTCCTCTTCAACGCTGAGACCCCCGAGGCAGGTGCCGAAATCTCCCTGGCCCTGGCGAAGGCCTTCACCGAGGACGAACTGCTTCCGTCCGCGCGCGTAGCCATGGTGTGGGGCAGGGTGCTCTCCCGCCTGGGCGACATCTATGGGCCGACTGTGAACCTTGCCTCACGGCTCACCTCGCTGGCAGAACCTGGAACAGTCCTCACCGACGCGTCCACGGCAGCGGCGCTGCGCAATAACGAGCGTTTTATCCTCATACCCCATTCCCCGCGCGCGGTTCGCGGTTTCGGCGAGATCCACCCGGTCACCCTTGCCCGGGGCACCGGACAGGGACTGGTACTGGACTAAATCCCCTGGCGACAAGCCGCTTTTGCGAAGCAGGCTTGTCACTTTCAGGAAAGCCACTTGGAATGTGCGACACTTGTCGCGACTATCTGCCGAATTGCGGCCCGCCCGTGCGCCTGGACGCGGCACGCCGACGGCGGGGAATCGCAGGATTATTTGGGGTTTGTAACGGGGGGAAGCAAGTGCAGTTCTTCAGGGGGGCTACGCCTGCGCAAAGCCGCGCCCGCCGCAGGGCCGCGTCGATCGGCTCGGCCGTTGCCGCCACGGGTGCCGTCGTGGCCGGCGCCATCCTGTATCCGGGATTTGCCAGCGCCGACGTCGATCTGAACGACGGCGGTGTCTGGGTCACCAACCAGACGCAGGGCATGGTGGGCCACCTGAACTACCCCGCCCGGCTGCTCGACGGCGCCTACGCCGCCAACAGCGACGGCTTCGACGTCACCCAGTATGAGGGCACCGTCTTCCATGCCAACACCGACCAGTCCAAGGTCTCGCCCGTGGACATCGCCAACGTGGCACGCGGCAGCGAGGTACAGCTGCCGGCGTCGGCCACCATCACCCAGGGCGGCTCCGCGATCGCGGTGACCGATCCTGCCGCCGGGGCCGTCTGGCTCATGGACTCCGCTTCACTGCCCTTCTTCAGCGACACCGAAGCTGAACCCGTGGTCCAGGACTCACCCGGCGTTGCGGCCGGGGTGTCACCGGACGGATACGCGGCTGTCGCGGCGCCGCGGGAGGGACGGCTCTACGGCTATAAAGTCGCCGGGGACGGCAGCTACGGCGAGCCGCAGGTCACCGAGTCGGAGGAACTCCGCGGTTTCGGGGACACCCAGGTCGCAGCCGTGGGGGAGGAAGCCGTCGCCTTCGACGCCGAAACAGGAACCCTTGTCCTGCCCGGCGGACGCACCGTCAGCCTTCCCGACACCAAGGGCGCACGGCTCCAGGACTCCGGCCCCGAAGCGGACTTTGTTGCCATAGCTTCGGCTTCGGCCCTGATCAAACAGCCGATGGACGGTTCAGAGGCGACGGTGACCCCGGTAGCCGGCGGTGGAGTTCCTGCGGCGCCGGTGCGGGTGGACTCGTGCGTGCACGCTGCCTGGGCCGGATCCGGCACGTACATCAGGGACTGCGACTCCGACGCTGATGACTCCGTCGAGGAGATTCCCGGGATCGGCGGCTCCTCGGAACTTGTCTTTCGGGTCAACCGGTCTGTCGTGGTGCTCAACGACATTAACGGCGGCAGCGTGTGGCTGGTGCTGGAAAACATGCAGCTGGTGGATAACTGGGGGGACGTCATCCCGCCCAAGCAGGATTCCAGTGATGACGAAGAAGAATCTGCCAGCGAGAACCCGGTGAACACCCTTCCGGACCGGACCGGCGAGAACCGGCCGCCCGTCGCTTCACAGGACAGGTTCGGGGTCCGGGCCGGGCGCACCACCATCCTTAACGTCCTGGACAACGACACGGACCCTGACGGTGACCTGCTGACTGTCCGGCTCTCCGGCAGCCAGCCGTCCGCCGGGGAAATCCAGCAGATTTACAACGGTGCCGGACTGCAGCTGGTCGTTCCGCCGGGTGCCTCCGGGACCAGCACGTTCGAGTACGAGGTCAGCGACGGCCGCGGAGGCAGCGCAGCCGCCAGTGCGACAGTGCAGGTCCGCGGTTCCAGCGAGAACACCCCGCCCGAACCGCGCAGGTCCACGAAGATCCTGGTCGAACAGGGCCAGTCCGTCAGCCAGAACATCCTCAACGACTGGATGGACCCGGACGGCGATGACCTGGTTCTGGTGGCCGCGGAACCAACGGCTGACGGGGACCAGGTGCGGACCAGGTCCGACGGACTGCTGACGTTCCGTGACATCGGAAAGACACAGGGCGTCAAGGACGTTGCCATCACTGTCTCGGACGGCACCGAAACTGCCACCGGCACTGTCACCTTCGATGTCCGGCCGGCGGGCGTCCTGCCCCCGGTCACCAACTTCGACCACTTCACCGCCACCGCGGGTGAACCAGTCACGCTGTATCCCCTGCAGAACGACCTTGATCCCGCCGGCGGCCAGCTCAGCCTCGCCAAGGCCGATGCGGAGGACGGCTCGGAACTCCTGCCGGACTACGAGACAGGTTCCATCACGTTCACTCCCGCGGATCCGGCGACGTACTACATCGAGTACCTCGTCACCAACGGACCGCAGAGCGCCAGCGGGCTCATCCGGGTGGATGCAGCCGAGTCCGGCCGCCAGGGAGCTCCGATCGCTGTGCGCGACGTGGCCCTGCTTCCCCGCGGCGGCAACGTGCTGGTGGACGTGCTCGGCAACGACACCGACCCCACCGGCGGGGTGCTGGTGGTGCAGTCCGTCAGCACCGGCAGCAGTTCGCCGCTGGACGTCGCAGTGCTGAACCACAACATCCTCCAGATCCATGACGTGCGTGGACTCACCGGAGCCGCCACGATCAGCTACATGGTTTCCAACGGCACCGCCAGCGCCAGCGGCGAAGTCAGCGTCCTGCCGGTGGACGGGCCGGGAACCCTGCTCCCGCCTTCGGCCTCCGCGGACACCGCTACCGTGCGGGTCGGTGACGTGGTGAACATTCCCGTCCTGGAGAACGATGTGTCGCCCACCGGCGACGAACTGACGCTCAACCCGGTTCCGGCCCAGGGGGTCGATCCAGCCGACGGGCAGCTGTTTGCTTCCGGGAACATGCTCCGTTTCGTTGCCGGAGATACAGCCAAGACGGTCTACGCGATTTACGAAGTACGCGACTCCACCGGGCAGAGCGACTCCGCCCAGGTGCGCATCAACATCCGGCCGCGCGACGACGAGAAAAACACCCCTCCGGTGCCCAGGAATTTGGAAGGACGGGCGATCGCCGGGAGCACCGTACGGATTCCAGTGCCTCTGGACGGCCTTGATGCCGACGGCGATTCGGTCTTCCTCAGCGGGATCAGTGAAGCACCCCGGCTCGGCGCCGCGGTTCCAGGACCCCATTACATCGACTACACAGCTTCAGCCACCGGTGCGGGCACTGACTCGTTCACCTATGAAGTACGAGACAGGCTGGGGCTGGTGAACACCGGCACGGTCCGCGTGGGAATCGCCCCGGTAGCGGAAGCCAACCAGAAACCCGTGGCCGTGAACGACGCCGTGACCGTGCGCCCGGGGCGTGAAGTCGCCGTGCCGGTGCTGCAGAACGATTCCGATCCCGACGGCGATCCGATCTCGCTCGACCCCGGCGGCGTCAGCTCACAGGAGAGCGGAACCGAAGCGCGGGCCGAGGACAACCGTGTCCGGTTCACGGCACCCGCCGAGGCCGGCACCTACAACATCCGCTACGCCGTGCGCGACAACCGCGGCGGAACAGCCTATGGAAACATCGCTGTCGTCTCCGATCCGAACGCGGAACTGCTGGCACCGCTGGCACAGGATGACCGGGTGAGCGTTGCTGAGATCCGCGGCCGCACCGCCGTGGATGTCGCCGTGCTGGAGAATGACGAGGACCCCGACGGCGTGGCCGAAGACCTGGCAGTCTCCGTGGACCCGTCGCGGACCACCGCAGCGGTGACGGGAGACCGGGTGCGCGTGGAGCTGCTCGAAGAAGCGCAAATCGTCCCGTACCAGGTCCAGGACATGGACGGGGGAACGGCGACGGCGGTGATCTGGGTTCCCGGTCTCAGCGCCCAGTATCCGACGCTTCGCAGTGCCGAGGTGCAGGAAATCGAAGCAACGGAGACCCTGGAACTCGATCTGGCCGAACTGGTCGAGGTCCGTGAGGGCCGTGCGCCGAGGATCACGGAAACTGCCAAGGTCAGCGCAATCGGCTCCTCCAACCGGGATACCTGGGTGGCTGACGAAGATACGCTTTCGTACACCGCGGACGAGGACTACGCCGGTCTGGGCTCCATCACTTTTGAAGTCACGGACGGTTCAGGCCCGGATGATCCGGAAGGCCTCAAAGCTACCCTGACCATCCTGGTCAACGTCATCCCGCTGCCGGAGCAGAACCTGCCGCCCGTCATGAGCCCGGGTTCGCTGGAAGCGGCCAAGGGCGAAGACGCGGTCACCCTGGACCTGGCGCCGCTGGCCTCGGACCCCAACCCGGCCGACGCCGGAAAACTCAGCTTCGCCCTGGCCGGTCCCGTACCCCAGGGTTTCGAGGCGAGCCTTTCCGGTTCGGTCCTGTCCGTCTCCGCCGGGGACAATGCCGCAGTCGGCACGCTGGGACAGCTCGCCGTGAGCGTCACGGACGGCCGCAGCGACCCTGTACCCGGACGCGTGGACCTGGCGGTGCTCGCCTCCACCCGGCCGCTGCCTGTCGCTGCGGACGATTCCGTGGACGATGCTGTCCAGGGCAAGCCGGCGAGCGTCAACGTGCTGGCCAATGACGACAACCCGTTCCCGGACACGCCGCTGGAAATCGTGGAAGCCACGGCGGACGGCAACGGCACCGCCAGCATCCAGGGCGATTCCGTGGTGGTGACCCCGGACGCCGACTTTGTGGGCAGCATGAGCGTCCAGTACCGGATCCAGGACAAGACCGGTCAGCCTGACCGCCAGGCTTCCGCGCAGATCCTGCTGACCGTGCAGGGCCGGCCCGATGCGCCCGCCACTCCGGTCGTGGAAAGTACACGCAGCCGAACCGTGGTCCTGGCCTGGGATCCGCCCGCTGCCAACGGTGCTGCGATCACCGGTTACACCGTCACCGGGTCCGCCGGGTTCAGCCAGGAGTGTGCTGCAACAACCTGCACGCTGACCGGACTGACCAACAACGTCGAGTACACCTTTGCGGTGACGGCCACCAACGCCAACGGAACCTCCGATCCGTCCCCGTCCTCCGCTCCCGCACGCCCGGACACCCAGCCTGCCCAGCCGGCACCTCCCGTCCTGGCGTTCGGCGACAAGCAACTGGATATTGCCTGGACCGCGCCGGCCAACGACGGTTCGCCGATCGAGTCCTATGACCTGCAGATTTCTCCGGCACCTCCCGGCGGGACAGCCCAAAAAACCGTCCCGGCGTCGGTGACCCGGACCACGTGGACGGGACTGGCCAACGGTGCCAGCTACCGGGTGCGTGTCCAGGCCCGCAACGCGGCACCTGAGCCCTCCGGATTCAGTGACTACTCGGTACCTGAAATCCCCGCCGGACTCCCGGGCGTCCCGCCGGCACCCACGACGGCGAAGGCCAACTCGGTGGGTACCCAGAGCCAGCTTGCGGTGGACTGGGAGGACTCCGTTCCCAACGGCGCGGCCGTGACCAAATACGAAGTGCGCGAGTACCAGGGCTCAACGCTTGTCCGCACAGAGAACGCCGGAGCAACCTCCAAGCTCACGGTGCGTGTGCCGAACTCGGAGCAGAATTACAGCTACTCCGTGCGGGCCTACAACAAAGCCGGCTGGAGCGAGTGGGGGCCCGCCTCGGCACCGCGCCGCGCCGTCGGCGTGCCCGACGCTCCGGCAGCGCCGGTCCTGGCAGCTTCCCGCACCGGAGCCGAGGGGCGGGCCGTAACCGTCACCTTCAACCCGCTCAGCGCCAGCGCCCGCAACGGTGCGCGCGCCGAGGAAGTCAGTTACCGGGCAGCCTTCAGTGACGGGCGGTCGATGATCGTCAGCAGCGGCCAAGAGATCACAGGCTTCGGCAACGGTGCCAGCATCACCGCGACGCTGACCGCCGTGGTGAACTCCGACGGCTCGTCCTACGACAGCCCTGCCTCTCCGGCGTCGGGCGCGGTGCAGGTACACGGCAGTCCAGGGCAGCCGTCGGCCTCCGGTTCCAACGGCGGACAGGGCAGCAAGACCGCTGCGCTGTCCTGGTCACCGCCGAACCAGAATGCGCACGACGTCGCGCAGGTCCAGATCTCGGTCAACGGCGGCGGGGGTTGGTCCGGATGGGAAAACGTTTCCGTCTCCGGCAACCGCGACGTAGGGAACGGCTATGACCAGACGGTCAGCATCCGCGTCCGCGTGCTGAACTCGCAGGGGACGGCTGGTCCGGTGGCTGAAGCTTCCGCCCGGACCGGCTCCGAGCCCCCTCCAGCCACGTGGACCCTTACCGTCGGCAACCAGCTCAACGAATCCGATCGCCGGACCTGCATGGACCCGGTAGGCAGCACCAACTACACCTCAGACGGCCGCTGCCTCGGAAACCACTGGGCCTACCTCGGGGAGCGCATCGACACCCGCTGCTACATCGTCCGCGGTGGTGGAGACAGATGGTACCGGCAGTTCTCCGGCCCGAACCGCGATGCCGACAATAACGGCCTCCACATCAAGGGGATCCACACCAGCTTCGGCAACAACCCGCCCAGCGGGATGGGCCAATGCTGACACCCGCTCTTTCACCAACCACGCACTACTTGGGGGAAACACCACCATGTCCATGACCGAAGAACAGGCATCCTGGTTCGCCGAGACGTTTGCCCAGATCCTGACGAACGTTGGCCGGGCCGTCCTCGGCAAGCCGGAGGCAGTACGCCTGATCATCATCTCGATGCTCGCCGAAGGGCATGTGCTGCTGGAGGACGCGCCCGGAACGGGCAAGACCATGCTGGCCCGTGCGCTGGCGGCAACAGTGCAGGGAACCACCTCCCGGATCCAGTTCACCCCTGACCTGCTGCCCTCCGACGTCACGGGCATCACGATCTATGACCAGAAGACCCAGGCGTTCGAGTTCCACCGCGGACCGATCTTCGCCAACGTGGTGCTGGCGGATGAAATCAACCGTGCTTCGCCCAAGACGCAGTCCGCACTGCTGGAGGTCATGGAGGAATCCCGGGTCACCGTGGACGGAACGACGTACACGCAGGAACGCCCGTTCATGGTGATCGCCACGCAGAACCCGATCGAGCAGGCCGGCACCTACCGGCTCCCCGAAGCCCAGCTGGACCGCTTCCTGGTCAAGACCTCCATGGGCTACCCGGACCACGCCGCGACCGTTGAACTGCTTGCCGGTGCGGCCACCCGGGACCGGTCCGCCGCGCTGTCCGCCGTGATCACCTCCGAAGCCGTGCGGGACATGGCCGACCTCGCCGCCACCGTGCACACCGACACCTCGGTGCTGGAATACATCGCGCGCCTTACTGCGGCCACGCGGGAAGCTCCCGAAACCCGGCTGGGCGTCAGCGTCCGCGGCGCCCTGGCCATGGTCCGCGCGGCAAAGGTCCGGGCGGCCTCCGAGGGCCGGAACTTCGTGCTGCCGGACGACGTCATCGCGCTGGCCCCGAGTGTCTTCACCCACCGCCTGGTCATGGACCCGGAGGCTGAGTTCGCCGGTGCCACCGCTTCGGCGGTGCTGGAACAGGTGCTTGCCTCCATTGCAGCTCCGCAGCAGCGCGTTGCCGTCTAGGGCATCCTCGGTGCACCTCCTGGACGCAGCCCGCCGGCGGTGGTGGCCCCGCGCAGCCGCCGCGGCAGGCAGCATGACACCGCTGGGATGGTCAGCTGCGGCACTGGCCGCAGGCTTCTGGGCAGCGGGCGGAATGCTCGGCTGGCGGGAACTGCTCATTGCCGCTGCCTTCCTGACCCTTGTCCTGGTTGCGGCAGTGGGCTTCATCGTCGGGCGGCAGTCCTATGCGGTGCGGCTGGATCTGGCCCGCACCCGCGTCGCGGTGGGGGACGACGCCGTCGGCTCGCTGACCGTTGGCAACCCGGGAGCGCGCATGCTGCTCCCCGCGACGCTGGAACTGCCCGTCGGTGCGGCAACCGCCGTCTTTGAACTGCCGCGCATGGCCCCCGGCGATGAGCACGAAGAGCTGTTCCGGATCCCCACCCAGCGGCGGGCCATGATCGTGGTGGGTCCGGTGGAATCCGTCCGCCGGGATCCTTTTGGGCTGATGGGCCGGCGCCTGGTCTGGACCGACCCGGTAGACCTGTTCGTCCATCCCCGCACCGTGGGCCTCCAGGGATCCGCCACCGGCTTCATCAAGGACCTGGAAGGCCTGCCGACCCGGGAGCTTTCCACCGCAGACGTCGCTTTCCATGCCCTGCGCGAGTACGTACCCGGCGATGACCGCCGCCACATCCACTGGAAAACCACCGCACGGACCGGGACCCTGATGGTCCGGCAGTTCGAGGAAACCCGCAGATCCCACCTGGCCGTTGCACTGTCCGGCAATACCGCTGACTACGGCAGCGAAGCGGACCTGGAACTGGCGGTCTCCGTCGCCGGATCCCTGGGGCTGCAGGCCATCCGTGAGCAGCGCGACCTGACAGTGCTCAGCCAGGACGGACAGATCCGCAGCGGCAGCGGCCGGATCCTGCTGGACGGGCTGACCCGGTTCGAAGGCCGCGAACGCCGGGAGGGCACCCGCGAACTGGCGGCCCTCACCTCGGACAGCGTTCCCAACGCTTCGGTGGTCATTCTCGTGACCGGTACCGCCGTGAGCGCGTCGGTGCTGCGGTCAGCAGCTGCCGCCATTTCCCCGGGCATCCGCTGCCTGGCCGTGCGCTGCAGTGAAGGGGAACCCCCCGGGCGCCGCGAGATTGCAGACCTCACCGTCCTCACCTGCGGCGCTTTGGATGACCTGCCCGCCCTGATCCGGAAGGGCACCGCATGAGCGTCGATGCCGACCGCCGGCCGAGGCGCCGGCAGGGAACTGCGCCGGCCCGGAAAACCGTCCCGCTCCGGCCCGTCCTCGAAGCCTGTGCCCTGGTCCTGCTGCTCATTGCGGGTGTCATGGGACTGGGTCCGACGTTCGGCTCGAGTCCCCGGTACCTCATCGCCGGCATCGCCGGGATCGTGCTGGGGCTGTTGCTCGCGGGGGCTTCCACACTTCGCCGCTGGGGACCCTGGACTACTGCCGGGGCCACCGCCGGCACGTACCTGGTGCTCGGGAGTGCGCTGGCTGCACCGGTTGAAGCTGCCGCCGGAGTGCTGCCCACACTTGATTCGCTCAGGGTGCTGGTGTCCGGCGTTGTCTTCGCATGGAAGGACCTGCTGACTGTCGCGGCACCGGTGGGAAGCGCCGGCGGAATGCTGGTGGTTCCGTTCCTCCTGGGACTGCTGTCCGCGCTGGCCGCCGGATTGCTGTCCTGGCGGGTCCGGGGGCCCTACTGGCCGGCCCTGCCCGTACTGGTGCTTTTTGCCGCGGGCATCGCGTTCGGCACTCCGGATGCACCGTTTCCCGTATGGCGGGCCCTGATCCTGGGGGGCGGGCTGCTGGCTCTCCTTTCGTACCGGCGCGCCGCCCAGGCCAGGGACGGGTCCCGGACAGCTGCCCTGGATTCCGCGCCCGCCCGCGCGGCCCGGCTCCGGCGAACCGCGTACGGCGCCGCCGTCCTGGCCGGTGCCGCCGCCGTGTCACTGGCCCTCTCCCCGCTGCTCGGGGTCGATGCTGAGCGCAAGGTGCTCCGCGACGTCGTCGAACCGCCTGTTGAACTGTTCGATTTTCCGAGCCCGCTCACGGATTTCCGCCGCTACGTCAAGGACAACGCGGATTCCACGCTTTTCACCGTGGAAGGCCTGCCGCAGGGCCAGCGGGTCCGGCTGGCGGTCATGGACGCGTACGACGGCGTCGTCTACAACGTGAGTCCGCAGGCCGCCGGCGGGTACGCACGGGTGGGTGACGCCGGGACCCTCGCCGGCGACGCCGGAACGGATGCCCGCGGAACCGAGGCCACGCTGAAGTTCTCCATTGAGGACTACGCCGGGGTCTGGGTGCCGGGCGCAGGCGAGATCAAGGCACTGCGCACCGAAGGGGAGAGGAGCAGGCAGATCGCCGGCGGCCTCTTTTACGATGCCGGCTCGCAAACACTTCTGACGACAGCCGGTGTACATGCCGGGGACAGCTATGAGACCGGCGTCTTCTTCCCGGAAGAGTACGACGACGCTCAGCTGGCCCAGTACGGCTTCGCCAACTCGGTGCTTCCGCGGGTCCAGGAGGATCCTCCGATCGTCGCGGCGAAGGCCGCTGAATACGCAGGGGAGGAAAGCACCCCGATTGAACGGGTCAGGCGGCTGCAGCAGATCCTCGCCACCGAGGGGTACTTCAGCAACGGCAAGGACGGACAGACGCCGTCGCTGCCGGGGCACGGCGCCGCGCGGATGACGGGTCTGCTTGATGCGGAACAGATGGTGGGCGACGACGAGCAGTACGCGGTGGCCATGGCGCTGATGGCGCGCAAGCTGGGGATCCCGGCCAGGGTCGTGATGGGGTTCTACCCGGACTGGGAGGAGCTGGATTCGCCGCCTGCCAAGATCGGCATCACCGGCGACGACGTACATGCCTGGGTGGAAGTGGAATTCGAACGCGTCGGCTGGGTGCCCTTCTTCCCGACACCGGATGAGGACAACGAACCGGTGCCGCCGCAGCAGCAGCCGAAGTCCACGCCCAAACCCCAGGTGCTGCAGCCGCCGCCACCGCCGCAGGAACCCGCGGAGCTGCCCCTGGATGCAGCAGCCGATCCCCAGGACGCCGAGCAGAAGGACGAGGACCTGTGGGAGACCGTTTCCGGGGTGCTCCGCATCGTGGCACTGGCATCGGTGCCCCTGGTGCTGCTCTTCGGGCCCCTCTTGCTGATCCTTGCCCTCAAAAGCCGCAGGGCCAGGCGCCGGCGTACCCGGGGAGCCACGCCTGCGCGGTTGGCCGGAGGGTGGCGGGAAGTGCTCAGTTCCGCCGCCGATCTCGGAGTGTTGATCACCGGGCGGCGTACCCGCAGGCAGGACGCAGCCGTCCTGGAGGAGGCTTTTCCAGCGGCCGCCCTTAGCGCGGCTGCGCTGGCACGGAGGGCAGATGCCGGTATCTTCGGGCCCGGGAACCCTTCCGAGGCCGAAGTGGAAGGCTACTGGCAGGACGTGGACAGCCTGCGACGCGAGCTCACCGCGGGACTGGGGTTCTGGCAGCGCCAGCGCGCCAGGTTCTCGCTGCGTTCGCTGCGCCTGGACCGCAGCCTCGAAGGGCGTACCCCGCTGCGCACGCGGTTGCGGGGAGCGGCCGCTGCCGCGACCCGCCGACGGAGCGGTGCTCAAGGTCCGCGGGGTCCGTTAGGGTAATGGAGTGGACAGGCAGGACAGATCACTGCAGTAACACCAAGACAAGCAGCTTCCGGATAGGGCATGAATGAATTCCGACGAAACGACCTCTGAGGCCCTGGAACTCCAAGCAGTGTTCGGCTACGCCTCAGACCGCGGCCTGCGGCGTGAACTCAATGAGGACTCCCTGATCGCAGCGGATCCCATTTTCGCTGTGGCCGACGGTATGGGCGGACATGAAGCGGGGGAGGTGGCCAGCAGCATCTGCGTGCGGACGCTCGGAGACTCACGGATCGTGGGTGAGCACCTGCCCCAGGTTTCGGCCACCGAGGTCGAAGAACTCCTTGCCAAGGCAGACCGCCAGATCCGGGAAGCCACCGGAGGCCGCGCGGGAACCACGCTGACCGGCGCCGTCCTGGTCCAGGAAGAGTCCCAGCCGTATTGGCTGGTGTTCAACGTGGGCGACTCCCGAACCTACCGGGTGTCCAGGGGCGTGCTGGAACAGATCACCGTGGATCACAGCGAGGTCCAGGAACTGGTCGACCTGGGACAGATCACCCCCGATGAGGCGCTGGTCCATCCGCGGCGGCATGTTGTCACCCGGGCACTTGGAACAGGCAACGACACCGAGGCCGACTTCTGGCTGATCCCGGTCGAGCCGGGGGACAGGCTCATGGTCTGTTCGGACGGCCTGACGGGTGAGGTCAGCGACGGCCACATCTTCCAGATCCTTTCCTCGGTCAGCAATCCCCAGGACGCCTGCGCCGCACTGGTGCAGGCTGCGCTGCGGGCCGGCGGCCGGGATAACGTGACGGTCCTGGTGGTCGACGCCGAATCGAGCACCGGAAACCCGGACTCAGGGGCCATCACCCTTCCGGGGATCACCCGGGAGACGTTCCCTGCACCGGGTGTTGCCCCCGGGGAACGCCCGGGCCAGCCGGAGCAGCACATGCCGGAAACGACTGAAAACGGTCAGTGATGGATGGGCTGCGGTACCGTCCCGGTGCCTGGATCGCACTGGTCCGTGACTCCCGCCTGGTCCTGCTTCCGCCGCAGACCAGCCAGGAACGCGTCGATGAGCTGTGGTCGGCACTGTCCTCCGGGCCTTCCCTGGACGGCGTCTTCCAGGCAGTCACCGGCGCACTCGCTGACAGTCCGCTCAGCCAGCTGCCGCCCTTTGCGCTGCTCTCCGTGGACGGCCAGGTCAATGTACTGCTGCGCGGACCGCTTGAACTGAGCATCGCCGGCCAGGACGGACCGGCAGCAACAGGAGCCCACCTGCGCACCTGGAGCGAACAGGTACTGCCGGCGGCAGGACTGGCTGTGCTCACGCCGGTCCCGCAGGACGACGCCGCCAATGCCCGCCTGCCCCTGCTCACCCTGCGTGAGGGCATGGCCGCCGTATCCCGGATTGAACTCGATCTCGACGCAGCTGCCGCGGAATCCCCTGCAGCAAGCACCGGCGTGGGTGTTCCGGCGCCTCCGGCTCCCGGAGTCACTCCGGCGCCTCCGGCTCCCGGAGTCACTCCGGCGCCCGCAGTCACTCCGGCACCCGTAGCCGCTCCGACGCTTGCATCCCCTCCGGCACCCCCGGTTCCTCCCACACCGGCGGAACCGGCGGAACCGGCATCCGGCGGGCCGGATCTCAGCTCGGCCGTTCCCTGGCTGAAACTCACGCCGCCGCCCCTTGCCGCTGAAGCACCCGAACCAGCCGCGCCCCAGGAACCCCCTGTCCAGACACCGGCCCCACAGGCAGAAGAAGACGCACCAACGGAAACGCTGCCCCCCGTCCTTGAAGACCATGACGGAGAGACCATCATGGGATTCAGCCCCCAGCCCGGGACAGCCGTCCCCGGGACACCGCGGCTGGATCAACTTCCTCACGATGAAGCGGCCGAGGACGGAGAGACGATCCGTTCAGCACCAGCCGCTTCCGGCGGCCAACCCTCCGCCGCAGCCAAAGAGAGCGGCCCCACGGTCCTGGCCCGAACCTGTCCCCAGGGACACGTGAATCCTCCGACGGCCGGCCACTGCCAGGCCTGCGGCCGTGAACTCTCCGGGGAACCGGCACCGGCTCCCCGGCCGAGCCTGGGCGTGATGCGCCTCTCCACGGGGGCTGTCTTTGAGCTGGACCGGAACTTCGTCATCGGCAGGCAGCCGTCAGCGTCCCGCGTGCAGGGAGCAGTCCTGCCCAAGATGGTGCAGGTGCCCAGCGACAGCGGGGATATCTCCCGCTCCCATGCGGAGATCAGGCTGGAAGGCTGGCATGTCATGCTCCGGGACCTGTTTTCGACCAACGGCACCGTGCTGGTCAGGGAAGGGCAGCTTCCGCGCCGCCTGGCTCAGGGCGAAGCAGCCATCCTGCTCGACGGCGACGTGGCCGAGCTCGGTGACAACGTCTCCATCCGCTTCGAGGGACTGGCATGACCAAACGGCCGCCCGCGCCGCCTCCCGGCATCCCGGGGTTCCGTTTCCTGGAACACCTGGGCTCGGGTGGGTTTGCCGACGTGTACCTCTACGAGCAGGACCGCCCGCGCCGCCGCGTCGCCGTCAAAGTGCTGCTTTCGGACCTGCGCGAAGACACGTCCCGGGCCAGCTTCGAAGCGGAAGCAAACCTCATGGCGCAGCTGTCCAGCCATCCGTATATCGTCACGATCTACGAAGCGGACACCACGGCGGATGGCCGCTCGTACCTGGCCATGGAGTACTGCTCCCGCCCCAGCCTCGACGCGCGGTACCGGCAGGGCGGGCTGCCGCTGGCTGAGGTCCTCGCCGTCGGCATCCAGGTAGCCTCCGCCGTCGAGACGGCCCACCGGGCAGGGATTGCGCACCGGGATATTAAACCCGGCAACATCCTGACCACTGATTACAACCGTCCGGCCCTCACCGACTTCGGCATCTCGGGAACCATGGACGCCGAGGACGAAGGGCACGTGGGGATGTCCATCCCGTGGTCACCGCCCGAGGCCCTCGCCGGTGCCAGGGTGGACGGGATCCGCGCCGACATCTACGCACTGGGCGCCACGCTGTACACGCTGCTGGCAGGACGCTCGCCCTTTGTGCGGCCCGGCCACGGCAATACCCAGCGGGACCTGGTGGACCGCATCATTTCCGAACCGCTGCGTCCCACCGGACGTGCGGATGTACCGGAGTCTCTCGAGCTTGCCCTCGCGACGGCCATGGCCAAGTCTCCGGAGTCGCGGTACTCCTCCGCGTATGCCTTTGCGCTGGCCCTGCAGCGGACCCAGGCTGAGCTCAATCTTGCGGTGACTGAATTCGCCGTACTTGAGGATGCGGGACGGCAAAAGGCAGACGAAGAGGACGACGGCGAGCGGACCCGGGTACGCCAGATCGTGTCCATCGACCCCTCGGCAACCACCTTTCCGCCGACCCTCCGTGCAGGCCATCGCCTGCTACCGCGCGGGCCGCACGGCGGTCCGGATTCGGATACCGGGCAAGATACTGGACAAGAAGGTACGGTTCTGCGCGAGCGCCGGCCGGCGCCGGCCGCAGCGGCTGAAGCTCCTGCTCCGGGCGAGTTCCCCGCAACACCGGTCGGTGTGAAGGAAAGCCTCCACCACACCGACAGCGGTAAGGGCAATGAACCCGGAGCCGTTCCGGACGGCACCCCGGCGAGGCGCCGCCTGCTCACCGGCATTGGCGCCGCCGTCGTGCTGGCCGTTGTCCTGCTGGCGCTGCTCCTGCCCCCGGACTCGCCGCGGCGGGAAGCTGCGCCGGCGCCGACCCAGCCGCCGTCGAACGCCCTTGGAGGTTTGGACGGTGCCGTTGCTCCTCCCGCGGCGCTGAGCGGAACCCAGGAAGCCGGAGAAGCGGTGTTTACCTGGACCAATCCCGAACCGCAGGACGGGGACATTTATCTCTGGCGCACTGTGACCGCCACCAGCCGGGGCGAACTGGTCCGGACGGCGGAAACCGAGGCAGTGCTTCCCTCCGGCGGAGTGCAGACCTGCATCGAAGTCCAGGTGGCCAGGGCCAACGGCCGTGCCTCTGAACCGGCCGCGGCCTGTACCCAATAAGGCCCGCAGTCTCGCACCGGGCTGGGGACCGCCATGCCGTGGGCCGTAGCCGGGAAGATTATGCGACATAATGAGCTTTTGGGGGAGCATCTGCGTGCGTTGCTCCAAGCTGGTCCGCTGAATCGGACCGGGGACGGCGTCGTAAGAAGGAGATGGATCTTGGGGGATCTGGCGATTGACTTCAGCGGGGAATGGTACGAACCCGAGGACGGTACGGTGTTCCGCATCGGGCGCGAGGGAGACCTTGCGATCGACGACAATCCGTACCTTCACCGGCAGTTCCTGACCATCGCGCAGGAGAACTCCATCTGGTGGCTGACCAACATCGGCAGCCGCATCTCCGCGACCATTTCCGATTCCACCGGCGGAATGCAGGCGTGGGTCGCTCCCGGGGCCAGGATCCCGCTGGTTTTCGAACAGACCCGGGTGATATTCACCGCCGGACCCACCACCTACGAGTTTGACGTCCATCTGAAGACCCCGGCGTTCCGGCACGACCCCCTGGACGGGTCGGGATCGGGAGAAACCACCATTGGACCGGTGGTCTTCACTCCGTCGCAGCGCGCCGTGATTGTGGCACTGGCCGAACCGCTGCTCCGGCGGGACGGGACGGGGTACAGCTCGCTGCCTTCCTCCGCCGACGCTGCGGCGAGGCTGGGATGGTCGCAGACCAGGTTCAACCGGAAGCTGGACAACGTCTGCGACAAACTCGACCGGGTGGGCGTTGCCGGGCTTCGCGGCGGACCGGGAAAACTGGCCGTGAACCGGCGTGCCAGGCTGGTGGAGCATGCCGTGACGTCCCAGTTGGTGACCGCAGCAGACCTGGGCCTGCTCGATCAGATGAGCGAAGAAACCGACGGCTAGCTGCAAGGCCGCGCTCCGGCGCGGCTCAGAGTGCGGCAAGCGACAAAGCTGGAAATCTGGAACTGGAAGGTCATGGCAACAAACCCAAATCTCGTGAACGCTACTGCCGGGCAGCGGATCGCCGCCCGGGCGGTGGACAGCGTTCCCCTTCTGGTGCTCGTCCTGCTGGCCTTGACGATCCCCGGACACCTGGCGTTAGTGGTGTGCGCTGCTGCAGCCGCGGCCTACCTCCTGTGGATCCTGCTGTGGGAAGCAGGCAGCGGGCAGACTCCCGGGAACCGGCTGCTGGGCCTGCGCACCGTGGGCGAGGACGGCCATGCGCCGGGCTTCGCAGCCGTACTTGTGCGCAACCTGATACTGCTGGCCTCGGGGGTAACCGTGGCGGGTCCCTGGATCCTCACGGTGTCCAACCTGTGGGACTACCCGCACCGCAGGCAGGGCTGGCACGACAAAGCTGCACACACACTCATGGTGGATATCCGGGCCGGGCGCGATCCGCTGCTCACCGGGGGCCGGTGGACCAACGGGACGTCCGTCGCGCCACCGCAAAAACTGCCAGTCCCCGGAACGAAGCAGGCACCATTCGCGGACCGGGAGCCGTTCCCTGAGCCTTCCGCTGCATCCGCGGCGGCTCCGGCGGCTCAGGGCGCCGGCTTGGCGGGGCGCATTGGCGCCAGCCTCCCGTCCCCGCCCGCACCCGGCACAGCCGGTCCCGCACCCGTGCGGACCGGCTGGGTGCCGCAGGCCGAGGACGCTCCCGGGCCCATCAGCCAGGTGCCCGGAGTATCTGCCCGCCGCGCAGCGGCACCGCCACAAGCACCAGAGCCTGCTCCTGCTCCGTATCCTGCGCCTGCTCCTGCTCCGTATCCTGCGCCTGCTCCGGCGGACGACGAGCTGGATGTCGAAATGACCCGCGTCGTCTCCCGTCCGAAGGGCGGCGCGGCGCTTCTGCTCACCTTCGACGACGGCGCCGCGGTACGCATTACGGGAACTGCACTGCTGGGACGCAATCCCGCGGCGGCGATCGGTGAGAGCGTCGATAAGCTGATTGACTTCGCGGACATGGGACGTTCGGTCTCCAAGACCCACCTGCACCTGCAGGCAGACGCCGCGTCCGGTCTCTGGGTCACGGACCGGAACTCGACCAACGGCAGCTCCGTCGTGGCACCGGACGGGCGGCATACGGCCCTGCAGGCACACAGCCCCGTGCTGGCCCCTGCGGGAAGCACCGTCTACTTCGGGGACCGGCACTTCAAAGTCGGCTAGGCGGAGGACCCGGGGGACCCGCCCAGCTCAAGGAGCAACTGCCCGTAGGCTTCGAGCGGATGGGGTTCGCCCGCAACGGGTTCGGGGGCATAGCGCACCCCGAGGGACTGTGCCGGAGCGGTGCCCAATAGCCCCGCGCGTGAGCCGGCCAGCGCCAGCGCGGACTGTGCAGACCTGCCCGCCAGGGCTTCGGGGCCGAACAGGGCGCAACCGGGCACGGCGGTCCCGGTGAAGCGGGCAGGCCGGGCCAGATCGCGGTATCCCAGCCCGTAGGCCAGCACGGCGGTTCGTGACCGGGCACCGTGCATGGCCTCCAGGAACGCATCGAGTCCGGCGTCGGTCAAGGGCGCCTCTGCCTCAGCGAGGAGCTCCACAGTTTCCACCACACCCGAACGGGTGCGCTCGACGGTCACGACGGCGACACTTCCGGCCGCCGTCGCCGGACCGCCTGCCCGGCCCGGCGCGGAACCTGTGACCACCGCCCGGGTGGTGCCAGGCGAGCGGCGGTAGCAGTGCTCGGAGAAGGCTGCCGCGTCCCAGAGCTCGCTGACCGGTTCATACAGGCCCCAGCCGACGGGCGCTGATCCGGTGGCAGCTTCAAAGACGCGGGACGTAAAAGCGCCTGCCTGTGTGGCGAGGGATGCGGGGTGGAACACGCTGGCCCGGATATGGAAGTACGCGCTTTCGACACGTTCTGCGGACAGGAACTCGGCAGCAACGCCGTCGCCGGGGCGCAGCTCGGCACCGTCCCATACCTGTCTCCGCCCGGTCACGGCGTCATAGAACCCGCCGTCTGACGACGTCGCCAGCCAGGCCGCCGACTGCCCGTCCAGCATGGCCGAGAGCGGCAGCGTGATCGAGGACGCGGACGGAGTCAGGACCACGAAGCGGCGCCCGGAGCGCACCGCTCCGGCGTGGGCACGGGCAAGCCAGGGGCTGAGGCTCACCACCGGCTGGTCACAGAAAACCATGGCGGTCGCCGGTGTCAGGAAATCATAGGCGGACTCGTGCATCAGCTTCCGGCACCTTCCGGGAGCAGGACAACACCGTTGGTGCGCCGCGCAACTGCGTGGCAGAGGGCATCGGCCAGGGCGCCGCCGTCGTGCGCCCCGCCGGTAGCGTACACGTCGAGCCACCACAGCGGCTGCGCGGACCCGGATCCTTCGGCGGTGAAGAACGCCGGGACGCCGGAGCCGGCCGGGGCGCTGACGTTTGCTCCTTTGCCCAGCCGCAGGACTTCGCCCGGAACCTGGATCAGCCGGGGAAGTTCGACGGCAACGGGGACCCGCTCGCCGTCGACGATTTCGATGACCTGGCCTTCGGCGGCCTCACGCATGCTTTTGTCCGGCATCGTTTCCAGCAGGGACTCCACGATCACCCTGCGGCTGGGTTCTTCCGTGCTGAGGACTGTCCACCGGTAACTCACCGGACGCTCCCCACGGACGCTTCGGCATCGGCGTCATTGAGGAAGAGCTGCAGCATCTGCACCGGCCGTCCGGGCTGGATGAGCTGCGCACGGCCCGGCGGAAGGGACCGCGCGCGGACGCCGTTGATCAGTCCGCCCTCGGTCCGGTCACCGGAGAGGATCAGCGTGGCGCTGCCGGAGTCCCGCAGGGCGGTGAAGAACGGTTCGTACATGCCGCGGCTGGCACCGCGTACCCGCCGGGAAAGCACAGTGTGCAGCCCAATTTCCGGCGCCAGGGGCAGGTACGGGGTGAGCCGTGCCAGCGGTGAGGACCCGCCGGCGGTCAGGACGTCGTAATCGTCCACAACCAGGACCACGCGCGGGGATGCGGCTACTTCTTCGGGGGAGGCGCCGACGCGTTTCTCCAGTTCCGCGGCAACGGCGGCTGCCAGCTTCTCGGCTAGGGCCGCGCTGGTCGCATATCCGCCCAGGTAATCCTCCTGCACTTCGCCGGCCAGGGCCCTGCGCGGATCAAAGACCGCGAACACAATCTCGTCCGCGCTGTG
The DNA here is from genome assembly GCF_023921125.1 of Arthrobacter caoxuetaonis. Lineage (NCBI taxonomy): Bacteria > Bacillati > Actinomycetota > Actinomycetes > Micrococcales > Micrococcaceae > Arthrobacter > Arthrobacter caoxuetaonis. Next base: position 1,193,451 of record NZ_CP099466.1, read on the forward strand.
CTGGGCGGCCAGGGTGCGGATCATGGTTTTCAGCACGTTGGACTTGCCCGAGGCGTCATCGCCCATGACCACCAGGTGGTGCTCGCGGCCCTGCAGGTCCAGGTTCTCCGTCCCCAGGTCCGTCTCGCGCAGGCCCAGCGGAACCAGGCCCTGCACGGTGGGAACGGTTGAGGGATCAGCCGGTGCGGTGGCAGGCAGGACCCGCACTGCCATGGCACGCCCGTCAGTGGAGGCGGCGACGGCGGCAACCAGGTTGCGTGTTCCCTGGATGGCTGAGCCCTCGTCCGGGTCCCCGTCGATCCGGGGGAGCGCAAAGTGTCCCTGCAGTTTCCGGTCCGTCAGGGCACGGCCGGGCGTGCCGGGGCTGAGCGCCTCTGCGAGCTTGCGGCCGTGCGAGGACTCACCCGGGTCGGCGAGCCGCAGCTCGATCCGGTTGCCAAAGAAACTCTGCTGGGCAATGCGGATCTCGTTCATGCGCGAGCAGGTGACCACCACGTGGATGCCGTAGCCGCCGCCGCGTGAGATCAGGGAATGGACAGACTTTTCAATGTCCTCGAACTCATCCGAAAGCTGCCCGTAGCCGTCCAGGACCAGCACGATGTCCGCGCTGGGAAGTTCCGGGATGCGGCCCTGGGCAGAGAGCGAGCGGAGCGTGGACAGCGAGTCGATCTGGTATTTCTCGAAGATCCGCTCGCGGAGGGTCAGCATGGCGAGGATTTCATCCACCGTCCGGCGGACCACTTCGCGGTTGGTGCGGACCGCCACCCCGCCCACATGCGGCAGGCCCTCCAACGGCAGCAGCGAGCTGCCAAGCAGGTCCACGGCATAGATGCCCACTTCCGAGGGAGTGTGGGTCAGTGCCAGCGAAGCGACGATGGTGCGCAGTGCGGTGCTCTTGCCGGTTGACGGGCCGCCGACGATCGCGGCGTTGCCTCCGTTGGCGGAGAGGTCCAGGTTCCAGATGCCCTGCCACTGCTTGGCTGGGTCGTCCAGGAGTCCCACCGGGATGGAGAGGTTGCCTCCGGCATTTAGCCGCAGGCCCTGGCTGGTCGTCAGCACCCCGCCCGCTGCGGTGTCCAGCGCCAGGCCGCGCGGCAGCGGCGGGAGCCAGATCGGGTCCACAGCGCGGGGGAACCGGGCCAGGGTTTCCATCAGGGTGGAGAGCACCGTGGGCCCGGTGGTGCGTTTGGAGGACGACGTCGACGCCGCCGCGGCGCCCTGGGCGTTGGCAGCGGGCTCGAGGGCGGCCGCATAACGCGGGACTTCGAGCACGGGCAGGGATTCGTCTGCCGCCTCCGGCTCCGGCGGTGCAGCGTCTTCCAGCGGACCGGAAACATAGCCGGCCTTGAACCGCGTGTAGGTGGTGGTGTCCACCTTGAGGTAGCCGAAGCCGGGAACCGGGGGCAGGTGGAAGGCATCCGGGGTGTCCAGCACGGTGCGCGACTCGGATTCGGAGAGGGTGCGCAGGCCGATCCGGTAGGAGAGGTAGGTATCCAGGCCGCGCAGCTTTCCGCCTTCGATGCGCTGGCTGGAGAGCAGCAGGTGGACGCCGATTGAACGGCCGATCCGGCCGATGGAGAGGAACAGCTCAATGAAGTCGGGCCGTGCAGTGAGCAGTTCACCGAACTCGTCGATGATGACCACCAGGTGCGGCAGGGGTGCAACGTCCTGGCCCTGGGCCATGCGGTGCTGCCGGTGCAGCTGGTAGTCGGTGATGTTGGCCAGGTTGCCGGCGTCCTTGAGGACTTCCTGCCGGCGCTGGATTTCGCCGGACAGGCTGGCGTAGACCCGCTCGATGAGGCTGACGTCGTCGGAGAGGTTGGTGATGACGCCGGTGACCTGCGGGGCGTCGGCGAAGGGAGCGAACGTGGCGCCGCCCTTGTAGTCCACCAGCACCATTGCGAGGAGCTCGGGAGGATGAGTGGCCAGCAGCCCGATCACGAGGGAGCGCAGCATCTCGGACTTGCCGGAGCCGGTGGCGCCGACACAGAGCCCGTGCGGGCCGTGGCCGAACTGGGCGGATTCCTTCAGATCGAGCAGCGCCGGACGGCCGCGGTCGTCGGCGCCGAGCGGAATCCGCAGGAAATCCACGTCGCTGCGCGGCTGCCAGAGGCGGCGGATATCGGCCTCATCCAGGGCCGGGGAAAGGCCAAGCATGTCCAGGAACCCCTCTGAACTGCCGGAGGTCTCGTGTTCCAGGGAATCCGGTGAGAGCCGCAGGGGGGCCATGGAACGGGCCAGGGACTCCGCCAATGCCACCGGCAGTGTGTCGAGGACACCGGAATCGACCCGCGGTTCCACCGGGTCCGCCCGGAAGTTCTCCAGCAGGAAACCGGTCTCGGTTTCGGAGATGCGCACGGAAACTTCGCCGGGTTCCTGTCCCCGGTCCTCGACCAGGTGGACCGTGGTGATGCCCAGCTGGCCGGGGGATGCCTGCCGGTCCGGCAGCGGCAGCTCTGCCGGCAGCCGGCCGTAGCTGTCCGAGACCACCAGCAGCCGGGGCAGGGCGGAACCGATGCCGCCGCGCAGGAAGTTCTTGCGGGCTTCGGCTGCCATGTTCGACCGCCGGACCAGGTCGTCCTGGACCAGGTCCGCCATCGATTCCATGTCCGGAGCCACGCGGCGCACCGGTCCGGTGCGGTGGGTTTTGTCCTGGTCTGCCAGGTGCGGCAGCCAGGTGGCCCACTCCCAGTCGCTGCGGGATTCTTCCCCGGACACCAGGGCCAGGTGCAGGTCTTCGGGGGAGGAGAAGGCTGCGGACTGCAGCAGCAGGAGGCGGGAGACCTGAAGCACGAACGGCCGGGAACCGACCACGCTGACGGTTCCGGCGCCGTCGAGCGGCACGGTGACGGGCAAATCCGGACTCGCCTCGTAGCGGCGCTTGAGGATCTGCAGTTCGGTGGCCATGAACGTGTCTTCCCGGGCCAGGGCGGAGCCTGAATCGAGGATGGTGATTTCCCGGTTGCGCCGCGTGCCGGTGCCGATCCGGGTGTGCAGGAAGTCCTCGTTGTGGCGGCGGCGTTCCCAGAGCCGGCGGTGGTTGCGGATGATGTCGAAGAGGGCATCCGGCGGCGGGTTGGCTGCGCGGGCGACGGCAGCGGCGCCCTGTTCCTCAGCCCGCAGGGTCCGGCGGCAGCGCTCCAGGTACTCGAGGTAATTCTCCCGCTGTTCCCGGCGTGCCCTGCCCTGCTTCCCGCGCTGGCTGACCATCATCACGATCGAGGCCAGGATAGTCACGATCATCATCAGCGCACCCACCGCGGCGAGCGGCGAACCGCGGAACAGCATCATGACAGTCATGGAAACCCCGGCGCCGAGGAGCGGCACCAGGGACATCATGTTCATGCCGCCCTTGCCGCCCTCGATCTGCGGCGGGGCATCCAGGGTGAATGCTTCCATGCTGCGGGCGGGAGGGGTGGTCCGGGCAGGCCGGTGGAGCAGCCTGATGCTCATACCCGTGCCCTTCGCCCGGTCCCGCTTTCAGCCTGCCGCGATGCCGCCCGCCTGGCAGGCATGCCGGGAGCTGCGGATGCAGCGGAAAGCACGCGGGCAGAGAGCTCCGCGGCCTGCAGCCGGGCAGCCCGGGAGAGCAGTCGGGGCTGGATCTCGACGCCGGCAGCCAAATGGGCGTCGTAGTCCAGTACGGCCGTTTCCACCCCGGCGCGGTGCAGACGCCGGGCTTCCGCGGCGGGACGCAGGGCGCTGCGCGCCGCGGTCCTGGTCAGCAGCACGAGCAGGGGAACCTGTGCCAGGGCCGGGTTGCCACGCCACAGCTCAGCCGCGCGTGCTGCATCGTCCAGCCCCGCGACGCTCGCCGGCGTCACGAAGAGGGCCAGATGGGACTCTGCAAGAGCCCAGCGCACAGCCTCAGGGCCCAAACCGGGCGGGCAGTCGAACACGGTGACCGGGCAATAGCGGGAGAGCACCCGGGAAAGGTGAAGGACGTCGTCGTCCGTGGCTGTCTGCGCGGCGGCGGGGGACCGCCTCCCGGTGGCCAGCAGGTTCTCCGGGCCGGGGGAGGCGACATAGCCGCGCACCTCTGCCAGCGACCCGGGGATGGTGCGGCCGAGGCGCGCTGCGATGTCGTCCAGCGGAGGGGCCGCCGGTGCAGCGAGCCGAAGTGCCAGTGTCCCGGCCTCCGCGAGGTCCACGGCTGCCGCGGCGTCAGCGCGCAGCGAGGCGTAAGTGCGTGCAAGCAAGGCCGCAGCAGTGGTCCGGCCGGCACCGCCGCGGAAACCGACGACGGCGATCCGCCGGCCGGTGGTAACCGGCTGCTGCACGCCGGCAGCGGCTTCGGCCAGTGACTGGGGATAGTCATCGCCCCGGAACATATCGGCGGCCTGGGCCAGGAACCGGCGTGCGGGCCCTTCCGCCGGCCGGGTGCGCAGGGTGCGCCGCAGGCGCTGCGGTGTGGACTCGAAACCGTCGTCGGAGACCGGACCAGGTGCGCCGAAGCCTCCGCTGGGATCCATGGATGTCATCTAGAAGCTCTCCAGCAGTTGGGCGAAGATACCGAACATGCCTGCCGCGAGGGGAACGGAGGCGAGGATCGCCAGGGTTTCCAGCCGCTTGGCCGCCAGGCGGAACCTCGCCTGGGTGTGGTCCGGCAGGTTTAGGGACAGGGCAATCCATACGGCTGCCGCCAAGGCCAGGACCAGTGCTCCGGTAACCCAGGGCTGCCCGGCGAACCAGCGGCTGCTGCCTGCCATCAGGGCAGCGAGTCCGACGGCGGTGGCGGCGTACAGTGCCAGCCGTTCCGGTGCCAGCGGGAAAGCCCGGGCACGCAGGAACACTGCCAGTGTGAGGACGGCGAGGAGCGGAAGCGACCAGGCCTGCTGTTCGCTGTCCGTGCCCAGCAGCCAGAACGCCAGGGCAGCGGAGGCAGCGGTGACAGCTGCGCCCACAGCGAGCCCGGTGTGTGCGGAGGCGACGGACTCCAGGGCATCGGGACGGCCCACCTGGCCGCCCTTGGCACGCTGGTCATCAAGTGCAGCGAGGCCGGAGGCTGCCAGCGCCAGGCCCGGAAGCAGCCCAAGCAGCAGCACACTGGCGATCCCGGCTAAAGCGGAGGCCTGGACCGCGCTGCCGGTGGCGGCGACGGCCGCGCTCCAGCCGGCCGCGGCCAACACGCTCACAAGCGCGCCGGTGTACATGGCTTTGGGCTGGCGGTTTGCTGCTCCCAGGGCCATCAATGCCACGACGGTTGCCCCGGCGAGGATCAGGCCGGCACGCCTGTAGTCCTCAGCCCCTTCTCCGCCGAGGATCCCCGCGGCGTGAAGGGATGATCCAAGGCCGATGAGCCATGCCGCACCCAGCGCAGCCGGCCCCACGGGCGAGACTGGGCTCCGCCGTGCCAGGAGAACCCCGGCGCCGCTGGTCAGGAGGGAAAGGGCGGCAAGGAGCCACCAGGCTGAGCCCGGAGCAAGCGCCTCAAGCAGCAGTTCGGCCCCGGTCCAGAGACCCACGGCGGCGAATACTCCTGCACAGGCGTTCTTCCAGTGCTGGTTCCACCGTCCGCGCACTGCTTCGGTTTCGGCGACTACCAGGTCCGTAACGTCGTAGACAATCGGGGCCGGGGGAGCCTCGGAAGCGTTGCAGAGCTGCAGGGAGGTCCCATCCAGGACGTCGGCTCCGGCCAGGGTGTCGCCGGGAGTGAGCTCTGTGCCGTCGGGGGCGACCAGGACCTTGGCGGCCACATCCTCGGAGGGCTCGTCGCCCAGCAGTTCCAGGACCTGGGGCATGAGGGCTGCCACCGGCTGGTCAGAGGGCAGCAGTAAATCCAGATGGCGCTGCCGGCCAACCAGTGTCACCCGTGTATAGGCATGCGCCATGGCTGCCAGGCTCCTGTCTCGATGCTTAGGAAGGGGATTGAGGCAGAGGCCGTACCGCCGTCGTGCACTCCGCCGAGTGCCCCTGCGCTGCTTTGCTGCTGCTGCTGTTCCTGCTTGGCCCGGTTCTGCTCCAGCAGGTTCGTGACGAAGGAATAGCCGACGCACACCGCTGCGATCAGGGCCGCAACGGCAATGCTGAACAGGAAGAGCTTCACGGTGTCCGCCCAGCGGCGTTCGTTGGGGTTGTTGCCGTAGAGCAAGGCAGTGAGCAGCCGGTTCCGGCGGACCGCCACAGACTCGATGAGCTGGTTGTCGTAGTCGTTTGCGATGATGTGCCTCCCCCCAACTACAGATACGCTACATATCCTGCCAGATGACGGGCCGCAGCCCGCGCCGGCGGGAGGCTTATCCACATGGGTAGTTCTCCCCATTGCGTCAGATTCCGTATACGGCTTGGATGGTGGGGTACCGCTCAGCGGAACGGCTTGGCACTCGCCGGCCCGGACGGCAGCGGGGGGAATGACCGGACGAGGGCACGCAGGTGCCGAAGGTGGTTTGACATGAAATTCGATATGGGGTCCTCGACCCTTGGAACACTGACGCAGCAGACGGGGCACTCCAACGAGGACCTGGGCCAGCTGGTCCGGAACCTGATGGAGGCGGTCACACCGCTGCAGGGCAAGTTCAACGGCCAGGGGCGGGTGCGCTTCGATGAATTC